>JADMXW010000017.1 GCA_015548865.1 Serratia marcescens | reverse complement strand
AGTGCGACGGTCGATCTGAGCAGCCTGGCCGAGGGTCAGGTGGACGCCAAAGCCACCGTGACCGATGCGGCGGGCAATCAGGCGCACGATACCGACAACGCGGTGCTGGACGTGACCGGTCCGACGGTGGATATCACTGATTTTGCTGGTAATGACGGCTACATTAATGGACTGGAGCAATCTGGTACCTTTATTAAAGGCACCAGCAGTGAAAGCAGCGTTAACCTGACCTTTACGGATGTGAACGGTAAAACGGTCACCGTTAATAATGTACCGGTGGTGAATGGGCATTGGCAGAGTACCGTCAATTTAAGTTCGTTGGCCGAAGGCGAAATCACCGCGAAAGCGACAGCGACAGATCCAGCAGGCAATCAGGCGCACGATAATGATAGTGCGCTGCTCGATATAACCGGACCGCAGGCTACCATTGAGATTGGAACCGTTGCTGAAGACGATATTCTGAACGCGGAAGAAGCTGGTCAGACACAGACGATAAGCGGTACTGTCGGTGGAGATGTCAAAGCAGGTGATAGTGTTAACGTTAGCGTCGGCGGAGAAACTTATTACACCACCGTTAACAACGATGGAAAAACCTGGAGTGTGTCGGTACCGGGCCACGTACTGGCTGATGACAGTTCCGTGAGTGCGACGGTAACAACCCGTGATGCTGCAGGTAACCCTACCACAGCCAATGATGATCATGCTTATCGTGTTGATATCGATCTTCCTGAAGTGGATATCACCACGTTTGCGGGCAATGATGGCTACATCAACGCACAGGAATTGGTAAGCACACAGATCGGCGGCACCAGTAGTGAAAGTCGAGTTGACCTGACGTTCACCGATATCAATGGTAAGACAGTGACAGTCACAGGCGTGCCGGTAGTTAATGGCCACTGGAATACTTCGGTCAATTTGAACGGACTCGCAGAAGGCACTGTTATTGCTAAAGCGACCGCGACCGATGAGGCGGGTAATAAGGCACATGATACCGATAATGCGGTGCTGGATGTCACAGGGCCAGTGGTAGAGATCACCGATTTAGCAGGCAATGATGGCTTTATTAACCAGCAAGAACTGGCGGGTACGGTTATTAAAGGTACCAGCAGTGAGAGCAGTGTGGATCTCTCTTTTACTGATGTGAACGGTAAAGTCGTAACAGTGACCGGTGTACCAGTAGTCAATGGTCATTGGCAGAGCACGGTTAATTTGAGCTCACTGGCGGAAGGTGAGATTACCGCTAAAGCGACGGCAACTGACCCTGCGGGCAACAAAGCCCATGATAGCGACAGCGCGATCATGGATATCACCGGTCCGACGGTTGATATCACAGATTTCGCTGGTAACGATGGCTATATCAACCAGCAGGAAGTAACCGACACGGACATCAGTGGTACCAGTAGTGAAAGTCGTGTGGATTTAACCTTTACCGACAGTGCCGGTAAAACGATCACGATCACGGGTGTGCCGGTGGTGAATGGCCAGTGGAGCACCCATGTTGATCTGAGTGGATTAGCGGAAGGTAAAGTGACTGCTGTAGCCAAGGCCACCGATCCTGCGGGTAATCAGGCGCAGGACAGCGATAAAGCGACGCTTGATGTCACCGCGCCTCACCCTGTTATCAAGATCGATATTATTGCGGGTGATGATGTCATCAACAGCCATGAAGCTACTGAAATACAAACTATTAGCGGTACGGTCGGTGGCGGTGTTAAAGCGGGCGACAGTGTTAAGGTTAGCGTTGGCGGTGAAAGTTATGTCACGACGGTGAACAGTGACGGTAAAACTTGGAGCGTGTCTGTTCCTGGCAGCGTGCTGGTTCATGACACTTTGGTTAAGGCTACGGTGACTATAGCCGATGCAGCGGGTAACGCAGCTACAGCCAATGCCGATCGTCCATACTCCATCAACATGCATGTTCCTGAAGTGGATATCACCACGTTTGCGGGTAACGATGGTTATATCAATCAGCAGGAACTGGCTGGGACCAGTATTGGTGGCACCAGCAGTGAGAGCAAGGTTGATCTGATCTTTACCGATATTAACGGTAAAACGGTCACGGTAGTAGGTGTCCCCGTGATCAACGGGCAGTGGCACACTACAGTTAATTTAGGCGCGCTGGCAGAAGGTGATATTACCGCCAAAGCTACCGCGACCGACCCAGCTGGCAACCAGGCACACGATAGCGATAATGCCGTGCTGGATATCACGCCACCGGTCGCGCACGAAGAGACGGTAACAGGGCTGGAAGATACGCCGGTACACATTGGCTGGGACAGCCTTGGCGTTACGGGTGATACTGCCAGCGTGGTTATTTCCTCGTTGCCGCCAGCCAGCGCTGGTACGCTGTATTACAACGATAACGGTACCTGGAAACCTGTCACCGTTGGACAGTCGTTTAATTCGACCGACACGGACTTGCGTTTTGATCCTGCGGAAAATGCGTCCGGTTCACCGTACAGCATCGTGCAATTCTCACCGGTAGATAAAGCGGGCAACGTTGGCTCGGAAACCGCGTTGAATATTGATATCACCCCGGTGGCGGATGCACCTACGGTGTCGCTCGATATAACCAGTGGGAACAGTACGCCAAGTAGTGAAGTGATTCACGTTAATGGCGGCAGTACTAACGGCGGGTTTGATATTCAGGATGGTAAAATCATTGCTGTCGGTGATGGAGTGCGTGTCTGGTTAACCGAGGGGGATCCGATCCCGACATTGGTCGGTACCGGTACCTACGCGTATTATTCTCAGGGCAACACCAGTGGCAGTGATGGCTACAGCGATATTTTTGTTGTTCACTCGAATAGCGGGTATTTCTATCGTCAAAGCGATTGGTCGGAAGATCAAAAGGTGCTCAAGACGCTGGATTCGTTCGGTGGAAATCGCGTAGATAATAACAGCAGTGCTCATAAAGATTATGTGTTCGTGATGAAAGAGGAGGGTTATACCTATAACACGACTTACAGCACCAACAATAATCAACCAGATAAGGTGAATACCCTCGATGGCCTGAAGGTTAACTACACCGACAGTAATGGCCAATCCCATTCGTTCACCAGCCAAGTGAGTAACAATCTGGGGGGGGTGATTTACAGTGACGGGACCAGCGTGACCCCAGGCAGCAACGAGCCTACTGTAACGAAAGAAACCTACTCTGGTACGCAGGAATATACACTGGATGTTTCCGCCGCACTGACGGATCTTGATGGCAGTGAAACGCTGTCGGGCATTACGCTGACCGGTCTGCCGGAAGGCACCAAGGTGGTTGATCATATCAACAACGATGTGACCTACACCGTAGGCAAAGATGGCACCTATACCATTGCCAACACACATGACCTCAGCACCCTTTCGGGAACGGTAACGATTTATGTCCCTTTTCCTGCAGGACAACTTGAGGTAGTTGCTCAAGCTACGTCGACCGAAACGCTCAACCATGACACCGCAACCGGCTACTCGACGGAAGGCGTTGAGCAGTATGGTGCCACAATAGTCACTGCCAGCGATGATACCGTTCAGAGCAGTAACAAATCGTTGCCCAGTGGGGATGATGTTCTTCATGGCGGTATTGGCACTGACATTCTGTTCGGTGACGTGGTGCATTTTGACGGTATTGAAGGCAACGGTTTGTCAGCACTGCAAACCTATATTGCACAGCAAATGAACGTCTCCAGTGTGACGGTGCAGGAGATGCACCATTACATTACTGATCACCATCAGGACTTCGATCTCTCTTCTAGCAATGACGGCGATGACAAGCTTTACGGCGATGGGGGGAATGATATCCTGTTTGGTCAGGGTGGGAATGATCTGCTAAATGGCGGTGAAGGAAACGATATTCTGTACGGTGGCAGCGGCAACGATATCCTAATTGGCGGTAAGGGCAATGATACGCTGATTGGCGGTTCTGGGGCGGATACCTTTATGTGGCAAAAAGGTGATACCGGCTTTGACGTCATCAAGGATTTCAACTCGGGAGAAGGCGATAAGATCAATCTGCACGATCTGCTCGGCGATCTGGATAATGGGGCCGATCTCAGCCGTTATATCCGTTTTACCGATCATAACGGTTCGCCGACCATCGAGGTCAGCACGCAGGGTGATTTCACGGGCAATACGGGCGGTACAGTGAATGTGTCCATTACCCTTGAACATTATAGCGGATCCATGCCTTCGTTGGAAAGTCTGGTCAGTAAGCCTGAACAAACGGTAAACTGAGTCGCGCCACTTGCGCCCGGAGAAGACATTGACCTTCTCCGGGGCGAGCAATGTGAGCCTACCGTACCGGAGAGAAGGGGGGATGCATGTATTATATCCAGCGTGATAGCCAGGGATTTTTAGTCAGAGTGGCGGATGTGCCCTTTGATGAGATGACAGGTAAACTGGCAAAAGATTCTCCGGAAGCGATCCTGTGGCGGAAAAATCAGGAGGTTGTGCTCAATGGATTGCAGCAGTTACGCCAAAGCGATTTGGATATGGTCCGCGTGCTTGAGGATTTGATTCAGGTGCTGACTCAGAAAGGCGTGATCAGTATTACCGATTTTCCTTCTGCCGCGCAGTTAAAACTGATCAGTAGGGCGCAGGCGCGCGAATCGCTCAACGGTGGGCTTAGCAAGCTCATTAATGATGAAGATGAGGCTATGTTTTAAGCGTCATTTTCCTCCTCTTCCCACACTTTCGCGTACGTGCAGGCTATGGTCTGCACGTACAATTTTTGTTATTTCCGTAACCGTTATTTCAGCAATAGTGTGTTTTCTGGTGCGGGGAAAGGCTCACCTAATAAACGCCCCATCGCGCCTTGCAGCCCCATAGCGCGCAGCGTATCCAACTCACCTTTAGTTTCTACACGTTCGGCGATCAGTGGCAGATCGATGCTGTTAGCGGTACGATAGAGTGCCTCAATAAACACCTTTTTATCGTTTTCCCGATCAATATTACGGATATAGCTACCATCGATTTTCAGGTAGGCAAGCCCCCATTGTGCGAGATTACCAATCAGGTTAAAACGCCCACCAAAGTGCTGTAACCCCAGTTGACAGCCGTATTCACTGAGCAATGCGATCAGCGCTTCAAGGTGATGTGTTTCTGGTAACTGGTTTTCATCCAGCTCCAGAATCACTCGACGCGCCCGATCGGGGTAACCTTTCAGCGGTGCCAACATGTGTGTCAGCAGTTTCAAATCCAATACGGTACTGCCCGACAGACTCAGCGCCAGTGTGCCTGAGTTACGTGACAGATAATCCAACGTTTGCTTTACCATTACCTGATCCAAGCGTGCATTCCAGCCAAAGCGCTGAATCCAGGGGAGGAAGAACCCCGCTGGGATGCTGTTACCCTGTTCGTCATTGATACGCGCCAGCACTTTATGATGGAGAATGTCGCCGGGTTGAGCACAGCGGCAAACGGGCTGGAAGAACAGTTGCAAGCGCTCCTCGTTAAGCAGCGTATCCAATCGGTTAAACCACAGGTGGCGATCGGCCTCTGCCGGTGAATGAGATTCTTTCTCCTCCACCGGTGCGTGGTGTAACGGGGAGCTCTCTGCACGCGTTAGCGCGTGGTCACCCTGTATCAACAACGATTTAAGGGTATCACCATGTTTGAACGGCACCATACCCAGGGCCGCGACGGGAGAGCTATCGATCTCGCCAGTCAAATAGAGTGATTCCAGATTGTGAGAAAGTGCAATAACCAGCGTTTGCGCTTCCTTTTCAGCCATACCGGGGCACAACAGGGCAAATTCACCGCCGCGTAAACGCGCCAGCACGCTTTCCTGTTCAGCGTACAGCTTTTGTGCTGTACGCATCATTTTCGCCATGGTGTCAAGTAGCGCATCAGTACGTTGCCCGCCGAGTCGCTGATTGAGGCCAGCAAGGTTCTGTATACGGATCATGATGAGATACCCCGGCGGTGTCTCTTCATTACTGATTTTGTCATTGAATTGCATTTCAAAGGCGCGGCGGTTGGGCAGGCCAGTCTGAGGATCCTGATAGGCTTCCTGACGTAAGCGCTCGCTTCGTTCAGCCTCTTCTTCAAACAACATCTTTAGTTTGCTGACCATCAGGTTCATGGCCTGCGCCACGCGGCGAAATTCTGGCGTGCTAGGCAAGTCAGGCTGGGTGAGATATTCGCGGCGAGTAATAGCTAACGACTGTTTCACCATATAGTTCAAGGGACGCAGTTGACGGCGTAGCAACAAGGCACCAATCAACAAGCCGAGCGTAGCACAGCCTAACAACCAGATAATTCCTGCAGTGGTGCTTTGCCACAGGCGGCTAACGGCGAACATAGGATGGCTGACCACTTCCACTTTGGCGGCCTGTTCCCATCCCCGCATCACAACAGCTTCGCCGCTGCCCGGCGTCAGATTAACCAGATGAACAAACCAAGTAGGGACATTTGGAACTTCAGGGGAGGCGATACGTTCAAGCGTGACGTTACCGGTTTTGATATCGCGTACGCGAATACTGGAAAAATAGCCGCTATCGAAGATAGAGCTGACCATAAGTTCCACCATGGCCGGATCGTCGATATTGGGCGTCAATGACAATCCAAGTGCGGTAGCGGCATCCTGCGCATGGGATTGCAATTGATTATTCGACTGCTCGCGTGAATTTTCCAAACTGACGAAAAAACTGCCGCTAAAAATCACCAGCACGAATAAGCAGATGGCTATCAGGAGTTGTTTGTATAGAGACATAGCCTAATCCTACTCTTCAAGAGAAAAACCTTCGGCCCGCATTTTGGCTAATAAATCTTGCCAACGTGAAAGCCGCTTACTGTCGCCAACCCGCTTATTGCTGCCGTCGCTGCCAGGCAGCCATAACCCTTCACCGTTAAAGGAATAGACGGGTAATAGATCGGTACGCTGCGTTGCGGGTAATATTTTATCCGTTAGATTATCCAACACCAGCGGAATAGACGTTGGCGTGGGATAATAAGCCACGATCATATGTGCCTGATTAAGGCGTAATGCTTTAACGTAAGTAATTCGTAACTTTTCATTCGGAATACCGAGTCTGCGTAGTGAAAAATATTTTGCAATAGAATAATCTTCGCAATCAGCCATCCCTTTACGCAGTGCTTCGATTGGTGTTGCCCAATAATCTTCTTGCTGCCAGATAACACGATCGTCGCGAAACAGCAGTCGTTCATTAAAAAAACGATTCACCGATTCCAACAATTTTTTTTCATCGCTGCCTTGCAATGAGCCTAATAACGTTTGCCACTCATTGATTCGTTTGCGCGCTTCCGGTGTCGCGGGGCCATAAAGTTGTTCCGTGCGCTGGTTAATAGTAACGAAATCCCAATCCGCGCGCAGCGTCGCAGCCAACAGTAGCAAACTGCTGAAGAGCAGAAACAGAACCCCTTTATTACGCGATATCGTTATCCAACGGCCTTTCACCGGCATTTCTCTTTATTGACTGAACCAGAGTGAGCCTCTCATCCTCATTCCGATGTGTTGGCCTTATCGCGTAAAAAACGCCATACCGCCTTGTAGGATACAAAACGAACACGCACACCTTCCTGATGTGAGGAATAGAATAGGCGTTGAGGGCGGAAACGCTGTCAAGACAGACGAATTTTCGCTAACTATTATGGCAGAATAACCTACTTTTATGGCAGTCAAAAGTAATTATACCTGGCACATTTCGCGTTGCAGATTTGTCACTCGAATCGCACCCTTGACGCCTTCCTGCGACTCGCATTGTTTAAGGTATAGTAGCAAGCTGAGCTAGCAGAACACGCGTGTGTCAGGGAGAGGAAAATGAATTTAGCAACACTCGTATCAGAAACCCGCAATCCGGCGACAATGGAATTGGACAATCAGACAACGCTGGACATGGTAACGCTGTTTAACCATGAAGACAGCAAGGTACCTCAAGCAATAAGTCTGGTGCTGCCAGAGATTGCGCGCGCGGTGGATATGGCGGCAACCAGAATGAAAGCAGGTGGGAGACTGATTTATCTCGGTGCCGGCACCAGTGGGCGCTTAGGGGTGCTTGATGCCTCCGAATGTCCACCTACCTTTGGTGTTCCTCATGGGATGGTTATTGGGTTAATTGCCGGTGGGCCGGGCGCATTGTTGAAGGCTGTCGAAGGTGCAGAGGACGATCCTTCCTTAGGGGAGGCCGATCTGGTTGCGCTGTCTTTGACGCCACAGGATACCGTCGTTGGTTTGGCAGCCTCGGGGCGCACACCCTACGTTATTGGTGCGCTAAAATATGCCCAGAGCCAAGGTTGTGGCACTGTCGCCATTTCTTGTAACCCAGCATCCCCTATTGCGGCGCTAGCCGAGGTGGCTATTTCACCCGTCGTCGGACCGGAGGCACTGACGGGCTCGACACGCCTTAAATCGGGTACGGCACAAAAGTTGGTGCTCAATATGATCTCTACCGGGGTGATGGTCAAACTTGGCAAGGTGTACCAAAACCTGATGGTCGATGTGAAAGCGACGAATGAGAAACTGGTCGATCGCGCTTGCCGTATTGTGATGGAGGCCACGGGAGCCGAGCGCGGCGAGGCCCAACGAGCGTTACAGGAAACGGGCTACGCAGCCAAACCCGCTATACTGATGATCCTCAGCGGTATTGACGCGAAAGAGGCGGGGCAGCGGTTGGAAAAACACCAAGGCTATTTGCGCGATGCGCTATTACCCTGACATACACGCCACACTTCACGTTGTAGGGGCATTGGCTGCGTTCTCTATTTGGCTCATCCATGGCCTCACCTCTAACGAGGCCGCTGCAAGCAGCGTTCAGATCTGCTCCCGGCAGATTGGTTACTCGAATCACTTACCTGAGTAAGCTCATCGGGGAGCATTCCTGCAATGTGAATTATTTAGGGTATAAAAGGGAGATAGGCAGCGTGAGCCTTAATGCTTTACATCAACGTGGCTAATACATTGGCAAGAGGAAAACGGTTTGGGCGAACAATTACCGACACGTATCGTGTTTTTTGATTTGGATGGCACGCTGCATCGTCAGGACATGTTTGGGTGTTTTTTGCGCTATTTATTAAAACGTCTACCGTTAAATTTGTTGCTGGTTATTCCGGTGCTGCCCGTTGCCGGGCTAGTGTTATTGGCGCGAGGCAGGGCTGCTCGCTGGCCGATGAGCGCTTTGCTGTGGGCGATTACTTTTGGGCGGCACGAGGCGCATTTGCGTGCGTTAGAGCAGGAGTTTGTTACCCATTTTCGAAGCCGGGTGACGCCATTTCCGGCTGTCCAACAGCGTTTGACGGAGTATCTTGCCTCCTCGGATGCGCAGGTGTGGCTCGTGACAGGCTCGCCGCAGCGTCTGGTTGAGCTGGTTTACCATGACGCCGCCTTTCTGCCCGGAGTTAAACTGATGGGTAGCCAGATTGTGCGCGGTTATGGTGGCTGGGTTTTACCGCTGCGCTGCCTTGGGCGAGAGAAAGTGGTTCAGATGGAAAAACACCTCGGTATACCGCTCAAATTGCACAGTGGATACAGTGACAGTAAGCAAGATAACCCACTGCTGTTCTTCTGTGAACACCGCTGGCGTGTGACGCGTGCGGGAACATTGCAACAGTTGGAGTAACGGTATCCTGCAAGGTAATAAGCACTCCGCTTTTCCCTTGTGCCCTGTATAATGCGCGCGACCAAAAAAGCGTGATGAATACCTGGGAGGCGCGATGAATGACACCCTTGAGCTGCGCGATACGCCAGATGAATACTGGATGCGCTATGCCCTGAAGCTGGCCCAACGGGCGCAGGAAGAGGGGGAGGTGCCCGTTGGTGCCGTTTTGGTACTGAATGATGACGTGATTGGTGAAGGGTGGAATCGCCCCATCGGTCATCACGACCCGACAGCGCACGCCGAGATCATGGCGTTGCGTCAGGGGGGAAGTGTGTTGCAGAACTACCGCTTACTCAACGCGACGCTGTATGTGACGCTTGAGCCGTGCGTGATGTGTGCCGGAGCAATGGTGCACAGCCGGATTGGACGGCTGGTTTATGGCGCTCATGATGAAAAAACTGGTGCTGCAGGTTCGCTGATTGATATTTTGCGCCATCCCGGAATGAATCATCAGATGCAAATTACCTCGGGGGTCCTGGCCTTCGAGTGTGCCCAAACTCTCAGCAATTTTTTCCGCTTGCGCCGCGCGCAGCACAAAGTGCTGCGTACTCAGGAAAAAGCCGCCAGGAATGATGGAGCTGCCTGAGAGGTCATCTGCCGAGTTTTTCTGATGGGACAGCAGGGTAAGCACTCGCTAACAGTTCCTGCTGTTGGGTTTTATTGGCCTTCTCTGTGAGATACCCCTCCAGACTCAGCATATAGCGACGGATGTTTTCAACGTAATTATAGGCTTCGTGTCCACGCGCGTAGCCATAGGTGGTCTGGGTATAGTAGCGTTTCTGGCTGAGCATCGGTAGGCGCATCTTCACATCGGCCCAGCTATCGGGGTTACCTTTCTGTTTTTCCGTCAGTTTGCGTGCATCCAGCAAGTGGGCATAGCCCATATTGTAAGAGGCCAGAGCAAACCAAATCTTTTCATCCTCTGGAATGCTCTCGGGCATTTTTTCCATCATGTGTGCCAGGTATTGTGCGCCGCCGCGAATGCTCTGTTCGGGATCGAGCCTGTCGGTGACATCTAGGCTATCTGCTGTGTTACGCGTCAGCATCATTAACCCACGCACACCGGTAGGTGACGTTGCCAACGGGTTCCAGTGCGATTCTTGGTAGGAGATTGCCGCCAGCAATTTCCAATCGATATCGTTGGCATACTTGGCAAACAGTGGCTGCAAATCCGGCAGGGTGTTGTCGATAGCGCTCAGGAAAGTCCGCGTATCGACATAATCGAACTCACCAACGTGACCAAGATATTTTTCTTCCAGGCGTGCCAGCGTGCCGTCTTCGACGGTTTGGCTAAAAAAATCCAGCAGCGCGGCATAAAGGCTGTCATCTTGCACGCGACGCATATACCAGGTTACGGGTTCCTCGTCGCTCAGATCGAATGCGACGGAAAGCTGCGGGTGAATGCGCTGCATCAAACCGATAGTCACGGAGTCCGCTAATGTGTAATCCAATGCGCCTTGTGCCACCTGTTTGAGCAGATCTTGCGTGCTGAGATCTGAGGCGGCTTCCCAGCTCAATGCTGGATATTTATCGCTTTTCAAATCACGCAGCGTTGCGATATGGGCTGAGCCCGATGTGACCGCTAACCGACCATTGAGCTTTTCCAGGTTTTTGGGGCGCGTTGCTCCCATGCGGTAAACCAGTTGCTGTGAAACGGAATAGTACGTCGGTCCCGCACGAAAACGATCCAGTCGCTCATGATTGTATATAAGTCCGGCGGCGAGCAGGTCAGCGTTGTTGTTGTCTAGATCATCGAACAACGCGTCAAGATTTTGGCGCGCCGAAACCACCAGCTTGACGCCGAGGTAATCGGCAAATCGTTTAGCCAGTTCATAATCGAGCCCGGAGGGAGTTCCGTTACTGAGGGTATAGGTCAGCGGCGAATTGAGCGTGCTGATACGCAGCTCGCCCCGAGAAAGGATCTGATTGAGCTGAGTATCCTGGCCGCTGCGCCAGGGGATGTTGGGCCAAAGCGCCAACATCAGCAGTAACGTAATAACCCCGATGAAAAAATAATTTAATGTTAAACGCTTCAAATAGTTATCTCTCGGTGGCCGTATGGCCTTTCTGTCTGTAACGGCAGTTTTTTAATCTACATTCTCCCAGAGTGGGGGCATTTTGCTTAACAAAACGCCAGTGTGCAACAGTTATCCATCAGGTCAAAATTTGACCATGACGAAAATAAGATGTGCAACAAACTCTGCGCAAACGGTTTCGTCGGGCGTCACAATTCTCTATAATGACGCGCGTTTCCCCCCTTGGCTGCGCGACAAAGTAGCGCCCACTGACGTACTGAAACTCAGTACATCGAAGACGAGAGATTTTTTAGATGATGGAAATACTGCGTGGTTCACCTGCCCTATCGGCCTTCCGTGTAAATAAGTTGCTGACGCGCTGCAAAGAGCACTTTTTGCCAATTAGCGACATCTATGCGGAGTACGTTCACTTTGCCGCCGTGCGTGCGCCATTGAACAGAGATGAGCAGGTAAAACTGACACGGCTGTTGAAATATGGCCCTTCTCTCGCGGAGCATGAGCCGAGTGGGCGCTTACTGTTGGTCACACCGCGTCCCGGCACCATTTCTCCTTGGTCTTCCAAAGCTACCGACATTGCCCGTAACTGCGGTCTGGACAAGGTGACACGTCTGGAACGTGGATTAGCCTTCTATATTCATGCACCGACATTGAGCGATGAACAGTGGCAGCAATTGGGCGCGCTGTTGCATGACCGCATGATGGAAACCGTCTTTACTGAGATGGCGCAGGCAGAGCAGCTGTTTACGCAGCATCAACCTGCACCGCTAAAACGCGTTGACGTACTGCTTCAAGGGCGTCAGGCGTTGGAGCTGGCTAACGTGCGTCTGGGATTGGCGCTGGCGGAAGATGAAATCGATTATCTGTTGGATGCCTTTACTCGCTTGAAACGCAACCCGACTGACATCGAACTCTATATGTTTGCGCAGGCTAACTCTGAACACTGTCGTCACAAAATCTTTAATGCTGACTGGGTGATTGACGGTGAAGCACAGCCCAAGTCGCTGTTTAAAATGATCAAGAACACCTTCGAGCATACGCCGGAGCACGTGTTGTCTGCTTATAAAGACAACGCGGCTGTGATGGAAGGGTCTGAAGCGGGGCGCTTCTTTGCCGATCCGCAAGGGCACTATGCCTATCATCAGGAACCGACACATATTCTGATGAAAGTAGAAACCCACAACCATCCAACAGCCATTTCCCCCTGGCCGGGGGCGGCGACCGGTTCTGGCGGTGAGATTCGTGATGAAGGGGCGACGGGGCGCGGCGCGAAACCTAAAGCGGGTCTGGTCGGGTTCTCTGTATCCAATCTGCGCATTCCTAACTTCGAGCAGCCATGGGAAGAGGATTTTGGTAAGCCGGATCGTATCGTTAGTGCGTTAGATATCATGCTCGATGGTCCATTAGGTGGCGCTGCATTTAACAACGAATTTGGTCGTCCTGCGCTGACCGGTTATTTCCGTACCTATGAAGAGCAGGTTGACAGCCATAACGGACGCGAACTGCGTGGTTACCATAAGCCGGTCATGCTGGCAGGGGGTATTGGTAATATCCGTGCTGATCATGTGAAAAAAGGGGAGATTACCGTCGGTGCTAAGTTGATTGTGCTGGGCGGACCTTCCATGAATATCGGGCTGGGGGGAGGCGCTGCTTCCTCAATGGCCTCTGGCCAGTCAGATGCTGATCTTGATTTTGCATCAGTACAGCGTGATAACCCGGAAATGGAACGCCGTTGCCAGGAAGTGATAGATCGCTGCTGGCAACTGGGTGAAGAGAATCCGATTCTGTTTATCCACGACGTAGGGGCGGGGGGGTTATCCAATGCGATGCCGGAACTGGTGAGTGATGGTGGACGCGGCGGGCGCTTTGAGCTGCGTGATATCCTCAATGACGAACCGGGCATGAGCCCGCTGGAAGTGTGGTGTAACGAATCACAAGAGCGCTATGTGCTGGCAGTGGCACCGGAGAAACTGGGGCTGTTTGATGAGCTCTGCCGTCGTGAGCGTGCACCTTATGCAGTGATTGGCGAAGCCACGGAAGAGCAGCATTTAACCCTGAATGACCGCCACTTCAACAACCAGCCAATTGACTTGCCGCTGGACGTGTTGCTGGGCAAAACGCCAAAAATGCTGCGTGATGTTAAGCGCCTGGCCACCGAGGGTACCTTGCTGAATCGTGAGAGTATCTTCTTGGCTGAAGCGGTAGAGCGCGTAATGCACTTACCGGTAGTGGCCGAGAAAACCTTCTTGATCACCATTGGTGACCGTTCCGTTACCGGTATGGTCGCTCGCGATCAGATGGTGGGGCCGTGGCAGATTCCAGTGGCAAACTGTGCTGTAACTACCGCAAGTCTCGACAGCTACCACGGTGAGGCCATGTCCATCGGTGAACGCGCACCTGTGGCGTTACGTAACTTTGGTGCATCCGCGCGCCTGGCTGTGGGTGAAGCGTTAACCAATATTGCGGCTACCCAAATTGGCGCGTTGACGCGCGTGAAGCTCTCCGCAAACTGGATGTCTGCAGCCGGGCACCCCGGTGAAGATGCCGGACTCTATGAAGCAGTAAAAGCCATCGGTGAAGAACTCTGCCCGGCGTTAGGGTTGACCATTCCGGTGGGTAAAGACTCCATGTCGATGAAAACCCGTTGGCAAGAGGGGGATCAAGAGCGCAGTGTAACGTCACCGCTTTCCCTGGTGATCACGGCATTTGCCCGCGTGGAAGATGTGCGTAAAACGGTTACACCGCAACTGCGCGCCGATCGTGACAACGTGCTGCTGCTCATCGATCTGGGCGCAGGGCACCATACGCTGGGCGCAACAGCCTTGGCGCAGGTATACCGCCAGCTTGGTCGCCATACGGCAGATGTGCGTGATCCACAACAACTGGCTGGTTTCTTTAACGCTATCCAAACGCTGGTGGCAGATGATGCTCTGTTAGCCTATCACGATCGTTCTGATGGTGGTCTGGTGGTGACGTTGGCAGAAATGGCCTTTACCGGTCACTGTGGTATCGATGTTGATATCGCAGCATTGGGTAATGATCCTCTGGCCGCATTGTTTACCGAAGAGTTGGGGGCCGTGATTCAGGTGGCGGCTGACCGCCTCGCGTATGTTGAACAGGTTTTGGCCGATCACGGATTGGCTGATATTGTTCACCGTTTGGGCCATGCTTCTCAGGATAATCGCTTTGTGATTACGCATGGTAACAATGTGGTGTATCAGGAGAGCCGCACCACGCTGCGCACTTGGTGGGCGGAAACGACCTGGCAAATGCAGCGTCTGCGCGATAACCCACACTGTGCCGATCAAGAACATGCGGCGAAGCAGGATGAGAGTGATCCTGGCCTGAATGTCACGCTGACGTTCGAACCGTCACAGGATATTGCGGCGCCCTTCATTGCGAAGGGAATTCGCCCTAAAGTGGCAGTGCTGCGTGAGCAAGGTGTTAACTCTCACGTTGAAATGGCGGCTGCGTTCCATCGCGCTGGTTTTGACGCCATCGATGTACATATGAGCGATTTGCTGGCAGGCCGTCGCTCACTGCAAGACTTCCAGGCACTGGTCGCTTGCGGTGGGTTCTCTTACGGAGATGTGTTAGGTGCGGGCGAAGGCTGGGCGAAATCCATTCTGTTCAACACTCGTGTTCGCGATGAGTTTGCGGACTTCTTCCTACGTCCGCAAACGTTGGCACTCGGCGTTTGCAACGGTTGCCAGATGATGTCCAACTTACGAGAGCTGATTCCTGGCGCTGACCATTGGCCACGTTTTGTTCGCAACCTGTCCGATCGTTTTGAGGCGCGTTTTAGTCTGGTTGAAGTCACGAAAAGTCCATCACTGTTCATGAACGACATGGCCGGATCGCGCATGCCAATTGCAGTATCCCATGGTGAAGGACGCGTTGAAGTGCGTGACGAGACTCACTTGGCTGCGTTGGAACATGAACATCTGGTCGCCCTGCGTTTTGTGAATAATTTTGGACAGGTGACAGATAATTACCCGGCTAACCCGAACGGCTCTCCGAACGGGATCACGGCAGTAACCAGTGCCAGCGGCCGTGCCACGGTGATGATGCCACATCCGGAACGCGTTTTCCGTACCGTGAGCAACTCCTGGCACCCCGAAACGTGGGGTGAAGACAGCCCGTGGATGCGTATGTTCCGCAACGCGCGTCGTCAGCTTGGCTAAGGGGTCTAGCCATGAACTAAACACAAAAGGGGCGATTAGCCCCTTTTGTGTTTGTTGGCAAACCGACCTAAAACGTTCATTCCCGCCACCTTCGCCATTCCCGCTCACCTTTGTCATTCCCGCGCAGGCGCTGAGGGATCTCCACAAATTCAGGCCAAGTCTTTTTATTGATACAGTGGATGTTTCGTGCGCGTTAACCCACACGGTTATTTGCACCGTACATCGCACGCGCCCGACTCGGGGCGCTCAATCGCCCTCGCCCCGAGACCCCTGGCTTTTCGCGGGAAATAACGCCGCTACGCGATGCCTTCGGAGCCTGAGCCCACTAACGGGCCGCCAGCGACGCGGAAAACTCGTCTCATCCATGACTCGCCCCTACGGGGCCGCTGTTAACAGCGTTCAAAAATGCTCCCGGCATTTTTGTCAGACGCGGCGCTAACTTTCGCGGCGTCCTGCCGCTCTCCCGGTGGCCTCGTTCTCCTCAGCGCGCAGGTGGGAATCTCCTACAGGCTAAACACGCTCCTTCTGCCAGAGAGCCCCGGCCTTCGCCGAGGGTGACAAAGAGGATAATAGGTTTGTCGCAATATGACGACAATTCGCTTTATTGATGTCTCCATTTGGAGACATTTAATTAATTGATTTTATTGTGATGATATCAAGGGCTGCATAAATCGTCTTTTTTGGCGACAGATTTTAGCGTTCGACGGCGTGGTATGACGCTAAAAAAGACGTCTCATTGTCCTTTTAGTGTTTCATGTAAATTTAAGTTATTATTTATCAATGAATTAAAATCGATATTGCGGATTGGCATGAATGGTGCATAATACTCCGCGTTGCTCATTCACCTCGTTATGATTGCGCTGTTGATGATTTTGCTTTGCGCTCATAACACACCGAATGACGCCACAAGAAAGGGTGCCTATCGTCCACTACACCGATAACAGTCTGCTATGCAGCTTTATCAAACATCGGACGACACGTTGAGTGAGGCACCGCCTATTCAGTTGCCCGGTTAGCGTATATGCAACCGGGCAGCGCCTGCTCGCTTTTCTGCACGTCTTGATTGTTCTCCACCCCCCAGTTGTTTAAGGGAAAAACATTGCGCTTTTATGCCACTTCGTTAGCATCATGACGGATGAATAAATAACGAGATGATTTCTTTGAAACGCTGGCGTCTATTTCCGCGCTCTCTGCGCCAATTAGTGATTATGGCGTTCTTACTTGTGCTCTTGCCGCTGCTGGTACTAGCCTATCAGGCTTATGAAAGTCTAGACACGCTGAGCGAACAAGCTGCGGACATTAACAAATCCATGCTGGTGGATGCGCGTCGCAGTGAAGCTATGAGCGGCACTGCGTTGGCGATGGAGCGCAGCTATCGCCAATACTGCGTGCTGGATGACAGCACGCTGGCAACCCTCTACCAAACCCAACACAAACAGTATGCGCAGATGCTGGAAGCGCACAGAAATGTTTTGCCCGACCCACGATCTTATCAACAGTTAAGCCAGCAGTTAGCCTTTCTGGCGAACCTGGATTGCGCCAATAGCACACCTTCAAAAGCCGCACAGGAACAACTGACTCAATTTTCTCAGGCCAATGCGCAACTGTTGCAAATTACCCGCGAAGTCGTGTTTTCTCGCGGTCAGCAACTGCAACAGGGTATCGCCGAGCGGGGCAAGTTTTTCGGCTGGCAGTCGCTGGTGTTGTTTATGGTCAGTCTGCTTTTGGTGGTGTTGTTTACCCGAATGATCATTGGGCCGGTTAACGGTGTGGAACGCATGATAAAACGCCTGGGTGAAGGGCGCTCGCTCGGGAATACCAGCACCTTTAAAGGACCAAGAGAGATTCGAACGTTGGCACAGCGCATTATTTGGCTGAGTGAACGCCTTTCCTGGCTGGAGTCGCAACGTCACGAATTTTTACGCCATATTTCCCATGAACTGAAAACGCCGTTGGCGAGCCTGCGTGAAGGCACCTCGCTGCTGGCCGACGAAGTTGTCGGACCATTGACTCAGGATCAAAAAGACGTCGTGGCCATTTTGGATAACAGTAGCCGACACCTGTTGGAACTTATCGATCAGTTGCTTGATTACAACCGCAAACTGGCCGATACCCCGACAGAGATGGAGCCTGTCGAAATTGATGAAGTGGTGGATATCGTGGTGTCCTCGCACAGTCTGCCTGCTCGCACCAAGGCAATCCACACCGAGACTCAGCTTGATGTCACTCGGTGCTGGGCCGAAACAACGCTACTGATGCGTGTTATCGACAATCTCTATTCCAATGCGGTGCACTATGGGAAGGAATCCGGTAACATTTGGATTCGGAGTCGCCAGCATGGACACCGGGTTCAGATTGACGTCGCCAATGATGGCGCGGCAATTCCAGAAGCAGAGCAAGGCATGATTTTTGAGCCCTTCTATCAGGGAAGCCATCAGCGTAAAGGCGCGGTTAAAGGCAGCGGGCTTGGATTGAGCATTGCGCGTGATTGCATTCGTCGTATGCGAGGGGAACTGAGCCTGATATCGGTGGATTATGCTGACGTCTGTTTTCGTATTGAATTGCCCCTAACCGCTGAGAATGAGTAACAAATGAAAGCATGGTGCTTTGACAGCATGGTACGCGGATTGGTTTTGGTATTCTTTGCTCTGCTCGCTGGTTGCGTTGACAGCACCCATCACCGTATTGCGATACGTGATGTCGAAAATGTCACACCGAAAGAACAAGTGAGTGATTACCGTCTGACACCCTGTGACAGCCTATGGCGTACTGACGATCGCGACGCGATGAATAATGCCCTTTACTGGCTGCGTGCCATGGATTGCGCTGAGCGATTAACTCCGCTACAGGCCCGCGAAACTGCGCAAACACTGGCTGGTGAGACGTGGGATCAGGCATTTAAACAAAGTATTTTACTGGATCAGGTTAAACTCACGCCAGCAGAACGGCGTCAGGCGCTCGATCGGTTGAATGTCTATCAGGCTGATTTTCCTACGGCATTGCGCCCGCTGTTGCAAACCTGGCACGACAAGCAAACTTTCTGGCTAGCGCTGACAGATGAGCGTTTACGCACTCAACGCTTGCAGGAAGCTAACGACAAACAGCTCGAAGCGATGCGGGTTCAACAGAGCAATTTGCAATATCAACTGGATGTGACGACGCGGAAACTCGAAAACCTGACGGATATTGAGCGTCAGCTTTCTACGCGCAAGCCGATGAGCAGTGAGCTCCCGGAGCCTGCGGCTTCGCATGAGTCTGGCGCGGCAGAACGCCACAGTGCGCCGGCGGCGTCAAAATAGGAGCCTACACGCCCATGACAATTCGAAAAACGGCTGATTTGCTGCTGGTGGATGACGATCCCAGCTTGCTGAAACTGCTGGGTATGCGTTTAACCAGCGAAGGTTTTCATGTTGTGACGGCTGAAAGCGGTGCTGAAGCGTTGCGCGTGCTGGCTCGCGATAGAATTGATTTAGTTATCAGCGATTTGCGCATGGATGAAATGGATGGTCTGGCGCTGTTTTCTGAAATACAGAAGCAACAGCCAGGGCTACCAGTGATTATTCTGACTGCCCATGGATCAATTCCTGACGCTGTGGCAGCAACACAGCAAGGCGTGTTTGGTTTTCTGACCAAGCCAGTGGATCGTGATGCACTTTATAAAGCGATCGATGATGCGCTGGCGCTCAGTGCCCCTGCCGGGGAATCCCATTGGCGGGAAACTATCGTTACGCGCAGCCCAGTGATGCTGCGTTTGCTAGAGCAGGCTAAACTGGTGGCCCAGTCTGACGTCAGCGTGCTGATTAACGGACAGAGCGGAACCGGGAAAGAGGTGCTGGCAAGGGCGATTCACAGCGCCAGTCCGCGCGCGAAAAACGCTTTTATTGCCATTAACTGTGGCGCATTGCCGGAACCGTTGCTGGAGTCTGAACTGTTTGGTCATGCCAAAGGGGCTTTTACCGGTGCGGTTAGCAGTCGCGCCGGTCTGTTTCAGGCGGCTGAAGGGGGAACATTGTTCCTTGACGAGATAGGTGATATGCCGCTGTCGCTACAGGTCAAACTGCTGCGTGTATTACAGGAGCGCAAAGTGCGACCGCTGGGCAGCAACCGGGATATTGATATCAATGTGCGTATTCTTTCCGCTACGCACCGGGATTTGCCGGTTGCGATGGAAAAAGGCGAATTTCGTGAAGATCTCTACTACCGTTTAAATGTAGTGACCATGAAATTACCCGCGCTGCATGAACGGGCCGAGGATATTCCGCTGTTGGCTAATCATCTGCTGCGTGAAGCGGCTAATCGTCATAAGCCTTTCGTTCGCAGTTTTTCCAGCGATGCAATGAAACGCTTGATGACGGCGAGTTGGCCCGGTAATGTGCGTCAACTGGTGAATGTGATTGAGCGCTGCGTGGCGTTAACCAGTGCTCCGGTGATTAACGATGCGCTGGTCGAACAGGCGTTGGAAGGTGAGAATACCGCGTTGCCGACTTTTGTGGAGGCACGGCACCAGTTTGAGCTGAATTATTTACGTAAGCTGCTACAAATTGCCAAAGGCAACGTGACGCAGGCGGCCAGAATGGCGGGGCGTAACCGCACCGAATTCTATAAATTGCTCGGACGTCACGCGTTGGATGCCAACGATTTTAAAGAGTGACAGCGCGTTGCGCACTCTTGGTTTTACCGTTTAACAGAATGTTTTTTACTGATGCCCGACTGCGGTCGAAGAGAAACAGGTTCACAAAGGTTATTTCATGAAAAAAATAGATGCGATTATCAAACCGTTCAAATTGGACGACGTGCGTGAAGCGTTAGCCGAAGTGGGTATCACCGGCATGACCGTTACGGAAGTAAAAGGATTCGGGCGCCAGAAGGGCCATACCGAGCTGTATCGCGGTGCAGAATATATGGTCGATTTTTTGCCCAAGGTAAAAATCGAACTGGTGGTTGCTGATGACATCGTCGATACCTGTGTCGAAACCATTATACAAACCGCCCAGACCGGTAAGATTGGCGATGGCAAGATTTTCGTGTTTGATGTGGCGCGCGTGGTGCGTATCCGTACTGGCGAAGAAGACGAAGCGGCTATCTGATGCTTAAGCCACGATCCCCGCATGACGGGGATCGTGGAGCGCAATATCAAGGTGCGGTTGGCGTCCAGCCATCCAAGACCTTTTCCTTACTGTATTCTGCTGCCTGCTCTGCGGTGAGCTGGCGACGTCCGTCATTTTTTTCTGCGCCTGCACCGGTTGATTGGTATTCGAAGAAACGCGAATCCTGCGGTTGGAACCAGATTTTCTCCCCTTTGATATCTTTGCCGGACATTTTGTCCCAGCCATAGATCACATCGTCCATCTGGGTGTTGATAAACACCGTTTGTCCGATGGCGTTAGGATCGGCATAGCGGCCATCAGGGAAGGTGGTGGTTGGGTGCCAAGGGCGGCCGAGCGCATAACTTTTCGCGGGTACATCGCTACCTTCTTTGAACACCCGGCTGTTGGTGATCACCAAACCGTATTTCTGGTTGATATCGGTGCTGGGGGCTGTCAGGTAGCCGTAGGATTCATCTCCGGGGTTAACGCGCGTACGAGCGACGATGTCGCAATCATCAAACAGCGCTGTGCCGTTACCGAAGATAAAATCCACCGTGCCACTGATGCGGCATTTCTCAAAGAAGCTACGCCCGCCTTTGACATACAGTGTGTCTTGGTAGCCAACCAGACTGACATCATGGAAGTAGGCACGATCGCTTTTCTCTGCCACTAACAGTGCCACGGCTTGGGTGTCTTTTATCTTGGTCGGCTCATCGCTCTTTTTGGCTTCATTGCCCAGATAGTCAAAATCGTTGCGAATTGTCAGCGTACGTGCGCTGAAATCAGGCGCATCGATCTTCACCGTATAACTGCCGGATGTTCCCCATTTGGAACCGTCTGGTTTTAATGCACCGGCGGCAGTGTCTACGGCAATAATGGTGTGGTCACGATCTTCGCCTTTGAGATGGACGTTGGGACGTGTAATGACCAGGCGCTCATGGTACGTGCCCTTTTTAATGTAGATAACAAAGGGCGTTGTGTCTGTGGGGGCGCTGGCGAGAGCATCACCAATGGTTTTAAAGGTATTGGGTGCGGCAGGTGCTGTGGCGGAAACCACGGCGTTAACATCTGTACTGGCTAATGCATGCTGCCAGGGCGCTGCCACCATAACAGCCAGCGCGATCGCGCCCGAAAGAGGTTTAAACATACCGATCATTCCTTAACTGTAGTGTCCGAGAGGTAAAGCCTATCAATTTGCACAATGGGAAAACGCCCCTGAGCAGAAGCTCAGGGGAGAAAATCTTAGTGTTTTTTCTTGAGTAGATAATCAGTCAGAGGACGCAGCGCTTCGTCGGCGCGAATGCTGTCTGCGACGATCTCGGCTACGGCAATCGCGCCTTTTTGTTGGAAATGGGTCGTATCCGGTTTGGTGATGCTGCCGCCCTGATCTTTGTAGTACGGATAACGTTTCGGATCAATCACCAACCAATACTGCTTCCAGTGCTGCCCATTATCCCGGTTAGCAAGCGCAATAGTCTCGGGTTCGATATCCAACAAAGGGACATTGTTGGCTTTCGCCGTGTCTTTGATGGTTTGGCTGTAGTCGCCGATAAAGGCAAACCCGTTTTCGGCATTTTGACGCGTGAAATGGCTGTGAACGGCGGGCGTACCATCTTTCCCTTGCGCATCTTTTACCCGTGTTGTTGGCGTCAACAGTACTGGGATCATCTGATGCTGGCGGGCATAGGTAATGTAACGCTCCAGTGCATTTTGGAAGGACATATCCGGTTTACCCTGCGGGAATTGGCGCTTGCCTGCTGCATCGTTAGGATAGGTGCACAGATTGCCAACATCTGCCGCGCCACGTACAGCTCTGGCACCGTTACAGTTCTGATCGTTGTGGCCCATCTGGATGAAAATGTAGTCGCCGGGTTGCATCAGAGGCTGCATTTGTCGGAACCAACCTTCATAGAAAAAATCGCGTGAACTGCGTCCTGCACGTGCGCCGTTGATCACTTTGACGCTACCGTCGTGACGGAATTGTTGCTCAAAAACCTGTCCCCAGCCCATGCGTGGAAAACGCAGTTTTTCATAGTTAGCTGCGGTGGAGTCGCCCACGATAAAGATACGTGTTTTGGCCTTTTTGATCTCATCCAACTGGCGACGCGCATAGCCGTAATCTAGCGCTTCGTAGCTACCATCGGCAGAAAGCCCGACGATTGGGCGGAACACGCTGTCCGTCAGTACAGTATGGCCGGCTTGTCCGCTGTCATTGTGGTAATTACGATTGTGATTGATCACATCTACCAGTTGGCTAACGGCTTTTTGCTGTGCCATGGGGTAGTGCAGGGGATCAAAATGTGAAGGGTTATTGATACCCATTTGTTTTAATGCTGCTCCAAAACCGGCATGAAAGACGGCATTGGCCTGTTTCCAGGTTGCTGCTGAGAGCGCGGGTGTTCCTGTATCATCAGAGAGTTGTTGGGGGCCAATGTAACCTGCCGCAGCTGCCATGTCGGAAGCGATGCGATCGGTGAAGGGGTTGATATTGGCCGTGTTCCCTTTGCCTGACTGAGCGGTGGGCAGTAAGGCGCTTAGGCAGATTGCGCGAGCCTGATTATTCAGCAAGCAGTTATTCCCGCCAGACTCCACTGCCGACAGGCGCAACGGTGCCGTCAATTCAGAAATGTCTAACTGATAGTGGCCTTGTTCATCCGTTTGCGTTTGGCGACGATGCCCCTGCTGGTCTCTCACAACAACAGTGGCAGGCAAGCGTGCATCGCGATGTGAAACAGTGCCCTCGAGCGTGGTGTGTTCTCCCAACACGATAGCAGGCAGCGTCTCAGTGGCCGACGTTGCATTTTTTTGTGCGTGGGCATATCCCACGGAAGCGCTAATCAGCAGCGCGAGCGTAATACGGTGAGAAAATCGTGTAGACATGGTCAGATACATCCCTTGTAGCGAAAAGTAGTAAAAAAGACGACGTCGTTTTGGGTATGTGCAATGGTCTTGCACCCGTGGTAATTATTTTTACACAAACTCCTTGTTCGTTCGGCCAAAAAAGTGGGATGCAGGCAGGCCGCGGAGCTAATAAACGAAGGTAAAACCCCGTTTTTTAAAAATGAAACGTTATTTTAATTACGGTGCGGCGGATTTTTGTGATCGATGCCGTTTTTTGTTATTACCGGATCGGGCGGGAGCGCAAATTTGTGATCGTGAATAAGGTTAGCGCGAGGGCTTCTCAGGGGCTCAATCATTTATCCAGCGCAGAGAGGTTGTCGATATGGGTTCCATAGGTGCGGATAGCGTTGAAGAAGGCTTCGTACTGATGACTCATATTGAAAATGTTTTTCAGTTAAGGAGGAGGCTACTCATTCGCTGATAGACGTGGGCGGTGAGTGTCGGACGGGTTTGTGCCAGCAAGCGATGGGGAGATTTTACGGTGGTGATGGGAATACAAAATGAAGAAAATGCAGGATGTAAATGAAGAAAATTCCCTTGCAAACGTACTCGCTCATTAAGCTTCGAAGCCTTGCTCTGCCTGAGGCTAATCGTTTGCGTAAAAACCTCTGTCAAGCCCTATCATGCAAGGGGATAAACGGTTTACACTATAGGCCATTACCCTGCGGGGAATTTTTACCGTTTATGCAGTTTTACTGTACGTTATGTCGTTTAACTGTACATATAGTTAGCTGAGTCAGGAGATGCGGATGTTAAAGCGTGAAATGAATATTGCCGATTACGATGCCGAACTGTGGCACGCAATGCAGCAAGAAGTGGTGCGTCAGGAAGAACATATTGAACTGATCGCGTCAGAAAACTACACCAGCCCACGTGTTATGCAGGCTCAAGGGTCTCAGTTAACCAACAAATATGCGGAAGGATACCCCGGCAAACGTTACTACGGTGGCTGCGAATACGTTGACATCGTAGAGCAACTGGCGATTGACCGTGCTAAAGCGCTGTTCGGTGCCGATTATGCTAACGTGCAACCGCACTCTGGTTCTCAGGCCAACTTTGCTGTGTATACCGCGCTGCTGCAACCGGGAGACACCATTCTGGGTATGAATCTGGCTCACGGTGGTCACCTGACTCACGGATCTCCGGTTAACCTGTCTGGTAAGCTGTACAAAGTGATTCCTTACGGTATCGATGAAAGCGGTAAAATCGATTACGAAGAAATGGCTGAGCTGGCACAAACGCACAAACCGAAAATGATTGTGGGCGGTTTTTCTGCCTACTCGGGTGTAGTTGATTGGGCGAAAATGCGTGAAATCGCTGACAGCATTGGCGCTTATCTGTTTGTGGATATGGCACACGTTGCAGGTCTGGTAGCGGCTGATGTTTATCCTAACCCGGTTCCTCATGCGCATATCGTCACCACCACGACTCATAAAACGCTGGCGGGTCCGCGTGGTGGCTTGATCCTGGCCAAGGGCGGTGATGAAGAGCTGTATAAGAAGCTGAACTCTGCCGTATTCCCTGGTGGTCAGGGTGGCCCGTTGATGCACGTTATCGCGGGTAAAGCGGTCGCACTGAAAGAAGCGATGGAGCCTGAGTTTAAGGTTTATCAGCAGCAAGTAGCGAAGAATGCTAAGGCCATGGTTGACGTTTTCTTGGCGCGTGGCTTTAATGTGGTCTCTGGCGGTACCAGCAACCACTTATTCCTGCTCGATTTGGTAAGCAAAGATCTGACGGGTAAAGAAGCCGATGCCGCTTTGGGGCGCGCTAACATTACCGTCAACAAAAACAGTGTCCCGAACGATCCGAAGAGCCCGTTTGTTACCTCGGGGATCCGTATCGGTACTCCAGCAGCAACGCGTCGTGGCTTCAAAGAAGCTGAAGTGCGTGAACTTGCCGGTTGGATCTGTGATGTATTGGAAAATATCAATGACGAAGCGACCATTGAACGCGTGAAACAAAAAGTACTCGCTATTTGCGAGCGTTTCCCTGTTTATGCTTAATCACGAGTAACACATATATTAACGCCAGCCTATGGGCTGGCGTTTTTTTTACCGCCCTTCCTCATCGTCTCCGTGTAACTCTCAGATATACCCCATCCTGACGCTGCTATAGCAAGAATCAGAATATGAAAGTTTTCTCCCATGTCCCGTCTACCCTTTGAGACAGTTCTTATAGCAAGCGCGTTATTTCCAGGAGGTTTGCTTTTAATTAATAACCGTAAATTATTATTCACAGTTATTAATTAATAAGCTATCGATATCAGTGGAATGATGAAATATCAATTAGTTATTTATTTGGGAGAAGTGCCGAATGAGGTCTTCATCATTCAAGGTTAAACCATTGGTAGTCGCGGTAAGTGCCATACTCGGTGTTATTTCTACTTACCCATCATCCGCTGCATCGATTGATGTTTCAACGAGCTCAAGTGGTTTGAGCATTACCACCGCACAAGATTATGTGAGTATTACCAACACCGGAACACTTACCGGCACAGATTTTGGTATCACTAATACCTCGACCATTGGCACGCTAAGCAACGCTGGCATTATCACGGGGAATGACGGTATTTATAACACGGGCTCTATTGGCGGAATGACCAACTCCGGTTTGATTTCTGCGAATGACAATATTGGTGTTTGGAGTGATGCCGGTAATATTGATTCGTTATTTAATACCGGTACCATCGAAGGTCATAAAGGGATTTATCTCGAAAATAATAGTTTTATGGGGGAGTTTAACAACTCCGGAAATATTTACGGTTATGAAGATGCCGCATTTTTGGTTAACGCCAGTAGCCTGTGCATGTTTGAAAACTCCGGCGAGATAAGTGGTAACAATGGTGTCGTGTTAGAAAATGACTCCATGCTGTATGTGTTAACCAATTCCGGCGTAATCGCTTCTGATGATGATGATGTTGCCATTTGGCTCAACAACGCCAGCATTTACTCTATCAATAACACCGGCCTTATCACTGGAGATGAGGGGATTATTGTCGAAAACGACGCCAGTGTGGAGTCGTTGATCAACAGTGGCACGATCAGCGCAGGCCTCGGTATTGGCGTATTTGGTGATAATGTAGAAGATGACAGTTCGATCGGTTCCATCTCCAATTCGGGTCTTATCGATGCCAGTGATGGGCTGATTGTGGCGGGTGGCGCATATGTAGGTACGTTCTTCAACTCGGGGACCTTGAGTGCCAATCTGGCGATCGGTGCGTTTGGCGATCAAGAGGAGGCTGTCGGCTCCATTGGCAGCATTATCAACGAAGGCATGATTGGTGCAGAATATGGTCTGATAGTGGAAGGCGGCTCCTACGTGGGGACGTTCTTCAACTCCGGCATCATTGATACTGACGTTGCCATGGGGGTTTACAACGGTGGTACCCTTGGCAATATCACCAACGAAGGCATTATTGGCGGTGAGTCAGCGGCGCTCTCCATTGATGGAGGGAGTATCGGGTCGATTTATAATGATGGGGTAATTGCGGGAAATATTTATTCCACCAGCGGGCTCACTTTCTTTGGCGGCAAAGATGAGGATGTCGGCACGTTGACCGGGTACGATCTCAGCAGCATTGGCACCATTTCTATTGCAGCGGGTGACCTGACTTTTGTCACGGGCAGTACGGTACTCAATGATAATGTCATTCTGGGTGAAGGCCAATTGGTGAACGGCTCAGCACAGCTTCTGGTCAATAATGTGCTCTCGATTGACGGTGACTACCAGCAAGGTGGCGGTGCCAGCCTGCTGTTTGGCGTGAATAACTACTTCGCTACCAACGGGGATATCAACTCCTACAACGGATATGGCCGATTGGTGGTGTCCGGCAGCGCCAATATCGCTAGCGGATCTAATGTTGGGCTGGTGGGTAACGGACAATATGCGTTTGCACAAGGGCAGCGTTATGTGGTGATTCGTGCAAACAGTGAGGGCACTGACTACAACGCAGATAAACTGGATTACTGGGCTGAGAATTATACCGGTTTGTTGACCGGTAATACGGTAACGCACGGTAATACCAGTGACTTGGTGGTGACGCTGGGTGACTGTAATGGCGATTACAAGCCTATCGGTTACGCGACGACGTCAAACGCTATGTCATCCTTGAATGGCTTGTTTAACTACGGTGGTACGGAATCGTCACTGCTCAATCTGTTTAATGCCGGAGCCGCTGTAGGAAATACGGCAGAGGCAAACCGAGCAGGCGCGCAACTGAGCCCAGCGGCGATTGCCTCAGCATCGGCACAGGCGGCAGCACTGCCAGCCATGTCAGTATTGGATGTATTAGCGCAGCGTGGCGAAGCTATTCGTCTGGCGGGTGCGGGTAGCGGTATCTCTACCGGGGAAAATGATGACGGTCCGGTGGCCTGGGGGCAGGGCTTTGGCGGTAAGGTTAACCGAGGCCAGCAAGGGGAAATTGCAGGTTACGATGGGCACTTTGTTGGACTGATGCTAGGGGGCGATGGTGAAGTCAATGACAACTGGCGTCTGGGGGGGTTAGGCAGCTACACCACCACGATGGTGAACAGCAGCGGCGATAATCTGGGCAGTTCGGCCCATGTGAAATCTTACGGACTGTTCGGCTATGCCAACTACGAGGGTAACCCTTGGTATGTCAACCTGACCACCGGTGGTATCTTCCACCATTACGACACCAAACGTCAGATTGATTTCACTGGGTTTAACGGTAATACCACGGCAGATTTCAAAGGGAACCAATTTGTTGCATCCGGTCTGGTGGGGTATCCGCTCTCTATGGGGACGATGCGGACCCGATTGACGCCGATTGCGGCCTTGACCTACAGCAAACTGAGTCAGGATGGTTATACCGAATCGGGCGGCAACGGCGCGGGATTACGTGTCGAAGATACAACGGTCACTTCACTTAAAAGTGACCTGGCGTTAAAACTGGATCATCGCTTCAAAATGTCGGATGGCGAAATACAGCCATTTATCCAGGCCGGATGGCGTCATGAATATCATGACGATGCGTTGCAATCCGTGGCCAGTTTCTCTGCTGACAGCACCGGGGCGAGTTCATTTGTTGCCCGTGGCTCAAAGCCTGTTGTGGATACCGGAGTGTTTTCGGCGGGGGTTTCCCTTGTTGGTTCTCGTGACCTCAGCGTAACGATAAAATATACCGGTGAGGCAGCTCAGCATTATCAAAGTCATACTGGTAATCTGCAACTGCGTTGGCAGTTCTGATGCCGATTTGCCAGGGGCGCAATTACGCCCTTGGCACATATTTCAGTTCATGCTTCGGCACCAGGGAGTTCTTTTGTGCTTAATCCTACTCACCCAGTGAGCGCTCCGCTTACCGTAGAGACGGCCATGCGGCGTGCATATGCACACTGGCGGGCTGGTCAGGCAGCGCAGGCAGAGCAACTCTGTCTGCGTATTTTACGTGTATCACCTCAGCAGCCAGGTGCCGTACATTTGCTCGGCATCATGGCGCATGCGTATGGCTTACAGGAACGGGCCATTGGCTATTTGGAAGCGGCTACCCGGATGCCGCAAGCGCCAGCGCTGCTTCACAGTAATTTGGCAGAGATGTACCGCCAAAAGGGATTACTGAGGGAGGCAGAGCAGTCGGCTCGTAAGGCGGTCGCTGCCGATCCGCAACTGATGGATGCGTGGAACAATCTGGGTATCATCGCACAAGAGTGTGGAAAGCTGACTTTCAGCGAGACGTGTTTGCGAAACGTGCTGGCTGTTCGCCCTACCAGTCCACAAGCACATAATAATCTGGCAAACACGCTACGTCGTTTAGGAGACAGCCCACAAGCATTGTATCACTATCAGCAGGCGCTGGAGCACGCTCCTCATTTTGTTCAGGCCTGCATCAATCAATCCTCATTGTTACGCGAACTCGGTCAGATGGAGCGAGCTGCCGAGTTGGCTGAACAGTCGATAGCCATTGCCCCTCGATGCGCGGAGGCCTATCTCAATCTTGCCGATTTGGCGACGGCGCGTCAGCGACCAGAAGAGGCCGCACGTTGGCTGGATGCACTACGCGCCTTTGCGCCGGACCGCGTTAACGCGCAGGGCGCAACGTCGGGTACTGCGCTGTCTGCAGAGGCGATTGCTGCATGCCACCAGCAGGTACTCGAACTGTCTGCGCAAGGATGCCATGCTGAGGTGGAGGCCTTGCTGACGCAAACATTGGCTAAAGGTAACGGACCGCCGACGTTGTGGCATTTACTGGCACGAGCGCTGCGTGCTCAGTTAAAAATGGAGCCAGCATTGCGTATTATGGCCATGCTGGTACGCGTTCGTCCCGGTGAGATGGCGGCCCGCTTCGATCTGGCGTCACTGCTGTTGGTGACGGGTAATTTTTCACACGGTTGGCGCGAATATCGCTTTCGTTACCAGATGGAACATACGGCTAAGGTATGCCGACATGTGCAGAAACCTCGCTGGGAAGGGCAGAAAATCGCCGGAAAATGCTTGCTGATCCACGATGAACAAGGCTTCGGTGACACTTTTCAGTTTTTGCGTTTGGTAAAAATCGCCCGCGAGCGCAGTGAAGCGCGCATTATTTTGCAAGTGAACAAAGAGTGCCTGGCTCTGGCTCGCCGCTGCGAAGGTTGGGATACCATTGTCGTCCGTGAGAGTTTACCACCACCCTTTGATTATCACTGTGAACTGATGAGTTTGCCTATGGCGTTGGGTCTGCAATTGGCCGATTTGCCCGGCACGGTGCCTTATCTGTTTGCCGATCCCCAGCGTATCGCTGCCTGGCAGCAGCGACTGGCGCATTTACCTCGACCGCTTGTTGGATTGGTTTGGGCGGGGAGGCCAGAACATAACAATGATAAAAATCGCTCGATGACCCTGAACGATCTTGCGCCACTGGCACAGCCTGGCGTTAGCTTTCTTGCGCTGCAGAAAGGTGTGGCTGCATCCCAAGCGGCTACGCCGCCTGCAGGGATGGATCTGTTGTCGCTGAGCGATGAGATCGTCGATTTTGATGATACGGCGGCTATCTTATGCATTATCGATGTGTTGATTTCAGTAGATTCCTCTCCTGTGCATTTAGCCGGTGCACTGGGGCGGCCTGCATGGGTGATGCTGCCTTACGAGCCTGAATGGCGCTGGTTGCTGTCGCGTGATGACTCCCCTTGGTATCCCTCATTAACGCTGTTTCGTCAACCGCAGCATGGGCATTGGGCACCGGTTGTACAAGCCATGGCGCAGCGGCTGAAACAGTGGCCTTGGTATCAGCCATGTTGAGCCGCGCGTTTCTCTCTGTATTTTGTAGGCTGTTGTTGCCATTGGTCACTGGGTTGACAGGGTGCCATTTCGATCCTCAGTATCATGCTGAACAATTGGCTCTACGTGGTGATTTGCACCATGACACGTTGTGGGTCGCTCCCTTTCACTTGACCACCTATGTGCGCATTACGCGCAGCGATCGTCCATTACACGTTTATATTGAGGGTGATGGACGTGCCTGGCGCGGTCGTTATCAGGTATCGCAAGATCCTACGCCGCGCCGTGCCATGGGACTGGCATTAGCCGCAGAGGATACAGCCGCCAATGTGGTTTATCTGGCGCGCCCCTGCCAATTTACTTCCATTGAACACGCATCTGCCTGTCGCCCTGAATACTGGACGGACAAACGTTTTGCACCCGATGTTGTCGCGGCGATGGATGCGGCCATTTCACACTATTTGCGCCAGATATCGGGTCAGCGCGTGGTGTTGACTGGATATTCTGGCGGCGGTGCCATCGCAGTGTTGATTGCTGCACGGCGTAATGATATCGCGCTACTGCGCACAGTAGCGGGTAACCTCGATCATGTTGCTGTTAATCGCCTGCACCGTGTATCTCTCATGCCTGATTCGCTTAATCCTGCTGATGTAGCAAGCAAGACTGCCGCTGTGCCGCAACTGCATTTCAGTGGCGATGCCGATCGCATTGTTCCTTCCATTATTGCGCATTTTTTTGTCGCTGCCGTGGGACGCTGTGCCGATGTGCGTGTAGTACACGACGTGGGGCATGAGGGGGATTGGCCCGCACTTTGGCCCGCGTTGTTGCAGATGCGTGTGCCCTGTGAAGACCCCGCACAACGGTATCTTCTCCGCTCCTGATAAATTGAATTTTGCGAGCCCGCTCTGGGAAGCCACTTCCTTACCTGTTAGGCTAAGACGCCTTTTTGGGGCGTGATGATGGGGCTTGTAGGCACGCAGTGACAACATGTGCTGCGCAGCTGATAAGGAGAGACGATGGTTTTGCAATCCACCTACTGGCTGGCGCTCAGTTATTTCACCTACTTTTTTTGTTATGGCATTTTCCTGCCTTTCTGGAGCGGCTGGCTGAAAGGGGAAGGTCTCAGCGCGGAAAATATTGGTTTGCTGCTGGGGGCCGGACTGATCGCGCGTTGTGTAGGCAGCCTTTTTATCACGCCGTGTGTGAGAAATCCCGCTCATCTTATCAAAGCAATACGTCTTTTGGCTCTGCTGTCGTTGATTCTGGCGCTGGGCTTCTGGCTGGGAAATGCCTGGTTGTGGCTGCTGCTGGTGATAGTGGGTTTTAATCTGTTCTTCTCTCCGTTGGTGCCTTTGAACGACGGTCTGGCTGCCACCTGGCAACGCCAGATAGCCATGGATTATGGCAAGGTGCGGGTCTGGGGATCGGTAGCCTTTGTGATTGGATCCGCCGTCACGGGGGAGTTGGTGGCCGCCTGGGGACACACGGCAATTCTGGCAACACTGACCGTTGGGCTGTTCTGCATGCTATTGGGAATGCTACTGAGACCGTCCGTGATGCCAATGACGAGTGTAGGCACAGAACATGCTGCACCAGCAACACCCTGGCCTCAGTTACTGCGTGAATCCGGTGTGTGGCGTTTTCTTGTCTGCGTTGCGTTGTTGCAAGGCGCACACGCGGCCTATTACGGCTTTAGCGTTATCTATTGGCAGAGTGCGGGCTATTCGCCCGCGGTGATTGGTTATCTGTGGTCGTTGGGCGTGGTGGCTGAGGTGGTGGTGTTTATGTTCAGCAAGCGTTGGTTTGCGCGTTTTAGCGCACGCGATCTGCTGTTACTGTCGGCGTTGTCAGGCATTGTACGCTGGAGCTTGATGGGGGCCACCGTAGCGCTGCCTTGGTTGATTGTGATACAGATATTGCACTGCGGTACTTTTACCCTGTGCCATCTGGCCGCGATGCGCTTTATCTCTTCACGTAGCGGCGGAGATGTGTTGCGGTTGCAGGCCGTCTATTCGGCACTGGCGATGGGGGGCAGCATTGCAGTGATGACGGTGGTGTCTGGCTTTTTATTTGAGCATCTCCAGCATGGTACGTTTTTGGTGATGGCTGCTTTGGCCATTCCCGCGCTATTTTTGCGACCAGCGACGCCTGCTCAGGATCAATAAGCCAGGCATCACGCCCATTTCGAAATAGGATGATGCTTGGGGAATCCAAGCGTTGCCGCCTGCGTCAAGAGACGATACATTATGTTACTTTATAACACTTTCGGTCGCCGTTGCGCTCAGTTAGGGTGGCGTTGGGGCATGGTGTTCTTGCTTGTAGCACCTTCGGTGTGGGCACATCCCCATAGTTTTATCGATATCCAAACCACGGTTGAAGGTGAGAACGACACGATCACTGGGTTGCGTATGCACTGGACGATGGATCCGATTACCTCGGCAGACCTGCTCTACGATGCAGGTAATGCGAAAAGCGACTCAGAAATCTGGAAAAAGCTGGCAGCGGAGGTGATGGCGAACGTGTTGGGCCAACATTATTTTACCGAGGTCTACCGGGATAACACAGCGATAAAATTTCAATCATTGCCGACGGAGTATCACCTGTCGCGGCAGGGTAACAAAGCGGTGTTGGAGTTTGTGCTGTCGCTGGCACATCCACAGGCATTGAAAGGTGCACCACTACAGATTTCTACCTATGACCCGACCTATTTTGTTGATATGTCCTATCAGGATAAAAACGCTGTCCGCCTTGCACCTGCGCTGGCGGAACACTGTAAAACATCGTTGTTTACCCCGAAACCCAGTGCAGATTTACGCTCTTATGCGCTGTCGCTGGATAAAGCTGATGCTCCCGATGAGGATCTGGCACTGGGGAAACAGTTTGCGCAACGTATTACGCTGGAATGCCATTGATTGTGTTTGAAAAACCGAAACACAACCGCACATTGAGGATTTTCCTTGGCCTGTGGCCGTTAGCGATTTTTTTACTGCTGCTGGCGGTGGGCACTCACGTAGCGCTGCGCTACTGGCCGGATATTCTGCTGCAAAGCGTTGCCTGGCAGAAGGTAATGCATCAGCAGATGTCAACGCTGCTCGAAGCAGTGCATGAACGGCCGCATCAAGCTGGGCTAAGCCTGCTAACATTTAGTCTGGTATACGGTATTTTGCACGCGGTGGGGCCAGGGCACGGCAAAGTGGTGATTACCACCTATCTCGCTACGCATCCAGCACATCTTAAAAACAGTCTAAAACTGACGCTGGCATCATCGTTGCTGCAAGGCATGATGGCGATTATGTTGGTGAGCATTATGTTGGGAGTTTTGCAACTCTCCAGTCGTGCATTGCACGCCGGCAGTTTCTGGATGGAAAAGGCCAGTTTTATGCTGGTGGCGATACTGGGATTGTGGCTAAGCGGGCGCGCGCTCAGGCGCCTGTGGGCGGCATTTACCCATGCCCGGCATACTGGCATGCCAAAAATTCAACGTATGAGTGTGTTGACTTCAGACGCGCGTCCGTTACCTTTAGCGCCTTCATTTACGTTGATAGATGATAATGTATGCAACTGCGGTCATCGTCATCTGCCTTCGCAGGAGGAGTTGCAACGTGGTGATGGTTGGCGCACCCGGTTGGCGATTGTGTGCGCTATGGGACTGCGTCCCTGTTCTGGCGCGATTCTGGTGTTGCTGTTTGCCAAAGTGATTGGCGTGTTTGCTTGGGGCGTTGCTTCTGCGCTTGCGATGGCGCTGGGCACGGCCATAACCCTCTCCGTGTTGGCGCTGTTGGTGTTCTTTTGTCGCCGAGCGATTGAACGAATGGGCCGCTCGCGTGCTCCTGTACTGTGGCAACAGGCGGCCTGGAGCACGCTGTCGCTGACGGGGGGCATTGTGTTGTTCGGTGCTGGTGTTCTGCTTTATCTGACCGCGCAACCTGCCATTACCGGTGGTATCCGCCCGTTTTCATGATATTTATAACTGGTGTTGCATAGGTTTTCTGTTTACTCAGCGGTTGCGTATTCTTTTACATCAAAGGTTTTTTGAAGTTCTATAGATAGACTTTGGGCGATATCAAGTAAATGGGTTAACGTTAATCCTTCTGTTGTTACCTTTGTCCAGATAACGACAGTATTATCTTCTGTTATGGTGTAGATGAAACAGTCACCTTCTTTCGGTGGTAGGTTTTTGTTTTTGAATGTAATAAATATATTGTCAGCAACATGGTTGTAGCATTTTTTCGAAATGACTAATTTAACGAAATTTACTTCGTTAAATATAATGTCAAGTTGATGGCCCTGTTCGTATATTATACAGATAACCTGATTTTCAATCGTTTCTTTTATACCAAGGTAGCAACAAATTTCATTTTTAAGAAAATTATACGTCATGATTTTTTCGTAGTTTTAGTGATTTTTTATAACCAGCCATTTTGGAGTGAAAAATATCTGCTCTGATGGCATCAGTATCAACTCTTTTTAATGAACTTTTTGATAAGTAACTTGTTTTGGGATTCTCCAGCGTTGTAAGATGATCACAAATAGAATGACTGGTTACTATATCTTGTATCAAATGTTTACTTAGCTTATTGCCTATTTCAGGCATGTCATGTTCTTTGAAAAAATGCGTGATATCACGTAAAGGAATCTTCTCTATAGGAACATTCTGAGGCGGTTTTTTCCCTACAGGCAACCATTCTTTTATGGTTGGATTTCTATTTATTATTGATCTTTCTGAATTCTTTAATAAGAAAGGTGTGGCTAAGCTCGGCCATGCATCGACAATAACCGTTTCATGCGCATTGTCGCGGGGATCACCAATCACGACAAAAGCATGATCATTAACATCTGATGTTGCTCTGCCAACAGGCAGTGTCACGTTGTCTTTACTAATGAGATAATATGCAACGTCTGCGTGCCCAGAACAATTCCCTGCCTGTGCTTTTATACACATGCTTGCATGCTTGGCAAAAGAGTGTCCCCCTTTGGCCATTGCGTAGTTTGCTCTTAAAAAGCTCTCTCCCTTGGAGTTTACAATATCACAACCTTGATTGCCTGCTCCATAATTTAACAGGGCACATGTTTCGTTAACGATTCTTTCTGAGTAAATTAGTGTGTGTATTGTTTTTTCAGAAACCTGAACGAGTTCCCCAATAAATCGTCCATTGTATTTTATGTAACTGTCCTCTTTTGTGTAATTGGTTTTATTTATACAATGATGAGAGAATAAATTATCGACTATTTTCATTCGAATGTTATGTACTTGTGTTTAACAATTAATGTGCTCATAAGACGCCATTCTAGAGATTTGTGTTGGTCATTTATCTCCGGTGATGACCTTGCTTTTGTTACGTATGATTATTAATCAAACAATAAAATGTATTCTTGGCGTGTTTTGTCTACTGTGGGTAATAAAGAAGAGAAATAGAAGAAGAACCCGCAGCTAATTCGCGTTCTGTCACTTTCACTGCGGGTATTCGAAGGTCACAGCGTTGGCTCAGATACCAATCCATCAATCATTACTTGCGGTATGCCCTGCGAACAGCGCTCAATGCGACCGCGCACGCCATACACCTGTGCCAAGCTGTCAGCGCTGATCACTTCGGCAGGGGCACCATCGGCAATCAATTCACCGTTTTTCAGCATCAGTACGTGGTCGCCGTGGCGCAGTGCGATATTGATATCGTGCACCACGACCAGCGTGACGATATTGCGCTTGCGCGTCTCTTTACGCACCAAATCCATCACATGAAACTGATAGTTCAGGTCCAATGCGCTCAAGGGTTCATCCAGTAGTAGCAAGGAAGGTTGACGAATCAGCGATTGCGCCAGCCCCACTAACTGTTTTTGGCCGCCGGAGAGTTGATCAAGATAGCTCATCGCCAGATGCTCAATACCGAGCTGGCGCAACAGCGTCAACACTTCGTTCTCTTTTTCGCGCGAGTTCAAACCGCCTGAAGCCCGCTGTGCCACGATGATGGATTCCAGCACGTGTAAATGCACACCAGCAGGCAAGGACTGTGGCAGATAAACCACTTGTTCTGCTCGCTTGGCGAACGGGAGTTGCATTAGTTCGGTATCATCCAGATGCAGCTCACCTTTGGCATTACCAAGCCCGGCCAAGGCGCGTAACAGTGTTGATTTGCCACTGCCGTTCGGGCCCAACAGTACTGTAATTTTACCGCGTGGCAGCAAGGGTACGTTGAGATTCTGAATGATTTGTCGTTTCGGATAACCTGCCTCGAAATGAGATATCCGCAAACCGGCATGAGACATCGTTTGACTCATACATTCCCCCGATGGCGTAGGATGATACTCAGGAAGAAGGGCACCCCAACCAGCGATGTCACGATCCCAACAGGAATAATTACGCCGGGGATCAGGTTTTTAGACGCAACCGATGCCAGCGATAACACCAACGCACCAATCAGTGCACTGGCGGGCAGATAGAAGCGATGGTCTTCACCAAATACTATGCGGGCGATATGAGGCGCAACCAGACCAATAAAACCGATCGGACCGACAAAAGCCACTGACAATGCAGAGAGAATGCTGATGCGCAGCAGCGTCGTCAGACGTAAGCGACGCACGTTGATGCCAAAACTGGTGGCGCGATCTTCCCCAAGACGCAAGGCAGTCAGCTTCCATGAACTCATAAATGACAGTGGCATCAATACCACCAGTGCCAATAGCAGTACACCCAGCTTTTCCCATGAGGCGCGAGCCAGGCTGCCCATGGTCCAGAACACCAGCCCTTGCAAGGTATCTTCATTGGCAATGAATTGCAGCATTGATACCAGCGCATTAAAGGTGAACACCAGCGCGATGCCAAACAAGACTACGCCGGACGTCGCAACGTTGGTCCAACGGGTAATACCATCGAGTAGCAGCGCGGCCATCAGCGCAAATAAAAATGCATTGGCAGAGATAAACCACTGGGCCGGAATGCCGGGAATACCAATCCCCAAAACAATCGCTAAAGCAGCGCCGAATGCGGCGGCTGAAGAGACGCCCAGCGTAAACGGGCTCGCTAACGGGTTATTCAAAATGGTCTGCATCTCTGCACCCGCCAATCCCAATGCCAGCCCGACAATCAGTGCCATCAGTGCGTAGGGCAGGCGAATATCCCACACAATGACGCGCGTGCCGGCATCAGCCTGCGACGGGTTTGTCAGCGTTTGCCACAGCACGTCGAGCGAAAGGCCCGAAGGTCCCATGGTGAAATCCAGCAGCAGGGAGGCAACGATAGCGGCAACCAGCAGCAACATGATCAGCAACCGATGGCGCAGAATATCTTGATAATGACGGAGGATATCCGATTCAGCCGCCTTTTGACGGCTGATGTCAGTGGTCGTGCTCATCAACTACTTGGCCAACTTTTGACTGAAAATAAACGGCGTGTCCGGAAGCTCAGTGAAGCGACGAACGATATCGTGATAGGTCTGATCTGGGTTTAACGTTGCCAACGTTTTCGGGTAGGCAATTTTCGCCAGATATTCCATGCCGACAATGTTATACGGGTGGTTGTAGAAGTGGTGATATACCCCGTAAACCTGACCAGCCTTGATCGCGGGGACTTGATCGATACCTGGACGGCTCAGCAGCACATCGGCTTTCGCCTGGATATCCTCGGACGTGGCGTTGTAGCCGAATGACAGAATTTTGTTAGCACTGTTACCACGTTTGGAACCGGTCATAATGTAGGCATCCGGTTTTTCTGCAATCACTTTTTCCAGCGAGATAAAACCGGTGGCACCCGGCAGAAGATCGGCGGCGATGTTGGTCACCCCAACCGCTCTTAGCAAACCGCCCCAGCCATTGTCTTTATGGCTAAAGCAGCATGCATCGCTGTTGCCTGCGATGGGTTCGATAAAGATACGTGGTTTGGGCGTAATGGCCGCCGTTTTCTGCTGGATGTCTGCGGCGTGTTGACGGTAGAAATCAGTATAGGCTTTGGCGTTCTCTTCACGGTTGAGCACTTTACCGAGCAGATCGATGCTGTTTGCGGTGTTCTTGGCTGGATCGATTTCATAATCCACAAACAACAGTGGAATGTGCAGTTCATTCAGCTTGTTGACGACGCCATTGCCTTCCAATGACGGCTTGGCGCGCAGTTGTGCGACCATCAGGTCTGGTTTTTTCACCAGCACGCTTTCCAGCTCAATGTCGCCTTTGTCACCAAAACCCATATCAAGAATATTTTCTGCTTCCGGCCATTTGCCCTTCAGCAGATTCCAGGTCGCGGTGTCTTGCTTTTTCGGCAGGTTGTTCCAGGCCACCAAACGCTGGAAAGGATCGTCGCGATCCAGCAGCGCCAACGCCATAATATCGCGTCCGTCTTGCAACACCAGATGCTTCGGTTCGTGTTGCAGGGTAACGGTATTGCCTGCCATATCCGTGATGGTCAATGGATATTGCGTAGCGTGGCTAAAAAGTGGTGTAGCAAGGAGTGCGGTGAAGAACAGCGAATGGATGGATTTATTAAACATGGTGTCGTCCCGTTACCATCTGCCCTGATGAATTAAGCCTCTCTTAATTCAAATCAGACAGATGTAATGCATTTGATAATCATTATCGTATAACCATACGCTAAAAGTTAACAGGAACGCAATGTAAGGAAAAATATCAGAGGTTGCCCCGCTCACTGACAGTGAACGGGACAAAGGACTGGCTTAGCGTTTCAGGGCTTCGCTGAGTTGTTCGCGGATGGCGGAAAGAATGGACTTCACCACGCGCGGGTTTCCCGCAACCAGATTACCTGAAGAGAGATAGTTGTGGCCGCCCAAGAAGTCAGTGACAACGCCACCCGCTTCACGCACCATCAATTCGCCACCGGCAAAATCCCAGGGCTTCAGGCCAATTTCGAAGAAACCGTCTACGCGGCCTGCTGCCACATAGGCCAGATCCAGCGCGGCAGAGCCGGTGCGACGGAAGTCAGCGCAGGTGGTGAACAGAGCAGAAACCATATTGATATAAGAGGCGGCGTGCTGCTTCTGCTTGAAAGGGAAACCGGTCGCCAGAATGGTGCCGTCCAGATCGCGAGCATTGCCGCTGCGCAGACGATAACCGTTTAACTGCGCACCCTGACCGCGCGTTGCGGTAAATAACTCATTGCGCATCGGATCATAAACCACTGCCACTTCAGTGCGGCCTTTAATGCGCACAGCAATGGATACAGCAAAATGGGGGAGACGTTTAACGAAGTTGGTGGTGCCATCCAGCGGATCGATAATCCATTGCACTGTGTCGTCTTCACCGACTAATTCGCCGCACTCTTCACCAATAATGGTGTGTTGGGGGTAGGATTTGCGGATCACCTCAATAATCAGGCGTTCGGCGTCGCGGTCAACGTTGGTGACAAAATCGTTGCTGCCTTTTTGGCTCGCTTCAACGGCGTCAGGGGTTTCATAATTCTTGGCAATTAAATTACCGCCCTTGCGCGCAGCGCGCACAGCGATGTTAAGCATCGGATGCATGGTATCGTCCACTAGGATGTTAAAGAACAGAAAGCGAGGCGCAGTATAGCAGGGGAAAGAGAAAATAGCGAAGTCTGTGATACACTAATCCTGTTTTTCACTCTTTTTCTTCTTTCTTACTGCTGAGTCAACATGTTAGAGAATATTCGCATCGTTCTGGTGGAAACCTCGCACACAGGCAACATGGGGTCCACCGCCAGGGCGATGAAGACCATGGGGTTAAAGAACCTTTATTTGGTGAACCCGCTGATTAAACCGGATTCACAAGCGATCGCCCTGGCTGCGGGGGCCAGCGATATTATTGGTAATGCCACGCTGGTGGATACGCTGGATGAGGCGCTGGTCGGGTGTAGCCTGGTGGTTGGCACCAGCGCGCGTTCCCGTTCTCTGCCTTGGCCGATGCTGGAGCCGCGTGAGTGTGGCGTTCGCAGTGCGCGCGAAGCGCAGCACGCGCCTGTGGCGCTGGTGTTTGGCCGCGAACGTGTGGGGCTGACCAATGACGAGCTGCAAAAATGCCATTATCACGTATGTATTCCTGCCAACCCAGAGTACAGCTCGTTAAATCTGGCGATGGCGGTGCAGTTGATCGCCTATGAAGTCCGTGTCGCACATCTCGATCTGCTGGCGCAAGCGGTGCCCGAAATCACGGAAGAACCTTACCCGTTGGTTGACGACCTGGAACGCTTCTATACCCATCTGGAAGATACGCTGCACTACACCGGTTTTATTCGCAAGGCACATCAGGGGCAGGTGATGCACAAGCTGCGCCGCTTGTTTACCCGTGCTCGCCCGGAAGAACAGGAACTGGCCATTTTGCGTGGCATTTTAAGCTCGATACAAAAAAACCGGCATGACAGTAAGGAATAGAACGGCGTAGAATAAATACCTGAGCAAATTACTCGGTTAAATAGTTGACTAAAACACTCAGGAATGTCAGACTCGAATCATGCTATGCAAGTACATGCATTCACAGTGCATGTTTATAATAATCGAGTTTGATAATAAGCTGTTTTATCTACGGGTACCACTATCATGAGACTGACATCAAAAGGCCGTTATGCCGTTACCGCCATGCTTGATGTGGCGTTGCACTCCAAAGAAGGGCCGGTTCCTTTGGCTGATATTTCCGAGCGGCAGGGAATATCACTGTCGTATCTGGAGCAACTGTTCTCTCGCTTGCGCAAAAACGGGCTGGTTTCCAGCGTCCGCGGGCCGGGCGGTGGTTACCTGCTAGGCAAAAACGCAAATGAAATCGCCGTTGGTGCCGTGATTTCTGCCGTAGACGAATCCGTCGATGCGACCCGCTGCCAAGGGCGTGAAGGCTGCCAGGGCGGCGATCGCTGCCTGACACACACGCTGTGGCGCGATCTCAGCGACCGTATCACCGATTTCTTGAACAATATCACGCTGGACGAATTGGTAAATAACCAAGAAGTGCTGGACGTAGCAGACCGCCAAGATGCCGACACTCGCCGCACTGCCAACGGACGTATTCAAGAAACCATTAATGTTAATCTGCGCGCCTGACAGTTCATCCTCGCAGGAATAATAAAAACAAAACGCATTGTACGTTTTGAAGTGATGTACGGAGTTTATGAGCAATGAAGTTACCCATTTATCTAGATTATTCAGCCACGACGCCGGTTGATCCGCGCGTGGCTGAAAAAATGATGCAGTTTTTGACCTTGGACGGTACGTTTGGCAACCCGGCTTCCCGCTCACACCGCTTTGGTTGGCAGGCGGAAGAGGCTGTGGATATCGCGCGTAACCAAATCGCTGAACTGGTGGGAGCGGATCCGCGTGAGATCGTGTTCACTTCAGGCGCGACCGAAGCGGATAACCTGGCCATCAAGGGCGCCGCCAACTTCTATCAGAAGAAAGGCAAGCACATCATTACCAGCAAGACTGAACACAAAGCTGTGCTGGATACCTGCCGTCAGCTAGAACGTGAAGGCTTTGAGGTCACTTACCTTGCGCCGCAGCGTAACGGCATTATCGATCTGCATGAACTTGAAGCGGCAATGCGTGAAGACACCATTGTGGTTTCCATTATGCACGTTAACAACGAAATCGGTGTGGTACAGGATATCGCCGCTATCGGCGAGATGTGCCGCAGCCGTGGCATTGTGTTCCACGTTGATGCAACGCAGAGCGTGGGCAAACTGCCTATCGATCTCAGCAAGATAAAAGTGGATTTGATGTCTTTCTCTGGTCATAAAATTTATGGCCCGAAAGGCATTGGTGCATTGTATGTACGTCGTAAACCCCGTATCCGCATTGAAGCGCAGATGCATGGCGGCGGTCACGAACGCGGTATGCGTTCTGGCACCTTGCCCGTGCACCAGATCGTCGGCATGGGTGAAGCTTATCGCATTGCCAAAGAAGAGATGGCGACGGAAGTCGCTCGTCTGAGCGCGCTGCGCCATCGTCTGTGGAACGGTATCAAGGATATTGAAGAGGTATACCTCAACGGCGATCTGGAGCAGGGCGCGCCGAATATCCTGAATGTCAGCTTTAACTATGTTGAGGGTGAATCCCTGATCATGGCGCTGAAAGATTTGGCTGTCTCCTCCGGTTCCGCCTGTACCTCTGCGAGCCTGGAGCCATCCTATGTGCTGCGTGCGTTAGGCATGAATGATGAATTAGCGCACAGTTCGATCCGCTTTTCTCTTGGCCGTTTTACCACTGAAGAAGAGATCGACTACGCCATTGCGCTGGTACAGAAATCCATTGGGCGTCTGCGCGATCTTTCTCCGTTGTGGGAGATGTTCAAGCAGGGCGTGGATTTGACTACCATCGAATGGGCTCATCATTAATTCTCAGCACGGGGAACGCTAATCATGGCATACAGCGAAAAAGTTATTGATCATTACGAAAATCCGCGCAACGTTGGCTCCTTTGACAACGCCGATCCTTCGATTGGCAGCGGCATGGTGGGCGCACCAGCGTGTGGCGATGTAATGAAATTACAGATCAAAGTCAGCGACAACGGCATTATCGAAGACGCACGTTTTAAAACCTACGGTTGTGGCTCCGCCATTGCTTCCAGTTCGCTGATCACTGAATGGGTGAAAGGCAAGTCTCTGGACGAAGCTGAAGCGATCAAGAACACTCAGATCGCCGAGGAACTGGAACTGCCACCGGTCAAAATTCACTGTTCTATTCTGGCGGAAGATGCGATCAAAGCAGCGATCGCAGATTACAAAAGTAAACGCACAGCGAAATAATTTGTCGGCGAACCGTACTGCCCGGCATTTACGCGCCGGGCAGCAAGTGTGCTAACGATACCGAGGTTGTTGTATGTCTATTTCTCTTAGCGATAGCGCAGCACAGCGTGTAAGTGCTTTTATGGCAAATCGAGGCAAAGGTGTTGGCCTGCGCCTGGGCGTGCGGACATCGGGTTGTTCAGGTATGGCTTATGTGCTTGAATTTGTCGATGATCTCAATGACGATGATGTGGTGTTTGAAGATAAAGGGGTGAAGGTCATCATTGATGGCAAGAGCCTGGTCTATCTTGATGGCACGCAGTTGGATTTCGTCAAAGAAGGTTTGAACGAAGGATTCAAGTTCAATAACCCCAACGTTAGCGGCGAATGTGGCTGCGGCGAAAGCTTTACGGTCTGATTCGTTTTGTCCGTGTTAACGGGGGCATGCTCGTGACGCATTCGCGCAGGGCGGCTACCCGTTAGCGCCAGAATGTCCGAGCACACTATGGATTACTTTACGTTATTCGGGCTGCCGGTTCACTACGATGTGGATGGCAGCTTGCTCCTTTCTCGTTATCAGGAACTGCAACGCCAGTTTCATCCCGATCGTTTTGCCACGCACCCTGAGCGGGAGCGTCTGCTGGCACTTCAGCAGGCGGCTACGGTCAATGATGCTTACCAATCTCTGAAACATCCGCTGAAACGTGCAGAATATATGTTATCGTTGCACGGTTTTGATCTGGGTAACGAACAGCATACGATGCGCGATACTGCATTTCTGATGGAGCAATTGGAACTGCGTGAGCAGTTGGAGGCTATTTCGCATCAGCGTGATGCTGAAACGGCGCTGGCTGACTTTGCCAGCCGATTAACCGGTATGATTCGTCAGCGCACTGCGCAGATGCAGTCCGAATTGGCACAGGCATCGTGGTCTGCGGCCGCTGATACGGTGCGTAAACTCCGCTTTTTGGATAAGCTGCAACAGCAAGTGGAACAACTCGAAGAACAACTGCTGGACCGTTAATCTGCGCAGTGATGCACATAATCGAATAAAGTCCTTTTTATTTCGTCGGCGCAACTGTGGCACCGACAGCCAATTGATGGAAGCTCAATATGGCCCTATTACAAATTAGTGAACCAGGCCTCAGCGCTGCACCGCACCAGCGCCGTCTTGCCGTGGGTATTGATCTCGGCACCACCAATTCTCTGGTGGCGACGGTGCGCAGTGGCGAAGCGCAGACGCTGGCTGATGCCCAAGGACGTGAACTGTTACCGTCCGTGGTCCGTTACGGCGCAGAAAGCGTAGAGGTTGGTTGGGCGGCCCAAGAACAGGCCGTGAACGATCCAGCCAATACCATCAGCTCCGTCAAACGACTGATGGGCCGTTCGCTGGCTGATATTCAGCAGCGTTATCCCCATTTGCCTTATCATTTTCAGGCCAGCGACAATGGCTTACCTTTGTTGCAAACGGCGGCAGGCAGCAAGAATCCCATTCAGGTTTCAGCTGACATCCTGTTGGCGCTAGCGGCGCGCGCGCAAGAAGCACTGGGAGGCGTGCCGGATGGTGTCGTGATCACCGTTCCCGCGTATTTCGACGACGCACAACGTCAAGGCACCAAAGATGCTGCGCGCCTGGCCGGGTTGCATGTGCTGCGTTTGCTCAATGAGCCTACCGCGGCGGCCATTGCTTACGGTCTGGATTCAGGCAAAGAAGGGGTGATAGCTGTCTACGACCTCGGTGGTGGTACCTTCGATATTTCTATCCTTCGCTTGAGTCGTGGGGTGTTTGAAGTGCTGGCCACGGGCGGTGATTCAGCGCTTGGCGGCGATGATTTCGATCACCTGTTGGTGGAATGGCTACGTGAACAGGCCGGGATTGACGATCGAACCGATGCCCGTGCTCAACGGGAATTGATTGAAACTGCTCTGCGTGCCAAGGTTGCGCTTAGCGCTGCATCCTCGGTAACTGTGCAGGTTGGACGCTGGCAGGGCGAGTTGAGCCGCGAGCAGTTTGATGCGCTTATCGAGCCGCTGGTAAAACGCACGCTGCTTTCCTGCCGCCGGGCATTAAAAGATGCGGGCGTTCAGGCAGATGAAGTGCAAGAAGTGGTCATGGTGGGGGGCTCAACCCGCGTGCCGTTGGTGCGCTCGCGCGTCGGCGATTTCTTTGGCCGTACGCCCCTTACTTCGATCGATCCAGATAAAGTAGTGGCGTTGGGTGCAGCCATTCAGGCGGACATTTTGGTCGGTAACAAACCCGACAGTGAGATGCTGCTGCTGGATGTGATTCCGCTTTCGCTCGGTCTGGAGACCATGGGCGGTTTGGTCGAGAAAGTGATTCCGCGTAACACCACTATCCCTGTGGCGCGTGCGCAGGAGTTCACGACGTTTAAAGACGGCCAGACAGCCATGATGATCCATGTGCTGCAAGGAGAACGCGAACTGGTGCAGGATTGCCGCTCCTTGGCCCGATTCTCGCTGCGCGGTATTCCGCCTCTGCCTGCGGGTGGGGCGCACATTCGCGTCACTTTTCAAGTGGATGCGGATGGCCTGTTGAGCGTCACTGCGATGGAGAAATCCACGGGGGTGGAAGCATCAATTCAGGTTAAACCGTCGTATGGGCTGAGCGATGATGAAATCGCCGCAATGATCACCGATTCGATGCAGAATGCCCAAAGCGACGTGGCAGCACGTATGTTGGCGGAACAAAAAGTCGAAGCAGCGCGTGTGCTGGAAAGCGTGCAGAGCGCGCTGGCAGCCGATGCAGACTTGCTGAGTGCCGAAGAACAGGCCGCTATCGTTCAAGCGGTGTCAGCATTGCAACAGGTGAGTGCAGGTGATGACGTCGCTCTGATTGAAGCTGCAATAAAAACAGTAGATCAACAAACCCAGGGGTTCGCTGCGCGCCGAATGGATGCTTCCATTCGACGGGCGCTGGCAGGACACTCTGTGGATGAGGTGTGAGCATGCCTAAGATAGTTTTTTTGCCGCATCAGGATTTGTGTCCTGAAGGTGCGGTGTTGGAAGCCAAAGCGGGTGAGACGATTCTGGACGTCGCTCTGCGCAATGGTATTGAAGTCGAACACGCCTGCGAGAAATCCTGTGCGTGCACTACCTGCCATTGCATTGTTCGCGAAGGGTTTGATTCTCTAGCGGAAAGCACTGAAGATGAAGATGACATGCTGGATAAAGCCTGGGGACTGGAGCCAGAAAGCCGTCTGGGCTGTCAGGCGCGTGTTGCAGGTGAAGATCTGGTGGTTGAAATCCCGCGGTACACCATTAACCATGCCCGCGAGCATTAACAGGAGCTGAACATGGGATTGAAATGGACAGACAGCCGTGCCATTGGTGAAGCACTGTATGACGCGTTTCCCGACACGGACCCGAAAACAGTGCGCTTTACTGACATGCATCGTTGGATTTGTGAGTTGGATGATTTTGATGATGCACCTGACGCTTCTAACGAAAAGATCCTGGAAGCGATACTGCTGGTGTGGCTAGACGAAGCAGAATGATGATTCGGGCTGCCTGACGGGTAGCCCTTTTTTTTCAGCACGATACCGTAAATAATTTAAGTTGAAATATAACGGGTATAGGTTGCTGTTAAGTACATTATCCACGGAGCTGATATGACAAGCGAAGCTATGCAGATTTCACTCTCCACTCAGCCTGCAGATGCACGTTGGGGAGAAAAAGCGTCGTTGAGCGCTAACGAACAGGGATTCACCATTCATCTACCGGCAGGCGCTGCGTTGAGCACAATTCAACGTGCAGGGCGCAAGATTGACGGACAAGGCATCAAACACGTCAAGCTGGTGGGCGAAGGCTGGGATTTGGAAACCAGCTGGGCATTCTGGCAGGGATATCGTGCGCCAAAAGGTAAACGTACCGTCGAGTGGGCTCCGTTAGAAGATGCACAACGCAAGGCGCTGGATCTGCGCCTGAAGGTCGTTGATTGGGTGCGCGACACCATTAACCTGCCTGCAGAAGATTTGGGGCCGGAGCAACTGGCAACGCGAGCAGTGGATTTGTTGCATGATGTCGGGGGCAATGCTGTCAGCTACCGCATTACCAAGGGTGAAGATCTGCGCGATCAAAACTATATTGGTCTACATACCGTAGGTCGTGGCTCTGAGCGTCAACCCGTGTTGCTGGCGCTGGATTTTAACCCAACCGGCAGCCCCGATGCGCCGGTGTTTGCTTGTCTGGTGGGCAAGGGCATCACTTTTGACAGCGGTGGTTACAGCTTGAAGCCGAGTGGATTCATGGATTCCATGAAGTCAGATATGGGCGGTGCGGCACTGGTAACCGGTGCGCTGGCACTGGCCATCGCACAAGGATTGACTCGCCGCGTCAAACTCTACCTGTGCTGCGCTGACAATATGGTCAGTGGCAATGCTTTCCGGTTGGGGGATATTCTGCGCTACCGTAACGGTAAGACAGTTGAAGTGATGAACACCGATGCGGAAGGACGTCTGGTGCTGGCTGATGGCCTGATCGACGCCAGTGCGCAAACCCCGCAGTGGATTATCGATTGTGCAACGCTCACGGGGGCTGCGAAAACTGCGCTGGGTAACGACTATCATGCGCTGTTCAGTTTTGATGATGCGTTTGCTGAGCGTCTGCTCACCAGTGCAAAACAGGAAAATGAACCGTTTTGGCGTTTGCCGTTGGAAGAGTTCCACCGTTCACAGCTACCGTCCAGTTTTGCTGAGCTGAATAACGTTGCGGGCGCGGCCCACAGCGCGGGTGCTAGCACGGCGGCAGCGTTCTTGTCGCATTTTGTATCGTCTTACCAAAAAGGTTGGTTGCATATTGACTGCTCTGCCACCTACCGCAAAGGCGCCGTTGAACAGTGGGCGACCGGGGCAACGGGTTTGGGCGTGCGCACCTTGGCAAATCTGTTGCTGAGCGAAGATCAGGATTGAGTGAATATAACGCTTGAGTGAAAACAAAAGTATGACGTTTACACCGCAAAACAAGCTGGAAGAGGTGCTGATGAAGGCGGCAACCGAGCCTGCTCATCGGCCAGAGTTCTTTACTGAACTGCTGGACGCAACTGTCTATATCATCGGCAATAGCGATGAGGCGAGCGAGCAGGGAGCGAGTACGCTGCCTGTTGGCAGTCAGGTTGAGATTCAGCACTGGGAAAAGCCCGATGGTAACACCGCTATCCCGTTTTTTTCGTCGCTGGAAGCGTTGCAGATGGCTATCTCAACGGAAACCTCTTTTCTGGCGCTGCCTGCGCGATCGCTGTTTGAATTGACGCAGGGGCAGACGCTGTTCCTTAATCCTAAACTTCCCTATGGCAAAGAGTTTCTGCCGCAGGAAGTGGAACATATGCTGGCGGGAGAAGGTAATGGTTTTGTGCAAAGTCGCGTTGTTGAAGAACCGATGGAAGTGCATCTGAGCCTGCCAGACCCATCGCCGGATCAGATGATTGATTCACTGACGCAACTGCTTGCAAAGCATCGCCCGGTGCGCCGTGCGTGGGTAGCGCAGATCCAGGAGGGTGAGGCGGAACCGAATCTGCTGATCGGTTTGGAACTGGTCGATTTAGATGAAGTAGAGGCGGTTGTCCAGGCTGTGGGCACGGTTGCCAGCGATACTGTCGTGGGCGATCAGCCGGTGGATATTTGCATCGTCGATAAGGAAGAAAAAGGCGGGGTAAGCCACTACTTTCTGCACCATGTTACGCCGTTTTATGAGCGTAAATGGGGGAGCTTCCTGCGCGAGTTTAAACAGACGGGCAAAGCGTAACGTATCTTATCTTACGCATCCCCTGTTAAAGGGGATGCGATTTACTCTGCTTTGCCCGTGGTTGCTCGCAGCAACAGTAAATCAATCAGCAACACTAAATTCGACTCGAACGAACTCACCTCTCCCGCTTCTGCAGCAAAATGAATGGCATCGTCATGCAGACGAAAATGCAAATCTGCCACGTTGGCTAACGGATTAAACGATGCACGAGTGAATGCGACGACCGTCATGCCGATGTTTCTGGCAATCTGCGCTTTTTCAATCACCTGCTCAGTTTCTCCGCTGCGCGAGATAGCAATAAAGATTTGGTATTTGGGCGCATTGCTGAGAAAAATGCCTTTGCTGTCCCCCAAACCGGAGACAAACGCATCTTTGCCCAGTATTTGCAGTTTTTTGGCGAAATACTCAGTGAACAAGTGCGAAAACCCAGCGCCGTAAAGAAAAAAATGGCTCTTGTGGCGAAGAATATGGCAGAAGTCATCCATCAGTTCGGGCGTGACGTAAGTGAAGGTTTTCTCGTAATTGGCGATAAAATGGCGGTAAGCATCAGGCACGCCGCCGCTGGCCATCGGGGGATTGTTTGCAGGAAACGAACGTGGTGCGTCTGCTAACAGGTGTTTGCAGTGATAGATAAACTCACTGTAACCGCTGAACCCCATTTTTTGGCATAGACGCATGATGGTCGCCGTCGAGACATAGGTTTGCTGTGCCAGCTCACGCACGGTTATTTTGCCGACAAGCGACGTGTGTTCGGCAATAAAGACCAACACACGATGTTCCGCACGCGTCAAATCTCTGCCATGGTGAACCAATGATGTCAGTCGGCTATCCATCATGGTGCTCCTGCGGGTTGCCCGTGTGCAATCAATCTAACGCGATGGGAGTGTCGTCCCGACCGCCCCATTCGCTCCAGGCACCGTCGTACAGAGTAACATCGGGCACGCCCAACTGCGTGAGGGCCAGAATCACCACAACGGCAGTGACACCAGAACCGCAAGTGGCGACAATTGGGTGACTGAAATCCACCCCAGCTTTATGGAGAATGGTTGCCAACTCAGGGCTAGGTTTCAGGGTGCCCTGAGTAACCAGATCTCCCCACGGTACGTTCAGGCTACCAGGAATATGGCCGCGATGCAGACCTGGGCGTGGTTCATCGACTTCACCGCGAAAACGCGGGGCAGGGCGGGCATCGACGATCTGTGCCGAGCCATCGCGGCTGATGGCCAATACCTCTTCACGAGAGCGGATCGCCCCTTCTGTTTTCACGGCAGTAAAATGCACTTTCATGGGATGCACATCCCCTTGCTCAATGGGATAGCCATGCGCTTTCCATTCGGCCAACCCACCGGAAAGAATCGCCACTTGGCGAGCGCCAAAATGCGTTAACATCCACCAGGCTCGTGGGGCGGAGAACAGATTACCTTCATCGTAAACCACCAGCGGGCGCTGGTCGCTGATGCCTAATTCGCTCATCGCTTTGGCGAAAGCGTCCGCGCTGGGCATCATATGGGGCAATGCAGTGTTGTGATCGGACAGTGCTTCAATATCAAAAAAAACCGCACCAGGCAGATGTCCCGCACGGTATTCAGCATGGATATCCCGGCTGGTTTCACCCGGAGGTAACATGCGTGCGTCGATCAGTATGATGTCATCGGAAGCCAGATGCTCCGCGAGCCAGTCGGTAGAAACAAACAAACGGGAAGAGGAAGCTGACATATAAACCCCACGCAAGGGTGGTACATGCCACCCTGAGTGAAACAGTGGTAAATATTGTCAGCCATTTTTCCTTTTCCGACAAGCCGCTATTCGGATTTGCCCACGTTCACTGCCACGCCGTTCTGGTAGGCTTGTTTCAACTGTGGCCAGTATTCCCGGTTTGCCTCGATCATTTCATCAAGGATTGCTTTGGCGTGCTGCATGGTGGGTACGGTTCGATTGAGCGTGAACGCCTGCAACGCTTTCTCGTAGCTGCCTTCAAGGGTCGCCTCTACCAGTAATTGCTCAGAGGCCAGTTGCTGTTCCAGCAGCGCGCGGTGGAACGTCGGCACATTGCCCATGCGAACCGGTTCTGGCCCATGAGCGGTAATATAAGCGGGCACTTCTACCATCGCGTCATAGGGAAGATTGGCAATTGCCCCTTTATTCTCGACGATCACTAGATGGCGCTGGCGTAGGTCAAACGCCAGTGAGCAGGCAACGTCGACGATAAACGCACCGTGCACGCCTACATGGAATGCGTCTGGCAAAATACCGGTTTGTTTGTAAGTCGCAGCGGCAGCAAAAAGCTTCTTCTCGCGGCCATCCATCACTTCATTGGCGCGGGTGTAGTTAGGATCCTGATGGGCTACTATATCGTTAGGCATCAGGTAGTACTGCAAATAGGGATTTGGCACAAATTCAGGGAAGTGATCCATCACTGGTTTGATATTACGCCAGGTTTTCACCCACGAGGGATCGGCATGCTGCGGATCGGTGTCAGCAGCGTTGGCCGTTAGCAGACCGTAACGCGCGATATGCTCGCGCAGTTGCGGTAAGCGATCTTCACCATCAACCAATACCCGAGTAAACCAGCCAAAGTGATTCAGACCGAAGTAATCAACGGTAATGTCTTCGCGTTTTACGCCCAGTACGGCGGCGATATTGCGCATCGCTGCCACCGGCATATCACAGATATTAAGTACTCGAGCATCAGGGCGCAGACGACGGATCCCTTCCGCGACAATGGCCGCTGGGTTGGAGTAGTTAACAATCCAGGCATCTTTATGTGCGAAGCGCTCAACCAGATCGATCAGTTCAACCATTGGTAGGATGGTACGCAGACCGTAAGCCAATCCACCAGGGCCGCAGGTTTCTTGCCCGACTACGCCGTGGCGCAGTGGAATCTTCTCATCCTGCTCGCGCATTTTGTATTGTCCGACGCGCATCTGTGCAAACACAAAATGCGCGCCCGAAAAGGCCACTTCCGGATCGGCGGTAACAGAGAAGCGAATACTGTCACTGTGATCGCGAATGACTTTTTCAACCACTGGTGCAATGGTGTCTTGACGTTGACTATCAATGTCATATAGGCGGATCTCGGCAAGCGGGAAGTCCGTCAGGCGCACCATCAGGCTTTTCACAATACCTGGCGTATAGGTGCTACCGCCGCCGGCAATGGTGAGGATGAAGGGGGGTTTAGTCATCGTCTGTCTCCTTTTAAAGCGCATTTTCTACGGCTTCACGAACGGTTTTTACATGCAGTCCATACACCACCTGAACATTGTTACCCTGGCGGATCACGGCCTTGGCACCGGTGGATTTCAACTGTTGGTCGTCAACCAGCGCGGTGTCTTTCACTGTTACCCGCAGTCGGGTGTAACAGTTGTCTACCACTTCAATATTGGGTTTGCCGCCCAGCCCGGCGATAACGACGGTACCGTCTGGAACGTTACTGCCTTTTTCCTGAGCTTTGCTCTGATAGTCGGTTTTGGAATAAAGACGTGTCTCGTCCTCATCTGCTTCACGCCCTGGTGTAGGCATATCGAAGTAAAGGATCAAAGTACGGAAGACAAAGAAGTAAATAACCGACATGGTCAGACCAACAGCGATGTACATTGGCCAGTTAGATTTTGCGATACCCAGCGGCAGGTTATAGAGCAGGAAATCGATCACGCCGTTAGCACCAATCGCATGTACACCAAGCAACGAGAACAGCATCATCCCCAACCCGGTCAACACGGCGTGTACCACAAACAGTAACGGTGCGACAAACAGGAAGGAGAACTCTAACGGTTCGGTGACGCCGAGCAGGAAAGAGGTAAAGGCCGCGGGAATAAGAATGGCCTTGGCTGCGATACGTTTTTCTGGCTTGGCAGTGACATACATCGCCAGTGCCGCAGCGGTCAGGCCAAACATTTTACTGATGCCGCGTGCATCCCAGGCGACGGTCGGGCTCAATTGCGTGACGCTCGGGCAAGCCATTTCAGCGAAATAAATATTACGTGCGCCCTGATACAGTTTGCCGCATACCTCAGCGGTTCCGCCCAGCTCGGTGTATAAGAACGGGGTGTAGACCAAGTGATGCAGCCCTGTTGGGATCAGAATGCGTTCAAGGAAGCCGTAAATCGCTACACCGAACGGCCCTGCGCCTTTAATCGCAAAGGCGAGTGCACTAATACCCTGCTGGGCATAGGGCCAGATGGAGCTCATGACAAATCCAAGCAAAATAGCGCTAGGAATCGCCAGAATAGTCACAAAACAGTGGCCTGAATAGATAGCCATCGCGCCGTTAAACTGTTTGCTGGAATAACGGTTAAACAGATAGCCAGCAAACGCACCGATGAGGATACCGGCGAAAACGCCCATTTCCAGCACTTGCACGCCCAGCACCATGGCTTGCCCGGCAGGGCGCATTTCTGCCGCTGGCACCAGTTTTCCCTGCATTTGCAGCGTAATATTCATCGCGTTGATGAAAATAATAAAGGTTACCAATCCGATCAGGGCGGCATAGCCTTTGTCACGTGCAGCAAGGCCGATAGGGATGCCGACAGCAAATACCAATGCAAGATTTGCCAGAATGGCAACGGCGGATTTGGCGATCAACTGACCAAAATTCTGAATAATGGGGTGGTGTAGCAAAGGCAGATATTCGGCCAGGTTGCCGTTACCGAACACATTGCCAAACGCGATAAACAACCCGACGATTGGCAGGATCAGCACCGGACCGTACAGCGATTTGCCGAAATTCTGCAACGCATTGACGGCTCTTTTCATTTTGTGCCCTCTTCGTGGCTATTGTTAAGGGTAACGTCTGTCAGGTGTAACCTGAGAGGGGTAGTGTACAGACGAATCCTAGCAGTGAATGGTTCAATAATTCTAGTTATCTTATTGTTTTAAAAACAAATTACCTGAAAGGTAACAAATTACTCTGGGAAGTGTGATCGCGCAACGATTGCCGTGAACGGCATATTTGCGCGTCCGCGTCGCAATAGGCGTAATGACGTGACAAAAAGATACGATTTTTTTAAGAAAATGTTATATAAGCCGATAGGCAAGGGAATGTTGCCACCCTATAATCGGCGCCACTTTCACTGACCGGTATGATAATTCTTTTAATCCGGTCGTTATTAGCGTGTGACATAATGAGGTCAATATGACGGTAGAACGTACCTTTTCCATCGTAAAACCCAATGCAGTAGCCAAGAATGCTATCGGTGCCATTTACGCGCGTTTTGAGAGCGCCGGCTTCACGCTGGTAGCCGCCAAAATGGTGCAATTAACCCGTGAACAGGCTGAAGGGTTCTATGCCGAGCATCAGGGCAAACCATTTTTTGACGGTCTGGTCGATTTCATGACCTCTGGTCCGATCATGGTGCAGGTGTTGGAAGGGGAGAACGCGATTCAGCGTAACCGCGATATCATGGGGGCCACTAATCCTGCGAATGCACTGGCGGGTACGCTGCGCGCTGATTACGCAGACAGTTTTACCGAAAATGCCGTACATGGCTCTGATTCGCCAGAATCTGCTGCGCGTGAGATTGCTTATTTCTTCAGTGCTGAAGAAATCTGCCCGCGTCGCCGTTAATCTGTTGCGGCGATTTTTCTTCCGTCAAACGTAAAAAAACACGACGGCGGTAGCATCGCTGTTTTAAACTTTGTACAATGCCGCGCCCCGGATGAGCACGCGCTGTTTTTCCGGGGTGTTTCTTTATTTGTACCCGTCATACTTCAAGTTGCATAGGCGTTGGTTGCGCTCGTTCACCCGAATCACTTATCTGAGTAAGCTCATCGGGATTGATGAACCTCATCCCAGAGGTTCCGCCTTCGGGCCAGCGCAAGCGCTGTTCAAAACGTTAACGTTTTGTCCTGCAACTCGCATTATTTAGGGTCTATATTATTGTCATCTGTCGCGCCACAACGTGTAACAACGAGGCCAAGAGTTACCATTATGAGCATGTCCCAATCCCAGTCCCCGTCTTTAGCGGAAAGCACGACTCTGTCTGCAACCACCTGTTCGTCAACTGCTGATGCCGCACCCGTCGTTAAAACGGACGGTGAAAAAATCAACTTGTTGGATTTGAACCGTCAGCAAATGCGCGCCTTTTTTGCTTCCATTGGTGAGAAGCCGTTCCGCGCTGATCAGGTGATGAAGTGGATGTATCACTACTGTAGTGATGATTTCGCCGAAATGACGGATATCAACAAAGTGTTACGTCAGAAATTACAGCAGATCGCCGAGATCCGTGCGCCGGAGGTGGTGGCTGAACAACGCTCCTCAGACGGTACCATCAAATGGGCTATTCTGGTCGGTGGGCAGCGTGTCGAGACCGTGTACATTCCGGAAGAAGATCGCGCCACGCTTTGCGTCTCCTCGCAGGTGGGCTGTGCCCTTGAATGCAAGTTTTGCTCTACGGCGCAGCAGGGATTCAATCGTAACCTGCGTGTTTCGGAAATCATTGGTCAGGTGTGGCGTGCCGCGAAAATTATCGGTGCCCAAAAAGTCACTGGTCAGCGTCCGATCACCAACGTCGTGATGATGGGAATGGGGGAGCCGTTGCTCAACCTGAACAATGTGGTACCTGCGATGGAGATCATGCTGGATGACTTCGGCTTTGGTTTGTCTAAGCGCCGCGTGACGCTTTCCACTTCCGGCGTGGTGCCAGCGCTGGATAAATTGGGTGATATGATTGATGTTGCGTTGGCGATATCTCTGCACGCGCCGACGGATGAAATCCGCAATGAAATCATGCCGATCAACAAAAAATATGACATTGCCACCTTTTTATCTGCCGTGCGCCGCTATCTGGAAAAATCCAATGCCAATCAGGGGCGCGTCACAGTGGAATATGTGTTGCTGGATCATATCAATGACGGCACGGAACATGCTCATCAGCTTGCCGAGTGTTTAAAGGATACTCCCTGCAAAATTAATCTGATCCCTTGGAACCCGTTCCCCGGTGCGCCGTATGGTCGCAGTTCCAACAGCCGCGTAGACCGTTTCTCCAAAGTATTGATGGAATACGGCTTCACCACCATCGTTCGCAAAACACGCGGTGACGATATCGATGCCGCTTGCGGCCAGTTGGCTGGCGAAGTGGTCGATCGTACCAAGCGCACGCTCAGAACCAAACGTGCGGGTGAACCAATTCAGGTGAAAGCGGTCTAATGCTCTAATGTGCTTAATGAAACGGCATCGGCATCAAATCAGGGTGCCAAATGCCTTTCATCGGCATATGATGGCGTCCGTGATACCACACTGTATCTGCTGAATATGCAATGGTGGCTGTAGAGGAAGGTATAGAAGTAGGTGTGGTTGTGCACGGACAGGGAATCCGTTTACCACCGGAGAGTCAGGATGACGCCCCGTATTCAGCAAGAGTATGTACAATTTATTGTTTCATTTGCACTCGGTATCGTTCTGCTACTGTTGACCGGGTGTGCAAAAGTGCAGCGATCGCCTGTGAATAACACGCTGGTTACCGCACGGCTACAACTGGGTATGGCTTACCTTGAACGAGATGACCTTGACGCGGCACGACGTAACTTGTCCAGTGCCGTCGAGGCCGCTCCAGGCGATTATCGCACTCAGTTGGGAATGGCGCTGTATGAGCAGCGCATTGGCGATTATGGTGCGGCAGAACAGCGCTATCAAAAAGCACTGCATCAGGCGCCGGAAAATGGCAGCGTAATGAATAATTACGGTGCGTTTCTCTGTAGTTTAGGGCAGTATGTAGCGGCGCAGAAACAGTTCAGCACTGCGGCGCAACGCCCTGATTATCGGGAAGTTGCTCAGGCTTTGGAAAACGCGGGATATTGTCATTTCAAAGCAGGAGAATGTGATGAAGCACGCACATTTTTAGTTCGCGCGCTACACTATGATCCGACAAAAGGCGACAGGGTGCTCAGTGAGGTTGGACAGAGACTGACTACCCGACAATTTAACCAAGCCAGGCTCCTTTTGGATGTTTATCACCATAGTCTTCCGGCCAGCGCTGAGAGTTTATGGTTAGAGATTCGTTTCGCTGCGTTGGCGGGCCGTGATGATGAGCGTAACTATCATGGCGACAGGCTGGCGCGAAGTTTTCCACAATCTAAACAGTACCAGCAGTTCTTAGCTAATGAATACTGAAGCCACTCTAGAGAATACCACCCCAGCCACGCCTGGCGAACGTCTGCGTCAGGCGCGTGAGCATATGGGATTGACGCAGCAAACTGTCGCTGAACGTTTATGCCTTAAAGTTACCACTGTGCGAGAGATTGAAGAGGGCAGCACCTCGCCAGATTTAGCGCCCACCTTTTTGCGTGGGTATATCCGTTCTTATGCAAAATTGGTGCATTTGCCGGAAAGTGAACTGCTGCCGGTGTTGGATAAACACGTGGTGCCGAAAATTGCCAACGTGACCTCAATGCAAGGTTTTGCATTAGGGAAAAGCCGTAAGAAACGCGATGGTTGGTTGATGTCATTTACCTGGCTGGTTGTGCTGGTGGTATTAGGCCTGACTGGAGCTTGGTGGTGGCAGAATTATCAGGTTCAGCAGCAGGAGATCAGTACAATGGTCGATCATGCTGCTGCCAATACACCTGAAGGTGCTGAGGGGCAAGCCGCTGTTCCGCTTGATAATAGCGGATCGCAGACCATCGATCTGACACAGATTGCGCCGGCTGCACCGGAAGGTGCAAACCCTGCTGCGAATTCGGCTACTACGAATACGCCTGCGGCAAATGCAGTCAATACCAATAGTGCGCCAGTGGCGGCACCGCAGGCAAATAATGGTACGCCTGCTACGACAACCCCCCCGACTGTAACAGAGGGTGCTCTTTCACAGAACGCGACGCCTGCAAGCGACAATGGCAATACCATTGCCATGACCTTTAGTGCCGATTGCTGGCTTGAGGTAACAGACGCAGCAGGCAAAAAACTGTACAGCGGCGTGCAGCGCAGCGGCAGTGCCTTAAACCTGAGTGGCCAGGCACCCTATCGCTTGAAGATTGGTGCGCCAGCGGCAGTACAGATTCAGTATCAAGGTAAACCGGTAGACTTGAGCCGGTTTGTAAGAAGCAACCAGGTTGCTCGTCTGACGCTGGCAGCGGAGTAGTTTCCGGTGCTGGTGATGCTGTAAACGTGGAGAAGAAGTAATGCATAACCCTGCACCCATCGTCCGTCGCAAATCAACGCGCATTTACGTCGGCAAGGTGCCTATTGGTGATGGCGCACCGATCGCCGTGCAGTCTATGACCAATACCCGAACCACTGATGTGGATGCCACGGTAAAACAGATCAAATCGCTTGAGCGTGTTGGCGTGGATATTGTGCGCGTTTCCGTGCCCACTATGGATGCGGCGGAAGCGTTTAAACTTATCAAACAGCAGGTCAATGTGCCGCTGGTGGCGGATATCCACTTTGACTATCGCATCGCGCTGAAAGTAGCGGAATATGGCGTGGACTGCTTGCGTATCAACCCCGGCAACATTGGAAATGAAGAGCGTATCCGCTCAGTGGTTGACTGCGCGCGTTATAACAACATCCCTATTCGCATCGGTGTCAATGGCGGCTCACTGGAAAAGGATCTTCAGGAAAAATATGGTGAGCCTACGCCGGAAGCGTTGTTGGAATCTGCAATGCGCCATGTGGATATTTTGGATCGCCTCAACTTCGATCAGTTTAAAGTAAGCGTTAAAGCGTCGGATGTGTTTTTGGCGGTGCAATCTTATCGTTTGCTGGCGGCGCGTATCGATCAGCCGTTGCATCTGGGGATCACTGAAGCGGGTGGCGCACGCAGTGGCGCAGTCAAATCCGCGATCGGTTTGGGGCTGTTACTCTCGGAAGGGATTGGCGATACTCTGCGTATTTCGCTGGCGGCCGATCCGGTTGAAGAGGTCAAAGTCGGTTTTGATATCCTCAAATCGCTGCGCATTCGCGCGCGTGGCATCAACTTTATCGCTTGTCCTACCTGCTCCCGTCAGGAGTTCGATGTTATCGGCACGGTTAACGCGCTGGAACAGCGTCTGGAAGATATCATCACGCCGATGGATGTTTCCATTATCGGCTGTGTGGTGAACGGGCCAGGTGAAGCGCTGGTTTCAACGTTGGGCGTGACCGGCGGTAACAAAAAAAGCGGCTTTTATGAAGATGGCGTACGCCAGAGAGAGCGCTTTGATAACGATGACATGATTGACCAATTGGAAGCGAAAATTCGCGCTAAAGCAGCAATGTTGGATGAAACCAAGCGCATCACGGTTAATGTGGTAGACAAGTGATCTGCCACTGCATCAGCAGTGACGCCTGACTCGGTGATGGCTTCAACGTTGAACAGAGCGCATTGAACCCCCTATAATCGGGTTCTATCGACTAAACGATTTTAAAACGCATAGAGAACTGACGTGGCAAAAAATATCCAAGCCATACGCGGCATGAATGATTATCTGCCTGCTGAAACGGCCTTATGGCAGCGTATTGAAGATAGCCTGAAAAAAGTACTCCGCAGTTACGGTTACAGTGAAATTCGCACGCCGATCATGGAACAAACCCCGTTGTTTAAACGGGCGATTGGTGAAGTGACGGATGTAGTCGAAAAAGAAATGTACAGTTTCGACGATCGTAACGGCGATAACCTTTCGCTGCGTCCAGAAGGGACCGCTGGGTGCGTTCGCGCCGGTATCGAACACGGTATTTTTTATAATCAGGAACAGCGGTTGTGGTACATGGGGCCGATGTTTCGCCATGAGCGTCCGCAAAAAGGGCGCTATCGTCAATTCCATCAGCTAGGTTGTGAAGTTTTTGGTCTGCAAGGGCCGGATATCGATGCCGAACTGATTCTGCTCAGTGCGCGCTGGTGGCGTGAGCTCGGCATTGCCGAACATGTTGCGTTGGAACTGAACTCCATCGGCTCGCTGGAAGCACGGGCGCGCTATCGTGAAGCGTTGATCGCGTTTCTTGAACAGCACAAAGATCAACTGGATGAAGATTGCTTGCGTCGCATGTACACCAATCCGCTGCGTGTACTGGACTCCAAAAATGCGCAGATACAGACGTTGCTAAACGATGCGCCAGTGCTGACGGAGTATCTGGATGATGAATCTCGCCAACACTTTGAACAATTGGGTGAACTTTTAACGCAGGCGGGTATCCCATTTACGGTGAATCCGCGTTTGGTGCGCGGACTGGATTATTACAACCGCACCGTGTTCGAGTGGGTTACGACCAGTCTTGGCTCGCAGGGTACCGTGTGTGCCGGCGGTCGCTATGACGGCATGGTGGAACAACTCGGCGGGCATACAACGCCAGCAGTAGGCTTTGCCATGGGGCTGGAGCGTTTGGTGCTGTTGGTGCAGTCTGTTAATCCGAATTTCACGGCATTACCCGGCGTAGATGTGTATCTGATTTCCTCCGGTGTCGGCACGCAGTCAGCCGCAATTCGATTGGCTGAAACGCTGCGTGATGCGTTACCTGAACTGAAATTGATGACCAACTACGGCGGCGGCAATTTTAAGAAACAGTTTGCTCGTGCGGATAAATGGGGCGCTCGTATTGCACTGGTGCTGGGTGAAAACGAAGTGGCTTCCGGTCAGGTGGTTGTGAAAAATCTGAGCAGCGGCGAGCAGGATATTTTGGCGCAAGCGGACGTTGCCGCGCGTCTGGCAACGTTACTGGATTGAGGAGAGAGACACCGTGGAAGTCTATACCACTGAGAATGAGCAAGTTGATGCGTTGCGCCGCTTCTTTATTGAAAATGGTAAAGCGTTAGCGGTAGGTATTGTGCTAGGTATCGGTGCCTTGGTTGGGTGGCGTTACTGGCAAAATCACCAGTCTGAAGGGGCAATGTCCTCCTCGTTAGCCTACCAGCAGGCCAGTGAAGCGCTGGCGAAAGATGATGCGTCGGGCGTTTCGGCAGCAGAAAAATTCTCGAGTGAGAACAAAAACAGTTATGGTGTGCTGTCTTCCCTGCAACTGGCGCGTTATCACGCAGACAAAGGAGAGTTTGCTCAGGCGGAAACCCAATTACGTACTGCATTGACGCAAACCAAAGATGTTGATTTGCAAGCATTGACGGCACTGCGTCTGGCGCGTGTTCAGTTGCAGCAGGGGAAAGCCGATGACGCATTGAAAACCCTGGATACCATTACTCAGGCGGGATGGGTCGCCATGGTAGCAGACGTGCGCGGTGATGCCCTTGTAAGCAAAGGCGATAACACGGCCGCACGCGCAGCGTACGACAAAGGGGTAGCGGCGAATCCGCCGCAGGCATTGCAGGCGTTGCTGCGTATGAAATTAAATAACCTGCCGGGCTAAGAGGAACGTCATGCAATTGCGTAAAACACTTGTGGTTGGGATGCTTTCTCTGGCTTTTTTGAGCGGATGTTCGTTGTTCAGCGGCGAAGAAGATGTGGTGATCATGTCACCGTTACCTAAGGTAGAAAACCAGTTTACGCCGACCAAGGTCTGGAGCAGCTCAGTGGGGAGTGGCCTTGACGGGCACTATTCCAACCTGCGTCCAGCCTGGCAGAGCGATCGTGTCTTTGCTGCCGATCGTAAAGGACTGGTAAAAGCGATGGATTTGGCGAACGGTAAAGAGCTGTGGCGCGCCGATCTCTCCACAAAACGTGGGCTGCTCTCTTCGCGTGAGTCCGCATTGCTTTCCGGCGGTGTGACGGTTTCTGGCGATCATGTGTATGTCGGTAGCGAACGTGCAGAGGTGTTTGCGCTCAATGCGGCAGACGGTACGATCGCATGGCAAGCCACTGCCGCGGGTGAAGTCTTATCACGCCCGGTAGTGAGCGATGGTGTGGTGCTGGTGCACACCAGTAACGGCATGTTGCAAGCGCTAAACGAAAGTGACGGTGCCATCAAATGGACAGTAAACCTGGATATCCCGACGCTTTCGCTGCGCGGTGAATCTGCGCCCGCAACGGCGTTTGGTGCTGCCATCGTGGGCGGTGACAATGGTCGTGTGAACGCCGTGCTGATTAACCAAGGGCAACTGATTTGGCAGCAGCGTATCTCGCAACCGAGCGGTGCGACTGAAATCGATCGTCTGAATGATGTAGACACTACGCCGGTTGTGGCCGGTGAGCTGGTGTATGCTCTGGGTTATAACGGTAATATGACGGCGTTGGATCTGCGTTCTGGTCAGATCGTGTGGAAACGCGAACTGGGCAGCGTACAAGATTTCGTTATCGATGGTGATCGCATCTACGTTGTAGATCAAAACGATCGCGTGGTAGCACTCAGTACCAACGGCGGCGTTAATTTGTGGCGGCAAAGCGATCTGCTGCACCGTAATCTGACCGGCCCGGCACTGTATAATGGTTATCTGGTGGTGGGAGATTCTGAAGGTTATCTGCACTGGATTAATACCGCGGATGGTCGTTTCGTTGCGCAACATAAAGTGGACAGTTCAGGTTTTCTGAGCGACCCGCTTGTGGCCAGTGACAAACTGCTGATTCAGGCGAAGAACGGCGACGTATACGCGTTTACCCGCTAGAAAACAGATTGTATCTGGGCTGCACTGCATATGCGGTGCGAGCCTTGAAACGGCTCCTGAACGAATCAGGGGCCGTTTCGTCTTTTAAATGTCAGCGAGTCTATTCGCTGTAACATGTTGAAATATAATTAATGAGGTTGTGAAATGATACCTGTCGTCGCGCTCGTTGGGCGCCCGAATGTGGGAAAATCTACCCTGTTTAACCGCCTGACACGCACGCGTGACGCCTTGGTGGCGGATTTTCCTGGGCTGACGCGTGACCGTAAGTACGGTCGGGCTGAGGTGGAAGGGCAGGAGTTCATTATTATTGATACTGGCGGTATCGACGGTTCGGAAGAAGGGGTGGAAACCCGTATGGCGGGGCAATCGCTGGTCGCCATTGAAGAAGCGGATATCGTGTTATTTATGGTGGATGCGCGTGCAGGTCTGATGCCTGCAGACAAGGGCATTGCACAGCATTTGCGTAGCCGCGAAAAAGCGACCTTTTTGGTTGCCAACAAAATTGATGGCGTCGATGCAGATAGCGCAATGGCTGAGTTTTATGCGCTGGGGTTGGGGGAAGTGTACCCCATGGCAGCCTCTCACGGTCGCGGCGTGACGTCTTTGCTGGAAAACGTGCTTCTGCCCTATGCCAAAGAAGAAGATGAACCGGTTGAACTGACGGAAGAAGAAGCCAATGCCGCCTATTGGGCAGAGCAGTTAGGCGAAAATACTGAGGCTGAAGGTGAAACCGAAGATACTTTCGATCCAGAAAGCATGCCCATCAAACTGGCCATCGTCGGGCGCCCTAACGTCGGCAAATCCACCCTGACCAACCGCATTCTTGGTGAAGAACGTGTGGTGGTGTATGACATGCCGGGAACAACCCGCGACAGTATCTATATTCCGATGGAACGTGATGGTCGTGAATATGTGCTGATCGACACTGCCGGAGTGCGTAAGCGCGGCAAGGTAACGGAAACCGTAGAGAAATTTTCGGTAATTAAAACGCTGCAAGCGATCGAGGATGCCAATGTGGTATTGCTGGTGATCGATGCGCGCGAAGGTATTTCCGATCAAGACCTCTCGCTGTTGGGCTTTATTCTGAATACCGGGCGTTCACTGGTCATTGCGGTCAATAAGTGGGACGGGCTGTCGCTGGAGATCAAAGAGCAAGTAAAAGAGATGCTCGATCTGCGCTTGGGGTTCATTGATTTCGCTCGTGTGCATTTCATCTCTGCATTGCACGGTAGCGGGGTCGGCAACCTGTTCGAATCGGTGCATGAGGCCTACACGTGCGCGACCAAGCGTGTGAGTACTGCACTGTTGACACGTATTATGCAAATGGCCTCTGACGATCACCAGCCGCCGCTGGTACGTGGCCGTCGCGTGAAGCTGAAATATGCGCATGCCGGGGGCTACAACCCACCGATTGTGGTGATCCACGGTAATCAGGTAAAAGACCTGCCGGATTCCTACAAGCGTTATCTGATGAACTATTATCGTCGTTCGCTGAACGTGATGGGTACGCCCATTCGCATTCAATTCAAAGAAGGGGAAAACCCCTTTGCCGAGAAGCGTAATACTCTCACACCAAATCAGCTGCGTAAGCGTAAACGTTTGATGCAACACATCAAGAAAGGCAAATAACCAGAATGGGGCGGAATCGATGATTCGCCCCATTTTTATGGTGGCCTTGGATGGCAATGACCGTCAACCTTCTATGAAAGCGTAAGTTATGTCTTGGGAAATCTGGAGTTTTGCCTTTAACGTTACTGTGCCCAACCTGTTGATCCTGCTGATTGGCATGGGGCTGCGCCGTTTGGGGCAGTTGGATGATGCTTTTTGCGATTCGGCAATGAAGTTAGTGTTTAATCTGGCATTACCTTTTCTGCTCTTTTTCAGCGTGGCGACCAGCCAGCAGTCTTTTGCCGCACATCTACCCATGATCCTGTATGGTGCCGTGGGCACGGTGACCACATTTTTATTGCTCGAGTACGCGGCTGTTTATCTGGTGAAAGATCCCCGTGAGCGAGGTATTTTTGTTCAGGGCGGATTTCGGTCTAATACCGGTATTATGGGGCTGGCTTTTGCAGTGCGCGCTTATGGCGAGCAGGGAATTGTGATAGGCTCGCTCTACCTGGCTATCACCGTGATCTTGTTCAATGTACTGTCGGTTATCACGTTAACGCGCAGCTTGCAACGCGGTAAGGATGGTGGTCGCGTCAGCAAGAAAGCGCTGTTAACCAGCATTGCGACCAACCCACTAATTATTGGGCTATTATTGGGCGTGTGTTATTCCCAGTCTGGATGGGCGTTGCCCGAAGTGGTTCGACAAACTGGCCAGCAGATCTCCGCTTTGGCGCTTCCGTTAGCATTGCTGTGTGCAGGTGCCAGCCTGGATTTCAAGACTATGCTGCGCACCAGTAACGTTGCAGCACTCTCCTCAGTGGCTAAACTGGTGTTTGTGCCAGGCTTGCTAACGCTGGCTGGCTGGCTGGTCGGGTTTCGTGGCGTGCAGTTGGGGGTCATCTTTCTCTTTGCCTCAACCCCGACGGCGGCAGGCAGCTATGCGATGACCCGGGCTATGGGCGGTAATGCTACACTTGCGGCTAACATTATCGCCATGACCACGGTAGGCTCGTTTTTCGCCACAGCGTTGGGGGTTTATGTGTTACGCGCCTGGGGCATTGCTTAAGATGCCTATCCCTGTGGGCAAAATGGCAGGTAAAATAGCCTTAATGGGATAGGCTCCAAGCCTGAGACGGAGAAAATGATGGATATTCTGTGCCCGCAGTGTCAACACACCATGATCTGGCTTAAAGACAACCAGTTTCAGTGTTCGCAGTGCCATCAACATTTTCAGCAGCAAGCGCATTGCCCCGAATGTCAGCACCCTCTGCAAACCTTATCTGCCTGTGGTTCTGTGAGCTATTTCTGCCAACGTGGGCACGGTTTGATTTCACGTCAACGCGTGCTGTTCAGTTATGCGTTGGAACAAAAATAAGTATGCTCTGGCCATTTTCGTTATTCCCGCGAAAGCGGGAATCTCTCGCAGGTTACACGCGTTTCTCCTGGCAGAGATCCCCAACTTTCGCCGAGGATGACGAAAAGATAACGCGTCTTTGCCATCAGTCTGATGTGCTAAAGGGATTTTCGTCGCGCGCGCTTTTTAGCATCAGGCGTGACCTGTGTGACCTGGCTTTCGACCCAGCCGTCCTGTAAGCGAGTTTTTAGCGTATCACCTGGTGCAGCCTGAGCAGTGGCACGCAAAACCTGCCCAGACGGCGTGGTGGTCACGTTATAGCCGCGAGCCAGTGTTTTTAACGGACTGACCCCTTCCAGATGCGAACATACCTCACCTAACCGTTGCTTATTCTCGCTCAATTGGCGAGTGATTAGCCGCTGTAATTGATATTGCACTTGTTGAAGATGTTGCTGAGCGCGGTGAATACGTGAAAGCGGCTGCTGCTGTGTCAGTCGTTGTTGCCATCGTTCACTGCGTAGAGTCGCGCGGCGGAGTTGCTGTTGCATACTCTCATCAAGCCTGCGACGCAGGGTGATTAATTGATTAAGCTGGCGCGCCAACCGCAGTTGCGGATGCTGTTGTTGTAAACGGTGGTAGAGTCGAGAGAAATCGTTCTGGCGTTGTGCCAGTGAATAGTCCATCGCCATTTCCAGCCGCTGACGCTGTGTTTGTAGCTGGCGCAGCAGTTCATTGCGATCGCGGCTCACCAATTCTGCTGCTGCGGACGGCGTAGGGGCGCGCAAATCTGCTACAAAATCAGCAATAGTCACATCAGTTTCATGACCAACGGCGCTGACCACGGGAATTTGGCTGGCAAAGATGGCGCGGGCCACCCGTTCATCGTTAAAGCTCCAGAGATCTTCCAGCGAGCCGCCGCCACGCCCTACGATCAATACATCGCACTCCTGTCGCAGGTTTGCAAGCTGGATAGCGCGAACAATGTGCATTGGGGCATCTTCACCCTGCACCTGACTTGGATAAATCACCACGGGCAGCGCCGGATCGCGCCGTTGTAACACATGCAGAATATCGTGCAGCGCTGCGCCGCTAGGTGAAGTAATCACACCGATGCAGCTGGCCGGGCGCGGTAGCGTCTGTTTGAACTGCTGATCGAACAATCCTTCTGCCGCTAATCTCTGCTTAAGCTGTTCGAACTGCTGTTGCAACAGGCCGTCACCGGCGGGTTGCATACTCTCTGCCAGCAGTTGGTAATCACCGCGCGGTTCGTACAGGGTTATCGTCGCGCGCAGGAGTACCTGCTGTCCGTTTTGAGGACGAAAAGTCACTCGTCGATTGCTGGTACGAAACATGGCGCAACGTACCTGAGCACGCTCATCTTTCAGCGTAAAATACCAGTGACCGGAGGAGGGCTGGGAGAAGTTGGAAATCTCGCCGCAGAGCCAGATTTGCCCCATTTCCATTTCTAGCAGTTGCCTGACCGTTTGATTTAAGCGGCTGACGGTAAAAATAGCGGACGATGGTGCTTGGGACATAACGTTGGTTAACCCGATTTAGTGAGCGAGATCAAATTTTAAAAACAGAGGGTTAATTAATCAATACTACCTTGCCTGAAAGGTTAATCAAGTTTTTTTATAAAAAAAGCTGGAGGCAACCGATTACGCTCTGTATAATGCCACGGCAATATTTTATCGCATCCCCACATGAGATATTGCCCATGCTACGTATTGCCAAAGAAGCACTGACGTTTGATGACGTCCTCCTGATTCCCGCTCACTCTACCGTTCTGCCGAACACTGCTGACCTCAGCACCCAGCTCACGAAGAACATTCGCTTGAATATTCCTATGCTCTCTGCCGCCATGGATACCGTCACGGAATCCGGTTTGGCTATCGCATTGGCACAGGAAGGCGGTTTGGGTTTCATTCATAAAAACATGTCGATTGAGCGTCAGGCAGAAGAAGTTAGCCGTGTGAAGCGCCATGAAAGTGGTGTTGTGGTTGATCCGCAAACGGTGACCCCGACTACCACATTGCGTCAGGTAAAAGAATTGACCGAGCGTAACGGCTTTGCTGGTTACCCGGTGGTGACGGACGAGAACGAGTTGGTGGGCATTATCACCGGTCGCGATGTGCGTTTTGTGACCGATTTGGAACGTCCAGTCAGCGCAGTGATGACGCCTAAAGAACGCCTGGTGACGGTGCGTGAAGGCGAAGCGCGTGAAGTCGTGCTGCAAAAAATGCACGAGAAACGCATTGAGAAAGCGTTGGTTGTGGATGACAGCTTCCACCTGCTCGGTATGATTACCGTGAAAGACTTCCAGAAAGCAGAACGCAAACCTAACGCCTGTAAAGACGAGCACGGTCGCCTGCGGGTCGGTGCCGCTGTCGGCGCGGGAGCGGGCAATGAAGAACGTGTTGATGCGTTAGTTGCTGCCGGTGTTGATGTGTTGCTGATTGATTCCTCACACGGTCATTCTGAAGGGGTGTTACAGCGCATTCGTGAAACGCGTGCCAAATACCCCGATTTGCAAATTATCGGTGGTAACGTTGCGACGGGCGCGGGTGCCAGAGCGCTGGCTGAAGCAGGCGTGAGCGCAGTGAAAGTGGGTATCGGTCCTGGTTCGATTTGTACTACCCGTATCGTTACCGGCGTGGGTGTACCGCAGATTACCGCGATTTCCGACGCTGTAGAGGCGCTTGAAGGTACGGGCATTCCGGTGATTGCTGACGGAGGCATCCGTTTCTCCGGTGATATCGCCAAAGCCATTGCAGCGGGTGCCGCCTGTGTGATGGTGGGCTCTATGCTGGCGGGGACGGAAGAATCTCCGGGCGAGATCGAGCTTTATCAGGGCCGTGCGTTTAAATCTTACCGTGGGATGGGATCGCTGGGCGCCATGTCCAAAGGTTCTTCTGACCGCTACTTCCAGAGCGACAATGCTGCTGACAAACTGGTGCCGGAAGGGATCGAAGGGCGTGTGGCATACAAAGGCCGCCTGAAAGAGATCGTGCATCAGCAGATGGGTGGCTTGCGTTCTTGCATGGGGTTGACCGGCTGCGGTACGATCGACGCATTGCGCACTCAGGCCGAGTTTGTACGCATCAGTGGTGCGGGCATTCAGGAAAGCCATGTGCATGATGTCACCATCACCAAGGAATCACCGAACTATCGCATGGGTTGATTTGGCGCCGGCCAATCTGCCGATGTGATGGCTGATTTTACAGAAACCCGGTAAACTTCGCCGGGTTCTCTTATTTTTTGCTCCTTACGTATTTTGGAATGCGCCTCTCATGACAGAAAATATTCATCAACACCGCATACTCATTCTGGATTTTGGTTCGCAGTACACACAACTGGTAGCACGTCGTGTACGTGAACTGGGCGTTTATTGTGAACTCTGGGCATGGGACGTGACTGAAGCACAGATTCGCGAATTCAATCCGAACGGCATCATCCTTTCTGGTGGTCCGGAAAGCACTACCGAGCACAACAGCCCGCGTGCGCCAGAGTACGTATTCCAGGCCGGTGTACCTGTGCTGGGTGTGTGCTATGGCATGCAGACCATGGCAATGCAACTGGGCGGACACGTAGAAGGCTCCAGTGAGCGTGAATTTGGTTATGCTCAGGTTGAAATCAAAACCGAAAGTGCGCTGCTGCGCGATATCCAGGACGCATTGAGTGAAAGCGGCGCGCCATTGCTGGATGTATGGATGAGCCACGGTGATAAAGTGACGGCAATTCCTTCGGATTTCGTTACCGTTGCCAGCACCGATACCTGCCCGTTTGCCATTATGGCTAACGAAGAAAAACGTTTCTACGGCGTACAGTTCCATCCAGAAGTGACCCATACTCGTCAGGGGCAACGCATATTGGAGCGCTTTGTGCGTGACATCTGCCAGTGTGATGCCTTGTGGACTCCAGCGAAAATCATTGATGATGCCGTGGTGCGCCTGCGTGAACAGGTTGGCAATGATCGCGTGATCCTTGGCCTTTCTGGCGGCGTGGATTCCTCTGTAACGGCGATGCTGCTGCACCGTGCCATTGGCGATCGTCTGACCTGCGTGTTTGTGGATAATGGCCTGCTACGTTTGAACGAAGCGGACCAGGTGCTGGAAATGTTTGGTGACCACTTTGGTCTGAATATTGTGCACGTTGCAGCGGAAGATCGTTTCCTGTCTGAATTGGCCGGTGAAAACGATCCGGAAGCTAAGCGCAAAATCATTGGTCGCGTGTTCGTTGAAGTATTCGATGAAGAAGCGAGCAAACAGATTGAAGTGAAATGGCTGGCGCAGGGCACTATTTACCCTGACGTGATTGAATCTGCGGCGTCTAAAACCGGTAAAGCGCACGTTATCAAATCCCACCACAACGTGGGTGGCTTGCCGAAAGAGATGAAGTTGGGTCTGGTTGAGCCGTTGAAAGAGCTGTTCAAAGACGAAGTGCGTAAGATTGGTCTTGAACTGGGCTTGCCGTACAACATGCTGTACCGCCATCCGTTCCCCGGTCCGGGCCTTGGCGTGCGTGTGCTGGGCGAAGTGAAGAAAGAGTATTGCGATCTGCTACGTCGTGCCGATGCTATTTTCATCGAAGAACTGCACAAAGCTGATTTGTACCACAAAGTGAGCCAGGCGTTTACCGTGTTCCTGCCGGTGCGTTCCGTTGGTGTGATGGGAGACGGTCGTAAATACGACTGGGTCGTTTCTCTGCGCGCCGTTGAAACCATTGACTTTATGACCGCGCACTGGGCACACCTGCCTTATGACTTCCTGGGCCGCGTTTCCAACCGCATCATCAACGAAGTGGATGGTATTTCTCGCGTGGTTTACGACGTTTCGGGCAAGCCGCCAGCAACGATTGAGTGGGAATGATTTAACGCCTGGCACGGCCTGCACGTATAAGCAGTAAAACATCGTTAAGCCCGCATGATTGCGGGCTTTTTCGTATGTTGAGCATGGTTTGTCATCGCGTAATATTTAATAATCATATCAATGCAGAAATAAACTTATGGTGTAGCCCCGTGATGACATAGCCGGAGGAAATATGGATGAGGGACTTGCGCGTTTAATTGCGGATTTCCAGAAAAACGTTATGGCTGCAGTTCAATTAATGTATCGGTCAGGTATTCCGTTGCCATCCAGTAGCCATAACTGGATTGAAACAGATATTCCTTTTAGTGGAAAGCTCGATGGAGGAGGGGAATATTATAAGCACGGTGCTGGGTGCGCTGTGAGCGTTGAGGCTGGAAGCATTGATTTCGATTTTGGTGAAAACGGGGAAATTGGCGGTTTCAATTTATGGTGGCTGACCCAATTTGCTGGCGATGAACTCGCAACTTATGGCTTTGATAGTGAAGCTGAACTTGACGAGAGTATCAATAATGCACTCTCCATGGGGGAGTTGGTTTGTGTAAGGTATGACCTTTGCTATGAGGCAAATGTGTCTCGTGTGTTTGCTATTGATATCGATTCGCGACTTCCCGGAGATAGGCTGCCGAGTCGAAATCAGGATCGTGTTTTTGTGCTTTACTCACATTATTTTCAGGCAGCCGATCTTATGTTTGAAAACTATCAGAAGCTTCATAAAAAATGGAATAAGGCCAATTACCTCAATCAACGAGAAAAGGTTGATTATCGGATTTACCTTACCACCTGGCTGGGTTTTTTAAGGGTGACTTGCGAGGGATTCGGAAAACTCAATATGCATCTTCTTCTTGGAAAAGAACGTCCAGAACATTTTAAAGAGCTTCTCTCTCTATCAGATAACATCGGGCGTATGATGAAAAAACATGATTCCCTTCTCAGGGTATTTAGAAATGATGTTTTTCATCTCCGTGAGAATCCCGCGGTGTTCCGCCAATTCTTTGCAAATGATGCAGAGCGTCTTCCTTGGGCACATGAATTACATGATGCACTTGCCAAGTTTTTCTCCCAATACCGTATTCTTTGCGAGGTACACTACCTTGTGAATGGACGCAAAGGGGAGAGTGATTTAAGGCGCCAACGACCCCGTCGTAAGAAAAGTGCGCTTTAAACGTGGTCTTTTTATATCCAGCCTCAACACATCACGAGTGCGTTGCAGTTTCACTGGTGATACAAACCTGAATAGGCTCTTCGATAGCCCCTAAGCTAAGGAGCCGTTGCAATGCGGATATTGCGGTATCGGTGAGTTCATGCCCTTTGGTCAGCACCATCAAATCATTGTTGGTACGAATGTCCTCATCGATTATCCAACCGGGTTTTAATTCACGAATACGTACTGTGCGGATACCTGCCAGGTTAGCGCGAAAATCTGTCAGACTTTTAATGATGTACTCAGGAATGGCTGGGTGTGTGCCACGCAGAATGTCTCTCGGGTGTTCCAGGCTTAATCCTCTGGCGGCATGGCGTTCTAGCTGAAGGGCTGCGCGCAACAGTTGCGCGCCTCGGATGACTTCGACAGGCGCATCGGCGGGAGCCGCTGTCATTTGGTAACGGATAATATCGGCGACCGTCTCAAGCCGCGGGATGTTATTCACTAGCCGAGCGGCAACATTAGGATGCTCCTCTAGCAGTTTTTTTTCGTCCTCAGAAAGTGCTCGCTGTGCAGCATCAGCCTGAACGATATCGATAGGAATGCCAACACAACCGATCTGGCTCAATGCGGCTGCGATGGTGTATATCCATTCATCAGGCCACGCCAGTTTTTTCAGCGCATGTTGCACACAGGATTGGGCAAAGGCTGAACGCTGGAAGGCCCAGGGGGCTACCATAGCGAGCACTTCTGTCAGCGTTTTTACCGATGCGCTGAGTGTTGTTTCTAATAATTCTTTTTCCAGACGAACAAGTCGATATTGTCCAACGGCATCGTTGAGTGCCAAAACCAGTTCTTCTTTAGGACAAGGTTTACAAAGGTAGCGAAAGATTGCGCCTTTGTTGATTGCCGCGATAGATGATTCAATATCGGCCTGACCGGTCAGGAGGATACGAACACTGTCGGGAGAGATTTCTCGTGCTTTTTCGAGGAAAGTTGCACCATCCATACCCGGCATACGCATATCTGACATGATCACGGCAAACGACTCTCCCCAACGAATGGCATCCAGTCCTGCTTCACCGCTGTGTGCAGTCGTCACGTCAAATTCGCCAAAAAGATTTCGTTCCATCGCCGAGAGTACATTGGGTTCATCGTCTACACAGAGCACGCGAGGGAGCGCAACTTCAGTCATGATTGCATTCCTGTATATGGGAGAGCATGTCTTGCCATGAAGGTTGCTTGCCAAGCATACCGGTTTGTTCAAGATAGTTCAGGTCGAGAGGCGTGCTATTCGCGAGAGCAACGCTTACATGCACGGCACCGACCACACTGAATACATTATCTGTGATGAGAGAAGGCTGCTCGTGGTAAGCCACTGCTTCCACGATATCCAAAGGCAATCCCCACAATGACAGTAGATATGCACTGACGGCAGCGTGAACGGTGGTGTTACTGCACGTTGTTGCAGTCACGCCATGATGCTTTCTGATTTCAGGTATCAGTTGCGCAATATTGGCGAGCAGTGCGGCAGTTTGTGCCGTACTTTGATGCCCTGAAATTTGGGCTGCCAGCGTTGAGGCGAGCAGGGCGCTTTGCTGTAGCTGCGCTATATAAGGGTCTGTTTTAGCGTCTGAAAATACCTGTGATGCCAGGATGAGAATCTTAACTTGGTCCAGCCCCAAATGGCCGATGGCATTTCCGATATTCGTGATGTGACTGCCTCTGGAGAAATAGGTCGAGTTGGCAAGTTGTAAAATTTTAGCGCTTAGCGCAGGATCACTGCTCAGCAGCCGTGTAATTTGCCGTGTATCGCTGTCAGAATGCGCGAGAAGATGACATATTTCGACAAACACGTTTGAGGCTGTTGGCAAGTGACTGGCATGACCGACAATATTGACCACGACGGGATCCTGAAGCATATCGCGCAGTGATAACGTGTTTTTCACCATTCCTATCAGCATCTTGCTTTCGCAGGGTTTGGAGACAAACCGGTGAGCGACGTCAAGCATACGCGCAGTGGCATCTGCGTCAGAATAACCAGACAGGATGATCCGGATTGTGCCAGGCCAGCGCGCGCGTATTTGTGAAAGTAATTCAGCGCCATCCATAAAGGGCATTCGCATGTCGGATATCACGACGTCTGCTGGATTGTCTTCCAGCATTGAGAGTGCCTGCTGTCCACTGTTGGCAAATCGACATTCCCATTCGATGTTTTGCATCATAAGCGCTCTCTCAATGCCGGAGAGCACTCTGCTTTCGTCGTCGACGAACATCACTTGCATGCAGGTGATTCCTCTGGGAGACCGTTAAGTGGGAGCAGCAGGATAAATGTTGTACCCACGCCTTCTTCTGACTCGCACCGGATCTGCCCTTGATGTTTATCCACAATAATTGAATAAACAATGGCAAGGCCTTGACCAGTCCCTTTACCTACGGGCTTGGTCGTGAAAAAGGGGTCGAAGATGCGGTCACGAATGCTTGCAGGAATACCAATACCATCGTCTTGAACACGGATCTCCATGTGCTCGCCGCATCGGGCTACAGAGATAGCAATATGGCCTTTTTCTTTAATGTTTTGCTGGATTGTGTCAGCAATCGCATGAGCAGCATTGACGACCAGATTTAAAATAGCCTGGCCAATGGCATCTCTCAGGCAGGGAAGGAGGGGCAAGTTATCCTCAAAATAGGTCTCAAGTTCAGCAACGTATTTCCACTCATTGCGTGCGACGGTAACTGTTGTGTTGATAATATCGCGTACATCCACCTGCTCTTTTTCGTTATGAGAAGGGTAAGAAAATTCTTTCATGGCGGCGACGATTTTTGCGATATGGCCAAGACCTTCAAGTGATTCGTCTAACGCCCCAGGGATTTGCCGACACAAGAAATCCACTTTCAACTGTTTGCGCGCGGTGTCGAATGTGGCCACGGCGGGTTCTCCGGCACATTTTTCTCGTATCGTATCGAACAGTACTTGCGTCGTTTCCAGCAGGCTGATAAGCGACGATGCTGCGTTTTTTACGAAGCCGACATTATCGCAGACATATTGCGTAGGCGTGTTTATCTCGTGGGCGATGCCTGCGGCGAGTTGACCAATGGATTCCATCTTTTGCGCCTGAAGGAGTTGCGCTTGGGTCAAACGTAGCTCTTTGAGTGCTTTTTCTAACTCACCTCGTTCATTTTCTAATTCCAACGTTTTACGGGACACGACCTTTTCGAGGCCCACGTTTTGCTTGAGAATAGCGAAAGGTGTTGCATGCTCTTGTGCCTTCTCTCGTATGATACGGCGCTTTAGTACATCGATCGTTTTATCTCTGGCAGCCAGTTTGCGTTCGTATTCGGCGCTGGACATGGCCGATACTGTGGGAGTGGAATAGGTTCTTTCGGTCAACACGCTATCCTCCAATGGCTATTCCGGTGAAGGTTTGATTTACATGCAATCCGTTGTATTGCTCGCCGTAAGTGGAAAACCCTACGACGCGGTTTTTCACCATGATGTTGGCAATCTGTTGATCGAGCCCCTCTTGTTCAAATTGGATTCGGCGCAGGATGCAATCACAACCGATGATGACGGGTTCAGCGAGCGTCTCTTTGACCTTGTTGAAGGCCTGCTCAAGCGTTTGGACCGGATCTTCTGCTTTGCCGATAGAGACGATAAGCCCTTCTTCAATAGCGCAGTAACAGGTAAGAGAAAAATCAGCGTTCCATTTTTGTATAGAACGAACGTAGGGATCATCGCCCAGAGAGAGCACGAGCGGGTTACTGGAAAAGACGGTTGGGGTCAATTCAGACACGGTTAACCCTAAGGCTTCCGCGTAAGCAAGCGCCGCGGGTTCACCGTTTATCTCGAAGATAAGTCGTTTTTCTGGGTCTGCCCCAGTGATAACCAATTCGATCTCGCTGTGTTTGAAATGCTGGACTTTAAACGTCACGACCGTTGATTTGGTCTCAATGACGGCAAATATGGCTGCGTTAGAAATAAAATGACCATCCCCATCATAAACATGCGCTTTTTCAAAACGGAGGTCATCGCCAGCAGAGCCGCCAATAATCGGAATATTGCCTATTTGTTGGTACAGGCTTGCGACCAGGCGCTCTTCAATCATTGAGAGGCCATCGACCAGCAGCAGACTAAAACGATGAAGTGTGGGCCTATCCTGACTATCGCGGTGAATAGCGTCGGCAATATCAGCGGCTATTTCGGCATAGTTTTCCAAAGGATGAATCGTGAAAGTGTGAGCGCTAAAATTCCTGTTTAACCCCAATCCCACCAAGCCGGTATGTTGAAATCCCTGAGTACCAATTTGCCCGGAAGTCGTGCAACCTATACACGTGCAGGAAAAAGATTTTTTTAGCTCTCTACCTAAAATGTCCAAATCGTAGTCAGGAGAGCAGAAAAAAATGACCGTATTGATATCTTCATGACTAATCTTGTTGGCAAAATCGGCCACAGCCTGGATGGGATCCGGTGATGTGCTACTGGCATATTTGAGTTGGAAATTCATGAGAATACTCCCGTGCTTTTAGGTAGAAACTTTTGCATGAATTTCTGCAATATTGGGTTATCTCTTTGAAAATAGACCAGCGCATCAAATAGTAAATAGTTAGCATTTTGTTTTAATTACAAATATCGCTTCTTTTTATTTTTCAAATGTGTGTGAAAAAGCGAAGCAATGATGAAAGCACCGTTGCTACGCTTTTATATAGGCTTGTTAGTGGTGTTATTAGGGAATGGCCGCTACCCCCATCTTTTCGCAGCGACCGCACACCATACATGTGTGTGTTTGTACTTTGCCCGGTATTTCATAAACTATTTATGCAGTGATAATCCTTTTATAACCTTGTCCACTGTTTTTTTGGGGCCGCGCATTGCAAGGCCAACAAGATTAAGGTTATTGGCCTCTTCGGCCATAAATACCTCTCGATTAGCATCATCATGACCGGTTGAAAACATGGCGTGTACGTAAGGAATCAGTGTCAGTTCACGCTCAAGTCCTTTGTGGTGCGCCGTTTGCAGCCCGGCAAGATCGGCTTCAAAAATGAGCATTGGCTGCCCGGACATATTGCCGTAATGGCGTCCTTGAGCATCCACATAGGGTGACCCCATAATATCGGGGTGAGCTGAGGCAATACCTGTTGCCAGAAAAGCAACAACGTTTAACCGCTGCCAGGTGGGTAAATCATTTCGCACGATAAAGACGATTTTTGTATCAAACATCGGTAACCACTCTCCCATTATCTTTTCGCTAAAAATAATCGGAGATTGAGAGGGCGTCAGTCTAGAACGTTTGTGCATTGACGCTGATAAGCGGCTGGGGAAAGCCGATAAGCACGTTGAAACCAGCGTCCCATATGACTTTGGTCGGAAAAGCCGACCAGAGAAGCCACGTTGGCGGGCTCATTTCCCATAGCAAGCAGAGTACGTGCGGTGCGTAACCGGAGCCGAACCAGATAAGCGTGAGGCGACTGGCCAAACATTTTTTTGAATTGGCGACTTAAACGAAATCGGTCAATACCGGAGTGGCGCGCCAGTTCATCCAGCCCAATATCCAGATGCATGTGTTCATGAAGATACTCTTTGAGCTGATGTATTTGGCGTAAAGCGTCATTCAAGTGAGACTGTGGCCGGGTAACAATGTGTCGAGAGAGAAGAGAAAGTAGATGATCAAGACTTTGATCCCGCGCGAGCCGACCTTCATTATGATGAATGGCGAAAAAGGCCTGTTGAATTGCGAAAATCAATGTCGGATCATCCGTCAGGGTGTTTTTAAAGGCGGCTTCTAATGCGGATACGCCATGCAACCCTCGCTGTTGCATCATTTCTGTCGCCCAGGTTTGGGGGAGATAAAGCATGGCGTAGGTGAAGCCATCTGCTTGTGCCGCATGCCCGTCGTGCACAGCACCCGGTTCGATCAGTATGGCCCGTCCGGGATGGCTGGTGTGCGTCGTGCGGTGACAGTTAAACTGTTGTAGCCCTTGTTGCGTAACCCCGACTAAGACTTCGTCGTGATCGTGGGCATCATAGGCATGGCCGCGAAAATGGGCATGTAAGCTCTCTATACCGGTTTCTTCGTCACGGTGGAGGTTAACCCAATCTCTGCTGGCCATCTCTTTATTGTGCGTTGTCATCAGGTCATCTCCGACAGGGACACGGTCTCTATCTTGTAAAATATCACCTTGTCCTAGGCGATGCAGCGTTACAGCATTTTTTATCTACTTGTTTATGCTGACATAGATGTTTAGCATGGTAGATAATGTAAGTAACAGAACTTAAGTTCTGTATACAGAATAATGACATCACCCATAACCTTCTTACATAATGATCTTGTGTGGAAACAAAGTGCCATTGTGTTGAGTCAGTAAAATATAAGCGAAGAAGATAACGATATTCTTATGGAACCGATTACTACGACTATTCCTGCTCTTGATAAAATCTCCCGCATCTTCGCGTTTCTTGCAGAGAGTAACGGGGCAACTTTTACGCAGATATTTCAGGGCGTAGGGATTGCGAAAAGCAGTACCTCATCTCTGCTCAACGGTATGGTTGAGCATGGGCTGTTGCGGCAGGATAACGATAAATATTATCTGGGTTTGAGGTTGTACGAACTTGGGAACAAAGCCGCTGAACAATATGATATTAAAAAGGTGGCATTGCCCATTCTTGAACATATCCGTGATATTACAGGTTTAACCTGCCATTTGGGGGTATTGGAAGGTGCGTCCCCCATTTATTTATTGAAGCTGGAAAGCCCACAGGCAATCGTTATCCGTAGTTGGGAGGGAAAGCGTTTGTCACTACACAGTTCTGGACTGGGTAAGGTGTTGATCGCGTGGCTGAGCGAAGCGCAACTGGCCGCCCTGTTGCCTGAAGATCAGCCCCTTACGCGTTATACCGATACGACCATTACCGATCTTCGGGTGCTCAAGCAAGAGCTGGCAGAGATTCGTCGCTGCGGCTGGGGGTTCGATAATGAAGAAGACAGTCCGGGCGTTCGTTGCATTGCGGTACCGGTATTTAATGCTCAACACCATGTTGTTGCTGCGCTGAGCGTCTCGGGTGTCACGTTTCAAATTCCTGATGACAAACGTGAATCGTTGGCTCAACTCATGATCGAGGCCGGCCGTAAATTATCTCAGTTGCTGTAATTAATTCAGGCGGGGTTTAACCCGCCATTGTCATTAACGCACGCCAGCTCGCTTGAGGAGTTTCTCAAGTTGAGCCGTTTTCTCTGCATCAGCGGGTAAAGCGGGGGGAAGTACCTGCACCGAGATATTCACGCCACACAGTTGAATTGCCTTTTTAACAATCCCAAAGAAGGGGGTATCCAGACTGTACACTGAGGACAGTGCGGCGAGTTGTCGCTGTAAACTGAACAGCGTCGGATAATCTTTCCTTTGCCATGCTTGGTAAATACCGCAGGTGATGTGTGGCGCAAAATTGGCAGTAGCCGGAATGCCGCCATTGCCGCCAAGAATCAATGTGTCGAGCATATATTCATCGTACCCTGAAAAGATAACGTAATCAGGACGTAGTGGCCTGACTTCATTAATGACTTCGCGAATATGACTGATGTTATCTACCGTATCTTTGATGCCAATGACGTTATCGACGTCCTTCGCTAAGCGTTTTAGAACGTCAATGCTGATATCTTGGCCCGTCAGTGCCGGGAAGTTATAAACCAGCACGGGTGTTTTCACGTTTTCAGCAACGCGTTTGAAATGCTGAAACATGGATTCATCTTTCAACAGAGCATAATAGGGGTTCAATACCAACACGGCGTCAACTTCCAGCGTATCGGCGTGTTGACCAAATTCGATGGCCTCCAATGTGCTGGCGCTGCTTATTCCCAGTAAGACGGGGACGCGATGGGCGACGTGCTGTACACAGAACTCAGCAACGTCAAGCCGCTGTGCTTTCGTCATGTGACAAAATTCGCCGCCACTCCCGAGAAACAGCAAACCATCTACGTTATGTTCAATCAGGTGGTCGATCATGGCTGCCATGCCGGTTTTATCCAATTGTCCTTGTTCATCAACAATGGTGGGCACCGGAGGAAATACGCCATTGAATTTCGTTAAATGTGACATCAATTTATCCTTTATTGAAACAGCAAATCAGGCGCCCCGAATCGGGACGCCACAGTGCGAATTACTCGGTATAAGCTCCCGCCATCAATGAGGCGGCATGTTGGGTGAATTGTTTGAACACGCCCCGGCGCGCGGAATAATCCGGTTTGACCCAATGTTCTCGACGTTCTGCCAACGTGCGGGTTATTTCTTCTTCTGAGCAATGTTCGCCGTTGATCCCGATGATATTCAGACGACGCTTATGCACATCCATTTCGATGAGGTCATTGTCCTGTACCAGTGCGATAGGCCCGCCATCGGCAGCCTCAGGAGAAACGTGCCCAACACAGGGGCCGCTGGTAGCACCCGAAAAACGGCCATCGGTAATCAAAGCGACTTTTCCGTCCAGACGCTTGTCATAGACAATGGCATCTGTAGTCATCAACATTTCTGGGGCACCCGAGCCTTTTGGCCCTTCGTAGCGGATGAACAACACATCACCGGGTTCAACCTGGTTATGTATGATGGCGTGCTGCGCATCCTCTTCTGAGTTAAATACACGGGCAGGCCCGATGTGATGGTGCATATCGGGGTGGCAAGCCGCGTATTTGATCACAGCACCGTCCGGTGCGATATTGCCTTTGAGCACGGCAATAGAGCCCGTTTTACTGGCGTTTTCTGGTTTACGAATAACATCCTCTGGGCTGACGCGGTAATTGTTTAAGTAGCCGTGATTACGCGTGAAAAAACCAGATTGATGCAGCATCTCGAGGTTATCCCCCAGTGAGCGGCCAGTGACGGTCAGCACATCCAGGTCCAACTTATCCCGCAGCAGCCACTGCACCATGGGGACGCCACCAGCAAACCAGAACATTTCCGTGACATATTCACCGCTAGGTTGAATATTGGTCAGATAAGGGATTTCATTATTAATCCGATCGAACAATTCCGGTTTCAGTACCCAGCCCAATTCGTGAGCTATTGCGGGTAAATGGATCATGGCATTGGTGCTGCCACCGATAGCTGCATGAACTTTAATCGCGTTTTCAAACGCGGCGAGTGTCAGGATCTTACGGCTGGTTATTTTTTTCTCAGCCAGATACAGCGCCTGATGACCTGCTGCCCGTGCAATACGACGTATTTCGGCCAGCGTTGATGGAATAATCGCGCTGCCCGGTAGCGCCAGACCCAATGCTTCGGACATACATTGCATGGTGCTAGCGGTTCCCATGAACTGGCAGGCTCCCGCGGTTGGGCAACCACATTGCTGCATTGCTTCAACCTGCTGAACGCCAATTTCACCTTTCTTCAGTTTGGCCGTTATCCCTCCAAGATCGGAAGTACCCATGTTTGGTGCTGGGCGCATTGAGCCGCCAGGAATATGGACCAGCGGTATATCCAGTCGGGCAGCCGCAATCAGATGTGCTGGCACGGATTTATCGCAGCTGGAGATCAGCACGCCAGCATCATAAGGTACGACAGAAGCATGAATTTCCACCATGTTCGCAATGGCTTCGCGTGAAGCCAAAATATAGTTCATACCATCATGACCTTGCCCCCACCCATCGCAAATGTCAGTGACATGGTGGCGTACCGCGCGCCCACCGCTTTCATGGACGCCAAGGACGGCTTCATCACCAAGTGCATTGAGATGAAAGCTGCCGGGGTGACTTTCTCCGTAGCAGTCGTCGACCAATACCTGAAGTTTATCAACATCTTCTTTGCTGTAATTCATCCCCATGCGCAGAGCATCAAGCTGCGACCAGAGGTCTCGGGCGTTGTGACATTTTTGGCTCATTTTGCGATTCCTTGTTGTTTAAGTAGCGTGTCGTTCAACGGTGTGGCTGCCGTGTCTGCCCCCTGTGGGCGGGCAGTAATGGCGGGCAGCGTAAACAGAAGAGCAACAGCCATAAGCAGTGCTGAAACCAGAACAAACATGCCTGCCGTCTGGCTAAGCGTAACGGTCAGAAGGCCGACCAAATAGGGCCCGATAAAACCGCCGATATTGCCGAGTGCGTTGATGGTGCCGCGAACGCCACCAAGGACATTCGGGGCAAAAAGCAGTGGGGGCAGCGTCCAGAAAGGACCCGCATAGGCTTGCAGGAAGAAACCGCATACCACCATCATCCCGTAGGAGAGCCAGACATTGTCTTTAAGCACCAGCGAGAGGGTCAGGCAAATCGCGAATCCGGCTAAAGGGATTGCGGTATACAGGCGGCGGTTCATGGTCTTATCGCACCACTTCGCGATGTAGAACTGACCGATGACGCATAAGATATAAGGTGCGGCAGTCAGGAAGCCGACGGTGGTCATACCGTCACCCGTCAGATGTTTAATCAGGTTTGGCATCCACAGCGCGAAGCCGTAAAAACCGACTTGCACCAGAAAATAAATGCCTACCAGCTTCCATAAATTGATGCTGCCAATGACATTCTTAAAACTGCTCTCTTCACCACCGACACAGAGCGCCCGATCTTCCTCCAGCTTGCGTTCAATCCATGCGCGCTCGCGTGGATCAAGCCATTTCGCCTGATGGGGGTAGTCAGAGACCATCGGCAGCCAGATAAAAAGCAGCCCTAAGGACAGCAGCCCTTCGATAATAAACATCTCACGCCATCCATGCAGCTCGATCAACCATCCGGACAGTGGGCCTGTGATAATGGAGGCGATAGCCAGGTTCATCTGGAAATAGGCGATGGCGCGTGCGCGTTCTTCATTAGGAAACCAGTGGCCGATCAGTGCCAGAATTGCTGGATAAACCGCACCTTCTGCGACACCGAGGATGAAGCGGATGATAAGAAGCTGGGTCGGGTTTTGCACAAAACCCGTAAGAAGTGCGAAACCACCCCAGGCAATAATGGTCCAGGCGATCAGCTTTTTTGCACTGTAACGTTCAGCGATCTGTCCGCCGGGTATTTGCAAAAAGATATAGCCAATAAAGAAAATTCCCGCCACCAAGCCGGCGAATGATGCGGTCATTCCGAGATCTTCGGACATTCCTCCGGCAATGCCGATGGCAATATTGGTTCGGTCCATATAGGCGACGATATAGACCAGGATCGTCGCGGGAATGATGTGTAGCCATCTCCCCCTGGTTAAGGGTTTATCTTATTCAGTCGTCATTGCTCCGTTCCTTAACGCATAGATAGAAAGGTAAGGTTAATTTTTATGTTCTGTATACGGAACTTGTGTTCTGTATGCTGATTATGGTGCGACTATGCCGTGACGACGTCAATCAGTGTTCGTCAGGACATCTGTGTTTTGTGATTTAGCGCATATAACCAGTCATAAAGCGCGGTGATCATTTCTGCTCATTTTTGGGTGAGTTATATTTTAACATTATGAATTTAATCTGTTTTTTATTCTGTATTGGCATGTTCTACGATTGGATATTTATCAAAACTAGACGCAACGTTATTTTCAGCGCATCTTCAGCGCATTAATGGTGTATCTGATAAGAAGGAAAATATATGCACGTCTCTGATGATGCCGTCCGTGATTTGAATACCGTATCGGACTGGCTCGCGCTGGACGATCTTCGTACAGGTAAAAATCCTGTTCCCGATCTGCTGGTTTTGGCGGGCCATGCCATTATGCCGAATATTATCGGAGCGCTTGATTTTGCTGCGAAAACCGATATCCCCCTGTTGCTGAGTGGCGGTGTCGGTCATTCAACCTCGCTGTTACAGCAGGCGGTGAAACAAGATCCTCTCACGTCGGCCATTGAGACTGAAGGGAAGGGCGAAGCGGATATTCTTGCTGAGATAGCTCATCAGGTTTTTGCGATTCCATGGGAAAAGCTAGAGATAGAAAATCGTTCGACCAATTGTGGGCAAAATGCGGATTTCAGCAGAGACAGACTGTTGGCTCAACCCTCCCTTCCTGCGACGGTATTGCTGGTTCAGGATCCCCTGATGCAGCGCAGAACGTTTGAATCTTTTCAGCACAGCTGGCGGACGAAAAATATAATTAGTCGATTTATCAACTGGCCGGTATTCGTGCCGCATCTGGTAAAAGTGGGAAATTCCCTGGTGATTACCGGCGGGCAACGAGCGGGTATATGGACGCTTGAGCGCTATATTTCCATGATATTAGGTGAGGTAAAGCGCCTGCGGGATGATGAAATGGGTTATGGGCCGACAGGGGCTGGATTTATCGGCCATGTTGATATTCCTGATGAGGTTGAAAACGCCTGGCGGCGGCTGATTGAAAACGATGAACTGGTGGTTGATGTAAGATAAACCTGCCGTCGAACATGCAGGCGTCAGGTTTATCCCAATATATTATGAAGAGAGGTTTTACTCGTGTGTCTCAGGGAAAGGACGCCATTTGCTTTCGCACGCGTAAGCGTTTTTCACCGTTTTCGCGCCAGTCACTGTCGGTGGCGTGGGGGTTAACCCACCGCTGGCGACCTTGACCTTGGCGTTCTTTTCTTGCCAATCTTGAAGATTATCAATTTTTACACCGTCAAAGGTCACGTCTACGGGGTGGTCACTGTCATAACCGTTGAGTATGACTTTACCACCGCTCCCCGAAATGTTTTTCAGCGAGATATTTTTATACCAGGGAATAAGGTGGCCCTTTTTACCTTCATAAGACGTGTCCAGCGTAATGGGCCATTTGTTATTGCGTAAGCACACATTCTCAACGTTAACGTTTTCAACTGTACCACCACGGCTGGCGTCGCTTTTAATTCTGATGCCGGATGTTGTGCCATCTAGCGTAAGATCTTTAATGAGAATATTGCTGATACCACTATTGGTTTCACTGCCAATAGACATGCCGTGGCCGGAATAAAAATGGTTATCCAAAATAGAGATAAAACGCGTTGGCCCGCTGTTGCCAGCTTTAATGGCAATATTGTCATCACCCGTGCGGATAAAACTTTTGGTTATCGTCACATCAGTAGCTGCGCCCGGATCGATGCCATCGGTGTTACGCGCATCCGCAGGCGTGTTGATAACAATTCCCCACACGGTGATCCCTTGTACCTTATTTAACACCAGATGAAAGTTAGGTGAGTTAATTAAATGAATTTGGTAAAAACTCAGGTCGTTAGCATTATCCACCTGAATAAGGCGTGGCACATTCTGATTACTTTTCTCTTTTTGCGCCCGCCGAGCCAGTTGCCACCAGGTTTCTGTTTTGCCTTCCATAACCTGATCTCCTTGCCCGTCAATGGTACCTTGGCCGACAATCCCACCGCCCTGTGTTTTATCAACGTGGATAAAAGGCCTGCATTGTCCTTTCTGGTCGCTGAGTGTACCGCAAAGGCCATGGCCTCTATCGTAATCAGCGGGATTAGTGGAAGCGGCGAGCACTGCTCCCTTATCGACCCACAGCCAGATACCGGATCGCAGAGTAAGCGGACCGCTCAGAAAGGTATTCTGACCCTGGGCGGCAGTTAATTTTACGGCTTGACCCGCAGGGCAGCGATTAATGGCTTGCTGAATCTTCTGTTGATTATTTCCCTGTTCGGGTGTCAGTGTGGTGCAAATCTGCTGCGGGTAGACAGGCTCTTGCACCTGACGGCGATCTGCCGCGTGCGCAATATTCAATAACAGCACAGGGCATAGAAACAATGACGTCGTTAATGTATTGACTTTCATAGGGGGAGCCTGCTTATCAACATCCACAATATATTATTTGTTTTCTGCGTAACGGTAATTAAAACAGAACATTGATCGCCACACTCTGGTTATAGCGTAAGAAAGTGTCACAAATGTATACCCTAATACCTCAAGTTACCTGCACGCTACCGCCTTTCTGCAACCTAAATGAGGTGGGGAATACCCCGTACAATTGAGGGCCACAGGGCGCAGTCCGCAGATTGGCGTGGCTTATCTGATAACTACATAAGGTTATCATTTATAAAACGTATGCATTTTATCAATAAAAAATTAGCATCAGCACAAATAGTGAGCTTTTCTCTGCTGCCATTCGCCATCAGGGCGGTGCGGTATTTTCGGGTTAGGTCAACACCAGGGAGTTTGCGATGCGTTTTATAAAATCTATTACGGCCAGCGCGCTGGCGGCGTCATTGTTATCGGGAGCCGCAGTGGCTGCCGATCCGATTAAAATTGGCGTATTTACCCATTTGTCCGGGCCTTTTGCCGAATATGGCATCAGTACCCGTAATGCCATTGAATTGTATGTTGACGGTGTTAATGCCACTGGCGGTATTGATGGACGTAAAATTGAGTTAGTGATTGAGGACGATCGTAACTCACCGCAAGAAGCGGCAACGGTAGCACGCAAAATTACCGGCACACCGGGCGTGGTACTCGGTATTGGTTCATGGTCTACTACGGCATCACTGGCTGCGGCACCCGCATTTATTGAAGCAAAAATTCCACAAATAAGCCCCACATCATCACACCCAGATTATTCCAAACAAAGCAATTACCAATTTCGGCAGAATAATACTGACGATATTTTAGCTCAGTACAACGCCGACACGATTCAAAAGGCGCTGAAAGCTACGCGTATTGCTATTCCTTATTCGCAGGATGATTGGGGGGTGTATACCGGCAAGGCGACGGCGGAGGCGATCAAAAAAGGGGGGGGAGATGTGGTATTGCTGGAAAGCGTTCAGCCCAATGCCAAAGATTTTCGTCCGCTGATCAGTAAATTACGAGCTGCAAATCCGGATGGCGTATTCCTGGCATTACCGTATCAGGAAGCCTCTATTTTTATCCAGCAGTTGCGTCAGGCGGGGATTACGGTGCCTGTTGGCGGCGGCATTCCACTGACCTCACCCAAGTTTATCGAGCTGGCGGGTAAAGCTGCAGAAGGTGCGGTACTTCATACCCTGTTTTTCGCGGGAGACCCGCGCCAGGCTGATTTCGTCAAGGCCTATCAATCACGCTTTGGTCGTGTACCCGATCAATTTTCTGCGCTGGCCTATGATGCTGCGGGCGTTGGCGTAGCAGCAATTCGCCGGGCCGTTGAATCCGGTAAACCGTTGACTGGGCAGACGGTGCGTGATGCGCTAGCCAATGGGCCCGCTTATCAAGGCGTGACCGGTGTAACGCAATATGAAAACGGTAACGTACGCAAAGCGCCGATTTTTATCACGGTACGTAACGGCAAATTTGAGTTGTTCTGATCCCGCCTTGGATCGTTGGATTGCGTGTTGTGCTGTACGGGGCTGTTATGGAATTGTTTTTAAGTCAAATACTCAATGGGGTCGCAATTGGTCAGGTTTATGCGCTGATTGCGCTGGGTTTCAGCCTAGTGTTTGGTGTTTCCAACCTGATCAACTTTGCCCAAGGGGCGCTGTTTATGCTGGGCGCGTTTTTCGCGTTCAGCGGCGTGGTGAGTTTTGGCTTGCCGTTGCCTGTGGCCGCTACGCTCTCTGTGGCATTGGTCACCTTGCTTGGTATGTTGCTGGAGCGGGTAGCGCTGCGTCCGTTGCAGGATGCCGCCTACATCGCGCCTCTGCTCTCTACGCTGGCGCTGAGTATGATCATCGATCAACTGGCGGAGATCGTGTGGTCACCGGAAGGTCAGGCATTTCCTTCGCCTTTTGAGGATCACACCTTTTTTATTGGCGGAGCCTACATTACCAGCACCGATATTCTGATCTTTACCTTCGGTGGCAGCGTGGCGCTGCTGTTGACGCTGTTTTTGTCGCGAACCTGGCTCGGGCGCAGTCTGCGGGCCGTTGCGCAGGATCGGGATGCCGCGGCTCAGCTCGGTGTGCGTACCGGTAATGTGCGCCTACTGGCTTTTGGTCTGGCAGGGGCACTCGGTGCCATTAGCGGCATTCTGGTAGCGCTCTATTTCAAAAGTGTCTTTCCGCAAATGGGATTGCCCTTTGCATTGAAAGGCTTTGCTGCCGCCATGCTAGGCGGGTTAACCAGCATACCCGGCGCCGTGCTGGGAGGGATGATGCTGGGCGTGGTGGAGACGCTGGCCAGCGCTTACGTGGGCGAGGGATTTCGCGATCTGGTGGCGTTTTCAGTGCTGTTACTGTTTTTGTTGTTCAGGCCACAAGGATTGCTGGGGGATCAGCGTTTGTCCGCATTGGGCGGCGGTGCAGCGGCGGCAGGCGCCATGCCCAGCACCAGTTTGCTCAGTTCCGCATCCAGCCAACGCGCCAGTAATGCAGCGATTGAATTGCCCTCGTGGGGATTCCTGGCATTGGCGGTGGTGTTATCGGTGTTACCCGTCCTGACACAGAGTGGTTACCTATTGCAGGCGGTGGTCTATGCCATGATTTTTGCGCTCCTGGTCGCCAGTGTGTCGTTGGTTTCTGGCGGTGTGGGGGTGATGTCCATCGGCCATGGCGCCTTCTACGGCGTAGGGGCTTACTGTGTGGCCATTCTTGCTCGCCATTATCAGTTACCGGTTGAGCTCACTCTGCTCGGCGGTGCCGTATTGGCTGGGGGCATCGCTCTGCTGGCAGCATTGCCGCTGATGAAACTCAGTGGACACACGGCTGCGTTAGGCACGTTGGCAATCGGGCAGATCGGTTTTCTGGTGTTCATGACATGGTTACCGGTGACGCGTGGTCCGATGGGATATCTGGGCATTCCTGCTCCGCGCTCAGCGTTGCTGGGCGATCTGCTTTTAACCGACCTATCGAGTAAGTTCTGGCTGGTAGCATTGGTTGTGGGTGTCGCGTTGTTTCTTGCCGATCGACTGATGAAATCGGAGATTGGCCGAGCATGGCGAGGTATCCGAGAAGATCGGCTGGCGGCACATACCGCAGGTCTGCCGGTGCGACGCTATGTGATGCTGGCGTTTGCCGTCTCCGGTGTGATGGCGGGACTGGCCGGTGGACTGTTTGCGTATGTGCAAACCGTGGTTAGCCCGGAAAGTTTTCAGGTTCAGGCGTCGATCCTGCTGTTGGCAATGGCGGTATTAGGCGGTCTGGGCAACCTGACGGGGGCGGCACTGGCGGGGTTTGCATTAACACTGCTGCCGGAGTTGCTTAGGGGCTTTGCAGAATGGCGCATGATTGTCTACGGCGTCGTCTTGTTGGTTGCGCTGCGGATACGCCCGCAGGGGTTACTGGGGGCTAAATGACACAACAAGCTGGGTTTGTCGTAGAAGGGGTGTCCCGGCACTTTGCCGGTGTCAAAGCGGTTAACGAAGTCAGTTTTCAGTTGGCTCCGGGAGAAACGCTGGCGTTGGTGGGGCCGAACGGTGCGGGTAAATCGACACTGATTCAACTGCTCAGCGGTGTCGATCGCGTAACGTCGGGACGTATTTATCTGAATGGGCAGCGCATTGATCGTTTGGCTCCAGAGCGCATTGCTCGGCTTGGCGTGGGCCGCAGCTTCCAAACTTCACGCGTGTTCCCTGCACTGTCGGTATGGGACAGCGTCATGCTTGGCACTCAGGCAGCATTGCTGCGCCAGCCGGGTGGCGGTTTGCTCAATCCTGTCTCAGAGGTGTGGCGCACGCTGTGGAAAAATACCCGTTGGCGTGAGCGCAATGCCAAACGTGAGGCCGTTGCGCACGACGCCTTGGCGCTATTTGGCGATCGGCTGCTACCACGGCGCGATGCTCCTGCCTTCAGCCTCTCTTATGCTAATCGGCGACGGTTGGAAATAGCGCGTGTATTGGCCGGTGAGCCAGACTATTTGCTGTTGGATGAGCCCGCAGCGGGCATGAACCCGACCGAAACCGCAGAACTGACCGAATTGATTGCCGTTCTGCGTCGCCATCGGCCAACGCTTGGCATTCTGGTGGTGGAACACAAGTTGTCTCTGGTGCGGCGCGTCGCTGATCGGGTCGTGGTACTTAATCAAGGGCAGGTGCTGGTGCAGGATACGCCGGAACGGGCACTGGATCACCCCGCGGTGATCGAGGCCTATCTGGGTCGCCAGCGTACCCGTCCGGTAGAATCGGATGCACATCTTGGCTAATACAGTGAACGAACCCTTTCTTTCTTTGCGCGCAGTCGACGTGCATTACGGCGCAGTTCAGGCGCTGTTTGGTATCGATATTGATGTCCACACCGGTGAAGTTGTGGCTGTGCTGGGGGGAAACGCTTCTGGAAAATCTACCACGCTGAAAAGTGTGCTGGGTTTGGTACGGCCTTCCCGGGGGGAAATACAACTTGAAGGTGACCCCATTCAAGGGCTGGCACCCGCAGATGTGATTGCACGCGGTGTTGCCAGCGTACCGGAGGGGCGGCGGGTTTTCCCTGAAATGTCAGTGTATGAAAATCTGCTGATGGGGGCTTACCCTCGTCGCAAAGAGAAAGCCGCCATCGAGGCGGCACTGGATGAGGTGTTTACCACATTTCCCCGTCTGGCGGAGCGTCGTGGGCAGTTGGCTGGCGCGTTGTCCGGTGGCGAACAGCAGATGTTGGCATTGGGACGTGCATGGCTACGTAATGCGCGATTGATCTGTATTGACGAGCCATCGATGGGGCTCTCGCCCAAGTATGTCGACAAGGTCTATGAAGTGCTCTTTCGTTGGAAAGCGCAGGGCCAGACGATTTTGCTGGTGGAACAAAATGCACGCATCGCGTTGGAACTGGCGGATCGCGCCTATGTATTGCAACACGGCCAGGTCATCGTGCAAGGCGCTGCCGCAGATTTGGCTGTTGATCCTATGGTCCGTCAAGCATATTTGGGGGCTGCATGAACGATTTGCATAATCTGGACACCGATATTCTGGTGATTGGCGCAGGCGGTGCTGGCATGTGTGCCGCTATCGCGGCTGCCCAACAGGGACAACGGGTATTACTGGCGGATCGCAGTCTGATTGGCCGGGGGGGCGCGACCATCATGGCCCAGATGACGGTCGCTGCCGCGCTGGGTGAACAAGGCGAAGACAGTTGGCAACACCATTACGCCGACACGCTGGCTGCGGGGCGTGGTCTGTGCGATACGCGTCTGGCACAACTGCTGTGTCAGCGCGGCATTGACGCGATTCGGCTGATGGATAGCTGGGGCGTGGGATGGGCTCGCGCCAACGGAAAACTGTCACAAGTGCAGGCACCAGGCCACGATAGGCCTCGCTGTGTTTACGTTGATTATCTTAATACCGGGCCCGCGCTGGCCCGTACATTGCGTTCTCAACTGCTGGCGCAGGAAAGCGTTCGGCGCGTAGGCGATTTGCACATTACCGATCTGCTGCAGGACGGTAACCGGGTGGTCGGGGCTGTTGGCTTACATCGAGCCAGCGGCGCCAGCGTAGCGATCCGTGCCCGTGCTGTCGTGCTGGCAACGGGGGGCGTAACGCGTCTTTATCGGCGCAGCAGCGCGTCTCTTAACATGTGTGGCAACGGCCACGCATTGGCGTTGCGTGCAGGCGCACGTTTGCAGGATATGGAATTTGTACAATTTTTCCCTATCGGCCATCTGGCCCCCCGTCTGGTGGGATTCGATCCTGTGATGTGGGATCCGTTTCGCTACAAGTTGGGGGGGAAACTGCTCAACGGGGCAGGGGAAGAGTTTGTTGAGCGTTATGGTAATGCTTCGGAACAGGGACGCTATACCGTCACGCGTGATGCTGCGACCTACGCCATCATCAAAGAAGCAGAAGCAGGGCGCGGGTCTCCTGCGGGGGGAGCCTACCTGAGCTTTCGCCACGTTGCGCCAGAAACCCTGGCCAGTGCATTCGGCCCGATCATCGGTCGACTGGCGGAACAGGGGATCGACTTGCGTACCTCAATGGTCGAGGTTTCACCGCTGGCGCATTACCACATGGGAGGTGTCAAAGTGGATGCAGATTTGCATTCTGACTTGCCCGGGCTGTTTGCTGCTGGCGAAGTGGTGGGTGGCGTTAGCGGTGCTAATCGCTTATCCGGTAATGCGATTACCGAAGCGTTGACTTTTGGCCTGCACGCGGGGGAAAACGCTGCACGCTATGTACAAGACAATGATGATGTGCCTGATAACGCGCGGTTGGGGGCATTAGCGCAACCCGCATTGGCAGCATTGCAGCCTTCGGGCCAAGGGCCGCAGGGGCGTGGTATTGGTGAACTGACGGCACAGCTGCGTGACATCATGCAGGATGACGTTGGCCCATTTCGTACCCAGAGCGGTTTGTCGCGCGCGTTGGTGCGTTTGGCGACGCTGGAGGCGGAACTGGGGGATATATTGCCTGGCACCGTCAGCCCGCATGATATGCGGCGTATTGGTGCGCTGGATCTGCGTCAGATGTTGCTGGCGGCAAAGGCGATTACGCTGTCGGCACAGGCGCGTACCGAAAGCCGTGGCGCGCATCAGCGTGAGGATTTTCCCGAACAGGATGACAGTTGGACGGTGAATCAGACTATTGCATGGCGTAATGGTGTCTGGACATTGAACCGTCATGCCGTGTCGGAAATGCAGGAGGTCACACCATGAGCGATAACCACGACGCAGATACCGCCGAACCGAAAGCGGCTGGCAGCACTGTGTTGCACATCGACCGTGGTACCGGTACTCAACCCGGACATTATCAGGCTTTCCGTGTCCCACTGGCACAGGTTACTACGCTGTTGGATGCGTTGGAGTGGATCCGGCGCCATCAGGACGACAGTTTGGCGTTCCGCTATTCGTGCATCAGTGCCAAGGCGTGTAAGCAGTGCATGATGCGACTGGATGGCAAGGTGGTTTACGCTTGTGTGACACACCTTCGCGCGGATGTCGATCATAAGGTAGAGCCGATGGCAAGCAAGCCAAGGCTACGCGATCTGGTGGTAGAGAACGGACCGGATGGTGAGCATTTGGATACCGCTTCGCAGAACCGCAAACCCTCGCGTCGCACACAAGCGTAATAAACGGGCAATGCCTGAAAAATCTGGAGTGAAACTGTGACACATCCCATACCCCCTCAGCCGGGCGTTTCCGCCGCGCCGGAACGTATCCTGTCGTCGGCCCATTTGGCAACGGGCCGCTATCCTGAACTGTCTGAACTCGAGTTCGGGATGATTGTAGCTTACAACGCGTTTAGTCGCTGGATCACCCGCTGTATGGCGGGCGCAGGCGAAGCCGAGTTGGCGGTTAACGATATTCTGGTATTGCATCATGTGCACCATCGGGGGCGCAGTAAGAAGTTAGCGGATATCTGTTTTACCCTGAACTATGAAGATACTCATGTGATTAATTACTGCCTGAAAAAATTGATGACGATGCAACTGATCAGCGGTGAAAAGAGTGGCAAAGAGGTGTTTTATACCACCACGCCAGCAGGGGTAGCGCTGGTCGAACGTTTTCGCGATGTGCGTAATCGCTGCTTGTTGCCCAGTATGGCCGGTGAAGTGGCTGATGGTGAAGTGCTTTCCAATATCGCCCGACAGCTCAGAACACTGTCTGGCCTTTACGATCAGGCGGCACGGGCGGCGTCTTCTTTATGAGTAATAAACATTGGCAATTTTGGATAGACCGGGGTGGCACGTTTACGGATGTGGTGGGGCGTAAACCGGATGGTGAGATTGTTACCTGCAAGCTGCTGTCGGAAAATCCCGAACACTATCAGGATGCAGCAGTTGAAGGAATCCGCCGTCTATTGGGGCTAAATGCGCACGACGCGATTCCGGCACAGGCCATTGGCGCGGTAAAAATGGGGACTACCGTGGCAACCAACGCGCTACTGGAGCGTAAAGGTGAACCCGTCGTGCTGGCGGTGACGCGAGGGCTAGGCGATGGGTTGCGTATCGCCTATCAAAACCGCCCACGGCTGTTTGACCGCCAGATTGTGCTACCTGAGCAGTTGTACGGTGACGTAATTGAAATTAATGAACGTCTGGATGCACAGGGCGAGGTGGTTCAGGCACTTGATGACGATGCCGCACTGACAGCACTGCGTGCTGCGACAGCGCGGGGGTACGCTGCCATTGCGATTGTATTGATGCACAGCTACCGCAATCCCCAACATGAATTGCGGTTGGCCGAATTGGCACGGCAGGCTGGATTTCGACAGGTGTCGGTATCACATCAGGTGTCTCCATTGATCCGCTTTGTCGCGCGTGGCGATACCACGGTGGTTGACGCCTATCTGTCACCCGTGCTGCGTCGTTACGTGGAGCAGGTGGCTCAAGCGCTACCCGGTGTACCGCTGCAGTTTATGCAATCTAATGGTGGTTTGACAGAAGCGCAGACGTTTCAAGGCAAGGACTCTATTCTTTCCGGCCCGGCGGGCGGCATTGTCGGTATGGCGCATGCGGCACAGGAGGCGGGTTTTACGCGCGTGATCGGTTTTGATATGGGTGGCACGTCTACCGATGTTTCTCATTATGCCGGTGAATTTGAACGGGTATTTGATGCACAGGTTGCAGGAGTAAGGTTACGCGCGCCGATGTTAAGCATCCATACTGTTGCGGCAGGCGGTGGATCGATTCTGACTTTTGACGGTACGCGTTTGCGTGTTGGCCCAGCATCGGCAGGTGCCGATCCTGGTCCTGCCTGCTATCGACGTGGCGGCCCGCTTACCGTCACGGATGCTAATTTGATGCTCGGGCGCATTCACGCCGATCACTTTCCCGCGGTGTTTGGCGCGCAGGCAGATCAGCCGCTGGATCGCACAATCGTGGTGAAAAAGTTCACGGCGTTAGCGGAGCATGTGAGTGTTTGCACTGGACGTTCTGTGGATGCTGAAAGTCTGGCACAGGGTTTTATTGATATCGCCGTTGCGAATATGGCCAACGCCATTAAGAAAATTTCAGTACAGCGCGGTTATGACATCACGCGTTATACGTTGGTGACATTCGGAGGCGCTGGTGGGCAACATGCCTGCCGCGTTGCTGATGCTTTGGCAATGCCGCGTGTTCTGGTGCACCCATTAGCAGGGGTGCTCTCGGCCTACGGTATGGGGCAAGCGGCTGCGGTAGCGATGCGTGAACAATCCGTAGAGCAACCGCTGGATGATGTCGGGCTGGCACAGGCGCACCGTGTGCTGGAAAGACTATCGACAGATGCCACGGCAGAGTTGCACCGCCAAGGCGTGTCTACGGCGGCAATTCGCGTTGAACGTCGTCTCTATCTGCGTTACGACGGAACGGATACTGCGTTGCCTGTCGTCGATGAGGCACTGGATGTGATGCGCAGTCAGTTTGAGCAGAGCTATCGCCAGCGTTTTGCGTTTCTTATGCCGGAGCGGGAGTTGGTCATTGAATCTGTTGTGGCGGAGGCGATCGGCACGCCGAATGGATACCGGAAACCCGATCGCGCTGATAGGGTCTTACAGAATATTCCTCCGGTCAGGTTTTGCGGTGAAGCACCGATACATGTCGAAGGAAAGTGGCTCGCCTGCCCATTGGTGCGAGGTAACGATTTACAGCCCGGTCAGTGCATCATTGGTCCGGCAGTGGTCACGGATGCTAATGCTACCACGGTTGTAGACGCGGGTTGGCTCGCTACGGTAACCCCTGAGCGCCATCTGTTATTGGAACGGGCGGTGCCCAGACCTACGCGTCTCGCCTTGGGTACCCAGACCGATCCGGTGATGTTAGAGATATTTAACAACCTGTTTATGTCCATCGCGGAGCAGATGGGCTATCGGTTACAGAACACGGCGTACTCGGTAAACATCAAGGAGCGTCTTGATTTCTCCTGCGCGGTATTTGATGCAGAAGGTGCACTGGTGGCCAATGCACCGCACATTCCGGTGCACCTTGGTTCGATGGGCGCCAGCGTGCGTGCTGTGATGCGCGTGGGGGAATTGCATCCTGGCGATATCTATATTCTTAACGATCCTTATGCAGGTGGCACGCATTTGCCCGATGTGACGGTGGTGACACCGGTGTTTAGCGCTGACGGGCAAGAATTGCTTTTTTATGTCGGATCGCGTGGACATCACGCCGATATTGGGGGGCTGACACCGGGATCGATGCCGCCTGATTCTCATACCATTGATGAAGAAGGGGTGCTGATCACCTGCTTTAAACTGGTGGAAAATGGCCGCTTACGTGAGGCTGAATTGCGCAAGCTGCTTTTGGGCGCACGTTATCCTGTGCGTAATGTAGAACAGAATCTGGCCGATCTACGCGCTCAGATCGCTGCCAATGAGAAGGGGCGTGAAGAGTTGTTGCAGATGGTGGACACATTTGGGTTAGCCGTCGTGCGCGCCTACATGGGACATGTGCAAGATAACGCGGAAGCCGCAGTACGCCGAGCCATCACCCGTCTGAGTGATGGTAGCTATACACTGGCGCTGGATAATGGCGCTCAGGTGAGTGTGACAATAACGGTTGATCGCGTTCATGGGGCCGCTACGCTTGATTTCTCCGGAAGTTCTCCACAGCAGTCAAACAACTTTAATGCTCCGTGTGCCATCACGTCGGCAGCGGTGCTTTACGTGTTTCGCACGCTGGTGGAAGACGATATTCCCATGAATGAAGGGTGCCTCAAGCCGCTCACGCTGGTGGTGCCAGAGGGGAGCATGCTAAATCCGCGTTACCCTGCAGCCGTGGTGGCTGGCAATGTTGAGGTTTCAACCTGCATCACCAACTGTTTGTATGGGGCATTGGGCGTGATGGCCGCCAGCCAACCGACGATGAATAATCTGACGTTTGGCGATGGGCGTTACCAATATTACGAAACCATTGCCGGTGGTGCTGGGGCCGGAGGGCGTTTTGATGCACAAGGGCAGTTACTTGATGGGTTTGACGGCGCTGATGTGGTGCAAACGTTAATGACCAACTCACGTTTAACCGACCCCGAGGTGTTGGAGTTACGCTACCCCGTGCGTCTTGAGCGACATATTATTCGTCGCGGTTCCGGGGGGAATGGGCGTTGGCGTGGGGGGAGCGGTGCTGTGCGGACGTTGCGCTTTCTGGCCCCGATGACGGTGTCACTATTGGCGAACGGTTGGCTTAATCCGGCGTTTGGTCTTGCCGGAGGGCGATCCGGCGCACCGGGTCGCAGTCGGATTATTCGCGCTGATGGTGTAGTGGAACCGTTGCGTCATGCTGATTGTGCGCAATTGAATGCACAAGATTGCTTTGAAATAGAAACGCCGGGCGGGGGTGGCTTTGGTATGCCTTGCGGGGAGAAAGAGCGATGAATCTCTCGGTCGCGCAACACGCGCGCTTGCGTATTCGTAGCGGCGCTTTTAATGGGCATACGGGCGGTTTGGCTCCGGGTTTTGTGCAGGGTAATCTGATGATGTTACCGGCATCGCAGGCTGCTGATTTTTTGCTGTTTTGCCAACGTAATCCTCAGGCTTGCCCGCTATTGGCGGTGTCAGAACCCGGTGAACCGTTGCTACCGACGTTGGGGATGGACATCGATATTCGTACTGATGCATCGCGTTATCGACTCTGGCGCGACGGTGAATTGTCTGCGGAATACGATGATGTTTGTCACCTGTGGCGTGACGATTTGGTCAGTTTTGTTATTGGTTGTTCGTTTTCGTTCGAGCAAGCGCTGATCGAAGGCGGGATTTCATTACGCCATGTAACGCAAGGGCGCAATGTTGCCATGTACCGTACCCACATGGCGACACAGCCTGCAGGGATTTTTCACGGTCCGCTGGTCGTATCAATGCGTCCTTTGCGCCCCGCTGAGGCTATCCGAGCGATTCAGATCACATCCCGCTTCCCTAATGTGCATGGCGCACCGGTGCATATAGGTTTGCCTGAAGCACTTGGCATTGATGATTTAGCGCATCCCGACTACGGTGATCCGGTGGAGATTCACGCAGATGAGCTTCCGGTGTTCTGGGCTTGTGGGGTGACCCCTCAGGCTGTTGCTATCGCTGCGCGGGTGCCTTTTTGCATCACCCACGCACCGGGGTGTTTGTTGATCACCGATATTCCCAATGCTCATTTAGCCAGTCTGTGAGCAGGCAATAAATTTAATAAAATGCCCGAGGGTTGTTCAGGATGAACGGTGTTCTCGGGTGATGTTCGCTTCACAGAGAACTGGAACAGTTAATGAGTTGGCGATATAGCAGAGCCGATGGGCCTCATGATGAAGGGTCAGCGCTCGATCGGCGTCCCCTTCAGCGGTAATAGTGACTTGAGGACGCAGAACAATCTTCGTGATCTTCCCACCGTTAGCATCCTCTGTCAGCGTACCGCTGGCATCATCCTGATAGGCAATCACACAGATACCGGCATCAGTACACAGATGTAAATACCACAGTTTGTGGCAGGCCGAGGCTGATGCAATCAGCAGATCTTCCGGATTCCAGCGCTGAGCATCGCCCAGAAATGCAGGATCGGAAGAGCCGACAATATCAGGCTTACCATTGGAACGGATAATATGGTCACGCGTATAAGCACGATAGTTTGCTGTGCCTTCTCCTCGGTTTCCTGTCCATTCAACGCTAACAGCATAGTGGTGTTGTCGATGCTTGCCCATCTGGTGTCCTTCTTTTTGGCGTTTGATACAGGAGACGCTACAAGGGGATTATACTTTCGGAATTTGATTACATATTAAACCGATATAAACGCGCTGCCAATGACCATAAGTGCCAAATCCCAGTAGGTCAAAATGGTAAGTAAAAGAGCCTTAACCAACGAGCCACTAAGGTATTTTATATTGATGATAAGCGTTAAAAGGTGATTGATTATTATTAGATAGGATAAAACCGATGTCATCCATTGTTGATTGACATCGGCCGTTCTCGATAATCGTATAATTTTTTTGCGTGTATGACTTATTTACGTTTATGTATCATGCCAAGGCTTTTGCCTTGAGCTTCTGATATTCATCTTCAGTAATGACACCGTCATCCAACAATTTTTTTGCGTCCGAAATTTGCTCAGCAGGCGACTTCCCTGCTACCTCTCGGATATACTCATTGGTTGCAGAGACGGACTTCTGCACTTGTGCGCGATGCCGCTCTGCCATACCCTTGCCGCGCACGATAAGGTAAACAAGAGAGGTAAGTAGCGGAATGAAAAGCAAAAAGATAATCCATACGGCCTTATAAATTCCGCTGGCTTCATGATCGCGAAAGAGGTCAGAAACCACCTGGAAAAGAATAAAAAGATAAGCAATAAAGAAAAAGAATGAGAATGTGGTGACCAGTATATCCCATAACGTAAGTAAATGTGTTGCCATTGTCGTTTTCCTTGATAACTAAAAAAATAAAGACATATTTTTGAATAAACATAATAAGTGTATAGCAGAGATTGATTTTTTCCACATTGGGGGGAAACACATAAAGGCGTAGATTATTGCGGATAGACGACGGCGGCGATGAAAATAACCATTTATACCCGTCATACTTCAAGTTGCAGGTGTGTTGGCTACGCTCATTATTCGGCCCATCCCTGGACCTCACCTCTTACGAGGCCGCCGCATGCGGCGTTCAAATTTGTTCCAGACAAATTTGTCACCCGAATCACTTAATTGAGTAAGCTTATCGGGATTAATGAATCTCATCCTGAGATTCACCCTTACGGAAAGGCACAAGCGCTGTTCAAAACGTTAACGTTACGAACTCTGCCAATAACACCTATGGGGACAGGATATAAAAAAGGACGCTTTTAACGAACGACAGATGATGTAGAAGACGCATCGTCTTCAAAAGCAAACAGGGTGACCAGATCGATTTGCAAGCCAACAGCAATGATATAAAGCACTTCGAGCGTCGGATTACGTACACCACGTTCCACTCCGCTGAGGTATGTGCGGTCCAGTCCACATTTTTCAGCAAAAGCTTCCTGCGACAGACCAGCCTGCAATCTGAGGGATCTTACGCGCTGCCCTAGACGGGCTCTGATGGAATCGGATGTCTTCATTGGGTAAGCATTGTTTTTTGATGCTTATTGGTCCACGGACTATTAGTCACAATCGTTAAGTTTTGTGCTAACGTAGTGACTCATAGTCATCGACACGGAGGCATAAATGGAAAAACAGGATTGGCACCCAGCAGATATTATTGCTGCCTTAAAAAGGAAGGGAACGTCGCTGTCGGCATTATCTCGGGAATCGGGGTTGGCATCATCGACATTAGCGAATGCACTCACTCGACGATGGCCAAAAGGAGAGCGGCTTATCGCGCAAGCGTTAAATGTGAGCCCAGAAGAGATCTGGCCTTCACGCTATTTGAATAGCCGTCACTGATGTGGAACACGGCGTGGACAATGTGCGCAGCTTGAGGAGGTAAAGGCCGCTTGAGATGGCTTCGCGTTCGCATAAGGGTAATCGACGTGCCCACACAGAACGTTTTTTCGGCAAAAGATATTGCTGAGTGTCTTGATTTCTTTGATGATGCAAGGATGAAACATTATTTTTTTGCCGGTATTAACAGGACGGGTGATGAAGTTTACCAAGATTGCTAGCGTGGCTATTCTCAGCGTATTGCTGCTGTCGTTCTGGCAAAGCTGGGCGCACTCGACGCGCGGTGGCGATGCGTTGAGTGGTCAGGGGTGGTGGTCGGCTCGGCGCGATTCTGCGGGCGTAGCACCCGATCCGGTACGTTGGCGGGATACCGCCATTGTTCAGGTGTATGCTGCGCCGACTTACGGCTGGCGTGGCCTGGTCGCGGTTCACCCCTGGATCATCCTGAAATCCAAAGGTGAAACGCGTTATCGACGTTATGAAGTGATCAGTTGGGGAAGTGACAATGTGGTGCGTCTCAACTACACGCTACCGGATGGATTTTGGTACGGAGCGACGCCGAAACTGCTGGTCGAACACCGCGGTGATGCGGCCCAGGCCATGATCCCGCAGATCGATGAGGCGATCAAACGTTATCCCTGGCCGCAGACCTATCGTGCCTGGCCTGGGCCGAACAGCAATACCTTTCTCGCCCATATTGGTCGCGAAGTGCCCGCTTTGAAATTGGATATGCCGGCTAACGCCATCGGCAAGGATTATCGCGCAATATCAAATCCTGTTGGTCTGGCTCCCTCAGGCAGTGGTGTTCAGGTCTCCGTTCTTGGGGCTTTGGGTGTCACGTTGGCGCTGGAAGAAGGTGTAGAAATTAATCTGCTGGGCATGAATGTGGGCATCGATTTGAATCCGCCCGCGTTACGTCTGCCTTTCATTGGGCGATTAGGCTATGACAATGTCGAGCAGCAGCAGGAACGCTGACGGCAAAAGGTGTGGCGCACTATACCGTGCGCCACACACTCAGTGCCTTTGTTATGGGTGCTCAATAATCATTACCGCGCAGGTATCCCTTTCCAATGCTTCGAAAGCGTGTGGCCCGTCTGCGGCATAGCTGATGTAGTCACCGGCGCTCAGCTCAATTTCATGCCCCTCAGGTCCAACCCTGGCGCGCCCACTGCTCAGCATGACGTGTTCGAGAGTGCCGAGCTGATGCGAGGATGAGCGACGTACGCTGCCTGGCTGTGCTTTCACACGATAGATATCTCGCTGCATCCCTCTCGGGCACACCGCGAGCAGCGTCACGAAATAATGCGCCTGTTCTGCTGCCAGGGTTTCCCCTTCATCTGCACGGATCACCTGAACCCGGGGTTGCGGTGCAGCAATTAGCTGTGTTACCTGCACATCAAGCGCTATTGCCAGCGCCCACAATGTTTCCAGACTGGGGTTACCGCTGCCTGCTTCCAACTGGGACAGCGTAGACTTTGCGATGCCAGCGCGCTTAGCCAGCTCACTGACGGAAAGGCCAATACGCTCGCGTTCACGTTTTATCGCCAGGGCAAGTATACCGCTAGGCGTTGACGAGAGATTCATGGTGTTCTCCATAACAAACGATTGTTCGATTTGACAGTTAGTATGTCGATCGCCATTATAACACTCGTTCTTTTTATCGAACAGTTGTTCGATATGGGGTTTTTTACTGCACACAGGAGAATGAGATGGAAACCAACCAACGTGCTGGATGGACTGCAGGATCACTGAAAATGGCGGCAGCCATGATTATTTCCGGGACCGTAGGATGGTTTGTATTAGCCACGGCATTACCTGCGCTAACCGTTGTATTTTGGCGCTGTACATTCGGGGCAATAGCGATGGCGATGGTATGTGCTACGCAAGGCCTCTTACACCGTGGCATGCTTTCGCGCAGACAATTTTACAAGATTATTTTAGGGGGGCTTACGCTAACGCTGAACTGGATCTGTCTGTTTGCCGCTTATGCACAAACCTCCATTGCCGTCGCCACAGTAACTTATCATGTACAACCGTTTATTTTGGTTGGCCTTGGGGCTGTGTTATTTCATGAAACACTCACACTTCACAAGATCGGATGGATGATGATTGCCTTCTTTGGGGTGATGCTGATTATGTTGGGAGGGCAACATGTGGCGCAGGGAGCGGGCCACTATCTCTATGGGATAGGGCTTGCTCTGGCGGCAGCGATCTTTTACGCCGTCACGGCAGCAATCACCAAAACATTGCGAGATGTATCTCCTTGTCTGCTGGTTTTTATTCAACTAGGGGTTGGCAGTGTGATACTGCTGCCCTTCGCTTCGCTACCCGTTGCCCCCGCTGACTGGCCTGTTTGGGGGTTGTTGTTGGTTATTGGCTTTGTTCATACCGGCATGATGTCCACATTGCTCTATAGTGCAGTACAGACAATTCCGACAACGTTGGTGGGCGGGCTCGCTTTTATCTATCCTATCGTGGCTATTGCTGTGGATGCCTGGGTGTTAGGGAGTCCGTTGAATATATGGCAACTGGCAGGAACGCTGATTATCCTGACTTCGGTGGCTGGGATGAATACGCAATGGCGTTTTTTTTCCCGACAGCATCAGCATTAAGCATTCCTGCTGAACATGTCATTTCTGCCAGCGGTAAAATTGACCAAAATCAGCATTGGGTATAGCGAGTTCAGGCTACGATACGGCACCACAATATTATTGTTTGTGTAACAGAATAGATTTTCAGGGTGAAAAACAGCGTACAAAGAAAGTGCAGGTGGCCTGGTGTTTATAACAGAGGGAGCGTGCAATGTTAGATCATTTAAGCATTCCGGTGAGTGATATTCACCTGAGTCGGCAGTTTTATGAAAGTGCACTGAAACCGTTAGGTTATTGTCTGATTAAAGATTTTAATCATGCGGTAAGTTTTGGCGTGTTGGAAGGATATGGAAAATCCAGCGATCCTGGCGGTGAATTTTGGATCTATCAGGGAAAAGCATTACCTTGCACGGCGGCACATTTTGCATTTAGTGCTGCCACGCGCGAGATTGTTGATGCCTTTTATCTGGCAGCAATCGCGGCTGGTGGACAAGATAATGGTAAGCCGGGAATACGTGAACATTATCATGCCCATTATTATGCGGCGTTTGTACGCGATCCTGATGGATATAACATCGAAGCCGTGTTCCATCGTAGTATTGAACCTTAACTATACCCTAAATAATTCGAGTTGCAGGAAAGCAACAAGCGAATGACAAATTTGTCTGGAACAAATTTGAGCAGCGCTTGCGTTGACCCGTAGGGTGAATCTCAGGATGAGATTCATTAATCCCGATAAGCATACTTAGGTAAGTGATTCGGGTTAATGAGTGCAGCCAACGCATCGGCAACGTGAAGTATGACGGGTATATACCTATCACATTTCACGTTGCCGATGCGTTGGCGATGCTCACTTATCCGAGTAAGCTTATCGAGCGTCATTCACTGTCTCCGCTCTGTAACTCAAATTATTTAGGTTATATATCATTTCATACGGTGGCACGGCAGGAGAACGAAGAAAATCGGATCTAGATTGATACGCAAGCTAATACATCGGCGGTATTAATTTTGCTGTCATTTTTAATATGACGTTTTTTATGGAAAGTTTTGGGCACTAAAAGGATTCGTTGCAGTAAGGATAAACATGTCACGTCAGAAAAGGTATGCATGGAGCACCATGGTACTCCATGCATAACACGACAAGTGATGCGCGCTAATACGGCAAGGAAGAGGACAAATTAAATCTCGAAATCTTCCAGCGTTTTGCTTCCGCCATCAATGGCTTCACGAATTGCTTTAGGCGTACGGCCTTGGCCGGTCCAGGTTTGTTCGATGCCATTCTCATCAATATATTTATATTTAGCCGGGCGAGGATCGCGTTTGGCCTTAGCCGGTTTGGATTTCACGCTTTCCAGCAGTTCAGCCGGATCAATACCGTCTTCAAGAAGCTGTGCACGAATGGCATCAAGTTTCGCCAAACGTTCTGCCTGCTCTTTCTGAATTTTGCTATCTTCTTCGCGGCGTTCTTCCACAATTGCGGTGAATTTGCTTAACAGCTCTTCCAGGGTTTCAAGATCGGTATCCCGCGCCTGAGCACGAAGAGAACGAATATTACTTAGCACGTCAAAACTCATCATGGTGTTCCTTTAAAAGAAAAGACATTATTAGCTTACAAGATATTTTTTGTTTTTCCAATATACACCAGATGTGTAGGTGTGAAATATTTTTTTATAGTGACTTATGTAAAAAAATGCGTAACGGGAGAAACGAGTAAAGCGGGCCAGTTAATCGTAAAGTGGTTAATAACTCAACGACCGGTGGTTGCCTCTATTTATTATTCATCACTGTACCAACCATACTTCAGGTTAGTTGTACGTTGGCAACATTGGCATACCCAATCGCTTGCCTGCATCAACAGATCTTGATGCACACTTTCTTCGTCCTCTTCGTGGCGCTAATTATTTAAGGGATAAAGCGTAAATGAGAAGAATATAATGCCAATCGGGCATACACCGGTATGACTGCTGTTGTGGTAGGCGAGTACAAAAAACCATACCGTCTGCTTTCATTTCAATCAGGATTCAAAGAATGTCGGCATGGCAGCTGCCCTCACATTGGACAAGAATACAAATCAATTTACACGCGCTGGTTTGGTGATTATCCTGAATATGTTTTGCTGTGGCAGTAACACAACAAACGCATGTTGCGATGACTCGGGGTGCCCTTCTGTGCGAAGGCTGAGAAATACCCGTACCACCTGATCTGGATAATGCCAGCGTAGGGAAGTCTCGGTATTCCGATCGGCTACCGTCTTCTTGCACGCCGGTTGGGAGTGATAATGAACGACCTGCCCTCCGATTTTTCTGCTGCCCAAACGGTGGCAGTTTTGCACGATTTCTCAACGGTTTCGCCGTTAGTCCATTGCCTGACCAACGATGTGGTCCAATCTTTTACTGCTAATGTATTGCTGGCACTTGGTGCATCTCCTGCGATGGTGGTGGATCCGGGTGAGGCTACGCAGTTTGCTGCGCTGGCCGATGCGCTTCTTATCAATGTGGGAACATTAGAAAGAAGTCGAGCCGATGCGATGCTGGCAGCGGTACACAGCGCTAACCAAGCAGGGAAGCCTTGGGTGCTGGACCCCGTTGCTGTTGGCGGATTGCGTTTTCGGACTGATTTTGTACGCGAGTTGCTGCCTTGTAAACCGGCAGCGATTCGCGGCAATGCATCAGAAATTATCGCTCTGTCTGGCATTGCTTCCCAGGGGCGAGGGGTTGATAGCGTACACGCCTCTTTTACTGCTATCCCGGCAGCGCGTGAACTGGCGGCCCGTTGGTCCACCGTCGTGGCGGTGACCGGGGAGGTGGATTACGTGACAGACGGTACGCGCATCTGGGCGGTGAATGGCGGTCATCCAATGATGACGCGAGTTGTCGGTACCGGGTGTGCACTCTCTGCGGTAGTGGCGGCATTCTGCGCTCGCGGTGAGGATACTCTGTCTCAGGTTGCAACTGCCTGCGCCGTTATGGCGCGAGCAGGCGAGCGTGCCGCCGCGTTGTCTAATGGACCGGGCAGTTTTACGCCTGCATTTTTAGATGCCCTTGCGCAACTGCGTTTGGAGGCATTGGCATGAGTTTGATTAGAGAGCACGCATCTCGGATAAATGCGCTAACGATAGCGGGCACCGATCCTAGCGGTGGTGCGGGGATCCAGGCCGATCTAAAAACATTTTCCGCCTTGGGCGCCTACGGTACCAGCGTGATCACTGCACTGGTGGCACAAAATACTCAGGGGGTACAGTCTGTTTATCGCATTGAACCTGATTTTGTGGCGGCTCAATTAGATGCTGTACTGAGCGATGTGCGTATCGATAGCGCGAAGATAGGCATGTTGGCGCAAAGTGATATTGTTGAAGCGGTTGCCGAATGCCTGAAACGTTATGCTGTACCTTATATTGTGTTGGATACGGTAATGCTGGCGAAAAGTGGTGATCCTTTACTGGCGCCTGAAGCCGTTGCCGCTATCCGTCAAACACTGTTGCCTCACGTTTCATTGATAACCCCTAATCTGCCGGAAGCGGCTGCACTACTCGCTTGTGACGTGGCAACGACGGAAACGGAAATGCAGGCTCAAGGGCTGGGGTTGCTGGAGATGGGATGTCAGGCGGTATTGATGAAAGGGGGCCATTTAAGTGAAGCGGAAAGTCCAGACTGGCTGTTTCAACGCGGGTTCGCACCGAGACGTTTTTGCGCTCCACGGATAAATACACGCCATACGCATGGCACAGGTTGCACGCTCTCTGCGGCGTTGGCCGCGTTGCGTCCCCGTTTTCACGATTGGGGAAATACAGTTCAAGAGGCTAAAGGCTATCTCCAGCAAGCATTAATGGCGGCAGATTCACTGGAAGTGGGTCAGGGAATTGGGCCGGTACATCATTTTCACCACTGGTGGTAAGCCATACGCTTTAAAGACTATCCCATTAAGACTATTTTACTTGCCACTTTGGTCTTGGGCATCGCTCGAAATCCTCATGTACTTTCTGTACGCTCCGGTTTCCCTGCGCTGCCGAGGCCAAACTGGCGGCGCTGGAAACGCCTGCTGGGATAGGCTTTTCAGATCGTCAGCAAGCGGTGCGCCGCCGATATGGCTATTCGGTAACCGCAAGTTCAGAAAGAAATAATCTTGGCGGTAAACCTGTTTAGCAGCAGTAAACGGCACAGCAGAACCGATACAATAAACACCAATACCAGCAGAACAAATTTCAGGTTAACGTAGTTAAAATCATATAGTGTGCTAATGAAATAGAATACGCTGTAATGGACAATATAGACGCCAATCATTGCTGGGCCGATAAACTCGACAATGAGCGTTATCAATTTGTTTTTTATAGTGATATTTTCAAACACAATGAATAATGCCAAACACATGGTCAGTAGATGCAGATGCTCCAGAATGAGCCACGGTGTGACAATATTCTGAGTGTGGGTTGACAGAAAACGTTCGTAGAAGAACATCGAAAAGCCAATGGGTACCACCATCATACGGGCTAGCCAGATGACGCCGGGCTGGTGTGTTAACAGTCTGCCTGCGGGGGTTCCCAACATCCTTCCTAGAATGTAGTAACCTCCCCATATCCATATAAATGAGTAGCTGTGTATAAATAGTGGGTCATCGCGCATATCTAATGGGCTGAATATGTCGAACAAAAAGATAATAGCGAACAAACTCGCAAAAAAGACCAATGTCATTTTTACATTACGGGTTGCTTTAATTATAAGAGGGTAAATGATGTAAATTATTCCAATAGTCAACATTATTCCATTTTGCAGTATGTATCCTTGCTGAATATATTGGAATGTGATCAATGACAGGATAATATTCCAAAAGATGATAATGAAAGCCACGTTTTTTATTTTCAACCTGACCTCTTTCATCGTCGGGTTATCAATATTGTCGAAATAACCAATAAGCATAAAAAACAATGGCTTAGCTATTGTTGACAAAAAATAAAGAACGCTCATGGCATTAGCATTAATAAAACATTCGTTAACACAAAGTTGACTGGTTGAGTAAAATGTGACGGCAGCAAAACAACTCAAGCTTTTCAAGGCGTGTTGGCTAACATCTCTGAGCATGGCGCATTCACCTTTGGCCGTAAATCCTATGGTTATATTACTGTTTTTCCTAAAGATAAGAGTAGTGTTAAAACGTTGGGTCGCCTAGTGAGATGTCTGCACAAAACGCGCTGTCACTACGTTTGTCTCCGTTTTTTTTTCATTTTACTTCATGATTTTTAATGTTTTTAGTAGAGCTGTGTAATCAATATCCTAATTTTTTGTGATTGATGGGTGTCGTCTGGATATTGCTATTTTTTCTAATATTATTGAAGTGATAGCTATAATAAATAGGAGTGAGTGCCACTCTCTACGTTCAAATCAGATATTTCCCTTAAAAAATCTTGTTGTTTGTATCCTTACAGAAAAAGAGTAGGTCAGAAAATTAATACTCTTCAATAGCACATCACATCAATGGCCTTGTGTCAGGAAGGAATACCATGACGAGCTCATCAGTAAATAAGCTGTCTTTGTGGTCTCTCACGGCGTTGGTCGTGGGATCCATGATTGGCGCTGGAATATTTTCATTACCGGCGACATTTGGACGCGCAACCGGGGGATTCGGCGCCATTATCGCATGGTGCATCGCGGGTGGCGGCATGTTAATGCTGGCATTCGTTTTTCAATCACTGGCGCAACGTAAACCCGATCTTGATTCTGGTGTCTTTATTTATGCGAAGGAGGGATTTGGTGATTATCTGGGGTTTGCTTCCGCATTAGGGTTCTGGGCAGGAACCTGTATCGGTAACGTCTCCTATTTCGTGCTGATCAAATCCACTCTGGGTGCTTTTTTTCCGGTCTTTGGGGATGGCAACACGATATCTGCATTGGTGGTGTCGTCAATCATCCTGTGGGGATTCCATTTTCTGGTGCTCAATGGTGTCAAAAATGCCGCCACCATCAATACCATTGCCACTGTGGCAAAAATTGTCCCGATTATTGCATTTGTCGGGGTGCTGATCTTCGCATTTCAAAGCGACATCTTCATGCAGAACTTCTGGGGTTCGCCTGTAACGGCGGCCGTAACGCCCGATCTGGAGCATCTGAATGATTATGGCTATGCAGGTCACGCAGCGGCGGCGATTGTGCCAGCTCAGGAGCCTGAATCTTTATTCAGCCAGATCCGTAGCACTATGCTGGTGACCGTTTTTGTCTTCTTGGGTATCGAGGGTGCCAGCGTCTATTCCCGTTATGCCAAAGAGCGCCGTCACGTTGGGATTGCCACGGTGATGGGGTTTATTGGCGTGTTAGGGCTGTTGGTGCTGGTAACACTACTCTCTTACGGCGTGCTGCTTCGTCCGGAATTGGCAGGCATGCGTCAACCTTCCATGGCGGGCGTATTGGAAGCTGTGGTAGGGCCGTGGGGCCGAGTCTTTATCAGTGTTGGTTTGATTGTTTCCGTCCTTGGTGCCTATTTATCCTGGTCATTGCTGGCTGCCGAAGTGCTATTTTCCGCTGCGAAACACCAAAGCATGCCGAAAGTCTTCATGACCGAGAACAAGCATGCCGTTCCTTCTGCGGCCGTTTGGCTCACCAATATCACTATTCAGGTGTTCCTGATCCTGATGCTGTTTAGCCAGTATGCCTTTCAACTGGCGATCGAGTTGACCAGCTCATTAACCCTTATTCCCTATCTGTTGGTGGCTGCTTACGGATTGAAACTGGCCTGGACGGGAGAGACTTACGAAACTGACAGGCGCGATCACCGAAAAGATTTCACGTTTGCACTCCTTGCGACACTGTATGCCCTGTTGATGCTGTATGCCGGAGGGATGAAATACCTGCTGCTGTCGGCCGTGATTTATGGACCGGGCACCGTGTTGTACATCATGGCTAAACGGGAGCAGCGGGTTGCGCTGTTCAATAAAACTGAACTTGGGATTTTCGCTATCGTTCTGGTCGCCGCCATTGTTGCAATCTACAGCATTGCGACAGGCATTATTACTATCTAAGTGAGGCTGCTCATTATGTCGACAAAAAAGAAGTCAGAAAAGAAATATGGCGTACATTCGGAAGTAGGGAAATTGCATAAAGTAATGGTGTGCGCACCAGGCAAAGCACACAATCGGCTCACACCGAGCAACTGCGATGAACTGTTATTTGATGACGTATTATGGGTTGAACGTGCCAAACGTGACCATTTCGATTTCATGACTAAAATGCGCGAGCATGGTGTCGATGTGGTGGAAATGCATAACCTGCTGGCGGAAACCGTGGCGCTGCCAGAAGCGAGAAAGTGGATTTTGGATCAGCAGATTGTGCCGGACGAAGTCTCTCTGGGCATTTTGAACGAAACCCGCAGTTTTCTGGATGGGCTGGCACCGCGGGCCTTGGCCGAAGTGTTGATCGGTGGTTTGTCGACGACTGAACTGGCGAAAGAAGGTTATGCCGATCATGAAGAACTCAATCTGATCCGCGATGCGGCGGGCATTACCGAATATTTGCTGCCGCCGTTGCCGAATACGCTTTATACCCGTGATACCACCTGTTGGATTTATGGTGGTGTTACCTTGAACCCACTTTACTGGCCTGCTCGCCACGAAGAGACCATTCTGACGACCGCCATCTACAAATTCCACCCGGATTTTGCCAACGCTGATATCAATATCTGGTATGGCGACCCCACCAAACACCACGGTACTGCAACGCTGGAAGGGGGGGATGTGATGCCGATTGGCAACAAAACCGTGTTGATTGGTATGAGTGAACGCACCTCGCATCAAGCCATCACGCAACTGGCAGCCTCATTGTTTGCCAATAAAGCATCGGGCGTTGAGCGGGTGATGATAGCGGCAATGCCGAGATTGCGCGCCGCAATGCATCTGGACACGGTGTTTACCTTCTGCGATCGCGATGTTGTGACCCTTTACCCTGCCATTGTGAACCAGATTCGCACCTTCTCTTTACGCCCGGATGATGGCCCAACCGGGATGAAACTTTATCGCGACAAAGGGACGTTCACGGAAGCGATCGCGGGTGCTTTGAATCTCAAGAAACTGCGTGTGGTGGAAACGGCCGGCAACGATTACGACACCGAACGCCAGCAGTGGGACAGCGGTAACAACATGGTCGCCCTGTCTCCCGGTGTCGTGCTTGCTTACGATCGCAACACCAAGACCAATACCCAACTGCGTAAGGAAGGGGTGGAAGTTATCGAGATCGTCGGCAGTGAACTGGGCCGTGGACGCGGTGGTGGTCACTGTATGACGTGCCCGATCATCCGTGAACCCGTGGATTATTAATGCACCTCATCAGGCGTTCCTCTGGGGCGCCTGATGAACAAGCAGTGTCAGTAAGAGCCTATCCCAGTAGGCGTCATTGGCGCAGTCCGCGTTTGGTCACGGATAGCGCGCAGGAACCGGAGCGTACACGGAGTTCGTGAGGATTTCGAGCACTGCCCTGGGTCCACATGGCAAGTAAAATTGCCCTAGTGGGATAGGCTCTAAATGGGATGTTTATTGTAACCAGGTGCCAGGCCTGATTTACCTTTCTGCTATGGCGTATACGGCTATAATGGTTATGGCGATGACGTAGCGGCGCGTGAATCTGATCCGAAGAGATTGCATCGTGAAAATAAAATTTATCGTTGTTTTGCTTCTCGCGTTTTTTATTTCTGCTTGTGACAGGGAGGCGCCCGAGAAAAGTATTACTGTACGGCCTGTAAGCATTCTGGAAGTGAGCAACAGCGCGCAGCAAGGCGTGCGTATTTTCCCCGCCAGAATTATTGCTGGAGACAGAACGGAATTGGCGTTTAAGCGCCCCGGACAATTAGAGCAGTTGTTGGTTCGTGAAGGGGAATCGGTCAAGCAGGGACAGGTCGTTGCAGAGCTTAACAGCAACGATGCGCGACTACGCTTACAGGATCGCCAGGCCACCTTTAACTTGGCTCAAACCCAATTTAGCCGTTATGCCGCATTAAGTGAACGTCACATTGTGGCGCGTGCGGAGCTGGACGTGCAGCGGGCCGCCCGTGATTCTGCACAGGCTGCGCTAAAATTGGCGAAAGAAGAGTTGGACGATACTGTTATCCGGGCACCGTTTCCTGGTGTGATTGCGATGGTTAATGCCCGAAATTATCAAATTGTCGCGGCAGGACAATCTATTGCCACCTTGAACGCGCTGGAATTGCTGGACGTGGAATTCAGCATTCCCGAAAGCCTTTTTATTCTTATCGATGCTAATAATGCCAAATATCAACCCACCGTTGAATTGAACAACCTGCCTGGGCGTGAGTTTATTGCCAGTTATAAAGAGCATACTGCACAAACGGTGTCGGGGGCGCTGACCTATCGCATGGTGCTGACCATGCCACGTCCTAAAGACATTCCTTTGTTGTCAGGTATGAGCGGCAGAGTGAAGATCAATTTGGGTAATCTTCCCGGCAGCGCTGGTGCGATGGCGGTGGTTGTTCCCGTTGAGGCGGTATTTAATCCTGATACCACCACTGAGCATAAACCGCATGTATGGGTTGTTAATGAACGAGATGGGAAGCTTTTTGTGACCTCGCGTCAGGTCGAACTCGGTCAACTCACCGCGAATGGGATTCAGGTTATTTCCGGGTTGTCTCAAGGCGAGCGGATCGTGGCAGCCGGAACCCGCGAGCTAACGCCAGATCAGGAAGTGCGCGCATGGGTTCGTGAGCGAGGTCTCTAATGAAACTGACAGAGAACTTTATCAACAACGGTACTCGCATCTGGTTGTCGATTTTATTGCTGGGCATTGGTGGCGTCATTGCATTCCTGAATATTGGCCGATTGGAAGATCCCGCGTTTACCATTAAAACAGCGGTGGTCATTACGCGTTATGACGGTGCATCTGCGCAACAGGTCGAGGAGGAGGTTACTCTGCCGCTGGAAAATGCCATTCAGCAGTTGCCGTACATCGATAACATCACCTCAATTTCCAGTGTGGGGCTGTCGCAAATCACCATCAATATCAAAGCGCAGTACGGGCCGGATGATTTACCTCAAATCTGGGACGTATTGCGACGTCGTATTGGCGATGCGGCACGCCAATTGCCACCCGGTGCCAGCCCGCCTTTCGTCAACGATGATTTTGGCGATGTGTATGGCTACTTCTTTTCCCTGTATGGCGATGGTTATTCCAATCAGGAATTGCGCAATTTTGCTGAGGTGCTGCGCCGTGAGTTGGTGGTGGTGCCTGGTGTCGGGAAAGTGGCGATCGTGGGGGTTTTGCCCGAAGAAGTGCAAATAGAGATTTCTCGTGCGCAGATGACTGCTGCCAATATTGTGCCGCAGCGCTTGTATGATTTGCTCAGCCGGCAAAATGTGGTGTCCAATGCGGGGGAACTTCTGGTTGGCAGCGAGTCGATCCGCTTGCATCCCACCGGTGAGTTCGACAACGTACAGGAATTGGGCAACCTGCTGATCAGTGAGCCAGGTAGCCCACGTAGTGTCTACCTGCGTGATATTGCTACCATTAGCCAGGGAGTGACGCACTCACCTAACAATATCTATCGCGCGAATACTCAGGCCGCGCTCTCCGTGGGGGTTTCTTTCGCGCCAAACGTGAACGTGATAGTGGTGGGTAACGCTATCAAGGCACGACTGGCTGAACTGGAAGCAGAACGGCCAGCAGGCATGGCATTGAATGTGTTCTATGACCAATCCCACGAGGTAGAGGGGGCGGTGAATGGATTCATCATGAACTTCCTTATGGCACTGGCGATTGTGATCGGCACACTGCTGATTTTTATGGGAGTACGTAGCGGTTTGGTGATTGCAGCTTCGTTGGCGCTGAACGTGCTGGGTACGCTGCTGATCATGAAACTGCTGAATATCGAATTGCAGCGTGTCTCGCTCGGGGCGCTGGTGATTGCGCTCAGTATGCTGGTGGATAATGCCATCGTGATCGTCGAGGGGGTGTTAGTCGGGCGGCAGCGCGGTGCAACGGCGATGGATGCGATCAACCGCGTAGTGAAACAGACCATGTTCCCGTTGCTGGGGGCGACTATTATTGCCGTACTGGCGTTTGCGCCTATTGGTTTGTCTAACGATTCCACCGGTGAGTATTGCAAATCGTTATTTCAGGTACTGCTTATCTCGTTGATGCTCAGTTGGTTTACCGCGCTGACGCTGACGCCTGCTTTCACCAAGTGGGCGTTTGAAAAGCAGAAAATGGCAGCGCAAGATCCAGATGCTCCTGCGAAAAACCCTTATGACGGTTGGTTGTTCCGCGTATACCGCGGTTTGCTGAGTAAGTTACTTAACCAGCGCACGTTGACGCTAACGTTATTGGCGGGTTTGTTAGTGGCGGCGGTTGTCGGTTTTGGCAGCGTGAGGCAAAGTTTCTTTCCTCCGTCTAACACGCCTATCTTCTTTGTCGATCTCTGGCTGCCGTACAGCACTGATGTCGCTTATACCGAGAAGGTTGCTGCGGAGATAGAAAAACACATCAGTGAGCAACCCGGTGTTGACAATACCATGGTGACAGTAGGGCAAGGGGCGTTACGGTTCATGCTCACTTACAATGCTCAGCGGCAATACACCAACTATGCGCAGATACTGGTTCGCACTGATGCCTTAAATCAGATCCCCTCTCTTATCGGTGATATCGAAGCGTATATACGTGCCAATTATCCGGAAGTGAAAGGGCAGGCGAAACGCATTATGTTTGGCCCGTCTAATAACAGCTCTATTGAGGCGCGGTTTATCGGTAACGATCCCACAATATTGCGTTCGTTAGCGGCTAAGGCGGAACAGATAGCCAGCTCAGATCCGGATTCAGATGGCGTCATGCATGACTGGCAGGAGAGCAGTAAGGTTATCCGTCCGCAATTTTCGGATTACCTTGGGCGCGAGCTGGGTGTAGACAAACGCGAGATCGATAACGCTCTACGGATGAGCTTTGGTGGCATCAATGTGGGGTTATATCGTGACGGCACACGATTGATGCCTATTGTGCTGCGCACCCCGGATGCGGAACGGTTGAATGCTGACAGGCTAAACGATGTGATGATCTGGAGTCAGGCTCGGCAGGCCTTCATTCCGATCGATAATGTGGTCAGTCGCTTCACGACCGAATGGGAAGATCCGTTGATTATGCGTCGCGATCGTACGCGTACGCTTACGGTACAAGCCGATCCCGCGTCGCAGAGTGGTGAAACCTCCGCCGAGTTGCTGGGGCGCATTAAGCCTGATATTGATGCCATTGCATTGCCGCACGGATACCGCCTTGAGTGGGGCGGTGACTATGAGAGCACCAAAGAGGCGCAAGCAGGGCTGTTTACCAGCCTGCCCATAGCCTTTGTTGTGATGTTCATCATCACCGTATTGATGTTCAGCTCGGTGAAACATGCCATCGCCATCTGGCTAACCGTACCGCTGGCGTTAATCGGCGTTACGGTCGGGTTCCTGCTCACCGGTATTCCATTCGGGTTCATGGCGCTGATTGGTTTGCTCAGTTTGAGCGGGATGCTGATTCGTAACGGTATCGTGTTGGTGGAAGAGATCGGTTTGCAACGAGAACAAAAACCGATGCGCGAAGCTATCATCGATGCATCGACGTCCCGTTTGCGACCGATACTGCTTACTGCGTTTACCACGGTACTGGGGTTGGCGCCGTTACTGAGCGATGCTTTCTTCCAGAGTATGGCTGTGGTTATCATGTTTGGTCTGGGTTTTGCCACCGTGTTGACACTGCTGGTACTTCCGGTGATCTACAGTTGTATGAACCGCGATGAGAAAACGGTGCCTGTTTCCTCCTAAGGGTTCTAACGACTCCGCTTATCTTCATAGCCAGGTAGCATGCTGCCTGGCTATGCCATTTCTCATCATGATGTCAGTCGCGCAATGAAATAATGCCAAAACGTTATGAGTAAAAACGGGAATTGGTGTGGTAAAAAGGCCTCTATACCCTAAATCATTCGAGTTGCATGTGCGCCGCCAACGCACATGTTGCTTAAAATATGAAGGGTATATGACATGACTAAGACTGAGGGCACACACCTCAGCGACATAATAACGACATCTGCCTGCCGTACCCTTGCAGGGGCCATGACATTGTGGTGCATGGTTGAATTGATGATGATGTAAGGTAAATATGTATGGATGAAGGACTGCATATGCCAGCTTCTGCGCGTGGGCTTAAAGTGGCACGAATGCTTCAGACGATACTCAATATCGGGTTATTGTTGCTGGCGACCATTTTGGTGATTTTCCTGATGAAAGAGACATTTCATCTGGCGCAGGTGCTGCTGATCAGCAGTGAACAAGATTCTTCCTTTCAACTTATTGAAGGGATTGTTATCTACTTCCTCTATTTTGAGTTTATCGCGCTTATCGTGAAGTATTTTCAATCGGGCTACCATTTCCCGCTGCGCTATTTTGTTTATATTGGTATTACTGCGATTATCCGTTTGATTATCGTTGATCACAAAGACCCTCTGGATACCTTGGCCTATGCCGCTGCTATTTTGGTACTGGTGGTGACGCTCTATTTGGCTAACAGCAAGCGGCTCAAACGTGAGTAACAGGGCATTTATGCCAACAGAGGACACTGTGGCGGTAACCGACAGGTCAAGGCTGCAGGGCATATTTCGATACGAAATCGGTTGGTGCTTAACGGCTCACCATCCAGGTTAAAGGTGATATTGCCCGGCGCGTCGATCTCCAGCCAAGGCAGCGTCGCGGCGATAACATTTGGATTTTCGCTTCCGGTGAACAGTGCCTGAAGCATGTTAGGTAATAACTCTTGGGCTGAAAGCACGCGCAACTGCAATTGCCCGTCGTTAATGAGCGCATCGGGGCACAGCGGCTGGCCGCCGCCAGCTTGCCGCCCGTTGCCAATCGCGATCACCAGCGTATCACCAGACCACTGAAAGTTGGGGCCGCGAATATCGCAGCGCTCCGCAGTCAGCATATCCATACGCAGCAAGGCGTGCAGCACATAAGAAGCACCGCCCAACGCGGATTTCATCTTTGAAGGCGTTTCTGTGGTGATGCGTGTGGCAAAGCCACCGGTAGCCATATTGATAAAATAGTGGCTGTCATTGACGCAGGCAACATCAATTGGCGTCGCGTGTCCTTTTAACGCCAACTGTAATGCATGTTCAACATCGAGTGGAATCTGGCAACTGGTGGCAAAATCATTTGCTGTGCCAAGCGGGATTATCCCCAGTGTTGGACGCTGGGCTGGTGCACATTGAACCAACGCGCTGGCAACCTCATTTATGGTGCCATCACCGCCAGCGGCAATCACATTATTCACCTTGAGCTGCACGGCCTCTTCAACGTAGCGTTTTGCATCACCATGTTCCCACGTCACGCGCACATGCAGCGTAAACCCTGCTTCTCTGCTCTGTTGCACTGCACTACGTAGTGCATCATTATCCGTGTTTTTACCATTGAGAATCAGAAGAGATAGGGGATGCTGGCTCATGGCGTTCTCCTTTTTTATACTGAAAAGAGGCGATTACAAGTATAAACAGCGTAGACAGAAATGGCCGCAAGCGGTATCAGAACAGAGGATAAAGCAGAAAAAAAGCAAAGAAAAAGCCAGCTCAAGGGAGATTGAGCTGGCCAAGGAGGTGGTTCCTAGTAGTATCACTACGCTTATTTTTCGTTCTAGATTTTCTCAGCGAGGCAATACTAACCAGATAGTAGGGGTATTGATGTGATCTGTTTCTAAAATTTGCGAAAAGTCGCAGGTTGTGCTGCATGGTGAGCGTCGTTCTGCCGGCTGAGATCGCGATTTTGCGCTCGGTTAGCATAAAAAACGCGATACCCAGAAACGGTATCGCATTTTTATGGCACGGAGCGTTATGGGCAAACCGTTACCAGCCCAACAGGAGGTGATTACGTCGCCTTATGCCGCATTCGGGTTGCGCGTCGTCACTTCACTCGGCAGGTTACGCAGCAGCAAAGCAAACTCGAGCGCCACGTCATCCGGCACCGGCAGGTATACTATATGCCCGTTTCCCGGAGCGACGTCGATGGCTTCGCCTTTAGCGTTCTGCAACGTATCAAGCGTGAACTGAATGTTGCCGTTCGGCGTCATCATTTCTACGCTGTCACCAAGAGAGAACTTGTTTTTCACTGCCACTTCAGCCAATCCGTTGCGCCGCTCTCCGGTAAATTCACCGACGAACTGTTGACGATCCGATACCGAATAGCCGTACTCGTAATTCTGGTAATCTTCATGAACATGACGACGCAGAAAGCCTTCGGTATAGCCACGGTGTGCTAAACCTTCCAGCGTTTGCAGCAGTGTCGGGTCGAAGGGTTTACCTGCGGCGGCATCGTCGATCGCCTGACGGTAAACCTGTGCTGTGCGTGCGCAGTAATAAAAGGATTTGGTGCGGCCTTCAATCTTGAGCGAATGCACTTGCATTTGGGTTAAGCGCTCAACGTGTTGAATAGCGCGCAGATCGCGTGAGTTCATGATGTAGGTACCATGTTCATCTTCGAACGCACTCATGTACTCGCCTGGGCGCTGACTCTCTTCCAGCATAAACACCTTATCAGTCGGCTCCCCAATGCCGAGCGTGGGTTCTACCGTCTGCACCGGAATTGGTTCGTGCAGGTGAACGATATTGCCCGTGTCGTCTTCTTTTCCTTCCTGTACCTTGTATTCCCAACGGCAAGCATTGGTGCAGGTACCCTGATTCGGGTCGCGCTTGTTGATATAACCGGAAAGCAGGCAGCGGCCAGAGTAAGCCATGCATAAAGCACCGTGCACGAAAATTTCCAGTTCCATTTCAGGCACCTGCTGGCGGATTTCGGCAATCTCTTCCAGTGACAATTCGCGGGAAAGGATCACGCGGCTCAGCCCCATCTGCTGCCAGAATTTCACCGTCGCCCAGTTCACGGCGTTGGCCTGTACTGAGAGATGAACTGGCATTTGCGGGAAGTTTTCTCTTACCAGCATGATCAGTCCGGGATCGGACATGATCAACGCATCTGGCCCCATATCAATCACTGGCTGAAGATCGCGCAGGAAGGTTTTCAGCTTGGCGTTGTGCGGCGCGATGTTTACCACCACGTAGAATTTTTTTCCCAGTTCGTGGGCTTCATTGATGGCGAGCGCCAGCGTCTGGTGGTTGAATTCGTTATTACGCACCCGCAGGCTGTAACGAGGTTGACCGGCATAAATTGCGTCAGCGCCATACGCGAAGGCGTAGCGCATATTTTTTAGCGTACCGGCCGGAGAAAGCAGTTCCGGTTTAAACATGGTGTCTCTCTGGTCTGATCACAAGTCAGGCTGTTCCCGAAGGGAACAGTAAAGGAGGGCGATTCTAGCGCTAATGCGGGTAAAAATCAGCTAACGGCGGAGAAAAAGTGTGGCTATTACCCACGCGCACAGTGGCGTGGGCAAAGAGAGTTATTTTCCTAGGTTGGCGCGGTTGTGCGCACGCTGTAAATCAACCTGTGGACCTAGCGGCACAATACCCGTCGGGTTCAGCCACCGGATCCCGTAGTAACCCGCTTTGATATGGTCGATATTCACCGTTTCTTTAATACCCGGCCATTGATAAAGCTCGCGCAGGTAGTTTGACAGGTGAGGGTAATCCTCAATGCGGCGAATATTGCATTTGAACGCACCGTGATAGGCAACATCAAAGCGCACTAAGGTAACAAACAATCGCCAGTCAGCCTCGGTAATCGTATCACCGGCAATATAGCGATTCGTCGCCAGATGAGTCTCAACCTTGTCCAACGTATCGAACAGTGTTGTCACGGCGCTTTCGTAGTGTTCCTGGGTTTTGGCAAAGCCGGTTTTATACACACCGTTGTTGATATTGTGGTAAATCAACTCGTTCCATTTATCAATGGTGGAGCGCAGGGCAAGGGGATAGTAATCCTCGCGGTTACCGGTCAAGGTATCAAACTGGCTGTTAAACAGACGAATGATATCGGCTGATTCATTATTGACGATACGCCCTTCAATACGATCCCACAGTACGGGCACCGAAACTTTACCGGTGTAATGAGCATCGCTGGCAGTATACAACTGATGCAGATAACGCACGGGCGCAACGTGTTCGCCCGCATCTTGTGGGGTAGTAAACTCCCAGCCGTTGTCAGCAATTACCGGTTGAGCAATGGAAAGGGAGACAATATCTTCTAGCCCTTTGAGCTTGCGGAACATCAAGGTGCGCGATGCCCACGGACAGAGATAAGAGACGAAAAGTTGATAGCGGCCAGCCTCTGGGATCAGCGTCGTTTGGCGAAACATCGTTTCCTGGCGCTGAAAAGCACCGTTTTTGATCTCTTCTGCGGCGACATCGCCATTGACCCACTGGCCATTTACTAAACCTGACATGGTATAGGGTTCCCCATCTTGCATGTTGTCGGTGAAACAAACTTAACATTCAGACTGATGACAACGTCCGTGATTCGCCGGGAAACACGGACATGCCGAAAACGGTTTGTCAGCAATCTCAAATTAATAATAGTTATTATTACAGCGTTATATACCCGTCATACTTCACGTTGCAGGTGCGTTGGCTGCTCTCAGTCACCCGAATCACCTACCTGAGTAGGCTCATCGGGATTCCTTCGATTGCCGCCTTCCTGCAACGCGAAGTATGACGGGTATAGTCATGTTAACAGCTGGGAGAAAGCGTAACAGGCGAGATTTTTCATCAAGTCGGACAATTTTTTTGACAGGATTACCTTACAACGTATTCTCTGCTTTTGCTGTGCAGCCATACCAGGGTGGGGTTCTAAGTTGTTCTGCCAGAAAATCGATAAAGCGTCTTACCTTGAGCGGCAGCAGTTTACGCGTCGGGTAGACGGCGTAGATGTTCAGCACAAGCGTCGTATAATCGGGTAAGAGTTCGACAAGTGTGCCGGCGCGTAAATCTTCGCCAACGAGAAAATCCGGTTGCAGAATAATGCCCTGATGCGCCAGTGCGGCACACCGGCAGGTATCCCCATTATTGGCATGAATATGTGGCTGGGTTTTCACGGCGATAGCATCACTGCCGTCGTTGGGATAAAAATGCCATTCATTGCCGGGTGCCCAATAGCTGTAAGAGATAACGCGATGATCGCGCAGCGCTTGCGGGTGTTGCGGTGTGCCATGTTGCTCCAGATAGCCAGGAGAGGCACACAGTACCATGCGCGTTTTGGCAAGTGGGCGACACACCAGCATCGAGTTAGGCAATTGTGCGATGCGAATTACCACATCGTAGCCTTCTTCTACCAGATCAACTACGCGGTCGGACAGAATGATATCGAGTTTAACCTGCGGGTTCTCTTCTACAAATTTGCCCCACAGCGGTGCGAGGTATTTCACGCCGAAGGTTTGTGGCGCCCCCACGCGTAATCGTCCATGAACCTCCGCCGAGCAGGCAGTAATTTCTGATTCGGCCTCTTTTACCGATGCCAAGAGTTCTTTGCAGCGTAGATAGTAGTTTTGCCCTTCATCCGTCAACGATAATCGGCGCGTTGTGCGTTGCAACAGACGTACACCGAGGTACTCCTCCAACTCGGCAACGTGACGTGAAACGACCGGTTTAGACAGCGCAACGGTATCCATAGCACCGACAAAGCTGCCTGCTTCAACGACCGCAACAAAGGTATTCATGGCCTGAAACTTGTCCATCCGCGACTCCGCAGTATTGTTCCTGTATTTGAAACAATCAATCTCTAAATACCCTATATATCTCTTATTATAAGACTTGTAAACTCCCAAACCATGAAGCGAAACCTGTGTTTCATTCACTAACTACATGTATATCAATTAATTACTCAGGAGTTTCATCATGATTATTACCGTTGTAGGTACCGGCAATATGGGGTCCAGTTTTGTTAAACGTTTTACGCTCGCGGGGCACCAGGTGCATGTGACAGGGCGCGATCTTAATAAGGCACAGGCATTAGCCGCGCAGTTTAACGGTGCTCAGGCTGTGCCTGCTGCTGTTGCAGCGCAAGGTGCTCAGGTCATTGTGCTGGCAACAGCCTACGGTGATGCGGTTAGCGCACTCTCTTCACTGGGCGATATCAGCAGCAAAGTGGTGATTGATATCACCAACCCGCTGTCTGCTGATTACATGAGCCTGACTCTCGGCCACACCACTTCAGCAGCGGAAGAGATTGCCAAAGCCTTCCCTGCGACACACATCGTTAAAGCATTTAATACCACCTTTGCACAGGTGGTGGCAGAAGGTCCGGCCTTTGCTGCGGGCCAGATTGCGCCAGTGTTCTATGCCGGGGATGACGTGGAGGCAAAAGCCACCGTTCAAACCTTGATTGCCAGTACGGGCTTTAAACCGGTGGATGCAGGCACGCTGCGCAATGCCCGTTATCTCGAGCCGTTAGCCGGTTTGAATATCTATTTTGGTTACGGTGCCGGATTAGGTACCGATATTGTTCCGGCCTGGCTGAGCCGCGCGTAAGCAATATTTTATAAACTGACGAAACAGGAGAATGGAATGAAAAAAGTACTTAGCGTCGCGATCGCATCAATGTTGCTGGCAGGGGTTTGCGCACCATCGTTTGCTCAGGATCGTCCGGCAGACATTATCAGCCCGATATCCGATCAGATTTTGCCGAACAAGGTGAGTGCTGCCGATGCGCGTAAAGCCGGGCGAGTGGCCTATGACAAACCGACCCCTGAAAATACCATTATGCTGTTTATCGATCAGCAGGTGGGATTGATGGCCAGTACGCGGGATTTCAATCAGGCATCCGGTTATAAAGCCAACGTGGTTGCGTTGGCCGAAATGGCAAAAGCGTTAAAGATTCCGGTATTGATCACCTCTTCCAATGCGCAATGGCAAAACGGTGACACACTGCCGGAACTGAAAGAAATATTTAAGGACGAACCCATTTACCGCCGTACTGGGATCATCAACGCCTATGAAGATCCTTCATTCCGTAAGGCGTTGGAAGACCTCGTGAAAAAAACCGGTCGTACCCATATCATCATTTCTGGGGTAACGCTGGGAACGTGCGTTGCCTTCCCGACGCTGGCCATGTTGAATGACGGCTATCAGGTTTATCCCGTAGTGGATGCTTCTGGTGCCTGGAGTAAATATGAAGCGGATGCTGCGATGCAACGCATGACGGCAGCCGGTGCGCAGTTGGAAACAGTTTATGCATTAGGAGCAGAGCTTCAAGCCGACTGGAAGAAACCTTCAGCCGATGCGATGTTGAAACCCTTTATCGATGGTTTGCCGGAATATGGTTGGATCTTGCAGAACTACTGGAATAATGCCAACAAGCATACCGTGCCGGATCCGTTTGGTGTGGTGAAGTAAGCGGTTATCGTCGGAAGCATCAGGCTGATGATAAAGCCTGTTGTTAGGCGAAGTGCGGCGATGGGGTCGTAGTTGCGTAAGCCGCCGACAAATTTGCTCGGAAAAAATTTGAACAGCGCTTGCGCTGGCCCGTAGGGGGGCACAGGGATGTGCCCCATAATGGCTCCTTGTCGTGATTCGCCGAGAAACACGGACGTATCGAAATGCGGGAGCGGGAACCTGGTGGTGTTAGACCACTTCACAGGAGCCGGCTTCCCAGCGGTATCCCATGCCATAAACGGTACGAATGAACGACGTCCGTTCGTCCAGTTGCTCCAACTTGCGCCGCAGATTCTTGATATGGCTGTCGATAGTGCGATCGGTCACAACGCGGTAGTCATCGTAGAGTTTATCCAGCAACGCTTCGCGCGAAAAAACCTTACCAGGCTCTGCCGAAAGGGTTTTCAGCAGACGAAACTCTGCCGGTGTCAGATCGAGCGGTTGCCCAAGGTAACTGGCTTGAAAACGGCGATTATCGATCTGCAAAGCAGCTTCTTGCCCCTCTTCGGGCGGTGGAGCAGACTGCCAGCGACAGCGACGCAACAGGGTTTTTACCCGTACGACGACTTCCCGCGGGCTGTATGGCTTGCAAATATAATCATCTGCACCGATTTCTAACCCGAGTAGCCGGTCAATCTCTTCGCTGCGGGCAGTAACCATAATGATCGGCACATTAGAAAACTGACGGATGATTCGGCATAGCGTCAGGCCATCCGTACCTGGCAGCATCAAATCCAGCAGAATCAACGACGGTGAGTGCTCGCGCACCCAAGAAAGTACTTCGTCGCCATGGGTAATCCAGTGCGTCCGGTACTCTGCTGCTTGAAGGTAGTCCACCAGCAATTGGCCGAGCTTGGGCTCATCTTCAACAATCAGCACCTGCTCTGGCAGCGTCTCGTTTGATAAGGTTTCGGTCATTGTCGTTTCAGGATTCCGGTGGATGAAGCGGGAATTCGGCAGTCATCTGTAAACCACCCAGTGGGGAAGCGCTAGCATACAATCGTCCCCCGTGGGCCTCAACGATATTCTTGCAGATAGCCAATCCCAACCCTGAACCGCCACTGGCACGATTGCGTGACCGTTCTGCGCGGTAGAAACGATCGAAAATTCGCGCTAGCTGCTCTGCGTCGACGCCAGGGGCACTGTCTTCCCACACAAGGGTACAGACGCCATTTTCACTGTGTGCTCGGATCATTAATTGTCCGCCATTGTCAGTGTAGCGCAGACTGTTTTCCAGCAGGTTATTAAATAACTGGCTTAGCCGATCAGGATCGCCGAAGGCACCGACGCGCTCTGGCAGTTGCGTGGTGATCTTAATGTTTTTTTTCTGAAACCTTTCGTTAAATGAAGCAACGCTGATATGCAGAAGCTGGATTAAATCCACCGAAACTCTGCGGTAGGCGAGCGCGCCGACATCAGAGAGTGACAGTTGGTGCAGGTCATCCACCAGTTTGGTCAGCGTGGAGACTTCGTTTTGCAAAGAAAGCAGGGAACTGGCATCGGCCTTGCGTACACCATCCTGTATTGCTTCCAACTCGCCGCGCAGTACAGTCAAGGGCGTGCGTAACTCATGGGAAATATCGGCCATAAAAGCGCGGCGCGACTGCTCATTTTTTTCCAATGCAGTGGCAAGTTGGTTAAAGTCTTGCGCCAGTCGGCCCAACTCATCACGGGTATTCACGGGCACGCGTGCCGTAAATTCTCCTGCGGCCAAACGGTGAATTCCCTGCATCAAGCGTTTCACTGGCGCCAGCAAACCGCGCGCCATCAGCCAGGTCACAATCATGGCCAGCAGTGTCGACAGCCCGACAATAAACCAACTAGTGCGCTGTTGCTGTCTATCAAAATTGATATCCGCATCGCGTGTCAGGCGTTCACTGGGGGACGCCACCACCCAACCGACCACCTTGCCCTCATGGCGAATGGCTTGCCAGGTACTTTCAGCAGCAATCGGCGCGGGCGAGCCAAATAGCCGATTGCGTTGCGCATCCAGCACCCAGAGTCGTACCCGCCAGCCACGCATGCTGTTGCTATCATCTTCATTCTGATCCAGGGTGTGCAGCAGTTTGAACACCAACCGTTCATTGTTGCGCAGGAACGTCCAGTCACCATACTGCGCGTATTGCTCTTGCAAAGCATCACGCAACTGCTCAACACGCTGGGCGTTGCCTTGCTTGATGTAATCAACAAATCCGCGTTCGAAGCTCATCCGAACGCCCCAATGCATGGTGATCAATACCAGCATGCAGGTGGCAAAAATGGCGAGAAACAGTTTAGCGGTAATACCGAATCTCATCATATTCTCACCTTTTTCCCGGTAGCACATTCTGCTTGATCTGGTCTGGTGGCACGCGCAGGAACAGCAGGGCAGGCAGCGCCAATATGACGGCCATGCTCAGATAGGTATAGCGGAATACCTCAGCGGTTGCCGGACTGGCGATGTCCAGTGTTCCCTGCTGGGCAAAAATACCGAGCAGAATGCCCGCCAGACTCACGCCGAGACTCATGGAAAGTTGCATGGTCATCGACAGCAGGCTGTTGCCTCCGCTGGCGATGTTGTCCGGCAGGTCTTTCAACGTCAGCGTGTTCATGGTTGAAAAACGGACTGAATTGGCAACGCCCACCAGTATCAAGACCAGCGGCAGCAACCACAGCCAGTTCAGCAGTGCGACAGTGGCAAACAACAACGTACTGAGCGACAGCGCCAACGTGGAAGCGATCAGCGCCGTGCGGTAGCCAAATCGGTTAACGATACTGACCACGATACGCTTGGTGCCCATACTGCCCAGAATCATCGGGATCATCATCAGACCGGCGTGAAAGGGGGAGAATCCCATGCCCAACTGCAAAAACAGCGGTGTGGTGAAAGGCAGCATTCCGCTGCCGATACGCGCCAGAAAACCAGCGCTCAAACCAATGGAAAAGGTCGGGGTGTTGAACAGACGCAGATTGAACAATGCCTGTTCATTTTGACGCGCGTGTAGCCAGTAGCTCAATAGTGCAATAATCCCGACAGCAATCAAACCTACGATGGCAATAGGCGGTAATGCCAGGCTTTTGTGCCCGTCCAACGCTAACGTCAGGGTTGCCATACCGATGGCGAGCCAGAGAAAACCACTGAGATCGAAGCGCGAAGTTTCAGTAGTGTAGTTTGGCATGATCAACCAAGTCGCGATAGCACCGATGATGCCCACCGGCAGGTTAATCAAAAATATCCAGTGCCAACTGGCGTATTGCACCAACAACCCGCCCAGCGTGGGGCCGAGCAATGGCCCAATCTGGCCGGGAATCGTTACAAAGGTCATGGCAGCCATAAATTGGTCACGTGGCACAATCTTCATGACTGTCAGACGACCAACCGGCACCATCATGGCCCCGCCTACGCCTTGTATCACCCGAGAGATCAGTAACGCATTCAAGGTTTCTGAGCGTGCGCACAACAGCGATCCTAAGGTGAAAATGATGATGGCAGCAAAAAATACCCGTTTAACCCCGAGTTTGTCTGCCAGCCAACCGCTGGCCGGTAACATTACTGCCACGGTGAGGACATAAGCCACCACCACCGAGTGCATCCGCAGTGGGTTTTCATTCAGGCTGAGTGCCATCGTCGGTAGTGCGGTATTGACGATAGTGGTATCAAGCGTTTGCATAAAAAAGCCAAACGCTACAATCCAGAGCTGCCAGCGCACGGAGGCCGGTTGGGTCGTTGACGGGGTAGACAAAAAACGCATGGAATAACGGGCCTCACGGAGTCTTGATTTTTCTTGTTGTTCACTCGCTGCGCGTCAAGATGACGTGGCTTTGGCGAAGTTGCGCCGCCGTACTAGCCAGTCGCGCAGACGATCGAAATAGAAATACACTACCGGTGTAGTGTACAGCGTTAGCAGTTGGCTCATTACCAATCCCCCAACGATGGTGATACCGAGCGGTTGGCGTAGTTCAGCGCCGTCACCGCTGGTCAGTACGAGCGGTAACGCACCGAAAATCGCGGCCAGCGTTGTCATCAGAATGGGGCGAAAGCGCAGCAGGCAGGCCTGGAAGATGGCCTCTTGTGCATTTAGCTTCCCCCCGCGCTGCGCTTCCAGTGCAAAATCCACCATCATGATGGCATTTTTTTTCACAATACCGATTAACAGCAAGATGCCAATGAGGGCAATCAGGCTAAACGGTGCGCCAAACCCTTTTAATGCCAGCAGAGCCCCGACACCCGCAGACGGAAGCGTTGACAGAATGGTCAGCGGGTGCACGTAGCTTTCGTACAAAATCCCCAATACGATGTAGACGGTGACAATGGCCGCAATGATCAGAAACACCTGCGCACTTTGTGACTGTTGAAACGCCTGTGCCGTACCGGCGAATTGTCCGCGTACCGAGGAAGGCACTCCCAACGCGGTCATACTCCGTTCAATGGCCGCCGTCGCTTCAGAGAGTGATACGCCTTCTGGCAGATTAAACGAAACGGTTGAAGCCGCTGAGAGCCCCTGATGATTGACGGACAGCGGGGCGTTAATCGGCCGCCAACTGGCGAACGCAGAAAGGGGAATCGGCTCCCCAGCGCTGTTGAGCACAAACATCTGATCCAGTGCGCTAACATCCTGAGTATATTTGGATTCCACCTCCATCACCACTTTGTACTGATTGAGAGGTTGATAGATGGTCGATATTTGCCGCTGCCCGAACGCATTATTTAACAAGGCATTGACAGTGGAGACGCCGATACCGAGTCGCGCAAGGGTATCCCTGTCGTAGGTCAGGGCCATTTCAGAACCCTTGTCCTGCTGATCGGAATTGACGTCAGCCAATTCTGGCAACTGACTGAGCGCAAGGCGGATTTTAGGCTCCCAGGCGCGTAGCTCATTCAGATCGTCTGATAGCAAGGTAAACTGGTAGCCCGCGTTAGACTCTCGTCCACCAATGCGGATATCCTGTACCGGCATTAGAAACAGGTTGGCCCCCGGTTCTTTCGCCAGTTGACCGCGTAGGCGAGCGATGACCTGCTGGGCACTCATCTTGCGTTCTGCCAGCGGTTTGAGCGTAATAAACATTGAGCCTGCGTTGGTGCGCGAGCCGCCAGTAAACCCTGTCACGTTATCCACTGCCGGATCGGCGCTGACAATGACCATAAAATCATGAAGTTTATTGCGCATTGCCTGAAATGAAATGCTCTGATCGGCCTGAATGAAGCCCATCACACGGCCGGTATCCTGCTCGGGGAAAAAGGTCTTGGGAATGGAGATGTAGAGCCAAACATTCAGCCCGACGGTGCCAATCAGGATGAGCAGTACCCAGCGGGCATGCTGCAATACCCAGCGTAAAGAACGGCCATACTGCTGTTGCAGAGCGACTAATACGCGACCAAAACCACGTTTGCGCGGCTGGCTCTGTTTTTCATGACTGCGTAGCAAGCGTGCGCACATCATTGGCGTCAGAGTGACAGATATAATCAGCGAAATGAGTATCGCGGCAGACAGTGTGACGGTAAATTCGCGAAAGTAGCGCCCCGGCAGCCCGCCCATCAGCAGCAGCGGCAGAAAAACGGCCACCAGCGACAGACTCATCGCCAGCACGGTAAAACCCACCTCTCGCACCCCTTTCAGGGCCGCCTGCATCGGTTTCATGCCCGCTTCAATATGGCGTGAAATGTTCTCCAGTACTACGATAGCATCGTCTACCACGAACCCTGTGGCGATCGTGAGTGCCATCAGCGAGAGGTTGTTCAGGCTGAAACCGCACAGATACATCGCGGCAAAGGTCCCAATCAATGACACTGGGACGGCAATCGCCGGAATCAGCGTGGCACGCCCGGAGCGCAGGAACAGAAATACCACCAAGATCACCAGCGCGACGGCAATCACCAGTGACTGTTCCACCTCGGCCAGGGAGGCGCGAATGGTGGGGGAGCGGTCTTGCGCAATATTGAGTTGAATAGCAGCCGGTAGACTGGCACGCAGTTCCGGCAGAGCGGCCCGCACGTTATCAACGGTGGCAATGATATTGGCATCAGGTGCGCGCTGAACCACCACCAACACGGCGGTTTTGCCGTTTGCCATCCCGGCGTTGCGCGTATCCTGTACGCCGTCTTTCACCTGAGCAACATTGCTCAACCGAACCGGCGCACTGTCTTTATAATGTACGATGATGGGGGCGTAGTCTGCCGCGGTTTTCAATGCATCGTTGGTTTGCACCTGCCAGCGAGCCTGTCCATTGTCGATGTTGCCTAATGGCTGTTTTACGTTGGCTTTAGCAATGGCCTGGCGCACGGCATCTAGTGAGATTCCTTGATTAAACAATGCCTGAGGATTCAGTTCGACACGTACCGCCGGCTGAGAGGCTCCGCTTACCGTAACATCGCCCACACCGTCCATTTGGGAAATTCGTTGTGACAACTGATTGGTCGCAAAATCATACAGTTGGCCTGAGTTGTAGGTGTCGGAGGTCAAGGTCAACACCAGGATTGGCGCATCGGCCGGATTGATTTTACGATACGTTGGGCGGCTTGCCATGCCGGAAGGCAGCAGGTTCTGCGCTGCATTGATCGCCGACTGCACGTCGCGTGCTGCCCCGTTGATATCACGCGAGAAATCAAATACCAGTACGATCCGGGTTTTACCCAGAGAACTGGTTGACGTCATTTCCGTGACCCCGGCGATACGCCCAAGGGATCGTTCCAGCGGCATGGCGACGGAGGTCGCCATGGTTTCTGGCGACGCCCCTGAGAGCGATGCGGAAACCACAATCGCGGGGAAGTCCACCTGCGGCAACGGTGCGACCGGTAGCAGGCGGAAACCGAGCACGCCACACAGCGCAATCGCCAGTGTCAGTAGCGCGGTGGCGACCGGTCGATGGATAAACAGCGCAAAGAACTTCACTGTATTTCTTCCTCTGGCTGCTCAGTGCGACGGAAGCGGTGCGCCAATCGGTCAAACAGCAGGTAAATTACTGGCGTTGTGAACAGCGTCAGAATCTGGCTCATGACCAATCCACCCACCATACAAATCCCCAGCGGCTGGCGTAGTTCAGCACCAACGCCGTTGCTAAGCATCAGCGGCACGGCGCTCAGCAACGCCGCCATAGTGGTCATCAAGATCGGACGAAAACGCAGCAGACACGCCTGATAGATAGCATCGTAAGGTGTCATTCCCTGCTCGCGCTCAGCAGCCAGCGCGAAATCGATCATCATAATGGCGTTCTTCTTCACAATGCCGATAAGCAAAATGATGCCGATAATCGCAATCACATCCAGCTCGCTACCAGCCACCATCAAAGCCAGCAGCGCACCAACGCCCGCGGTCGGCAGCGTGGAAAGAATGGTGATCGGGTGGATAAAACTTTCATAAAGAACCCCCAATACAATGTACATGGCGACAATCGCCGCCACGATAAGCCAGACAGTGCTGCTCAGCGCTGCTTGAAACGCTAGAGCGCTGCCTTGAAAGTGGGTGACAATGTCGGTGGGCATGTGCAACTGCTGCTCAGCTGCCGTGATGGCTTGCACTGCTTCTCCGAGTGAATATCCGGGCGTAACATTGAATGAAATGGTGGTGGCCGGGAATTGATCGATACGGTTCAGCGCTAACGGTCCACGGCGCTCCTCTAGTGTGGCAACCGTGTTAAGCGGTACGCTGTTGCCATCGCTATTTTTGATGCGAATTTCATTCAGCGCGCCTAATCCGGTGGTGTGCGCGGTCTGCTGTGCCAGCACTACACGATATTGATTTGATTGGGTATATACCGTGGAAACCAAGCGCTGCCCAAAAGCATTATACAGTGCATTGTCAATGGCAGACATGGTCAGTCCAAGACGGCTGGCAGCATCGCGGTTAACGTTGACATAAGCCACCGCCGCATCATCCTGCCAGTCGCTGCTCACATCCTGTAGCTGCGGCAACTGTTGCAACTCGCGCATTAGTGGAGGTACCCAGCGGCTCAGTTCCTCTAACGACATCGCTTGCAGGGTGAACTGGTATTGCGTGCGGCTGACCTGGGTATCAATGGTGAGATCTTGCACCGGTTGCAGGTAAAGCGTGACACCGGTTAACTGCGCGGTTTTTTCCTGCAAGCGGGTGATGATGTCGGTCAGACGATCGCGCCGTTCACCTAGCGGTTTGAGATTGATCTGCAAACGCGCGCTGTTAAGCGCTGCGTTGGTGCCATCGACGCCGACAAATGAAGAGACACTCTGCACCGCTGGATCTTGCATGATCAGTGATACGACCTGCTGTTGCCGTTGTGCCATATCGGCATAGGATACGCTCTGCGGTGCCTGTAAAGTGCCCTGAATCATGCTGTTATCTTGAACGGGAAAAAAGCCCTTGGGTATCCACAGATAGAGCAGAATGGTGAGTAGCAGCGTGCTGATTGCTACGCTAAGGGTAATCCAGGGGTGGTTCAGCACCCGGCGTAAGCCCTTGCCGTAGAGCGTGACAACCCGTGAGAAAAAGCGTTCGCTGGCGCGTGTAAAGGCGTTTTGCCGGTTTAGGCTCTGATGGGTGAGCAATCGAGCGCACATCATGGGGGTCAGCGTGAGAGAAACAACACCGGAGATGAGGATCGCTATCGCCAGCGTGATGGCAAATTCACGGAACAGGCGGCCAATGATATCGCCCATAAACAGCAACGGGATCAATACCGCAATCAGCGAGAACGTCAGTGAAATAATGGTGAAGCCAATTTCTCCCGCGCCTTTTAACGCCGCGTGAAGCGGCTTTTCACCTTTTTCGATGTAGCGCGAAATATTCTCGATCACCACGATGGCGTCATCCACCACAAAGCCGGTGGCAATGGTGAGCGCCATTAGCGTCAGGTTATTGATCGAGAAACCAAGGAAATACATGGCGGCGAAGGTCCCAACCAGTGACAGGGGGACCACGATGCTCGGGATCAGCGTGGCGATCGCATTGCGCAAAAACAGGTAGATAACCATAATCACCAGCGCAATGGCTAGCATCAGTTCAAACTGCACATCTTTCACTGACGCGCGGATACTGGCCGTGCGATCGGTCAGCGTCGTGACAGTCACCGATTTCGGCAGACTGGCGGTTAACGTTGGCAACAGATTACGCAGACTGTCCGTGGTGGTGATGACGTTGGCACCCGGCTGACGCTGAATGTTGATGATAATCGCCTGTTCTCTGTTAGCCCAGGCACCCAACGCCGTATTTTCCGGGGCTTGTTCTACGGTGGCAACATCGCGCAGCCGTACCGGTGCACCATTGCGCCAGGCAACAATCAGCTGGCGATAATCCTCTGCTGATTTCATCTGGTCATTGGCTGACAAGGTTACTGCGCGTGTCGGACCGTCCAGGCTGCCTTTCGCTGAATTCACATTGGCACTGGTGATGGCAGTGCGCAGGGTTTCGCTATCCAGCCCGTAAGAGGCCAGCGCGTTAGCGTTAAAGTTTACTCGTACCGACGGGCGCTGCCCGCCTGCCAACGACACACGACCGACGCCAGATACCTGAGCCATCTTTTGTGCGATACGGGTTTCCACCATATCTTGCACCTGTGTCATCGGCATGGCAGTGGAGGTGACTGCCAGCGTCATGATCGGCGGATCGGCCGGATTAACTTTGCTGTAAATTGGCGGGTAAGGCAGATCGCTTGGCAACAAATTGTTGGCGGCGTTGATGGCGGCCTGAACATCCTGCTCTGCGACATCTAGTGGCAGCGTCAACTGGAATTGCAGGGTGATCACCGATGCACCGCCTGAGCTCTGCGTCGACATCTGTTTCAGCCCGGACATTTGCCCGAACTGGCGTTCAAGGGGAGCGGTAATCGCCGATGCAATCACATCCGGACTGGCGCCGGGATAGAGTGTCACTACCTGAATGGTTGGGTAGTCCACCTCAGGCAGCGCAGAGACCGGTAATGCCCGATAGCCAATAATCCCTGCCAGCAGGATCGCCAGCATCAACAATGTTGTGGCGATAGGGCGCAGAATAAACAGGCGGGATGGGCCACCGCCTGCCGGAATCTCCCCTTGCATCAGGGTTTCTCCCCGCGCGTGGCGCGTTTAGACGGCGGTGTGGTGGTAGCCGCAGCGGCGGTAATCACTTCTACCTGGGCCCCTTCAGTTAACCGGTCGATACCGTCAGTGACCACGCGATCCCCTTCATTCAGGCCTGCCGTAACCACCATCTCCTGCCCGTATTGAATACCGACGGTAACGGCGTGTTTACTGACCTGATTCTTTTCGTTCAACACCCAGACAAAACGTCCTTCGCTACCCATCTGAATGGCAGAAAGTGGCACCAGCAGCGCATTTTGTAACGTGGTGACCTGCATGCGCACATTCACAAACTGGTTGGGAAACAGCGCATCATCGTTATTTTCGAAGCGCGCTTTCAGCTTGATCGTGCCAGTGGTGGCATCAATCTGGTTATCCATGCTGAGCAGGCTGCCTTGTGACAGTTTGTGCTGGTTAGCACGATCCCAGGCCTCAACGGGTACTGGCTGACCCGATTTCTGCGCGCTCAACACGGTGGCGATATCACTTTCCGGTAGCGTGAAGATGACATCAATCGGATGTGTTTGGGTTAACACCACAATACCGGTGCTGTCGCCGCTGGTGATGTAGTTCCCGACATCCACCTGTTTTAGGCCAACACGACCATTGATGGGCGCGGTGATACGGCTATAGGTAAGCTGTAATTCTGCGCTGGCGACAGAACCTTCATCGGCTTTGACAGTGCCTTCGGCCTGATGCACCTGCGCTGCCTGCGCATCCAGTTCCTGACGGGAGATCAAATTGGTTTTAATCAGTTGTTGATAACGCGCCAGATCTTGACGTGCGTTGGCTAGCGCAGCCTGGTCTTTAGCCAATTGCCCTTGTGCCTGCGTTAATGCAACCTGATAGGGGCGTGGGTCGATTTCTGCCAGCAGATCCCCGGCTTTGACCTGTTGCCCTTCCTGAAAATGCAGTGCCATCAGTTCACCGTTGACGCGACTGCGCACTGTCACCGTGTTGGCAGCCGTAATGGTACCTAAACCCGAAAGGTAATAAGGAACAGCCGCTGAGCGCGTGGTGGCCGCTTGAACGGGCGACAGCGTACGCATGGCAGAGCGTCGTCCGCCGCCGCCACTGTTGCTGGCGTTGCGTGCGGGAGTTGCATTGCTACTGGTGTCCTGATGAGCGGAAGGCGCCGCTGTTGGGGTATCAGCAGGTCGCAAGTGACGCCAGATAACAACGGCGGCAATAACCGCGAACGCAAGCAACAGCAGACGAAAAAGACGTGTGGTATTCATCATGGTTTACGAATCGACTAGCAGCCAGTATTAACACAATGAGCGTAGTCTACTGTGTTTTACTCAAATAATAATGAAGGAAATATGGAAGAAATGTCAGGGTTTGTAGTGGATAGTGGGCGACCGGATGGCCGCCCAAACGATGATCAGTGTAAATTACAGCACCAGCCCTGCGATTGATGCAGAGAGAATGCTGACCAACGTGGAGCCGTAGACTAACTTAAGGCCGAAGCGGGAAACCACGTTACCCTGATTTTCGTTCAACCCTTTGATAGCACCGGCAATGATACCGATTGAGGAGAAGTTGGCGAACGACACCAGGAACACGGAGAGAATCCCTACGCTACGCGGTGACAGTTGGCTCGCAACTTTTTGCAGTTCCAGCATGGCGACGAATTCATTGGACACCAGTTTGGTGGCCATAATACTGCCGACCTGTAACGCTTCGTTGGCAGGAATCCCCATGATCCACGCAAAGGGGAAGAACACGTAGCCCAGCATTTCTTGGAAGCTGATACCGAACACGGCGCTGAAGATAGCGTTAACCATAGCAATCAGGGCGATAAAGCCGATTAGCATGGCGGCAACAATGCAAGCCACCTTGAAGCCCGCCAGGATATATTCTCCCAGCATCTCAAAGAAACTCTGGTTTTCATGCAGATCGCGCAGTTGCAGTTCGGGCTCTGCGTCCACTTTATACGGGTTGATCAATGACAACACGATAAAGGTGCTGAACATATTCAGAATGAGCGCCGCCACCACATATTTGGAATCCAGCATGGTCATGTAAGCACCAACGATGGACATTGATACGGTAGACATGGCGGTTGCCGCCATAGTGTACATGCGTTTTTCTGACATTTTGCCCAGGATATCTTTATAGGCGATGAAGTTCTCTGATTGTCCGAGAATCAACGAACTCACAGCGTTAAACGATTCCAGTTTGCCCATACCGTTCACTTTGGACAACACAGTACCGATGGCGCGAATAACGATGGGCAGGACTTTGATGTGTTGCAGGATACCAATCAGTGCCGAAATAAACACGATAGGGCAAAGCACTTTGAAGAAGAATGAAATAAGGTTCTTCTCGTGGTTAACCATATCGCCAAACACGAAATCGGTCCCTTGTCCGGCAAACCCCAGCAATTTATCAAAGACGGCAGCAAACCCTTTTACGAAGCCCAAGCCCACGTTGGAATACAGGAAGAACCAGGCGAGCAGAATTTCAATCACTAACAGTTGAATAATAAAGCGGATACGAATGCTTTTACGATCGCGGCAGACAAGTAACGCCAAACCGGCAACGACAAGCAATGCCAACGCAAATTGCGCAATATGAGTCATGAGGGCTCCGAATAGTAGGCGGGTTAACGTTTCCCACGCCATTCTAGGTAACGAAAAAGCTAAAAATGCGATAAAACACGCAAAAGTATAATTATATCTTGGGAATAGCGCTAAGTTGAATAGCTTATCGCAGGGAGCAGTATGGGGATGGTAAGCAAACGTAACTCATGAGATGGCGGACAACGCCTATTGGGAATGTCCGCTCTTGCCGGTGAAAGGCGTTAGCGTGCGCTGGTGATGGACTGCACCGAATGACGGCGCACCAGCGTCGGTGTAAACGTGTTAGTGACCGCAGCCAGCGCCAGACCTTGTGCCAGCGCAATCGCCAATTCAGCAGCCTGTGTCGACATGGCGGTAACCGGATAGCGGATTGTGGTCAAGCGTGGACGCAAATAGCGTGCGATAAGGACATCGTCAAAGCCTATCAACGATACCGTTTGCGGCACCGAGATGCCGTTGTCACTTAATACTGCTAATGCGCCTGCCGCCATGGAATCGTTGTAACACACCACAGCGCTGAAATGTACGCCACGGCTTAGCAGTTCTCGCATTGCCGCTTCGCCGCCGGTTTCATTCGGCGCGGCGCGGGCGATCAACCGCGTTTCTACTGTAATGCCTTGCTCATTCAGCGCGGCACTGTAACCCTCTAAACGATCGTTGGCATCTGAAATCGGGTGATCGGAACAGATAAAAGCAATAGCATGATGCCCTTCCTGGATCATATGCCGTGTTGCCAGCCAGCCGCCGTGACGATCGTCAAGCGCCACACAGCGCGACTCGAATCCGGGGAGAATGCGGTTAATCAGTACCATTCCCGGCACATGACGCATAAACGCGCTCAGCTCTGCGTCCGGCAACATTTTTGCATGTACCACCAGCGCTGAGCAACGGTGGCGCAGCAGTTGTTCTATGGCTTGGCGCTCCATTTCCGCGTCATGATAGCTGTTACTGATCAACAAAAAGTTTCCAGTCGCCCTGGCGGTGCTATCCACCGCTTTTACCATCGCACCAAAGAAAGGATCGGAAACATCTGCCACCACCAGCCCCAGGGTTTCTGCATGCTGGTGTGCCAGTGCGCGCGCATTGGCATTCGGGTGATAGCGCAATTCTGCCATGGCGTTATGCACTGCTTCTCGTGACGCCTGACTGGCTTTAGGTGAATCATTGATCACCCGCGAAACCGTTGCCACTGAGACGCCTGCCAGGCGCGCAACATCCTTTATGGTTGCCATCCGTTGTTTCCCTGTCTGTTTTGTGTGATCGGTCTCAATATCAATCGGGTGTATCGCTATTCTCATTGATGGCACTTACTGCCTACAATGAGGGTAATCGTTTACATGTCGTTTGCAACTGGCTTTTTTGCGGTTTTTATCGCACTGAGTGAAAGTGGGTTACATCTTAATCCAGTGGAGCGCTTAACGCCGCGTAAGTGATATTGATTTTCGGCAAGTGAATGAGGTGAACGATGGGACGGATTAACAGCGTGCGGCAACAGGTGGATGCCGTGTTCAACGCCACCTTTGGCTATACGCCCTCCGTGCAGGTGCAAGCGCCTGGGCGTGTCAACCTGATTGGTGAGCACACGGATTACAATGATGGGTTTGTGTTGCCTTGTGCCATTGATTTTCACACGGTGATCGCCGCTGCCCCGCGTGCTGACAGCTTGGTTCGGGTGGTGGCTGTCAATATGGAAGAGCAGCAGGATAGCTTCGATGTGGCATATCCAATTGAACCTCATTCACAGTATGTGTGGCCGAACTATATTCGTGGTGTTGTGAAGTATCTGCTTGCGCGAGGATTAACGTTGGGCGGCGTGGATATGGTGATTGGCGGAAACGTACCCACCGGGGCAGGACTCAGTTCCTCCGCATCGCTAGAGGTAGCCGTAGGGCAGGTGTTTAAGACACTCTATGCTTTACCCCTTAGCCCGTTGGCGCTGGCGCTTAATGGCCAGCAAGCGGAAAATCATTTTGTCGGCTGTAACTGCGGCATCATGGATCAGTTTATTTCTGCACAAGGTGTTGAAGGCCATGCCTTACTGATTGATTGCCGTTCGTTACAGGGTAAGGCTGTACCCATTCCCTTGGGATTGGATGTGCTTGTTATTGATTCTAACGTGCAGCGCGGTTTGGTGGACAGTGAATACAACACTCGACGTGCGCAGTGCGAGGCAGCAGCGCAGCATTTTGGCGTTAAAGCGCTGCGCGATGTCTCACTGGCGCAATTTGAAGCCAATCGTGTGGGGTTAGATCCTGTGGTGGCGCAACGCGCTCGTCATATTCTTACCGAGAACCAGCGCACGCTGCAGGCGGTTGAAGCGCTCACCACGGGCGATATCCCGCGTCTTTCGCGTTTGATGGCACAATCGCATCGTTCAATGCGTGATGATTTTGCGATTACGGTGCCGCCTATCGATATCTTGGTCACGCTGATTCACGACTATATTGGTGAACGTGGTGGGGTACGTATGACGGGCGGTGGTTTCGGCGGTTGCGTGGTGGCGCTACTGCCCGCGTCGTTAACGGCAGAGGTGTGTGAGCGCGTGGCTCGGGAATATCCGGCCCTCACCGGCTTACCGCCAACGCTCTATGTCTGTCAGCCGTCAGCAGGCGCGGGCATGTTGCCTGAATCAAGGCAGTAAAAACAGGGTCGCCAGCCCCAGGAAGATAAAAAAGCCGCCGGTGTCTGTGATCGCAGTGATCATCACACTGGATCCGACGGCGGGATCGCGGCCCAGTTTTACCATCGCCAGGGGAATCGTCACCCCCATGGTTGCTGCTAACAGCAAGTTGAGCAGGATAGCCAACATCATTACGCCACCCATGGCGATGTTCCCGTACAGCAGCACAGTGATAACCGCGAGCACTGCTCCCCACACCAGACCATTGACGACAGCAACGCCCAGTTCTTTAAACAACAACGCTGATTTTTTTCCATGATCCAACTGGTGCAGTGCCAGCGCGCGCACGATCATGGTGATGGTTTGGTTACCTGTATTGCCGCCGATGCCAGCGACAATCGGCATCAGTGTTGCCAGTGCCACCAGATGTGCCAGTGTGTCTTCAAACAGCCCGATAACTCTGGAGGCGATCAATGCGGTGCAGAGGTTGATTGCCAGCCACCCCGAACGATTCTTTACCGCTTTGGCCACGGGAGCATAGACATCTTCTGAGGCGGTTAACCCACCCGAACGACGCAGATGGTGATCGCTGGTACGGTTGACCCTGTCCAGAATATCTTCCACCGTGACGCGTCCCAGCAGTTTGCCTTTGCTGTCCACTACCGCGGCGGAGATCAGATCGTAGCGTTCGAACGCACTGGCGACGTCATCGATTTGCGTCTCTGGTTCAAACAGAATTGGTTCAGGATCCATTACCTGCTCAACCCGTGTATTTGGCGTATGTAGCAGAATATTGGTCAGCGTGAGTTCACCCAGTAAACGGTTTTTTCGATCGGTAATAAACAGTTTATCGGTGGCATCGGGGATCACCTTATGCCGACGCAGAAAACGTTGCACCACCGCCAGCGTGACATCCGGGCGTACCGTCAGCAGATTGAAATCGACCAAATAGCCGACAGAATCTTCATCATACTGGATGGTTTCTCGCAGTTGTGCTCGCTGCCGGGGTTCTAGCGCGGTAAGAATACGCCCCAGCAAGTGGCGCGGCAGGCGGCGTGCTAACTGCGCCTGCTCATCTATATCCAGTGGACGTATGGCGCGCAGGATATCTTTGTCACTCATCTGGGCGATAAGGCCATCAGATATGGTTTCCGAGGCCTCATAGAGTACAAAGCCTCGTTTCTCGAGCGGTGTCAGGCTCCACAATGCCTGCCGAGCTTCTGGTGGCAGTGATTCCAACAGATCGGCAAGGTCAGCAGCATGTAACTCGTTAAGAAGCGTACAGATCTCTGCAGTTTGATCGAGAAGCCGCTTTTTGTCATCTTCAGCAACGGGAGACCGTTGGGTGATGATGCTTTCCACCAGCGCGGGATCATCGAGCAGCAACAGTGAAATGCGGCGGCGAATGGCCGAGAGTTTTTTGACGCTTGGCATGATTTTTTTTCTCAATGATTATCTCGTGACACGCACACGACTCCCTTTATTTCCGTGGGGCGAGTGACGCAGCAATAGGGTAATCCTAGCGCAGAGTGGCCTTTAGGTCCGAGCAACCTTTCGAAAAAAGTTTCAGGAGGGCGACAAATGGTTCGGGTGACAAACATGCCGGGAGACGGTTTGAACGCGTCTTGCTGCGGCCTCGTGAGAGGTGAAACTCATATAGGGACTGAATAGCGAGCGTAGCCAAGGTACCCACGATTTAAGGTATGGCAGGCATAATTCATCACTCAATGCGGGAAAGAGTAATCATTCAGGGTATCGCTCTCAGGTGCAAAACAGCGTGTGCACTACTCTTTTTTAACGAAAGATAGCGTGGGATTCACAGGCGATGATTTTAGGGTTTGTTCGATACGTTGCTGTTTATCTTGGTGATGGAAAAAGGCACTAACAGAGGAGTAGGCAAAACGACCAACGAGGATAAAGAAACTGATAAGAAGAACTGCTTGCGCAATCCGCGAACCGCTTCGTCGTTCACGGGACGATCGTCGCTTAGGGGACAGGGTTGTCGGGGAGGTTCGTCGCTTGTGTATCAGGGTAGCCATTATTATCATTCTCGTATCCGCGCTCATGCGCTACCTTCTATTTATGCACAAGTGTTGAGCAGGGTCAACGTGTCTGCGCATTTTTCGCTTAGACACGATAACCACTTAGGTGCAGTGCGGTGTTCTCACAGAGAGCGCTCTGATTGTTTTTGATTACCGGGCAACCTACAGCGCTACCCACACATCAAAATAGGTACAAGCCCGGACAAGGTGTAAATCCTTCGACACCATGGCAATACGATAGATTGGGGCATTTATGTCATCCCTCCCTATCTGCCTTTTTGTATGGCTATTTATCTTACTGGGTTACGCCACCTTAGCTCAAGGTGGCGTACAGAGAGATAAAACGTTATTTCTCTTCCTCAATCAGCAGTTTCCAGCCGGTCACTTCTTGCCAGTAAGCCTGTTCAGCTTCCAAATCGAGCTGTACCAGCGCATTTTGCGCGAAGTAACCCTGCGGGAAGGTGAGCGTCCAGTGGTTGTCATCCGTACTCAGACGCAGCGAATCTGGCGGCGTAGTTGCCTGACGCTGGTTATTCAACAGACTTGCCAGCCGTAGAATTTGCACCATGGGCAAATACTGCTTTTTCTTGAACAGATTAAAGCGCGGCAGTTCTTCCAGCTTGATGGCCTTACGCTGTAGGCGCACCATCAGTGAGAGCATCAACTGTTGTTCCTGATTGAAACCAGGCAGGTTGGTATTCTGGAGAATGTAAGCCGAATGACGCTGCATGCCCGCGTGGTTAATGCTCAGGCCCACTTCGTGCAGCATGGCGGCCCACTTTAAAATGGCCTCCAATTGTGGGTGCACCAACGACGCATTTTGTGCTGACCATTGGGTAAACAGCAGTTCGGTAGTTTCGCGAACGCGTCTGGCCTGCTCGCGATCGATGTTGTAGTGGCTGGCAAGACTCAACGCCGTACGGATGCGAATATCCTGATGACGGAAGCGGCCTTCCATTTCATACAGAACCCCTTCACGTAGCGCGCCGTCTGACAAGCGCAGCGATTTGATCGCCAGCGCGTCAAAAATCCCGCACAGGATAGCTAATCCTGGCACCAGCACTGACTGCCGGTCTTCCGACATCCCCGGTAAACTGAGTGATTTGAAGGATTTAAACTGCAAGATCTGGTCACGCAGCATGTTGAGTCGCTCCAGCGTGATCAGGCCATCTTTCTCTCCCATTTCTACCAGAATTTCATGGGCAGATTTGATCGTGCCGGATGCACCAAGCGCATAATCCCAGCCGTAAATACGGTATTCCCAAGAGAGTGTCTCCAGCTTCTGCACCGCCGCCAGACGTGCTCGACGGAAATTCTGCTCGCTTATCTCGCCATTTGGAAAAAATTGCTGAGCGAAGCTGACACACCCCATTCGACGGCTTTCGACGAGAATAGGCTCAAAGTTTTCCCCGATAACCAACTCGGTAGAGCCACCGCCGATATCGATCACCAGCTTGCGCCCTTTCTCGGGTTGGGTATGCTCTACCCCCATAAAAATCAGACGCGCTTCTTCGTGGCCTGAAATGATTTCGATGGGGTAGGGAATAATGTCCGCAGCACGACGCAAAAAGGTCTGGGCATTGACCGCCTCGCGCAGAGCATGGGTACCCACGATGGAAACGTTATCCGGAGAAAAACCTTGTAGTCGCTCAGCAAACAGCGCCAGGCAACTTAGCCCGCGCTCCATGGCCTCTTCACTCAGCATGTTATTGCTGTCCAGACCATCTGCCAAGTGCACCCGCTGCTTGAGGCGGCTCAGTACTTGCAATGCACCGTTGACCACACGGGCAACAACCATGTGAAAGCTGTTGGAACCAAGGTCAACCGCGGCGAATTCCTGCGGTGCTTCTTTATCAGTGTCAGTATGTATCAGGGGCATTTTTCTTGCCTATTCGTCGGGTTGCTCAAGGGCCTTGAGGTACTCGTAAATGGCCGTTTGCGCGCGGACCTTACGCCGGTTGCCGCGTGCAACATAGCGATTACTCAGTTCTTTATCAACAATACGAGCTTTAACGGTATCGCTGAACAGGATATCCAACGTGTCCAATATCTGTTTTTTCAGCGTCGGGTCGAGTACTTCTGCAGCCACCTCGATACGATAATCGATGTTGCGTGTCATCCAGTCTGCTGAGGAGATATACACTTTGTTGTCTCCTCCATTATGGAACACATACACCCGATCGTGCTCAAGATAACGATCTAAAATACTGATGACCTGAATGTTCTCGCTGATGCCTGGCAACGCAGGGATCAGGGAACACATCCCGCGTACCAGAAGATTGATTTTCACGCCTGCAGCAGAGGCTTCATACAACTTATCGGCCAAATCCTTATCGACCAGATTGTTGACCTTAAGCGTAATGGCGGCGGGAATGTTCTCATGCGCGTTGGCGATTTCGCCATCAATCAGCTTGTGTAATCGGGCGCGCGAGTTCTGTGGCGACACCAAAAGATATTCGAAGCTGACCGGACGGTAGGGGTTTTCAATAAAGTTGAATACGCTGCGCACTTCATTGGTGATGCGTTCATCGGCGGTGAGCAACGAATAGTCGGTATAAAGCCGAGCCGTTTTTTCGTTAAAGTTACCGGTACCGATGTGGGCGTAACGCACAATGTTTTCCCCTTCTCGGCGGGAAATCAGGAACAACTTGGCGTGAATTTTCAGCCCAGGCACTGAGAAAATAACGTGTACACCGGCTTCTGTCAGGCGCTTGGCCCACTGGATATTGGCTTCTTCATCAAAGCGTGCCTGAAGTTCCACAACGACAGTCACTTTTTTGCCGTTGTGTGCCGCGTGGATCATCGCATTGATGATGCGCGAATCTTTTGCCACGCGGTAAATATTGATTTTGATTGACAGAACGCTTGGGTCGAACGATGCCTGACGCAGCAGCTCCAGCACATGCTCAAAGGTATGATACGGGTAGTAAAGCAGCACATCGCGCTCGCGAATGGCATCAAACCCGTTGCGGAAATGGCTGAAACGGGTATGGCGCAGACGCGGCAGCGGCTTGTTTTCCAGATTAGGGCGGCCCACATTGGGGAAGCTGATAAAGTCTTTAAAGTTGTGGTAGCGCCCGCCGGGAATGATGGAGTCATAAGACGAAATCCCTAATTTCTCCATCAACATGGCAACCATGGCATCTGGCATGTCGCGCTGGTATACAAAGCGCACTGGCTCGGCAGTGAGGCGCTGTTTCAGACTGGAGGACATCAATTCCAACAGGCTGGATTCCATTTCGGTGACCAGATCGTACTCGGCATCGCGCGTCATTTTCATGGAATAGGCGTTGAGTGCGTCGTAGTCAAAGAAGCCCCTGAAGATATCATCCAGGCAGTAGCGCAGAATGTTATCCAGCAAAATCATGGTCTTTTTCCTGCGCGTGGATTCTGACGGCAGGTTGACGAAGCGGGGCACTTTATCTGACGGGATCTCCAACAGCGCATAGCGAATCTCGTTGCCGCGAATAATCTCTACTGCCAGATAGGTGTAATCATCTTTCAAAAACTCAACCAGATCGGTTTCTGGCAGGATGAGAATGGGCGTGATGTGCTGGCGCAGGTTTTGGCGAAAATAGTCACGCAGCCACTCTTGCTGAACGGGAGAGACCTGACGCTCATTGACCAGAAAAATGTGGTTGCGCGCCATCTCCAACAACAGTTCGTTATACAGGTTATCGAACACCTGGTCTGTTTTCAGTACGCGCGCCTGAATTTTACTCAGTAAATGGCGTAAGCCGCTGGCGGAGCCTTGCTCTTCGTTGATCAGAATCCGTCTTTTCAGATCGGCAAAGCGCACTTTGTAAAACTCATCGAGGTTGTTGGAATAGATACCTAAGAAGCGCATGCGTTCGATCAGCGGATTGCTTTGGTCCGCCGCTTCCTGCAATACACGCTCGTTGAAGGATAACCAACTTAATTCTTTCTCGATGGAGAGCTTGTCCTGACTCATTCTCACTCCGTTAAATCGTTTTCTGACGGTGCACCCACTCTCTACACGCCAATGATGGCGGATTTATGACGGCGCGGCGCTATCTTGTTCTTTACAGCCGTTTTTTTAGCGACGCAGTATCATTGCTGAATGATTAGGGTCTTTTTGTTCGTAAAATGACCTGTGTGATTCAACCTGCACAGGTAAGCATTAAAATCGTTTTCACTGAACGTCTTACCATTGTCATATTATGAGTGTAAAGGCAACATATGCTACCCCGATTTCATCATGGGGGGGAGAAAAGCGAACCCGTAACGGTCTTTGAGACAACCTCGACCGCGCGGGATGGGCGACGTAGGGCTTTTGTTCGCCATTCACTAACAGAACCTGACGGGTGGTGTAGGTATAATGGCAGAAACAGACAGCGGATTCGCCTATCAGGATGCCCGGCGGCGGCGTCTCGATCGCATAACGCAACATATCGTAGTAGGCAGTGGCCTACTGGTGATGATGGCGTTAGTGCTGATTTTTTTCTATCTGTTGTATGTGGTCTCGCCGTTATTTGTTTCTCCCACCGTGACGCAGTATGCGGTATCACCGCGTGCGGAGCCCGTATCTTCTGCGGCAATCGGCATTAGCGATGACGGTATGCTAGGGTATCGGATTGATGAACAGGGCGTTGGTGAGTTTATCACTTTCATCGGAGGGCAATCGTTGCCTCGAACGGCATTAAGCGTAACGCCGATCGCACATGCCGTTGTTTTCGGTGAAGGGAGGCCACACTATGCGTTGCTCTCTTCGACGGGCCATATCACCATCGTCGCTCCTTTTATCCCCCTCGCCGGAAATGTGCAACCGGCCTGGCGGTATCCGTTTGGCAAGTCGCCCCTGCCGTTAACGGAGGAGGGGACGCCCGTGCGCCATCTGACGTTGGCGTTAAGGGAAACGTCGCCCCCCATGACTGATAATGCCGCCGCAACGGTAATGGATGTCGTGGCTGCATGGGTGACGCAGGATAATCATTTGACGTTGGGCTACATTTCCGTTGATGGTGTGAGAACCTTTGCCCGTGTGGCACTCGGCGATACGCCTGTTGACGACATGGTGCTGACGCCACGTGGCGATACCCTCTATAGCTTGAGTGGCAACCAACTGACAACGTGGCGTTTAAAAGGTGAGACGCTGAGTCTTTCCGGAACGGCGACCTTGCCTTCTGACGGGCAGTGGCGATTAGCATTGCTTTCCGGGGGATACTCGCTGTTGGTCTACACCGAAAGTGGAGAAATATACCAGTGGTTCGATGTGCCCAATGCGGAAGGAATGCGCCTGACGGAGATTCGAGGTTTCCCACAGGGTGAAACTCGGGATATGCAACTGGCGCCTGAAGCGCTGCGCCGTGTCTTCGCGACATTGACGCCGCAGGGGATACTCTCTTTGTTTGCCAGCAAGCAATCCTCTGCCTTGTTAACGCAGCAGGTTGCCACTCAAACGCAGCGTATGGCGTTCTCCGCCCACGGTAAGGCGTTAATGTTGGAGACCCCAACCCAATGGTATGCCTACCGTGTTGACAATCCTTATCCTGATATTGGGTGGCGAGGATTGTGGCAACGTATTTGGTATGAGAATTATCCCCAGCCCGATTTTATTTGGCAGTCAACGGCGGCTGATGATAGCTATCAGGCCAAATTCAGTCTGGTGCCTCTGTTGGCTGGGTCACTGAAAGCGGCGTTGTACGCCATGCTGTTTGCCACGCCGTTGGCGCTGGCTGCAGCAGTCTACACCGCGTGTTTTATGACGCCGGGGCTACGTCGTTGGGTAAAGCCGACGCTTGAGATCATGGGCGCGCTCCCGACCGTAGTGGTCGGGTTGATTGCCGCCCTCTGGCTGGCCCCACACGTTGAAACCTACCTCTCAGCCATTTTGGCGCTGCCGTTGTTGTGTACCCTGAGTGTGTTGGGCGTGGGCGCGATGACCGCCCGCTGGTCGCGCGTTGCGCGGTTGATGCAGGGGCGTGAAGTGTTGCTATTAATGCCAGTGTTGTTGTTAACGGTGTTATTGGTGTGCTGGCTTGCCCCAAAACTGGAGGTGAGCCTGTTCGGGCAGCCTCTGTTTCAGTGGATGGACGGTAATTTTGTGCAACGTAATGCGCTAGTAGCGGGGATCGCGCTAGGGTTTGCATTAATACCTTTAATTTTCTCGCTGGCGGAAGATGCCCTGTTTAATGTGCCGGCTCGGTTAAGTCAGGGCTCTCTGGCGCTGGGCGCTACGCCTTGGCAAACCTTGTGGCACGTGGTGCTTCCTTCCGCCAGTGCCGGTATTTTTGCTGCGCTAATGCTGAGTTTTGGTCGAGCCGTAGGCGAAACCATGATTGTTTTGATGGCGACGGGCAATACTCCGATTGTGGATGCGGGGCTTCTGCAAGGCTTGCGTTCGCTGGCGGCGAATATCGCTATCGAAATGCCAGAGGCCGTCATGGGGAGCGGACATTATCGTGTTTTGTTCCTGACCGCTCTGGTGCTGTTTTTGTTTACCTTTGTGGTCAATACGCTGGCAGAAACACTTCGCCAGCGTTTACGTCTACGCTACCGGGATGAGGGGGAGCAGCCATGACATCTCAATCGACTGTCCCTGAAAATCAGACTCATAACTGGTTTCGTAGCGGTACGCCCTGGGTGTGGTTAACCGGTGCCGCCATTGGCGTTAGCCTGTTGGCGATGCTGGCAGTGGTCTTGATGCTTGCTTGGCAGGGAGGACGCTATTTGTGGCCGCAGCCGGTGTGGCAGTTCACGCTGAGCTCGCAGGTGGCGGGAGAACCGCGTGCCATGTTGGGTGAAATTTATGCTCGTCAACCGCTGAACGCTCCAGCAACGGGGACATCTATGGAGGATGATGCGGCGGCACGCTACCTGGTTAAGGTTGGGATGCGCGAGCGCTATGGGCAAAGTTTCCAGACGCTACTTTCTTCAGAGATTGTCCAGCGTTCCCAGCCTGCCGATGTAATGGTGCTTAAGCGTGCCCACAACGGTGTTGCTTATGGCTTTTTGGCAGGGATGCTGGAGGATGACCAACCGTTGTTGGCGGAGGATCTGCCTGCTACCTTGCAGCGCCGCATCCAGCTGGTACAAGGTTTTGTCGCCAAGGCTCAGCGCATCCGGCTAGTAGAAATGCGCAAAATCAACCAGCGTGTTGAAGCACTGCGGCTCGAAGAGAAACGAAAGCAGCGTACCCAGGGACTGGATAATCAAACGCTGGCTTACCTTCAGGCAGAACGCAACGAGCTGCAGCGGCGGTTTGATGCACTGTCGGGGCAGTTGATCACGCTTAATCAGGAGATTAACCGCAATCAGGTGCAACTGCGTGATGCTGAAGGGACGCTGTATCGCATTCCGCTTAAGGAAATTGAGGGAGCCTGGTTTCCTAACAGTATGAGCCGATGGGAAAAGATTCGCCATTGGGGACATGAAATGGCCTACCTGCTAACCCGAGATGCGCCGGACAATGCCAACGGTCACCTGTTCCCGGCCATTTTTGGTACGGTATTGATGGTCGTGCTGATGTCGATTGTCGTGATGCCACTGGGCGTGGTCGCAGCGATCTACCTCAATGAATACGCAGGAAAAAACCATTTTACCCGCTGGGTGCGTATTGCGGTGGCTAATCTGGCGGGTGTCCCATCGATTGTCTACGGTGTGTTTGGCCTGGGCTTTTTTGTCTACCTGATGGGCGGCACGCTGGATAAGCTCTTTTATGCCGATGCGTTGCCGAACCCGACGTTTGGGACGCCGGGCCTGCTGTGGGCATCACTCACGCTGGCATTGTTAACCTTGCCGGTGGTGATTGTCGCGACGGAAGAGGGGCTAGCGCGTATTCCCATGTCATTGCGTCACGGTTCACTGGCACTCGGTGCAACGCGAGCAGAAACCCTGTGGCACGTGGTGTTGCCGATGGCCGTACCGGCAATGCTGACCGGTCTGATCCTTGCGGTAGCGCGGGCAGCCGGTGAAACTGCGCCGCTGATGCTGGTGGGTGTGGTGAAGTCTGTGCCCGTGTTACCGGTGGATGATATCTTCCCCTATCTGCATCTGGAGCGAAAATTCATGCATCTTGGGTTTCAGATCTACGATTTAGCGTTTCAGAGTGCAGATGTAGAAGCCGCACGTCCGTTAGTGTACCTCACGGCGCTGTTGCTCGTGGTCATCGTAGTTGGGTTGAACGTGGCAGCCATGGGGTTGCGCCACGTATTGCGCGAAAAATACCGTGCGCTGACGTTGTGACGGGGTTTTCTCGTCTTGAAGCGATATTTCACGAGGAAAAGGCTATGCGAGTAATAAAACCCGTGTATTCACAAATGTTGCTGGATATCAACCAACTCACTGATGAGCAGACGGCGCTGGATGTGGATCATCTCAGTCTCTATTACGGTGAAAAGCAGGCGCTGAGTGATATCTCTTTGCGTATACCGCAGCATCAGGTGACGGCGCTGATTGGTCCGTCAGGCTGTGGTAAATCGACATTATTGCGCTGTTTTAACCGCATGAACGATCTGGTGGAAAATTGCCGAATGGAAGGGGATATTCGGCTGCGCGGTGTTTCCGTCAGAGATCCCCAATGGGATGTCTCAGCGCTGAGACGCCGAGTAGGCATGGTATTCCAGCGTCCCAATCCGTTTCCAAAATCCATTTATGACAATGTGGCGTATGGCTTGCGCCTGCAAGGTATCCGCGATCGTCGGATGCTGGATGAAACTGTAGAGAGCGCACTGCGCGCGGCGGCGCTGTGGCACGAGGTGAAAGACCGGTTGGGTGATAACGCACTAACGCTCTCAAGCGGCCAGCAGCAGCGATTGGTTATTGCTCGCGCTATTGCTATCGAACCAGAGGTACTGTTGCTGGATGAACCAACATCTGCGCTGGATCCCATCTCCACGCTGGTGATTGAAGAACTGATGGGGGCATTAAAGCAACGTTTCACATTGGTGCTGGTAACGCACAACATGCAGCAGGCGGCGCGGGTATCTGATTACACGGCATTTATTCATCAGGGGAAGCTGATCGAATACGATCACACAGACACGCTGTTTACTTCTCCCGTTCAGCGCAAAACGGAAGATTACATCACTGGACGATTTGGTTGATGGCGTAGCAGAAAAAATCGTAAAAATTCCTGTATTTTGTACGATTCTCTGTTCCATATAAAAAAGTGATGATAAAATGTGCGGAATTTAATCAGGTGCAGGTAAAGCCCTAACATGAAATTCAGCAGTATGAGTGAAGGCGACATTGTTGTTGAACTGTGCCGGAGGATCAAAGAGGCTCGTATCCAGCAGCGGCTATCGCAGGTTGATTTGGCGGAACGTGCTGGGTTAGGCATTGCCACCATCAAGCGCGCGGAGCTGGGTGAGTCGATAACCTTAAGCAGTCTGCTGTGCATCCTGCGTGGCTTGAACCGTCTGCATCAGTTGGAAGGCGTGTTATTTGATGCGGATGTCACCGCATTCCATGCGCAAATCAACGGTGAAAGGCAGCGCACGCCGATGCGGATTCGCAAGAAAACCTCGGCATTCCCGCCACAAACTCTCAGTGCGCCTGCTGCTGTGAAACCGGTAGCGAACAGTACAGTAGATTGGTATATCTCTGCGGCGGAGAACAATATTATCTGGTCGCGCCCTGAAAACGAAAAGAAGTCGTGATGAGGTAGCCGTTACGCTTGTATCCGCCCGGTTACTCCCGTATTTCCCTGTCATTCTTGCTTTTTTTGTCATTCCCGCCTTCGCGCTGAGGAATCCCCAGAAAAATGACGTAAAAAGGCATTGTTCTAATCCCTTGAATTATTTGACGTTATGTCGCGTAAAAAATAACGCTGTGGAGAACGAGACCACAGGGGGAGCGGCAGGACGCCGCGAAAGTCAGCGCCGCGTCTGACAAAAATGCCGGGAGCATTTTTGAACGCTGTTAACAGCGGCCCCGTAGGGGCGAGTCTCATGGATGAGA
>JADMXW010000016.1:65653-153018 GCA_015548865.1 Serratia marcescens | reverse complement strand
CGTTGAGCTGCAAATTCTGGACACTAAAGGCAAAGAGATTAATTTCACCAATGGATTTACCGGTGATGGCGATCTGGAGCTTGGCCCGAATGAAACCAGCGCAAGCGCAAGCTATACCGCGCAATATCTGGCTACCGGTGCCGCTACGCCTGGTTCGGTAACCTCAACACTGCAATACGCCATTTCCTACCAGTAAGTTTATCGGGCCTGTTTTACAGGCCCGTTTGCCATTCCCACCTCTCTCCCAGTTACAAAAATACCAGAGATTCATGTAGATAATCCGGCAGTTTTCTATCGCTGAATTATAATTATGACGTTAACTACATTCCGTCCCGCTTAATCTCGCTTTAGGGGCTGTATATGACTGCACGCAACGTCGTATTACCAGGTGTTTGGGCTGCTCTGCTGGTGCTGTTTGCTATGACGAGTTTCTCTGCATGGGCCAGTGTGACCATGACCGGAACGCGTATTATTTATCGCAGTGATGCGCGCTCGGTAGATGTTCAACTCGCGAATCGTGGTAATACACCTTATATCGTTCAAACCTGGTTCGATGAGGGTGATATGAACGACGGGCCTGAGAGCAAGCGTAATATTCCTTTTGTTGTCTCACCCGCATCTTTTCGTATTGCGCCGAATGCGGGGCAGGTTGCGCGTATTTCCTACACCCGCACGCGCCCCTTGCCGGAAGATCGTGAATCAATTTTCTATTTCAATTTCCAACAAATCCCCCCCTCAAATGTGGGTGGTGATGCCGCAGCTGGCCAAAATAAAATGCTGGTGGTATTGCGCAACCGCGTTAAATTATTTTTTCGTCCTTCTCGACTGGGAAATCCTCCTGCCGATCTCCTTTCCACGTTGAAACTTGTCGCCACGCGTGAAGGTCAACGCAGCGGTGTGATTGTGACCAACACGCAACCGTTCTATCTCAATGTGAGCAAGATAGTGTTAAATGCGTCGGGCTCTGCAATCCCAGCGACAGCGGATATGGTGGCCCCGTTAAGCAGTCGCACTTTCTGGTTTACTCGCACAGTACCGTCAGGACGCCATACCGTCACGGTAACGCTTATCAGCGATCAGGGAGCCAGACTCCGTGCAGACTTCCCGTTATGAGCGGCTTGCGAGTCCATTAACGCGTGTTCTCCTGTGGCTGGCAGCGGCAGTGACCGGGCTGGCATCATCAGTGCATGCGGAAGACTATTACTTCGATCCGGCATTGTTACAGGGAGCGGCTTATGGGCAAGATTTGGCGCGCTTCAATCAGCACGATGCGCAGATTGAAGCAGGGGAGCACGTACTTGATGTATTCGTTAACGATCAACTGATCGCTGCCAGTGAGCCAGTAACGTTTGTATCCACCGACGAAAGTGGCGTAAAAGCCTGTCTTTCCCCTGCATTGCTTGAAAAAACAGCCATACGCGTGATTCGCAGTACAGCACGTCAGCGGGAGGCGTGTTTGTTATTGAGTGATACCGGTCAAAGTGTGGCTGAGGAAGTGGATGTGACTGCTTTGCGTCTCAATCTGGTGGTGGCGCAACAGGCATTGTTGCGCACGCCGCGCGGTTATATTCCGGTATCAGAATGGGACCGCGGTATTCCAGCGCTATCATTACGGCATAACACCAATTACTACCGTACGGAAAATCGCGATAACAATTATCGCTACGGTTATTTGTGGAGTGCCCTGAATGCAGGGTCGAATATTGGCCTGTGGCAGCTTCGCCATCAGGGAAACCTGCGCTATTACGACAGCAGTGTCAGCGGCAGTGAATATAAATACAACGCGGTACGAACCTGGGTGGACAGACCCATTCCTGCCATTGAAAGTATGCTGACGTTGGGAGACAGTTATACCAGCAACAGTCTGTTTGGCAGCTTATCGTTCAATGGCGTCAAGCTTGCCAGCGATCAACGTATGTGGCCACAAGGGCGCAGGGGGTTTGCACCTGAAGTTCGTGGTGTGGCGGGGGCATCGGCGCGCGTGGTAGTACGGCAGCTAGGGCAGATTATCTATGAAACCAGCGTTCCACCGGGTGCTTTTGTTATTCGGGATTTGTATAACACGCAGGATCGTGGCGACTTGCAGGTCGAGGTCATTGAAGCCAATGGACGCGTATCGACCTTTACTGTGCCCTATGCCTCTGTACCCGATTCCGTGCGCCCCGGTAACTGGCAATACGAAGTGGCGTTAGGACGTGTACGCCATTTTAACAGCATTGATAACCAATTTATCGAAGGGGTTGTCCAGCATGGTCTCAATAATATGTTCACGCTCAACGGTGGAATTCGTGTTGCGGATGACTATGTGGCGGGGCTTTTTGGCACCGTGATCGCCACCCCACTGGGGGCGATAGGAACAAATGCAACCTGGTCACATGCTGATGTAAATGGTCAAACTGAAACGGGGTGGCGCAGTGAACTCAGCTACGGACGTACCTTTACCAGCGGCACTAGCGTGGTGTTGGCTGCCTGGCACTATTCCACCACGGGGTTTCGCGATTTGCAGGATGTGCTCGGCCAGCGCCGCCAGTATCGCAATGATGGGAACTACTGGTCAGACAGTCTGAATCAAAAAAACCGCTTTTCAGCCACCGTGAGCCAGGCAATGGGCACATGGGGAATGTTGAACATGTCTGCCAGTACCAGTAGCTACTACGGCGAGTCATCACGCGTTACCCAACTGCAACTCGGCTACAGCAATACCTGGCGCAACATCAGCTATAACCTGAGTGTGGCACGCCAGCGCACTGTTTGGGAGCGAGGACGTAACTTCGTCAGCGTTAATGATGCTGATTATGATAACACCGGCCAGCAACGTTATACCGAAACCCTTGTCGCGCTCGGTTTCTCTGTCCCCTTCGATGTGGGAAATACACGCTCCACGGTCTCATTGGATATGAACCGAACGGGTGCTTCGCGCTCAGGGACGCTGAGTGTGGCAGGGGCTTCGGGTGATAACAGTCAATTGACCTGGTCCGCTTACACAGGGGTTGAAGACTATCAGCACGGCGGCAGTGCCATGACCGTTGGCGGCAGCGCGCAGCAAAGCACATCCGTTGGATCGGTGCGCGCCTCGGTGGCACAAGGTGATAACTACCGTCAATTTGGCGTGGGGGCTGCCAGTACGCTGGTGTTGCACCAAGGCGGGATCACGCTTGGGCCTTATGCCAGCGATACCTTTGCCTTGATTCGTGCACCGGGAGCCGAAGGGGCCAGAGTTCGTAATGGACAAGGCGCAACCATCGATCGCTTTGGCTATGCCATTTTGCCGTCACTGGCACCGTACCGTTATAACACTATTACGCTGGATGCCAGCACCATGAACGATGAAACCGAATTGCAAGGTGGCAGTCAGCGCGTTGTTCCTTATGCAGGCGCTTTGGCACAGGTCAGTTTCTCTACCCTGCAAGGGCGAGCGGTATTGATTGCCACACATTTGGAGGACGGTAACTTCCCTCCAATGGGTGCTGATGTGACAGATGCGGCGGGTAACAGCGTTGGAATGGTCGGACAAGGTGGACAAATCTATGCTCGCCTTGCAGAGGAACGCGGCACTTTACAGGTAATATGGGGGCCGCAAGCAGGAGAGCAATGCGCGGTCAGTTACCGTTTACCGCCGCGCGGCAGCGATGCGTTTACCCATCTTGAGCTGCCTTGTCAGCCACGGAGGTCGCCATGATATCGCGTGTGTCATTCGCAATGGTATTGATGCTGCTTTGGTGTCAGATGGCTTACAGCGCCTGTATTCGTGTCACCAATGCCTCATCCTTATCCCAGGCAGCACTCAATGCGGGCTATACCGCGACGGCCTGGAATGGCGCGTGCGATACCTGTAACGGCAGAAATATTGGTATGCCCGGCGTGATAAGCCTGAGCAGTGGCACTTTTCAGCCGTCAGGAACATTGCTGGCGAGCAGTTCAATCAATTTCCTGAGTCAAGGGGCGCAGACGGCGTTTACGGCTAATCAGGTCTTGTTTCGCTGCGCGGTTGCTGATGCCAGCAGCCTGTTCGAAATGTATGCCACCAATGGCGACAGCGGTTACGCTGGCATGTATGCGGCCAGTGAGATAGCCGGTGCTTATTACAGTTATGTGCGTAATATTGCCGTCAGGCTGACCAATTTAAAGACCGGAGCCTACTTTTCCCGCTATTGGCAAGGACGGCAACTGACACCGTCTGACTGGTTCTCCGATGGTACCTATATCTATATTCCTGCCAGTGCTTTCAGTGATGTTTTGATGGAGGTATTTCGTATCGACAGCATCACATGGTACGGCAACGCCTATAACCGTTATACCTACCTTTATAGCCAACCACATGGGTATACCGCGTTTAAAGGGCCGGGGATTAGCGCGAATGTGACGGAAGGTGCCGATTCGGCAACCAAATATGAAGGCTGGCCTTATGACTGGCCTGGCACCTGGAGCCTGTACGCGACGGGGGTAACCTTTGTGCGCGGTGCGTCTTGTCGCGTGGATGATTTTCCGAATGTCGTGATGTTGCCGTTGATCACAGCAAATCAGCTTCGTCAGGGGGGGACTAGCCGTGCAGGGTTCTCCGTCACCATACAGTGTGAATCCGGGGCACTGTCCAGCACCAGTGTGTCGACACTCACTGCCGCAAATGTTTCGATGGGGTTTCTGGTGAATAAACCGACTGCAGTTGCAGCGGCTAAATCATTGGGGCTGGTGACCTCGGGGGGAGGGTTAACCTGGCTGTTGGATAATCAATATGGTGCCGGTGCGGGAGAAGCTTCTGGCGTTGGTATACGTATATTCAACAGCAAGGGACAAGCGATCAATCTACTGCCGGATTTAACTTCATATGGCACGGGCAACCCGCGCGGGTGGTACGCCTTCAAAGATTTGACGACCAGAGTGTCTAGCGGCAGTACAGAAATCTATGCCGGGGATTTTACCGCATCGCTGGAAGCGATTAATCAAGAGCCGATTAGGCCGGGGACAGTCAATGCGCAATTGCAGATCATGGTCAGTTTTCAGTAGCAGGCAATACTCAGTCAGTTGGATGACCTGTGCACTTTGGCTGATGGGTGCCATGCCCGCATCTGGCGTAGTCAATGTTGAAGGTACACGCGTCATTTTGCATAACGGCGAGATGTCGGCATCACTGATGCTTTCCAATTCGGAAAAGCAGCCAACGCTGGTGCAAGTCTGGAGTGATGAGGGTGATCCTATGACGCCGCCAGAGCAAGCGATGACACCGTTGATTGCTGTGCCCCCCGTGTTTGGTATGAAGCCGGGCGAATCGCGCTCATTGCGGTTGCTGCTCACCTCTCGTCAGGGATTCGCTCATGATAAAGAGTCCCTGCTGTGGCTTAATGTCTATCAAATTCCACCGAATACCGCTGCAATGACGCGTCATACGCAAAACGTAGTGCTACCGCTGCGCCTGCGTCTTAAGGTATTTATCCGACCTGCTGGATTAGGCGATCCCAGTGAGTCTGATGGTGAGCAACTGCGTTTTCGTTTGTTGCAAACGGGGGAAGGGCAGCAGTTGCAGGTTACCAACCCCACCCCCTGGCATATGACGCTAACAGATCTCAGCTATGCTGAACAGCGACTGGGCAGCATGATGGTAGCCCCCACGTCCAGCGTGAACCTGCCGGTGAATCGTGCAATAGTGGGGCAGACGCTTAGCTACCAGCTGATTAACGATTTGGGCACACACTGGCGCTATTCCACCACGTTACGCCCGTAACCTCGCATGATTACACCGCTCTGCCTTTTAGCAGCTTTCTTACCCAGAAACGGTTTGGGTTAATGGCTGCAAGGGTTTCTGCGTCCAGCGGTAATGGTTCGCCGTACAGTTGTCCAGCCAGCGTTTCTGCCGCTAACGGAGCAGAGCACATTCCGCGCGACCCCAGCGCACCGATAATAAACAGATCCGGATGAACCGGAGCTGTGACCACGTTGTTCAGTGTGTACTGCTGCACGTCAAGTGATGCGTATTGATGTAGTGTTTGCGAGTAATCCGGCACTGCGCCGAGCAGAGGCAAATGATCGCGAATGGCGCATCGCACCCCCTGACGAGCTTCGTTATCGCTGACGTTTATTTCATCCATCCACGCGGCCTTTGGCAAACAGGCAACAAGACGCCGGCGGTTCTCTTGCTGTTCCTCTGCGCTAAATGTTGTTGTGGTTTCGCCTCGCAGATAGCTGGCGCCAATGCAGTGCTGCTGGTGGCGGGGACTGACGGGGGTCATATAGCCGTCATAGCACAGCACGCGTTGTAAGCGTTGCAGCACTGGCGTAGTGGGGATATGGCTCACTTGGCCGCGCACAGCATAGCAGGGGAGATGTTGGGTCTGTGACCAGGTATTGAGTTGGTATCCGTTAGCCAGAACAACAACGGGATAGTCATTCAACTGCTCATTAGCCAACGTAAGTTGCCAGCCCGATGTGGTTTTTTCCAACCCGGACACACCGGCAGAAAAACGTACCTCCAACCCGAGTGATTGCGCGTGTTTTAGCGCATTCGCTGTCAACTCTGCCGGACACAGCCAGCCACCGTCAGCATAGCTCAGACCAGGGAAACCAATGCCTAACCCCGCGGTTGTGTCCATTTCATCGGCGTTAAGCGGTGCCACCATGTCAAGTGGCCAATCGCCATGTAAAATCTGTGATATTTTGCGTGTGCTTTTTTCATCATAAGCAATTTGGTTCACACCGCACCAGTCATGCTCAAAGGTGATACCGGCTTGCAGCAGTGAATCGTACTGGCGGCGAGCAAAGCCAAATGCGGTGGCGAAAAAGCGTGAAAGCGCATCGTGTTTGTCGTTGAGTAGTGGGTAGAGGGCACCTTGACGGTTACCGGAGGCGCCCAAAGCCGGAGCGTTATCTTCGCAATAGAGCGTCACATGAGCGCCGCGTCGCAACAGTGCCAGTGCTGTCAGCACGCTGGCGATGCCGCCGCCGATAATGGCGATATTATCTGTCGTACTCGCTGCTGGGCGTGAATACCAAGGGGTTGTTGTAACGGTGGGGACGGCCTCGGCCAACACGCCGCGCAGCATTTCGCGTTTTTGTCCGTAACCTTTGATCTTTTCCACACCAAAACCCGCCTGTTGCAAACCCCGGCGCACAAACCCTGCTGCCGTGAAGGTTGCAAAGGTCCCCTGCGCCCGGCACAGGCGTGCCATGGCGTGAAACAGATTTTCTGTCCACATATCCGGGTTTTTAGCCGGAGCAAAACCATCGAGAAACCAGGCATCCACCTGATGAGTCAAAGAGTCATCCAACGTTGGCAGTAAGGTGTTGATATCGCCAAACCACAGGTCGAGGGTGATGGCTCCGTTTGCCAATATCAGGCGATGGCAACCTGGCAACGCTGACGGCCATGCCTGTCGCAGTTCCTCAGCGTAAGGGGCCAGTGTCGGCCAGTGAGTGTGCGCTTGTGCCAAATCGTTAACGCGCAAAGGAAATTTTTCAAAGCTGATAAAGTGCAGACGGCGCAATGCGGCATGCGGGTGCTGCGCGCGAAAATGTGAGAATGCTTCCCACAATGTCAAAAAATTCAGGCCGGTGCCGAAGCCGGTTTCAGCGATGACACACAGTGGGCGAGAGTGTTCAAGGAAGCGCGCCGGAAAGTGATTGCCTTGCAAAAAAACATAGCGGGTTTCTTCCAACCCATCCTGATTTGAGAAGTAAACGTCATCAAACTGTTGCGAAACAGGTGTACCCTGATCGTTCCAGGAGAGCGTACCGTGCTGAATAGCATGGTCTTTCACGATAATTAACTCATTTTTAAAGCGATAGCGCGATTTTACTCAGCGGGTGCCTGTGGTGCAAATTTTGTAAAAGGTTGGGTGATCGGACTTGTTCAGCTTACATCTGTACGCTAAAGTGCGTGACGAAATCCCAAAATACATTTATGCGGAAAGAGGTATTGAATGAAACGTGCAGTGATTACTGGCCTGGGGATCGTCTCAAGCATTGGTAATAACCAGCAGGAAGTCCTCGCATCGTTGCGGGAAGGTCGCTCGGGTATTACGTTCTCTCAAGAGCTGAAAGATTCCGGTATGCGTAGTCACGTCTGGGGCAATGTGAAACTGGATACTACCGGTCTCATTGAACGTAAGGTCGTGCGTTTCATGAGCGATGCCTCTATCTATGCTTTTCTGTCAATGGAACAGGCGATTGAAGATGCCAAGCTGGCGCCAGAGGTCTATCAGAATAATCCACGCGTAGGTCTGATTGCCGGTTCTGGCGGTTCAGCGCGTTCTCAGGTGTTTGGTGCGGATGCGATGCGTAGCCCGCGAGGCTTGAAAGCGGTTGGTCCTTATGTGGTCACCAAAGCAATGGGATCGGCGGTATCTGCCTGTCTCGCTACGCCGTTCAAAATTCAAGGCGTGAATTACTCCATCAGTTCTGCATGTGCCACCTCTGCGCACTGTATCGGTAATGCGGTAGAGCAAATCCAGCTGGGCAAACAGGACATCGTTTTTGCTGGCGGTGGTGAAGAACTGTGTTGGGAGCTGGCCTGTGAATTTGATGCTATGGGCGCGCTCTCCACTAAATATAACGAAACGCCGGAAAAGGCTTCGCGCACCTATGATGCCGATCGCGATGGATTTGTTATCGCGGGCGGTGGCGGTATGGTGGTTGTGGAAGAATTGGAGCATGCATTGGCTCGCGGCGCGCACATTTACGCGGAAGTGGTTGGCTACGGTGCAACCTCTGACGGTGCCGACATGGTTGCTCCGTCGGGTGAAGGTGCTGTGCGCTGTATGAAGCTTGCGATGCAAGACGTAGATACCCCCATCGATTACATTAACACCCACGGTACCTCTACGCCGGTGGGGGATGTGAAAGAGTTGTGGGCGATTCGCCAAGTATTTGGTGACGCTGTGCCGCCGATCTCTGCGACCAAAGCAATGACCGGACACTCTTTGGGGGCTGCGGGCGTGCAGGAGGCTATCTACTCTTTGCTGATGCTGGAACACGATTTTATCGCGCCGAGCATTAACGTTGATACGCTGGACGAACTGGCGCAAAACATGAATATCGTGACAGAACCGACCGAGCGCAAGCTGACCACGGTAATGTCTAACGGTTTTGGTTTTGGCGGTACGAATGCCACGTTGGTGATGCGTAAGCTGTAATCAGCTGTAGCATGATTTTCTAAGCCGGGGCCAAGTGCCCCGGTTTTTTTTACGCTAAAACAGGACCCACAACAGAAACAGCACAACACACACGCTGACAATCGGCCAGAACATCGGTTTGTTGAACACAGCCTGGAGGACAGGTGGTAATGCGGCAACCAGCGGATTGGCAATCGGTTGTGGATGAGGGAACAGACTCTGAACTGTCAGTTCCCCTTCAGAGGAGCGCTGCATGCGGTGCGCAAATAAAAAGGTCACCAGCTCATTAAGCTGAGGTTGGGTGAGCGGTGTTTGTACCCCAGCATTAAAGCGGTTTTGGCTATAGTCCAACAACAACTGACGCTCGTTGGCTTCCAGTGCAGGCTGAAGCAGCGCGTGTAACGTGGATAGCGTCGCCGTCATAGGGGGGGAAGCCATATTGCCTGCCGTGGTCGCCGCTGAGGCGGTAGCCGAGGGCGATGTGTCGCTACGCGTGTTGCCCGTGGTGAGCAAATGGTGCAGGTCAGTTTGCGTTTGCAAATATTGCACTAAGAGTGGCAGGTGACGGGCAGAGATCGGCGAGCCAGGCGGCTGGTGTTGCATTGCCGTCAGTGTGGTCCAGATTTTATCTGTCGGCTCCCCGAGCAGTGCCGATAACCGCACGACCATCTGATTCAAACTGTTCTGTTCGATGCTCGACAGTGGACGTTGCAGCAGGGCAGTGGTCGCCGCATTGGTGGCGACATTCGTCAGCGCATTTTGCACCAGCGTTGTGGCAAGCATCGGTGTCCTGCCTGGGGCAGCATTTGCTACCGCGGCATCTGGTGGTGTTTGCAACAGGGTCAGTATCCGCTGCAACTGGGGCTGAGTCAGCGTTTTTAACTCAGTGTGGCCAAATTCCTGGCGCATAAACTGAGTGACGCGCTGGCTGTTATTTCCTTGCGGCAACAGATCGGTGAGACGCTGCAGCAACGGGTGGCGTGCGGTGTTTTGTTGTACCTGAGCCTGGACGAGTTGATTCTGCAATGACTGTTCGGCGGCAGTAAAATGCTGCCCGAGCAGCGTTTGGTTGGGTGCCAAACCGATATCCTGGCGCAGCGTGGTCCAAATGGCATTGTTACTGAGCGAGGTCAGTGCCTGTAGCTTGACTATCAGCGTGTCCAACGTGGCACGCTGGGTAAATGACAGCGGTGAATTTGCCGTCGCCGCATTGGAGGATGCAGATGTAATGGCCGAGGTCGTCGACGCGGACGGGCGCTCTCCCGGTGTCGGAGTTCCTGGACTGCTGACAGGCTGCATGATGACTCCTTGCTGCGTGAAAGGCACCCTGCATTCCCCCGGGGGCCCTGAATAGGCAACAGAAATCATAGCAAGGTGTCTGATGCAAGAATAGTCAGAGAATAGGGAAAATGCGGCCTTTATTTGTTGCTGGCATCTGCTTTGTGCGTTTGCCGATGAGGTTCATTGGTATCCTGCATGCCGAGCGCCTTGCGCCGATAAAGCGGAATTCGTATGCGCTGCGCCATGACAACCCCGAGTAATACCAATATTCCACCCACGATGTGATAGCTATGCAGTGTTTCATGCAGGAACGTCACGGCGATCAGTGCGGTAAACACCGGTGTCAAATTAATGAAAATGCTGGCATTGTTGGCACCGATGCGCATGACTCCCACGATCCACATCCAAGGGGCGAGGATCGAGGCAAAAATACCGGCAAACAGCACCAGCGGAATGTTTTGCGCATTCAAGGTAATGCTTTCGGCCAACAACAGGTTAGGCAATAACAGCACAACGCCAAAGGCAATTTGCACGTAAAGAGAGACCCAGGTAGGCAGTGCAATGGACCAACGTTTGGTCAATACGCCATAAACGGCGTAGGCTAACGCGGCGATAAACATCATGATCTCGCCTCGCCCGATGCCTTGTGCCAGAATCAGTGCCGGGTGCCCACCGCTGATAAGCCAGGTGATGCCAAAAAACGAGAGCAGGCCTCCACACAGTAAGCCCAGTGTGGGGACTACGCCGAGCAACGGAATGCTGATCAGCACCGTAAGCAGTGGGATCAGTGAGACCAAAATTCCCATCATCAGTGCGCTGATACTGTGCGCGGCGTAGTAGGCCATGCTTTGATAGAGTACCATGCCGAGAAATCCCAGAAACAGCAGTTTTCCCCAATGTTGCCTGATCGTGCTGGCGTGGTAACGCAAGCCAGGCAACATAAACGGTGTCAGTACCAACAACGCAAGCAACCAACGATAAAATGACATCGCCGCCGGATCGATGACGCCAACGGACAGTTTGTTGACGATCACGTTAAATGACCAAAACAGAACGGCGATGAGAGGAAATAATGCTTGCATGATAACGATTCTCATTAACTGGGTGAGTCAGTTTACGACAGGCGGATTCGTTATATATAGTGAAAATAAGACATCCTTAACGGCAAGGCAGACAACATGACCCGGCAACGCTCTTACTACCGACCTGAAGGTATACCGCCACATGGGGTGTTTCTGCGCACTGAGGCGGTCAGTGCCGATACGGAATACTTGCCTCATCGCCATGAATGGGGACAGTTGTTGTATGTAGTTTCTGGCGTTGTTGTCCTGCGTCTTGAGCGTGAACGCTTTTGGGCGCCGACCCATTTTGCTATCTGGTTGCCGCACGGCGTGGAACACGCGTGCTACAACCAGCGTCAGGCCACCATTCGCACTATCAATTTTGACGCGCGCTGGTGTAGCGCACTCCCTGACACGCCTTGCTTATTGGAAGTGGGCCCGTTGTTTAAAGCCATTCAGGATGATTTGTTCATGCGTGGGGTGTTGATCCCACAAGACAAGCCAGATTTACGCCTGTGTCGCGTGCTGTGCGATCAAATGGCCGTCGCACCGCGACAGCGTAACTATTTGCCGGGAACTGACGATCGGTTACTGGCCCCTGTGTTGCATGCGTTGGAGCAGTGCCCGGCGGATAACCGTACGTTGGCGCAATGGGCAAACGAGGTATATAGCACCGAGCGAACGCTTTCCCGGCGTTGTCAGGCATTGCTCGGCATGTCGTTTAGCGAATGGCGACAGCGGCTGCGTTACCTGCAAGCGCTGGCATTGCTGCGACAAGGGATGAGCGTGCAGTCAGTGGCGCTTGAAGTCGGTTACAGTTCATCCTCAGCCTTTATTGCCATGTTTCGTCAGCAAAGCGGAGCTACGCCGGAAGGGTATCGCGCCAGAACCTAAGGTGTTGGGATTATTTATCATTCGGTGGCAAAATAGTGCCCCTGTTTTTTCTTGTAAGCGCGTCGCTTTACCGGGGTCATACATGAAAATTGTGGTTGATGAGAATATGCCGTATGCACGCGAGTTGTTTAGCCGCGTGGGTGATGTGGTGGCCGTGCCGGGAAGGCCGTTGCCTGTGGAGGCGCTGACACAGGCGCAAGCGCTGATGGTGCGCTCCGTCACGCCAGTCAATGCCGCCCTGTTGGCAGGCACTAGCGTAAACTTTGTCGGTAGCGCCACGGCAGGGACCGATCATGTGGATGAAACCTGGCTACGTGAGCAGGGGGTGAGATTTTCGGCGGCGCCAGGGTGTAATGCCATCGCGGTGGTGGAATACGTTTTTTCTGCGCTGCTGATGCTGGCGGAACGGGATGGTTTCCAACTGCGCGACAAAACCGTCGGCATTGTGGGCGTGGGCAACGTCGGTCGGCGTTTGCAGGCCCGTCTTAACGCTTGGGGAGTGAAGACATTGCTGTGCGACCCACCACGGGAGCGTAACGGTGATGTTGGTCCTTTTTTACCCCTTGAGGCGCTACTGCGTGAGGCAGATATTCTTACGCTGCATACGCCGTTGACGAAGGATGGCACGGATAACACTTTTCATCTGATTGATGACGCGGTACTTGCAGCCTGGCCAGCGGGGCGCATTCTTATCAATGCTTGCCGCGGTCCTGTGGTGGATAACGCCGCGTTGCTGCGGACATTGCAGCAGGGCAAAGATCTGCGTGTGGTGCTGGACGTGTGGGAGCCAGAACCGGGGCTGCCTCTGGATTTGCTGGCGCGTGCCGATGTGGGTACGGCACATATTGCGGGTTATACTCTGGAAGGCAAGGCGCGGGGGACGACACAGGTGTTTGAAGCGTTGTGTCAGTTTATCGGTAAACCACAACAGGTGCCGTTGGCGTCGTTGTTGCCTGCTCCAGATGTCACGGATGTTCATCTGACTGCCCCGCTCGATCAAGCGTTGCTTAAGCGTCTGGTGCATCTGGTGTATGATGTGCGCCGTGACGATGCGCTGTTGCGCCAGGTTGCTGGTCAACCGGGCGGGTTTGATCGTTTACGTAAACACTATCAGGAACGCCGCGAATGGTCTTCGCTGCGTGTCACTTGTTCTGATGAGGCCAGCGTGGCCTGTCTGAATGCGTTAGGATTCACTGCCGTCTTGCCGTAGTGGGGCGGGAAGGTGTCGCGAAATACGATGTTTTTAGCGTAGGGTATTCGGGCGGTGATACACCGCCCGAGAAAGAGGTATTGACGAATGGGAGAACACCACATGTCTGACGGCTGGAATATTGCGCTATTGGGCGCAACGGGTGCGGTGGGAACGGCGCTGCTGGAGCTGCTGCAAGAGCGCGCTTTTCCTCTGGGCACACTCTTTCCGCTAGCCAGCGAGCGCAGCGTGGGGGAATCAGTACGGGTGAACGGGACATCCTGGCAGGTTGAGGATGCTGCAGACTTTGATTGGTCTCAGGCGCAATTGGCCTTTTTTGTTGCCGGCAGAGACGCGAGCGCACGCTATGCGGAAGAAGCGGGAAACGCTGGCTGCCTGGTGATTGATAGCAGCGACCTGTTCGCACTCGAACCAGACGTTCCCCTCGTGGTGCCGGGTGTTAACTCACATGTGCTGGCCGATTATCGTAACCGTAATATTGTGGCGGTGGCAGATAGTCTGGTAAGCCAACTGTTGTTGGCTATCAAGCCACTGATCGATCAGGCTGGGTTGTCTCGTCTTCATGTCACTAACCTGCTCTCCGTGTCCGCATTGGGAAAAGCAGCCGTAGACGATTTGGCAGGGCAAAGCGCCCGTTTGTTGAATGGCATTCCGCCGGAGCCTGGCCTGTTTGCCAAACAACTGGCTTTCAATTTGCTGCCGTTATTGGCAGATGAGCAAGGTAGCGTAGCGCAAGAACGCCGTCTGGTGGATCAGGTACGCAAAGTATTGCAGGATGAAGGTCTGCCGATTTCCGTAAACTGCATACAGGCTCCCGTGTTTTACGGCCATGCGCAGGTTGTACATCTTGAAGCACTGCGTCCGCTGTCTGCGGAAGAAGCTCGGGACGAGCTTGCACTAGCAGAAGATGTTCAACTCAGCGATGAGGACGACTACCCAACACAGGTCGAGGATGCTTCTGGCAACGTTCAGCTTAAGATAGGTTGCCTGCGTAACGACTACGGCATTCCAGAATTGCTGCAATTTTGGTCGGTTGCGGATAACGTGCGTTTTGGCGGCGCGTTGATGGCGGTAGAGACGGCAGAACGGCTTGTTCAGGAGTATTTGGGGTAATGTCAGACAGGAATTTGCCGCAGGGGCCAGAAGTAATCAAGGTGGCGCTGGGCATTGAGTATGACGGTAGCCGCTATTATGGCTGGCAGCGTCAGGCTGAAGTTGAAAGCGTGCAAGGGCATCTGGAACAGGCGCTGAGCAAAGTGGCCGATGAACCGATTACTGTGTTTTGTGCAGGGCGAACGGATGCCGGGGTGCATGCTACCGGCCAGGTAGTGCACTTCACGACTCAGGCACAACGTAAAGATGCGGCTTGGACCATGGGCGTTAATGCTCATTTACCACGGGACATTGCCGTGCGCTGGGTAAAAACGGTTGATGAGGATTTTCACGCGCGTTTTAGCGCGACGGCGCGCCGCTACCGTTACATTATCTATAACCACCGTTATCGTCCGGCGGTGTTGGCGCGTGGTGTAACGCATTTCCACTTTCCGCTGGATGCAGAACGCATGGCGCGTGCCGGACAGTGTCTGCTGGGCGAGAATGATTTCACCTCGTTTCGAGCCGTGCAATGTCAGTCGCGTACACCGTGGCGCAATGTAAATCATTTAAAGGTTACGCGTCATGGTGCTTACATCGTGGTAGATATTAAAGCTAATGCGTTTGTGCATCATATGGTGCGCAATATCGTCGGCAGCCTGATGGAAGTGGGATGCGGGAATCAGCCTGAATCCTGGATAGCTGAACTGCTGGCTGCCAAAGATCGCACTCTGGCGGCCGCCACGGCGCGAGCAGATGGCCTTTATCTTGTGGCAGTGGATTATCCGGCGCGTTTCGATTTGCCGACACCGCCGATGGGCCCGCTATTTCTGGAAGATTGACCCAGGCTGGATTGCCGAGCCTAGGCCACGCTAAAAACTGATGAGGATAGTCACGGCGCTGTGCCGTGAAAAATGCACATGATGGAACTTGTCGCGTTTATACGCTTTATCATCGATTTTATTCTGCATATTGATGTTCACCTTGCGGAACTGGTTGCGCAATACGGTGTCTGGATTTATGCGATTCTGTTTTTGATCCTGTTTTGCGAAACGGGCCTGGTAGTGACACCGTTCCTGCCGGGAGACTCTCTGTTGTTTGTCGCCGGTGCGCTGGCTGCGCTGCCGACCAACGATCTGAATGTGCACACGATGGTGGCACTGATGGTTGCGGCGGCCATACTGGGGGATGCGGTCAACTACACCATCGGGCGTTTGTTTGGGGAAAAGCTGTTCAGCAACCCAAATTCGAAAATTTTTCGCCGCAGTTATCTGGATAAAACGCATCAGTTTTATGCTCGTCATGGGGGTAAAACGATTATTCTGGCGCGCTTTGTGCCGATTGTGAGAACATTCGCGCCGTTTGTTGCCGGTATGGGGCATATGCGTTACCGCCACTTTGCTCTCTATAATGTGGTAGGGGCGTTGCTGTGGGTCGTGCTGTTTACCTATGCAGGTTACTTGTTTGGTGACTTGCCAATTGTGCAAGAAAACTTGAAGTTACTGATAGTCGCGATTATTTTTATCTCTATTTTGCCGGGTATCATTGAAATCTGGCGGCATAGACGAGCAGCGGCGCGAGCGGATAGCCACTCGCGATCGCAAGAATAAACGCGGTAATCTCTCCGGTTTGACCAGTTTTCTATCCACAGTCCCGGAGTGTTATGGTTTAATGAGCGGCATTTATGGTCTGTCCCCGATGACGACCTGCATTGCCAATGCCCTGAAACGACGGTGTAATAACCGGTTCAGACGAGGGCAAACGGGCGTTGTGACGGGGCAGAGCGGACTGGCTATCGCCAGGTTCAAGCAGAAAGGTTATCAATGAGCTGGATTGAACGAATTCTTAACAAGAGCAACATTACACCAACCCGCAAGGCCAATATTCCTGAAGGGGTATGGACCAAATGCGACAGCTGCGGTCAGGTACTTTACCGCGCCGAGTTGGAGCGTAACCTTGAGGTGTGCCCCAAGTGTGACCACCACATGCGGCTTTCCGCGCGTGCGCGCCTGACTGCGTTTCTGGACAAGGACAGTGTGGTTGAACTGGGTAGTGAGCTGGAGCCCAAGGATGCGCTGAAGTTCAAAGACTCTAAAAAATATAAAGATCGCTTGGTTGCCGCGCAGAAACAGTCTGACGAAAAAGACGCGCTGGTGGTGATGAAGGGGACGCTCTATGGTATGCCGGTGGTTGCGGCCTCCTTTGAGTTTGCCTTTATGGGGGGGTCCATGGCCTCTGTGGTAGGGGCGCGTTTTGTGCGTGCAGTAGAACAGGCGCTCGAAGATGGCTGCCCGTTAGTATGTTTCTCCGCCAGCGGCGGTGCGCGTATGCAGGAAGCACTGATGTCGCTGATGCAGATGGCGAAAACCAGCGCAGCGTTGGCAAAAATGCGCGAGCGCGGATTGCCTTATATCTCTGTGCTGACCGACCCGACGATGGGGGGGGTTTCAGCCAGTCTGGCAATGTTGGGCGATTTAAACATTGCAGAGCCTAAAGCCCTGATCGGTTTTGCCGGTCCGCGTGTTATCGAACAAACGGTGCGTGAAAAACTGCCACCCGGTTTCCAGCGCAGTGAGTTCTTACTGGAGAAAGGGGCTATCGATATGATCGTACGCCGCCCAGAAATGCGTTTAAAACTGGCCAGCATACTTTCTCGGTTGACGAATCACCCTGAGCCAGTGGAAACCGCTGATGTTCGTCCGCCAGAAGTGACTACTGAACCGCAGGATGATGCGCAATAAGTGACACATGAACAGGATGCGACAGGCGATCATAGGGTCTGTGCTGTGCATCCTGTATCAATGAACCGTAAGCCAGTGAACGGGACTCATGGAAAATCTTTACATTCCCCAAGCCACGTCGCCTTTGGCCGCGTGGCTTCATTATCTGGAGCACCTGCACGCCACTGCCATTGACATGGGACTGACGCGTGTTAAACAGGTTGCTGACAATCTTCATCTGCTTCGTCCGGCCCAAACGGTATTTACCGTTGCGGGAACCAACGGAAAGGGCACCACCTGCTGTACGTTGGAAGCCATTCTAATGGCGGCCGGACTACGTGTTGGCGTGTACAGTTCTCCCCATCTGCTACGTTATACCGAACGTGTGCGGATTCAAGGGAAGGAGTTGTCGGAAGCTGAGCATTCTCAAGCGTTTGCCGATATTGAAGCGGGGCGTGGCGATGTCTCGCTGACCTATTTTGAATTTGGCACCCTCGCTGCATTGCACCTGTTTAAGCAAGCAAACCTGGATGTTGTTATCCTGGAAGTGGGGCTGGGAGGGCGTTTAGATGCCACCAATATTGTCGATGCTGATGTTGCAGTAGTGACCAGCATTGCACTCGATCATACCGATTGGCTGGGGCACGATCGTGAAAGTATCGGCCGTGAAAAAGCGGGTATTTTCCGCGGCATGAAACCTGCGGTTGTCGGCGAGCCCGATATGCCTGCATCGATCGCTGCCGTGGCCGAAGAGAAGGGCGCCGTGTTGTATAGACGCGGGGAAAATTGGTTGTTCGCACTTGAGGGCGATGGTTGGTACTGGCAAGCGGTTGGTGAGGAACGCAGGGTGCTACCATTGCCAAATGTGCCGCTGGCCAATGCAGCCACCGCACTGGCCGCGTTGCACCAAGGGCCAATTCGTGTCCCTCAGGCTGCTATCGAACAGGGATTGCGCCGTGCGGCGTTACCGGGTCGGTTCCAAACGGTGAGTGAGCAACCAAAACTGATTCTCGATGTTGCGCATAATCCGCATGCCGCAGCCTATCTGGCTGAGCGTTTGGCTCAGTTGCCGCGTACGGGCAAGGTGCGTGCAGTGATAGGTATGCTGGCAGATAAAGATATTCCTGGCACCTTGGCTCACCTTAAGCCGGTAGTCGATGAATGGTATTGTGCTCCACTGGAAGGTCCACGTGGTGCAAGTGCTGAATTGATAACCGCACACCTTGACGGCAGCCGCGCGTTTAATGATGTGGCGATAGCCTGGCATCAGGCGATGCGAGAGGCGGATATACGGGACACTGTTGTGGTGTGTGGATCTTTTCATACGGTAGCGCATGTGATGGCGGCGCTGGATGAGAGGAGGGCGAATGGCAAGTAAGTTTCAAAACCGTCTGGTCGGCACCATTATTCTGGTTGCGTTGGGCGTGATTGTGCTGCCTGCGCTGCTGGATGGCAAAAAGAAACATTACGAAGATGAGTTTGCAGCCATCCCGCTGGTGCCAAAACCGGGTGACAGCAGTGAAACGGAATCGCTGCCTTCATTGAATCAGTCATTGCCGAGCCAGCCGCCTGAAGGGGCGCAGCAGGCGATGCAGGGGCAGCCAGCTCAGGGTGGCGTAACGATGCCTGAGGATGATGGTGAAACGCAGGCACCACCAACCAGTACGCCATCATCCTCGTCTTCGCCGATAGAAATTGCTCCGCCTGCCGTGGCTGCTCGCCCGGTAACGCCCAAACCGGAAGTGAAGCCGGAGGCCAAGCCCAAGCCAAAACCGGAGATTAAACCGGAAGTGAAGCCTGAGCCAAAACCTGAGAGCAAGCCTGCAACGCCTACGCCGCAACCTGCGACGCAGCCGGAAGTGAAGCCGGAAACGGCACCCGTAGGACAGGCCTATGTGGTGCAACTGGGGGCGCTGAAAAATGCCGATAAAGTGAATGAAATCGTGGCTAAACTACGGTTGTCGGGATACCGTGCTTATACCGTGCCGTCAACGCCTGTCGCGGGGGAGATAACCCGTATTTACGTCGGGCCGGATGCGTCAAAACAGAAATTACAGTCTGCCCTCGGTGAACTGCAACAACTGAGTGGGTTGAGTGGGCAGGTCAGGAACTACAGCGCACGTTAAGGGTTGCAGAGGCCTAAGTTCGCTGAGGTTGTTGACCAAACCCGCTAAAACGTTCATTCCCGCCACCGCGTTATTCCAGCGCTGGCGGGGATCTCTTGCGGAAGTAACGCTTTCTTTCTGTGGGAGATACGCTGTTTACGCGGAGGATGACAAGGAAACAACGTGACTTCGCCAGTTGCCTAAGACGCATCACCCTTTGGGATTTGACACCTGATGCGAAAGAGTGAGGGCTGCGTGAAGTGATGCTGCCAGCAAATTCACCTATCGGTGAAATCGTTGGGAAATAGGCTACGCAAACGTTTTCTTTTTCTGTTAGAATGCGCCGCGAACAGGATGATGAGCGGCGCTACGCTCTCTTGGTCAGGCGATAATGGTTGCCTGTCCGAGAGAGATTGTGTTGGCATCGTTCTTGAGTGAGAGAGTTCATGGTTTGGGTTGACTACGTCATCATTGGCATTATTGGTTTCTCAGCGCTGGTCAGTTTGATCCGGGGCTTTGTTCGTGAGGCGCTTTCGCTGATTACCTGGGGCAGTGCATTCTTTGTCGCCAGCCACTATTACCCATACCTGTCGGTCTATTTCACGCGTTTTGAAGACGAGCTGGTGCGCAACGGGGTTGCCATCGCCATTCTGTTTATTGCGACATTGATTGTGGGAGCGATCGTTAACTATGTGATTGGCTCACTGGTTGAACGAACCGGACTTTCAGGCACCGATCGCGTACTAGGCATCTGTTTTGGTGCACTGCGTGGTGTGTTGATTGTCTCCGCGCTGCTGTTCTTTTTGGATACTTTTACCGGTTTTTCACAAAGCGACGACTGGAAACGGTCTCAGCTTATCCCGCAGTTTAGCTATATTATCAGGTGGTTTTTCGACTACCTGCAAAGCACGTCAAGTTTCTTGCCGCAGCACATACAGCTGCGGTAGCGCTGATGAGGAAAAGACAACATGTGCGGTATTGTCGGTATCGCCGGTTTTACACCGGTAAACCAGTCGATTTATGACGCGTTAACGGTGTTACAACACCGCGGACAAGATGCCGCAGGCATCGTCACCATCGACCCCATGAACTGCTTCCGCCTGCGTAAGGCGAACGGCCTGGTGAAGGACGTATTTGAGGCGCGCCACATGCAGCGTCTGCAAGGCAATATGGGCGTAGGGCATGTGCGTTATCCTACCGCAGGCAGTTCCAGCGCATCGGAAGCCCAGCCGTTTTATGTCAATTCACCGTTTGGCATTACGCTGGCGCACAATGGTAATCTGACTAACGCCCACGAATTGCGCAAACAACTGTTTGAGCAAGGGCGTCGCCACGTTAACACGACCTCTGATTCCGAAATTCTGCTCAATATCTTCGCCTGTGAGTTGGATCGTTTCCAACACTATCCGTTGGATGCCGACAACGTGTTTGCTGCCGTTGCCGCCACCCACAAGCAGATTCGTGGCGCTTATGCTTGCGTTGGCATGATAATCGGTCACGGTCTGTTTGCTTTTCGCGATCCGCACGGAATCCGTCCGTTGGTGATCGGCAAACGCTGTCTGGCAGATGGCCGCTGCGAGTATATGGTGGCTTCGGAAAGCGTGGCGCTGGATACCCTCGGCTTCGAGTTTTTGCGTGACGTTGCGCCGGGAGAAGCGATTTACATCACCGAGAAAGGGCAACTGTTTACGCGTCAGTGTGCCGAGAACCCGAAAAGTAATCCGTGCCTGTTCGAGTATGTTTACTTTGCTCGCCCAGACTCCTTTATCGACAAAATTTCGGTCTACAGCGCCCGTGTGCGTATGGGCCAAAAACTGGGTGAGAAGATTGCCCGCGTGTGGGAAGATCTGGATATCGATGTGGTCATTCCTATCCCGGAAACCTCATGCGATATTGCGCTGGAGATTGCACGCATTATCGATAAACCGTACCGTCAGGGGTTTGTAAAAAACCGCTATGTTGGCCGTACCTTTATCATGCCCGGCCAGGAACAGCGTAAAAACTCGGTTCGTCGTAAGCTGAACGCTAACCGCGCCGAGTTCCGTGACAAAAACGTGCTGCTGGTGGATGACTCCATCGTGCGCGGCACCACGTCGGAGCAAATTGTCGAGATGGCGCGTGAAGCGGGTGCTCGTCGCGTTTATCTGGCTTCTGCTGCGCCGGAAATTCGCTTCCCAAATGTGTATGGCATTGATATGCCGAGTGCCAATGAGCTGATTGCCCATGGTCGAGAAGTGGAAGAGATTCGTCAGATTATTGGTGCTGATGCCCTTATTTTCCAGGATCTGGACGATTTGATCGCCGCTGCGCGGGAAGAAAACCCAGATATCGTTCAGTTTGAATGCTCGGTATTTAACGGTGTTTACGTGACCAAAGATGTCGATCAGGGCTACCTGGACTATCTGGAAGGGTTGCGTAATGACGATGCTAAAGCATTACGTGGTCAGAACGAAGTTGAAGATCTGGAACTGCACAACGAAGGTTGATGTCCCCTTCGGCATTGATCGCTGATAACAAAGTTACTGTACCCCTCGTTATCCTCGGCGAAAGCCGGGGATCTCGGTAAGAATAAGCACATTCCTTCTGCAAGAGATTCCCGCCTGCGCGGGAATGACGGAAGTGGGCGGGAATGACGGTGGGAGCAGGGCTGTTTGTTAACGACCCCAAAGGGAGGTGCGTAAGCGCCTCCCTTTGTTGCTTATTGACCGGGTATAGGGCAAAGTCAGCCTGTTCTCCTTTTTGCGCAGCAGTATTTCGAGGTTAGGCATGAAACGACTCATCATTGGACTTTCTGGTGCCAGTGGCGCTCTCTATGGCGTGCGCCTGTTGCAGGTGTTGCAGCCGCTGCAAGACGTGGAAACCCATTTGATCATGAGCCCTGCTGCCAGACAAACACTGACGCTGGAGAGCGATTTCAGTGTGCGTGATGTGCAGGCATTGGCGGACGTGGTACACGACAGCCGAGATATTGCCGCGTCGTTGTCGTCCGGATCGTTTCGCACCGCAGGAATGGTTATCCTGCCTTGCTCTATCAAAACCCTCTCCGGCATTGTGCACAGCTACAGCGACAATTTGTTAATCCGTGCGGCTGACGTGATACTAAAAGAGCGCCGCCCGCTGGTGCTGTGTGTGCGTGAAACGCCATTGCATCTTGGTCATTTGCGTTTAATGACCGCGGCCGCAGAAATGGGGGCGGTGATCATGCCGCCCGTTCCTGCGTTTTATCACCGTCCGCAAACCTTGCAAGAGGTGGTGGATCAAACGGTCAACCGCGTGCTCGATCAGTTTGATATCGAGTTGCCCGAGTCGTTGTTCACTCGCTGGCAAGGGAGTTGATGTTATACCCGTCATGCTTTGCGTTGGCTACGCACGTTATTCGGTCTATCCTGAGTCTCGCCTTCAACGAGGCTGCTTTCCCGCAACGCAAATTAATCGAATATCGCAGAGGTGATGCAAAAACACACCAATCAGGTGCAATTCGCGTTGCTTTTTCTCTCGCTTTCTTGCCTGTCCCCGCTGGGTTTGCACTACGCTTAAGCGGTGATGCGTTGTTGTGGTGCAATTATTGATTGATTTGCACCAAATTGTTGCCAAGGCAGTATGCCGCATCCGTCTTGGTTAACCCGCGCATCAGCACCATCGGCAAGGTGCCCCTATCGCTACGCGCTTGCGGCAGATTTCGGATTTATCCGTATTTCTCTGCGATTATGGCGCGGATTTTGCAAGGTTTCTGCCGATGAGACTGGCGGCGCTGGCATCCCTTTCGCGCAAGAGCGCGCAGGCGTCTGACCGCCCCTTTACGCTTAGTGATATTCATTCTTTTTGATCATCATTCCATCAAGATAAGGGTTGCGAAATGAAAAAATTATTCAGAATTCTGCCGTTGGCCTTGGTTATTGCTGCGGGAAGCGCACTGGCTGATGTTCCCAAGAATCTCAAAATCGGCACCGACCCAACCTATGCACCCTTTGAGTCCAAGAATGCCAGCGGTGAACTGGTCGGTTTTGATATCGATTTAGCCAAAGAGCTGTGCAAGCGCATCAAGACCGAATGTACCTTTGTTGAAAGTGATTTCGACGCGCTGATCCCCTCACTAAAAGCGAAAAAAATTGATGCCATCATCTCCTCGCTCTCTATCACCGAGAAACGTCAGCAAGAGATTGCTTTCACAGAAAAACTCTATGCCGCCAATGCGCGTCTGATCGAGAAGAAAGGGGCGAACATTCAACCGACGCTGGAATCGCTGCGCGGTAAACGCGTGGGGGTATTGCAAGCATCTACTCAAGAAGCCTATGCCAATGCCAACTGGCAGCCCAAAGGCATTGATGTTGTTGCTTACCAAAACCAGGATCTGATCTACGCTGATTTGACCGCAGGCCGTATTGATGCTGCGTTCCAGGATGAAGTGGCGGGCAGTGAAGGCTTCCTGAAATTACCTGCGGGCAAAGATTACGTCTTTGCAGGTCCGGCGGTGAAGGATGACAAATTCTTTGGCGTAGGGACTGGCATGGGGCTGCGTAAAGAGGACAAAGAGCTGAAAGCTGCGTTGGACAAGGCGTTCGAAGAGATGCGCAAAGACGGTACCTACGATACCTTTGCGAAGAAATACTTCGATTTTGACGTATACGGCGGCTAATGGCGTGTTGCCGAGATCTGCCTGCGTAATGCAGGCAGAGTGTGCATTTTTAGACGGAAACGCGCGATGCTCTACGGCTATACCGACTTGATTCTTGACGGAGCGCGCATGACGCTGCAATTGGCGGTGTGCTCGCTTCTGTTGGCATTGGTCATTGGACTTGTTGGCGCGGGTGCCAAGCTCTCTGCCAATCGCCTGCTGTCCGGTTTTTTCTCTGCGTACACCACGCTTATCCGCGGTGTGCCGGACCTGGTGTTAATGTTACTGATTTTTTATGGCCTGCAGATTGCGCTTAACAGCTTGACTGAGGCGATTGGGATCGCACAAATCGATATCGATCCACTCTCAGCGGGGATCATCACGCTTGGGTTTATCTACGGTGCCTATTTTACTGAAACCTTTCGCGGAGCCTATCTGGCTGTGCCGCCAGGGCAGATTGAAGCTGCCGTGGCTTATGGTTTTACTCCACTGAAAGTATTTCGCCGCATCATGTTTCCTTCCATGATGCGCTTTGCTCTGCCGGGGATTGGCAACAACTGGCAGGTGATCCTCAAAGCGACAGCACTGGTGTCGTTGTTGGGGTTGAATGATATTGTCAAAGTGACCCAGTTGGCAGGCAAGGGCGCGCATGAGCCGTTCTATTTCGCCATTGTCGCCGGGGTGATGTATCTGATTTTTACCACGGTCTCCAATGGAGTGCTGTGGTGGCTGGAACGCCATTACTCGCAGGGCGTGAAGAAGGTGAATTATGAGTGAGATCCTGCAACAGTACTGGCAACCCTTGCTGTGGAGTGATGGGTATCGTCTGACCGGGCTGGCAATGACGTTGTGGCTGCTAATCTCATCCGTTGTGATGGGCGGTCTGCTGGCGATCCCGCTGGCGATTGCGCGCGTTTCTCCACGGCGGCGCTTTAGTTTTCCTGTCTGGGTGTTTACCTATGTGTTCCGCGGCACACCGCTTTACGTGCAGCTACTGGTGTTTTACTCCGGCGTATACAGCCTGGAAATCGTGCGCGGCACTGACATGCTGAATGCGTTTTTCCGCAGTGGGTTGAACTGTGCGATATTGGCACTGGCGCTGAACACCTGTGCGTACACTACAGAGATTTTTGCTGGGGCGATCCGGTCAGTTCCTTATGGCGAGATTGAAGCGGCCAGAGCCTACGGTTTTTCCCGATTTAAACAGTATCGCTGCATTATTTTGCCCTGTGCGTTACGCATTGCGCTGCCAGCATACAGCAATGAGGTGATTTTGATGCTTCACTCCACGGCGCTGGCATTTACTGTGACGGTGCCGGACATCTTGAAAATTGCTCGCGATATTAACGCGTCCACCTACCAGCCATTTTATGCCTTTGGTATTGCGGCGGTGATTTATCTGGCAATCTCTTTTGTGTTGATCGGCCTGTTCAAACAAGCGGAGCGGCGCTGGCTACGGCATATTCATACCCGTTCATCTCATTAACATCAGGAAAAAAAGCATGTCAAACCATAAGCTGATGGTGACGGAACTGCACAAACGTTACGGGGAACACGAAGTGCTGAAGGGAGTTTCTCTTCAGGCACAGGCGGGGGATGTGATTTCGATTATCGGTTCGTCAGGATCGGGTAAAAGTACCTTGCTACGCTGTATCAACTTTTTGGAAAAACCGTGCGAAGGGGCGATTTTCGTCAACGATGAGGAAATTCGCATGGTGCGCGATACCGACGGGCAACTGAAGGTATTTGATAAAAAACAGCTGCAACTGCTGCGTACTCGGTTAACCATGGTGTTTCAGCATTTCAATTTGTGGAGCTTTATGACGGTGTTGGAAAATGTCATGGAAGCACCGGTTCAGGTGTTAGGGTTGAGCAAAGCGGAAGCCCGTGAGCGTGCTGTGCGCTATCTCGATAAAGTGGGGATTACCGGTGAAGCGCAGAACAAATACCCAGCCAATCTCTCCGGTGGGCAGCAGCAGCGTGTATCTATCGCGCGGGCACTGGCGATGGAACCGGAAGTATTGCTGTTTGACGAACCCACTTCGGCGCTGGATCCAGAATTGGTAGGCGAAGTGCTGCGCATCATGCAGCAACTGGCGGAGGAGGGTAAAACCATGGTCGTGGTAACCCATGAAATGGAGTTTGCTCGCCACGTATCAAGTCATGTGATTTTTTTGCATCAGGGCGTGATCGAAGAAGAGGGCCCACCGGATCGCGTATTTGGTAACCCGACAAGCCCGCGTTTGCAGCAGTTTCTCTCTGGCGCTTTGAAATAGAAAGTGCTGTTATCAACAGGGCGCATTCCCGATTTTTGGCGATGTGCCCTTTGACTATTTTTTCCCAGTGACATCCTTGAGCGCTTCTTCCAACTCGTAATAGCGAAAGCCGAATCCTGCAGCTTCCAGCCGATGCGGAATGGCGCGCTGTCCACCCAATACCAGCGCGGCAGCTTCTCCCATAAGCAATTTGAGTGCAAATGCGGGCACACGCATGAAACACGGGCGATCCAGCACATGGGCCAGCATGGCGCAAAACTGCTCGTTGCGTACGGGATAAGGTGCGGTCATATTAAAGGGCCCGCGTAAAATCGGGTTATCCAACAAGTACAGAATGGCATTGACCATATCGTCGATATGAATCCAGGACATGTACTGTTTGCCCGATCCCAAGGGGCCACCCAGCCCGATGCGGAAGGGCGGTAACATTTTTGCCAACGCGCCGCCGTTGGCGGCCAATACGATGCCGGTGCGAAGCAGGCACACCCGCGTGTGATCGCTCTCAGCACTCAGTGCCAATGCCTCCCAGCGTGCGCAGAGCTGATGGGTAAATTCGGGCGTGGGAGACTCTTCTTCGGTAATCAACTCGGCCCCTTGATTGCCGTAATAGCCTACAGCAGAACCAGAAATGAATACTGAAGGCGGCGATGCGCTGGCTTTAATCAATGAGGCCAGCTGCTCGGTAATGTGCCAACGGCTATCACTGAGTTTCTGCTTTTGTTGTGGCGTCCAACGTTTGTCGGCAATCGGTTCTCCTGCCAGATTGATGACTGCATCAATGTCGTCCAGCGAGGTACGGTTTTGCAGTGTTGACCAGTACTCCACTCGCTCGCCAAGTATCTGGCGAGCACGCGTGGTATCGCGAGTGAGTACCGTGACATGGTGTGATAAAGACAGTAGTCGAGCAATCAGGTGACGGCCAATCAGGCCGGTTCCGCCCGTAATCAGTAGTTGCATCGTTGCCTCACTTATTCCCTATCGGTTCTGATGGCGTTTACAAGGATGTAACGTGGGACCTATTCGTCTTTTTATCATGAATGCTAATGATAATAGGTGATTCTGAGCGAGATACTGGGACTATCTGGTAAAAAAACGCTGCATTTCAGTACGCAACGTTGCCCTTGGGATTGGCAAAACCTGCTGCATTATGGGGCGAAATGCCGCAAAACAGCGCATGCTGAAGAGCACAGATGTTCGTTCTGCCTGCGTGATATCAAAGCTGGTACGCTTTTTCGGCGTTGGTACGCGCTTTGCAGCATGATTTTTATTCACAGTATCTACGCAGTAGGCGAGGAGGGGTATGTATCACACGACACTGGGGCACCAGCGTTACACCTTTGATTCTCTGCGTACGCTCTTGGCTAAAGCGTCACCGGCGCGTTCCGGTGACTATCTGGCAGGCGTGGCGGCACTGAGCGCTGAAGAGCGCATGGCGGCGCGTATGACGCTGGCCGCAGTGCCGTTAAAGACCTTCTTGCAGGAAGTATTGATTCCCTATGAGCAGGATGAGGTCACTCGACTGATTGTTGATAGCCATGATAAGGATGCGTTTGAACCCATTTCACATTTGACCGTTGGGGATTTTCGCAACTGGCTATTGAGTGACACGACCAGTAGCGAACTGCTGGCGCGCGTTGCTCCAGGTATCACGCCAGAAATGGCCGCAGCAGTGAGCAAGCTGATGCGCAATCAGGATTTGATCCTGACGGCAAAAAAATGCCGTGTCGTCACGCGCTTTCGCAACACGATTGGCTTGCCAGGACATCTCAGCGTGCGCTTGCAGCCGAACCATCCAACCGATGATTTAAAAGGTATTGCCGCCAGTATGCTTGATGGCTTGCTGTATGGTAGCGGTGATGCGGTGATTGGTATTAATCCGGCCAGTGACAGCTTGCCGCTGCTGGAACAGCTTAACTACATGCTTGATGATGTCATTCACCGGTTTGAGATCCCCACGCAGTCTTGTGTGCTGACACATGTCACTAATACGCTGAAGCTTATCGAGCGGGGGACACCCGTCGATCTGGTGTTTCAATCGATCGCCGGTACCGAAGCCACCAATGCCAGCTTTGGTTTCAATCTGGCGACGCTGGAAGAGGCGCATCAGGCTGCATTGAGCTTACAGCGTGGCACGCTGGGTAACGACGTGATGTATTTTGAAACCGGGCAGGGCAGTTGCCTTTCTGCCAATGCCCATCATGGCGTCGATCAACAAACCTGTGAAGCGCGAGCCTACGCGGTGGCGCGGCGTTTTTCTCCCCTGTTGGTGAATACGGTCGTGGGGTTTATCGGGCCTGAATATCTCTATGACGGCAAGCAAATTATTCGTGCCGGATTGGAAGATCATTTCTGCGGCAAGCTGCTTGGCGTCCCCTTGGGTTGTGATGTCTGCTACACCAACCATGCCGAAGCGGATCAGGATGACATGGATACGCTGTTGACGTTGTTGGCGACCGCCGGATTGACCTATCTGATGGGGATTCCCGGAGCGGATGACATCATGCTCAATTACCAGAGCACCTCATTTCATGATGCCCTGTATGTGCGCGAGCTTCTGGGATTGAAGCATGCGCCAGAGTTTGGTGAGTGGCTGACGCGCATGAAGATCCTTGATCCCCAAGGTCGGCTGTGTGATGCCAGCCGCCAGCATCCTTTGCTGCAACATCAACCTTATCTGGAGGGGCGCGTATGAAGGAGGTCGTTCACGCCAACCCGTGGGAAATGCTGCGCGAATACACGGCGGCGCGCATTGCCTTGGGGCGCACGGGAGCGAGTTTGCCTACAGATGAACTGCTGAAATTTGGCTTGGCACATGCGCAGGCGCGAGATGCGGTGCATCAGGCATTTGACAGTGAAACCCTTGCAGAGGCGTTAGCGGCGCAAGGGCTGAAAACGTTTACGGTGCACAGTGCTGCGACGTCGCGCGAGCAGTATCTTTGTCGACCAGATTTGGGACGGCGATTGTCGGATGCCAGCCGTGAGGCGCTATTGGCGCTTCATCAACCGCCTGCCGATGTGTTGATAGTGGTGGCCGATGGCCTCTCTTCTAAGGCGGTACACCGACAAGCGGTGCCGCTTATCAAACAGGCGCGTCCTTATCTGGAACAGCTCGGCTTGTCACTGGCACCTGTTGTGTTGGCGCATCAGTCGCGCGTGGCTCTGGGCGATGACATCGGTGAATGTCTGCAGGCGAAAGCGGTAGCGATTCTTATCGGTGAACGTCCTGGTTTATCTTCACCGGACAGCCTGAGTATTTATTTAACTTGGAGCCCTAACACGCGCCGTTTGGAGTCGGAGCGTAACTGTATTTCCAACATTCGCCCGGAAGGGCTGGATTATCCGCAGGCAGCATTTAAATGGGCCTGGCTGCTGGAACAAGCGTTTCAACGCCGTTTGTCGGGGGTTGCGCTGAAAGATGAGAGCGATAACCCGGCGATGCACGGCAAGATTCACCCACCTGCCGTAGGGCATTTGACCACACCATGATGGTGACTCGCTTTCCACTGTGCGCTGCATCGTGCAGAAGGGGCGAGATTGTTCAATTTGCTTTCATCCGCGTGTCACTGACACGGATTCTGCAACTCAGGATCGTACTGAACAAGGAACGTTCAGTACGTTTTTTCTTCTGAGATGTCCCTGTATTGAGCGTTCGTTTTTATCCACTCTCTTCACGTTGATGATGTGTACAATCGTGCGACAGCACGTTCCCAAATGAAAAAAGGATAAGAGAAGAGAACGAGAATTTTGTTACACTTTGCTTTATTGGTTAGTGTGCTTTTTGGGGATTGCGATGAAGTTGATGTTTGCCTCAGATATCCACGGCTCCCTTACGGCGACGGAGCGCGTACTCGATATTTTTACTCGTAGTGGTGCAGAGTGGCTGATTCTATTGGGTGATTTTCTCAATCATGGGCCGCGTAATCCGTTGCCTGAGGGCTACCAACCTGCCGAAGTGGCGAGCCGACTGAATGCCTTTGCTCACAAAATTGTGGCAGTGCGCGGCAACTGTGATAGCGAAGTGGATCAGATGCTGCTCGACTTTCCGGTGACAGCGCCGTGGCAACAGGTGCTGTTGCCGCAACTGCGTCTTTTCCTGACGCACGGTCACCTATATCATCCCCAACATCTCCCACCGTTGCAGGCGGGAGATGTGTTGGTTTTCGGACATACCCACCTTCCTGTGGCAGAGCGTCAAGGGGAAATCTACTGTTTTAACCCTGGCTCCGTCAGTTTACCGAAGGGAGGAAATGTGCCCAGTTACGGGATGTTGACACAGGGTACGCTTGCGGTTTTACCCTTAATGGGGGGCGACCCTATTGCACAGGTAACTATTAGTCACTAAGTTATCAGCGATCGTAGCATGATTAACGCTTGGTACGTTTAAAACAGACGCGCGTCGCAACGCGCCAATACTGAAGGGTTCTGAGGATGGTGGAGCAAAGTCAAGCAGCAGGCACTGAGTGGGTGGATATTGTTGACGAGAACAACGATGTTATCGCCCAGGCCAGCCGTCAGCAAATGCGCTCTCAACGTTTACGTCATCGCGCCACCTATATCGTTGTTCATGACGGCATGGGAAAAATACTGGTTCAACGCCGTACGGATACCAAAGATTTCTACCCCGGTTGGTTAGATGCGACGGCAGGAGGCGTGGTGCAAACTGGCGAGCAAATGCTGGAGTCTGCACGTCGTGAGGCGGAAGAGGAACTGGGGATTGCTGGCGTACCTTTCGCCGATCATGGCTTGTTCTATTTTGACGGTGATAATTGCCGTGTGTGGGGGGCGTTATTCAGCTGCGTTACTCACGGCCCGTTTGCCTTGCAGGAAGAAGAAGTGGCTGAGGTGTGCTGGATGACGCCGCAAGAAGTCACAGCACGCTGCGATGAGTTCACGCCGGATTCACTGAAAGCTCTGTCTCTATGGATGAGTCGTTACAATGAGCAAAGTTACGGCAAACCCATTGCGCGCGAGCCTGCGAAAATAGATGACGCTGTCGCTGAATCGGGCGACGCTGAAGAATAATCGGAACACTCTTTTGCTGCGGGCCACCCGTGGTCGCCCGCAGCGCAAACAATTATGTCGTTGCGACTGCCTGGCGTGAACCGGGACAGACCAGTTGTCGACTCCTGATATGGTACATCTCCAGGTCTTCACGCAGGAAGAATGCCATCTCCCATGGATTTTTGTGAATAAATGCCTCGCGCACCTGTTCGAACAGCGGATTGTGTGGCGAGATCAGATAGGCATCACCCTCAATCAAGGTATAGTTCCATTCAATTGCGCGTTCAAAGGTGTAATGTGAACGCTCATCCATAGCAAAGAAGCAGTGCGGGTTACGCTTGAGTTGCCGGGATTTGAATGTCTCAGGAAATGTAATGAGAAACACGTCGTTTTCTACCGAAGAGAGAAACGCCAGAACGGTTGTATGGGGCTGTTCTTCCGCCATAGTGACCAGCACGCCTACCTTGTTGGTGAAATCGTGTTGTTCAGTCTCTGGCAGTGTATTTAGCGCAGTAAGCGGCACAGGGTGCTCTTCGCGCGTATCCTGAGGGTAGTGATAGTCCGGCGCACGAATATCCAGCACGCAGTTCAGCCCATACATCACTTGGCACTCCCGCGGCTCCAGCAGCACCCAATCTTCATCCACCTCCGCCACGCGTCCTTTGTAAGAAGCACGATAAACGGAAATGGTGGCATCGAACTGATCCACACCGGTACGATTATCAAGATGCAACGTGGCGAAATCGCCGACGGTCAGCGCGTGACCTTTGGGGAAAAAAACGCGCAGCGCATTATTGATGCGCGGGTAGACGCCGCAAATGTGCATCACCACTTTTCCCTGCTGGTAGCAGGCTAACACCCCCAAGGTCTGTTTGCCGAGATAGTGAACCAGATTCATGCTGTGTGTCCTTGCTGTATGTGAAAAATATGTACTAACACGTTGCTTTTGTTGCTTTTTATACATCCTACCTGTGTAAAACGATAGGGGAAAGTGTATTCTGCCAATAGAAATGTAGGGTGAAAGAGCATTTCAATGAATGTGTTATCGGGGTATTTATCATGATATCTATCTAAGTTACCAAAGGTAAGTTACTATTGGTAGATTAATACCCTTAGAGAGATTGATTATGCATGCCCTTATTGTTGTCGCACATCCTCATTCACAGTCATTGACGCATGCCATTGCCACACATATTGCGCAAGGTATTCAGGCTAATTCTTCGGGAAACACCTATGAGATTGCTGATTTGGCCGCAGAAAGCTTCGATCCTCGGTTCACGGAATATGACTGGAAGGCATTTCTCGGCGGCGTGACGCAGTCACACGAAATTGTCGCGGAACAAACTCGACTTTCTCGGGCAGATGCATTGGTATTGGTTTACCCCATCTATTGGTGGTCTTTCCCTGCACTGCTCAAAGGATGGATTGACCGGGTATTTACGCAGGGCTGGGCCTACGAAGATGACGGGAGCGGCAAGGTTGTCAAGAAATTACAGCACTTACCGGTACATTTGGTAGCCAATGGCGGGGCTAATCAGCGAACATTTGCTCGCCATGGCTATTTTGGTGCAATGAAAACCCAGATAGAACAAGGTATCTTTGGTTATTGTGGGGCGCCGGTGGTGACATCAGAGCTGCTGTTGGCATCAGATCTTGAATTTCCCTCAGCGCATCTTGAGACGGCACAGAAGATAGGACGCCGTATATTTTCTGATAGCCCTGATACTATTCAGTCGGAGTATCAATATAACAATGCACATGGAGAATGAACCTCGCCGTCGATTACCAAGAAAGGCACGTACTCGCCAACTATTGGATATCTCATGGCAGCTGATTAGTGATGAAGGGACAGACGCGCTGACGTTGGGCAGGCTGGCTGAAGCGGCCGGTGTCACTAAACCTGTGGTCTATGATCATTTCGGTACACGTAATGGGTTATTAGCGGCACTCTATGCAGATTACGATTGTCGCCAAACGGCGCTATTTGATGCGGCTGTCGAGGCGGCTAAACCTACACTTGAACAAAAGGTGAGTGTGATTGCAGCCAGCTATGTTAATTGTGTATTGACGCAAGGACGTGAAATTCCGGGGGTATTGTCGGCACTTAGTGGTTCCCCTGAACTGTTTGCTGTGAAGCGTCATTACCAACGGGCCTTTATCGAAAAGTGTACGGCAATACTCGCACCTTTCGCAGGAACCAGGGGCGTATCGTTGGCAAGTATGTGGGCCATGCTGGGGGCCGCTGATGCGTTGTCAGATGCTGCCGTGTCGGGAGATATCAGTGAAGCGCAAGCCAGAGATGAGTTGCAGCATACTTTGCTGGCAATCATACAACGCAGTGATTAAGTGGCGCTGGGTGTCCGGCACAAAAGTAAAAGGCCGCGAAAGCGGCCTTTTGAGAGTACATAAACCCGATTACTGCTGAGTAGCCTGAATGGCCGTCAGGGCCACGGTGTAAACGATATCGTCTACCAGTGCGCCACGGGACAGATCGTTCACCGGCTTGCGCATGCCTTGCAGCATTGGCCCGATGGAGATCAGGTCAGCCGAACGCTGTACCGCTTTGTACGTGGTGTTACCGGTGTTCAGATCCGGGAAGATGAACACGGTAGCTTGGCCTGCAACCGGTGAATTCGGCGCTTTGGATTTCGCTACGTCGGCCATTACTGCGGCGTCGTATTGCAGCGGACCATCGATCACCAGGTCTGGGCGTTTTTCCTGTGCCAAACGGGTTGCTTCACGCACTTTTTCCACATCGCTGCCCGCACCGGAATTACCGGTGGAGTAGGAGATCATGGCAACGCGTGGTTCGATACCAAACGCGGCGGCAGAATCGGCGGACTGAATCGCAATTTCTGCCAGTTGCTCTGCAGTCGGATCCGGGTTGATGGCGCAGTCGCCATAGACAAATACCTGTTCTGGCAGCAGCATAAAGAACACGGAAGAAACCAATGAACTGCCCGGAGAGGTTTTGATCAACTGCAACGGCGGACGGATGGTGTTAGCGGTCGTGTGAACGGCACCAGAAACCAGACCGTCAACTTCGCCTTGTTCTAACATCAGGGTGCCCAGCACCACGTTGTCTTCCAGTTGCTCACGCGCAACCACTTCGGTCATGCCTTTGCTCTTACGCAACTCAACCAGACGCGGAACATAGCGTTCGCGAACGGCTTCTGGATCGACAATTTCAATCCCTTTGCCCAGTTCAACACCCTGTGCAGCAGCAACGCGTTTGATCTCTTCCGGGTTACCCAGCAGCACGCAGTGTGCAATACCACGTTCGGCACAGATAGAAGCGGCTTTCACGGTGCGTGGTTCGTCGCCTTCCGGCAATACGACGCGTTTGCCCGCTTGGCGTGCCAGTTCGGTCAACTGATAACGGAACGCTGGCGGAGACAGGCGGCGAGAACGCTCGGACGCGGCGCTCAGGGATTCGATCCATTGGCTATCAATGTGGCGCGCCACGTAGTCTTGTACTTTCTCAACGCGTTCGCTGTCATCAGCCGGCACTTCCAGGCTGAAGCTTTGCAGGCTGAGAGAGGTCTGCCAGGTGTTGGTTTTCACCATGAATACTGGCAGGCCGGTCTGGAAAGCGCGTTCACACAGTTTTGCGATGCTGGCATCAATTTCATACCCACCCGTCAACAGCACGGCACCGATTTCAACGCCGTTCATCGCTGCCAGACAAGCAGAAACCAGCACATCAGGACGGTCCGCAGAGGTCACCAACAGGGAACCCGGACGAAAATGTTCCAGCATGTGCGGAATGCTGCGCGCGCAGAAGGTTACGGTTTTCACACGGCGGGTGTGAATTTCCCCTTCGTTGATGATGCGGGCATTCAAGTGTTTTGCCATGTCGATAGCGCGAGTCGCGATCAGATCGAAGCTCCACGGTACGCAGCCCAGCACAGGCAACGGGCTGTTGGCAAACAGTTGTTTCGGATCGACGTTCGGCACGTCAGCTTTGCTGGAATCATCGAAGATCTCAGACAAATCAGGACGGGTACGACCTTGCTCATCCACCGGGGCATTCAGTTTGTTGATGATAACACCGGTGATATTTTTGTTCTTGCTGCCGCCGAAGCTGCTGCGCGCCAGTTCGATACGCTCTTTCAACTGGTCCGGAGAGTCATTGCCCAGTGCGATAACGAATACGATTTCTGCGTTCAGGGTTTTGGCGATTTCATAGTTCAGCGCGTTGGCAAACTGATGTTTGCGCGTCGGCACCAGACCTTCTACCAGCACCACTTCAGCATCTTTGGTGTTTTCGTGGTAGTTGGCGATGATCTCTTCCATCAGCACGTCTTGCTGGTTGGAACTGAGCAATGCTTCTACATGGCTCATTTTCAACGGTTCAGCGGCAGTGATAGCGGAGTTGGCGCGAATGATGGTGGTGGTCTGATCTGGCGTATTATCACCAGTACGCGGTTGAGCGATCGGCTTGAACACGCTCAGACGCACGCCTTTTTGTTCCATGGAACGAATGACACCCAGGCTGACGCTTGTCAGACCAACGCTGGTGCCAGTGGGGATCAACATGATTGTACGGGACACGGCTAAACCTCTTTACGGTTGCTCGTTGAGTCAAAAACAGCTTAGTCAAAAACGACACCGTCAGCCTTGGCTGACGGTGTGGAGTTACCTGTCTTACGCGGTCAGGCGCAGAGCGTCTTGCGCGATAACCAACTCTTCGTTGGTTGGGATTACCAGTGCAGGGCGACGGCCTTCTTTGCTGATGTTGCCACCTTTACCGAAGCGTGCAGCCAGGTTGCGTTCGTGGTCGACTTCAAAGCCCAGCAGGCCCAGTTTGTTCAGGGTCAGTTCACGAACCATGGCCGCATTTTCACCGATACCGCCGGTGAAGATGACTGCGTCCAAGCGACCTTCCATCAGGGCACTGTAAGCACCGATGTATTTGGCCAGACGGTGGCAATACACATCCATGGCACGTTTGGCGTCTTCTTTGGTCTGGTAGTTATCTTCCACATAACGGCAATCGCTGGTGACTTCAGTCAGGCCCAGCAGACCGGATTCCTTGGTCAGCAGCTTGTTGATAGCTTCAACGCTCATACCCAGAGAATCGTGCAGGTGGAAGACGATAGCCGGATCGATGTCACCGCTACGGGTACCCATCACCAGGCCTTCCAGTGGAGTCAGACCCATGGAGGTATCAACGCATTTACCGTTGCGCACAGCGGTAACAGAACCGCCGTTGCCCAGGTGGCAAGTGATCAGGTTAACTTCATCCACCGGTTTGTTCAGCGCTTCTGCGGCCTGTTGGGTCACGAAGAAGTGGCTGGTGCCGTGTGCGCCATAACGGCGGATGTGATGTTCTTTGTACAGTTTGTACGGCAGAGCATACAGGTAAGATTCTTCCGGCATGGTCTGGTGGAATGCCGTGTCGAACACAGCAACGTTTTTGTTCGCCAGCGCCGGGAACGCTTTCAGCGCTTCGTCGATACCGATCAGGTGAGCCGGGTTGTGCAACGGCGCAAACGGCACGGAATCTTTGATGCCTTGCAATACGTCGTCGTTGATCACAGCAGACTGGGTAAACTTCTCGCCGCCGTGTACGATACGGTGGCCAATAGCAACCAGTTGGGCGGAGAGTTCAGGTTTCTGAGCCAGAATGGTGTTTACAATAAAGTTCAGTGCTTCGCTGTGTGCAGCACCTGCGCCCAGCGCGGCTTCCTGCTTGCTGCCATCCATTTTCCATTTGAGGCGGGCTTCAGGAAGATGGAAACACTCGGCCAGACCTGACAGGTATTCTTCCCCATTGACAGCATCGATGATTGCGAATTTCAGGGATGAACTACCGCAGTTAAGAACCAGTACTAACTTACTCGACATGGAAGTACCTACTTGTTATACATGGTGAACAAATGTCAAACAGCGAGTAGCGTAGCGTAAACAGCCGCTGACATTTATGACTAACGTCATGGCACGGTGTGATTTCCCTGACATGACCATGAAAAAGCGCCGATATGGCCTATCCGCATAGCATACTGGATGCACGGCGTGCGAAGATGACATATCGGCCCTGAAATGCATGTGGCGAAAAATAAGGCGATAAATGTCGCGCCCGCACCAATGGCCCCCTGTTTTTTGCCTATGCTGTAGTTGATACAGTAGATAACCTCATTCATTATGGAGCAAAATTGTGAATGGATCGTTATCATGGCATGCAGTATGCCCACTTTGGTTCAGCTGGCATGACTACTTTAGTATAGATGGCGGCCTAAGCCGGGTTAGAATACCGATAGCGCTGGTCAAACACAAAATATATTTTAAGTTTGTCAAATTGAGTTGCTGGCTTATTCAAGAATTTTATTTTTTATCTGTTATTTTGATAACACGATTGAAAACGGCAATAACTGAAAATGGTAACAAAGGAGTCGCCATGAAATCTCAACCTACTGACAAACGCGGGGGATGGCGTGTACTCCATTACGGGCAGCATTACATGAAAACCTGGCCGCTGGATAAACGTCTTGCCCCCGTTTTTCCGGAAAACCGCGTAGTACGCACCACTCAGTTTGGCATCCGCTATATGCCGCCGCTGGCCGTGTTCACATTAACCTGGCAAATAGCGCTTGGCGGCCAACTGGGGCCCGCCGTGGCAACTGCTCTGTTTGCCTGTAGCTTACCGCTACAGGGGCTATGGTGGTTAGGGCGTCGTTCAGTGTCGCCGCTGCCGCCGACGCTGTCAGAATGGTTTCACGATCTTCGCCTTAAACTGCAAGAGGCGGGTATGGCGTTAGCGCCGATTGAAGGTAAGCCAACTTATCAGATGCTGGCGGACGTGCTGAAACGCGCTTTCAAACAGCTGGATAAAACCTTTTTGGATGATCTGTGACCCTTTTCACCCTTTATACCCGTCATACTTCAAGCTGCAGGTACGTTGGCTGCGTTCGTTATTCGGCCCATCCATGGGCCTCACCTCTTACGAGGCCGCCGCACGCGGCGTTCAAATCTGCTCCCTGCAGATTTGTCACCCGAATCACTTACCTGAGTAAGTTCATCGGGATGCACTCACTTGCCGCGTTACGAGACTCATCAATGAGCCTTGCCCTAAAGGGCCAGCGCAAGCGCTGTTCAAAACGTAAACGTTTTGTCCTGCAACTCGAATTATTTAGGGTATGATGTGTAGATAGCATTATTTCGTCATTCCCCTCTGTTTTAAATCAAAAAACCGGAGGCTAGTGCTATCTTCTCACTAAGGGGTATGCGATTCTGACGCCAGGTTAAACGAGTCAGCGGCCTCAGGCCGGATATTAAGAGGTTCAGGAGAGCACGATGGAAATGACGAATGCCCAGAGATTGATCCTTTCAAATCAATATAAAATGATGACGATGCTGGATCCGGACAATGCAGAACGCTATCGTCGGCTGCAAACCATCGTAGAACGCGGCTATGGGCTGCAAATGCGTGAGTTGGATCGGGAATTTGGCGAACTCAGTGAAGATGTATGCCGCACCATCATCAATATCATGGAAATGCACCATGCCTTGCAGGTCTCTTGGGATAACCTGAAAGACCGCAAAGATCTGGATCAGCGCCGCCTGACATTTTTAGGATTCGATGCCGCTACCGAAGCGCGTTATCTTGGCTTCGTCCGTTTTATGGTTCATGTGGAAGGACGCTATCCCCATTTTGATTCCGGTACGCACGGTTTTAATGCACAAACCAAGATGTGGGATAAATATAACCGCATGTTGGCAGTGTGGCAGTCCTGTCCACGCCAGTATCATTTGAGCGCAGTGGAAATTGCGCAAATCATCAATGCCTGAATCGGTGAAATGAAAGAAAGAGGTGGTTGTGGAGTGTAAAGGTTTCCTGTTTGATTTGGATGGTACGTTGGTAGACTCATTACCGGCTGTAGAACGTGCCTGGGTCAATTGGGCTGTAGCCCATGATATTGAACCCCAGGAGGTTCTCGATTTTATCCATGGAAAACAGGCGATTACCTCGTTGCGCCATTTTTTGCAGGGTAAAAGCGAAGCGGAGATCCAGCGTGAGTTTGATGAGCTGGAACGTACTGAAGCGTCAGACACGCAGGGTGTTCAGGCGATGCCAGGTGCGAGCGAGCTACTCGAGCGTCTTAATGCGCTCGGCATTCCCTGGGCGATCGTGACTTCAGGCACTGTGCCTATCGCTCATGCACGCCATCGGGCCGGGCAACTGCCGCAGCCGCAGGTGTTTATCACTGCCGAGCAAGTCGCTCGGGGTAAACCGCAGCCGGATGCTTACTTATTGGGCGCATCAAGTTTGGGGCTAGAGCCGCACGAGTGCGTGGTGGTTGAGGATGCACCGGCCGGGTTGGAATCTGGATTAGCTGCGGGTTGTAAGGTGATCGCAGTTAATGCACCCGCGAATACATTGGCGTTAGAGGACGTTGATATGGTGTTGTCATCTTTGACGCAACTGATATTGACGCCATCGATAAACGGCGTGCTGGTGCATAAGCTAACTGATTGATAAAAGCGTAACTAAATATGATCAAAACCCCGCCTCGGTGGGGTTTTTTTATGGCAGACTACCGGAAGAGGATTTGAGTAAGGGGCTGTCCCATTAGGGCTATTCTACATGCCATTTTTGCCTTGGACAGAACTTGAAATCCTTACTTACGTCGCGTATGCGCAGGCTTTTGTCCATGCCCAAACGGACTGTGCCAATGACGCCTACTGGGATAGGCTCTGAGAGTGATGTTTTAGCTGTTACCGTCTGACGGTTGTGAGTAACCGTATTGCCGCTTGTTTTTCGGGAGGAACTTTTGAACCGCGAACTGCTCTGGGTGTTATCCCTGCTGTTGATCGCTATCGTATTGTTTAGCACCAATAAGCTACGCATGGATGTGGTCGCGCTGTTGGTTATTATTGCGTTTGTGTTAAGCGGCACGCTGACACTCTCTGAGGCATTGGTTGGTTTCAGTGACCCCAATGTGATCCTTATCGCCGCGCTGTTTGTTATCGGTGAAGGGCTTGTCAGAACGGGCGTTGCCTATCAGGTGGGGGAGTGGCTCATCCGGGTTGCGGGCAGCAGCGAGATCAAAATGCTGGTGCTGCTGATGTTAACGGTGGCTGCACTGGGTGCATTTATGAGCTCCACTGGGGTGGTGGCGATCTTTATCCCCGTCGTGCTGAGCGTATCGGCCAAAATGAAAACCTCACCGGGGAGACTGATGATGCCGCTCAGTTTTGCTGGCCTTATCAGCGGGATGATGACGCTGGTAGCAACGCCGCCCAATATGGTGGTGAGCAGTGAGTTGATGCGTGACGGTAACCACGGCTTCGGTTTTTTCAGCGTGACCCCCATTGGTGTGGTGGTGCTGTTACTGGGGATAGCTTACATGCTGGTGGCTCGGTTTTGGCTGAGCGGTGCCGACCCAGAAGCAGCCAAAAAAGACGGATGGAAGCGTAAAACCTTCCGGGATCTGATCCGTGATTACAAACTGACGGGTCGGGCGCGACGTTTGGCGATACTGCCGGGGTCACCTTTTATCGGTCACCGCTTGGATGATCTGCGGTTGCGCCAGCGCTATGGTGCCAACGTGGTGGGGATTGAACGCTGGCGTAAATTCCGCCGCGTGATGGTCAGCGTGGCGGGTAACACCGAACTGCGTTTAAACGATGTGTTGCTGATCGATATGTCAGCTTCTGAAGTCGATCTGCGTGAGTTTTGTACTTCTCAGCGACTGGAACCTATGGTACTGCGTGGTGAATATTTTTCCGAGCAGGCGCGCGATGTGGGTATGGCGGAAGTATCGCTGATCCCTGATTCTGAACTGATTGGCAAAACGCTTTACGACGTGGGTTTCCGCAGTCGCTACGGGCTTTCCGTGGTGGGTATCCGCCGTAACGGTGAGGCGATGGACGGATTGCTGGCAGATGAACCGCTGCAACTGGGCGATATTCTGTTAGTGATTGGCGACTGGCGCATGATCCGCCAACTGCAATCGCAAAAGCATGTGATGCTGGTGTTAAACCTACCGGCTGAGGTGGATGACGTGGCTCCTGCTGTAAGCCAGGCACCGCATGCGCTGTTTTGTTTGGCGCTGATGGTAGCCATGATGCTGACTGACGAGATCCCCAATGCGATTGCTGCATTGATCGCCTGTTTGTTGATGGGGAAATTTCGCTGCATCGATATGGAAAGCGCTTACCGTGCGATTCATTGGCCGAGCCTGATTTTGATCGTCGGGATGATGCCATTTGCGTTGGCGCTCCAGCAAACCGGTGGTGTGACGTTGATTGTGAATGGCCTGATGGACATCGCGGGCGGTGCAGGGCCACAGGTGATGTTAGTGTGTCTGTTTGTGCTGTGCGCAACAATTGGATTATTTATTTCCAACACTGCAACGGCCGTGCTGATGGCGCCGATAGCCATTGCTGCAGCGAAACAGATGGGAGTGTCGCCTTATCCCTTCGCCCTGATTGTGGCCATTGCCGCTTCCGCTGCGTTCATGACGCCCGTTTCTTCGCCGGTGAATACGTTGGTGCTCGGTCCTGGTGGTTATCGCTTTGGTGACTTCGTGAAAGTGGGCGTGCCGTTCACTGTGCTGGTGATGATCGTCAGCGTGATCATGGTGCCGTGGCTGTATGGTTTTTAACTGTGCGTTGATGCACCTTATAAAACCATTTTTCTGTGCATGCAGTGAAGGTTTCGTGCGCAACGGGCTAAGCGACTTTCTGCTACACGAGTAGCGCGTGCCCGACATGGGGCGGCTCAATCGCCGTCGCCCCATGCCCCTGGCTGTTCGCGGGAAATCACGCCGCTGCGCGGTGCCCTCGGCGTTCGTGACCGCTATCGGGCCGCCAGCGACGCGTTCCCGACGCGGCGCTGCCTTTCGCCGCATCCATGCGGCTCACCCGGCGGTCTCGCCCACCTCGGCTTGATTTTTTACACGGATATAAAAACAAAACTAACTATTCCGACTTACAGAGTGGAACCCTGACTAATCTCATCCAGCGACAGGCTAAAACTCGGAATAAATATTTCCATGAAGTAGTCCATCTCCGGGCTTTGGCGTTGTTGCAGCGTCTTTTCCAGTCGGGTTTTGGCAAGGGCGAACTCGCTGTTACCGGCTGAAAGCTCTTCAAGACATTTCAGATAGGCACACAGGGCATCCGCTTGTTTGACAATGGCATGCTCTTCTTCACTACAGCAACTGTCGTCAATCAGTTGGCGATAATCCTGCTGTAATTCGGGCGGCAACATGGCAATCAGGCTGCGCTGCGCCAATTTCTCTATCTTCTTATATTCATGGGCAATCTGTGCGTTGAAATATTTGATCGGCGTAGGCATATCCCCCGTCAACACTTCACTGGCATCATGGTACATCGCCAGCATCCCGATGCGTTCTGCATTCAGGTTGCCGTTGAATTTCCGATTTTTGATCACTGCCAGTGCGTGAGCGACAAAGGCCACTTGAAGGCTGTGCTCAGACACGTTTTCTGTGCGTACATTACGCATCAGCGGCCAGCGGTTAATCAGTTTCAGACGGGATAAGTGGGCGAAAAAGTGACTCTGATTCATCGTGTTCTCTCAGACAGCAGCACCATAATGGGCTATTGTGGCCGCTCTCGGGAAGGATGTATAGCCGTCGTACTTCAAATTGCAAATGCGTTGACTGTACACGTTACGTTACCCATCCCTGAGCCTCACCTTTCACGAGGCCACCGTGCGCAACTTGAATTATTTAGGGAATAAACCAGGGGAAAACAGCCTGCGGGTCGTAAAAATCGGCACGCAGGCGTAGTACAAATGCAGATTACTGATGGTAATGCGACAGGAAACGCCCCAGTTTATGGATGGCGGAATCCAGTTCATCAACGCGCGGCAGCGTCACGATACGCACATGATCTGGGTGTGGCCAGTTAAAGGCCGTGCCTTGCACCAGCAGCACTTTTTCTTGCAGCAGTAGATCTAACACCAGTTTCTGATCGTCATGAATATTGAACCGCTTGGCATCAATGCGTGGGAACATGTAGAGCGCACCCTGTGGTTTCACACAGGAAACACCGGGAATCTGATTGATCAGCTCCCAGGCGCGCAGACGCTGTTCATACAGTCGTCCACCGGGGTGAATGAACTCGCTGATACTCTGATAGCCGCCCAGCGCTGTCTGAATAGCATGTTGCATGGGGACGTTGGCACACAAACGCATTGAAGCCAGCATTTCCAAACCTTCGATATAGCCTTTGGCGTGCTTTTTCGGGCCGTTAAGGGCCATCCAACCCTGACGGAACCCGGCTACACGGTAGGTTTTTGACAGCCCATTGAAGGTGACGGTCAGTAAATCCGGTGCCAGTGCAGCGATAGAATGGTGCTGAGCCTCGTCATACAGGATTTTGTCGTAGATCTCGTCAGCAAAAATAATCAGGCTATGCTGACGTGCAATTTCTACGATCTCCATCAGCAGTTCTTTGCTGTAGACAGCCCCGGTAGGGTTATTGGGGTTGATAATCACAATGCCGCGTGTGCGAGGGGTTATTTTACTGCGAATGTCGTCCAGGTCGGGGAACCATCCGGCATCTTCATCACACATATAGTGCACCGCATGCCCGCTGGATAACGAAACCGCAGCGGTCCACAACGGATAATCCGGTGCAGGAACCAACATCTCGTCGCCGGTATTGAGCAATGCTTGCATGGATTGCACAATCAGTTCGGATACGCCGTTGCCGATATAAACGTCTTCTAGCGTCATTTCACGCATTCCGCGTGCCTGATAATGCTGCACAATTGCTTTACGCGCGGAATAAAGCCCTTTGGAATCGCAATAACCTTGCGCTGTTGGTAAATTACGAATCACATCGACCAGAATTTCATCCGGTGCGTCGAAACCAAATGGTGCAGGATTGCCAATGTTCAGTTTGAGGACTTTATTTCCTTCTTCTTCCAGACGCTTGGCTTCTTTTAGCACCGGGCCGCGAATGTCATAGCAAACATTATCCAGCTTTTTAGACTTCTCAATGGGAGACATCATAGATAGAGAGAACCTTTTTTCAGGAAAAGCGTATTCCGCGATGAAATAGCATAACCTGCCTAATGTACTCCTGTGTTTACCCCTTTTGAAGAATGATCGTCGATTTTAGTGCAATGCAGCGGGCGGCTGCACTGTTATTGTGCATTTATGCCCGCGCTGAATTGTGTCAATCCCATTATGAAAAAAGATGATAAAGCATCCCGAGCGCCTTTCTTTTCTTAAGGCTATTTATTCGGAGCGTGAAAATATATTTTCCAGTATAAAGGCTGTGCGGTCATTTTTTTACTGAGTGGATAATGCTCTCGCCACTATTAAGCGAGGGGCGTTAGACGCTGGGTGAAAAGGCGATAATGGTAACGAAATGTGAGTATTTTTTTGCCCTAATCGAACGACTGCGATACTGTTTCAACATGTATCGTCTTTAGCGATACATGTAATAAAACACCAGGAATGTTTGTTAAATACTAAAATAGATAAGTGAAAATCGTATGGCCAATGCAAATCGATCGGTACTCAATCTTGATCTCGATCTACTCAGGACGTTTGTGGCGGTAGCGGATTTGAACACTTTCGCTGCTGCTGCCGTAGCCGTTTGTCGCACGCAATCCGCAGTGAGCCAACAGATGCAACGACTGGAGCAACTGGTGGGGAAGGAGTTGTTCGCCCGCCACGGTCGTAACAAATTGCTGACGGAACACGGCGTGCAGTTTCTAGGCTACGCTCGCAAGATCCTGCAATTTAATGATGAAGCCTGCACGTCGCTTATGCACAGTGATATGCTCGGTACACTGGCAATTGGTGCATGTGAAGATACGGCGGATAATATTTTGCCTACTCTTTTGCATCGCGTAACCACACTGTTTCCCAAACTGACTATTGACGTTAGCGTCAAGCCTAGTCCAGAACTGCACAGTATGCTGGAAAAAAGAGCGATTGATTTAGCGATCACTACCATATCAAGTGATAACGCCGAGCAAATCTTGCTGCGTACATCACCGACCATGTGGTACTGCGCTGCTGATTATCGCTTTCGCCAGGATGAACCGGTATCTCTGGTTTTGCTGGATGAACCGAGTAATTTTCGCGCATTGGCGATTACGTTGCTCAATGAGGCGGAGATACCTTGGCGCATTGCCTATGTTGCTTCAACGCTTCCGGCTGTGCGTGCTGCGGTGAAGGCTGGGCTCGGTGTGACGGTGCGTACTGTTGAAATGATGAGTCCGGAGTTGAGGGTATTAGGAACGGCAGACGGCTTGCCAACACTTCCCGATACGCAATATTTTCTCTGCAAACGCCAGCAAGAAAGCAACACGCTGGCAGACGCTATTTTCAATGTGGTGGAATCTGGCCATTATTATCGCGGTACGTTGTTGTCTGGTGCATCCGGCAATGATGATAACAGCACAGGGGAGAGTGATTTGGCACTGAAAAATGCCATGTTTATGTAACCTGGAATGTTGATTCCGTTCATACGGGTATGGCGTAGTAGCAGGACGCCGTCACGGCTATGCCCGTTTTTTAACTTTTTTGTCATTATCCCCTTTTGTGATTATTTCCATTCTTTAGCATTCCACTTATCGTTATTCCTCTGGTTTTTTAAGGTTTTGTATTTTATGAAAAGCTGTTTCTCGTTTTTCAAATGAATGTTGCAAATTTTCAACTGTTAACATTGACGATGACATTTGGCTTTTTTTACTAACTAAATTGACAAAAATGTGTGTTGGATCAAAAAATAACCCTATTAACGCTAAGGGGGACCGGGTTTTCCGCACGAAAATGGTATAGTGCTTGTGCATTATCACCTATCCTTTAGCTAGCAGGTTGTTAACAATTGCATGCGCTAGCGCAACACTGACTCGATTTAGCTTAAGTGTGGAAAGTGAAATGTTAACAAAACAGCGTGCATGTTAAGTAATGTGCTGTTATTTTTAGTAAGGTTGAAAAAAGGTTACAAAATAAAGGACGCAACCGCTGCAAACGTCGCTGAACACAGATGTTTTCCGTACAGTTTGCAGGGTGATTATCCTTCCTTTTAATCGATGTGACGCATTAACTGCCAGAAGAGCAGGTGTTCAACGTCACTTTTGATGAGTAAGCAAGAGTATGTCAACAACGACTGAAATCCTCGCCCATCACTGGGCATTTGCGCTATTCGTTATCATCGCCGTCGGCCTGTGTGGCTTCATGTTGCTGGGCGGGTTCCTGCTAGGTGGGAGAGTCAGGGCAAGGGCAAAGAACGTTCCCTATGAATCCGGGATAGACTCGGTTGGTTCTGCGCGCATGCGCCTGTCCGCCAAGTTCTATCTGGTCGCCATGTTTTTCGTTATTTTCGACGTTGAAGCTCTCTATCTCTATGCCTGGGCCGTTTCCATTCGGGAAAGCGGCTGGCTGGGCTTCATCGAAGCTGCCATTTTCATTTTGGTGTTGTTGGCGGGGTTGGTCTACCTGATCCGTATCGGCGCGCTTGACTGGACGCCGACGCGTTCAAAACGGCAGGTTATCAAGTCTGACTTTCCGGTCAACACCACCAACACTCATCCGCAGTAACAGCGAGGCACTTTAAGATGGACTATACGCTCACCCGCATAGAGCCGGACGGTGAGAATGACCGTTATCCCCTGCAACGCCAGGAGATCGTAACCGATCCTCTTGAACAGCATGTTCACCGCAGTGTCTTCATGGGTAACCTTGAACATGCCTTACACGACACCGTGAACTGGGGGCGCAAAAATTCACTGTGGCCCTATAACTTCGGTCTTTCCTGCTGCTATGTAGAGATGGTGACCTCGTTCACCGCTGTGCATGACGTTGCTCGTTTTGGCTCTGAAGTGTTACGTGCTTCACCGCGTCAGGCCGACTTTATGGTGGTTGCTGGAACCTGTTTCACCAAAATGGCGCCGGTTATTCAGCGCCTGTATGAGCAGATGCTCGAGCCTAAATGGGTTATTTCCATGGGGGCATGTGCCAACTCCGGCGGTATGTACGATATCTATTCGGTGGTGCAGGGTGTCGACAAATTCCTGCCGGTGGACGTGTATATTCCGGGTTGCCCACCACGTCCTGAAGCGTATATGCAAGCGCTGCTGTTGCTCAAAGAGTCTATTGGTCAAGAGCGCCGCCCTCTGTCATGGGTGGTGGGAGAGCAGGGCGTGTACCGTGCCAATATGCAGTCCGAGCGCGAGCGCAAACGCGCGGAGCGTATTGCGGTGACGAACCTGCGTTCGCCCGACGAGATTTAATCTGTTAATGGCAAGCATATTGGCTGCGTAATACTACTCTCACAGGGTGGCAAGATAATAAACGGCGGCCTCACCATTAACAGAATGGCAAAATTACCGTGGTGACATATTTATGACAGATTTAACGACGCACGACCTCGCGCAGCCGGCCTGGGCTACCCGCGATCACCGGGATGATCCCGTCGTTGGCGAGCTGTGTAACCGTTTTGGACCCGAAGCCTTTACCGTACAAGCAACCCGTACTGGGATGCCTGTTGTATGGGTAAAGCGTGAGCAATTACTGGACGTTGTCACGTTCCTGAAAAAACTGCCCAAACCCTATGTGATGCTGTTCGATCTGCATGGGGTGGACGAACGCCTGCGTACGCACCGAGAAGGCTTGCCTGCTGCAGACTACTCTGTCTTCTATCACTTTATCTCCATTGAACGTAATCGTGACATCATGATCAAGGTGCCATTGTCTGAAAATGACTTGCGCCTGCCAACCATGGTGAAACTGTTCCCTAACGCCAACTGGTATGAGCGTGAAGTGTGGGACATGTTCGGCATTACGTTTGAAGGTCACCCACACCTGACACGTATCATGATGCCGCAGACGTGGGAAGGGCACCCACTGCGCAAAGACTACCCGGCACGTGCCACTGAATTCGATCCCTTTGTGCTGACTAAGCAGAAAGAAGATCTGGAGATGGAATCCCTGACCTTCAAACCCGAAGACTGGGGCATGAAGCGTGGAACAGAAAACGAAGATTTCATGTTCCTTAACCTCGGGCCGAACCACCCCTCATCACACGGGGCGTTCCGTATCATCCTGCAACTGGATGGTGAAGAGGTTGTCGATTGTATTCCTGATGTGGGCTACCACCACCGCGGTGCGGAGAAGATGGGCGAGCGCCAATCCTGGCACAGCTATATCCCGTATACCGACCGCATCGAATACCTGGGCGGCTGCGTCAATGAAATGCCCTATGTATTAGCCGTGGAGAAACTGGCAGGAATCGTGGTGCCGGAACGTGTGAACGTTATCCGCGTCATGCTTTCAGAGCTGTTCAGAATAAACAGCCACCTGCTTTACATCAGTACCTTTATTCAAGACGTCGGTGCCATGACGCCGGTCTTTTTTGCCTTTACCGATCGCCAGAAAATTTATGATTTGGTGGAAGCCATCACCGGTTTCCGTATGCACCCGGCCTGGTTCCGTATCGGTGGCGTGGCGCACGACCTGCCGCGCGGCTGGGAACGTCTGCTGCGTGAGTTTTTGGACTGGATGCCCAAGCGTCTGGATACCTATGTTACGGCTGCGCTGAAAAATACCATCCTCAAAGGACGTACCCAAGGCGTAGCGGCGTACAACGCCAAAGAAGCGCTGGAATGGGGTGTCACTGGCGCAGGGTTGCGTGCTACCGGTATTGCGTTTGACGTGCGTAAATGGCGTCCGTATTCCGGCTATGAAAACTTTGACTTTGAAGTCCCGGTCGGCGACGGCATCAGTGACTGCTATGCCCGCGTGATGCTGAAAGTGGAAGAGCTGCGCCAGAGCCTGCGGATTCTGGAACAGTGCCTGAACAATATGCCGGAAGGCCCGTTTAAAGCCGATCACCCGCTGACCACGCCACCGCCGAAAGAGCGCACGTTGCAGCATATTGAAACGCTGATCAACCACTTCCTCCAGGTGTCCTGGGGCCCTGTGATGCCTGAAAACGAATCGTTCCAGATGATCGAAGCGACGAAAGGTATCAACAGTTACTACCTGACCAGCGACGGCGGCACCATGAGCTACCGCACCCGTATTCGCACCCCGAGTTACCCACATTTGCAGCAGATTCCTTCCGTGATTCGCGGTTGTCTGGTCTCTGATCTGATTGTGTACCTCGGGAGTATTGATTTCGTTATGTCAGATGTGGATCGCTAATTATGCATGATCAAGACACTCAACAACCTATTAACGCCGCAGCCGAAGCCGCGCCGAACGAGTCTGTTTTTGTATTGAGCGACGCAGAGCGCGATGCCATCGAACATGAGAAACATCATTACGAAGATGCGCGCGCGGCGTCCATCGAAGCATTGAAAATAGTCCAGAAGCATCGTGGCTGGGTGCCGGATGGCGCTATAAACGCCATTGCTGACATTCTGGGGATTCCGGCCAGCGATGTGGAAGGTGTGGCAACGTTTTATAGCCAGATTTTCCGTCAACCGGTTGGACGACATGTGATTCGCTATTGCGACAGCGTCGTGTGCTACATCAATGGTTTTCAGGGCGTGCAGGCTGCTCTGGAGCGAAAACTGAAGATCAAACCGGGGCAAACGACCTTTGATGGCCGTTTTACCCTGCTGCCGACCTGCTGCCTGGGCAACTGTGACAAAGGCCCGTCGATGATGATCGACGAGGATACGCACAGTCATGTCAAGCCTGACGATATCGATTCGCTATTGGAGCCGTATCAATGAGTATGAACAGGATTCTGACGCCCGAACAGCATCCGCTGACCTGGCGTCTGCGTGATGACAAGCAGCCGGTATGGCTTGACGAATACCGCGCAAAGAATGGGTATGCGGCGGCGCAGAAAGCGCTCAGCGGCATGGCGCAGGACGAAGTGGTCAGCCTGGTAAAAGATGCGGGCCTGAAAGGGCGTGGCGGTGCGGGCTTCTCCACTGGTCTGAAATGGAGCCTGATGCCCAAAGACGAAAGTATGAACATCCGCTATCTGCTGTGTAACGCGGATGAGATGGAGCCGGGTACCTATAAAGACCGTTTGCTGATGGAACAACTGCCGCACCTGCTGGTGGAAGGCATGCTGATCAGCGCGTTCGCCCTTAAAGCCTATCGCGGCTATATCTTCCTGCGTGGTGAATACGTAGAGGCTGCCGTTAACCTACGTCGCGCTATCGAAGAAGCCAAACAGGCGGGTCTGCTCGGCAAAAATATTCTCGGCAGTGGATTTGATTTTGAGCTGTTCGTGCACACAGGGGCAGGGCGCTATATCTGTGGTGAAGAGACGGCGCTGATCAACTCACTGGAAGGGCGTCGCGCTAATCCGCGTTCTAAACCACCGTTCCCAGCGTCCGCCGGTGCGTGGGGCAAGCCGACTTGCGTAAACAACGTGGAAACCCTGTGTAATGTGCCTGCGATCATTGCGCATGGCGCCGAATGGTATCAGGGGCTGTCTGCTGGCAAGAGTAAAGATGCTGGCACCAAGCTGATGGGGTTCTCTGGCCGTGTGAAAAATCCCGGTCTGTGGGAACTGCCTTTTGGCACCACGGCGCGAGAGATTTTGGAAGACTATGCTGGTGGCATGCGCGATGGGCTTAAATTCAAAGCCTGGCAGCCGGGTGGCGCGGGTACCGATTTTCTCACTGAGGCCCACCTCGATCTGCCGATGGATTTCGAACATATCGCTAAAGCAGGTAGCCGTCTTGGCACTGCGCTGGCGATGGCGGTGGATCACGAGATCAATATGGTGGGGCTGACTCGCAATCTGGAAGAGTTTTTTGCCCGTGAATCCTGTGGCTGGTGTACGCCGTGTCGCGACGGTCTGCCGTGGAGCGTGAAGATCCTGCGCGCGCTGGAAAAGGGAGAAGGCCAACCCGGCGATATCGAAACGCTGGAGCAGTTGTGCCGCTTCCTTGGGCCGGGTAACACTTTCTGCGCACATGCGCCAGGTGCTGTTGAGCCGCTGCAAAGCGCGATTAAGTATTTCCGTGACGAATTTGAAGCGGGCATTGCGCCGCAGTATTTGGGAAATACCAAAGCGATTGGCGGTATTCAGCCAAACCTGCTGAAAGAGCGTTGGTAATCAAGCCGACAATAATAGGAGACGAAACACGTCTCCGCTGGCGGATAGCCTGCGCTTATTACAGAATTTTTGATTAGCGCCTGTGGCAACACGGGCCATTATGGAAGCATGCTGACTATGGCTACGATTCATGTAGACGGCAAAGAGTATGAGGTGAACGGCTCGGACAACCTGCTAGAGGCTTGTCTGACGCTGGGGCTTGATATTCCTTACTTTTGCTGGCATCCCGCGCTGGGTAGCGTCGGTTCCTGCCGCCTCTGCGCGGTTAAGCAGTACCAGAATGCGGAAGATACGCGTGGCCGTTTGGTCATGTCCTGTATGACCCCCGCAACCGATGGTGCCTTTATCGCCATCGACGATGAGGAAGCCAAACTGTTCCGTAAAACCATCGTCGAATTCTTGATGACCAACCATCCGCACGACTGTCCAGTCTGTGAAGAGGGGGGAAACTGTCATCTACAGGATATGACGGTGATGACGGGGCACAATTTCCGCCGTTATCGTTTTACCAAACGCACTCACCGCAATCAGGATCTGGGGCCGTTTATCTCTCATGAGATGAACCGTTGCATCGCCTGTTACCGCTGTGTGCGCTACTACAAAGACTATGCCGGTGGGACAGATCTTGGGGTGTATGGTGCCCATGACAACGTCTACTTTGGTCGTCCGGAAGATGGTGTGCTGGAAAGCGAGTTTTCCGGCAACCTGGTAGAAGTGTGTCCGACCGGGGTGTTCACCGATAAAACGCACTCTGCGCGCTATAACCGCAAATGGGACATGCAGTTTGCGCCCAGCGTATGCCAGCAGTGTAGCATCGGGTGCAATACCAGCCCCGGTGAACGTTACGGCGAACTGCGCCGCATAGAAAACCGTTATAACGGCAGCGTGAACCACTATTTCCTGTGTGACCGTGGCCGTTTTGGCTACGGTTATGTCAATGCCAAAGATCGTCCGCGCCAGCCGTTACAGCGCCGTGGCGATGACTGGATTGCCCTTAATGCCGACCAGGCATTGCAAGGGGCTGCGGATGTATTGCGTCAATCTAAACGCGTGATTGGCATCGGTTCTCCCCGTGCCAGTGTGGAAAGCAACTATGCGCTGCGCGAGTTAGTTGGGGCCGAAAGCTTCTACACGGGTATTGCCCACGGTGAGCAGGCGCGTTTACAACTCATCCTCAAAGTCCTGCGCGACAGCGGCGTGCATACGCCGATGCTGCGTGACATCGAAAGCCACGATGCCGTGCTGGTGCTGGGTGAGGATTTGACTCAAACCGGCGCACGTATCGCGTTGGCAGTACGTCAGGCAGTGAAGGGGAAAGCGCGTGAAATGGCCGCTGCACAAAAAGTGGCAGACTGGCAGATTGCGGCAATTCTCAATATCGGTCAACACGCCAAACACCCACTGTTTATGACGTCGGTGGATAAAACCCGTCTGGATGATATCGCGGCCTGGAACTACCGTGCACCGGTAGAAGATCAGGCACGCCTAGGCTTCGCCATTGCACATGCGTTGGATGAAAATGCCCCAGCAGTCACCGATTTGGATGCCTCGTTGGCACCCAAAGTTGATGTTATCGTGCAGGCGCTGGCGGGGGCGAAAAAGCCGCTGATTATCTCCGGCACCCATTCTGGCAGCGAAGCCATTATCGAAGCTGCCGCTAACGTGGCGAAAGCGCTCAAACAACGTGGTTCAGATGTTGGTGTGACTTTTGTTGCCTCGGCAGCAAACAGCATTGGCCTGTCGATGATCGGCGGGGGTTCTTTGGATGATGCGCTGGCCCAACTGGAAAGTGGTGCCGCCGATAGCGTGGTAGTGCTTGAAAACGATCTCTATCGTCATGCACCTCAAGCGCGTGTGGATGCGGCACTTGCTAAAGCCACTAATCTGATTGTGCTGGATCATCAGCGCACTGCGATCATGGACAAGGCGTCGTTAATCCTCTCCGCTGCAAGTTTTGCAGAAAGTGACGGTACGTTGGTGAACCAGGAAGGCCGCGCCCAGCGTTTCTTCCAGGTGTACGATCCTGCCTACTATGACAACAGCGTTGTGATGCTTGAAAGCTGGCGCTGGCTGCATTCTCTTGCCAGCACCTACCAGAGCCGCAAAGTAGATTGGACGCAACTGGATCATGTGATCGATGCCTGTGTCGCGGCGCTGCCGCAACTGGCGGGGATCAAAGATGCTGCGCCGGATGCTAATTTCCGTATTAATGGTCAGAAACTGGCGCGTTCACCTAACCGCTCCAGTGGTCGCACCGCCATGCGTGCCAATATCAGCGTGCATGAACCGCGTCAGCCACAAGATAAAGACACTATGTTCGCCTTCTCAATGGAAGGGAACAACAGCCCGACCGCGGCGCGCCAGCAGATTCCGTTTGCCTGGTCTCCTGGCTGGAACTCACCGCAGGCCTGGAACAAATTCCAGGATGAAGTGGGTGGTCACCTGCGTCATGGCGATCCTGGCGTGCGTTTGATCGAAGCGGGCGATGATACGTTGAGCTACTTCGATGCTATTCCCGCTGCGTATAGTGCGCAACCGGGGCAATGGCGCGTTGCACCTTACTACCATCTGTTCGGCAGTGAAGAGATGACACAGCGCTCTACGGTTATCCAACAACGCATGGATGAGGCTTACGTGATGGTCAGCACCGCGGATGCCGCGACGCTGGGCGTCAACGCGGGTGCACTGCTTGAGTTGCAATGTCAGGGGCAGACGCTGCGCCTACCGTTGCGCCTGAGCGACGCCTTGCGTCAGGGGCAGGTCGGATTGCCGTTAGGGTTCCCGGGTATTGCACCGTCGCTGGCTGGGACAACCATTGAAAGTCTGCGGGAGGCTGCACAATGAGCTGGTTTACACCGGAGGTTATGGATACCTTGATCGCCGTCGGCAAAGCCGTGGTGATCCTGCTGGTGGTGGTCACCTGCGGCGCATTCATGAGTATGGGCGAACGTCGTCTTCTGGGGCTATTCCAGGGACGTTATGGGCCAAACAGGGTGGGCTGGGGTGGATCGTTGCAGCTGGTTGCTGACATGATCAAGATGTTCTTCAAAGAGGACTGGGTGCCGCGCTTTACTGACCGCGTGATTTTTACGTTGGCACCGGTGATCGCTTTTACCTCGCTGCTGCTCTCGTTCGCTATTGTACCGGTCACCCCGACCTGGGGCGTTGCCGATTTGAATATCGGCCTGCTGTTCTTCCTGATGATGGCGGGGTTGGCGGTATACGCCGTGTTGTTCGCCGGTTGGGCGAGCGGTAACAAATACTCCTTGCTGGGGGCGGTGCGTGCGTCAGCACAGACGTTGAGCTATGAAGTGTTCCTCGGCCTATCGTTGATGGGCGTGGTGGCTCAGGCGGGATCTTTCAATATGCGCGATATCGTGGAGTCTCAGGCGCATCTGTGGAATGTGATCCCGCAGTTCTTCGGCTTTATCACCTTTGCTATCGCAGGTGTGGCGGTGTGTCACCGTCATCCTTTCGACCAGCCGGAAGCGGAGCAGGAACTGGCAGATGGTTACCATATCGAATATTCCGGTATGAAATTCGGCCTGTTCTTCGTCGGTGAATATATCGGCATCGTGACCGTATCGGCACTGATGGTGACGCTGTTCTTCGGCGGCTGGCACGGGCCATTCTTGCCACCTTTCGTTTGGTTTGCGTTGAAAACAGGCTTCTTCATGATGATGTTTATCCTGATCCGTGCCTCGTTGCCTCGTCCGCGCTATGACCAGGTGATGACCTTCGGCTGGACCGTTTGCTTGCCGTTAACGCTGCTAAACCTGCTGGCGACGGCGGCCGTGATTTTGTACAACGCACATTAAAGGGAACTGAACCATGAAGATAAAAGACATTGTGGTTGGTTTCGGTACCCAGGTACGCAGTATCTGTATGGTCGGGTCCAACGCATTTAAAAAGCGTGAAACCAAAATGTATCCGGAGGAGCCGGTTAACCCACCTCCCCGTTACCGTGGTCGTATTGTACTGACGCGCGATCCGGATGGCGAAGAGCGTTGTGTGGCGTGTAACCTGTGCGCCGTGGCCTGTCCGGTCGGTTGTATCTCCTTGCAGAAAGCGGAAATGAAGGATGGCCGTTGGTATCCCGAGTTTTTCCGTATTAACTTCTCGCGCTGCATTTTCTGCGGGTTCTGTGAAGAGGCGTGCCCGACCACAGCAATACAGCTGACGCCAGATTTTGAAATGGGCGATTACAAGCGCCAGGATCTGGTGTACGAAAAAGAAGATCTGTTGATCTCTGGGCCCGGTAAATACCCGGAATACAACTTCTACCGGATGGCGGGCATGGCTATCGATGGGAAAGAGAAGGGCGACGCGGAAAACGAAGCCAAACCCATTGATGTCAAAGGCCTGTTGCCTTAAGGAGCCGAGCATGGAATTCGCGTTTTATGCATCGGGGTTAATCGCCATTCTGGCGACCATACGTGTGATTACACACACTAACCCTGTACATGCATTGTTGTATTTAATCGTCTCATTGCTGGCCATTTCCGGCGTATTTTTCTCGCTGGGAGCGTACTTTGCTGGTGCAGTAGAAATCATCGTTTACGCGGGTGCCATTATGGTGCTGTTCGTGTTTGTGGTGATGATGCTCAACCTCGGCAACAGCGTAACGGAGCAGGAAAGTGCCTGGTTGAAACCCAGTGTCTGGATTGGTCCTGGGCTGCTCTCGCTGCTGCTACTCATCGTGGTTGTCAGGGCAATTTTCAGCCTCAGCGGCACGGAAATTTCGGGCGCAGTGATCGATGCTAAAGCGGTCGGTATTACGCTGTTTGGGCCGTATGTGTTGGCGGTTGAATTGGCATCCATGCTGCTGTTGGCAGGGCTGGTGGTGGCGTTTCACGTCGGTCGGGAAGACAAAATGCTCGATAAGCAGCCGAAAGAAGATGCTGAGAAGAAACTGGCGGAGGAACGCACATGATCCCGTTACAACATGGGCTGGCCTTGGCGGCCATTTTATTCCTGCTCGGGCTGACGGGGCTGATTATTCGGCGTAACCTCTTGTTTATGCTGATCAGCCTGGAAGTAATGATCAATGCTGCAGCGCTGGCGTTTGTGGTTGCTGGCAGCTATTGGGGACATGCGGATGGGCAGGTGATGTATGTTCTGGCGATCACGCTGGCGGCAGCTGAAGCCAGTATCGGTCTGGCGTTATTGCTCCAGATGTATCGCCGTCGTCATACCCTGAATATCGATACTGTCAGTGAGATGCGCGGATGAACTTACTCTACTTAACAATACTATTCCCGCTGCTTGGCTTTTTGCTGTTGGCATTTTCGCGCGGTCGTTGGTCAGAAAACACCGCTGCTACCGTGGGCGTAGGTTCCATCGGGTTGGCCGCATTGACCACCTGTTGGGTTGCGATTGATTTCTTTGCGCAACACCATGAAGGCGGCGTAACGTTTTTCAATCAACATCTGTGGACGTGGATGGCAGTAGGCAACTTTGATATTGCTTTCCGTCTGGCACTGGATGGGCTGTCTCTCACCATGCTGTCGGTAGTGACTGGCGTCGGCTTCTTTATTCACCTGTTTGCCTCTTGGTACATGCGCGGTGAAGAGGGCTACTCCCGTTTCTTTGCCTACACCAACCTGTTTATCGCTAGCATGGTCATTCTGGTGCTGGCGGATAACTTGCTGCTGATGTACCTCGGCTGGGAAGGGGTAGGGCTGTGCAGCTACCTGTTGATTGGCTTCTACTATACCAACCCGAAAAACGGTGCGGCTGCGATGAAAGCCTTCGTCGTGACGCGCGTCGGTGACGTGTTTTTGGCCTTTGCGCTGTTCATCCTGTTTAAAGAGTTGGGCACGCTCAATTTCCGCGAACTAATGGTGCTGGCACCGCAGAAACTGGCGGAAGGTTCTCCAGCCATTACCTGGGCAACATTGATGTTGCTGGGTGGCGCGGTAGGTAAATCAGCCCAGTTGCCGTTGCAAACCTGGCTTGCAGACGCGATGGCCGGTCCAACACCGGTTTCCGCATTGATTCACGCCGCGACCATGGTAACGGCGGGGGTTTATCTGATTGCCCGTACGCATGGTTTGTTCCTGATGGCACCCGATGTGTTGCATCTGGTAGGCATTGTCGGTGCAGTGACGCTGGTGCTGGCGGGGTTTGCCGCACTGGTGCAAAGCGATATCAAACGCGTGTTGGCCTACTCTACGATGAGCCAGATTGGTTACATGTTCCTGGCTCTGGGTGTTCAAGCGTGGGATGCGGCGATTTTCCACCTGATGACACACGCTTTCTTTAAAGCGTTGCTGTTCCTGGCCTCCGGCTCGGTCATTCTCGCCTGCCATCACGAACAGAATATCTTCAAGATGGGCGGGCTGCGTAAAACCATTCCGTTGGTGTACGTCAGTTTCCTGATTGGCGGCTCGGCGCTGGCGGCACTGCCGTTGGTCACCGCTGGCTTCTTCAGTAAAGATGAAATTCTGGCGGGTGCCTGGGCTAACGGCCATATGGATCTCATGATGGCGGGGCTGGCCGGGGCGTTTATGACCTCGCTGTACACTTTCCGCATGATTTTCATCGTGTTCCATGGCGAAGCGAAGACCAAAGCGCATGCGGGCAAAGGGCTGTCTCACCACATTCCGTTGCTGGTGCTGATGGTGCTCTCCACGTTCGTTGGTGCGCTGATTGTACCGCCGTTGCATGGCGTGCTGCCGCAGACAACTGAACTTGGCCATGACCGTACCTTGACGCTTGAAATTGCGTCTGGTGTGGTGGCGATTGCAGGCATTCTGCTGGCTGCCGTGCTGTGGTTGGGTAAACGTCAGTTCGTGACCAGCGTTGCACAGAGCGCGCCGGGCCGTTTCTTCTCCACCTGGTGGTTCCACGCCTGGGGATTTGACTGGCTGTATGACAAAGTCTTCGTACAACCGTATCTGGCGATTGCCAAACTGCTACAGCGCGATCCGTTGAACGCGATGATGGGCTTGCCTGCCGTGGTAGTGCGTTGGGGCAACAAAGGATTGGCCGTCAGTCAGAATGGTCAATTGCGCTGGTATGTTGCGTCAATGGGCGTAGGGGCGGTTGTGGTGCTGGCATTGTTACAGTTTATCTGATGGCGATTGCCACGAGATAAACGCGATGAAAAACACGCAGTAATGATGCGCAGGGGCGGGAGGCCGATAATAATGGCTTCCGTCACAGCAAGTTTTCAGATTTCTTAAAATTAGGGACGCAAAACGCCATGCTACTACCTTGGCTAATTCTTCTCCCCTTTATCGGCGGCCTGCTGTGTTGGCAGCTCGAGCGTTTCGGCACCCGCGTGCCGCGCTGGATCGCACTGATATCGATGGGGTTAACGCTGGTGCTGTCGCTGCTGCTCTGGTTGCAGGGCGGATACTCTTTAACTGCACAGGCCGATGTGCCGTTGTGGCAGTCTGAATTCAACGTGCTGTGGATTCCGCGTTTCGGTATCGGTATTCATCTGGCGCTGGATGGATTGTCGCTGCTGATGGTGGTGCTGACCGGTCTGCTGGGGGTGCTGGCAATCCTTTGTTCGTGGAATGAAATCCAGCGTTATCAGGGCTTCTTCCACCTGAACCTGCTGTGGATCCTGGGCGGCGTTATTGGCGTGTTCCTGGCGATTGACATGTTCCTGTTCTTCTTCTTCTGGGAGATGATGCTCGTGCCGATGTACTTCCTCATCGCACTGTGGGGACATAAAGGTTCGGATGGGAAAACGCGTATTACCGCCGCAACCAAGTTCTTTATCTATACCCAGGCAAGCGGTCTGATCATGCTGATCGCCATTCTGGCGCTGGTGTTCGTGCATCACGATGCCACCGGGGTTTGGACTTTCAACTACACCGATTTGTTGAAAACCCCCATGTCGCGCGGTGTGGAATATATGCTGATGCTGGGCTTCTTTATCGCCTTTGCGGTTAAGATGCCGGTGGTACCGTTGCACGGCTGGTTGCCGGATGCGCACAGTCAGGCTCCGACGGCGGGGTCTGTTGACCTTGCCGGTATCTTGCTGAAAACGGCGGCCTACGGTTTGTTGCGTTTCAGTCTGCCACTGTTTCCCAACGCGTCCCACGAGTTTGCCCCTATCGCAATGTGGTTAGGCGTTATCGGTATCTTCTACGGCGCTTGGATGGCGTTTATGCAGACCGACATCAAACGCCTGATTGCCTACACTTCAGTATCCCACATGGGCTTTGTGATGATTGCCATCTACTCTGGTAGCCATCTGGCCTATCAGGGAGCGGTTATCCAGATGATTGCGCACGGGCTTTCCGCAGCAGGTCTGTTTATTCTGTGTGGCCAGCTCTATGAGCGCTTGCATACACGCGATCTGCGCCAGATGGGCGGTCTGTGGGCGCGTATTCGTTTCTTGCCCGCGTTGTCGCTCTTCTTCGCGGTGGCAACGTTGGGGATGCCAGGCACCGGCAACTTTGTGGGTGAATTTATGATCCTGTTCGGCAGCTATCCTGTCGTACCGGTGATTACCGTCATTTCGACGTTTGGTTTGGTGTTTGCATCTGTCTACTCGTTGGTAATGATGCAACGTGCGTACTACGGAGCGCCAAAATCTGAGGAGAAACTGCCGGGACTGTCCACCCGTGAATTGTCGATGGTGATGTTGCTGGTGGTATTGCTGGTGCTGCTCGGCTTGTTCCCGCAGACCATTCTGAATACGTCTGATGCGGCGATGGCTAATATCCAGCATTGGTTTATGTCATCAGTAACTGATTCAACACTTTCAACGACAAGGCCGTAATTCGCCATGACAATAACTCTTCAACACCTAATCGCGCTCCTGCCGCTGTTAATCGTCGGATTAACGGCAGTGGTTGTGATGCTGTGCATTGCGTGGCGACGCAACCATTTCTTTAATGCGACCGTCACGGTTATCGGTCTTAACATTGCGTTGTTCTCGCTGGTTTTGGTGGGCAATGCCGGACCGATGGATGTCACGCCCCTGCTGCGGGTAGACGGGTTCTCCATGTTCTACACCGCGCTGGTGCTGCTTGCCAGTCTGGCTACCTGCACATTTGCTTATCCTTGGCTAGAAGGCTATCCGGATAACCGCGATGAGTTCTATCTGCTGGTGGCGATTGCTGCACTGGGTGGCGTTTTGCTGGCAAGTGCCAACCATCTGGCGTCGCTGTTTATCGGTATTGAGCTTATCTCGTTGCCGCTATTTGGTTTGGTGAGCTATGCATTTCGCCAACGTCGCTCGCTGGAAGCGGGCATCAAATACATGCTGCTTTCTGCCGCTGCATCTTCCTTCCTGCTGTTTGGTATGGCGTTAGTCTATGCTGAATCTGGCAGCTTGAGCTTTGCCAGCCTGGGTGCGCGTTTAGCGGATCGTACGCTGCACGAGCCGCTACTGCTGGCGGGCCTGGGAATGATGATCGTTGGTTTAGGGTTCAAACTCTCGTTGGTGCCGTTCCACCTCTGGACGCCAGACGTGTATCAAGGTGCGCCGGCACCGGTGTCGACTTTCCTGGCCACAGCCAGCAAGATTGCCATTTTTGGTGCAGTGATGCGTTTGTTCCTTTACGCGCCGATGGTCGATAGTGACTCGGTAAGAACTGCACTGGGTGTGATCGCTTTTGCTTCCATCCTGTTTGGTAACCTGATGGCTGTTGCGCAAAGCAACATCAAGCGTCTGCTCGGTTACTCTTCCATTGCTCACCTCGGCTACCTGCTGGTCGCTCTGATTGCAGTGCAAACCCACCAGTTGGCATTAGAAACTGTGGGTGTCTATCTGGCGGGCTATCTGTTCAGCAGTCTGGGGGCCTTCGGTGTTGTTAGCCTGATGTCCAGCCCGTACCGTGGTCCAGATGCGGATTCGCTGTTCTCTTATCGCGGGCTGTTCTGGCATAAGCCGATTCTCTCAGCGGTAATGACAGTGATGATGCTCTCTTTGGCCGGTATCCCGATGACGCTTGGCTTCTTCGGTAAATTCTATGTGCTGGCCGTGGGCGTTGATGCCAAACTGTGGTGGCTGACTGGCGCAGTGGTTGTGGGGAGTGCTATCGGCCTCTACTATTACCTGCGCGTTATGGTCAGCCTGTATCTCACGGCACCGCAAGAACGTCAGCGTGATACGCCCAACAACTGGGCACTGACCGCAGGCGGCGTGGTAGTACTGATTTCTGCCATTGCAGTACTGCTGCTGGGGCTTTATCCCCAGCCGCTGATTTCGCTGGTCCAGATGGCACAGCCATTAATGTAATGTAGACGCTTTGAACGGTGCAGCGAAGCCCAGACGCTTACCTCAGCAATCTTCTGGGGTGGAGTGAGGAGAGGTAGCATACCTGCAACGTGAAATAGGATTGGGATAAAAAGCCGCGGCAGCCATTATCGGTTGCGGCGGTTTTTTTTATCCGCGTAGATGTGTCCGCTGGCATTACGGCTGTTCCAGTTTCCTATTTTCAGAATGATCTGGGAAGATCAATGCCCTGCACGGCGCAGAAGTTGTCTATAGTTAATCTACTGATGTTACATAACATGGAGTCGATAATGGCTGAGAAGAAACAACCTGCTGAAGATATTCGCATTGAAGATGATGCTAAATTATTAGCAGATACGTTAGATGATATATTGCGTTATTCTGGTGATAGCGCCGATGAAGCCTATATTACGTTGAAGAAAAATGCGGAGAATGCCCTATTGGAAGTTAAGGCGAGATTGGGTATTTCCGATAGTTATTATGCTAAAGCAAAACAAGTCGCGAATCGTGCGGATGGTTATGTTCATAAAAAACCATGGCACGGAGTGGGGCTGGGTGCATCAATTGGGTTGGTGCTCGGCCTTTTGCTGGCGCGTAGATAACGAAGAATGTCAGCAATACCAATGTGTGTACGGCAATAATGTAATTATTGCCGTACCATGCTTTCATTCCTTTTAATGACTACTCAACTGATAACAATATTTTATCACTGCGATTATACGTCCAGCTTATAACATAATAATAGTGTCACTTATTTAGCGCTGCTAATTATCTACGTGATATGCGAAGATTCTCATTTATTTACTCTGTCATTAAATTTGTTTCTTGCGTGACAGCATATCTGCTACTGTGTCGCCTTCTTAGTCATTACTTGAACCTGTAATTTGCACTACTAACGGATGTGTGCATTATTTTTTGTACAGGATTTCTGTGGATATTCTCATTACCGACCCACATTAAAGGAACTCGGTTGAGTAAACCTGTTTTGTCATATTGTACAAAGGACATTGAGGAGAACCGCTCAGAATGAAGACGCCACGACCTCGATGGAACAGAGGCGCTTTACTTTCTTCACTGCCGTCTCAGTTTACCCCGGTTTGGAATGGACATAGCTGCAAATATCCTTCGCCTTATTCACTGTCAAGCTCGTGGGGCGTTGAAGTGCTGCGACTTGATGAAGAAGCGATGCAGCATCAGCAATTAACGATAAAGCAACTGCGAGTTTGCCTCCCTGATGGCACTTGGGTTGACTCATCTGATACGACAGCGTTTTCTTGTGCAATTGACTTGGATAAGCAACTAGGGAAAGAACTGCAACAGGTTGATGTGCTGCTGGCATTGCCCGCAACTGAGTTCCAACTTTATGGGGCTCAATATCACTATCGTGCGGGGGAGCCGCCGGCGATAGCTTACCAAGGCAGAAAAGACGTTCAAGTGCAGAGTGAGAAGAATGTGGTTGCCAGCACTACGATCGGGCTGCGATTTAGTATTGATGAAAACAGGGGCTATAAAACCCATCGTATTGCGAGACTGAACCGTAATGCGCAAGGGCTTTGGGAGATCGATCCTTCTTTTATTCCTCCTCTGCTGGCGTTCTCAGCGGCTCCGATGCTTGTGGCGCAAGCAGAGAAACTGCTGTCCAGCTCACGACTGAAACGTCGTGGCCTGTTGGCTCTGCGCTATAAACAACCTGGACCACGTGTACAGCCTGATATCCCGCTGTTTTGGATGTTGAATGTTTTGAACCGTTACGAGTCTGTGCTGAATGCGGTGAGTTTGACGACGGCATTGCATCCAGAGTTGGTCTATCGCGAGCTGGTTAAATTAGCTGGGCCGCTGTTGCCCTATACGCAGGAGTGGAGTTCAGCAGATATTCCGCATTATGATCATGACCATCTTGAGGCAGTCTTTCCTCCGTTATTCGCATTGCTTAGTGCTTTGCTTGAAACCTGTTTGCCAGCCCGGGCCGTGGAGATTGATCTGATGCGTGAAAAAGATCATCTGTGGGTAGGGAAACTACAACAACAGGATGTAGATTCTGTCTCTGGGTTTTATCTTCTGGCCCGCTCTTCCTGGCCTTCACATCGGTTGCAATCACATATGTTGACGCGATGCTGTGTCGGAACCCGGCACGCTATTCACAGGGAAAACACACTGACTGATAACGACAGCCCCCTACAACCGGTTAACCGTATTCCCGCTGCAATACCTGTCGATTGGGAAAATCTTTGCTTCGCGGTAGACCTTGAGCACTCAGCCGTGCAGGATGCGCTAGCTTCCGGGCACTGTGCTATTTCAGTGCCCGATCACTGTGGTAATTTAACGCTCGAGCTTTTCGCTGTGATGGAGGAATAACCCTCAACACTGATTTTTACAGTTCTGCATCAGACAGCCAATAAAGTGCTTCGAAAGGGCGCAGTGTGAGTGATTCTGGGTGGACGCGCGCATCATCATAGTTGCTCAGTAACAGGCGCCAGTCCTGCAGGCGCGGTGGGGCTGGCAGTTTGCAATACTGCATTTCTCGGCTCAGGTTGGCAAGTACCAGTAACTGTTGCCCTTGCCAGCAGCGGCGATACAACCAGATATAGGCGTGGCCTGGCGCAAGATCCTGATAATCCCCCTTGGTCAATAAGGGAAGCTCTTTGCGCAGGGCGATTAACCGCTGGTAGGTGTAAAACACCGAGTGCGGATCGGCAAGCGCCTGTGAGACATTGATCTCAGTGTAACGGGCCCCTGGGGATATCCACGGCTCACCTGACGTAAAGCCTGCTGAAGGCGCGCTTGACCATTGCATCGGGCTACGCCCATTATCGCGTGATTTATTGGCAAGAATACGCAATATATGTGCTGGGGTTTCGCCTTTGGTTAGCTGTTCGGTGTAGCAATTCAGACTTTCGATGTCGCGATATTGATCGATGCTTTCATAGCCGGGGTTAGTCATGCCAATTTCTTCCCCTTGATAAATATAGGGGGTTCCCTGCATACCGTGTAGAACCATGGCTAACATTTTAGCGGATTGTGTGCGGTATTCGCCTTCATCGCCAAAACGAGAAACAATGCGTGGCTGATCGTGGTTACACCAGAACAGCGCACTCCAGGCCTTATTATGCATACCACGTTGCCAGGCATTGAATAGCGCTTTCAATTGAACAAAATCGGGGGTGGCCAGCGTCCATTTTTCCCCGCCGGGGTAATCCACCTTTAAGTGATGGAAGTTGAACGTCATCGATAACGCATGGCCTGATAGCGAAGCATAATGCTGACACTGTTCGAGTGTGGTTGAGGACATTTCACCGACGGTCATTAGTCCACGCGGCGAGAAGACATCGCGGTTGAATTCGTGGAGAAACTCCATCATGCGCGGTCCATCGGTATAATAACGTCGGCCGTCTCCTTCACTGTCCGATGGGAAATCCTGCTGTTTTGACACCAGATTGATGACATCCAGACGCAAGCCATCCACCCCTTTGTCTGCCCAAAAGTGACACACAGTTTTCAACGCTTCGCGAACCGGAACATGCTCCCAGTTCAAATCAGCCTGTTCAGGTGCGAACAGGTGTAGGTAATATTGTTGGCTGGGCGAATGCCACTGCCAGGCGCTGCCGCCGAATTTTGAGCGCCAGTTATTGGGCGGGGCTGTTTCCGTACCCTCACGCCAGCAGTAAAAAGATCGATATTCACTGTGCGGGGCTTGCGCTTGTACAAACCAAGGGTGTTGCGTAGACGTATGGTTAAAGACCATATCCATGATGATACGTATGCCGCGCGCATGTGCATGCACGATCAGCGTTTCCATATCGTGCAGGGTGCCATAAGCGGGGTCGATGTCGCAGTAGTCTGCGACATCATAGCCATTATCCACTTGCGGAGAGGGATAAACAGGCGTAAGCCAAAGCGCATCGACCCCCAGTTGTTGTAGATAATCCAAACGAGAAATGATGCCCTGCAGATCGCCAGTACCTGAGCCTGTGCTGTCTTGAAAACTTTTGGGATAAATTTGATAGATGACGCCGTTGCGCCACCAAGGAAGCGATGCTGTCATGCCATTACCCATTTGCGCTTTACCTGTACGCTAGTTATAGGACGCAATTACCCATTGGGCAATGCGCCCAGCCGTTGTTTCCGTCGGTAAATGGTGGCGGTGAGCATAACCGGTATTACGATAGCGATTGCTATGGCGACCAGATAGGTGCCCCAAAATGACGGTTTGATCGAAAGAATGCCCGGTATGCTATCAACAACGCCAATACCATTAGTTAGCACGCCACTAACCCCACATAAGAGTGCCGCTGACGGCCTGCAATGCCTGATAATAGGCTTTAACGTCAGTACCGATGACGATTTGAAGTTGGCCGCCATGGGTAAAGCCCCTTTGGCCATCGGAAACGTTTTGATGTCGTCGATGTTGGCCCTCTCGGGATATTCCAATGTGAGGCATAATCGAGTGATGCAATGAGTGAGTCTCACAACATTCCGTGTCCCGCCGAGAAGTTCAATGAAGTGTTCAATGGTTTGTCGCCGTACCTTGCTCATTTCTTTACCCTTTTCTTTATTACGGGGAGAATCGATAGATCAAAGATAGGCAACGATGTACCTGTAATCGCGGATGAACAGAGACTCGAGCGATTTATTAGATTTGTCCCAGGCTCCGGATTCATACCTCGGGGCCTGTTAAGTGCAGAACATGGCGCTTACAGAAAGGGTAAGGTGCCATTGCGCTGTTTATGGCGAAATACAACAATGGTTAACAATGCCGGTATCACAATAGCGATAGCCATTGCCGCCAAATAGATGCCCCAATACGTGGGTTTGATGGACAAAATACCGGGTAAACCACCAACGCCGATACCATTGGCCGTAACGCCGATAAGTCCGCACAGTAGCCCAGCTAAAGAAGACCCCGCCATGGCGCACAACATGGGGAAACCATATTTGAGATTGATGCCGTACATGGCCGGTTCAGTCACACCCAGCATGGCAGACACGGCTGCAGGCACAGAAACTTCACGTTCATTGTGTCGACGACTGATGATAATAATACCGATAACGGCGGAACCCTGAGCGATATTTGATAACGCAATCAGTGGCCATACAGGGGTTCCTCCCATGCTTTGAATCATTTGCATATCTATGGCGAGTGTCGTTTGGTGTACTCCGGTAATCACCAACGGTGCATAGAGAAAACCAAATAGCGCCGCACCAATGGGGGCGAAGCTGCCTGTCATTACGCTTTTCACCACCCAGGCAACACCATCACCGATTAAGCGGCCAAACGGGCCAATCACCGCATGCGCCAACGTGACAGAGAGCAAGAGCGCAGTAACGGGAACCACCACTAGGTAGAGTGAGTCAGGTACCCATTTTTTTAATCGCGTTTCAATCATGGCCAGTGTGATACCGGCCAGTAGCGATGGGATCACTTGCGCCTGATAACCCACTTTTTGAATGGCAAACCAGCCAAAATCCCATACGTCGGGAACTTGCTGACCAATCTGATAGGCATTCATCAACTGCGGTGATACCAGTGTAATGCCAAGAATGATGCCTAATACGGGCGTCCCTCCCATCTTTCTCACTGCTGACCAGCAAATGGCGACGGGCAGGTAGAAGAAAATTGCTTCACCCAGTAGCCAAAGAAAATCATACAGCGTCTGCCATGTGGGGTAGCGTTGAATGAGTGTTTGTCCATCAGAGAACGGAATGTCACCGATAACGTTACGCAAGCCCAAGATCAATCCACCGCTGATGAGTGCGGGCAGCAGCGGAAAGAAAATTTCAGCAAAGTGAGAAATTCCGCGTTCCAGCAGCGTCATATTCTGGCGTGCTGACTGGCGCAATTTATCCTTATTGGCTTTGGCCTTACCGGTACGTGTACTCAGTGCCTGAAAGTAATCCTCCACGTCTGTGCCAATAACGACCTGAAACTGTCCTGCGGTGATAAAACAGCCTTTCACCATCGGCAGTGTTTCAATGCTCTTGGTATCGGCTCGGGTGGGGTCTTGCAACACAAAACGCAAACGGGTGATACAGTGAGTGATAGTAACAATGTTCTCAATTCCGCCCAGCAGTGTGATTAATCGCTCAATATCTTTTTGTTGTACTTTGCTCATTGCGCGTCCTTGTGTGAATACCTAGTGAAACCAGGTTAAGAATAGGCAACGAACATGCGACTGGGGAAACGACATAACCGCATTGAGATCGTAATCAAATAATCGTGACAGTTATAATCGGTTCTTGTCAGAAGGGAGAGCGTAGGTGGAGAAAAAACAAAGGCTGCCAATTGAGAGAAGGGCAGCCTTATAAAGGGGAACAGTTGTTATCAGAACGGGCTGATGATTGAGCCGATACGTTCACAGTAGCTGACATAGACATTCCCCATTTTTTTGAAGAATTTACTGATATCGCGAAACATTTTCATAATCAGTCTCCTTGGGTGAGTTAATAAGTGTGATGTTCATCACGTTTTTAAGAGTAACTCAAAGAGAACGTTGTTTCAACATTTTTGTGATGAATGTCACTATTTTCACCGTGGCATTCATCACCACACTGTATTGATTCCGGTTTATTGCGTTGAGTGGCGTTGGTAGCGATAACGATTTTGATCGTAAACGTTTTCCCCGATTTTCTCCGAAGCCAACAACCGGTCGACAAATTCAAAGCCTAACCGTTGGGCCAGCGCATTACTGCGCTGGTTCACTGTGGCGGCCTTGATGATAAACGTGTCCAGGATGCCAGCATCGGCAAAAGCATCGATCAATAATCGGATAGCCTGAGAGGCAATACCTTGGCCCTGAAAGCGTTCAGCCATCCAATAACCAATCTCTCCCTGTGAGTCTTTCAGGCTATTGAAGGACGCCACGCCCGCGATTTCATCCTGCCATCGGATAAGATAAACCGCTGCGTGCCCGGCAAAAAAATCCTCGCGGTTTTGTCTGATGGTCGTCAGAGTGTCCTCGATCTGTTGCACGTTATCCGGCCAGGCCAGCGTTTGCCGGAGGCGAGCTTTCTCTTGTTGTATCAGGGAAAACAGGACGGGAGCATCTTGCTCTTCTTGCACTGTCAATGTCAGATGAGGGGGGCGGTGCAGAATCTGCAATGTCCGTAACATAGAGGTTCCCTGTTGTGATTATGAAGTAGCATGCGCGGTGATGCTGTGAAACTCTTGCCATCAAGCATCAAATAATTCTACTGTGCTGGTTGGTTGGGTCAACTTCTCCACTAACGAGGTTTTATGGCGTGTACGCATTTGCAACGTTCTCACCTGTCACCAAGGCAGACGACGTTGATATTCTCAGGGATTATGGCGCTGATGGTTACCTGGAGCGGGGCGGTGTTTGCCAACGCGACGCTTATTTCAGTGAAAGCCTCTGCCATCCACCCCACCCAACCCGCGATTGGTAAGGCAGAAGTCGCCTACGATCTCGCACACTATCGCCAAAAACCGCGCGCGCTGTTTGATGATTTTTGCAAGGGTGAAGGGGCTGGGAAAGCGGCTGATTTCTCGGATAACTCAACGCTTGCTATTCCCACGAGTTTTCGCTGCTCGAAACCGGCTGGGACACATCCTGAAGAGGTGAAATCGGCGGTGATTGCGCCTGATGGCCAGGTTTACCTGACGGACGGTCATCATTCGGTGAGTGCGCTGCGCGCCAGCACACCTGATGCCGATATTACGCTGTCATTGCGCATTACCGATGACTTGCGTCATTTACCCTCAATGGCAGCATTTTGGGAATATCTGCAACAGCATCATCTGGTGTGGCTGGTTGGGCCTATGGGGAATATTACCCCCCAGGAACTGCCCACACAGGTGAGCATTGATACCCTGCAGGACGATCCTTACCGCTCGGTACTCTACTTCTTGCGTGGTATTGCTTATGAACGGCCGGCATCGTCACCGCCCTTTCTGGAGTTTTATCTGGGCGCGTGGCTAAAAAGCCAGATAGCGATTACGCCTGCGGACACGGCGACATCGCAGGCGTACTTTGCGCTGTTGCAAAAGGCGGCTCAGCTCATCGTACAGGCACCATCGCAAACCCATACCTTACCCGATATTGCTTCGCCCACGCTTCAACAACTCGGACAACTCACCGAGATAAACCAAAAAAGATTGAACAAGTTAAGTAAGCCGGAGGGTAAGTTAGCGTTGCTGTACTCGCAACGCTAGACAGGCCATGTACTGCATGGCACATGATCATTTTTATTCAGTTTATAAACGGCACGCGACCCTGAAGCGTGCCTGTGGCATAATGCGTGTTAAATCACACTTTTTATTTGAGTTAACGCCGTGTTAAGTACCAACAACATTACCATGCAGTTTGGCAGTAAACCTTTGTTTGAAAATATCTCCGTCAAGTTTGGCAACGGTAACCGTTACGGGTTGATCGGTGCTAATGGCTGCGGTAAGTCCACCTTTATGAAGATTCTGGGCGGCGATCTGGTGCCGAGTGGCGGCAACGTTGCTCTTGACCCGAATGAACGTCTTGGCAAGTTGCGTCAGGATCAGTTCGCCTTTGAAAATTTCACTGTGCTCGATACCGTCATTATGGGACACGGGGAATTGTGGGCCGTAAAAGAAGAGCGCGATCGTATTTACGCTTTGGCGGAAATGAGCGAAGAAGATGGCTATAAAGTAGCCGATCTGGAAGTCAAATACGGTGAAATGGATGGCTACAGCGCAGAGTCTCGTGCGGGCGAATTGTTGCTGGGCGTGGGCATTCCGCTGGAGCAGCATTACGGTCTGATGAGTGAAGTGGCTCCCGGCTGGAAACTGCGAGTGCTGTTGGCGCAGGCGCTGTTTTCTAATCCCGATATTCTTTTGCTTGATGAACCGACCAACAACCTGGATATCGACACTATCCGTTGGTTGGAGAATGTGCTGAACGAACGTAACAGTACCATGATCATCATTTCGCACGACCGTCACTTCCTGAATATGGTGTGTACTCACATGGCGGATCTGGATTACGGCGAACTGCGTGTTTATCCCGGTAATTACGACGAATATATGACGGCGGCTACCCAAGCACGTGAGCGTCTGCTGTCAGATAACGCTAAGAAAAAAGCGCAGATTGCTGAGTTGCAATCCTTTGTCAGCCGCTTTAGTGCCAACGCATCCAAATCGCGCCAGGCGACATCTCGTGCGCGACAAATTGAAAAAATTCAGCTTGATGAAGTAAAAGCGTCCAGCCGCCAGAACCCGTTTATCCGCTTCGATCAGGATAAAAAATTGTTCCGTAATGCGCTGGAAGTAGAGGCATTGGCAAAAGGGTTTGATAACGGCCCATTGTTCTCCGGTCTTAATCTGCTGATTGAAGTGGGTGAGAAGGTTGCCATTTTGGGGACAAACGGTATTGGTAAAACCACGCTGCTAAAAACCCTGGTGGGTGAACTGGCGGCGGATAAGGGGACCGTTAAATGGTCTGAAAACGTCAATATCGCCTACTACGCGCAAGACCATGAATACGAGTTTGACGGCGATTTGACGGTATTTGACTGGATGAGCCAGTGGAAGCAGGAGAAGGATGACGAGCAGGCTGTGCGTAGCGTCCTCGGTCGCTTGCTATTCGGTCAGGACGATATCAAGAAGAAAGTGAAGGTCCTCTCCGGTGGAGAAAAAGGCCGTATGCTGTTTGGTAAACTGATGATGCAACGTCCTAATATTTTGGTTATGGATGAACCAACCAACCACTTGGATATGGAATCTATCGAAGCGCTTAACATGGCGCTGGAACTCTATCAGGGGACTTTGCTATTCGTTTCCCACGACCGTGAGTTTGTCAGTTCGTTGGCGACGCGCGTACTGGAAATCACACCCCACAAGGTGGTGGATTTCACCGGCAGTTATGAAGAGTATCTGCGTAGCCAAGGCATTGAGTAAGTCATAACTTCTGTATCCCGCTGTGCGCGAGTATTGCCGTGCAGCGGGTATTATGCGCAAAACCATCATCTGGCTCCTTTAACCCCCACACTTTTTCTCCAATACGTAGGATCTTGCAATCGTTGCATCCACCACTGCTTGCAGAGGTAAGATCGGCAGTCCTTCTGCTCCCTTAGGGTTATAATCACCACTATTTATTATTTTTGATCTGCAATCTACCGTCTATTTGTGCCATTTTGTCTTTTCCCTACCTGAGCAATATATTCTACGTTGTGATGTGATTCAAAAAATTTGTGTTAACAGTTTTTATTTAACTAAATTATTTAAAGGTGTTTTTGGAAGATTCTATGTTGATCCGTGAAAAACGAAAAAAATCGATATATAAAAAAACAATATACCTCGTATTTATTTTTTAATTTAAATCATGTGGTTATATATTTATCCTTTGTGGGTTAATCGATTAAGCACCAAAAACGATATGGCAAAAAATAGAGAAAAATAGTTATTGAGATTATTTCTCATTTAAATTCGGTGTGAATCGGCAAAATAAAAGGATGATGCGTAAACAATCACACTTATAACAGAAATAAGCAGGCTAATGTCCCGGCGCTTGATGAAGATCAAGTCTGTTAAATGAATTTCCTCATTACCATATCCGCACACATGTTGTGTGTTATACCCCACACCATTGAAGTTGCAGGTGCGTCGGCTATCTTGCTTACCCCGTTCGGCTTATCCACGTTAGCTTTCGGGAGTGTGCGAGGCAGTCGTCTGACTGCTTTTCGAAATCCATTGGGTAAGCTCCGTTCTGGTTACAGGAGAATAATAAAAAATGACTGGGGAAAATGTAATGCTTTCCCATCATGGCGTTAATCGCCGTGATTTTATGAAGTTATGTGCAGCACTTGCCGCATCGATGGGGTTAGCGGATTCCGCTGCCGCAGAGATCGCGCAATCCCTTGGCTCTCCTGCGCGTCCCCCCGTGCTCTGGATTGGTGCTCAGGAGTGCACAGGTTGTACCGAATCCTTGCTGCGTGCTACTCACCCGACGATTGAAAACTTGCTCTTGAACACCATTTCGCTCGAATACCATGAGGTACTTTCGGCCGCGTTTGGTGAGCAGGCGGAAGAGAATAAACACCGTGCCATTGAGCAGTATAAAGGCAAATATGTGCTGGTAGTGGATGGGTCTATTCCGATTAAGGATGGTGGCATCTACTGCATGGTGGCTGGTAAACCTATCGTTGAACATATTCGCGAAGCTGCAGAACATGCGGCGGCGATTATTGCCATCGGCTCCTGCTCCGCTTGGGGGGGCGTTGCGGCGGCGGGCAGCAACCCGACCGGTGCTGTCAGTCTGGAAGCTGTGCTGCCAGGTAAAACGGTTATCAATATCCCCGGTTGCCCACCTAACCCGCACAACTTTCTTGCGACCGTGGCGCATATCATCACCTATCAACGTGCGCCGGCATTGGATGCCAAAGGTCGACCCACCTTTGCCTATGGTCGTTTGATCCACGAGCACTGTGAACGCCGACCACATTTTGATGCAGGCCGTTTTGCCAAAGAATTTGGTGATGATGGGCACCGCCAGGGCTGGTGCCTCTACCACCTGGGATGTAAAGGACCGGAAACCTACGGTAACTGCTCGATCATTGAGTTCTGTGATGTCGGTGGCGGTATCTGGCCTGTTGGTATTGGTCACCCGTGCTATGGCTGTAACGAAGAAGGTGTCGGCTTCAAGAAGGGGATCTTCCAATTAGCGAATGTGGAAAATCCCACGCCGCGTGCACAGAAACCCACAGTAGACCGCCCCGAAGGTGGCCAGGTCTCCGCCACGGCGGTGGGCTTGATCGGTGGTGTACTGGGCGTAGTCGGCGGCGTCAGCTTGATGGCAGTGAGGGAATTGGGGCGTCAACAGAAAAATGCTCAGCAAAAACAGGGGCAGCAAGACGCCGGTAACGATTCCCGGGAGGGCTAAGCCGTGAACAGACGCAATTTTTTCAAGCTAGCCTCTGCCAGTGCGGTAATGGCGGGAACGCCGTTTGCTGCAAAGGCAGCGGCAACCAATCGACCGCCGATCCCCGGTGCATTGGGCATGCTTTACGACTCTACGTTGTGTGTAGGGTGTCAGGCATGTGTTACCGAGTGTCAGCAAGTTAATAAATCGGCCTACAACCCTGATAGCCAGATTTATGCTGGCGGTGCGGCAAACTGGTCTAACAATGACAAGCTGAGTCCCTATACCAATAACATCATTCAGGTATGGAGTAGCGGTACGGGGCAGAACAAAGACCAGGTAGATAACGGTTATGCCTACATCAAGAAACAGTGTATGCACTGCGTGGATCCGAACTGTGTGTCGGTCTGCCCAGTGAGTGCGCTGAAGAAAGATGCCAAAACCGGTGTGGTGCATTACGACGCCAGCGTCTGTACAGGTTGTCGCTACTGCATGGTGGCGTGCCCGTTCAATATCCCCAAATATGACTACGAAAACCCCTTCGGCAAACTGCATAAGTGCGAACTGTGTAACCAGAAAGGGTTGGAACGGTTGGATAAGGGCGGCATGCCGGGGTGTGTGGAAGTGTGTCCTACCGGTGCTGTCATTTTCGGCACACGGGAAGAACTCCTTGATGAAGCCAAACGTCGTCTGTCATTAAAACCAGGCGAAGAATACCGTTATCCACGCCAAACGTTAGGGACAAAAGATACCCACCTGCATACCATTCCGACCTATGATCGCCATATCTACGGTGAAACAGAAGCGGGTGGTACACAAGTGCTGGTGATGGCAGGGGTTCCCTACCAAAACTTGGATCTGCCGAAACTGGATGAGCTCTCTACCGGTGCGCGTTCTGAGCATGTTCAGCATACCCTGTATAAAGGTATGGTGCTGCCGCTGGCGGTGTTAGCCGGGCTGTCGGTTCTGGTGCATCGTAACACCCGGGATGAACGTAAGGCGGACGACGAGCATCACGACGATCCTCATCACCCGAAGAAAGATCAGGAGAACGATCATGACGGCGCATAAAGCCAGCCCGCTGGGCGGGCGTCTGGTCAGTTGGCCGGTTATGCTGTTGGCACCGCTTGCGGTGATTTGCGGCGTATTGATTTTGCGGCGGCTTATCTTTGGTATCGGCGCTGTGGCAGCGCTGAACGGGGGATATCCGTGGGGATTGTGGATCGCGTTTGACCTGCTGGTAGGCACTGGGTTTGCTTGTGGCGGTTGGGCCCTGGCTTGGGCGGTTTATGTCTTTAACCGTGGAGAGTACCACCCGTTGGTGCGCCCAGCGCTGTTGGCTAGCTTGTTTGGCTACTCATTGGGGGGGTTATCCATCACCATCGACGTAGGGCGCTACTGGAACCTGCCGTACTTCTACATTCCCGGTTTTTTCAACACCAACTCGGTGCTGTTTGAAACCGCCGTCTGTATGACCATCTACATCGGGGTGATGGCGTTGGAGTTCGCTCCCGTCGTATTCGAACGGTTCGGATGGAAGAAAGCGCTGAAACACCTTAACAAGGTGATGTTCTTTATCATCTCGCTCGGTGCGTTGTTGCCCACCATGCACCAATCCTCCATGGGGTCGCTGATGATCTCGGCGGGGTATAAGGTGCATCCGTTGTGGCAGAGCTATGAGTTGCTGCCCTTGCTGTCACTGCTGACCGCTTTCATCATGGGCTTTTCCATCGTGACGTTTGAGGGATCGCTGGTACAGGCTGGACTGAAAGGACGCGGGCCGAATGAGCGCCCTCTGTTCACCAAACTCAGCAATATCACACAGGTGTTACTGGTGCTGTTCCTGGTGCTCCGTTTTGGTGAGCTACTGTGGCACAACAAAACCGGTTACCTGTTCAGTGGCGATCGCTTCTCAATCATGTTTTGGTTTGAAGCTGCGCTGATGGCGTTCCCGCTGGTGCTGTTCCGGTTGCCGGGAGCGCGTGAGGATTCACGCTGGCTGTTCGTCGGTGGCCTCAGCATGCTGTTTGGGGCAGCACTGTGGCGCTTGAGCTACTCGCTGCTGGCGTTTAATCCCGGCGGTGGCTACCACTACTTCCCTGCGGCACAAGAAGTACTGATCTCCATGGGATTTGTCGCTATCGAAGTGTGCGCGTACATCTTGTTAATCCGGTTGTTACCGGTTCTTCCCTCACTGGGAAGCGTTCATAAGAATTATCAGGCCGAGGTAAAGCATGAGCCAACGCATCACCATTGATCCTATTACCCGTATCGAAGGGCACCTGCGCATTGATTGCGAAATTGAGCAAGGGAAAGTCACTAAAGCATGGTCCTCCGGGACCATGTGGCGGGGAATGGAAGAAATCGTTAAAGGTCAGGATCCGCGCGATGCCTGGATGATTGTGCAACGTATCTGTGGGGTTTGTACCACGGTACATGCCATTGCCTCAGTGCGCGCGGTTGAAAACGCGCTCGGGCTGAACGTACCGGTCAATGCACAATATATCCGCAACCTGATTCTGGCTGCACACAGCATCCATGACCATATCGTTCATTTTTATCAATTGTCGGCGCTGGATTGGGTCGATGTGACTGCCGCATTGAAAGCGGATCCGAACAAGGCCGAAGCCTTGCTCAAAGGCGCGTCGACCTGGCAGTTGAACAGCGCAGCAGAGTTCACCAAAGTGCAGCAGAAGATCAAAGATCTGGTGGCCAGCGGCCAACTGGGGATCTTCGCGAACGGTTACTGGGGACACCCTGCGATGGCATTGCCGCCGGAAGTAAACCTGATTGCCGTTGCTCATTATCTGCAAGCGCTGGAATGCCAGCGTGATGCTAACCGCATTGTTGCCATTCTGGGCGGTAAAACGCCGCACATTCAGAACCTGGCCGTTGGCGGCGTAGCAAACCCAATCAATCTGGATGCGCCTGCCGTGCTGAACATGGAACGCCTGATGTACGTGAAATCGTTCATCGATCGTCTGGGGGATTTTATCGAGCAGGTTTACAAGGTGGATTGCGCCGTTATTGCTGCGCATTACCCTGAGTGGCTGTCGCTGGGTAAAGGGGCCGATCACTACCTGAGCGTGCCTGAATTGCCAACCGATAACAAAGGTGGGAGCTTCCTGCTGGCGGGCGGTTATCTGGAAAACGGTGATTTCAGCAAATATCGTCCGATCACCAGCCATAACGATGCGTTTTTGATCGATGGCATCAAAGAAAGTGGTAAGCATGCTTGGTATAAAGATGATGAGCCATTAGCACCGTGGGAAGGGCTGACCCGCCCCAATTACACCGGCTGGCAGGATGATGGCAAATATACTTGGGTAAAAGCGCCGACCTTCTATGGCAAAACCGTTGAAGTTGGGCCGTTGGCCTGGCTGCTGTGTGGTCTGGCGGCTAAACATAAAGACACGGAAACCCACTACGCGCAGGTTGCTGATCTCTACAAGGCACTGACCGGTAAAGCATTGGAAGAAAAAAACCTGCACTCAACGTTAGGGCGGGTGATTGGTCGTACCGTGCATTGCTGCGTATTGAAAGATACCTTGGCGCAACAGTGGCAAGCGTTGGTGACCAATATTGGTAAAGGTGACCATCTGACCTTCATTAAACCGGATTTATCCCCGGACAAAGAGTTCCGTGGCGTTGGATTCGGTGAAATGCCGCGCGGTATGTTGTCGCATTGGATTGTGTTCAAAAACGGCAAGATCACCAATTACCAGGCGGTAGTGCCATCAACCTGGACCTCTGGACCGCGTAACTTTGAAGGGGTGCCTGGGCCTTACGAGCAATCTTTGGTGGGCACACCGGTGGCCGATCCGCATAAACCGCTGGAAGTGGTACGTACCATTCACTCCTTTGACCCTTGCATGTCTTGTGCTGTGCATGTGGTGGATGCGGTGAACGGTAATGAAGTTACCCGTGTGAAAGTGCTGTAACGGTCACGCTGTTGTTCGTCATTCCCGCCAGTGCGGGAATGACGAGAAGGATGTCGTAAAAGGGTTCATCATGAAAATATTGGTGTTAGGGATAGGCAACTTGCTGCTGAGCGATGAAGCGGTTGGTGTGCGCATTATTGAAGCGCTGGAGCGGCAATACGCTTTCTCGCCAGAGATTGATATCGTCGATGGCGGTACTGCTGGCATGGAATTGATTGAGACCATGGCCAACCGTGAACATATGATTGTTGCTGATGCGGTGCTGACTGGCAGTGCGCCAGGTTCCGTGACTGTGCTGCGCGACAATGAAGTGCCTGCGTTGTTTACCCGGAAAATTTCCCCGCACCAGTTAGGGCTTGCCGATGTATTGATGGCATTACAACTGACAGATGAGTTTCCTCGTCGTTTGACGCTGGTTGGCGTAGAACCGCAGTCATTAGAGTCAGCGATTGGTCTTAGCGACTGCGTACAGTGTGCAATAGAACCCGCACTGGCTCAGATCCTGGCGGCGCTGAGTGCCAGCGGGATTACTATTCGCAGAAAAACGGCGCAAGAGCAGGCAGCTTACCCCACCACATGCCTCTCGGTGGAGCACTGTGTATGAGTGAGCGCATCGAAGCTCCCATTGTTGTAACAGGGCACGTTGTCGCAACAGAACAAAATGTGGGTAAAGAGTCCTTGGGTTTCTCCGATTCTCCCGCCGCGTGGTTGGAAGCCGCATTTAGCCGTGTCGCCAATAGTGATATGCAAGCATTGCCTTTTTATCGTGCGGCTATTCCTGTGAAAGCTTGCGGTTTTGCATTGTTTGAACAGCAGTGGGTCGGTTGTTTGTTAACGCCCTGGACAATGAGCCTGTTGGTGTTGCCGGGGCCAGGCCAGGTGTGGTCGCAGCGTGCTGCCGGTGAGCGGTTGGCACTACAACTGCCGTGCGGCAATGTCACGTTTCTGGTTAGCGAGATTGCTGACGACACGGATGAGAACCACCAGTACCTTTCCTGCTCCCTGATGTCACCCATTGATCACCACATGTCGGCGGCGCAGGCATTAGCCTTGGCAGAGCAGAGCGCACGTATGGCGCTGTCGCTTCCTGTGGTGGATGCGGACGCCCCGCGTAATCTCAGCCGCCGAGCCCTTTTCCTGCGCGGGAGCGCGTAGCATGCATGAAATCTCTCTATGCTACAGCACGTTGGAGCTGATAGAACAGCAAGCGCGACAACACGGTGCGCATAAAGTCACCGGTGTGTGGCTAGAAATTGGTGCGCTTTCTTGTATTGAAGAGAGCGCATTGCGCTTTTGCTTTGAATCCGTGTGCCGACAAACGCTGGCAGAGGGATGTGAGCTGCATGTTTCTGTGCGAGCCGCACGAGCCTGGTGCTGGGAGTGCAGTGCAGTGGTTGAAATTTCGCGTCACGGCGCAGGCTGCCCACAGTGTGGTAGCTATAATCTGCGTATTGATGAAGGCGATAGCCTGCAATTGAAACAGTTAGCGGTAGAGTAACGCGGTTTAACACCGTAAGGAGTCAGTTCCTATGTGTACCACATGTGGCTGCGGCGAAGGGGAACGCAGAATTGAAGGTGATGAGCACGATGCTCATGAGCATCATGATCATGCCCACGGTCATCATCATCATGGGCACGATCATCACGATCATGCGCATACGCACCAACACACCCATGCTCATCATCACCCGCATCATCACGATGATGACACTATTCCGGATGAAGGTGGGGCGCCACGCTATGTGGTCATTCATCACCACCACTACTATCATAATGGTGATGTACACCACCATTACCACGGCAAAAGTAAAGTGGTGTCAAAACGTAGCGTAGAAAAAGCGCACCACCATGAACACGCGCATGACAGCAACCATCATCACCACGCCGAGCATCAACATGATACCCATGAACATGTCCCCTTTCTGCCGGAAGTGAACGGGTCAGACATGCATTACGGGCAGGGTGAAGCGGGAACACACGCACCGGGCATGGGGCAGCAGCGTCTGTTGCAGATTGAGATGGATGTGTTGAGCAAAAATAATGCGCTGGCCGAGCACAATCGCGAACATTTTTCCGCGCAAAAAATTCTGGCGCTCAATCTGGTTTCCAGCCCCGGCTCCGGTAAAACCACGTTATTGACGCACACGCTCGATCGCATCAGCAGCCATGTGCCTTGTGCTGTGATTGAAGGCGACCAGCAGACGACAAACGATGCAGAACGCATTCGGGCAACTGGGGTGAGTGCCATTCAGGTCAACACCGGTAAAGGATGTCATCTGGATGCTCAAATGGTGCATGATGCCGCGCATCGACTGCAATTGGCGGATAACAGCATCCTGTTTATCGAAAACGTTGGCAATCTGGTGTGTCCCGCTGGATTCGATCTCGGTGAACGCCACAAAGTGGCGGTGCTCTCGGTAACGGAAGGCGAAGATAAACCGCTGAAATATCCGCATATGTTTTCCGCCTCGACGTTAATGATTATCAACAAGATCGATCTGTTGCCTTATCTGGATTTCGATTTGGCGGCCTGCATCGCCTATGCGCGTCGGGTGAATCCGGATATTCAGGTGATTGCGCTTTCAGCCCGTAGTGGTGAAGGCATGGATGAGTGGTTTGCCTGGCTGGAGGCGCAACGATGTGCTTAGGCATTCCCGGTAAAGTGGTGTCGGTCGGTGAAGATATTCACCAACCAGCGCTGGTAGATGTGTGCGGTGTGCAGCGCGCGGTGAATATCGCGTTGGTGTGCGAAGGTGAACCCGCTGAACTTATTGGCCAGTGGGTATTGGTGCACGTTGGCTTTGCCATGAGCCTGCTGGATGAGCAGGAGGCTCAGGACACGCTGGACGCGCTGCAATCCATGCAGGCCGTTGGGCTGGAGCTGGATGAAATGCGCCAGCACGAGGACGGTTATGCAGTACGTTGATGAGTTCCGCGATCCTGAATTGGCTAAAACGCTGCTGCGCGAAATCGGGAAGCAGGTGGCGGCGGTGCCCCATTGGCGTGAACATCCTTTGCAACTGATGGAAGTGTGCGGTGGACATACCCATGCCATTTTCAAATTTGGTCTGGATCGGCTATTGCCGCCCGAAATAGAATTCGTTCATGGCCCTGGTTGCCCGGTGTGCGTGCTGCCGATGGGGCGTATTGATGCCTGTATCGAGATAGCGTCGCACCCTGAAGTGATTTTCTGTACTTTTGGCGATGCGATGCGTGTACCGGGACGAAATGGCTCCTTGCTGGATGCGCGCCGTCACGGTGCTGATGTGCGAATTGTCTACTCGCCGCTGGATGCGTTGGCGCTGGCGGAGAAGTATCCGGAGCGCCAAGTGGTGTTTTTCGGGTTGGGATTCGAAACCACGATGCCCAGCACAGCACTGACGTTACAGCAGGCAAAACGGCGCGGGATTCACAATTTTTCGCTTTTTTGTCAACATATTACCATTATTCCCACCCTGCGTAGTTTGCTTGAGCAGCCGGACATTCGTATTGACGGTTTTCTGGCGCCGGGACACGTTAGCATGGTGATCGGAGCTTCGCCTTATCAACCCCTGTGCGATGAGTTTCACAAACCCTTTGTCATCACCGGTTTTGAACCACTGGATATACTGCAAGCGTTACTGATGTTGGTGACACAGTTGCGTGAAACGCGCTGCCAGGTAGAGAATCAGTATCGTCGTATTGTGCCGGACAGCGGTAACGCACTGGCCCAAAAAGCGATGGATGAGGTGTTTGAAATCAAGTCCGGCAGTGAATGGCGCGGACTGGGTGAAATTGCCGATTCGGGCATGCAATTACGTGCTGACTATCATGACTATGATGCTGAGCGGCGCTTTCAACCTGCGGAGCAGCGCGTAGCCGATGAGCCGCTGTCACGCTGCGGTGACGTACTTACTGGTCGCTGCAAACCGGCAGATTGCCCTCTGTTTGCCAAGCATTGCTCACCAGAGAACGCGATTGGTGCATTGATGGTATCGTCAGAAGGGGCCTGTGCCGCCTATTATCAATATCGCCGGGAAGAAAGTCCCGTCGGGAGTGACGTTTAAGTGAATAATTCCAAACCGCCAAAAGAGATAACGCTGGCGCACGGCAGCGGCGGTCAGGCAATGCAGCAACTGATAGCCTCATTGTTTTTAACCGCATTTGATAACCCGCTGCTCGGACAGCGAGAAGATCAGGCTCGTATGCCGTTGGCCCCGTTGGCACAGCAGGGCGATCGTCTGGCGTTTACCACGGATAGCTATGTTATCGATCCGATTTTTTTCCCTGGTGGCGATATTGGCAAACTGGCCGTATGTGGCACGGTAAACGATCTGGCTGTCAGCGGTGCGCAACCGCTTTACCTCTCCTGTGGTTTTATTATTGAAGAAGGTTTTTCTGGTGAAGAACTGGTGCGCGTGGTGACATCCATGGCACGCACTGCGCAGCAAGCCGGCGTGCAGATAGTGACAGGGGATACTAAGGTGGTACCGCGAGGAGCGGCTGATAAGCTGTTTATTAATACGGCGGGTATCGGTGTAATCCCTACAGAGATCAACTGGGGCGCCTCCCAGATCCATGCCGGTGATAAGATCATTGTTACCGGGACGTTGGGCGATCACGGTGCGACCATCCTTAATCTGCGTGAAAAGCTGGGTTTGGAAGCTGAACTTAGCAGTGATTGTGCTGCACTGACGCCGTTGATTGCGCCTTTGCGAGCTATTGAAGGTGTTCGTGCGCTGCGTGATGCCACGCGCGGTGGCGTTACTGCCATCCTGCATGAATACGCGCAAGCCAGCGGCTGCGGTATGGTGATTGATGAAGCTGCGCTGCCATTGAAATCCGCGGTGCGCGGTATTTGCGAAATTCTTGGGTTGGATGCGCTGAATTTTGCCAATGAAGGTAAACTGGTGATCGCGGTGGCACCGCAGGCGGAACATACGGTGCTTGACGCGCTGCGTTCACATCCATTAGGGAAAGATGCTGTCACGATTGGTGAGGCGACGACACAAACTCAGGTGCGCCTACGCGGAATATTCGGCACGTCGCGGCTGCTGGATCTGCCGCATAACGAACCCATGCCGCGGATCTGCTAACGCAATAACGTAGGCCCTTTTGGTTTTGCTTCGCGTAAAGAACCCCGCTGAAGTGTGCGGGGCCGCGTGCATACAGAAATACGTTTTACAGCGAATTTCAATGCTGTAGTTGTTACTCTGTAATTTATTAAGCCTATGGAGTTTAGCGCCTACTATGAGCAACGGTATTCGCATCCGCGTTAAAGGCAAAGTGCAGGGGGTGGGATTTCGCCCTTACGTTTGGCAACTGGCGCATCGACATCAGCTGTGCGGTAATGTCAGCAACGACAGCGCAGGGGTGTTGATTCATCTTGTTATGTCGATGCAGGTTGCACTGTTCCTTGACGATCTTGCCCGTGAATGCCCACCGCTCGCGCATATCGATAGCATCGAATCACATCCATACGAATGGGAGCCGGAACCCACGGACTTTAGCATTGCCCACAGCGGTGCGGGTGCAATGGATACGCAGGTGGTGCCTGATGCGGCAACCTGTCCCGCTTGTTTGCAAGAGCTGATGACGCCCGGCAATCGACGCTATCACTATCCCTTTATCAACTGCACCCACTGCGGGCCGCGTTTTACCATTATTCGCCATATGCCTTACGACAGGCCCAATACGGCGATGGCGACGTTTCCCCTGTGCTCTCCTTGTGCCACAGAATATCAAAATCCTGCTGACCGACGCTTTCATGCCCAACCTACTGCATGCCCTGATTGTGGGCCACATGTGTGGTTATGTGATGCCAACGGGAATGAACTGGCTCAGGGCGATGAGTCGCTGGAGCTGGCAGCGAGCGCGCTGCAAGCGGGGCAGATCGTTGCGGTCAAAGGGCTGGGTGGTTTTCATCTGGCGTGCGACGCCACACAGCAACATGCGGTAGAGCAATTGCGTCAGCGTAAGCGTCGTCCTGGAAAACCGTTGGCGGTGATGCTGCCTGATGAACACTGGCTGTCGCGCTGTGCGCAAATAGTTGACGATTCTTCTGCCATTAATTTGATGAAAAGCGCTGCTGCCCCCATCGTGTTGCTGCCGCTGAAACGCGACGGCGTGTTGTGTGACGCCATTGCCCCAGGCCTGGGGGAAGTCGGACTGATGCTGCCCGCCAACCCGCTCCAGCATCTCCTGCTGGCGCAAGCGGGTCGCCCGCTGGTGATGACCTCCGGTAACGCCAGCGGCAAACCGCCCGCATTGACTAACATACAAGCATTGGACGATCTCAATGGTTTGGCCGATCTCTGGCTGTTGCATAACCGCGATATCGTGCAACGTGCCGACGATTCGCTGGTGCGCTGTCATGACGGTGATGCAGAAATGCTGCGCCGTGCTCGCGGCTATGTGCCAGATGCGTTTACACTGCCACCTGGCTTTGAACACCAGCCTGCACTGCTGGCGATGGGGGCCGATCTCAAAAACACGTTTTGCTTGCTGCGCGATGGGTATGCCATTGTCAGCCAGCATCTGGGCGATCTCACCGACAGTGATGTTGAGCAGCAGTATCAAAACGCGATAGCACTCTTTGAGGACATCTATCGCTTCACACCTACGGCGATTGCCGTGGATGCCCATCCTGGCTATATCAGCCATCGTCTCGGACACCGGCGTGCTGAAAATGCCGATATACCGTGCCATGAGGTGCTACACCATCACGCCCATATTGCTGCCTGCCTGGCCGAGCACGGCTGGCCGCGCAATGCCGGACCTGTTGTCGGTTTGGCGCTGGACGGTATCGGCTATGGCGAAAATGGCCAATGGTGGGGCGGGGAATGCCTGTTGGCCGATTACCGTTCCTGTCGTCACATGGGGGGGTTACCCGCGGTAGCGTTGCCGGGAGGGGATTTAGCGGCTCGCCAGCCGTGGCGTAATCTGCTGGCGCAGTGGCTGCGTTTTGTACCTGACTGGCATCTTCAACCTGAAATCGCTGACTTCCCGCAGGATAGGGTGCCGTTACTGATCAGGGCGATCGAGCGCGGCGTGCAATCACCGCACGCCTCATCTACTGGGCGATTGTTTGATGCGGTCGCTGCTGCGATGGGTTTTGGTACCCGCGAACAAAGTTGGGAAGGCGAAGCCGCGTGTCAGTTGGAGGCACTGGCATGGCACAGTGATACCCAATACCACCCTGTTTCTATGCCACTTGTGGGTAACTTGCTCGATCTTGAGACATTTTGGCGTGAGTGGCTGGCCTATCAGGCGATACCCGCGCGGCGTGCGCATGCCTTTCACGTGGCGCTGGCGCTAGGCATGGCCGCATTGGCTCGGCAGGTTGCGCATCAGGAACAGATCAGCACTATCGTGCTTTCTGGCGGTGTTCTGCATAACCGCCTGTTGAGGGCATTACTGTGCCAGGAACTGGCCGATTTTACCGTATTGCAGCCGAGGCGTTTGCCCGCGGGAGATGGTGGTCTTTCATTGGGACAGGCGTTGATTACTGCTGCGCGTCGACAGTAGCCAGTTTGTCTTTCACCTCTGATATAAAAATACGTTATAAATCCAACAAGGCTAAATGGGTTTTTAAAAGATAAAAATATAAATGTATATGAATTGCTTTAAATAAACGCTCAATGTAATGATTTTAATTAATTGAAATTAATTGTAAGTTTATTTACTCTGCTTGTGAAATCAAATTCCTAAAATAATTTATTTCAGTTTTTGTTTCTTGTGTCGTGAAATCCTAAGCGTTAACTTCTATTATTATTTAATTGATTAGTTTATGTTGTCCTGGGTCTGGTATATGCCATTTAATGATTTCCCTTCTAAAAAAGAAAAACCTGCGCAAACCCTTTCTCGAAGGGCCATTGCAGTGGTTTGGATTAATGTTTTATTTCAGGTGTTCTTTCCCCTGAGTCTCTCTTTTTCTCCAGCAATAGCGGCTGTTCTCACGGATACCACTCGCTTACCTTCTGCAACGGACCCTTATATTTTAGGTCCAAAAGAAAATGTGGATGCCATTGCAAAAAAGTACAATGTTTCTGTTGAAGAACTAAAAAAAATCAATCAGTACAGAACATTTTCCAAACCTTTTTCCGCCTTGACCACGGGAGATGAAATTGATGTGCCACGTAAGCGCTCTCCCTTTTCAGTAGATAATCAACTGCCTGCACAGACAGAAAACCGATTTGAAAACCATACAATGGCTGGTTCAACGATACTGTCCAGTAAGAATGCGGCAAAATCGGCTGAGCAGATGGCACGCTCTGCAGCCAACAATCAAGTCAACACCTCAGCCCAGCAGTGGCTGAGTCAGTATGGTACTGCGCGAGTACAATTGAATGTTAATGATGATTTCAAGCTTGATGGCAGCGCAGTAGATGTCCTGTTGCCTTTACAAGATAATCCCAAAAATCTGTTATTTACCCAACTTGGCGCGCGTAATAAAGACAGCCGCAATACACTGAATGCAGGTATCGGTTACCGCACCTATCAGGATAATTGGATGTACGGTGTTAATACCTTTTTTGACAATGATATTACGGGTAAGAATCGTCGGATTGGTGTGGGGGGCGAGGCTTGGGCTGACTACTTGAAATTGTCGGTGAATAGCTATTTTGGTCTGACGGATTGGCATCAATCACGTGATTTTGTTGATTATTACGAACGTCCTGCGAACGGCTATGATGTTCGTGCCGAAGCTTATTTACCTGCCTATCCACAACTGGGCGGCAAGCTTATGTATGAGCAATATCGTGGTAATGATGTCGCTTTGTTCGGTAAGAATAATCGTCAGAAAGATCCCTATGCCGTGACGGCAGGCGTTAATTATACCCCGATTCCGTTATTCACCGCAGGGGCAGAACACCGCGCAGGGAAGGGTGGGCAATCTGACAGTAGCCTGAATTTCCAGTTGAATTACCGCTTGGGTGAATCCTGGCAGTCGCATATTAACCCTTCTGCGGTAGCGTCGAGCCGTACGTTGGCCGGTAGTCGCTACGATTTGGTCGAGCGGAATAACAATATCGTGCTGGAATACCAAAAGCAGGATCTGATCCGTCTGACCCTTCCCGATCAGATCAGCGGAGAGGCTGGCACAATGGCTACGGTGAATGCACAGGTTTATAGCCGGTATGCCCTTGAACGAATCGATTGGGACAGTGGTGCACTGGTTGCTGCTGGTGGTGGTTTTACACAGGTGTCGCCACAGTTGGTTACGATAACGTTGCCTCCCTATCAATATGCGCGCAATAGCAACAGTAATACGCATACGGTCAGCGCAGTGGCGTACGATAGCCAAGGCAATGCGTCTTCACGCTCAACGCTGCGAATTACTGTTGAACTCAGTACGGCGGGCGTTTCTGAGAACAACCTGACGGTTACGTCAGACAACGCCGTTGCTGACGGTACGGCGACCAATGCGGTGCAGGCGACAGTGACGGATGTCCGCGGTAACAAGGTCGCGGGTCAGACGGTGATTTTCTCGGCGAATAACGGTGCCAGTGTCACCACTGTGATTGGCACCACGGGGGCTGACGGTATCGCCACGGCGACGCTGACCAGTACTGCCGCCGGAAGCAGCACGGTGACGGCGACAGTGAATAATAAAAGCCAGACGGTCGATGTCACCTTTGTGGCGGATGAGAACACGGCGGAAATCGCCGGTGGCAACCTGATTGTCACGACAGACAACGCGATAGCCGACGGCACGACGAGCAATGCAGTGCAGGCGGTGGTGACGGATGCCCGCGGTAACACGGTCGCGGGTCAGATGGTGAGCTTCTCGGCGAATAACGGCGCCAGCATCACCACGGTGATTGGCACCACGGGGGCTGACGGTATCGCCACGGCGACGCTGACCAGTACTGCCGCCGGAAGCAGCACGGTGACGGCGACAGTGAATAATAAAAGCCAGACGGTCGATGTCACCTTTGTGGCGGATGAGAACACGGCGGAAATCGCCGGTGGCAACCTGATTGTCACGACAGACAACGCGGTAGCTGACGGTACGGCGAG
>JADMXW010000016.1:0-65554 GCA_015548865.1 Serratia marcescens | reverse complement strand
GGATGAGAACACGGCGGAAATCGCCGGTGGCAACCTGATTGTCACGACAGACAACGCGGTAGCTGACGGTACGGCGAGCAATGGGGTGCAGGCGACAGTGACGGATGCCCGCGGTAACACGGTCGCGGGTCAGATGGTGAGCTTCTCGGCCAGTAATGGCGCCATCATCACCACGGTGATCGAGACTACCGGCGCAGACGGCATCGCCACGGCGACGCTGACCAGCAGCACGGCGGGTATCAGTAGCGTGACGGCGACAGTGAACGGCAAGAGTCAGACAGTAGACGTGAACTTTAAGGCAGACGAGAGCACGGCAGAAATCACCGCAGCCAACCTGACGGTCACGACAGACAACGCCGTTGCTGACGGTACAGCGACCAATGCGGTACAGGCGACAGTGACGGATGCCCGCGGTAACACGGTCGCGGGTCAGATGGTGAGCTTCTCGGCCAGTAATGGCGCCCTCATCACTACGGTGATCGAGACTACCGGCGCAGACGGCATCGCCACGGCGACGCTGACCAGCAGCACGGCGGGTATCAGTAGCGTGACGGCGACAGTGAACGGCAAGAGTCAGACGGTCGATGTGAACTTTGCTAAAGAATCATCATTTACTAATATCACTGCTAATAATCATAATTTTGCGATGGATGCATCGTTCCCGAATGCTGCATTTAAGAATGCAATGTTTAAAATAAATGCAACTGAAAGTGCAGATAGCTATATTTGGAGTTCAGATTCACTTGATTCTGTATCTGTCAATGCCAATGGTGAGGTGACGTTTAATAGTCAACCAATGGGTACAATAACCATCACAGCGACACCTATAGATGGTGGACCAGAATTGACATATTCTTTCCGTTTGTCAAATTGGTATGTTGGTAATGGTTATAACACAATGACACAAAGTGAAGCCGAAACATGGTGTACTCAGAAAGGAATGAGCCAGCCAAGTTCTGATATGTTGTCTTCAGGGACTAATAGGCGATCAACTTCTTCATTATGGGGACAATGGGGGAATATAGTAAATAGTTACCCTAATTCCGAGTTTGTTGGTTTCGCTTATTGGTCAAACAGTAAGATAATAATTGGTTCTTCAGTCGGTTATTATATGTATACTGATGACGGAAGACTAGGTTATAACAATACTGGAGCTGTAGTTAGTAATGTTTACGTGATTTGTAATGCTAAGATCTAGTATATTAATGGTTTTTTTATGGAGTTGAATTTATTTTAATATATAAATTTTAAATGGTTGTCGTTATTAATGCTTCTGCTGAGTAAGCTGCTATTTCTGGTGTCTTTTTTGATCGGTGGTGTTTATATATTCCTGCCGATCAAATAAAGATGTTTTTTCTTTATAATAAATATTCAGGTATGTGAATGTGGTTTTATTACTACTTTCTTCATTATTTACCCACAAAAAAGATGTATTAAAAAAACATATGATTATGGCGAATTTCTTTGATAATATTAAGCGAAATTAATAAAGCATTTTTATTTATCATGTTCGCAACAATTAATTATCATTTGTTTTAATTGGTTGATTTTTATTTGATTTTAAATGAGGGTTCTAATTCAAAAGTAAAGATGATGTTAATGTTATTGAGCGTTTTACTTTTACGTCGCCTTTTTCTGAAATTTATTCTATTGCGTGTTGCTAAATACAAATAGTTATCATCTAATCTTTCTACCGTTGTAGAAGTGGAAAGGATGATGGAAGAGATGAACATTGATTTAACGCCGTATTACGCCCAGCCCGGCGAGCAACCGTTCGCGGCGCGGCGCATGGCAATGCCCTGGCGTAATCATGTACCGCTCTCTCCAGAGCAGGTAGCCGCAAGCTGGCAAGCGCTGCGTCAGCAGACCGTGCCCGCGCGCAAGCGTCTGCTCTATTTACACATCCCTTTCTGCGCCACGCACTGCACCTTCTGCGGCTTTTATCAGAACAAGCTGCGTGATGACAGCACCGCCGCCTACACCCGTTACCTGTTGCAGGAACTGGCGCTGGAAGCGGAAAGTACACTGCATCAGTCCGCCCCCATTCACGCGGTCTATTTTGGTGGTGGCACGCCAACGGCGTTGTCCGCTGACGAACTGTCTCAGATTATTCGCGCAATCCGCACCTCCCTACCGCTGGCCCCTGACTGCGAGATAACCATTGAGGGGCGTAGCGCCGGGTTTGATGATGAACGTATCGATGCCTGTCTTGAGGCGGGGGCAAACCGGTTTTCCATTGGGGTTCAAACTTTTGATAGCCGTATACGTCAGCGAATGGCGCGTTTGTTTGACAGACAGCAGCTTATCCACTTTTTAGAAAACCTGTGCCGCCGGGATAAAGCTGCCGTAGTGTGTGATTTGATGTTCGGTTTACCGGGACAAACGGCAGAAAGCTGGCGCGAAGATTTAGCGATTGTCAGCGATCTGCCTCTGGATGGCGTCGATCTGTATGCGTTGAACCTGCTACCGACCACACCGTTGGCAAAAGCGGCAGAGAACCAGCGAGTGACGTTGCCAGAGGTGATGGAACGGCGCGATTTCTATCACACAGGCGCGGATTTTCTTGCCAACGCTGGCTGGCATCAGTTGAGCAACAGCCATTGGGCAAAAACGACCCGTGAACGCAATCTTTATAATCTGCTCATTAAACAGGGAGCTGATTGCCTGGCCATGGGGAGTGGCGCGGGCGGTAATGTTAACGGTCAAGCGTATATGATGGAGCGTGATTTGGAACGTTACTATGCGAAGCTGGATAACGGTGAGAAACCGATCGCGATGATGACGCCTGCCAGCAAGGCCGGCGCTTGGCAGCACCGCTTGCAAGCCGGTATTGAAATTGGGCGTGTGGTCCTGCCGCTATTAACACCGCAGGCAGACGTACTGACCCCGTTACTGCGTCAATGGCATGAAGCCGGATTAATCCGCGATACGTCAACCTGCCTGAGGTTGACCAACGATGGCCGTTTTTGGGCCAACAATTTGATGCAGGCGCTGCAACAGATTATCCCTCAGCTTAATGCTGGGGAATCAATGCCTCATTAAGGGAAGACATGATGACTTTACAAGAATTCTTGGCAACAAACCCGGATGGCACCTTAGAGGCTGTTGCGGAACAATATCAGACCAGCCTGTTTGCGGTTACCGAAGCGCTGCCTGAAGCGCAGCGCACGATGGCGTCGGGTGAACAGTTCGATCGCGTGTGGGATACCATCACTCAATGGGGTGAAGTGACACTTATCAGTCACACGCCCGATGCTATCCTGGAGTTCAAGAGTGTGCTGCCGGCGGGAACACACCGCCACGGCTATTTTAATTTGCGTGGCAGAAATGGGTTGAGCGGCCACATTCGAGCCACCCACTGCCAACATATTGCGCTTATCGAGCGTAAATTTATGGGCATGGATACTGCCTCTGTCGTGTTTTTCAACGCGGCAGGTGATGCTATGTTCAAAATTTTCCTTGGCCGAGACGATCACCGTCAACTGTTGGCGCATCAGGTTATCGCTTTTCGTTTGTTGGCAGATGAACTGCGGGCGGTGGTAGCGTGACGCCCTGGTTGCTGTTCGGTGCAGGCAGTGGTGTTGGCGCGTGCTTGCTGCAACGTGCACTGACATGCAACCAGCCTGTTATTCTGGTATTGCGTGACAGTGAACAGGCCAGGCAGTGGCGTGAGCGGGGTATTACCGTGGTTGAAGGTGATGCCTGCGATCCCGCTGTGGTTACCCAAGCTTGCCAAGCGGCAGGGGTCGATGCCGTTATCGTCTCTACGCTGGGCGGCGGCTCGGTGAACTATCTTGGGCACCGGACGCTGATCGATGGCGCAGAGCAAGCAGGGCTAAAACGCATGTTGTTAGTGACCTCGTTAGGATGCGGTGATGGCTGGCCACTCCTCTCTGAACGGGCGAAAGCCGCATTTGGTCTGGCAGTGAGGGAGAAATCGCTGGCGGAATGCTGGTTACAAAGCAGCTCATTGGATTACGCTATCGTTCGCCCTGGCGGATTGCTGGATGTGGTCGCAACGCATAACGGCCAACTGACGCAAGGACTAGCAACATTAGGGTTGATCTCACGGCAAGATGTGGCATTCGCGTTGGAAAAACTGCTGCTGCAACCCATATTCGGTAATCAAATCTACAACGTGATCGATCCCTTTCTTGAAATGCCAGCGGTACGCTGATATCGCTGTGTCGCGGTAGTTATCACTGCGTGTGTCGATGCGAAGGCACACGCAATACTTTCTCTTTCACAAACCGGCCGTGTTCATTTCTCTTTATCATTCTGTTCTGAGGCTGATAAATTCCGCTTTTGACCTTTATGCGCTGGCGTATCTGAAGTCCCACTATGGTCAGACGGTCAGACGCCAGTATCGTGACAGGGTTTCGGCGGCATGGTAGGGTTAAAAGGAACAGTGATAACGATCAATAGTGCATATTAAGAGCCTGTCCCATTAGGGCTATCTTACTTGCCATTTGGGTTCTGGTGGTACTCGAAATCCTCTCGTACGCTATGTACGCTCAGGCTTCTGTGCGCTGTCCGTGTTCAAACTGGCGGCGCCAATAACGCCTACGAAGATAGGCTCTAATAAGCAGGTAAGCGTAACATGGATAAAAAGCCATTATTGATTATTCAAATGGGCGTGCCGCCGCAGCCGATTGCTCAAGCCGTTGGTGAACAAAGTAGCTGGTTCAGCGCAGCACTGGCTGCGGAGTCGCATGAGCTGCTGTTGGTTCGTCCAGAGCGTGGGGAAAGCTTACCTGCTCCTGATGCCGTTGCCGGAGCGGTGATCACCGGTTCCTGGTCGATGGTTACTGACAGGTTGAGCTGGAGTGAGTCGACAGCGCTGTGGCTGCGTGGGGCATTTAATGCGCAGTTGCAATTGCTTGGCGTGTGTTATGGACATCAATTGCTGGCGGATGCACTTGGTGGGAGGGTCGCTGATAACCCTAAGGGTAAAGAGATTGGTCTGCAAACGGTAACGCTGACACCACAGGGCGTGAATGATCCGCTGCTGCACGATTATCCAGTCGCCTTTGAGGCTTATTTGACGCATCAGCAATCGGTACTGGTTCCACCTTCGGGGGCACAGGTATTGGCCTATTCGGAACAGGATGGCTGCCAAATTTTGCGCTACGGTCCATGTGCGCTTTCTGTACAGTTTCATCCGGAATTTACCGCTGCGATAATGACTCAGTGTGTGCGTAATAGTGCCAATGCGCTCCAGGCAGCCGGGCATGATGTTGATCGATTGCTTCAACTTGAGCAAGAGCCTCTCTGGGCGCGTCGTATATTACTCGATTTTGTTGCGCAGATTTCTTCAGATATGCCGTGCTGCAAGCTATCGGCTTGATAATCGACAGCTATTTATACCCGCCATGCTTCACGTCGTATGTGCATTGGCGGCACTCAGTATCCGGCTCATCTTTGGGCCTCACCTCAAATTATTTAGGGTGTATATGTCAAAACATAATAACGAGCCGTAATAATTCAGCTCGTTTATTTTATAATAAAGAGTGTCGCTTTCGTGTGATAATTGAATTCCCTGCCTTTCATGATGAATTAAATATAAAAGTCATTCGATAACAGGCTATTTTTTTCTGGGCTTTTCTTGTAGCAATAGTCCTGTTTTTTTAAAATCGATATGTAAATAATTATATAGCGCAATCGTAAATCACTGTAAATGTTATTGATAATTATTATCAATAACTGGGGTGTTGATGTGCGATTGAGCGTTTTTTCATCCATTTTGTGATGCATTTGTTGTTAATTTGATAATCATTTGCGATTTTTTTATTTCAATGCATAATGCTTAATAAGTATATGGTTTTATCCCCAATCCAGTTCTATCTTATTTATTAATAAAAACGAAATGCTATTTGTGCAATCCCATTTTGAGCAATGTGGGCTTAGGAGTTTTTTATGCAAGTCAGCAGAAGACAATTCTTTAGAATATGTGCGGGTGGCATGGCGGGAACCACGGTAACCGCATTAGGTTTCTCTCCCGCCACGGCATTCGCTGAAACCCGACAATACAAACTGTTACGTGCCAGAGAAACGAGAAATAACTGTACCTATTGCTCCGTCGGGTGCGGCATTTTGATGTACAGCCGTGGCGATGGAGCCAAAAATGCGGTTGCCTCCATATTCCATATCGAGGGCGATCCGGATCATCCGGTAAGCCGCGGTTCTTTGTGCCCGAAAGGGGCGGGGCTGATTGACTTTATCCATAGCGATCAACGGCTGAAACTGCCAGAGTACCGAGCCCCAGGGTCTGACAAGTGGGTACCTATCAGTTGGAATGATGCTTTCGACCGTATTGCTCGTTTGATGAAAGCTGACCGCGATGCGAACTTTGTGGAAAAAAACAGCGCAGGTGTGACTGTTAACCGTTGGCTTACCACAGGGATGCTGTGCTCTTCTGCGGCCAGTAACGAAACCGGCGCCTTGGATTACCGCTTCGCCCGCGCACTCGGCATGTTGGGCATGGATACGCAGGCGCGTTTATGCCATGGACCTACGGTTGCAGCGCTGGGCGCGACCTTTGGGCGCGGTGCGATGACCAATAGCTGGGTTGATATCAAGAACGCCAATGTAATTTTGGTGATGGGTGGCAATCCGGCAGAAGCACACCCGGTGGGATTCAAATGGGCGATTGAAGCCAAGGTGAAAAACGGCGCCCGCATGGTGGTTGTCGATCCACGCTTTAATCGTACTGCTTCTGTGGCGGACATGTACTCACCGATCCGTGCCGGCTCTGATATCACTTTCTTGCTTGGCGTGGTTAATTATCTCATCACGCAGGATAAAATTCAGCATCAATACGTATTGTCCTATACCAATGCCAGCTTGCTGGTGCGGGAGGATTTTGCCTTTACTGATGGCTTGTTTAGCGGCTACAGCGAGAAAGACAGCAAATACGACAATACCACGTGGAACTATGAGCTTGATGAAAATGGTTTTGCCAAGCGTGATATGACGTTAACCCATCCACGCAGTGTGTGGCAGCAACTGAAAAAACATGTCAGTCGCTATACTCCGCAGTTGGTCACTGAAGTTTGTGGTACGCCGCAGGATGATTTCATCAAGATCTGTGAACTGCTTGCTACCACCGCTGTACCCGACAAAACGGCGACTATTCTCTATGCACTTGGCTGGACGCAACATACCACGGGTGCACAGATGATCCGTACTGCGGCCATGATCCAGCTATTGTTAGGCAATATCGGCATGGCGGGCGGCGGGGTGAATGCGCTGCGCGGGCACTCCAACATCCAGGGATATACGGATCTTGGGCTGCTGTCGCTGCGCTTACCTGGCTACATGGATTTGCCCTCTGAAAAGCAGACCTCGCTGCAACAGTATTTAAGTGAGAGCACCCCCAAAACGCTGCTGGCGGATCAGGTCAATTATTGGAAGAACACGCCTAAGTTTTTTATTAGCTTGATGAAGAGCCTGTATGGCGATAAGGCGCAAAAAGAAAACGACTGGGGCTTTGACTGGCTGCCGAAATGGGATAAGAGCTATGACGCGCTTAGCTATTCGCGTCTGATGCTGGCGGGCAAGGTGAATGGCTACATTGCTCAGGGTTTTAACCCAATGGCTGCATTTGCCGATTCCAATCAGGCACGCGAAGCACTCAAGAAACTTAAATTTCTGGTGATTATCGACCCGCTGGCTACCGAAACCAGCAACTTTTGGCAAAACCACGGTGAACTGAACGATGTGGACTCGTCCCAGATTCAGACGGAAGTGTTTCGTTTACCGTCAAGCTGTTTTGCTGAGGAAAACGGTTCTATCGTCAACTCTGGCCGCTGGTTGCAATGGCACTTTGCCGGTGCGCAACCGCCGGGAGAGGCGCTGCATGATGGGGTGATTCTTGCCGGTATTCTGCTGCGACTGCGCGAGATGTACGCCAAAGAAGGAGGCGCCAATCCGGAACCGCTGCTGAACATGACCTGGAATTACGCGGACCCAGAAGATCCCACGCCCGAGGAAGTAGCGAAAGAGGCCAACGGTTATGCGCTGGAAGATGTCTTTGACGATCAGGGAAAGCAGATCCTGAAAAAAGGCCAATTGCTCGACAGCTTCGCGCAACTACGTGATGACGGTACCACCGCCAGTTTCTGCTGGGTCTATGCGGGCAGTTGGACGGAAAAAGGCAACCAGATGTCCAACCGCGACAATGCTGATTCAGGACTGGGTAACACCCCCGGTTGGTCTTGGGCATGGCCGCAAAACCGCCGCATTCTTTACAACCGCGCGTCAGCAGATGAAAGCGGACAACCGTGGGATCCGAAACGTGAAGTACTGCGCTGGGATGGAAAGCGCTGGACGGGCAGTGATGTGGCAGATTACAGCACGGCGGCACCGAACAGCGGAGTCGGTCCCTTTATCATGAACCAAGAGGGGTTAGGGCGGTTGTTCGCCATGACCAAGATGGTTGATGGTCCATTCCCCGAACACTACGAGCCTGTGGAGTCGCCGCTCAAGCATAATCCGTTGCATGCCAACGTGATGCATAACCCGGCCATGCGTCTGTTTGACGTGGATCGCCAGCGAATGGGGACACCGGATGAGTTTCCCTATGTCGCCACCACTTATTCGCTCACCGAGCTTTTCCGCCATTGGACCAAGCACGCGCGCCTGAATGCGATCGCACAGCCTGAACAGTTTGTCGAGATCGGTGAAGGGCTGGCACAACAGAAGGGCATCCGTGCGGGAGATACGGTGAAAGTCAGCAGCAAGCGCGGGTTTATCAAGGCCAAAGCGGTGGTGACCAAACGCATTCGCACCTTGACGGTTGCTGGACAAACCGTGGAAACCATTGGTATTCCCTGTCACTGGGGGTTTGAAGGCACCACTCGTAAAGGGTATATGGCGAATATTCTGACGCCACATGTGGGGGACGCCAATAGCCAAACCCCAGAATATAAAGCTTTTCTGGTAAACGTGGAAAAGGCGTAAGCGGAGACAGCACATGGCAATGCAATCACAAGATATTATTCGTCGCTCGGCAACCAGCGCTTTCACACCGCCTCCGCAGGCACGCGACCACCAAGCTGAAGTCGCCAAACTTATCGACGTGACGACCTGTATCGGCTGCAAAGCCTGCCAGGTCGCTTGCTCTGAGTGGAACGATATTCGCGATGAGGTAGGCCACAACATTGGTGTTTATGACAACCCTATCGATCTTACGGCCAAATCCTGGACGGTGATGCGTTTTTCGGAAGTTGAGGAAAACGGCAAACTGGAGTGGCTGATCCGCAAAGATGGTTGTATGCACTGTGCGGATCCGGGCTGCTTGAAGGCCTGTCCGGCAGAGGGGGCGATTATTCAGTATGCCAACGGCATCGTGGATTTTCAGTCTGAACAGTGTATCGGCTGCGGCTATTGTATTGCCGGTTGTCCATTCGATGTGCCTAGATTGAACAAAGAGGATAACCGCGTTTACAAATGCACACTGTGCGTCGATCGTGTGGCTGTCGGGCAGGAGCCCGCCTGTGTCAAGACGTGTCCGACGGGCGCTATTCATTTCGGCACCAAAGACGATATGAAAACCCTGGCTGCAGAACGTGTGATCGATCTCAAAGAGCGTGGTTACCAAAATGCCGGATTGTACGATCCGTCTGGCGTGGGCGGTACCCATGTGATGTATGTACTGCACCATGCCGACAGACCGCAACTCTATCATGGTTTACCGGATAACCCAGCCATTAGTCCTACCGTGACTTTCTGGAAGGGGATTTGGAAACCGCTTGCCGCGATTGGCTTTGCGGCGACCTTTGCCGCCAGTGTCTTCCACTATGTTGGCGTAGGACCCAATCGCGTCGAAGAAGAGGACGATGAGGATGATGTAAAGGATGAGGCAACCACAGCACAGCATGAGGTTAAACAGCATGAAAAAGAGTAATCGCATTCAGCGCTATAGTGCGCCTGAGCGTATTAATCACTGGATTGTTGCATTCTGCTTCGTGTTTGCAGCAATAAGTGGGTTAGGATTTTTGTTCCCTTCGTTAAATTGGTTGCTGCATATTCTCGGTACGCCGCAGTTGGCGCGCATACTGCATCCGTTTGTTGGCGTGGTGATGTTTGTGGCTTTTTTACTGATGTTCCTGCGTTACTGGAAACACAACCTGATCCAGCGGGATGACATTGAATGGGCCAAAAACATCCATAAAATTGCCAGAAATCAGGAAGTCGGTGACACGGGGCGGTATAATTTCGGGCAAAAGTGTGTGTTCTGGCTGGCTATCATTTGTCTGGTGTTGCTGCTGGCGAGTGGAATTGTGATGTGGCGTCCCTATTTTGCTCCGGCGTTTCCAATCCCGGTGATTCGCTTGGCCCTGCTGGTACACTCGCTGGCGGCCGTTGGTCTGATCCTGGTCATCATGGTGCATGTGTATGCTGCTCTCTGGGTGAAAGGAACAATTACTGCTATGGTAGAAGGCTGGGTACCGGCTGCATGGGCGAAGAAACATCATCCGCGCTGGTATCGAGAGATCCAACGAAAACAACAAGAAAAACAACCGTAAACAACAGGAAATGTTACCCGGATGAGTATTCGTATTGTTCCGCAGGAACAGTTGGAAAGTAATGAAAAATCATCAACGGTGGGCGTGATCCCACCGTTGCTGTTCGCTAATTTAAAGAGTCTGTACAGCAGCCGGGCACAACGATTGCGTCAATTGGCAACTGAACATGCGCTAAGTGATTACCTTAATTTTGCTGCCACCATTGTTGAAGCGCAGCAGAAAGTGCTACACGATCACCCGTTGCGTATCGATCTGACCGATGTGTTGGCTCAGGCGCAGCAGAGCAAACGTCCGCCATTGGACGCCAGTATATTCCCGCGCGACGCGCACTGGCATACGTTGCTGCATGCGCTGATTGAAGAGATGAAACCTGCAGCCAGTGGTCAGGTGCTGTCCACGCTGGAAAACCTGGAAAAGATGCCAGAACAAGAGTGGGAAACGCTGGCAGACAGCCTGCTGGCACATCAGTTTAGCGGTGAGAATAACGATAAAGCCCCCTTCATATGGGCCGCGCTCTCTCTGTATTGGGCGCAGATGGCGACACAACTGCCCGGTAAAGCGAAGGCTGAGGTTGGTGAACACCGCCAGTTCTGCCCTGTGTGTGGCGGTATTCCCGTTTCTGGCGTGGTGCAACTCGGGACCACCAGTGGCCTTCGTTATCTGCACTGTAACCTGTGTGAAAGTGAATGGCACATGGTGCGCGTGAAATGCAGTAACTGCGAAGCAACCGGCAATCTCAACTACTGGTCGCTGGACAGTGAGGAGTCGGCTATCAAGGCAGAGGGTTGCGGTGACTGCGGTACTTATATCAAGTTGCTGTATCAGGAGAAAGATCATCGTGTTGAAGCGGTAGCAGACGATCTTGCCTCACTGGTACTGGATATCAAAATGGAAGAAGAAGGGTTCTCTCGCAGCAGCATCAATCCCTTCTTGTTCCCAGAGTATACCACGGCAGATTGATGCTGGCGTATACCGTTAACGTGTGCGGTGTACGAACATAAATGCAGTGCCTGCCAGCGCATAGCAGATGAAGATCGCTAATGCCATGGACAATGCGGAAGTGCCATTGATACCGGTTAATGGGGTACTGATGGCACCCAGCATAAACATGCTCATACCAATCAAGGCTGATGCACTGCCAGCCAGATGACCCTGCCCCTGCATGGCCAGCGTCGAGGCGCAAGGTCCAATTAGTCCAATCATTGCCATCGTGACAAACAGCGGCAGCATAATGATGGGCAACGGCGCACGTAACGCACAGACGACCAGCAATACCAAGGCGGCTCCCACGGCAATGCACAAAGCCATTTTCAGTACCGCCACTTCTCCCTTCTTGCGACTTAGATAAGCAGCGATCTGTGCAGCAATAACCATCCCTACGCCATTAATCGCAAAACACAGGCTGAATGCTTGCGGACTCAGCTGATAAATCTCCTGAAAGACGAACGGCGATGCGCCGATATAAGCGAATAAACCGGCACCTACGAATGCTTGTGTCAAACATAATCCCATAAATTCCCGTTGGGTTAGCAAGGTGCCGATGGACTGTAGGAGCTTGCCAGCGCCGCCTGTGATTCGACGTTCTGGTGGCAGTGTTTCTTGTAACCGCCAAGCGGAAAGTGCCAATAACACAATCGCAATGGCTGAAAGCGCAAGAAAAATGCCGCGCCAATCCATCGTTTGTAATAACACGCCACCCATGACGGGGGCGAGGATAGGTGCAAGACCATTAATCAGCATTAACAGCGCAAAAAAACGTGTCAGTTCATAGCCGCTGTAAAGGTCGCGCGCGATGGCCCGTGATAACACGGCGCCACCAGCGCCTGCGGCTCCTTGCAGAAAGCGGGCTGCAATCAGTTGGGGAATATCGGGTGCAAATGCACACCAAAGCGATGCTAACAAAAGGATAAGCAGTGAGATAAGAAGAGGGCGTCTACGCCCTTGCGTATCACTCAGTGGGCCAAAAATGAGTTGTCCTGCGCCCAGGCCAATTAAACCGGCGGTCAGACTGAGTTGTACCGTCGCTGTAGAAGCAGAAAATTCATTGCCAAGTGAAGGCAGTGCGGGCAAATAGAGATCGGTACACAGTGGACCAAGCGCAGCCAGTAGCCCGAGGACTATGGCATAGCTTAAACGGGAGGTACCTGTCAGGGAGGATGTAGGCGTGTTATTCATCATTTTCATTGTCGGAGAACATCAGTTGTAACAGTTGTTGATAGAGGTGGTGCAAGCGCTCAGGTGAGGCTGATGTTTGCAGAACGGAACGAAATGCTGTCCCTTCACAGAGTGTTGCCATGACTTCCACTCTGGCTGCGATTTGGTCTGCTGTGAAATAGGGATAGTCTCGTGCCATTAAGGTACATGCCTGTTGAAACAGTCGGCTATCTGCTTCCTGCAAAATTTCTGCGACGCGCGGGTTCCGGGTTGCTTCTGCCGTGACCTCAAGCATCAAGGCATGATCATCTTCCATTCGCGGTGTGAGATCGGGGGGCTTGCGCAAAGATAATACCTGGGCAGCCAGCGCAGTATGATGTTCATGGCTAGCACCCAGTAGCATGAATTGTAGCTTTTGTTGGGTGATATCGCGCACGATCGCTTCAATGATGGCATCTTTGTTGGCGAAATAGCGGTAGATTTGCCCCACGCTCAGTTCTGCGTGCTTGGCAATTTCCGCCATGCCCGCACCGTGAAATCCAGCCCGACGAAAACATAGGCGGGCCGCGGCAATGATTTGGTTGTGGCGGCGCTCGGTGCGCTCTTCTTTATTCATTTTTTCCTGCATGCTTTCCTCTTTAACGTCAGGACACGGTGTTTTACAAAAACCTGACACAAACCTTGCAACATGACGGGGGCGGTTTATTTAAAATTGAGAATGAACGTTCATTCTCAATTATAGGGCATGATTTCATGCGAAGTAAGTACTTTATTTTAGTAATGGTATTGCTGGTGAGTGGTTGTAATGATGGTGGGCAATCGACACTGGTATCGCCAGAAATAGCGGTAACGGTGACGACGTTAAAAGCCGAAAATATCTCTTTGACCAGCGAATTAACGGGTCGAGTGACGGCGGCGATGATTTCCGACGTGCGTCCGCAAGTGGACGGTATTATCCACAAGAGGCTGTTTACTGAGGGGAGCGAGGTCAGTGCCGGGCAGGTGCTGTACCAGGTAGATCCTGCCCCTTATCAGGCGGCCTACGACGAGGCGGTCGCTGCGTTGAAGAACGCACAAGCCAGTGTGAAATCAACACGGTTAAAAGCAGAGCGTTATGCGCGGCTGGTGAAAGTCAATGGTGTCTCACAGCAGGACGCCGATGATGCGCAGAGCAGCTACGATGCTGCTGTCGCCAGCGTAGCTGAGAAACAGGCAGCAGTGAACACGGCCCGCATTAACCTGAGTTATACGCAAATCAAGGCACCGATCGCCGGTCGGATTGGCATCTCAACGGTAACGCCCGGTGCATTAGTGACAGCAAGCCAAACCACTGCATTGGCGACGATACGTCAACTTGATCCTATCTATGTCGATTTAACGCAATCGAGCCAGCAAAGGCTGGCATTGGCGCAGAGCAATCATGCCACTACGATGTCTGTGTCGTTAACGTTGGAAAATGGCACGACCTACGATCAGACAGGGACGCTAAAGCTTACTGAAGTGGCGGTGGATACCTCCACGGGCAGTGTGACATTACGCGCTGAGTTTCCTAATCCACAGAAGGTGTTGCTGCCAGGCATGTATGTGCGTGCCAGCGTGGTACAGGGAGTCGACCCTCAGGCGATCATGGTGCCCCAGCAAGGCATAACCCGTGATGCCAAGGGTAATGCAACAGCATTGGTGGTTGATGAGCAGCAGCGCGTCCAATTACGCACAGTGGTAACCGAGCGAGCGATTGGTAGCCGTTGGCGAGTAACTCAAGGTCTACAGGCTGGCGATCGCGTCATTATCGAGGGGACAGATAAAGTGGCTGTTGGCGAACGCGTGAACCCCATTGAGGCCAGTGCGGAAACCGCCTCTGCACTCAGTGCCACCATGGTGACGGAGGCTAGGTAATTCATGTTTTCACGCTTCTTTATTCATCGCCCAGTATTCGCCTGGGTTATCTCGATTGTCATTATGCTGGCGGGGGCGTTGGCCATTTCCTCTCTGCCCATTGCACAATATCCAGATGTCGCGCCCCCCTCTGTGTCTATTAAAGCGACCTATACCGGTGCATCTGCCGAGACACTGGAAAACAGCGTAACGCAGATCATTGAACAGCAGCTTACAGGGTTGGATGGCTTGCTCTATTTCTCATCATCCAGCAGTTCCAGTGGCGATGTAAAAATCACGGTCACGTTTGCGCAGGGCACCGACCCAGATACTGCTCAGGTACAGGTGCAGAACAAGGTACAACAGGCGCTGAACCGCTTGCCAACAGAGGTTCAGCAGCAAGGTGTTACCGTTACCAAAGCACAAAGCAACTTTTTGCTTATCATGTCGTTGTACGACAGTCGCGATCGTAGCAGCTCCTCTGATATTGCCGACTACATGGTAAGTAATTTGCAGGATCCGCTGGCGCGTGTAGAAGGCGTGGGCAACGTTCAGGTTTTTGGTTCTCAATATGCGATGCGCATTTGGCTAAATCCAACACGACTTGCTGCGTATAGCTTGATGCCTTCGGATATTTCGACGGCAGTAGAAGCGCAAAACGTGCAGGTTGCTGCGGGCAAGATCGGTGCATTGCCATCTCGCAGCGATCAACAATTAACGGCGACCGTCATGGCGCAATCGCAATTGAAAACCGTGGAGCAGTTCAACAACATTATTGTTAAAAGTGACAGCAGTGGTGCGGTAGTGCGTTTGAGTGACGTGGCGCGGGTCGAACTGGGTGATGAAGATTACAGTATCATGACCCGTCTTAATGGCCATCCTGCGGCAGGGATTGCCGTGATGCTGGCACCTGGCTCTAATGCGCTGGCGACAGCGGAGCGTGTAAAAGCCAAAGTGGCCGAGTATGTGCCTACCATGCCAGAGGGATACCGCGTCGCGTATCCGAAAGACAGTACTGATTTCATCAAAATCTCTATCGAAGAAGTCGTCAAAACGCTGTTTGAAGCTATCGCACTGGTGGTAGCGGTCATGTTCCTGTTTCTGCAAAACTGGCGAGCTACGCTTATTCCTGCTATCGCTGTACCTGTAGTCTTGCTTGGGACCTTCGGTGTTCTGGCTATTTTCGGCTATTCAATCAATACGCTGACGTTGTTCGGCATGGTACTGGCCATTGGGTTACTGGTGGATGATGCCATCGTGGTGGTGGAGAACGTTGAACGCTTGATGCGTGAGCAGCGGTTGTCTCCCGTTGTTGCCACGGAAAGATCCATGAACGAAATTTCCAGCGCGCTGATCGGCGTGGCACTGGTGCTGAGCGCAGTCTTTCTGCCAATGGCGTTTTTTGGTGGTTCGACGGGGGTTATCTATCGTCAGTTCTCTATCACTATTGTTTCGTCTATGGCGCTATCGGTTCTCGTGGCCTTAACGCTTACACCTGCACTGTGTGCCTCTCTTTTGCGTCCTGTCTCACACGCGGAAAACGGATCGGGATTTTTTGCACGATTTAACCGCGGTTATCAGCGTTTACAGGAGGGTCATCACCAACGGGTGGCGCAAATTTTGCGTCATCCAGGGCGTTTTGTATTGATTTATGCGGTGATTGTGTTGGTGATGGGGGTGATGTTTGTTCGTTTACCGAGCGGATTTTTGCCTACAGAGGATCAAGGGGATGTGATGGTGCAATTCACTCTTCCTCCAGGGGCAACAGCAGCACGTACAGAGAAAATAGGGAAAGCAATAGAAAACTATTTCCTGACTGAAGAAAAGGATAATACGGAAGCGATATTCGTCATCACAGGGTTTGGTTTCAGTGGTAGTGGACAAAATGCGGGCATGGCATTTGTTGCACTGAAAAACTGGAGCCAGCGTCAAGGAGAGGAAAATCGCGCTGATGCTATTGCCAAAAGAGCGATGGCTGCATTTTCATCCCTGCGCGATGCTCAGGTCTTCACTTTGACACCACCGGCTGTAGACGGTCTGGGTCAAACCAGCGGGTTTACCTTTGAGCTGCAGGCAAGTGGCACTACCGATCGTACGCAACTTTTAGCGCTGCGTGACAAGTTATTAAGTGATGCTCGGCAGAGTCCGTTACTTTCCGCCGTTCGTCCCAACGAGTTGGCGCAGATGCCACAATTGCAAATCGATATCGATAATGCAAAAGCGAATGCGCTTGGCCTTTCCATCAGCGATGTCACGTCAACACTTAGCAGTGCGTGGGGGGGAACTTACATTAATGATTTCCTCGATCGTGGTCGGGTGAAAAAAGTGTATATGCAAGGGGACAGCGACACGCGCAGCAAACCTGAAGATCTAGAGCAATGGCAGGTGCGCGGTAGTAATAATACGATGACGCCATTCTCTGCTTTTGCTACGACACATTGGACTTACGGGCCGGAGAGTTTATCGCGTTATAACGGCCTTGCTTCTTATGAAATTCAAGGCAGTGGCGCACCGGGCGTCAGTTCTGGCGAAGCAATGGATGAGATGCAGCGTTTGGCTCACTCATTACCACAAGGCTCAACCTATGCCTGGAGTGGTCTCTCTTATCAAGAGCGCCTTGCGGGGGGGCAAACCTCTGCACTGTATGCCATTTCCATTTTGGTGGTGTTTTTGTGTTTAGCGGCCTTGTATGAAAGCTGGAGTATTCCTTTTTCGGTGATGCTGGTGATTCCCCTTGGTGTGATCGGAGCTGTTTTAGCCGCAACGTTACGCGGGCTGGAGAACGACGTTTACTTCCAGGTCGCATTGTTAACCACCATTGGCCTTTCCGCCAAGAATGCCATCCTCATTGTCGAATTTGCCGAACTGGCATACCGGCGAGGCGCGACGCTGTTCGATGCAGCGCTGGAAGGTGCATCAGTCCGACTGCGCCCGGTATTGATGACATCACTGGCGTTCATCATGGGCGTACTGCCGCTGGCGTTAGCCACCGGTGCTGGGGCGAATAGCCGAGTTTCCATCGGTTCGGGCATCGTTGGCGGTACGCTGACAGCAACCTTTCTGACTATTTTCCTGGTTCCAATGTTTTTTATGTTGGTACGGCGTCGGTTTCCTCAAATAAAGAAGGATATGGCACAAGCCAGTACGCCTAAAGAAGAGAATAATGATGATGCATAATCTGAAATGGACGACGGTAATTGTTCCCTGGTTATTAAGCGGGTGCTTATCGCTGGAGCCTCACTACCAGCGCCCCTCAGCACCGGTAGAAAAGGCATGGCCACAGGGGGCAGCCTATCTTACGCCAGAAAAAAACACGATGGCGGCGAGTGAGATTCCGTGGCGTCAGGTTATCGTCGATGAGAAACTGCGTCATGTCATTGAATTAGCATTGAATGACAACCGCGATTTGCGTAAGGCGGTTGCCGATGTTGAGGCTGCCCGTGCACAGTATGGTATCCAGAGAGCTGCACAACGGCCAACGGTGAATGCCGGAGGGGAGGGAAGCCGAGGCCGCTCGCTCAGCGCAACCTCACCAGGCAGTACTAATAACACCCAGATTGCACAAACCTACACTGCTTCGGTGTCCAGCAGTTCGTTTGAGTTGGACCTGTTTGGGCGCGTGCATAGCTTGACTCAAGCGGCCCTTGAGAGCTATCTCTCAACGCAGGAGGCTGAGAAAAGTGTTCGTTTGACGCTGATTGCGGATACAACCACGGCGTATATTGCGCTGGCCAAAGCGCGCAGCGATCTGGCTTTGTCGCAACAGACATTGCAGAGTGCTCAGGCCTCGCTGGACGTCACGCGTCAGCGTCAACGTAACGGTGTGGCTTCGGGCGTGGATGTTGCGCAGGCAGAAACGGTATACCAGCAGGCGCGCGCGGATGTTGCCAGCAATACGACAAGCGTTGCACAGTATCTTAATGCGCTGAACCTTCTGGCAGGGCAAACCGTGCAGGAGGCGTTGTTGCCAGAAAGCTTGGCATCATTGGATCACGCGATTGCGCCCGTTGCGGCTGGCGTTGATTCTTCCACATTATTACAGCGCCCCGACGTGCAGGAAGCTGAGCACAATCTCAAATCAGCGAATGCCAATATTGGTGCCGCCCGTGCGGCGTTTTTTCCAAAGGTAACGTTAACGGGAAGTGGTGGGGTCAGCAGCACTGCGCTTTCTTCCCTGTTCAGTGGCGGTGCCGGCGTGTGGTCGTTTACTCCAAGTATTAGTCTGCCGCTCTTTGATGGGGGTGCCAATCAAGCTTCGCTGGATTATGCCAAGGCACAGAGACAGGGCTACATTGCCAGCTATGAAAAAGCGATCCAATCTGCGTTTAAAGAGGTGGCTGATGCGCTGGCACGCAAAGGGACTATCGATGAAGAGCTAGCCGCACAGCGTGACTATGTGGCTGCCGCTGAGCGTAGCTATCGCCTGGCAGAGAGTCGTTACCGGGAAGGGGTGGATACTTACCTGAACATGCTGGAGGGACAGCGTACACTGTACAGTGCGCAGCAAGGATTGATTACGCTAGAACAGACCCGGCTAGATAATTTGGTCACGCTCTATAATGCGTTGGGCGGTGGTGTCTCTCTGCTCTGACTGCGTCAACCGAACAGATATTGCAGGAAGCTATAGGCCAATACCAGTGCTGTTACGACCACGGAGGTGGAGCAAAACACAAGGGCATAGCGAACGAATGCGGCACCTGCTGTTGGGTGATGGGCAGTGAAGCGTAGACGCCAAACGCTCATCGCTGCCATCACGCCAGCTTGTGCCAGCAGCAACACGCTGCATAATTGTGTTAGCTTTGCGTCGTGGTCAATGCCAAAGCGAAAACAGAGCAGGCTGGCAATCAGAGTTAATAATACGGAACGCGACCAGGCCATACCTGTTCTTTCGGGTTGCAACCCAGGATCGGGAGCACTGGGGCACCGGTTAGCCAACGAGTACCACCACGGCCAGTATCAGCGCAACGACGGTAACAAACAGTGTCACCAGCAGTAGCAGAGGGCTGTAGGGCATGTTTTGTTCTTGGCGCATGGCGTTTTCACTGCGTGCCCAGCGATAATAGGCTAGCCCACCCAGCAACGCGGCACCGAGTACCAGTAACAGCGCCAGACTTTGTCGAACCAGTGGTGTTGCCAGATTGATGGTGAATTGATCGATAGCGATGGCGCCAGCAAGAAAGGCCAAAGCGGTTCGTATCCAGGCAAGGAAAGTGCGCTCATTGGCAAGAGAAAAGCGATAGTCTGGGGTTTTTCCTTGCTGCCACCAGGGCTTTTTCTCTGATGGGGATGGCGGTGTGGTCATCATTATTCTTCACGATTGATAGGTGCTAACGCAGCCTGGCTGAACGGTATAAGGCGGTATCGTTTCATGGGTGTATTGCCATTTTACCTGTCGTTATCGCATCTGTCAGGTGTGATGATCTCTTTATTGCCAGCGGCATAGTAAAATGGCTGCGGCTGTTGGCAGGATAATGTCAGTTATTGCGCTGACCATTGGCCGTGAGGCAAGTATTAACGTATTGATTTTTTTTCGCTGCTTTTAACCTGTTTTAAAATTGATTTCAGGCTTCTGATCGCTTCTTTGTACGTGTGGTGGGTGTCAACGCGATGGAGAGTTGCATCAGCGTAAGATTTCTGGTGCTCTAGCTCGGTGTTTAGCCCTGAGAGCCAGGTGTTTATATCACATATGCTCTGCTGGGTATCATTGATTGTAGTTATGAATTCATGGTGTAATTGGGTAGCCTGTGCTTCGTATAGCGTCTTCGCTTGATGAGTTTTCTCTCGTGTATACGTCAGGCAATTATTCATCGTCATTTTTTTTCCCGTTGTCGTTTCCGTGATGAATTCATCATATTCTGGTGGAATACATGTGGAATCGTGTAAGGCTACTCTGTTTTTTGCATGTGGGATACTCTTGTTTATCTTAAATATATTCTGGTTGTATTTTAACAATGTATCAATTAAATCTCTCTCTAATCGACGCTGTGTACGGGTGTAATACAAATGTTTTTTTGATAAAAGAGCCTCTTCTTGATTGAGGCGTCCCTTAAGCTGTTTTATTGATGCTAATAAATCTTCTTTGGCTTCAGATGCGTCTAATAACTGGTCAATATTAAAAAGTGTTTTCTTTGTGTGTTTGGACCGGTTTATCTCAGTCGCCGCATTTTTTATCGAAAGAAGATTTTTCAGCATAGGGATTAATCTGTCTCTTTTTTCGATGCCGTCATTACCATCATTTTTACTGATGGTATTTGCGTAGTAGGTTGTGCTATTTGAGTTGAGTATACGTAGCATTTTATTATCCGGCGATGATAAATAAGTTACAAGAGAAAGAGTAGCACGCAGAATTATAGGCTAATTGCAAATAACGCTACGTTTATGCATTGGAGTATATTCCTTTCATCTTATTATCAGTGAAAAGGCACGCCAACAATGCGGAGTATTTGATTTTATAGCGATGATAATAATCACATGATATTTTTGTCACTGATCGCAAATATGTTTATTTTTTTTGATGTCATATGTTATCGGTACGTTTTGAGTGTTGATGTGTGTTCTTTTTTTGGGGTTTGTTTTTTATTCCCATTTTAGTGAAGAAAGGTATTACTGATGAGTGTGTTAATTGATAATCATCTTGATTGTAATGGTGTATTAACGCCGTTATCACACTACCTCTCGTTATTGGTGCAGGCTTGAGTGAAGTTGTACTTACGAAACAGATTCAAAAACGAAAAAAGCGTTTTGTTAATGATTTTGATTTCAAAGTGGTTTGTTTGGGCGCTAAATAGGGATCTGTTTAGTAATAACCGAGTCTCAACAAGAAGTCTATTCATGATGCTTTATTTCATCATATAGCGAAACACGATGTTGGATTCCATTGTTAATAGGGGCTAGCCAGCCGAAAGAACCTGTAGATTTCTCCTATTACTCAGCTCCTCGGGGTGTAACGGCTTCTGGTATTTTTGAGCGGATTTTACAACCAACAGAAACTTATGGTGATAATGTGCCATCATTCAACAACAGCATGTGCGCTTTTTCGCTGGCGCTGGGATTGTCTAGGGTTCTGACGCACAGAAAGAGTGGGAAGAGATTACCGGTAAATTAGAGACCATGTTGCGTGCGCTGGGGCTTGGCTGATTTGTGTTTGGTGCATCATCCCAGATGAGCCAGGATAGAAAAATAACAAGAGGAGTGCTCTATTTGTATCAGCATTATCCAACGCGGAAGGAGGTTTTCACTTCTTCCACCTGCGGTGATTATCAACTGCTTATTGCCTGGCCAGATGAGCCTGTGCCTGTGCAGGGATGGCCGGTCATCTATCTTCTTGATGGTGATGTACACTTCCCGGTGGCGGAAACCCTGATGCGCACACTGGCGCGTCCTCGTTGTTGTATGACTCCGGGGGTGGTTGTGGCGATCGGCTATCTGGAGGGGACGCTACGCGAGCGGGATTATCGTCCTGCGGTCGCGCAGCGAGTGCCTGAGTCAAACCCTCTTGGTGGATATTATCCGATTGGCCTGGCAGGGCAGTCAGAGGCATTTTTGGCGTTTATTCAACATGAGCTGAAGCCCTATATTCGGCAACAGTTCGCTATCGATTCGAATAGAGAAGCTTTATTTGGGCACTCATATGGTGGGTTATTTACGCTCAATACGCTATTTACCTGTCGCCATGCCTTTCAACATTACTATGCCTCTAGCCCTTCAGTGTGGTGGAACGATGGATACATCGATGATGTCGCGACAAGCTTTTTGCAGGCTGAAGTGACAGATGAGGCTTCTGCCGCATCCGTGCTGTTTTTATCTGTGGGCGAGTGGGAACAATCGTTGGAGCGGTGGGAATTGGCGCTACCTGAGGTGCAGCGTGAAGCGTTACGCCAGCATCGATGTCAGCGTCGGATGGTGGATGGCGTTCGTGAACTGGCATGGCGGTTGCAGAATGCGGGTAGGGAGGTGCTTGAGGTTTCGCTTTTTATCCATGCCGGACAGTCACATCAATCAGTCCCTCTGCTTTCGTTACAGCAGGCGTTTATGCACCATTTCCAGCGTTAGGCATGCAGAATTGCTGCTGATGAGGACTGTCCGGGAATCTATTTTCTTATTTTATGTCAATGAACACAGTTTATGTTGGGTGAATTTGTTATCACATAAGGAGTTAAAAAAAATAATGTTATGTTATAACATATTGCGTGAGTGATTTGCGCACCTTGCTGTGAATGTGAATGGATACACAGCGCGGAGATAGAACAACATGAGGAGCCTGAATGAACGATTCAACGCAGCCTATTGACGAACAAACGCTACTTACCATGTCGGAATCGGACTATATGAATAGCGTTCAGCGGGATTTTTTCCGTCGGCGGTTGGAAACGGAGCGGCAGACTATTCTTGCACACATTGGGGAGCTGAAAGGAGAGATCTATCGCTATGATACCAGTGGTGATGATGCCGACAAAGCGGCTCATGAAGAAGAATTACGCATGCTGTTTAGGCAAATTGATAGAGAAAGTCGCCTATTGCCTAAAGTGGATGCGGCACTGCGCCGTATCGATATGGGGGAATATGGCTACTGTATTGAAACCGGAGAGGCGATAGGTTTGCGCCGTTTATTACTTCGTCCGACGGCAGAACGCAGTATTGATGCCAAACAGACGCAAGAACAGCGTGAACCTCAATACCGAAAGGTGAAATAGCCATCAGTAATGGCGCGATGAGATCTGGTTTTGCCACTCAGTTTGCCCACCTTGATAACGCATGGCACACGCCTGCTCTCTGTAAATCGGCCTTGCATCTGTCACTGATAACACATGCAATACACCACGATACCGTTCGCCCCGACGCAGTGTCGGGGCAAATCTCTATAAAAGACTAACGGATACATGGAATTCCATGGTGTGGTGATATCTGTTTTGAATGCGTGGAGGCAGAAAAAATAGCGAATTATTCGATTACTACAGTGAATTATCACGATGCGATACCTTGAGTGTAGCTAAATCTAGTTATAAGAAAAAATTAATCAGTGACTTGTTTTACATTTTTTCGATGATCGGCTCTCTAAACTGGTCTCAGTGACAAGGTCTGCGGCTATCGCCAATGCGAAAGAACGTCAGGTCAATCGCGTACTGAACCTGCCAGAGGGAATGAAAACGCGGAAGATATTCAATGGTTAAAAAAACGATGTCAGCCAATAAATCGATAGATATGTATGCCGTTCAGGTTTTTGTGACCGTGGCGGAAGAGGGAAGTATGACAGCGGCCGCTTCCCGGTTAGGGCTGACGCCATCGGCTGTGTCGCAGACAATCCGTCTGTTGGAAGATGATTTCGGCGTGATGTTAGTTAACCGGGCTCGACGCCCATTTGTGCTGACACCGTATGGCATTGCACTTAAAAATCGTGGGGAAGTGCTGACGCAAGAAATTGCTAACCTGAAAGCACAAGTGCTGGAAGCGGGTAAGGGGATTAAGCCTGATTTACGTATCGGACTGGTGGATTCGTTTGCAATTACCTGTGGATCAGCGTTTACCAAACGCTTGTTGAACAGTTCATCGCAACTGCTCATCAGAACCGGATTGAGTCCTCAGCAAGGAGAAGCACTGATCCGGCGTGAACTCGATCTTATCGTGACAAGCGATCCGTTGATGGACAGCGACAGCGTGGTTCGTTATCGCTTGTTCTCCGAGGGGTATTTCATCATTACACCGCCGGATTATCGTAAGCGTATTAAGACCATTGAGGATCTTCGTGAACTTTCGGCTACGATGCCTCTGGTTCGCTTTAACCGCAACTCACAGATAGGTATGCAGATCGAACGTTATTTGCGCCGGATTGATATCCGAGTACCCAATCAACTCGAGTTTGATAATGCAGATACCTTGACCGCGATGGTTGCTGCAGGTTTGGGATGGGCTGTGACGACGCCAATCAGCTTCCTGCAATCGGAAACTTATTCACGACAGGTATTAACTCATATGCCTGAACAACTGAACATGAAGCGCTCTTTGTATATTTTGGCCCATCGTGATGAATATAGCGCCTTTGTTCAGGAGGCCTGTGATGTGACTCGTGAAATTATCGAAACGGTATTTATTCCAAAATTGGAGAGTCTGCATCGTGGTATTGAGAAACTAGTCTCTATCAATGCAGATGAAACATCGGAATAAGGATAATGCATTTCGCTAAAAATTTTATTCTAAATAAGTAGATTCGCAGGAATGCTGCTTGCGACAGCCTCGTAAGAAATCAGGCTCAGGAATGGGCCAAATAGCGAGCTCAGCTAACGTACATGTAACATGAAGTATGGTGTAGAAAAATAATTGAACAACGGAGACGCTATTACAGAAAGATAAAAATACGCATCCATGATGTGATGAATTTTACACTTTGAATAATGTACTGGTTAATAAGGTGGCCTGAAAGACTATTTCGGGGCGCTCGGTACAGTATTTTTGAAACTTTCTAAAATTACCCGACATTGAAAAATGTCGAGCGGCCTCTTATTGGCTAATAAATCCATGGACCCTATTTGTAATCTGCGTGAACCGGTGGGTCAACAATAAAAACGGTTCATGAATTAAAAAAGGAATAGTGACTATGTCAAATAACACCCGTATTGAAGAAGATCTGTTGGGCAGCCGTGAAGTCTCATCCGATGCCTATTATGGAATTCATACGTTGCGCGCAATCGAGAATTTTTATATCAGTAACCATAAAATCAGTGATATTCCTGAATTTGTACGCGCTATGGTCATGGTTAAAAAAGCGGCCGCTTTGGCGAACCGTGAGCTGAAAACCATCCCACGTCCGATCGCTGATACTATTATTCGTGCCTGCGATGAAGTGTTGAATAACGGCAAATGTATGGATCAGTTCCCTGTTGATGTGTATCAGGGAGGAGCAGGTACTTCCGTTAACATGAACACTAACGAAGTGCTGGCCAATATTGGCCTGGAATTGATGGGCCATAAAAAAGGTGAATATCAGTACCTCAACCCTAACGATCATCTGAACAAATGCCAGTCTACCAACGATGCCTATCCCACTGGCTTTCGTATTGCGGTGTACAGTTCCATCCTGAAACTCGTCGAAGCCATCACGCAGTTGGCGGACGGTTTTGAGCGTAAAGCCAAAGAATTCGAAACCATCCTGAAGATGGGGCGTACCCAGTTGCAGGACGCGGTACCGATGACGCTGGGCCAAGAGTTCCATGCTTTCTACGTACTGCTGAAAGAAGAGAACAAAAACCTGCTGCGCACCGCAGAGTTACTGCTGGAAGTGAATCTGGGCGCAACTGCTATCGGGACACGTCTTAACACTCCAGATGAGTATCAGCATCTTGCTGTACAACGTCTGGCAGAAGTGAGTGGTTTGCCGTGCGTACCGGCCGAAGATTTGATCGAAGCCACCTCCGACTGCGGTGCGTATGTGATGGTGCATGGCGCGCTAAAACGTCTGGCCGTGAAGATGTCGAAAATCTGTAATGACCTGCGTTTGCTTTCTTCAGGCCCACGCGCTGGCCTGAATGAAATCAACCTGCCAGAACTGCAGGCTGGCTCTTCCATCATGCCTGCCAAGGTGAACCCGGTGGTGCCTGAAGTGGTGAATCAGGTGTGTTTCAAAGTGATCGGTAACGATACTTGCGTCACCATGGCCTCTGAAGCAGGGCAGTTGCAACTCAACGTGATGGAACCGGTGATCGGCCAGGCGATGTTTGAGTCTATCCAGATCCTCACCAATGCTTGTTACAACCTGTTAGAAAAATGCGTTAACGGCATCACAGCCAATAAAGCGGTCTGTGAAGCTTACGTATTCAACTCCATCGGCATTGTCACTTACCTCAATCCGTTTATCGGCCACCACAATGGCGACATTGTTGGCAAGATTTGTGCTGAAACCGGTAAGAGCGTGCGTGAAGTGGTGCTGGAGCGCGGCTTGCTGACTGAAAGTGAGCTGGATGACATTTTCTCCACCCAAAACCTGATGCATCCGGCCTACAAGGCGAAGCGTTATACCGACGAAAACGTCTAACTCTCCCATTGATTAACCACAGGCACAGGTTAACCCCTGTGCCTGATGTCCACTCATAAAAAAGATAATAACAACAATACCATCGCACGACTTTTAACCATCGTTAAGGAGCATTGTATGCTTGTCGTGGAACTCTTCGTCGTTCTGCTTGCCATTTATTTAGGATCACGCCTCGGTAGCATTGGTATCGGCTTTGCCGGTGGATTAGGGGTGCTGGTGCTGACGCTTGGTCTCCATATCAAACCGGGAGCCATCCCGTTCGATGTTATCGAAATCATTATGGCGGTGATTGCGGCCATTGCCGCTATGCAGGTGGCGGGCGGCATGGACTATCTGGTCAGTCTGGCGGAAAAACTGTTACGCCGTCAGCCTAAATATGTCACCTTCCTTGCCCCGGTTGTTACCTATTTTATGACACTGCTGGCGGGCACAGGGCATACCGCATTTTCAACGTTACCGGTGATTGCGGAAGTAGCGAAAGAACAGGGAATTCGTCCGTCTCGTCCGCTTTCTATTGCCGTAGTTGCCTCTCAGGTGGCGATCACTGCATCTCCCATTTCCGCCGCCGTGGTTTTTGCGGCCGGTATTCTGGAACCGCACGGTGTCAGTTATCTGATGCTGTTAGGAATATGTATCCCCACAACGCTTGCCGCTGTGCTGCTGACGGCCGTTGTCACCAACTTTCTTGGTAAAGAGCTGAAAGATGATGAGGTCTATCAACAACGGCTTAAAAATGGCGAGGTGTCTGTGCGTGCTGTCAGTACGTTAGAGATCAAACCAGGCGCGAAACTGTCGGTGCTTTTGTTCCTGCTCGGGATTATTGCCGTAGTCGGTTACGCCACGGCAATCAGTGACACGGTGAAGCTGATTACTAACCCTGTGTTGCCGCGTAACGAAGCTATCGTTGTGTTTATGCTGACCATCGCTACGCTCATTGCTATCACCTGTAAAATTGATACCAGCAAAGTGCTTTCTGCCAGCACATTTAAATCGGGTATGAGTGCTTGCGTGTGCGTCATGGGGGTTGCCTGGTTGGGGGATACCTTTGTCAAAGCGCACATCAATGACATCCAGAGTACGGCGGGGGCACTGTTACAAAACTATCCCTGGATGCTGGCTGTGGTGCTGTTCTTTGCCTCAATGTTGCTCTATTCACAGGCAGCGACAGCAAAGGCGCTGCTGCCTGCAGCCTTGGTTCTTGGCGTTTCCCCGGTCACCGTGGTAGCCTCCTTTGCCGCAGTATCCGCACTGTTTGTCTTGCCAACCTACCCAACCTTGCTGGCGGCGGTGGAAATGGATGACACCGGTTCGACCCGTATCGGCAAATATGTTTTTAACCATGCGTTTCTGGTGCCGGGAGTGTTAACGATTGCGCTGTCCGTTGCATTCGGTTTTGTGGTGGGTAATATCGTGCTGTAACAGAGAGTACGCTGCAACCGTTGATGTTGCTATGATGAAGAGGAGGTATACTGCCTGGCGGTGTATCTCCTTTTTTATTGAACCTGTTTTATTAAACCAGAGTGACCGCGTGATGAATCTGATGAATCGCACCCTGTACTGCGCTGTTTTTTCTAGCCTGTTAATGACTGGACATCTTCAAGCTGCTAACTGGCAGGATACCTTATCTAGTGCTGCCAGCCAGCTTGGGCAAAACGGTGGCTCAACCACCAATTTAACCGGCTTGCTTGGTGGCGGTACGCAAGCATTGAGCGCAGGTAGCATGGGTAATGCCGCGGGCATTTTGCAGTACTGCATTAAGCAGAAGCTGGTGTCCGCAACGAATACTGAAAATATCAAAGACAAATTGCTCGATAAATTAGGGCTGAACAGCGCTGAAAAACAGAAACAAACAGATTACACACAGGGAATGGCCGGGCTGTTGCAGACTAAGGACGGACAAGCATTAAATCTCAATAATATCGGCAGTACACCACTGGCCGAAAAAGTCAAAACCAAGGCCTGCGATCTGGTACTTAAGCAAGGGATCGCTTTTCTTTCCTGATAACGTAGCTGATGACATCCACATCATCAGGCTATGTTATCGAGATAGGACGATTGCGCTAAGTGGCAGACGCATATCTGCCATTATTGGTAACTGATGACCACCACTTTGACTGTAGCGCTTAAGGATATGGGGGCTATATAACCTACACCCAGGGGCAATGCATGCTGCTGCGTTAGCTTGGAAAGGGTGAGTGTATGCCGCTGTCCTTGTCGAAAACACTGCGCGGTCACCTGTTGTGACTGCATTGAAATATCGCACGGGGGTTCAACAATGGTGCCAACAATATGAATGACCCCGGTATTGATGGCGGAAGAGGCAATCGCGGTGGGAAGTGAAAAACCAGCCCATGATAGAAGTGCGCCGTACAAAAACCATGCTCTCATGATGATATCTCCAAACAGCCCTACGTTTATCTAACAACGGACTCTTTAGAAATAACTTTAAGACATTTATTGAAATGTTAAAGATTCGCCATGAAAATGTTTAATATTTGTTTCTTGTGGGATGGGTTTGCGGCCATCGTCACTCATGGAACGTTTTGATGTTCCGTCTCGATTCAGATGTGCCAGTGCGCATTTTTCAAAGATAACTCAGCTTGAAGTGTGCCGTCGCTGTGTAGTCACCGGATTGCAAGATATCATTCGGGGTTTTTTCAATACGAGCTGAAAAAGGAAGGATGTTATCTCCGTCCTGCAAGGGGATCCATTCTGTGCTGTTGTTAATGGCAACGAGACTGTTGCCATAGTAAATTCCAATCGCCACCCCCTTGGCTCCCGAACTGCCATCCAATGCCAGGCGACCGGGGAGATGAGTGTCTTCTGTGCCTAAAAATTGAATGGCAACATTCTGAAAGGTATCCGTATTGCATTCAGTAAAGCCTAAAGTGAACGCGTGCCAGTCTCCATACTGTTGCGTTTGCAGCTTGCGCGTGGACGTTTCGCCCATATCAACAATAATCTCTTTACTGTTATCTTGAAGATTACAGGGAGAACTGACTACTTGCACATGGAAGGTCACGGTCGCATCAGTCAGGTTGGATGGGGTTACCCCCCATGCCGCGACGGATGCCAATGTCGATAGCCAGAATGCCGACAGGCGTGTCCGGCGAATAGCATCGTTGTTCATCTTTTACCTCATTATAAAACGTGGTGGTAAACGTGCCGCACCGGTCAGTAATAGTTAAAACGCAGGATGATATTTTTTTCTGTATCACCAATGACCGCTGGGCCAGAGGCATATAAACGAGCCGTATACGCGCGCTCCACAACACCGTTCGCTGCAGTGAGTTGGCTGATAAACGGAATAAATTGGTTGAACGTCACATTGCTTGCAGTCAGCTGATCTTCAATTTTCAGCGTTGATCCGTTTCCCATATCCATCCCATCAATGCTGACCAGCGTATTCCCCTGTGCTGCCGCATCGAAATTAACGTTTAAGTTAAATCCTTTTCCGCAATCTTCCCCACCATCCGTTGAGGCGTTAATGCGAAATACCGATTGGGCCACGACACCCGCATTGGCATCATTCCATGACCTTACGGTACCAAAGTCGACGTAGCTGTCGGGTGAGACAGTGATGTTTGCGGAGCATTGCATTACTTCAATTCCGTGCAAACCGGAAAGTGTGAGACCATAGTTACTGTCCGGTTTGTTGTTGATACCGCCTTCACCATCAATTTGAAAGACTTTTAGCCCGTCAACCCCGGCCGTGCTATTGGTAATATTGCCAGTTTTCTCTAGGTAGAGTTGTACCGTGACGTTTAGCATGGTGGGGTTAGTGGGCGCATGGGTACCGGACGGCCCCGGATTGATCCAACTTCCGGTGGAGACGCGTGAAGCGCTAGTACCACCATTGGTGATAATACCGAGGTCTTGGCCGTTATAGATAATCCCAATACCGATACCCTCACCAATGACTTTTCCATCCGGATTAGGGTAAAAGTAAGACATTTCTCCCTGAGGTTTTACGCTTTGATAAGCCCAGCAGGCAAGGTTTCGCGTATAACTTTGTGACGTCCACAGGCGGCTACCTATTGGTAAGGTTGCTGGTATTTTTAATGTACCCACATTTTCATAATCGTTTACCGAACCTGTAGTGGTCCCTAAACGGCACTCCAGTGCATTAGCCTGGAATGAGAATGTGCTGAGCAGGAGTAAACCGCCGCTTGAAATAAGTGCACGGAGGCTATTTTGGGTTAGAAAAGGCATATGCCACTCCTCTATTTATATCACTCGAATTAAACGGGGTATCATCCGCGCAAAATACACAAACAACACTCATCAATAACTGCATCACAAACTGACGGGCTGACAACGATTTTGCGTGCAGGTAAAAGGCACCTCCAAATGACCACCGTAGTCATTAACGTAATACAGGAAAAATTGATTCACCCGACTGTCCGTTACGTCCACATCAATACTGCCCCTTGGAGAAACCATAAAGGCATTGCCGGCTAGCAGGCGTGTCGGATTCTGATGTGTATTTTTGGACTGCTGTAAAATATTGCTGACCGTGATGTAATAGGGCGTAGGGTTTTCAACCTTAAGCTGCTTGCCAGACTTCGTGATTCTCAGCTTGTTTTGCCATATTTCACCTCGCGCCGGGGTGATTTGTTGCGGACGGAAAAAAACTTTAATTTCCGACTGAATCGCAATTTGCAATACGTTAGCTTTATCGGGTTTAGGCGGAATCTCACGCACATTTAAATAAAACAGTGACTCTCTGTCCTTTGGTAAATGTGCCAGTTGGCCTGTTTTTACCAGGCTGATCAAACTGTGTCCTTTGGGCTCAATGCGTTGTAATGCAGGAAGCACCAATAATGGTGTAGAAATCTTGTTACGGTTTTCATCCGTTAACCAGGACTGTGCCAAAAATGGGTTCTCCGCATTTTGGTTCGATAACATCACCGTAGTGGATTGCTCATTTTCGTTAAAAATAACACGTGTGCGATCAAGGTTGATAGCACTGTTGGCTGCGGGCATTGCTAGAATTGTGCTGATAAAAAAACCCACCATCTGCATGGGTAAAAAAATCTTCATGTTTATTCTCCAAAAAACGCAAACGAATAGCTGTGCCTGTTTTATTTACAGGGCAGTAATAATTGATCTAAATAACTGAGAGTGGCCGGTAATGTGACCTGACATTGGGCTTTACCCTCCCAAAAGACAGAGAGTGTTTCATTCTCAGAGACGCCAGTGATATAGGCCTGACCGTGGTCAGATACCATGGCGACATCGCGGCCTTTGCTGTTTTTTATGCGAGAGGCAAAAGGTGGCGATTTGCCATTTTCCATCGTAATACTGGCGAGAATTTTTGCTCCACTGACAACGGTGAATTTTCTATATCCAATAGCACCTTCGGTGAGCGTGCCCTGTAAAACATTGGTGGTTGCTTCAATATTTTTTGGCAGCTTTTGCACATCGATTCGTGTGGAAACATCGTAATAACTGCTCGTATTGGCGATGACGGCCAGCCCAGCACTATTAGTGGTGACACGGCTTTGCGCAAAAGGCACATCGGGTTGACCATCCGTATCTACCATAATACGGGTTCCGCCGTTATTCCCTTTCGGATGTGCTGCAACGCCGTGCTGAGTTGCGGTGATCCCGCCACGCAGTGAGCCACTCAGGAAAGTGTAGCTACTTTGCTGCCAAGCCATGCTGATGCTGGCATCGGTGTTTGATGCCTGATAGTTGTAATTTCCGCTAAGGTAGCTGTTTTCTTCGTCGTTATAGCGTGTGCTCAGATTCCAATTACTGTTCGGATCACGGTTGTTTGTGTAGGTCAGCGTTTGATTAACATCACTGTTAAAACTCCCCGCGCTGTAACTCACGCGTTCCTTGTCCCGTAAGGGAATTGAGAAACTCAAATAAACACTGTCATCAGTACGTTGGTTATACGTCGTTTTGTAAGCGGACAGGTTGGCAGAAACGCCTTTGATTTGCCCGATATCAAAATATTTATTTAACGAAACACCATAGCGATCCTGTTCTGAGGTGTTCCAAAACGTACTGTGGGAATACGTCAGGTAGGTGGACATGCCACTCAACAGCGAATTGCTATTCTCTGAAGAAAAGTTTTTCGATACCGTTATGCTGTAGCGCTCTTTTTCACTGTACAGGGCGGCACTGTCGTAATTCAGCGCCGACAAGAATTGAGGCATACTCATAAACGTTCTTTCGGAAAAACGGTATCCGGCAAAGCTCACCTGACTTTCGATGCTGTCGAAAAATTTGGACCAGTTCAGAGAAAATGAGTGTCCCATCAACGTTGAGGGGGCTTGCTCCAGTGAGGCTCGAGACTGTGTGATATCCGCAGTGAGTGCACCCAGTAAATAGAGGTTTTTCCCCACACCGGCGGCCCAGGATTGGTAACTATCTGAAAGTAATGTACCGCCGTATACTGACCAGGAACTGCTTAGCCCCCACGAGGCCTCTGCAGAGGAGAATACCGGCCCCTCGAAATGGTGATCGTTATTCGACGGTCTCCCTGCAGACAGTTTGTATTGTACATGGCCAGGACGTGTCAGGTAGGGTAGGTTGGCGGCTTCAGTTTGAAAACGTGAAACCGAACCATCTTCTTCCGTGACTTCAACATTCAGTGTACCGCTGATACCGCTTCTAAGACTTTGGATCGCGAAAGGACCGGCCGGTACGGTCGTCTCATGAATGACGCGTCCATTCTGGGTGACGGTGACGCGTGCGTTCGTGCGTGCGACACCACGAATTTCGGGAGCATAGCCACGCATCGCCGGTGGCAACATGTTTTCGTTATTTTCTAATGCAATCCCGGTGAAACGATAGCTATCAAACAGGTTACTACCTGAAAACATTTCACCCAGACGTAGATCCGCGGACATCATCGGCAGCGGACGATACGCGTAGAATTGATCCCAAGAAAACTGATCTCGTTGAGTTGTGCGAGATTGCTGCCGGAAATAGCGATAATCAGCACGGTAACGCCATGCTCCCAAATTGAAGCCAGCCGTACCATAGCTACTCAGATAACGCTCCGAGCCCCTGTTATTGGTATTACGCCGCGCTGTACCGACCAGATTATAATCCAGCAATGCACCATTGATGCCCTCATCCCATTGTTCAGGCGGTGTCCAGTTGGCGTCACTGTACCGTAACCAGGCCTGAGGAATGGTGATGTCCAAATCGCCCATGCCAATACGGTTAGATATTTTTACACCGGGAATGGGGGTCAAATCGGCACATTCATTATTATTCCATAACACGATCTTGCTACTGGCTTCTTTTGTTAATGCCAACTTATTAACGATATCAGGCGTGATACAGGCTGTCGGTTTGTTGTTATTTGGCCCCGAAGGCAGAAATTGAACCTTACTTTGCTGAATTTCTCGGGTATTGATCCTGATGGACAATAAATATTCCCCTGGTGTGACATAATCCGGATCAGAAAAGTGGCTGAGATCAACCTTTTGACGTTCGTCTAGGTCCAACACGTTAATGTTAAACTCTGTTGCATGTAACGCTGAGATGCTCAACGAAAAAATAGAAATGCCAAAGCGTAATAAAATACGCTTCTTTTCTATGATGAACAGTGCTTTTAACATAATCGTTAGACCGGTAATGTGATAAGACATGCGAAACATCAGTGATAAGAAATTGTGAAGTTGATAATGGAGTAAAACTCACCGACAGTTATCTGGTTCATGTTGGCAATCAGTTTTACAGCAAAGCGAAGCGTATTATCACCATCAATTAATTGAAAGTCGCTGCCTTCACTACCGTAAGGAATGGGGGTGTTTGTCTCTGTCAACAATTGTAATGCAAGGCCAGAGGCTTCACCAGAAACTGCCCATAATTGTGGGTTTTGCTGACTTTGTTGGCCGAGGAAAGTTATTTTTGCACTGCTTCCTTTTTTATTTATGTTTTTTTCTGCAGCGAGTGAGCAACCTAAAAGTTTTATTTCTATCATTCTTTTTGCTGAGAATGAAGGGATCAGTGAGCTGGTACTAATTTGCCCAAAATCAATACGTTGATATAGAGATTCATTAGCGAGAAAACAGGGGGTTTCCGTAATACTTCCCCCAAAAGTAACATCACCTCTTTGCTCATCCCATTTCGCATAAGAATAAAAAGGGATGTAAAATAGAATGAGATAAACTGCACGGTATAAAAAAAACCTCTTCATTCTATTTCTCCACAATGACAGTGTTTAAAGCGGCATCCGTGCCATTGTTTCCCTAATTACTTGTAATTACTGATAAGACACAACAAAGTTTGCAGTGCTGGTAAATTCACCGGTAGTGATTTCAACAGCAGTACCTGATTGCGGTGTAGGAAGCTTCTCTACGTAAGTAGAGAAGGAGAAAGTGTTATCACCGTTTGACAGCGGGGATGCATCGACTGCTGGGGTAGTACCATCAAACTTGATCTTGCTTCCAGAATACTTAACAACAATACCTGCACCAGAAGCAGCGCCGTTCAATGCCAGTAATTCACTGTTGGTACCTGCAGCCGTACCGCCATTAAAAACGATTTTTGCCGTTGTGGCTGTTTCAAGGCTGCAATCTTTTAATGCGATATCAAATGATTTAATGTCAGATGTGCCACCATTCTCCAGAACGGCTTTACTGATTTCTCCAAATTCAACGGTTTGCTGTAAATCTTCCTGGTCTACAGAGCACGGAGTATCAATAATTTTTCCATTAAATGTCACTGTGCCATTATGTGTATCGGCAGCATTAGCACTAAGAATAAAGGTCATCGCGATGGCTGATGCCAGTGCAACTTTAGTTAATTTCATAAGTTATTTCCATACCTTGTTAATATGTTCTGGTTTAACAAACACAGTACTAATTTAGTTGTGAGGAAAACCGTTTTTTACAGCAAAGCTTAAATGACGATTGAAATGATAGGGTGAGTTCTTTACTAAGTACAACATAATAACTATTTTAGTTAAATATAGATAATGCTCTGATTATATAAATTTATTTAGATTTTTATTCTGATTTATTCGTTTTTGTCCTGGTTTTGTGTGATTTTATATCGCTGATTTCTTGCAGGGTAAAAGGGGTAAATGACTTCTATAGGGCGATGTATGTAAAACTAATTAAAGAATTATCATTTTGTTCATTGTGATTAGAAAATTTTACATGATTAGGGTATGATCCCTGCCAGTCGACTAAATAATCTTTGACAACAATGATGTAGCTCAATATCCTATAAAAATAGAATTTCCTCTGCTACTTGTGCCGAATTTAAATTTCCGTTTAATGGGAAATAGAAGTAATAATTTCAACCTTGAGAAGACAAGCAAAATGCTTGTCTTCTATTGCATTATATAATACTAAAAAGATGTATTTATACAGCCGAATTACCTGATGATGGCAATGCCATTTCAGAAAGAGGATTGTCATGATCTATTTTATTAATCAATTAATTATATTTGACTCGGATGACAGAACGCTGGCATGGCAAGCTCGAGAAAACGAAGCCGTCTCGCTGAGTATTCCGGTTTCCAGATTGTTTGAGACATTGATAACGAATCCCGGCACCTTGCTGAGTCGTGAGTTGTTGATGCGTGAGGCATTAGAGAAACACGCACTTTCACCTTCGATTAATAATTTGAATAATTACGTCTCTTTGTTAAGAAAAGTTCTTCGTGAGTTTGATCTTGATGATGCGATTGTCACTGTGCCAAAGTCTGGGATTATTTTTAATATTGATGATGTTGATGTCATTGAAAGTAATAAAAAAGAGAACGAAGTGATAGAGATATCCGCGGCAGATGAGTCAGCGCGTTCGACAGCAATGCCACAACCTCCTCCTGCACGGTATGAAAAAAGGAATCGGTATTTTTGGGGATGGGGGCTAAGCGTGTTCATTATGACGCTGCTATTCCTGGCGAGTTTCAAAATGATCGTAGAAAAGGAAGGCTATTTTCCTGCCCGAAGCACTATGAAGATGGATGGGAATGGGAAATGCGATATGTACTATCTCTATGATCATTTGAGCGATGAAGACGACATGCTTTCTGCTAGCACCGTTGAGAATTTATGCTCCAGCAATGTGCTGTTTTATCTATCGAAAAAAATTGTCATTCCTCACGCTTTGGATAAAAAGCATGAAATCATTATTACCTGCAAGAAAGATAGGAAAGAGTGTGTGACCTATGTTAATTATTAAAATTAGAAAAAAAATAGCTCTTTTCACCGGCATTCTGGTTTTTTCCTCTTTAGTTTGTGCTGCCTTTCTTTTTTTTGAAAAGAAAATCCCTAACCCTTTAGTTTGTCAGGGAAAGGTGAAGTCAGTTGGCGTTGAAAAAGGAGAGCAGGTGCGTAAAGATTATGATGTTTATGTCTATCTGAATGATAAAGAGCGCGCTTTGGTGCTCATTAGCGGCGTTTATGTGGGGAGCGATAATGTGGTTAAAACACTCCGTCGAACCCTTAGCTTTGACCCGCAATGGAACGGTAACCTTCTAAAAATACGTAATTTCTCTGTAGATAAGAACATCAATGACAACGCGCCTGATGATACCATTCCTCTGGTGGGAGAAAATGATGTTATCAAATTTGAGATGTTGATGAAGGACGTTTACTTAATCAGCTCAGTGCATTCTAAGGTAGCCTGCCAGCAACGTTAACCAGCACCCGCGTTCTGCACCCGACGCTGCACGCGTATGTTGGTTGTGAATCCGCTGATGACGGTAGGGATAAATCGGTTGCTGCAACGTATAGAAAAGTAAAAATGATAAACTTTACCCGCAGTACTCCGATAATAATTCTGGCAGTCTACGCGGTTCGATAAGGCAAAAGGCTGTTGTTATCTCCGAGAGTAATTACTTCATTTTTCAGGAGAATATTATGGATGTTTCGCAGATTGCAGCGCTGGCTACCAGCCTCAATGACATGCAAACACGTAATGAAGCCAGTACACTCGTGTTCAAGAAAGCGTTGGATAATCAAGCTTCAGCGGCACTGGGTTTGATTGAGTCGATTCCTCAATTGCCCACTAACCCAGCGATAGGTCGTAACATCAATACGACAGCATGAGGCTGTGATGTGGAAGATGTGATTGGATCACTACTTCTATAACCTTAAAAAAGCAGATGTCGATTTTGGCGTCTGCTTTTTTATGCCGCGCGATGCGAGTAAGTCAAACCAAGTGTTTTTCTCCCTGAATATTCTCCCCTATCTATAAAAACCTAATATCAGAAATGTGAGCCTAATCATAGTTTATTACGGACAAAAAATGAGCCTTGAATGAGTCAGTATTTGGCCTTGATGGTGAACGTGTTAGCGTAGTTTTATGGTTATGCCAAATACACCAGGGACCATATTATGAACTCCAACTTTAAAAACGAAATACAAACGTTCGGGCGCTCCCTATTATTGCCTATCGCTGTTTTAGCTCCGGTAGGGATGTTGATGGGGATATGCAGCGCGCTGGGGCAAGCATATATGATCGATAAGCTCCCCTTTTTGGGGAATGCTTATTGCAAGATGATTCTGTCTTCCGTCGGCCTAATCAGCAGCGTGGTTTTCCAGAACATTCCGCTGCTGTTTGCCATGGGGGTCGCTTATGGAATGTCGAAAAAAGAAAAAGGCATTGCTGTTTTCTCGTCTGTGATTGCTTATTTAACATTATTGATATCAATGCATGTGCATCTGAAATTGATGGGACAGTTGGTCACAGAAAATATGGCATTTGTCGGGCAAGGGATGGTACTTGGCATACACACGCTAAAAATTGAAGCGTTGGGTGGTATTATTGCAGGTTTATTGGCCGCGAAAGTCACAGATCGGTTTTATCGCTTACAGCTTCCCTTGGCATTTGCTTTTTTTAGCGGCAAGAAATCGGTTGCGATCCTCTCTATCGCCTTCACTATCCCAGTAGGGCTGATTATTCCCTTTATCTGGGATGTCTTTACCTATGGAATGAGAAGCATCTCAACGGTGATGATGGCGCCTGATATCGGTGCCGGGATCTACATGACATTAAACCGTTTATTGATTCCATTTGGCCTGCACCATGTGTTGAGTTCGACAGTGCGTTTTACTGAAGCCGGCGGCACTTATTTGATTGATGGTCAAACGTATGTTGGCATCTTGCCCGCCATGAACAAGATCTTGTTTGAACTGGGACCGAACCACCCTGCATGGAATGAATTCATGCCGACCTTGTGCAGCTACCTTGCATCCTCACAGATGCTGACCACGCTATTCCGTGTTCCAGCCATTGGCCTGGCGATGTATCACATGGCCTACTTTAAAAACAAAAAATTTGCCAAGGGAATGATCCTGACGGTTGTGCTCACGGCATTTCTGGGCAATATCACTGAACCACTTGAGTTTTCCTTCCTGTTTATCGCACCAAAACTGTTCATTATCTACGCAATATTGTGTGGCCTGCTGACTATTCCGCTGCAAATGCTTGAGGTGTCTATTGGATATATACGCGGCACTATCTTTGATTTCGGCATCTTTGGGCTAATGTATGAAAACACCCAGTGGGTAAACCTTATTTTGTTGGGTGCAGTTAACTTCATTGTGTTCTATGGCGTCTTTCGCTACGCGATTGGAAAATTTGATATCAAAACGCCAGGTCGTGAGAATGAAACAGCCGACAGTGCGTTGCTGAATAACAAAGAGTACGACAAGGTCGCCGAACTCGTGATCCAGGGATTGGGCGGTAAGCAAAATATCAAACGCGTTGAAAACTGTGTGTCGCGACTGCGCATCGATCTGGGCGATCAGAAATTGATGAACATGGAATTGCTGAAAGAAGCGGGCTCATTGGGCACGTTTATTCCTTCCAGTAATCACATTCACGTTGTGTTCGGGCCGCATGTCGAATTTGTCCGTAATGCAGTCGATGATCATCTCGCTGGCATCACACAACGTTGAGGGGAAGACGTATGCGCGCGCTTTATGATTCTAAAAGTAAAACAATTGACCACCAGGGAATGAAGGATCTGTTCACGCATGAAGCCAGGGTCCAGTCGTGGCTAGATGTGGAGGCTGCATTGGCGCTGGCGCAAGCGAAGGTGGGGATGATCCCTGCTGCAGCGGCAGAAAATATTGCGGCTAACTGCCAACTGGAGCGAATTGATCTCGCCGAGATTGATCGACTGATGCGCCAAATTGGCCATGGATTTGTACCTGTTATTAAGGTGCTGGTTAAAGCGTGTGATGCTGAAAGTGGCAAGTATGTGCACTATGGGGTGACAACACAGAATATTCAGCAGACGGCACATTTGTTTATCGTAAAAAAATTCCACCAGAAGCTGATGACGTTTGTGGATGCCACATTGGTGAATTTGGCTAACCTGGCAAAAGTGCATAAAAACACCCTGATGGCGGGGCGTACACATGGAAAACATGCTTTACCGATCACCTATGGGTATAAGGTCTCTGTGTGGATTTATGAATTGCTGTCCGCAGTCGATCGCATGCAAGAGGCGGAAAAGAGGGTCTTTACTGTGATGATGGGCGGAGCGGTAGGTGCTTTCCATGCTACCGGCGAGCCGGGCAGAGCGGTGCAGGATCTGGTGGCTGAACAACTTGGCATGCATTCGATGCTGGTGCCATCACGCAATGCCCGTGTGTTCCGCGCTGAGTACATCAGCAACCTCTGCCTATTGGCAACGACGTTGCATAAAATTGCAGAAGAGGTCTACCAAACGTCAAGTGAAGAATTTGGCGAAGTGTCTGAAGCGTTTGCCAAAGGCACTGTGGGCAGTAGCACAATGCCACAGAAGGTAAATCCTAAGCTGGCGAAAGGGATTATTGCCAATGCACAAAAATTATATTCGGTACTGACAGCAACCTTGTATGTTTGTCCACGCCCCTTTGAAGCAGACAGCTCGGCCTACTTTATTTTTGATGCCAGTTTACAAGAAAGTATTGAATTAATGGCGGAAATTATCCTACGCGGAGAGGAATTGACACGAACGCTGGTGATTAATACTGAACGGATGCATGACAACGTGATGTTAACGCACGGGCTAATCAACAGCGAAAAAATCATGATGAAACTGGTGGATAAACTGGGCAAAGATCCGGCGCACGAACTGGTTTATAACATGGCAATGCGCAGTACCCATGAACATCTCGAATACAGCAAGGTGTTAAGCAATGACCCAGTGATAGCGAACAATTTTACTGTGCAAGAAATTGCTGAATTGCTCGATCCGGCTGCTTATACCGGGCTGTGCGCTGTGCTTGCAGATGAACTTGCTGAACGGGTGCTGAGGAAGAATCATGAATAATGTTGGCTCTGGTGTGATCAAATCCGACCGGATTGTATTCCCTGACGGCATTAAATCGGGTTACCTCCTGATACAAGAAGGAAAAATTTGCGGTTTCGAGTCCCATTGCTCCTCTCGTTATATCGATTACAGTGAGCAGATCATCATGCCCGGCTTTGTTGATATCCATGTGCATGGCTGGGGTAGGGGCTCTTTTGCTTACAAGGGGAATCACTCATCTCTCAAATGGATGAGCCACGATCTGATTAAAGCCGGTGTTACTGCTTATCTGCCTACGTCAGGTACGATGCCAAATGATTTTCTTGAATCATCATTAGTGGCTGCTGCCGATTTTATTGCTACGGCAACGGCCGTTGACGGGGCTGAAGCCATCGGCATTCATATGGAAGGCCCCTATATCAGTGAGAAACATCTTGGTATGCAAAGGGCCGATTGTTTGCAGCGCCCCAGTATCGCCAGCTTCGAGCGCTTCAATCAGCTCGCCGGTCATCATATTCGGCTGATGACATTAGCGCCCGAACTGGACGGTGCACTAGAGGTTATCCGACATTTGCACGCGCAGGGCATTACGGTATCTGCAGGGCACACGGATGCCACCTTTGCCGAAATTTCGGCGGCAATAGAGGCGGGACTAAACCATTTTACCCATGCTTACAGCGGGATGCGTGGTTTCCACCATCGCGAGTTGGGCGTGGTTGGCGCACTGATGTATTACCAGGATACTTATGCGGAAGTGGCGAAACAAAGCGGGATTACGATTAAACCGGAAGCCTTCGATTTGCTTTACCGATTGAAACGAGATCGGCGCATGGTATTGATGAGCGACTGTATGGGCTATGTGGACTTTCCAGAAGGTTATGAGTTTTACCATTATCTGCGCAAAGAGACATTTCGGATCAAGCAAGGGCAATTGGAGATCGCTGCCGATGATGGTGATACGCGTCAGGTTTGTCCGTGTGATTATGAAACGGTAAAACATCTGGAAATGAACTTCCTGGATTCAGTGAAGAATATTGTTGGCCGCCTGGATCACGGATTGGTTTCGGTGGCGAGAATTGCTTGTGAGAATCCAGCATTTCTTGCTGGCGCAGCAGATCGTAAAGGGGCGCTGTCTCCAGGCAAAGATGCCGATATTTTAGTGCTTGATGACGATCTGAATTTGCTGGATGTCTACTGCCGAGGGCGGCGTCAGAAACAGCTGTTTGAAGAATGACCATGCTTATCTGAACGGGGATCGTAGCGTCTCCCCATTAAGGCTATTTTTCTTTCCATTGTGGCCCTGAGGCGAGTTCGAAATCTTCGTGTACTCCGCGTATTCACAGGTTTCTACACGCGCTTAGGGGTCAAACTGGCTGTGCCAATAACGCCTACAGGGATAGGCCTTTAGAGGGCTGCTTTGTATCAAATGAAGAAGTCGGGGTATTTTTGCTCTAGCAATGCCCGGAGCTGTGTGCGATCCAACCCATCAATGTCTTGAATAAATGCCTCTGTAGGGATTTTCTTCTTTGCACGCGAAAGTCCGTTTTCGCTCAATAGCGTGATATCATCGCGATTCAGATAAAAATTCACCTTGATATAAGGAAGTTGATAATACTTCAGATAGCTGGATATTTTGTTAGTGAAGGTAATGAGTAAATCAAAGGGAAGTTGTTTGAGCGTGTGTAGTTCATTAATATTGACACACCCAATAATGTCTATATGGAAGTGCGATTTTAGCACCTCTTTGAAATAACCTACTTTACTTTCAGATGAATTAGTAACGATGATAACGCGCTTTTTTTCTTCACTATGGATACGATTTTGCAATTCGTATTTTTTGAGTATTAGTACTAATGTGGATAAATGCACCGGTGAGAATGTAGTGTGATAATGTTCGGCAATGGAGGTAGTCGCCTGAACAACACCTTGGTAAAGTGAGGCATAACGTGTCTGAACTTCATGCAGCTTTTTGTCATCAAAATAAAGATTGAATTTATTTTGTATGATGGCCGAATAGATGAACTGGTAAACTTCAGAAAAAAAAGGGGAAGTATTGTATATTTTCGCCCTGAGCAGTGGCTTGAGAGATTTGCATAATTTCCTGACCAGTGCAATCAGCGTTGCATCATAAATATCAAAAGGGCGCCAGGTGTAGGTTAATGACGAAATCAACAGGTCAAGAAACCGATCCTCATGTTCGCGGTTGAGCAGTGTAAAGTTAAATGATTGAATAAAATCAAAATCGCCGCTGTGAGCAATGATATGCCCACGTCGTATACGGTGTAGGGCAATGCTCATGTACACCAGAAAATATTTTTTACTGTTATAACCTAGCGTGACGTGATGGCTCAGTTGTCTTTGATAGAGGTCGGCAGCAAAGGTAATTTCATCTTTACATTCTGTGAGAAATTGCGTAGCAATGGATTTATTAATGGGTTCATTAGCTTTATGCGGCACTAATAAGTTGTCATCGCCAATTTCTACTGTTTTAAGGATTGTCAGGCAAATTGTGATTCGCAGTAAAATCTCATCGCCTTCCAGGCGCGATCCCTGACGGGGAATAGCAGTAATGGAGAGATGATTTGCTTGCAAAAATGCGCATAACACCGGATTATCATTTTTTAATGTAGTCGAGCTTACATTGAATTTTCTATAATACTCACTTTTATTCACCACATCGTGCAGACACAGTGCCACACTCAGATTTTTGATACGTTCTTCGGCGGTGGTGATATAGCGATTGAACGGAATCCTGGCCAGAAAATCAATATATTGTCGATAAGTTATCGCAGTGACTATCGATTGACCATCAATATGCAGATGGTATTCAGGTTCAAGAAATTCGTTGATACCTTTAAGGGAGCGCTTCAACGTTGAGGTTGTCTTGCCAAATTTGGACATGACATCCTCAATAAATACGGGGCTGTGTTCCTGAATATATTTTAGCAACGACAGGTCAAAACTGTTCACTAGGCGTTCTCAAGTTCGAGTCAGTACCAGGATTTAAGCGTACAGAAAAGGGTTTAGCGTGTCTGTGAGCTGTGTGAGTTAATTTTGTGTTGGCAATACGCTCACTCTCTTTTCATCGCTACCGAGAGTGTGCGATATCGCCGCATCGGTCTGCACAGAAAACCGCGGCTTCCTGTGCCATCGAGAGATCCACTTCAGCGCCTACTTTGCCCGTGTAGAGCAATTCATCCCCTCTGCGTGTCAATTGGCCGCAAACGTAAGCAATGCCGTTGTGAACAATCACAGGAAGGTAGTTTCGAAACGATATGTTTTTTTCGCTGACATTATTTTCTACCTTGTACTCCGATCTTTACGTACGAAATAGAGAGAGTCCATTGATATGTATTGTGACTTTCTTCCTACATTTTTAGAAGGAAGAGGACCGACAACGACGGTTGACTCGGAAGTTAGCCGAAGAGAAGTGTTTAATACCCGCTTTCATTCTGGCGAAACTGGTTTCATTTGTCACTCAACCGTGCTTCTACTTTATCCAAAGGTTACTACAGTTATTCTAAAGAGGAGAATAAGGGGCGCTCTTCGGTACATAAAAAAGAAGAGCGTAATAAAATTAATACAAAAGGTAACTGTTATATTTTTCTGAGGTTTAACTGTGCCTGGAAATATGATTTTTAGGCAGTAGGGATAAATGTTAATAAAATTTAATTCTAATATATTAGTAAATATAGTTATTTTATATATATAAAACTTATATTTATATGATTTTATTCTTATTTTAATGTGGATTAAGTGTTTTGGATCATGATGAGGCTGTACTATTTATTCATCGGTTTTTGCACGCTATAATCTTTTTTGATTCATTTCATATTAATTATTACCTCCTCTCTGCGAATGATTCCGACAGCTATCGTGTCCGTCGGAGAGGTATTTTATTGTTTAATTCACCGCTATTTATTCCGACTAGAGCGCGGAATAACCGCAGGGTGTGATTTTTCACGCCGCGCCAGGAGCCTAACATGTTTGATGTTGTCGAACTGTCTCGGTTGCAATTTGCCTTGACTGCTATGTATCACTTTTTATTCGTCCCGCTAACACTGGGGTTGTCCTTTTTGTTGGCCATTATGAACACCACGTATGTGCTAACCGGCAAGCAAATCTATAAGGACATGACTCAATTTTGGGGCAAGTTGTTCGCTATCAATTTTGCTCTGGGGGTCGCCACTGGGCTGACTCTGGAGTTCCAGTTCGGTACTAACTGGTCCTATTATTCCCACTATGTGGGCGATATTTTTGGTGCACCTTTGGCGATGGAAGGGCTGATGGCGTTCTTCCTTGAGTCCACGCTCATCGGCCTGTTCTTTTTTGGTTGGGAGCGGTTGAGTAAAGTTCAGCATATGTTGGTGACCTGGTTTGTCGCACTGGGCTCCAACTTTTCTGCCCTGTGGATTCTGGTCGCCAACGGTTGGATGCAAAATCCCGTTGCTGCGGAATTCAATGTTGAAACTATGCGCATGGAGATGCTCAGTTTTGCCGATCTGGTGTTGAACCCTGTCGCACAGGTGAAATTCGTACACACCGTGGCTGCTGGCTATACCGCAGGCGCGATGTTTGTGTTGGGAATCAGTTCCTATTATCTGCTAAAAGGGCGTGACATTCCCTTTGCCAAGCGATCGTTCGCGATTGCGGCCAGCTTCGGATTGGCTTCTGTGCTGTCGGTTATTGTTTTGGGAGATGAATCTGGTTACGTGATGGGGGATGTGCAAAAAACCAAGCTGGCTGCGATCGAAGCTGAATGGGAAACCCAGCCAGCGCCGGCTTCTTTCACGCTGTTTGCCATTCCGAATCAAGATATGATGCAGAACGATTTCGCTATCCATATTCCTTACCTTTTGGGGTTGATCGCTACCCGTTCATTCGATAAGCCGGTCGTCGGTCTAAGAGATCTGATGGCACAACATGAAATTCGCATCCGTAACGGCATGGTGGCCTATGGGGTGCTGGAGACATTGCGTGCAGGTAACGCCGATCCTTCTGTTCGCGCTCGCTTTGACACTGCCAAACGCGATCTTGGCTATGGCATGTTGCTTACGCGCTATACCGACGATGTCGCAAATGCCAGCGAAAGCCAGATTCAACAAGCCGTCAAAGATTCCATTCCCCGCGTTGCGCCATTGTACATCGCTTTTAGGGTGATGGTGGGCTGTGGTGTGCTGATGCTTGTCATTTTCGGACTGTCATTCTGGCGTGTGATCCGTGATCGTATCGGGCTATGTAGAGGGTTGCATCGTGTAGCCCTCTACGGCATTCCATTACCGTGGATCGCAATTGAATCTGGGTGGTTTGTTGCCGAGTATGGCCGCCAACCCTGGGTTGTTGGTGAGGTGTTACCTACCGCAGTGGCTAATTCATCCCTTGCAGCTCACGACATTCTGCTGTCAATGGGGCTGATTTGTGGCTTGTATACGCTGTTCCTGGTGGCTGAAACCTACCTGATGTTCAAGTTTGCCCGATTGGGGCCCAGTAGCCTAAAAACAGGCCGTTACCACTTTGAACAATCGCTGCGGCCATTGCCCGCCACACAGACAGAAGGTTAAAAGGAGCCTCAATCATGCTGGATTACGAAACATTACGCCTGGTTTGGTGGGGATTGATTGGCCTTTTGTTCATCGGCTTCGCCATTACTGACGGCTTTGATATGGGCGTTGGGATTTTGCTGCGCATATTGGGTAAGAGCGACATTGAGCGGCGAGTGATGATTAATGTCATCGCACCACACTGGGATGGTAATCAGGTCTGGTTGATTACCGGTGCGGGGGCGCTGTTTGCCGCTTGGCCGATGGTGTATGCCGCTGCTTTTTCCGGGTTCTATTTTGCGATGATTCTGGTGCTGGCAGCTCTATTCTTCCGCCCGCTAGGTTTTGATTATCGCTCTAAACTGGAAAACTCGCGTTGGCGAGCTTTGTGGGACTGGGGCATTTTTATTGGTAGTTTTGTCCCTGCGCTGGTATTCGGTATTACCTTTGGGAACTTACTGCAGGGCGTACCGTTGAATGTGGATAAGTATTTACGGCTGACGTATCACGGTGGCTTTTTCGATCTGCTTAATCCCTTTGGGCTGCTGGCAGGGTTGGTGAGCGTAGCGATGCTTATCACACACGGGGCGATTTATCTGCAAATGCGCACCACGCAAACACTTCAGGCCCGCGCACAAAAAACCGTTCAGGCCATCAGCGTGCTGACCAGTGTCGCATTCTTACTGGCCGGGCTTTGGGTCATCATGGGCATTGATGGTTACGTTATTACCTCAACGTTAGACAAAACTGCTCCCTCCGATCCATTGCGAAAAGCGGTGATTCAGCAAGCCGGTGCCTGGTTAATCAACTTTAATACCTATCCTGTTCTTTGGGTGATCCCGGCGCTGGGGGGGATTTTGCCTTGGTTGACCATGCTGTTATCACGAGTAAACCGCTGTGGCTGGGGGTTTCTCACCTCATCATTGACGATTGCCTGTGTGATCCTGACGGCGGGAATCACGCTATTTCCCTTTGTGATGCCTTCAAGTCTTGCGCCTAACGTCAGCCTGACAATTTGGGATGCCACGTCGAGTCAACTGACGCTTCAGGTCATGACGATGTTGGCCTGCATTTTTGTTCCTGCCATCCTGCTCTATACCAGTTGGTGTTATTACAAAATGTTCGGGCGAATTGATGCGCGTTATATCGAAGAGAATAAGCACTCTGTTTACTAATATTTTAAGGAGAAGAGGGATGTGGTATTTCGCCTGGATTCTTGGCACGATGCTGGCCTGTGCGTTCTCACTGATTACTGCACTGGCGGTAGAGAATCAAAACGGGGACAACAGCACACGGTGAGAGTGTGACGAGGAGAGAGGTTGTGTCGCTGATGAAATGATCTCATCAGGATTCGTTCACTCGTTGCCTTGTTGTCGCTTGAATTATCTAGGGCTAAGTAAGTTAAAAGATAAATCTGCTAAAATGCTATTTCCAGTATCACAGTGATGAGAGCAGATTTATATCATTACTCGTAGCAAGTTATATTTTTATACTATGCTGTGCTTTTATTTGTTGCTGAATGAGTGATGATAATGTTTTCACACTTTGCTCGCAGCGCTCATCCCATTCATAGGATACATTCAAGCGGAAATAGCGATCGTATTTTTCACCCGTGGTGAACATTTTTCCGGGGGCGATACTGATCCCTTTCTCTAATGCTTGCCAGTATAGTACTGTGCTGCTGAGGCCTGGGGGCAATTCTAGCCAAAGGAAATAGCCACCGCGTGAAGGATGAATGTTAACCCCGTAAGGGAGATGGCGCTGTAGCGATTGGAGCGCTGCATATTTACGTTGCTCCAATGCTTTGCGAAGACGGCGTAGGTGGCTGTCATAGCTGCTTGTCGCAAGATATTCCGCAATAGCTAACTGCATGGGGGCACTGGCAGAGAGTGTGCTCATCAGCTGTAATCGCTGGATATTTTTAGCATGATGGCCAGCCGCTACCCAACCGATCCGAAATCCTGCCATCAGATTTTTGGAGAATGAAGAACAGTGCAGGATCAACCCTTTTTTGTCTAATGCCTTCGCGGGTAACGGTCGTTGTAATCCAGAATACAGTTCATTGTAGACATCATCTTCAACCAATCCCACGTCGTATTTCTCTAGCATGGCGACAAGTCGCTGCTTGTTTTCCCATGACAGTGTACAGCCGAGTGGGTTATGAAAATTGGTCATCAGCCAACAGGCTTTTATGGGATAGTCATTCAACGCCTGATGCAGTGCATCAAGGTCTATCCCTTGTTGTGGGTCGGTTGCTATCGCAATTGCCTTAAGTTTAAAGCGTTCAATTGCCTGCAATGCACCGTAAAATGCAGGCGATTCTATCGCGACGTAATCTCCCGGTTCGGTCAGCGCCTGAAGGCTCAAATTAAGTGACTCCATTGCGCCAGCGGTAATAACGATTTCATCGGGTGAAACGGGAATACCTTGTAACGCATAGCGCTGAGCAATGTGTTTTCTTAAATTCTCATTACCGGGCGGCAGATTATCCAGTGCGTTTCGTGGTTGTATACGCCGTGCAACTGAAGCCAAAGAACGGGTTAGTTGACGCTGGGGGAAAAGGTGTGGATCAGGGAATGCCGATCCAAAAGGGACGACCGAGGGGTCCTTGCTGGCCTGAAGCACGTCAAAGATAAAAGCATTAACGTCAACGTCTTCGGTCAATTCCATACGTGTCTGCGCGTTTGAGGAAGAGGGATTATCCAATGACGATGCGGCTAACTGTGGTGCAGCGTAGTAACCTGACTGCGGGCGCGATGTAAGCAGCCCCTGATTTTCTAATAACTGATATGCTCGTAGCACTGTCATCAGACTCATGCCAGAGTGAATTGATTTTTCTCGTAACGATGGCAGTTTGTCACCCGGTTGCCAGATTCCCTCCTGAAGTTGCTTTCGCATCTGGCGAGCTAATTGCTCGAACTTGGCCATAGCACACCTATTTTCTTGCAGTAATGGATAATGTGATGAAATCGTACCACCACATGTGTGTTAGAGGTTAGTGTCAGTAACGGGGGGATAACCATACCGTGGAAGGATCGGCGGAGATACTCTTTATGCTAGGGGTGTTTTGCTGGTTCATTCGCTAAATGTCATATTGCGGCTTTTCTAAGATATGCCAGAGTGAAAACATCGTAAAACCCCACATCTCCCTTTGTTGATTGGATTTTTGCTATTCCGGCTTTTACTTCCTGCGCGACATGTTCATTGCTCAGCAGTTTATCTACTGTGTCATGCGAGATTTGGCGGTTGGTAAACCACTCTCCGTTATAGCAAACACGTAAGTCCAGCACGTCTATATCTTCAAAGCGATATTTGGGGTTGATATCTATCGAAAGAGCCACTGACATGACGAGCATAAACCCTGTAAAACCGAGCAGATAGGGCAGGCCAAAATAAGGCGCATAGAACAAAATCATGGCGACGGGCACATAGCTGATCAGCATTGCAGAGAACAGGTAAGGGTGTGAGCGCATAAATTTTAAGCTAAAACGTATTTTATTATCACGTTTCTCCTCCTGGTCAATGCGTTCAATCTCTTCTGTCAGAAGGCGCTTTACTTCATCCATCATCAACACCGTTACGCTTAGGGATGTTTTCCTGATTCAACAACAACCTGATAATATTTTTTCAATTACAACACAGTTGTGCCAAAGAGAATAGATACAGTTTTATCAAGATTGACTATAACAGTTTGGTGATTACGAACGTCGCTGGCTTCCCATCGTTGAAAGAATATTGCCCTTTGCGAAAATACATCATGCCTTAACTATACGTGAGCACACATTGATAAACGCTCGTAACCTGGGCTGATTTCTGGCTGCCCTTGAGAAATAGAGAAAGAGGCCGTTATTGCCCGGTGAAAGATTGTAGTGGCACACTAAATTTGGCCACCTGAACAGAGGTGATATGCTCACCTCAGAACAAAACAGGTGTCCCAATGAAAAGAAGAAGTTTCAGTGCAGAGTTTAAACGTGAATCCGCTCAACGGGTCCTTGATCAGAACTACACCGTTGCAGCTGCGGCCAGTGCTATGGATGTTGGTCTTTCTACCATGACGCGATGGGTAAAGCAGTTGCGGGATGAACGACAGGGTAAAATGCCAAAAGCCTCCTCCATAACTCCGGTTAAAAAGAAAAATAAAAAACGATGCTAAAAACGCACCCCTTTCTCAATAAAATTCAATTTATTATCTAAATAAGGTGGGACTTTTGGAGGAAATGGGCGCGAACCCCCAATAATGATCACATCCGTTTCGGTCACTGGTGAGTTATTGCTCATCACGCCCCTTGAGCCTCTGGTTATCCTCCTATTGATCCACACTTACTAAGATTTTTGTTTGATAAGGAACAATAACGATCATATATCGAAAATAAAACATCCTTAAAAAGCTATGAAGGTGATCGTAATCACGTGATTTCTGTGTTTTCCCATTTCAAAATGTTAACCAATCGCGCAAAATTCGCCGATATTTCATAAAAGTGTAACAATTGCGCCATCCATCACAACGGCACACTTGCGTTTTGACTAGGATTGCGCTCGTTATGGAACAATTTGACAACACTGATTTCTGATATTTGCTCGATCACCTTCAGGACATCCGTTTCCTGCTGATGCAATAACTGATAAAGCCATCGGAGGCGCTCATGTTGAGTATCTTTAAGCCAGACGCACACATTTCTCGTGTGCCGGTCGATAAGGTAGATCCGCTCTACCGTAAGCTGCGCTGGCAAATTTTTATGGGGATCTTTTTCGGTTACGCCGCTTACTATCTGGTGCGTAAAAACTTCACCCTGGCAATGCCGTATCTGATCGAACAGGGTTTCAGCCGTGGTGATTTGGGCTTTGCGCTATCAGGGATTTCCATCGCTTATGGCTTCTCCAAATCCATTATGGGTTCGGTTTCCGACCGTTCCAACCCGCGCGTCTTCCTGCCAGCCGGCTTGATCCTGGCGGCAGCAGTGATGCTGTTTATGGGCTTTGTGCCTTGGGCAACCTCCAGCATTGCGGTGATGTTTGTGCTGCTGTTTCTGTGTGGCTGGTTTCAAGGTATGGGTTGGCCCCCCTGTGGCCGTACCATGGTGCACTGGTGGTCGCAGAAAGAACGCGGCGGCATCGTTTCGGTGTGGAACTGTGCTCATAACGTGGGAGGGGGGCTGCCACCATTGCTGTTCCTGTTGGGGATGGCGTGGTTCAACGACTGGAAAGCCGCGCTGTATATGCCGGCCTTCGGAGCAATTCTGGTGGCGCTGATCGCCTTCGCATTGATGCGTGACACCCCGCAATCTGTTGGCCTGCCACCGATTGAAGAATACAAAAACGATTACCCAGATGACTACAGCGAAAAAGCCGAAGAAGAGCTGAGCGCTAAGCAGATCTTCATGCAATACGTATTCCCCAATAAGCTGCTGTGGTATATCGCCATTGCCAACGTTTTTGTCTATCTGCTGCGTTACGGCATCCTGGACTGGTCACCGACTTACCTGAAAGAAGTCAAACACTTCGCGCTGGATAAATCGTCCTGGGCCTACTTCCTGTACGAATACGCCGGTATTCCAGGCACCCTGCTGTGCGGTTGGATGTCGGATAAGGTGTTCAAAGGCAACCGTGGTGCCACCGGGGTATTCTTTATGACACTGGTCACCATCGCCACCATCGTTTACTGGCTGAACCCAGTGGGTAATCCAGGCATTGATATGGCTTGTATGATCATTATCGGCTTCCTGATTTACGGCCCAGTAATGCTGATCGGCCTGCACGCACTGGAACTGGCACCGAAAAAAGCGGCGGGTACGGCAGCGGGCTTCACCGGCCTGTTTGGCTACCTGGGTGGCTCCGTCGCCGCCAGTGCCATCGTTGGTTACACCGTTGACTATTTCGGCTGGGACGGCGGCTTTATGGTGATGATCGGCGGCAGCATCGGCGCAGTCCTTCTGTTACTGCTGACCATGATCAGCGAAAAGAAACATCATGCTGACATCGCAGCCAAACGTGGTTAATTACCACCACATTTTTGCATGATTTAAAGGTCGCTCTCTGCGGCCTTTTTACTTATACCCGTCATCTTTCAAGATGCAGGCATCCAACCCCCCCTGCATCTTGAAAGATGGCGGGTATGCCTCTGTCTATAAAATGGAGAATATAGAATGCGTATTCAAACCAAAGCCCTGCTGACAGGGTTCATTCTCGCAACTTCAATGCTCAGCGCTGCGCAGGCTGCGGATAAACTGGTGATCGCCCACCGTGGTGCTAGCGGCTACCTGCCGGAACACACTCTGCCAGCCAAGGCCATGGCCTTTGCGATGGGCGCGGATTACCTGGAACAGGACGTGGTCATGACCAAGGACGACAAACTGATCGTTCTGCACGATCACTTCCTTGACCGAGTGACCGACGTGGCGAAAAAATTCCCCGATCGCCAGCGTAAAGATGGCCGCTATTACGCTATTGATTTCACCCTGGCCGAGATTCAGTCGCTGAAATTCACCGAGGAATTTTTGGTTAAAGACGGCGTGCAGCAGCAAAAATTCCCTAACCGTTTCCCAATGTGGAAATCTGACTTTCGCATCCACACGCTGCAAGATGAGATTGAGATGATCCAGGGGATGAATCACTCGACCGGCAAGGATATTGGCATCTACGTGGAAACCAAGGCTCCCTGGTTCCACAAAATCGAAGGTAAGGATATTTCCAAGGCCGTGCTGGAAGTGCTGAAATCCTATGGCTACACCAAGAAAGCGGACAAAGTTTACCTGCAAAGCTTCGACGCACCGGATTTAGAGAGGGTGAAAAAAGAGTTGCTGCCAGCAATGAACATGGACATCAAACTGGTGCAGTTGATCACCAATACCGGCGATCAGAAAGTCAGCGAAACGATGGTGATCCACCCAGATGGTAGCCTGACGCCGTACAACTACGACTGGATGTATGAGCCCGGTGCTGCCGCCAAGCTGGCCAAATATGCCGATGGTATTGGCCCGTGGTATCCGATGATTGTGAAAAGCACTTCAACCCCTGGTCACATTGAGCTGACCACGTTGGCGAAAGAGGCTAAGCAGCAGGGTCTACAGATCCATCCATACACCTTCCGTGCCGATCCTGGTCAGGTGCCCGCCTATGCCAAGGACTTCGACGATATGCTGAAGATTTTCTACATTGATGCAGACGTTGACGGCCTGTTCACCGACTTCCCGGATAAAGGCGTACAGTTCCTGCAACAGCACAAGTTGCATAAATAAACCCGGTCAAGCCTTACCCACCTGCGTAGGTGGGTAAGGCATCCTCCTCGCGAAGGGAAGAAACGGCTAACTCACTGCTTTACCCACTGACCCGGCTCATTTCATTTTCCCGACAGCTTCTCGCATAAATATACGGTGCAATGTATCCCCTCACGATTCACATCCAGATAATCCGACCACCACTGCATCATCGCAATGCGTGCATGAAGGTGCTCCGCTTTATGGACATAGGCTGCCCGCACGCTGTTGCGCTCCTGGTGGCTCATTTTGCGCTCGACGGCATCTCGTGACCAGAGTTCCGATTCCATCAGAGCACTGCATGCCATCGCGCGGAATCCATGACCACAGACATCATTTTTGGTGTCATACCCCATTAACCGCAGTGCCCTGTTAACGGTGTTTTCACTCATCGGCTTGTACGGGTTGTGGTCGCCGGGGAACACCAATGTCTGATGGCCGGAGATATCTTGTATCAATTTCAGAATAACTATCGCTTGTTGGGAAAGGGGAACGAGGTGCGGGGTGCACATTTTCGCTCCGCGCCCCGAATAGCGCACGTTGGTAATGGCCTCTTTGGTAGCGGGAATAGTCCATATCTTGTTCTTGAAATCAAACTCACCCCAACGGGCAAAGCGCAACTCACTGGAGCGGATAAACAGATGCAGGGTGAGCATTACCCCTAATCGGGTCAGTTGCCTTCCCTTGGTGTAATCGTCAATGCTAGTCAGCAACTCCGGCAGGCGCTCAAGCGCTAGGGCAGGGTAATGACGCTTAACCGGCGGCGCGGTTACTCCTTCCAGATTCAGCGCCGTGTTGTTTTCTACCAGGCCCTGATGCACGGCGTAACGCATGATGTTGCACAGATACTGTCGGGAGCGGGACGCGACTTCCAGTAACCCTTTTGCTTCGATGCCCTTAAGCAGCGCAGTGAAGTGTTGCGTTTTTAACTCGGTCACGAGCATGTTGCCAATCGCCGGAAAGAGATGGTTGTTCATGCTGGCAAGCGGCCGGGCGGCGTGATTTTCTGACCAGGCTTTGTTACTGCCATGCCAGTTAAGTGCGACGGCTTTAAAGCGTTTTTCAGGGGAACGGGCGGCTTTTTCAGCGACGCGTTGCTGCATTGGGTTGATGTTGTTCGCCAGTTGTTTGCGGAGTAAATCACGTTTCTGACGTACTTCAGACAGACTGATTAACGGATACGCGCCCAGTGCGATGCGGGTTTCTTTGCCACCGAAGTAATATCCGAAATACCAGAGGCGCGAACCTGTCGGTTTAACGTGAAGATATAGACCATGAGAATCGGACAGTTTTATCGGGGTAATGGGAGGCTTTAAGTTGCGGATTTTCGTGTCGTTAAGGGACATATGCGGGTCACTCCATTATCGAACCGGAAAGACCCCAAATCTGACCACCAAATTCGCCCGATGCAGAGGGAAAAGTAAGAACGCATCAGGAAAGGTTTTCACGCTAACCTGTTGAACCTAATATGTACAAGGATTCGCAAGGATGCATAAGAACAAGAATTTGGCTCCTCTGACTGGACTCGAACCAGTGACATACGGATTAACAGTCCGCCGTTCTACCGACTGAACTACAGAGGAATCGGTGAGTGCGGAGGATGATAGCGGTAGCGTGTGGGGTTGTCAAAGGGTGTGATGCACAATCTCTCTCGATTGCTGATCTAATAGTCAATTCATTGAATTATCATGGTATTGATGAACGCAGTAACTTTGATGGTGCGGTACAATCTGACGCTTCTGATGAGGGCTTGCACCTCGATATGGCAATTTTTGCTTTATACTGGTGCATTCCCTTATCGCTTTCCTTCACGAGTTCTGCATTCCCAGCGGCGCAAAAAAACAGGCCAACCATTTCTTTTCCTTATTTTACGGGCCACTGTGCTCACAAAATAGATATGATAATAGAAAAGGAATACAAAGTGGCGCGCTTTTTGCTACCTCTAAAGGGTAACTACTCAGGAGGCGAAAATGAATCTAAGGCGGCTCAAATATTTTGTTAAAATCGTGGATATTGGTAGCCTGACGCAGGCTGCCGAGTTGTTACATATTGCACAACCAGCATTGAGCCAACAGGTGGCGACGCTGGAAAGTGAATTGGAAAAGCAACTGTTAGTTCGTAGCCGACGTGGCGTTACGCCAACTGAAGCAGGGAAAATTCTTTACTCACACGCACAAACTATCTTGCACCAATGTGAACAGGCGAAAACAGCCGTCAATAGTGTGCGGCAGCCTGTTAATATCTGACTGTGCAACACCAGCCATCGTCAGATGGCTGGTCATCTCTCTTTCATACATACCGCAGCGGGATTCCAGTATAAGTAACCTGCGGTGCATCTTTTTTATTTGCCAGCCTATTTGCCCACTGAATAATGTTTTTATTATGGTGCTGGTAGAAGATGCAATTCTAGTGTTACATTAATCTCAATTCCTGTTTTCTCCGCAGGCATATATCCCTTTATACTTGTCTGGTCATGGGTGCATTATTTTTTGATGAAGGAGTTCAAATGAATACTCTTCTTTCTCAACTACTAATCAAGCTGGCGCAAAAGGAGGCAGATGAGAAGCGACTTCAGAGCCGGGTCGCCTCTCTCGAGATGTTGGTTTCAGCGGTTATTTCCACTATGGATGATCATAATTTGATCAAATTAAAGCGCGAAATCGATCTCTTGATAACGCGTGAAGCTATGGCTTCAGGTGAAAAAGAAGATGTTTATGTGTTACTGAGAAATATTAGTGGAATGGCATCTATGCACTCGTCGGAGTGATTGAAAGGCTCTATTGCGTCATCTGTTTGGTAAATGAAAATACATTTTCACATTTTGTCTTTAATTATGAGTAGCGTTATTAACGTTGCTTTGATTGATGTGCTACCTGTAAACAGAATGTATTAAAAACTAAAGACGCCAATAATAAGCGTCTTTAGTATGAGAGCCTACAATGATTTTATGTGGGATTAAGCGTTCTGCTTTTTCTTACGTAAGAATTGATAAGCAATCGCAAGTAGCACAAACCACAATGGTGTTACGAGAAGTGCCTGTAATGTATCGGGCTGCAGTGTTAACAGAAGTATAACGCCAGCAAAAAAAGCCAGACACACCCAGCACATGACGATCCCTAACGGCATTTTGTATGTTGAATTGGCGTGCAAGTGTGGCCGTGTTTTCCTATATTTAAGGTAAGAGCACAGGATAATGCTCCAGATAAACATAAACAGAATAGCGGAAACGGTTGTTACCAACGTAAATACCGTCATCACATTAGGAATGAGATAAATCAGTACTACTCCCCCTAACAGACAGATACAGGAGAACAGCAGACCTGTTGCAGGGACGGCGCGTTTTGACAAATGAGCGAAGGCTTCCGGTGCGTCACCTTGCTTTGCCAGGCCGAACAGCATACGGCTGGTTGAGAATACTCCGCTGTTGGCAGAAGAGGCCGCTGATGTTAACACGACAAAATTTATCACGCTGGCCGCTGCGGGGAATCCGACCAGTACAAACATTTCAACGAATGGGCTTCGATCGGCGGCAATGGCGTTCCAAGGTGTGACTGACATTATCATGATCAGGGAAAATACATAGAACATGATAATGCGAATAGGAATGGCATTAATCGCGCGTGGCAACACGACCTGCGGATTTTTGGTTTCGGCGGCAGTGGTGCCGACCAATTCGATGCCAACGAATGCAAAAACGGCTATCTGGAATCCAGCAAAAAATCCGCTTATTCCCTTTGGAAACATGCCGCCGTGATCCCACAGGTTAGTGAAAGAGGATACGGAACCGGATGGGGAAGGGAAATGCATGAAGACCAATACTGCACCAAGAATAATTAGCGCCACAATGGCCACGATCTTGACCATGGCAAACCAGAATTCCATTTCTCCGAACAGTTTGACCGTAGCGAGGTTGAGCGTTAGTAGCAACAATACGCATAATAATGAAGACACCCACTGCGAAAGTTCAGGAAACCAGAACTGGGTGTAGGCGCTGATGGCAACGACATCGGCAATGCCTGTTACCACCCAACAGAACCAATAGGTCCATCCGGTGAAAAAACCCGCCCACGGCCCCAGCAGGTCAGCGGCAAAATCGCTAAATGACTTGTATTCCAGATTGGAAAGCAGCAGTTCGCCCATAGCGCGCATAACGAAGAACAGCATAAATCCGATGATCATATAGACAAAGATGATCGAAGGGCCTGCCAGGCTGATGGTTTTACCCGAACCCATAAATAAACCGGTGCCAATAGCGCCACCGATAGCAATAAGCTGAATATGCCTGTTGGTCAGGTTGCGCCTCAGGCCTTCATCATGGCCTGAGGTAAGGTCGTCGGCCTCTTTAACGTTATCTACCATGTGTTAAATTTCCTGTTTTTGTCGGTGATGTTGTGTTGAGCTCTTGAATGGCTCTCTGATACGAGTAATAGGTAAAAATAGATCCTGTTAAACCAACCTGGCAATGCCGCGCATGATACCGAGGACATGGCATAGATAAGGTGAACATTCGCACGTTTTACGTCTGTGTATTTTCTGTTCGGACAAGGCTGGCATGCTAGGAATTGAGATGACGGATATAAACGCGGGCAAGACTAGCAAAATCGGCTTTTGCCGACAATCGGATTTTCATGTATGGAAGCGAAAAGAAAAAAATCGAATTAACCGTTTGACAGCGGCAGGTAACAGGGGAATAATCCACGGCGTTGGGTCGTTAGCTCAGTTGGTAGAGCAGTTGACTCTTAATCAATTGGTCGCAGGTTCGAACCCTGCACGACCCACCAACAATATCAAGCATTTACATCGCATTCTTTATTTCCCCAATTATCCCATCTGACGTATTTATGCCATTCTTGGAAAAAATGCTGTCTATTTGTCTGGCGTGTTGAGTTAAATGATTTGGCGACAGATGTGCATATCTGCGTACCATTTCTATTGATTCCCAGCCGCCCATTTCTTGTAATGCAGATAAAGGAACGCCGGATTGAACTAACCAACTCGCCCATGTATGTCGCAAATCATGAAAGCGAAAGTTTTCAATTCCGGCCCTTTTTAATGCAGCATTCCAAGCCTTATTTCCGTCAACTCTTAACTTTCTTATTTCGGGCATTTTTTCGCCATTAGGTTTTGTCGTTGATATTTCGTGAACAAATACCCAACGGTTATTTTTTCCTATCTGCCCGCGCAAGACTCCGCACGCTGTATCGTTCAGCGCCACCCCGATAGCCTTTCCTCCTTTAGCATTTTCCGGGTGAATCCATGCCATCTTTCTCTGCATGTCTACCTGTGACCATTCCAGATCCAGAATGTTTGATCGCCTGAGCCCTGTAGCCAGCGCGAACGTAACAACCGGTTTCAGATGATCGGGCAGGCAGTCAATCAACTGTCTCGCCTCGTCATGTGTAAGCCAACGTATCCGCTTGTTTCTCGGCTGCCGCGCTTTCACCACTGGCACAGAGTTAAGCCATCCCCACTCATTTGCCGCTATCCTTAACAGCGATCGCATGAATGCCTGAAGCGAGTATTTTGTTGATTCAGATATCGGTTTCGCCCGATATGCTGGCACAGATTTTCCCTCTCGCTTCATCCTGCCCCGCATTTCTTCCCATCTTTCCCGGTGTTTTCTATTAAACGCTTTAGATATAGCTACTTGTATCTGGTCATTCGTTATCGTAGATAACTCCCGTCCGTGGAAGTGATCGAGGAAAAACGTTATCTTCGACTTGTCAGCATCAAGCGACCGCTTATGCGATTTCTCGCGCAGCCACCGAATGCATGCCTCATCGAAAAGCTTAACGGGAGCCTCACCCAGCTTTGCCGATCTCCACGCATCAGACTTCATCTTGTCGTAGAGTTCTTGCGCTTCCCGCTTGTCTCCCGTTCCAAGAGACTGCCTAATTCTTTTCCCATCCGGCGTAGTGAAATCACATTGCCAGATCCCTTTCCTTTGTTTGATTGACATGGTTTTGTCTCGGTCATGTCACCCGCATTCACGGCGACAGTGTTGATCGGTTTTGACATCGCTTCAAGGCATGCCGATTTTACGAACCGGTATTTATGCCGCTGGCCGGTGCCAATGTCAGTTGCTGGAAGGATGCCGCGCTGTACGAGTGATTTTGTGGTTTCAGGGTGAATTTTCAGAAGGTATGATATTTCTTGCAGGGTTAGTACTTCATCGCCCATCGCTATTCCTTATTTTTACTGACTCGATACACAAAAACATTCAGCCATTGCCAAGCCTGAAAACCACAAGGGCAGATGGCTGATATTTTTATGCAGTGCTTGTCGAGTAATTCACGGTATGATTTCTGGTTGGATTTGCTGCGGTACTCTGCAATTACATCTTTAGCGGCGCTTCGTATCGCGTTCTCAGTTTCGGGCGTCATGGCTTCCTCCTGTCTCTGAAATGCTCTACCAGACGCTTCACCAGTTCAGCCAGGCACCAAACGAAACAGGCCACACCGATAAAAGCGAATAGGGCGTTCTTCTGCTCAAAGTGCCAGCTAAAGAGAAATAAAAAAGCCACCGTGACAGTGGCTAATAACCAGTTAGGTAGCGGTATGCGAATCATGTGATGCTCCATAGCGCATATAGCGCCCACAAAAAAGCCGCTACAAGAGCGGCTATGGCGAGTGTTGCTTTTGGGGTTGGGCGTTTCATGATGCCCCCTTACCCGGCTGGGGAGCGGCAGCAATCATTGCGGCGTAAATATTGTCATGATGAACGTAGAATAGAGTTTCATCCTTCGTGTCGAACGACACATCATCCGATTCCATTGCTGCCGCAATCATTTCAGGCGTAGGTTCAACGGGAACAAGCGCCCAACCTTCTGGAATTACCGGATAGTTGTTACCCTCATCAATGAGGGAGACATGCTTGAGCATTGCGGCGCGGTAAGATGAAATTGCGTATTTTGCGCGATCCCACGCTTCGTGCTCGCGATCTGATATGCGAATGACTTCTTCTACTGCTGATAGCAAATCATCCGGCACTACAGGCAGGGGTGGGGCGGTGAATAATGGCTTTGAGTGCCAAAACTTCACTTCTGCTGCCAAAATTCTGGCTGCATTTGCCACTGAACCTTCTTCATCCTGCTTTATGATGTTGTCCAGCGTTGCATCACTAATACGCGGCATGTAATCAGGCAACACCACAGGCTCTTTCGCCGCCCTGTCATAAGCCGCCAGTCGGGTTTTCAGCGATTCGATAGCATCGAATATCTGTGATGGCTCTCCATTCACATCATCAGCGGGAATATCCAGTAGTTCTGTAATTGCCGCGAGTGTACGACAAGCACCGGCAAATTCGTCTTGCCAGTTATGAGCGGGCTTCTCCGCCGCCTCACGGCGCCGTACCAGTTCACGCTCATTGGTGCGCATCATGTCGATGAGACGACGCATAACGCCGTGATAGCCGCCGTGCTGTTCAAGCAGCAGCTCCACCTCGAACCCCGCCGATAGGCGAGCATCATCGTCCTGCTGCGCTTCAGCGTGGACAACCGCGGTGTAAATGTCGGCTACAGCCTCTTTGCTCAATAAATCAGTCATGGTGTTCAGTCCTATGGAGTAATCCTGCAATGAACCCAGAAATAACCAGACCGCATTGCCCAGCTATAATCCCCCACATTGGTACACTAACCTGTACCGCCGCTGTGGTTATCGGGGCGCTAGATAATGCTATGAGTAAAATTAATAAATAAATCTTCCATCGTTCAGCCATCTATTCCCCCTCAACCGGTAGACATGCATAAAAAACGGTTCCGTGAGGTAAGTCTTTTTGCGAAACATTCCAAAGCACAGAACATGATGATTTAACTACCGCTACTGGCTCGGCTGATCCGCGAATGAACCACTCTGTGCCGACACTCATCTGACAAAGCTGTTTTATCCAAACAGTGCCGTATTGCTTGCTGCACCACGCAACAGGAACCTGCGCCCGCTCTGCTGCTAACTGCTGCTCAGCAAGTTCTGCACGGGCTTCCTGTTCGTGAGCCTCTTTCCAACCTGCTTGACGGTGGGATTTCTCAGCCTCTAACTGCTGCTCAAGGGCTGCGATGTGGTCGAGAACACGTCGCAATTCCGCAGGGCATGTAGCTATGCGGTATTCTTCAACCCATTCACCGACTTTCCCTTGTCGCTGATATTTTTCTATCGATGAAAGCAGACGCTGAATCTCCGCAATCACTTCACTAATCGGTTTGTTGGTCATACCTTCCCCTCCCGCAATTGTTGGGCGAATACTCTTGCACTATGAGCAGAACCTGCATAATTGAGTCTGTCCCCCAAGCTACCAATATTTCGCATTGCAAAGTCTGCTTCTGTATCCGCAAAAGCCTCAACCGCCTTTGCCCCTATCTCACGCAATGCGGCGTCTGTAGCTGGGGTTTTGAGCGCGTCAGATGCAACATTCCCGCAGTCATCCAGCAACTTTTCTGTTGGTTTCCATTCAAGTCCGAATGTGCCTTTAACAGGGCTGAATGAAGCGTTGTAGAACTCAGCGCACGATTTCAGCGCCGCATTCTCCGCAACCAACGCATTTACTTTAACGACCAAGGCGTCGTATCCGTGCTGAGCAGTGTTATATGAAACTTGAAGCGCATCCCGCTGCCGTTCGAGTTCTGCAATTTGTTCACGCATCAGTCGACGTTCTTCTATCCACTCATGAGCTTTCATTTATTATTCCTCATTCTCTTTTCGTCATCATCGCGGCAGAATTCATCGCAATAATTACCCGCGCTAATTGGCTCATCGCAATTGCGGCATTTACCCGTGAATATCATCGGAGGCTTTCGGTTAGCTAATGCGTGCTGTATGGTTAAATCTGTGAGGTCGTTTGCTTCATCGATAATGTCAGCCATTCCAAGCCTCCAGTCTCGCACCAAATTTCCCGCAAAACTCAGCGCGGATATTGCAATACTTCTTGAATTTACCGCGCGCATATTCCTCTGCTGCAATCCAGGCTATTTTTGCTTGAGCGTATTTACATGCGCGTTCGAGTGAAGCTGCTTTATTAGCCGCTGTTAAGTAGAGGTTGGTCATGGGATTAGTCCGCCCTGATAGCTGTTACCATTTGTTTGACGTCGAGAACATCCCTGTCTAGTTTCATTGCGACGCTTCTGAAATTGCAATCCCGCTTTTTCTCCATTACGAACTGAATTTCCCAAATCTCCCAAGCCAGTTTCGGTTTGTGCCGTTTATTTTCTATTTCCTCGGCAACGCGCTGTGCTTTAAGTGGGTTATTTGTGAAAGTTTTATCAGGGAGCATCCATGCTCCGTATGCGTCGTAATATCTGATTTTCGTGCCGCCGACTTTTATGTCATCAGTTGAGGTGTTCATGCTGCCACCTGATTCAATATATTTTGCTTAACCTCCATAATCAGAGTTAAAAATTGTTGCCGCCTTTCCCTAAGCGCATTTATTTCATCCTTACAATCATCGCGATTGAGGCGGCATACAATTAACTGGTTTCCTTCTGGAAAGTCTGAGCAATAACTGACGAAATCAACCCAATTTCGTTCCGTGCAATCAAGGTGGCCTATTAATTGCCAGCGGTATGACGGGTCGAAACTACCTCTCTGCAATGTGGCGTAGTGGGTAGGGGCGATAACAGATTTAATCTCTATAACGCCGTCACTACCCACCAATCCATCCGGGCTATCACCGTATGTATCGTGGTCAAAGAAGCCGCCGTTATCTACGCCTATGAAGTTAATATCCTCATACAGCATCCGTGCTATCGGCTCCTGTTCGTGACCACGCTCCATGTGCTCATTTGAAAAGCTGAATTCAGACTTGCAGCCTTTGATTTGCTCCAGTGCAATCTGGAGCGCATAGCGCTTTGCCGGGTCGCCAAACGCTTTCCCTGCGTTAGCCATGATTAACCCGAAATTCGATGCCGTGGCCTTTCCTACGCGCAGCGCTTCCCATTCCTCGGTGTTCTGCTGGATATCATGCCAAATCATGCCGCAGCCTCCCTACATTCGCTAATAAGCTGCTGCCGGTGTTCCTCGGACATATCCATGCGCTCAAGAACCTTACGCAAGTCTCCATCGCGTTTATAGGCCACTTTGGCGTTGTTCCATGCCTGAATAGATGCTGGGGTCAAAACCGGCTTGGTTACGCGGCTAGGGCTTATGCGCAACCCTTCCACTGAGCTATTGCCGAAACGCACCTTTGTATCGACATAAACCGTCACTCGCGTTCCGGCCCAGTCTTCAATGTACGGCGAACCCGTCAAGGCCTTCATGGTCTTGCTGTTCGTCGCATTGAGAATCATCGGCTTCAATTTCTCGCCCGGTCGCAGTTCCTTCTCCGCAAAATATGCTGTGTTGAAGACGTCCTTTGTCTTCTTGGTTTTGTCCGTTTCGAGCGTTACTTTTGCTATCGTCAAAACCGTTGGTTCCACAATGTCAGCACTACTGAGATAGGGCGAATCGAACGCCTTTCTGTAGTGCGTCTTGGACTGCTCGCTCATGCTGCATCCTCCGTGCTTTTCTGCCTGTCATAAATCCAAAATGCCATCTCCACCTTCACCCGGTGGAAAATGGCGTCAAATACCCGCTGGCTTTCTGCCTGCTGATAATCAACGTCGCTGTCTTCCATGTATTCGCATGCCTCGTCCGTGTGCATGTCAGGCCAGTGCTTGCGTACCGCGTCACGGAACCGACTGATAGACTTTTCAGCCAACTTCTCAGCCTCTGCATAGCAGCCTTCAATGACGTCATCTGGCATCGTCTCCATGATTTTCCTGATGGCCTGTATCTTGTCTGGATTAAGCATGGGGATTGCCCTTTTGGTTGACCGTTTCGATAAGCTGCTCGAATAACCGTTGCAGCCAGCTTTTCGTTGACTTGAACGACATGACATCCTTTCCTGTCGTGATGTTGGTGCGTTGAAACTGGATTGTTTTAATTGCGTCGAATTTAGGACTGCCAGCAACGGGCAGCCCTGCAAATGCTAATCGTTGCATGGCGTATTCCTGATTGATTAATTAGTAGGTAATGTTATTGAATTCGCGTTGTGCGACCGTCATGCCTGAGCACTTCACCGTGTTCACCAATACTTACGTTGGCATCACGATATTGACCAAGAGCTTGACCAACTGCTTTTTCAGCATTGCCGCGATATTTATCAAACTCAGCTTGGAGTGCTTTGTATTTTTTCTTCCACTCACGCTCGATATCGTCGTAGCGTTCTGAGTCTGGTGGTGAATAAAAAGCCATCCCGTAATTCTCATGACCGCCGCTAGCTGATTCAGCCAAGTAATTTAATTGCTCAGTAGTGAGGGTTAGTTCGCACTCATCAGCAGCAATTGATATACATTCTTTCCAAAAGTCTAAATCCGTCATCACTCCCTCCTATTTATTCATAACTATGCCGCCTAATATCAGCATGGGTATGAAGCCTCCGAAGAGGCTATTCATCTGGTTTTAATTCGCTGTAGCATTCTTCGCAAAGCGGCCCGGTATCATCATCGAGATAAATACCGTCTTCCTCGCATCGCCCTGTTGGTGATTCACATTTGCAGCACAATTGACGCGTGCCGGGATAATTACCTGAGTTCCATCTTTCATGCGCACTTTGAGACATTGCATGACGAAAGCCACCGGGCCATGAATTACTCATCTTCACTTACTCCCAACTAGGCGTATAAACACCGCCATGTGAAATAAATCTTCTTTGGTTAGATACATGGTTAAACCTCTACGAATTCACCATCTTCATTCAGTGTGTAAAATACGTTTGGCTTGATGCCGTTATCGCCAACCTTGCTTGCACGAATGTGAATCAATTCGCCATCATCATTGCGATATACGCACACAATCGCGCAACCTAATGGCGCTTTAGCTTTGCTATCTTCACCAAGTGCGGAAGCGACAGCATGCAATTCTCTTCCGTCATCTGCTGGCGTGATCTCGCTGCTCGACTGGTAACCCGTGGCTGACGATGCAGAC
>JADMXW010000015.1 GCA_015548865.1 Serratia marcescens | reverse complement strand
AGCTGATAGAAACAGAAGCCACTGGAGCACCTCAAAAACACCATCATACACTAAATCAGTAAGTTGGCAGCATCACCTGCCGCACTGAGAGATAATCATTTTAAAGTCTATGTAATAATTCCGCCCAGAATATCATTCCTCTTTAAAGATATAATCAAGGTCGATGGTGTTTTTATATATAGAAAAGATGATTTTGAAAAAAACAAGATAGAATTAAAAAACCTTCATATTGATTTGGTTATTGACCTTTCTGATTTTGACACTTCGGTTTATTATCGGCTAAAAACGCTATCATATATAACCCCTAAACATGCCATCAGTTTTAATCAACCACAAGACACTATATTTGACACAAACATTATTACAAACGGGTCTGAACACATTACAACAAGGATGACAAGCATCCTTAAACTACTCTCAGTGGAAAGTGAATGCCCTCCCTGCTTAACATTCAATGAGCATCACATCAATGATGCATATAACCTTTTTCAAGAAATAGAAAAAAAAGGTCAAAAAATAATTATTTTTAACCCATTCTCATCGCAAAAAAACAGAAACCTTTCTACTGAACAAATAGATGAAATACTAAATTACCTAAACACCATTGAAGGGTATAAAACGATTGTTTTTGATATGGGGCATAAAATAAACAATCATACAATGGAGCGTGTTGATATAAATCCATTTAAGGATCCAGGGCGTTCGTTTGCACTTGTTCAATATGCTGATATAGTGATTACCGTAGATACGGCCCTCGTTCACCTCGCCAGCGCATTGAATAAACGGCAATTTTGTATTTATAACAATCGGATGTTTAATTGTGTTTTTGAAAATAATATCGTCTGGGGACCTAACAGCCTGCTGGCAACTCAATTGACGACCTCTCAATATTTAAAGACAGAAACGGGCGATGATATGACAACATTTGATGTTTCTATTCTAATAGAAGCAATAAAGAAAGAATTAAAAAACCATCAATGAAAAAGTAAATCCATGTACTTAAACGCGTTCATAAAGTATAATTTCATTATTAACCCATGAAAATTGAGAAATAAAATTGAAGTATTTTTATTTCAATTTCCTCATCAATTTTTTGACAAAGAAAACAGTACAAACACATAGCCTTACTCTCATCAAAGCGATAAAATCCCTATCAGCCATAACTCTAAAATAGCCAATACTGATGTTACAAACCCTTTACACCATCCTGCTCTACCTTATTCAACCATTAATCTGGCTCCGTCTGTGGCTAAGAGGACGGAAAGCGCCTGCCTATCGTCGCCGCTGGAGTGAGCGTTATGGTTTTTGCGCGGAAAAGGTCAAACCCAATGGCATCATGTTACATTCGGTCTCCGTTGGCGAAACACTGGCTGCGATTCCCTTGGTTAGAGCGCTTCGTCACCGTTACCCTTCTTTGCCGATTACAGTAACCACCATGACGCCGACAGGCTCAGAGCGTGTACGGTCCGCCTTCGGCAATGATGTCTATCATGTCTATCTGCCTTACGATCTCCCCTGTGCCCTTAAGCGCTTTTTTGACCAGGTGAGCCCGAAGCTGGTGATTATCATGGAGACAGAACTGTGGCCAAATCTCATCACCGAGCTTCATCGCCGAGAGATCCCTTTGGTCATTGCCAACGCACGACTGTCTGAACGCTCAGCGGCCGGTTATAAAAAAATTGGTTCTCTGACACGCAGTATTTTACGTCGTATTACCTTGATCGCCGCTCAGAACCAGGAGGACGGTGAGCGCTTTATCGATCTCGGTTTGCAACGTTCACATTTAGCGGTCACGGGAAGCCTGAAGTTTGATATTTCAGTCACACCTGAGTTAGCAGCAAGAGCAATTGCACTACGGCGGCAGTGGGCTTCGCGACGTCCGGTATGGATTGCGACTAGCACACATGAAGGCGAAGAAACGATCATTTTGGCCGCGCACCGTGAATTGTTAAATCGGTTTCCTGATTTGTTGTTAATTTTAGTACCTCGTCATCCAGAGCGTTTCCCTACCACCCAGGCACTTACCCATAGCTTGGGATTCAGCTACACCTTGCGTAGCAGCGGTGAAGTACCGGCGGCTGACACACAAGTCGTGATTGGCGATACCATGGGTGAATTAATGATGCTTTATGGCATTGCGGATATCGCCTTTGTAGGGGGAAGCCTGGTGGAGCGTGGAGGTCACAACCCATTGGAGCCCGCGGCACATGCCATCCCCGTATTGATGGGCCCGCATACCTTTAACTTCAAAGATATTTGTCTTAAATTGTCAGAGGCTGGCGGTTTGATCACCGTGAAAGATACTGACAGTATTGTCAAAGAAGTAAACAGCTTACTGACGGACGAAGATTATCGACTCTATTATGGGCGACACGCCGTAGAAGTGCTGCATCAGAATCAGGGGGCGCTTCAGCGCTTACTCACACTGCTGGAGCCCTATCTTCCTCCACGTGCAAACTCGTCTATCTAACCCTCTGGTGTTAAGGACTCCTATGGCGACCAAAGCAATCTACCCAGGTACCTTCGATCCTTTAACCAATGGGCATCTGGATCTGCTTACCCGTGCTTCACGTCTGTTTGATCATCTCGTGTTAGCCATTGCAGCCAGCCCCAGTAAAAATACGATGTTCAGTTTGGATGAGCGTGTCGCACTGGCACGGCAGGCAACGCAACATTTGAAGAATGTTGAGGTAGTGGGATTTTCCGATCTTATGGTGCATTTTGCCCAGCAGCAGAAAGCGAATGTATTAATACGCGGACTCCGCGCTGTGTCCGACTTTGAATATGAGCTTCAGTTGGCAAAAATGAACACACACTTAATGCCAACGCTTGAAAGTGTATTCCTGATGCCATCGGAAGAGTGGTCATTTATCTCTTCTTCTCTGGTCAAAGAGGTTGCCCGACACGGTGGGGATGTCTCGCATTTTCTTCCCGACGCGATTGGCATGGCGCTTAAGCAAAAGCTGGCACAGGGTAAGTAGGGCACAATCCGGCGGGCGGATGGGATTCCTCCGCCGGAAAATGGCGATATGATTAGCGCGCCAATGCACCGCAGAGATAACGGAACCACCATAGTGGACGCCACCATTTATTTAACGGCGGCAACGTCGCTGGCATGACATTGTTACGGTATTTAATTTCCCAGGTAAAGTTGAGGAAAATACGACTTTGCCCATACTCATAGCCAAACAAGCTACACTCTTGCTTCTTACGCTTATCAATGGGTGTATTAGCGGAAAGGTCGCGTTGCAACGTATGGTAACTCTCTTCCCGGTCCACTTCCCTTTCAAAACAGCGTATGCTCTTCGGCAAATAATGTTGGCGTGAGCCTTGATATTTTTGGTATTTAACGAAGCGGAAATCCTCCGAACCATAATTTCCGGCAAACTCCTCATCATAGCCAAAGAAACGCATAAAACGCGCACGTGACATGAAGAACGTGTTTGGATGACCATAGTACATGTCGCCAACGTTACACACTTTGCCACGTTTCTTGATGCCATTTTCACGGCTTTCCCGATAAATTTTGTAAAAATTTCGGCCTGGGTTACGACAGTTGATCAAATAACGGAATGTGGATTCCGGCAATTCGTGGTCAAGATCGGTGATGAAAATTTTGTCAGATTTAGCGTATGTGACACCTAAATTGCGCGCCCCCGCCTGATTCCATGGAATATCTTCATTAATACGTAGCCAGGTGATATTCAGGTCGAAAACGCCAACGTCATACTCAATGGGTGAACCGTCGTCCACAATAACAAATTCTACTGCCGTTCTGATCGCTTCTGGCAGCTTCTCATAGAGCCGCAACAGCGAAAACACGGAATCCATATTATTCTGATTGCAGTAAAAATGCGTAACGTAGGTTAACTTTATATGCTGCTTATCAAGCGGATGCCGTGCAGTCATGGAGTACTCTTGGTTCACCGATAAAATCCCCTGTCTTAATACCTGATTGATAGTCGTCCAGAATCGCTATTACAGACCAGCCAGGTCACGTTGCTTAATGGGCATCACTTCTGACAGCTTCGACAATAAAATGTACTGCGCTGCCCATGCTTTTTCGTTAATAGTGGCGTCCCACAAACTCGGCAAGACTCCCCCGCCCGACCATAAACCTGCAATTCCTGCGCAAAATACCCTGGCTTGCCATCTGACTGTAAGAAATCTCTCAACGTTGTTCCGCCTTGCTCAATCGAGCGCTGCAATACCTGCTTTATCGACAGAACTAAAAGATTTGACTCTGACTCACTCAGCGAACCAGCCGCACGATCGGGGTGAATACCCGCCATAAACAGGGACTCACTGGCATAAATATTTCCTACGCCAACCACAACCTTGTTATCCATCACCCACTGCTTAATGGCAGTGCGCTTGCCACGAGAGTGTTGATAGAGATAGTCCGAGGAAAAATCGTCATCCAGCGGCTCTGGGCCAAGGTGAGCGAGGACCGTGCTTGAGGCAAGGTCCGTCGACCATAGCCAAGCGCCAAAACGGCGGGGATCGGTATAGCGGAGCACATAGCCATTGTCCATGACCATATCCACATGATCGTGTTTCGCGGGCGGAAGATATTCAGGCAAAATGCGTAAACTGCCAGACATGCCCAGATGCACAATGATCCAACCACCAGGCAGTTCAAACAGAAGGTATTTCGCCCGACGGTCGATGCTCAAAATAGGTTGATCACTTAGTGAAAGAATTTCGCTGGAAACGGGCCAACGCAGCCGCGCGTTACGCACATCAACGTGAAGGATTGTGTGACCGACAAGATACGGTGATATTCCACGGCGACTGGTCTCAACCTCTGGTAATTCCGGCATTTTCTCCTCCTGCACACACCCGCGGCTAACGTAGCATAAAAAAACCCGGCCTTGGCCGGGTTTTTCATAAATCCACTAAAATTACTTGATTTTAGCTTCTTTATAGATCACATGCTGACGGACAACCGGATCGAATTTCTTCAGTTCCAGTTTTTCCGGCTTAGTGCGCTTGTTCTTCGTCGTCGTGTAGTAATGACCAGTACCGGCAGAAGAAACCAGCTTGATCTTCTCGCGAACACCTTTAGCCATGATTCAGTTCCTTAGTACTTTTCACCACGGGTACGCAGATCGGCCAAGACCGCTTCGATACCCTTCTTATCGATAACACGCATACCTTTAGCAGATACGCGCAGCGTTACAAAGCGTTTTTCGCCTTCAACCCAAAAACGATGGGAATGCAGGTTAGGCAGAAAACGGCGTTTGGTCGCATTCAGTGCGTGGGAACGGTTATTACCGGTCACCGGACGCTTGCCAGTAACTTGGCAGACTCGGGACATGTCTATTCTCCAAAAATCAAATCAGCTCGAGCTTCGTAGAGGATGTTGGCCGCCTCGTCAGGCTTTAGAGCCCATCTCAGCAGCTTTACAAGTAAAGATGCTGTCATAAGGGTAAACCTGCTGAGATAGGCTCTTAACGCCACACCCAAGATTCTCAAAGGTGGCGTAGTATACGCTCTAGCGTGGATGTGCTCAAGTCCCGAGCAGCGAAAGATCCCTAAGGATCGCGGAAAATATGCTAAATCCATCCTCGCTCGGCAAATGATACGTACTCACCACGCCCAATTACCAGGTGATCGAGGACGCGAATGTCCATCAATGCGCATGCCTGAATAATGTGCGTCGTTATCATACGATCGGCGCTACTCGGCTCTGCATCCCCTGAAGGGTGATTATGCGCCAGAATGAGCGCCGCCGCATTGGCTTTTAACGCTTCACGCACAATTTCTCTCGGGTGCACCTCGACGCTGGCAATGGTACCAGCAAACATCTCTTGATGTCGAATCACACGATGCTGATTATCCAGAAAAAGCACGGTAAAAATCTCCCGTGCCTGGTGTGCTAACGCCGATTGCAGGTACTGTATGGTGAGATCAGGATTCAGCATCGCTTTTTCCTTCACCAAACGTGCAGCATAAAGCCGCCGTGCCAATTCTGCTACCGCCTGAAACTGAACAAATTTAACCACGCCCATACCTTTCACAGCACAAAACGTTTGCTGCTCCGCCATCATGACATGATAAAGAGAGCCAAAATGATGCAGCAATTGCTCCGACAGCGCCATCACATGAACACCCGGCAGCCCGGTTCGCAGAAAGATGGCCAACAGTTCTACATCCGTAAGCGCTTCAGCTCCCGAGGCGATAAGCTTTTCACGCGGAGCTTGATCGTCAATCCACACCGGTGTACCTCCTTTCCATTGTTGGCATATCATGGCAGGCTCAAGCAAACACAGCGAGAACTCGGGCAGATGCCTGCGTAACAGCACGCAAGGCTCCTTACAACAAAGCATCATGAACATGCACAAACGCGAGCAAGATTCCGCCCCTCCAGCAAGGTTATGATAAAATGTTTCTTCTTACGGCGTTAATCGGACAAAGATGATGACGGGATTTTCCAACCAGCCCGGGCTCTCCGGTAAAAAAATCGTGCTCGGTATCAGCGGTGGTATTGCCGCTTACAAGTGCCCAGAGATTGTCAGGCGTCTGCGCGAACGCGGCGCAGAAGTGCGCGTAGTGATGACACCTGCTGCGAAGGCGTTTATCACGCCACTCACCTTGCAGGCAGTTTCGGGATACCCAGTATCAGACGATCTACTCGATCCCGCCGCGGAAGCGTCGATGGGGCATATTGAGCTGGGAAAATGGGCTGATCTGGTTATCCTTGCCCCCGCCACAGCAGATGTCATTGCACGACTAGCCGCTGGCATGGCGAATGATCTGCTCACCACGCTTTGCCTCGCGACGGCTTCGCCCGTTGCTATTGCGCCAGCGATGAATCAGCAGATGTATCGCGCCACCCCAACGCAAGATAATCTAGCCACTCTGGCGCGGCGCGGCGGCCTTATTTGGGGGCCCGATAGCGGAAGTCAGGCCTGTGGTGATGTGGGTCCCGGCAGAATGATCGATCCGTTGGCGATCGTTGAACTCGCTGATGGATATTTTACACGCGTCAACGATCTGCAACATCTCAACATTATGATCACAGCAGGGCCAACGCGTGAAGCGCTAGACCCAGTGCGTTTTATTACCAATCACAGCTCGGGCAAGATGGGATTTGCCATCGCCCAAGCGGCCGCGGAGCGTGGAGCGCATGTGACGCTGGTCGCCGGACCGGTCTCCTTATCTACACCCGCTGGCGTTCAGCGCATCGACGTGTCCAGCGCGTTGGAAATGCAGCACGCGGTGATGACCCATGCAGCGCAACAACACATTGTCATCGGCTGCGCCGCCGTTGCCGATTACCGAGCTAAACAGATCGCCAACGAAAAAATTAAAAAACAAGGTGATGAAATTAGTGTCACACTGGTCAAAAACCCAGATATTATCGCAGGCGTTGCGGCAATGTCTGAGCGTCGTCCTTTCGTCGTTGGATTTGCTGCCGAAACCCAGAATGTGGAAGAATACGCGCGACAAAAACTGGTGCGTAAAAATCTGGATCTGATTTGCGCTAATGACGTTTCCCTCTCAGGGCAGGGATTCAACAGTGACACAAACGCATTGCAACTGTTTTGGCCGGAGGGTGACACCCGTTTACCTCTGTGCGAAAAGCGCCTCCTTGGCCAACATTTAATCGATGAGATTGTCCGCCGTTATGATGAAAAAAATCGACGTAAAAATTCTTGATTCACGCATTGGTCAACAGTTTCCGTTGCCAACCTACGCCACCGCAGGATCCGCCGGGCTAGACCTTCGAGCGTGTATTGATGAGGGGATCGCACTGGCCGCAGGGGAGACGATACTGGTACCGACAGGTATCGCCATTCATATCGCCGATCCCAGCCTGGCTGCTGTTATTCTTCCTCGCTCAGGGTTAGGGCATAAGCATGGCGTAGTATTAGGTAATCTGGTTGGGCTTATCGACTCTGATTATCAAGGACAACTAATGGTTTCCGTTTGGAACCGTAGCCAGCAAGCCTTCACTATCGAGCCCGGTGAACGCCTCGCGCAGATGGTGTTTGTCCCTGTCGTTCAGGCTGAATTCAACATCGTCGATGATTTTGTGGGTACAGAGCGAGGAGAAGGCGGTTTCGGTCATTCTGGTCGCCGTTGATCCAAAAATCGGTACACCTAGTATTGCCCCATGGACACAAGCTCAATCGCGTGTCTTTGTAGTGTTTATACCCTAAATAATTCAAGTTGCAGGACAAAACGTTAACGTTTTGAACCGCGCTTGCGGCGGCCTCGTTAGAGGCGGAGCCCAGAGATGGGCCGAATAACGGCCGCAGCCAACACACCTGCAACGTGAAGTATGGCCGGTATATTCAGGACTAAAAGAATATAAGCCGCAGCGTACTCTATGACTGCGACGCTAATAAATGGTTGTCAGCTTCTTTTTGATCAAGGGTCTTTTCTGACATGGCAGAGAAAGAGAATACGAAAAGGAATCGTCGCGAGGAAATCTTGCAGGCGTTGGCGCAAATGCTGGAATCCAGCGATGGCAGCCAACGCATCACCACCGCAAAGCTTGCCGCAATGGTCGGGGTTTCCGAAGCAGCACTCTATCGGCACTTTCCCAGCAAAACGCGGATGTTTGACAGTCTTATCGAGTTTATTGAGGATTCGCTGACAACACGTATTAATTTGATTCTGCAAGATGAGAAAGATACTTTCCAACGCTTGCGGTTGATTTTACTGCTTATGTTGGGCTTTGCTGAACGTAACCCCGGTCTGACGCGTATCCTGACTGGCCATGCGCTGATGTTCGAACAAGATCGACTGCAAGGACGTATTAACCAACTGTTTGAACGCATTGAATCGCAACTTAAACAGGTATTACGCGAGCACAAGTTACGAGAGGGTAAAGCGCTAGTGCATGACGAATCACTGCTCGCCAGCCAACTTCTCGCCTTTTGTGAAGGCATGCTGTCGCGCTATGTTCGCTCGGAGTTCCGCTTCCGGCCTACACAAGATTTTGAGACTCGTTGGCCACTGCTTGCTGCCCAACTCTATTAACATCGCCCCGCTTTTGCCTAAGAGCCTCTGCACCATAGCCTGCTCACGCAAGCGACAGGCTGGTCAGAAATCTCTCAGGCAACATTAGCATCTATGCACAAGTGATTACGCAGAAATACCATATCTGTCGCGATAGGCCTTCACCGCATCCAGATGCGCGGCCATCTCTGGTTTTTCTGCTAAAAAGGTTATCAAGTCTTGCAGCGCAATAATGGAAATGACCTGACACTGATAATCGCGCTCCACTTCCTGGATAGCAGAAATGGCTCCCGTACCACGCTCCTGGCGATCTAGCGCAATCAAAACCCCAGCAAGCGTAGCGCCATTAGCAGCAATAATCCCCATGGACTCACGAATGGCCGTGCCTGCGGTAATTACGTCATCGACCAGCATGATGCGGCCTTGCAACGCACTTCCCACCAGATTGCCCCCTTCTCCGTGATCTTTGGCCTCTTTGCGATTAAAGCAGTAAGGCACATCCGTTTCATGGTGTTCAGCCAGCGCCACCGCGGTGGTCGTAGCAATCGGAATCCCTTTATACGCGGGCCCGAACAGCACATCAAAGGTGATACTGGCATCCACCAACGCTTCAGCGTAAAAACGGCCCAATAGCGCCAGATCGCGCCCGGTATTGAACAACCCGGCATTGAAAAAATAGGGGCTTACACGTCCGGATTTCAATGTGAATTCGCCGAATTTTAATACCTGTTTGCTAAGCGCAAATTCAATAAATTGGCGCTGATAGGCTTTCATTACTGCATCTCCTCGTATCACGGTGAGTATGGTTATGGCTGGAATACCAGCCATAAAAAAAGCGACGCCGGGGTCGCTTTGCAAAAATGGATAACGCCGCTGCCTGGCAGCGGCTGATGAAACGACAGGCGGTATATGCCAGCCATGTTTATTTGAGGTCCGCAACTGGCACTTGCGCCAACGCTGCTTTTTGCGCCTCAACGATGGCATCAATACCACCACGCGCCAGAGCGAGCAGGGCCAGCAGTTCTTCGTGGGTGAACGGCTCGCCTTCGGCGGTGCCCTGTACCTCAATCATGCGACCCTCTTCGGTCATGACAACGTTCATGTCCGTTTGTGCAGCAGAATCTTCCACATATTCGAGATCGCACACCGCTTCACCCGCAACAATACCCACCGATACTGCCGCCACCATGCCTTTGAGCGGGCTGGCTTTCAACTGGCCTTTTGCCACCATGCTGTTGAAGGCATCCGCCAATGCAACGCAAGCGCCTGTAATAGAAGCCGTGCGCGTACCGCCATCGGCCTGCAACACGTCGCAATCCAACGTGATGGTGTATTCACCGAGTTTTTCCAGATCAACGGCAGCACGCAGAGAACGTGCGATAAGGCGCTGGATTTCTAGCGTTCTTCCGCCCTGTTTCCCCTTTGCCGCTTCGCGCGCGTTACGACTATGAGTCGCACGCGGTAACATACCGTACTCAGCGGTCACCCAGCCCTTCCCCTGCCCTTTCAGGAAGCGCGGCACACCTTCTTCTACCGTCGCATTACACAGCACTTTCGTGTCGCCAAACGCCACTAACACGGAACCTTCCGCATGCTTGGTATAGCCACGCGTAAGCGTGATGGGACGCACCTGTTGTGCACTTCGGCCTGACGGACGCATGAGATTCTCCGGGTTATGCTCTGCTGATTGGCGCGCATTATACGGCCTTCGGACAACAATTCCTACTTTAGCTACCACGCGTTTCGCAATATCGGCAAGGGAGTGTTGGCGTCTGCATCAGGGTATAGCCTGAGGTTATACCCTCCCGACAAACAAGTATTCGTCAGCCATTCCCCTGCATGAAATAGTTTTGATTATTCGTTCACCAGAGGGATACACGAGATGCGCCAGATGCAGGTTGAGACCGTCAAACTCTCTCTGGCACGCCCGTGCAAGCGTGCGCAGGAGCTCCGCAATGCGGTAAGCGTAGTCAGGATTACCATTGAAGAACAGGGATTTATCGGTTTAGGCGAATGTACACCCGCTTTTGAATATCAAGAATCTGCCGCCAGTGTCTGTCGCCAGCTTGACGTCATACGTGGCGCCGTTACTCGCGGTGCATCAAGGGATGAAATCCAAACGCTACTCCCTCCTGGTGCGGCTCGCAACGCACTCGATTGCGCACTGTGGCGATTAAATGCCGCCCTGCATAAACAAACCGTATGGCAACAAGTGGGAATACAGCAACCAGCCTCCTTAATCACAACGGAAACGCTGAGCATTGATTCGTTGGAAAACACCGTTGTGGCAACCCGTGATGCCATTTCACGCGGAGCACAGGTGATAAAGCTCAAGCTCGACCGTAACGACATCGTTGAGAAAATCACCGCGGTGCGCGATGTCGCCCCGCGAACAACCTTGATGGTCGATGCCACGGAAAGCTGGGCAGGGCTCGATTTACTCAGCCTGTGCCATGCACTGTTGCCCTATAACATCGCGCTGATTGAGCAACCGTTACCGTCCGGCAAGGATCAGGAGTTATTGCGTTTTTCGCACCCGATTCCTCTTTGTGCCGATGAAAGCTGCCGCCACGCCGGCGATATTCCCGGAATCCGCCGCCGTTACGAAATGATCAACATCAAGTTGGATAAGTGTGGTGGATTGACGGAAGCACTGGCAATGGTGCGTGAAGCGCGACTGCACGGGCTAAAACTGATGGTCGGTTGTCTGGTCGGTTCATCGCTGGCAATGGAAGCCGCATTACCGGTCGCTGCCGCCGCTGACTATGTCGACCTGGATGGCCCACTCTGGCTGGCCGCCGACAGTTCTCCCTATCTGACTTATCACCACGGACGTATCTGGCTATGACGCAGCAAGAGTCCACACTGTTAACCGGAGTCCACATGACGCAACATGCACAGGCCGCCCCACTCACCGCATCGGCCCCCCAACAAACCGCCATGCCGGTGCTGGAGATCGATGACCTGAGCGTGAGCTTCAGCGGCAGATCGGGCAAACACGTCGCTTTAAAAAGCGTCTCGTTTTCCGTCAACAAAGGGGAAATCGTCGCCATTGTGGGTGAAAGCGGCTCGGGAAAATCCGTTACGTCGTTAACCGCGATGGGTCTGCTAGCCAACTCGGCGGCCATTGAACGCGGCAGCATTCATTTCCATTCCCGCCACGGGCAGCGCCACGATCTGCTGAATATGAAAGAGGATGCTCGCCGCCAACTGCGCGGACGCGACATGGCGATGATCTTTCAGGAACCGATGACCTCACTCAACCCGGTGTTGAAAGTGGGCGATCAGTTGACAGAGGCGCTACGCGACCACCAGCTTTGCGATGCGGCCACGGCAGATAAGAAAGCACGCGAGTTACTGCGTAAAGTGCGTATCGCGGATGTGGATCGCGTGATGAAAAGCTATCCGGCTTCCCTCTCTGGAGGCATGCGCCAACGCGTGATGATTGCCCAGGCGCTGGTGTGTGAACCGCAGTTGCTGATTGCTGACGAACCCACAACAGCGCTGGATGTCACCGTGCAAGCGCGCATTTTGCACATCCTGCGCGATCTCCAGCAGCAAAGTGACACCGCCGTACTGTTTATTACTCACGACATGGGCGTGGTGGCTGAAATCGCCGATCGCGTGGTCGTAATGTACCGTGGCGAAGTGGTAGAGCAAGGGACTGTTGAGCAAATTTTCGCGCATCCAGCGCATCCTTATACTCAAGCGTTGTTGGCCGCGGTGCCGAAGCTGGGCGACATGCGTGACAGCGCCTGGCCGCGTCGTTTTCCTCTTTTAGGACAACAACAATCCAGTGATAGCGAACAGAAAACCGCGCGCTATGATGCTGATCCGCTGCTGGATATCCGTGGATTGCGCGTCTACTACCCGATCCGCAGCGGCATTTTTTCTGCCATTACCCACCGCGTACATGCAGTCGAGCAGATTGATTTTTGCGTATGGCCCGGAGAAACCCTGGCAATTGTCGGGGAGAGTGGGTGTGGGAAATCTACCACTGGGCGTGCGCTCCTGCGCCTGATTCAAAGCGAATCAGAAAGCATTCTGTTTCAGGGCAACGAAATTTCTCTGATGGACGATCGCGCCTTTTTACCGTTGCGTCGAGAAATCCAGATGGTATTTCAGGATCCATATGCCTCACTCAACCCACGGCTAACCGTCGGTTTCACCATTGCTGAGCCGCTGCTGCTGCATGGATTAGCCCGCTCACTGGAAGATGCAACGCCCCGCGTGCAGGAACTGCTGAAAAGCGTCGGGTTGCCTCCCGAACACGCCCGCCGCTACCCACACGAGTTTTCCGGAGGCCAGCGCCAACGTATCGCTATTGCTCGTGCCATGGCGCTGCAACCACAGGTCATTATTGCTGACGAAGCCGTCTCCGCGCTGGATGTCTCCATTCAGGCTCAGGTAGTAAACCTGATGATGGATCTGCAACAAAAAACCGGCGTGTCATGGATTTTCATTTCCCACGATATGGCCGTGGTCGAACGCATTGCCAACCGTGTTGCCGTGATGTATCTCGGCCAGATTGTGGAAATAGGTCCACGTCAGGCGGTGTTCAATAACCCCCAACATCCCTATACGCAGCGTTTGCTGGCTTCGGTACCCATTGCCGACCCACAACAGCGCAGCGTGCGCCAGTTTGATGACAGCGAGATCCCATCCCCGCTGCGTAAAGCGGGCGAAGAGGTCAATAAAATGACCTATCGGGAAGTCGGCCCGCACCACTGGGTCGCTAACGACAGTCATTGATGAACAAGCATTGATGAACAAGAAAAAGTACGACTCATTCTTAACCGGGAGACACAACATGAAGCCACTACGACATCGTTCCGCCCTGGCCCTCGGGCTTTCACTCTGTCTGGCCGCAGCGGCTCAGGCACAAGATCTGCGCATCTCTATCTATGCCGATATTACCGGACTTGACCCACACGATACCTCAGACACCCTAAGCTATTCCATCCAGAGCGGTATCTTCGAACGCCTGTTCCAGTTTGATAACCAAATGAAACTGGTACCGCGTCTGGCAACCGGATACACCAGCAATGACGATGCTACCGAGTTTGTGGTCACGCTACGCGAAGGCATCACTTTCCAAGACGGCGCGCCCTTTAATGCCGAAGCGGTCAAAGCCAACCTGGATCGCCTGGCCGATCAGAGCAAAGGTTTAAAACGTAATAGCCTGTTCAATATGGTGAAAACCGTTACCGTGCTGTCTCCAACGCAGGTGAAGATTGAACTGAACAAATCATTCGGTGCTTTCGTCAATACACTGGCACACCCATCTGCCGTGATGCACAGCCCGGAAGCGCTGAAGAAATACCCGGATGAAGCACAACTGCGTGTACACCCTGTCGGCACCGGTCCATTCAAATTCACCGAATGGCAACAAGGCAAAGATGTCAAGCTGGTCAAAAATGACAGCTACTGGCAAAAAGGCTGGCCGAAAGTGGATAGCGTGACATTCTACCCGACACCGGAAGACTCCACGCGCGTGGCGGCCCTGAAATCCAGTCAAGTTGATGCAATTTATCCGCTGCCGTCCGATCTGGTGGGTACCGTACAGAGCGACAGCAAGCTGGCCATCCAACGTGACCCCGGTATTTATCAATTCTGGTTGGCGATGAATAACCTGCGCCCCCCCATGAATGACATCCGCGTGCGTCAGGCACTCAACTACGCCATCAACCGCGATGTATGGCTGAAAGTCGGCTTTGCAGGCATGGGCACACCGGCAACGTCTGCGATGGCACCGGGCGTTCAGTTCTTCCAGGCACAAACCACGCCGAGCTACAGCTACGATCCGGCCAAAGCCAAGGCATTGTTGAAAGAAGCAGGCTACCCGGATGGCATCAGCCTCAAACTGTGGACCACCAACCGTACCGATTACATCCGCAGCGCACAATTCTTCAAGCAGCAGTTGGAACAAGTGGGCATCAAGATCACCGTGACACCGATGGATTCCGGGATGCGTAACGCCAAGCTGTTCGGTGTAAAAGACCCTAAAGATGCAGAATTCGATCTGTTCTACAACGGCTGGTCGCCGTCTACCGGTGATGCTGACTGGGCACTGCGTCCGCTCTATGCCACCGAATCCTGGGTGCCTGCGGCTTATAACGTGGCCTACTACAGCAGTGCGGCCGCCGATAAAGCCATTATGGCTGGATTGGCTACCGCCGATCTTGGCAAGCGCGCTGCAGCCTACGCCGAAGCACAGAAAGTGATTTGGGGTGATGCGCCCGTCGTGTTCCTGGGTACACCGGACAACCTGGTCGGTAAAGCGAAAAATCTCTCTGGCGTTTACATGCTGGCAGATGGCTCGTTGATCTTCGATCAGGCTGAATTTAAGTAATCACACGGGGAGAACGCCATGTTTGCTTATATCGTCCGACGTTTGCTGGAAATGATCCCGGTGCTACTGGTGGTCTCCCTGTTAGTGTTCGGTTTTATCAAGCTGTTACCCGGCGATCCGGCGCGAATTTATGCCGGGCCGGATGCTCCGATTGCCGCCGTGGAGGCCGCTCGCCAACTGTTAGGGCTCAACGATCCGTTGCCACAGCAGTATGTTCGTTGGCTGGGTGGCTTGTTGCGCGGCGATCTGGGTATCACCTATCGCACGCAACAGCCGGTGATGGGCGTGATAGCCAAAAGCTTCATGCCAACCATGTGGCTGGCGCTGGCTGGGTTCGCCTGGTCAGTTGTACTTGGCCTATTGATTGGCGTGGTATCCGCGTTACGGCGCGGAAAATGGCAAGATTGGACGCTGATGAGCGCTGCTGTCGGCGGAATTTCCATGCCCCCTTTCTGGCTTGGGTTGCTGCTGATTCAGTTTGTTGCGATGCCGTTCGGGGTATTTTCCGTCAGCGGCTTTAATCAGCCGAGTGACATCGTGTTACCCGCGCTAACGCTGGGTGCCTCCGTCGCCGCAGTGATGGCACGCTTTACCCGATCCGCATTCCTTGAAGTGGCGCAAGAAGATTATGTGCGCACCGCGCGATCCAAAGGATTACGCCAACGGCTGATCACCTGGAAACACATCATGCGCAACGCGCTGATCCCGATCATTACCATGCTTGGCCTACAATTTGGTTTTCTGCTGGGCGGCTCTATTGTCGTGGAAAGCGTATTCAGTTGGCCTGGTTTGGGCTGGCTGCTGATTGAATCGATAAAAACGCAGGACCAGCCGGTGATTCAGGCGCTGGTGATGCTGTTTGTGTTCGAATTTATTGTTATCAACCTGCTGGTCGACCTGCTCTACGCCGTGGTTAACCCAGCCATTCGTTTACGCTAGGAGCGATCATGAGCCACTCTACTGAGCCTACGATGACCGCCGCCGCGCAAGATAACACCACCATCCGCTCACCGATGCGCGATTTTTGGCAGGCATTTATCCAAAATCCGCTGGCGCTGGTATCTGGCGGATTTATTCTGCTATTAGTGCTGGTTGCGGCCTTCGCCCCTTGGTTGGCCCCTTTTAATCCGATGGATCCGGACTGGATGGCGCTTTCCGCACCACCTTCCGCTACCCACTGGATGGGCACCGATGACCTGGGACGCGATGTGATGAGCCGTATTATCTACGGTTCACGCATCTCCTTATATATCGGCCTGTTCTCCGTTACACTCGGCATGGTGGTCGGTATTGTACTGGGCCTGCTGGCCGGATTTTATGGCCGTTGGATTGATATGCTGATCATGCGCAGCGCCGATGTGCTGTTCGCCTTCCCCGGTATGCTGTTGGCTATTGCAGTCGTCGCCATTCTTGGCCCTGGCTTGAACAACGTTATTATTGCCGTCGCCGTGTTCAGCGTGCCGGTGTTCGCACGTATTGTGCGCGCCTCCGCCTTAACCCTGAAACAGGCCGCCTACGTGGAAGCGGTGCGTAGCGCCGGCGCGCCGGATCGCGTCTTGCTGATCCGCCATATTCTGCCTGCCACCTTGCCGAACGTGATCGTCTATTTCACCATGCGTATTGGCACCAGTATTCTCACGGCGGCCAGTCTGAGCTTTATCGGCCTTGGCCCTGAGCCAGACGTGCCGGAGTGGGGCAATATCCTCGCGATGAGCCGCAGCATGATGATGGCCGGTCAATGGCACGTCAGTGTTTTCCCCGGCTTGGCAATTTTCTTCACCGTGCTGTCATTCAATTTGTTAGGCGACGCCTTGCGCGATACGCTGGATCCGAAACTGAAGAATGCATGAGAATCCTATGATGGCTTTTCAACAGGCGCAGCTGCACGCCCTATTGCAGCGCTGGCGTGACCACCAACAAATCGGCGTGCCACGCATGTCCAGTGGCCCAAGCAACAGTCTGTGCGATGTGCCTGGCGTGCGCGTCGGGCACGAAACGCTGGCGCAGGGCGAAGTACAAACCGGCGTTACCGCTATTGTGCCGCCTGGTGACAACCTGTTTACACAGCCGCTGCCGTGCGGTGCCGCCATCCTGAACGGTTTTGCCAAACCGGTGGGGCTGGTGCAGGTGGAAGAACTGGGACAACTGCAAACCCCCATCCTGCTGAGTAATACGCTTGCCGTTGGCACACTGTTTACCGCGCTGGTACGCGACGCCATTGCCAAAAACCCTGAACTTGGACGCACGCAGCCGACGGTGAACCCGCTGGCGCTGGAATGCAATGACGGCTGGCTGAACGATATTCAGGCCTTGGCAATCACTGAAGCCATGGCGCAGGCAGCACTGAGCAAGGCAGATACCCACTTTGCTCGCGGTAGCGTCGGTGCCGGGCGCGGTATGAGCTGCTTCGGTCTGAAAGGCGGTATCGGCACCGCATCTCGCCTGATTCCCGAACTGAATGCCACGCTGGGTGTGCTGGTGCTGGCCAATTTTGGCACGCTGGCGTCGCTCACGCTGGACGGACTGCAAATCGGCCCCTTTATTGAACCGCTATTGCCTGAGCTCGCACCGCAACGCGATGCGGGTTCAATTATCATCATTATGGCAACCGATGCACCGTTGGATGCACGCCAGCTTGGGCGTATCGCCAAACGCGCCGGTGCCGGATTGGGCCGTCTGGGCAGCTATTGGGGCCACGGTTCTGGCGACATCGCCGTCGCTTTTTCCACCCAGACCACGCCGCAGCCGCCAGAAGACGCAAAGCTGGAATCGATGCTGTGCGCCGCCGCCGATGCCACGGAACATGCCGTGCTGGATGCCCTGCTGTGCGCCGAGGCAGTGACCGGTTTTCGCGACCACCACCGTCCAGGCTTGCGACAGGTGTTAGACAGTCTTACACAACACGTTTTAGCGTAAGGACATACCCATGAAAGTGTTTATTTCTGCCGACATCGAAGGGATCGCCGGCGTGATGCGACCGGAACAGTGCAGCCCCGGACAAGCCGAGTACCAGCTGGCTCGCGGGCTGATGGAGCAGGAAGTGAACGCCGCCATTGGCGGTGCTTTCGCCGGTGGCGCAACGGAAGTGGTGGTGGCTGACAGCCACGCAGCCATGACCAATCTGCGGGCAGAGAATATTGATGCCCGCGCTCGTCTGGTTCAGGGAAAACCACGCATATTATCGATGGTTGATGGGCTGGAACAACAGGCTTTCGATGGATTGATGTTCATCGGCTACCACAGTGCAGCCGGGGAGCATGGTGTGCTGGCACACACGATAAATGGCCGCGCCTTTTATCGTGTGAAAATCAATGATGAAGTGATGGGGGAAAGCGATATCTATGCTGCCGCCGGTGCCGAAAAAGGAACACCGCTGTGGCTGGTCAGTGGTGATAATATCCTGCAGCAGTGGATCGCCCGCTATTATCCCCAAACCGCCTACGCCTGTGTCAAACGCGCCATTTCACAGACCTCTGCGGAATCGCTCAGCCCGCTGGCAGCACAGCAGTTGATCCGTACACAGGCACAGCAGGCCGTACAGCGCGCGCACCGTGAAAACACTTCGCGTATCACTGCGCCCTATCACCTTGAACTGATGACCGCCAAACCGGTACTCGCGGATCTGTTTAACCTGATCCCCGGGGTGGAACGCGGTGATGCGGTGACGGTACACTACACCGCACCCACCATGACAGATATCGTGCGCTTGCTAAGTACTTTCTCGTATCTGGCTACCACACAGAACTAATAACAGGGAGATGATATGGTCAAGCCAGTCATTGTGATCCACGGAGGGGCGGGGGCATTGACCCGCTCCGCCATGAGCGCGGAAAAAGAGCAGGCCTACCGTGACGCGTTAAACGCCATTGTCGCCAGCGGCCAGCAGATTCTCAGCCAGGGCGGCAGTGCGCTGGATGCCGTTACCGAAGCGGTACGGCTCTTGGAAGAGTGCCCGTTGTTTAATGCCGGACACGGTTCAGTCTTTACGCACGATGAAACCCACGAACTTGACGCCAGCATCATGGATGGCCGCACACTGGATGCCGGTGCCATCAGTTGTGTCAGTCATGTTCGCAACCCAGTGCTGGCGGCACGGGCCGTTATGGAACAGAGTCAGCATGTGATGTTTACCGCAGCAGGCGCAGAAGCATTCGCGCGTAAACAGGGGCTGGAGATGGTCGACCCCGACTTCTTCTCGACCGATGCCCGTCGTGAGCAACTACATCACGCACAAGCGGGAGAAGGCCGTGTGATGCTGGATCACGATGGCCAGCGCGATATAGCACAGGGCGATCCTATCGATCCTGAGCGCAAGTATGGCACCGTCGGTGCTGTGGCGCTGGACAGTGCAGGCAATCTCGCCGCGGCAACTTCAACCGGTGGCATGACCAACAAGCAAGCCGGACGCGTAGGCGATAGCCCAATCGTTGGTGCGGGCTGCTACGCCAACAACAACACCTGTGCCGTTTCTTGTACCGGAACAGGTGAAGTATTTATCCGTTGCGTGGCAGCTTATGATGTCTCTGCGTTGATGGAGTATGCCGGGCTGACGCTAGAGCAGGCGGGTGAGCGCGTGGTAATGGAAAAACTGCTGCCGCTGGACGGCAGCGGCGGCCTGATCGCTGTCGATAAAGAGGGAAACATCGCCTTGCCGTTCAACAGTGAAGGGATGTATCGCAGTTATGGCTATGTGGGTGAAACCCCATGGGTAGGCATTTACCGCTAACGTGCAGGTAGCGGAATGCCATGCACTGGCATTCCGCTTAGCGTATTTACGCCCAGTGAACGTCCCCACGCCGCGCTGTAACCACCCGGCTGCGGTTAAGCAAAAACGTCATGTTGTTGCCTTCGATGTGTAACGCAAAACGCTTCTCCCACGGGCCGTCCTGCGCGATCGCCAACAGCCGACCTTGACCAAGACACTCCAAGGAAGCAACCGGCGCCGAGGGTCCAATCCCCATCACCAGACGATCGCCTTCAATCACCCATTCACTGCGCCATTCCGGGCAAAACCAACGGCCTTGCGCTTGAGCGAGAGAATCATCGCGATGTGGCAGCACAAAGCGTTTGGCGGCGTGGCCTATTTCACCTTCAATCACCGCGCCATTCTGACGCAACTGCATCGGCAAATGGCTGGAGAGCGATATCGCTCCGTCTTCTGACGGATAGAGCGTCTCGGTCGCCCCCAACCAACAGGCGTTATTGCCACTGATTTCCAGCCACTCACTGCCGCTTTCTGCCACATACAACCCCGGCATCAACGCATGGCCCGGCTGCGGTAACGCCTGTCCGGTCAGTGCAGCCATGATGCGCAGTGCACAGTCATAGGTGGATACGTCCTCACGGTTTGCCACCAACGCCAGCCCGACACCCTGCTGCGGATCGAGCAGAAAATAGCTCTTATAGCCAGCATGAGAGCCGCCGTGACCGACCCAATGCGCATTACCAAAGCGCGAGTGCGCAATGCCCAAACCATAGCCCGTCACGCGACCATCCGTTAACCGGCGCGGTGCAGTCAGGCGCGCTAAAACCCCGCGCCCCGGCCCCTCATCGCGCAACAGCGTTTGCAGCCAGACGCTCAAATCACGCACGCTGCCCGCAACACTGCCTGATGCAGACAAATGCAGCCCGGCGCTTGCCAGTTGCCAGCCGTTATCACTGCGCCAATAGCCCGGTACCAACTCAGGGACAATATCGAACCAGGTTTCCGGCGCCCACAGGTGAATATCTAATGGCTGGCAAATGTGCTGCTGCAAGCATTCGGCAAACAAAATACCCTTGGCTTTAAGCGCCTCTTCCACCAGCCGATAACCAGTATTGGAATAGGAAATTTCACTGCCTGCCGGATAGTTTAATTTATCCAGCGCAGCAACAAACGCCAGTAAATCAGTAGATTGCGTTGCGTTGTATACCGATAATCCGAGTAACGATAGCGTCTCACGCAAATCGTGCAATCCAGCTGTCATATCCAGTGCCTGACCGACGGAAACCTGCCCACTCGGGCCGCGCAGTTGTGGCAGATGCTGCGCCAATCGATCGTCGAGCGCGATAACGTCTGCTAACGGTCCGGTGACCAGCGAAGCAAATAAATGTTTGGTTACCGAGGCAAAACGCACCACGCTATCCGCGCTAAACGGCGTGCCTTGCGCCAGATCCGCCAGACCGCCGCAGCTTAATGCCCGTAACTGATTGCCATCAAACAGCGCAATTGCGCCGCCGGGCTGCCCCTCTCCCTGCCATTGCGCCGTGATGGACTGCGCCACCTCCGTCGCCCGCTGCCAATCAAGCGTCATGCGGGTTCCTCCAATGCGATACTCAATGCATACAACTCAGCAGTGTGAGGATGTTGAATCTGCCCGGCGCGTAACTGCTCTGCGCTCAAGGTCTCCACCATCTCTCCTTGCTGCATCACCCCCACCTGCTCACACAAGTGGGTCACCACGGCCAGATTATGGCTCACCATTAGGTAGGTCAGCTTACGCTCCTGTCGGATATCTGCCAGCAGATTCAAAATTTCAGCCTGTACCGACACATCCAGCGCGGAGGTGGGTTCATCCAGCAGCAGTACCTCTGGTTCAACAATCAGCGCACGCGCAATGGCTACGCGTTGACGTTGCCCACCTGACAGCTGATGCGGAAAACGAAAACGCACTGCTGCGGGCAAGCCAACATCATCAAGCATTTTGGCAATACGTTGCTCCGCATTCTCGACACGGTGCACCAACAGTGGCTCTTGTAAAATGCGATCGATGGTTTGGCGTGGATGCAGGGAACCGTAAGGGTCTTGAAATACCATCTGTACTTGACGGAAGAAATCCCGTCCGCGCTTAGCTCCCAGCGCCATGCCACCGAACAACATCTCCCCCTGCCAATGATCGTTCAACCCGGCCAGCGCGCGCAAAATGGTCGATTTACCGGAACCACTCTCGCCGACAATGCCGAAACTACCGCCGCTCTCAACCTGAAAAGAGACGCCTTTGACCACCTCGGTAGCGCCAAAGGCGATACGCAAGTTATTTAAGGTAATCATCCGTTTTTCCACGCCTCATCACGTTTCATTACCGGCAGCCGTTCACGCGGGTGTTTAAGTGACGGCAAACAGGCCAAAAGCCCTTGGGTATAAGGGTGCTGAGCAAGCTGTAGATCTTTGGCTGCCAGCATCTCCACCACGCGTCCGGCATACATCACCGCCACGCGATCGCAGAAATGCGATACCAACGGCAAGTCATGGCTGATCAGAATCAGCCCCATGCCGCGCTGAGAAACCAGATCGTCGATCAGCTTGAGGATATCGGCCTGTACAGTGGCATCCAACGCGCTGGTGGGCTCATCCGCAATCAGCAGTTCCGGGTCAGGGGCAAGCATCATGGCGATCATCGCCCGTTGCCCCATGCCACCGGACACCTCATGCGGGTAGCGCGCTGCCACCTGCTGCGGTTCGCGAATACGCACCTGTTCCAATAAATCGGTCGCCGCCGCCAGTGCCGCTCGGCGCGAGCCCCCCTTGTGCTCACGCCAGGCCTCTGCGATCTGTTGACCGATCGTCATCACTGGATTGAGAGAGTATTTCGGGTCTTGCAGAATAAAGCCGACCCGCTTGCCGCGAATGCGACGTAAGGTATTTTCATCCGCACCGCGCAAATCGATGCCATCAAAGCTGAGCTTATCCGCTTCGATGTGTGCGCTACCGGGCAGCAGTTGCATCAGGCTGCGCGCCGTCAGGGATTTACCTGAACCGCTCTCCCCGACAATCGCAAATTTCTCTTTGCCAATACTGAGCGAAACGCCACGCACCGCTTCAAACGTCTGTGTGCGACTCGCAAACGTAATACGTAAATTCTCAATTTCCACTAGCATTTAACGCTCCTTAGGGTCCAGTACGTCACGCAAACCGTCACCCAAAAAGTTAAACGCCAGCGAGGTCATGAAAATGGCGATACACGGCACCAACGGTACCCACCACTCAGAGAATAAGAAACGTCGCGCAGTGGCAATCATGGTGCCCCATTCCGGTGAAGGCGGCTGGGCCCCCATGCCAAGAAAGCCCAGACTGGCCGCTGTGATGATGATGGAGCTCATATCCAGCGTGATACGCACCACCAGACTCGGCACGCAGAGCGGCATAATGTGACGCACGATAATGCGCAACGGCGTCGCCCCTGTCAGCTTGCAGGCAGCAATAAAATCACTGTGGCGAAACTGCATGGTTTCCGCCCGCGCCAAGCGCGCATAGGGCGGCCAGGCCGTCAGCGCAATCGCCAATATTGCGCTCTCGACACCGGGCTTCAACGCAGCAACGAATGCCAATGCCAGAATCAAGCGTGGGAAGGAGAGGAAGATATCCGTCACCCGCATCAGGGTTTTATCTAACCAGCCACCGGCATACCCGGCGACACAGCCAATCAACAGCCCTAACGGCGCGGTCAGCACCACTACGGCGATCACCATACCGAGGGTAGTACGGCCGCCATACAGAATACGAGTGTAGATATCACGCCCCAATTCATCCGTGCCAAACCAATGGGCAGCAGAAGGCGATGCCAATCGGTTGGCCAGATCCTGAAATCCCGGCTGATAAGATGTCAACCAAGGCGCGAGGGATGACAACACCAGTACGGCCAGAATCACCACCAATCCGATCATCGCCATCGGATTAGCCTGTAGCCCTAACCATAAGCGATAACGTCGCCCCCAAATGGCCTGACGGCGCGTCGCGGGCGTTTCGTCGAGCAACCATGCTCGTGAGACAGGAAAAATCATTTTACGCGCGGGTCCCAAAGTCGATAGAGAATGTCAGCCAGCAAATTGAGCAGCACGTAGACGGTGCCGACTAGCAACGTGGCACCAATTACCGGATTCATGTCAGCATTCATCAGTGCCGTCGTCAGGTATTGGCCCAGCCCCGGCCAAGCGAACACGTTTTCCGTGACCACCGCCCCTTCCAACAACCCGGCATAGGTCAGTGCCAATACGGTCACCAACTGTACCGCAACGGTCGGAAACGCGTGACGCCAGATCACCCGACGCGACGACAACCCTTTGGCGCGCGCAGTGATCACGTATTCACCACTCAATGCATTGAGCATAAAGGTACGCGTCATACGAGTGATATACGCCATGCTGAAATAAGCGAGAATCAAGACCGGTTGTACCATGTGCGCCAACGCATCGTGGAAGGCGGCGTAGTCCCCCGCTAACAGCGAATCCACCGTCAGCAACCCTGTCACCTGCGGCACCATATCCTGAAAAATGATGTCCTGACGCCCCGGCCCCGGCGCAATACCGAGTACGGCATAGAAGATAAGCAAGCTAAGCAGTGCCAGCACAAACACGGGCAACGAGTGCCCCGCCAGACAAACCACACGAATGGTTTGATCAACCCAGGTACTCTGCCTCACTGCGGCCCACACGCCGAGTGGAATGCCGACCAGCGCAGCGATAATGATAGCGGCGGTAGCCAGCTCCAGGGTTGCCGGGAAGAAACGCGCGATGTCCGTCATTACAGGATTGGATGTGAGAATCGAATTGCCGAGATCGCCGTGCAACAGTTGCGAAAGATAGCGGCCAAATTGCACCCACAGGGGCTGATTCAGCCCCATTTCTTCACGCGCGCGTTGCACCACGTATTCTGGCGCGTTGTCTCCCACCATCGCCAACACCGGATCGGTAGGCATGATGCGACCAATAAAAAACGTCAGCACCGACAACCCCAACAGCGTGAGCAGCAAACTGCCCAGCGTACTGAGAATACGTTTTGCTATCGGCATCAGGCTTTTTTCACCTGATCGTACGGATTATCGCGCAGTACCGTCATGTTTACGCCGCTGATATTCTTGCGACAGGCAATAGGCAAGGTGTTTTGCATCAGGAAAATAAACGGGCTGTGTTCACGGTGCTCACGCTGAATAGTTTCGTACAAGGCAATACGCTTGGCGGAATCGCTTTCATGTAACGCCTGCTCGGTTAACGTGTTAAATTTTTCGTCAGACCAGCCGCAGCGCCATGCCAGAGTACGGCTGCGCGCATTTTCCGTGTTATCGACGTTGACGCAGAACGCTTCGGTGTTCGAGTTAGGATCGAAATAGTCAGCGCCCCAGGCCGTAATCGCCAGTTGATGCTGGCGAGCACGCATTTTGGTCAGGACAGCACGGTTTTCAGAAGAGATAAGCTTCGCCTTGATACCAATAGCCCCCAGTTGAGTCTGGATGGCCTGAGCAATATCTGGATACGGCTGAGCAGAATAGTGATCGATGGTAATTTCGAATCCATTAGGATAGCCCGCCTCTGCCAGCAGCGCTTTCGCCTTGACCACATCCTGATGGAATGGCGTATCGTCCAGCGCCGCTGGGAAACCACCCGGCAGGAAGCTCTGATGCACGCGGTGCGTCAGCGGAATGATGTTTTTTTGAATGGCCTCATAATCAATCGCCCATTTCAGTGCCTGCCACACCTGCGGTTTTTTCAGTAATTCATTGGTGGTGTTGCACGACATCAACATAATGGTCGAAACGTCACGGCGGATCACATTGAACTCTGGATCGTTGACAATCGGACGCAACTGCTCGCTGGTCAGATCGCGGGCAATATCAACATCCCCTTTTTGCAACATCAGTAACTGAGCAGCAGGATCTGTGATGTGCTTCATGATCACGCGCTGAATTTTGCTATCAGTTTGGAAATGGGGGTTCTTTTCTAAAATGATACTTTCGCTCGCCTTCCAACTGCGCAGCGTGAACGGGCCAGACCCGGCACTGTGCTGTTTAATCCAGGCATAGCCAAAATCGCCGTCCTGTTGGTTCGCCAGCGCGGCTTTCTTCTGTACTACGCTGCCCACCGGCGCAGAGAGGCAATAGAGCAGGAAAGATTCTGCCGCCGGTTTGTCCAGATTCAGCACCAGCGTACTGGCATCCGGTGCGGTGATGTGCTGCTCTACGTTATCTTTGGTAAAACCAAACTGGTTGATAATGAAGGCGGGGCTTTTATCCATTTTGACGGCGCGCTGTAACGAGAACGCCGCATCTTCTGCGGTGACCGGCGTACCGTCAGAAAATTTTGCTTTGGGATCGATATGGAAGGTGAAGGTCTTCCCTTCGTTGCTCACTTCCCAGTGCGTAGCCAACTCACCTTTCACTTCGCTGGGTTTCAGCGGGTTCGGCATCACCAGACGCTGGTAGAGGTTGCCCACAATTTCGGAACCCACCGCTTCAAAACTTTCATGGGGATCAAGGCTGGTCATGTTATCCAGTTGCATCGCCATCACCAGCATGGTGGGAGGCGTGGCAGCGAAAGCGGAGTGCAGGTTCAGATAGGATAGAAAAGGTACGGCGCCACAACCGGCGAGAAAACGTCTCCTGGTAAGCATGAATCCCTCAACTTATTGATATATTTAACAATTATTGGATTTTATTTCATATCCAGCCTTGACATAGTCAAACGGGACTGGCTTAAATGAAAGCACCAGGACATCCATTCCCTGCGCAATCATTTGTCCATTTTGGTGCAGAGCGCACTTTAATGGGGCAAATGCCGTTTCATCGCATCCAGAGCCGATAACTTTGAATATGTCTAACAATTTCCTAACGGGTACGCAACGCCCTTTCCCTGTTTTTGACGGGCATAACGATGTTTTATTACGCCTCTACTCCTCCCATCGGGAGGATGCCGTGAGCGCCTTTCTGCAAGGCCCAGCCACTGGTCAAATCGATCTGCCGCGTATCCGAAAAGGGGGACTGGCTGGCGGATTATTCGCCGTTTATGTCCCATCCCCTAAAGACCAAGCAAAATCTGTACCAGAAAACGACAGTTTGTTTGTGAACCACGCAACACCGTCGATGGAATCAGCAAGAAAGACAACTTTTTCAATGATTTCCACACTGTTACGCATTGAGGCTGCCTCAGAAGGACAAGCCAAAATTTGCCACAGCGTTGCCGATATTCGCCACTGCATGGCAACGGGAACCTTGGCGATGGTGTTGCACATTGAAGGTGCAGAGGCGCTCGATCCCGATCTGGAACTGCTTGATATCCTTTACGCCGCAGGTTTACGCACACTGGGCCCACTCTGGAGCCGACCCAATATCTTCGGTGATGGCGTACCGTTTCGCTTCCCTTCCTCCCCCGATATCGGTTCCGGGCTGACGGAAACCGGCCTGCGCCTGGTAAAAGCCTGTAACGCCAAACGCATCATGGTGGATTTGTCACACATGGATGAAAAAGGGTTCTGGCAGACCGCACGCATCAGCGATGCGCCACTGGTTGCCAGTCACTCTAACGCCCACGCACTCTGCGCGCAGTCTCGCAATCTGACTGACAAACAGTTGGACGCCATTCGTGAAAGCAACGGCTTTGTCGGCGTAAATTTCGGCACAGCCTTCCTGCGCGCCGATGGTAAAAAAGACCCGAACGCCACGGTGGAAGAGATTGTGCGCCATGTCGATTACCTGCTGAGCAAGCTGGGAGAAGACGGCGTTGGGTTGGGTTCAGATTTCGATGGCACCACCGTACCGCCAGACCTGCATGATGTCGCGGGCCTGCCAATTTTGGTCGAGGCGTTGACGCGGCGCGGATACGATCGCCCCTTATTGGAAAAAATCTGCTACGGCAACTGGTTGCGTGTACTGGAAGCCACCTGGGGTAAATAACTGCGGGCCAAAGTATCGAGTGGCGTGGATATTGCATGGAATTTGCTCAAGGTGAAATCATAACCTAACCAACACGGAGCACCTGTCCATGCGCTTACGCCACATCGAAATCTTTCAGGCTATTCTTCAGGCTGGCACCATCAGTGGTGCTGCCCGCTTGCTGAACGTTTCACAGCCGAACGTCAGCCGGGTGCTCAATCACGCCGAGCAGCAACTGGGATTTGCCCTGTTTGAACGCGGCGCTCAAGGCATGGTTGCCACTCGAGAAGGGCGGCGCCTGATCCCTGAAGTACAGGAACTTTACATCCATCTGCAAGCCATTGGTTCACTGACGGAGCAGATGAGAAAAAATCGGGTGCAAACGGTGCGACTGGGGGCTGCCCATGCGTTTAGCCAGATGGTGGTTGCACCAACGATGGTGGAATTTCACAAGCAAGAAGCACGCGTCAATGTAGAACTGGTTACTGAACACTTCTCAACGTTATGCCAAAACATTTTGCAAGACCAACTCGATTTTGCCCTGGTATTTGGTCAGCAAGTGCCCGCTGCGCTGCTGGCTGAGCCACTGTTTCAAGCCTATATGGTGGCGGTGTTGCCCAAAGACAGCCCGCAGAGTGGCCCCGTGTCGCTGGAATGGCTCTGCTCCAATAACTTGTTGATGATGCAGCAGCAAGATCCGCTGGGTCAGGTGTTGCATCGTGCGTTACGCGCCAAAGGGCTGACTCCGATGTCATCGGTGTATATCAAAACCTACTCTGTGATTGCCGACATGGTGCTGGCAGGGGGTGGTGCAGGTATCGTCGATCTGTTTACTGCGCATCGCTATGCCGATATGTTGAAAATTGTGCCGATAGCTCAGCCGCTGCCATTCGAAGTTACGCTGATCAGCCGCCGCGATAATCCACAGTCGCGAGCCGCATTGCAGTTGAAACAACTGATGAAAAACAAATGCTGGGAGATTGCCCGGCAAAACGAAGGTCTGTTTCACGCGGCATAATGCGGTAGTGCTCTGAATTCCCCCCGCGGCTTGCCACTGGATTTATTTTGTCCTACCCAGCAAAACCACGAGCGCGTTATACTCACCCCATCACTTGCTAAACAGGTAAATATCGATGATCCGCAGTATGACCGCCTACGCCCGCCGTGACATCAAGGGCGGCTGGGGTAACGCCGCGTGGGAGCTCCGTTCCGTTAACCAGCGTTATCTTGAAACATACATCCGTTTACCGGAACAGTTCCGCAGCTTGGAGCCGGTGATTCGTGAGCGTATTCGCGCCCGACTGACGCGCGGAAAAATCGAATGCAACCTGCGTTTTGAGCTCGACCCGAGTGCGCAAGGCAGCTTGATCCTGAATGAAAAACTGGCAAAACAACTGGTTGAAGCCGCCAACTGGGTCAAAATGCAAAGCGATGAAGGGGAAATCAATCCCGTTGACATTTTGCGTTGGCCGGGCGTGATGTCCGCGCAAGATCAAGATCTGGATGCGATTAGCAAAGAATTGATGGCCGCGCTGGAAACGGCACTGGATGACTTTATCACTGCGCGAGAAACTGAAGGCGCTGCTTTAAAACTGCTTATAGAACAACGCCTCGCTGGCGTAAGTGCTGAAGTGGTGAAAGTGCGTGCACACATGCCGACCATTCTGCAATGGCAGCGCGAACGCCTGCTCAATAAGCTGGAAGAAGCACAGGTTCAGTTGGAAAACAACCGACTGGAACAAGAGCTGGTGTTGCTGGCGCAGCGGGTCGACGTTGCCGAAGAGCTGGACCGGCTCGAAGCGCACGTTAAAGAGACTTATAACATCTTGAAAAAGCCAGAAGCCGTTGGCCGCCGTCTGGACTTCATGATGCAAGAGTTTAACCGTGAATCTAACACGCTGGCCTCCAAATCCATCAACGCCGACGTAACTGCCAGCGCTATTGAGCTAAAGGTGCTGATTGAGCAAATGCGGGAACAGATCCAAAACATTGAATGATGACTGCCGCGCTCCACGAATGTTTATAATGCCCTATTTACAGGGCATTTTTTAGGATAACGTTCTTCTCTGCGAGACGATGAAGAGTGACCTACTACTTATAAATCGATAGCCTTCATCCCTGAAACCCTCTTTGCTCGTAAAATGATCCGTGCCCTGCACAAGGGTCCATTACATGTGTATCAACCAGGGGTAACTATGTCTACCGCGAGTATCCGGCACAAGAAGACGGTTAGCGTGACACTGGAACCCACATTGCTTCAACAAGCATGCCATGCGGGCATAAAAATGTGTAGGAGCACCACAACACCCTTTTAGAGCGCTGTGATTGATACCAGTTCCCGCAGCTAAAAAGACAAATTAAGTAATATGCTCACGTTACTTAGGCCGATCTCCTCTTATTTTCACCTTACGATCAATCAGCTTGCCAGCTTCATCATAATAACGACTTGGCCAAATCTCCGCAGGATGAATATCCAGTTTCTCGGCGATTGACCATTCACCTTTCGGCCAGGGTCGCGTCAGTACATTAGCCAACGTTGATAAACTCAAACCGATAGAGCGAGAAAGTGCAGCCATTGTCGTTCCCCGTTTGCGCAAAGCAGAGATAATATCCGCACGATGCCAATCGTTATTCATATAACCCTTAACCCTCCGTAGTAAAAGGAACAAGTGCAATCCAATACTACGTTATTCGTAGTATTCATTTCAAGTAAAAACTACGATTATCGTAGTCATGAAGACAAAACCAAACTACCATGACATTTTCTGTCAACGGCTTAAGCAAGCGCGTTTGGCAAAAGGGCTATCACAAAAACAGCTCGGGATTAATGCAGGGATCGATGAATTTGTCGCAAGCACCCGTATTAATCGCTATGAAAGAGGTGTACATGAGGCCAATACTGAAACGATCCAACTGCTAGCCAATGTGTTAGAGGTACCCTTGGCTTATTTTTATACTGCAGATGATGAGCTAGCCGAAATGATACTGGCATTTCAAGCACTCTCGCCTGAGGAAAAACCAGAAATTCTTGCTCTGGTAAAGCGTAGGGCTGAAACTCATCGTTAAATATATCCCCACTCTTTTCTCCTACCTTTTAACAAAAACACTTTTCTTCAATAAAAGAGAGAAGCGGTACCTCAAACCCATTTTAAACTACGGGTGAAAAAACCGTTGCTCAGTTAACGCAGCATTTACGGGACTTAGTGGACAATCGTTCAATATCACTCAGTTTGATATGAAAAACGGCATAAACACGCATGGCACGTACATAGCTTACATTAACGCCCTTGTTTGCACGTTTACAGTACGTACAGCGTGTACCTTCATGATAAGGTTGTTGCTTAAGATTATTCTGATCTTTATCTTGGGGTTTTCAATGCATAAAATTTTTATTATACCGGCTATTTTGTTGTCCCTTTTCCTCACGGGATGTGCCTCTGTCCCTCTGGCCAGTAGTGAAGAGAATGCCACTGCGAAGTCGTTCCCCATTCCTGAAAAGGGTAAAGCCGGGATTTATATTTATAGAGATAGCTTTGTAGGGAAGGCATTAAAAAAAGACATTTACCTTGATGGGCATTGTGTTGGTGAAACGGCAGATCGGGTATTTTTCTACCAACAAGTATCTTCCGATAAGTCTTATATTGTAGGAACGGAGTCTGAGTTTTCACCTAACAACATCACGTTAAGTGTTGCATCAGGAAAAAATTACTTTGTACGTCAGTATATAAAATTGGGCGTTTTCGTTGGCGGTGCAGGTTTAGAGCAAGTGTCTGAAACTGAAGGTAAAAGAGTAATTTCCAAACCTGAAGTTAAATTGGCAACATCAGGACAATGCAACACCTAAATCAATACATCAAAACCCTCACAAGATTTGATGATCAGTAACGCCTGCTACAAGCAGGCTTTTTTACCAGCAACCCCACTACCTCGCCACTTGTAGCGTCACATGCAGCAAGTATTCCACCTCAAAATCGCCAAGGCCACTCCTCGCATAAAAATGAACGTCACCCACATAGCGTCCAGGAGGTAAAGTTGCATTATCGTCTGCGGCAAAAACCAGCTCTGCATCCATACCACTACCGGCCTTCGCACAGCTTATTGCATCATTTAGCGGCCTGAGTTTACAGCCAGAGTGTCGATATCCTCTAAATTTCACCGCATACCGATTTTCATCTGCTTGATTGGTCAGTATCGCCACCAATGTTTGATCGCTACGTGATGACCAAACCAATTGCTGGGGGCCAAGGGTCGGCGCTTTTGCAACAAATCCTAATGACGTATACCCCTTGACCGGTACTGAGCGATACCGGACACCGTCACTGGCCGTATCCCATGAGTCTTCAATAAATCCCATCGTTTTAACGCTGACATTACTCACACTTGAATGATTAATCGCAGCCGCTATCGTCACTCGGCCTTTATCGACACTTTTAAAGCTGACACTGGCAACACCCTACTCTGACGTCGGCGCCTTGCTCGCTGACAAGCGACCAAATGAATGACGCCATAACACCATGGCATTTGGCACCGGGTTGCCATGTGCATCAGTTATCATCGCAGTGAGTTGAACATAATCCATGCCATCACCGGTCAGCAGCGATTTGTCTGCTGACAGGGACTCCACCTTTGCCGTAGTGACATCCGCTTTAAGTGCAAATGTTGCAGACAGTGACGCTATCGCTGCCCCATCAAGCAACGGCGTTACTGAATAGACTCCCGCTCTCGTTCCCTTGATCGAGGCAATATAGCGCCCTGCCCCCCCACTTTCTCGAATTACACTGAGGTGACATCACCGGCAGAAGGTTCACCCCCATACTGGTTTCGTAGCCGGAGTGTAATATGGCCTGCCATGCCGCTTAGGGGGTTATCGTTGCTGTCTCTCATATTAAGGATGATGTTTACACTGGCCGCATTATTCGCCACAACAGAAGTGGGCATCACTGAAAATGTGCTGCGAGCAGCATCCGAGGACAAGTTCATTCTGGCCACTGCGGGCGCATGGACACGTATCCAGGATTTCCCTTGATTAGAGCGATGACCAAGCGTATCTACCGCAACGGCACAAACGCGATAGCAATTCTTGGGCTGGCCACCTTCCTTATAGTTAGGTAATACCACAGCATAATTTCCGTAGCCGCGCGGTAAAATTTTGCCGCCAGCTGCGATCAAGGCTGATGCAGACCATTCCAAGTGCGCGAGTTTATGGGTTGCATTCACCTCCACATTGAGCGGTTTTTGCTCTCCTGAATAACCATCCACCGCTCGGACCATACTCAAAAAGAGGGTCTGGATCTTACGATATTCCAACACAAGGTGATTTTTGCGTGTGATGAGATCATAACGCTGCATCGGAAGATGGCGAGCCGAACTGACAGCCTCAGGATCAAGCTGCCGTTTCCAAGGTTGGCTCAGCTGATAGTGAAATTGCAGACCAAAACGAGTATCACTGCTTCCAGCCTTTCCGTTGCGCTGTTCTGCACTCAACGTCATCAATGGGAAAGGGGTATAGTTCACCCCCACACCAATAGCATGGGGATTACGCTGGCGATCGTCTTTGCCAAACAACACTACCTGCTCGCCATAAAACTGCTCATACTGCAACTTCACACCTAATTGTGGCCAATCAGGTAGGTAGGCTTCAGTACGGATATCCCATCCATTGGCAGGACGCTCTCGCTCATTGCCATAAGGCATCTTCCAATTACTCAGGCGCAGATAGCTGTTCGCACCCAGTTTCAGGAAATCACGCCAATATTCTATTCCGATACCCGCGCGCACATAATGATGAGAAAAATCATAGTCAAGAAAACCGTTGCCCCCAATCACGGCGCGATGCGTTATATGACGCACTCCCAAACCCAAGTTTGCCTGTATGCGTTTATCGCTATGATGAATACTGCCCTGTGAGAAGAGGAGATTGTCCTCTCTGTCTCGCAAGGGAAGCAATAAATCAACGTGAGATTTTTTTAGTAAAGAGGCATGACTTGTATCTAGCTGCACGCGCGCGGTACCAAAACGGCTCAACCATTGCTGAAATCCGCTGCCGGCCTGATCAATGGCAATGCGGTGCAGTTCGGCAATAGCGGTATCACGCTTTGGATCATTAGCAAAAAAAGACCCCAAACGAGAGGTAAATCGTGCAATCGTGTACGAGCGTTCATCATCTACAATTATCGGGACGGGATTTTTACGTTGATACTTTATTTCTGATGGTGCCCAAGAGGACTGCGGAACAATCAGTTCTTCACCAGGTTGAAGATTATTGAATTCATGCAAAAAAGTCCGTGTTCTATTTAACTTACGCAATATGTCCATACTAACATGGAGGTTTTCTGCCACGGATTGTGTTGATTCGCCGATTTTAAGTTTATATACCGTGGTTGGCAGCGATGCAAAACATTCTGGATAGGTAAAAAGTCGATTATCACTCTGAACATAGGCAGGGAATAGCGCATAATTCAATGCCAGCAGGCAAAGGAGACGTTGCTTTGTGAAAGTAATTCCTAGCCGTAAGGTACTCGACAGATTTGAAAAAATGTCATTTATAGCCATTTACTTCACCTGTAATTCTGATCGTAACGAATACAGGAAACGAAAGGGAGAAGAAAATAAAAAAAGATATAGTCACCACACGATACTATTTCCAAAATTATAATTTATCATGAATGATCTACTAAAAGACTAGAACAGACTAAATAGCTGTTCTTTCAAGAAATGATAAAGATTTATAGCCGAGTAAAAAAAGAAGAATTCAAAAGAAAGTTTTTATTAACTAATTGATTTTAAACAAATAATTTAAATTGCACGATCATAGTAAACGGCGAAAATAGAAGAATATTGCTCGCCGTTTTACTTTTTAAAATTTTTCTGGCAAATCTGAAACAGATATAAGCTTACCCTCTTTTGTTTCAATGTACCCTCCCTTTTTCAACTCGGACAGAATTCGCATGACATGGCTACGAGATAAACCAGTTAGCTTAATGATAATTGAAGCTATACCAAATTGCATTCTAAAATCTAGAGGTTTATCAATATAGTGCAGTAATATACTTTTTATGATTTGATAACTATCTGATTTTACAGAAATCAAATCTCTACGATATAATTCATTTACATTAGAAATCATAACATAAAGAAGATACTCTTCCAGATGGTTCTCTCTTATTATTTTTAAGAGCACACCCACATCACCTTTATAAATAACCGTTCCTGCTCCTCCGGTAAAGTAAACCGGAAAATAGACATCATATAAATAATTAACACCAAAAAATATTGGTGCATGTAGATGACCGAGTAAAACATCTTCACTCTTTCGATAAACAGATACAAAACCAGATGAGACATAGAAAAACGACGTTAAATCCTGTTTTTCTTTTTCGTTTTTTACTTTTACCATATGGGGTAGTAAATAGTTTTTTAGTATATTTGTGTTACTGCTCATCTTCTCATCAAATAATGGGCAGCGCTTATCTTCGTAATTATATAACATTATTATTTATTACCTTATCAGGAAAAATGTGCCTTTAGTTTAATAGCGTAAATGACACTTTCTCTCTTAATAGAAAATTTATATTTTATTAGCATAGATGCCAATGTTGAGTAAGTTCAGTATCTTTACAAAAAAATCTGATTCAATATTTTTCTCTATCACCAAATGAGGGCTAAGCCTATTGATGTAGAAATTACTTTTATTTTTACTTTCAATCAAGAAAACAATCTTCGTTTTTTCTGAGATAGAACGAATAGATGCTAAAAAATCCTCTGAGATAATCCATATACTTTGCGAAGGATCAATAATGAGGATATCAATACTGTGCGTTTTAACAAGCTCAAGCACATCTTTCTGCGTTGCCGCAATATAGATAGGATCAAAGGTAGCAAGAAGTGTCTTGGCACCCAACACAAAGAAAGAATCTAAATCATAGAAAACAATATTACTCGGCATATTGGAGCTCTTTTCAAGGGATAATACAATCCCGAAGTTTTCTCACACCCAATTTTGCGAAGAAACGTCGCTTATAGGTCATAATTGTTTTTCTTTTATTTTCAATTGCTTAGATATATCTCTCACACTCACACCACCCGTCATCATAGACAATATGGTATTTTCTCTAGGACTAAGAACTTTATGTACATTTAACTTCTTATCGGGGATAATTTTTGAGTCTGTCAAACAGTATCCCGCGCAAAACAGATCAATAATAGTTTTATAGAATGACAATGGGTTTTTTTTGTCTACTACAGAAAAGCCTTTGCTAATGCTGATGTCTACTCCCCCATCGGTAAAAAGCAAGACTCTTACCCCCAACGAATGACATTTGAGCTTGAATAGTTCCCTTTTCCTCTCACAATCCAATATATCATCAGTCACAATAACCAGAGAGGGTGTATCACTAACAAGTTGTGTAAAGAATTGACGATAATTCTTTACATGAATATAGTGAATATTTTTATCCTGCAGAATGTCAGATACACTCTTACAGAAAAAGTAATCTTGACCGAAGATCAAGACATTATTGTTTACCATACATCCTCCGCCTACTCATCAATCGCAAGCTTTGACTTTTTTATTCGCCACAAGGGCAAAAACCTGGACCATCCTATACGTTGTCCAATTGAAAAATGGCAACCAGAGCCCTTCACCGACATCATGAAAAGAGACGAATGAATACGTACGACTTAAGATTGCACCCGATCATCATAGAAAGGGTTAGAACTATTCCCTTGCTCTACATAAGAACACAGATCTACAAAGTAGCTTAAAACAAGTGTAGCTCAGATATAGAAATAGTGTAGTTCGACACATTCACAAAAATTATTATCAACACAGCCACTTATGGCTCAAAACCTTATTGACTCATTGACTACATATAAGAATTCCATTACATGAAATAATCAAGTTTTTCAGCATATTAAACATAGTCCAAATAACCGGATATAAACGCGTAAATCGGTAGTCCATTTCTTTCAAACTGTTCATATTCTTATGCCAAAGAGTGATAGATTTGGCACTCGCATATCAATTTATTCGAAGCATCACACAGTTTCGCAAAAAAGACCATTCAGGTCGTATACCCCACGAGACTCTTAACCTGAGCTTTTGATGGAAGGCCTCTACTCGGAATTTTTTGGCTTAGTCAGGTTCACATTCAATAAGAAAGTTAAGACATATCTCCCAATAGAACAAGAACAATCAATATATCCTGTATATCAGGACTAATACTATCGATATGATGACATCGGTGTCAGAAGAGAATAAACCATAAAATCAGATAATTCTTACTTCGAATATTCTGAATGAGCCTACTCTATTTAATCTCCATACTAATCTTAGCAGGATCACTTGTATCAACAGATGCATTCAACAAAAGCATAACATATGAATCTTACCTGCCCAATCGTAAACGGTCACTGTCTCATTTAAGACACAAAAGCGTAAGTATTTTACTGCTAGATGCAAAAAATGCATATCATATGAAAAAATGGCAATCAGACATCCTTAATGTATATTGAGATTCAATCTCATCCAATATCATTTTAAAAAAAATACAAATGTCTGAAGAATTCCTTACAATTGCCCCACCACTCAAAAAACTTTTTAAAACATTGAGCGAAAAATGACAGGAAATGACGAAAAAACGTTTATATTATCCGCCAATCAGGCTAACAAACGGAATTTTGATACATAGAAAAACAAAAATAACCATAAAAACAATTAGATAAATCAAGAAAAATTGATACTCATTGATGAATTAATTTTTATCATAATCATATACGGCCTATCAAAAAGCATGATGACGAAATTTTTTCATCGTAGCAATCATAACTAATACAAAAAAGTAACCAGCAGCTATCAGAAACACAAGTACACTTTACCCAGGAAAAAAAATGAAAGAAACCCATTCTACATCCAACGTTTTTGATGCAGCTTTATTACGGCTTGACATTATCATCAATAAGCATAAGGAAGTGTGCATATCCTTATCTGGAGGAAAAGCGTCAACTGTATTATTACACCTCGCCGCTACCATCGCTAAAGCTCATGGAAAAAACCTCACCGTGCTATTCATTGATCGGGAGGCACAACATACGCAAACTATTTCTCATATTCAACACTTGAAACAACTTTACCGCGATGTAATTGATCATTTTTATTGGATTGCGCTGCCGCTCACAATTGAAAACAGCGCTGTATCTAATGGGCAAACGTGGATAGCTTGGGAAGATAACGTTGAGTGGTGGCGGCGCCCCCCAACCGATGCAATAACGGATAAAAATGCCTTTCCGTTTTACCATTATGCCATGACTGATCGCCAATTTACTTCTGCATTTCTGAATTGGCGCGCATCAGGGAAAACGTTCGCATTCACAATGGGAACCATGCTCCATGAAGCAAACAATGATGACAGCTTGCTGACACAAGAACATTATTCTGCCGCAAATAAAGATCCTCATATGGAATCAGGGAGAGGCGACCAAATTCATACACAATACCCTTTGTTCGATTGGCAGTCGCAAGATATCTGGTTGTTTAACAGCCTCTCAAAAGCGTCTTACAACCCGCTGTATGACCTCATGTGCCGCTCAGGGGCTCCCCGAAACAATATGAAAATACAGGAGCCTTTCGAACAACGAGCCACAGACACCTTTCTGTATAAAGCGCGCTCCTCTCCGAATGAGCTCAACAAAGAAAGGGAGAGCCTCAGCGAAGAAACAATAAAACCCAGTGGGCATACATGGCACAGCTATGCGGCATACCTATTAAACTCAATGCCGCGAAAAATGGCAGACCAGTTTCGCGCCAACATTGCCCAATATCTTAACTGGCACAGGTCACGCGGCTTTCTTAATTGCATACCGGATGAGAATGCTTGTGCCACCGAGGAGCATGACATCGTTTCATGGGAAAAAATTTGCACCATGATTCTGAGTAACGATTACCGCAGTTTGACAATATCGGTCTTGCCATCCCAACAAAGCGATACAACATTATGTTTTAATAACAGAAGGAAATCACGCAGAGGGCGCAACAGGAGCAATGACATTGTTTTTCTGTGATCTAACCTAAATCGTCTTCCTTTATTATAGGGTCACATCTTAATTACCTCCGCAGCGTTACTGCCCATAAAAATGGGCCCAAGCTTTTATCAACACAAAGGCAGAAATCCCCCAACAGGCTACCGCGGATAACAATGCCAGCGGCAGTTTCATGGAAGCGGTAAAATAGTAAAGCGATATCAGGTAAATCAGATAGGGAATGACAGACCAGATGCCAAACAAGATGGTGGCTCGTAGCGCTTCTGTACCGCGCTCAGTTCCCACAATGTAGTGGGCAATTAATGCAAAGGTGGGAAACAACGGGATCAGACCCGCAATGTAGTAGTGTCTGGTCTTAGCCAAAATACCAATCAGCACAACGATAACTGCGCCAATAATGGCTTTGATTAACAGAGACATTGCAGATTTACCGAACAGTGACAAGAATATCTGGTGTAACAGAAAAGGAATAAAAAATACAGGAAGAACTGCGTCTTTAAAGCAGTCGAACTGCATGATGATCCCCCCGGCTCGTGGCCGGGGCGAAACGGCAGATACTTACACTTCTTTTAGCCGCAACGTTGTCATGCAGGTTTGGCTGTCAGTATAAGTGGCGAAAGGTGCCTGAGCAACACGGCCCTGATAGGTTACCTCTATTGTTCCTTCCGTATTACGCGGCAACCACACACCGACGAAACCATTCTGATAGCTCGTCACATTTTTATGTACTATAACAGCACCCTGCTTGTCAGTAATTTTGACATTGAATGCCTTATTGGCCAACTCCCCCTGGCAACCCGACAAGCTATGATTAAAACAAGGGTGGGTTTGCTGTACATAGGGAGCAAACGACAAATAAAATTTGTCTCCAAGTGGATAAACATATTTCTGCTCCCCTTGGGTCAGCATCAATTGGGTCGCATTGATCGAAGCAGAATAAGGCAGAGGTCGCGATTGTGTCGATTGGTCAATAGCGTTAACCATTTGTTCAACCGTTTTCCCCGCCAACCCCTGCGTCGCCAAAAATGATGTGGCATCCGCCTGCACTGCACCACTCAAGGAAAACGTCAGCAATATCGCCATGGTACGAGTATTCATCGTAAGACTCCGTCAGTTGACATTATTAATACCAATGCTAAGAGCCTATTCCAGTAGACGTCATTGACGCAGCCAGTTTGGTCACAGACAGCGTAGAAACCGGAGCATACACGGAGTACGTGAGGATCTCGAGCACTGCCCTGAGCCAACATGGCAAGTAAAATAGCCCTAATAGGGTAGACGCTAAACCATACCCCGGCCAAAAGACCAGACTATCAATATGCTTATTCGCTTCGCAATTGACGCAAACGTTGGATAAAAGGCCCTGATTCCTCAATCACAGTCTGGGCAGAGGGTCTGCAAAGGCACTCTAATGAGATGGCCCCTTGATAATGAGACTGCCGCAATTGCCGGTAGATATCATCAAACGGCAAGTGCCCATAGCCAGGGAAAGCGCGGTTAGAATCAGCAAAATGCACATGCCGCAATCTCGGTCCCATCAATGTAATGGCTTGCGCAAAATCACTATCCTCGATATTGCCATGAAACACATCCCACAAAATGCCAACGTGTGACGGCGAGCCAATAAGATCAAGAAACTGCACCATGTCTTCTGCACTATTCAGATGTTCGGCCTCGTAGCGGTTCAATGCTTCAATGATCAGCGTCACGCCGTGTGCTTGCGCATAGTCCAGACAAGGGGCGAGCCCTTGCGCCAATAGCTGGCAATAACGTGTTGCGCTCAATGTTGTATCCGCCACACGCAACGAGCCAATAGTGACATAAGACCCCAATACCGCTGCCGCATCGATATGCTCAAAAAGGCGCTGGCGCGTTCGACGCAGGATTTCCGGGTCTTGTGCCAGCAGCGACAACCCTTCTCGTTTACGAGCCTGTCCGCTGGCAATGGTGGTGCAGCCCAACCCATGCGTGGCTAACGCATCGGCTATCTGTGCAATATCGATCCCCTGATAATCCGAAATGCACAGCTCCGCTGCATCAAACCCATTCGCTTTTAGCCATGTGAAACCTTTATTGAGATCGGCTGCGCTAAAAGGGGAAAAGGGAGCATCGTACTGGCAAGTCAGTGTTGCACTAAACGTAATCATTTTCGTGTTCCATACCTTGAATAAGCCCCGTGAAACCTCATTCCCCGGCTTACTGCCGGGGAGTTCATTACTCGCTAGAATGACGTTATTTCGTAGCACGTTTCAGGATGCGATCGGCGCTTTTCGCAAAGGATGATGCGGCCTCCTTAACGGACAGGTTCCCCTGATCAATTTTCTGGATTGTTTCATGGTAAAGCGCCACAAACTGCGGGTTATCAAAATGGGGAGACGTCGGAATCGCATGCGGCAGGGCCATAAACGATTTCAGTCCGGCCACCACAATATTGTTCTCCTTGATGGTGCCATCCTGTACCAATTGCTGGTATGCCGTTTTGCTGAGCGGCACGCCGCGTTCCAACCCCATATCCTTAACACCAGCAGTCTCATTCATCAGGAAATTGACCAGCAAAGCAGCCTCTTCTGGGTGTTTGGTGGAGCGTCCGATACTAAGCATCATGGTCGGTTTGAAGAACAATCCTGCATCTTTCGCTCCCGGCAACATAAAGAAGGGGCCAAGTTCCAGCTTGTTATAAGGTGGTTGTAGGTTGGCTTCATACATGGTGGCATTGGTGTTCCACATGTAAATCCCCCCCCATTGCCCGCTAATCCATGGTTTCATTTCCCAGGTATTGGCTTTTCCGTAAGAGGCCAGCACGCGCATTGAAGGGAAAACGTGGCTGTCGACCAAATCTTTATACAATTGGAAAAACTCTTCCCACTGGGCTGGCGTATAGGTGAATTTTCCCGCTTTATCGTCGATCGCGGAGATGTTGTATTTCTGCACCATATAAGAATGAAGCAGCGTTAACGACTCCATGTAATCCAGCACCAGCGGATAGCTGTTTTCATCTTTGGCTTTGAAAGCCTTACCTGCGGCTTTTAACTCATCCCAACTGTTGGGGTAGGCAACCCCCATCTCCTGCCACAGCTTCTGGTTGTAGTAGAAGCTACGTGCGGTGGCCGCCACGGGAATGCCGTTTAACTTGCCAGCAACCGACACACTCTCCAGCGACTGGGGGTCGTACTGCGTCAAATCTAGCGTTTTAGCCACTTTGCGCAAATCGTAAAACCCGTTCCCATCTTTAGAAAAGATCGGCAACCAATTCCAGTTGGTCTGGACAACATCCGGCTCCTGGCCGCCAGCAATCTGGGTGGTAAAGCGGGATAAATAGCCCTCCCATCCTGAGTACTCTGCTTGGACCTTGATATTCGGGTGCTGCTGTTCAAACGCTTTTATCGCCTGAAGCGTCGCTTGGTGGCGATTGTTTCCTCCCCACCAGGAAAATCTCAACTCCACATTTTCCGCGTACGCCATACCGGATGTGGCAAGCAACAGGGCTGCGGCAAGCGTGACTGGTTTCATCAACATAGCTAAATCCTCTTATTTATCATTGAATAGCGCGGAGAATAGCGTCGGGAATACAGGCCAGATACAACGCAGGCTTGCCATCCTTATCCGATGAGAACAACACCTGCTTCTCATCTGGCGTGAAAGACGGGTGAGGATGGGTAACCTGACGATCGCCATCCAGCACCGCCCACGAACTGCTGTGTTTGGCAATTTTGTGGGTTTGTTGGTGCTTCAAATCAAAGAGGTATAAATAGGGATCCGTCGCATCGCCGTACTTATCATTGTCAACAATATCAATGGGCTTGCCGGAACCATCTCCAACGGCCAACTGCCCATTGTCATTGCTCATCACATGCGAACACGGCGGCATAGCAACAATCTTTTCATCAACACCGGTGTCGGGATTAACCCGGCACAGATAGCGTACTGGGCTGTCCTTTACATAGGTGACATACATCATGGCAGAGCCATCTGGTACCCAAAATTCATGGGTATAACTTTCCCCTGGTGCCGGCAATTTGACTCGGCGAATGTGGCTGCCATCTTCATTCATCAGCCACATTCGGGTTTCTACCCGATCCAGTGGCCCTTCATGGCAAAATGCGACGGTATTATCATCATGAGGACGGTAAATCGGATGTCCTAACCACTGGTTCTCTTGTAATAGCGTGGTGCGCTCACCCGTTTGCAAATCGATACGAATCACACGGCAGAGCGGGTTTTCTTCATAGAACTGCTGGAATACCGTCCAGTCGCTAACGGGCCGCCAGCTATCACGATGGATTTCCACCCCAACCAACTTGGTACAGGCAGAGTTGGCCACCCAAGTGCCATAACCCACCCATTCATCCGCCACCTGATAGACTGTCTCTTCAGACAAATCCTGCAACGTAACCCGCATCAGTGCGCGTTCACCCTTAACGTAATAGAGGTATTGTTCGTCAGGAGAGAGAAATCCACCAAAAGTGTTATCGCCTGCCCCTTGCGTTAATTGTGTCGCTTTACCGCTGGACAGCTCCAATAGGTAGTAGTTGCGAAACCCATCGAATTCCGCGGCAAAAATCAGTGACCGACCTTCATTGAGAAAACATTTTTGATAAAAATAATTGCGGTGGCAGATAACGTTCGGGGGTGTCAATCGGGTCACCCGCGCGCCGGTATCCTCATCGATATACTCATGGTATTCGAGTTGATAAACATCACCTTTCGCCATTGCTATTGCTCCCTGTTTCGCCGTGACAGCAGCTTTCTGCCCACAGGCAGTTCGTTGATAAATACCGGTTGGTTACGTTGCATCGAGAGATTTCCGCAGACCCCCGTCAAAATGGACATGGCTCCGGCATGGCTGTCAGCTCGCCGCTTAAGCGGATCGGGCCCTGGATTGCCAAACAGTTCTTCAAGAATCAATGCATCACCACCACCATGCCCCCCTTGTCCGTAAGCCACCTCAATGCGCTCCGGCGCACCAAACATCGGATACCAAGTGATATCGCAGTCCATCAGGCTACCTTCGTTCTTGCGCTCTCCCCCACCATTGACGTAAGAGTTCTCGACCAGCTTCATTTCCAGCCGCCCTTTGCTGCCATTGAAGGCAATGTTCAACCCTTCCCATGGCTGATACGCATTGAGGGAGTAGGTCAGCAGCGTTTTGTTGCGATACTTCACCATCACCGCCAGGGTATCTTCGATGCTGATGCCATCCCCGAACACGCTCTGATCGCGCAGGTAGCCATCCTCATGTTCCGCATTCAGGTACAACTCCTTGAGCATCGCCCGCTCTTCCATGTGCAGTGCAAATGGATCGTTGCGCGCAGCCGGTTGGTTATGGCAACGGGAGTAGAACTCGCTCACTCCGCGCCGCTCGGCATTTTCCTTGCCATAGAAACGCAGATCGCCTTGAGCGAAGACGAACTCCGGCACGGAGTCGAGCCAGAAATTGACTAAATCGAAATGGTGAGTGGATTTATGTACCAGAAGCCCACCACTGTTACGTTTGTCACGGTGCCAACGACGAAAATAATCAGCGCCATGTTGGGTATTCAGCAGCCACTCGAAATGCACGGAGAAGACCTCGCCGACCGTACCGTTGAGGATGAGCTCGCGCAGCTTGCTGTGATGGGGCGCGTAGCGATAGTTGAACGTTACGCGCAGATCGCGGCCAGTGCGTTCTACGGCGTCAACGATCGCCAGACACCGTTCTTCATCGATGGTCATTGGCTTTTCCGTGATGACATCACAGCCCAACTCCATAGCGCGGATGATGTAGCAATCGTGAGTGCGGTCAACGCTGGTGACGATCACGATGTCAGGACGATGCTGAGCGATCATCGCCTCAAAGTCTGCCGCTTTCCAGGTCGCTACCTTTACGTGGCCCCACTTTTCCAGATTGCGATTGGCATAATCCATACGTGTCTGGTTAGTATCACAGAGCGCGACCAGCCGCGCCGACTGCCGGTAGGTTGTCGCAATCGCTTCCAGATACATCCCGGAACGGCCACCGGTACCAACCAGTGCATAAGTCTTCATTTTTCTCTCCCTTTTTCTTACTCTCATTTACTACACCGTGATTAGCCCACCGGCGATTGACTCCCCTTCCCCCCCGTTCTACTATCCGCATGCTGGTATCAGCGAGCAGGAAGCGTGCAGGAGATTCGCCATGGGTAACCCGGTACCGCTGTTATTTCTCGAGGTAAACACGCCTGCCATATGGCAGTGGGAAACGTTTACCGACGTAATGTGTCATCTCAAAAAATTCCAGTTCAATGGGCTCATCCTGCATCAACAAACGCTGCTAGCGCTGTTGGCCAAACCCTCACCACTGTGCCCACCTGCAACGGTGGAACATTTGCTGCTTGCTCGCAGTAATGCCCTGCAATATCTGCAAAAAGTGGGGCGTTATTGCGAAGAGAACCATATTCAGCTGTGGCTTCAGGGCGAAGCGACGCCAGACAGCCACGATTTACACCGTAAGTTTCCCGAGTTCTTTCTTTCCCAAGGCCAACAAAACGACGCGGCGTTTCTTAACCTGTTTTTTGGCGAAACCCTGCCGGAAATATTGAGCCATTTACCCACAGTACGTGGCTTGCGCCTCTCGCTCTCCACACCCACAGTGCACCAGACAGAATGGGCGTCGGCGCTGCAACGCCTATACCAAGGCCTGCGTTTACGTGGATGTCAGTTAGTACTGCGCGACTATCAGGACAAAGCGTGGCCACGCCAGCAGTTAAAAATGGCGTTAGATGTTCTGCCTAATGATGTACGCGCTTCCGTAAAAGCGACCGAGCTGGACTATCGTCCCGGATTTGCCAACAATCCCACCCTTACCCGTCTGAGTGGCTCCCGTAAGTGGGTGGAATTCGATTTGTGGGGCATCGAATACGGCTGGACGCTGCTCCCATGTTGTCTGTTAGACGAACTGCAAAAGCGCCTTCATTGGGCCTCACAAACTCTGGGGGACGAGCTCGAGGCAATCACTGCACGTCTCAGTTGGGAATGGCTCCCAAACAACACGCTGTCGGGCTCAGTCAACGAACTGAATCTGTACGGCCTCTCACGCCTGATCCGCACGCCATCAGCCTCACCGCGATCACTCTTTGCCGAGTGGCTCGAACCCTACTCCCTGCGTCCTCTCTCACAACAAGAGATTGACGATCTGTTTGCTATCTATGCCTCCAGCCATGACTGGATGTGTAAAACACCTAGCTTGCTGGGGCGGCTGCTGCAACGCCATAGCCGCCCCCCACATGACTTTGAGCAGGCATTGCAACTGCTGCATATGGATACCCGCAGTGCAAATTGGTCTCAGTCTTTTCAGCCGCTGATGCCACCGGATGATGAGGCCGTTGGTGAGCAGCAAATGCAGCTCATCATCCTGGAAAAACAGAAGTCTCGTTTTCTGGCGGAATACCTGCGCGCTCAGGTGGACAAAAAATTACCCGCAATGCCACTCACTGACGCGTTTAAACACATGCTCACCGATAGCTGGGAGCGTGCTTTCTGGTATACCCGCGCTTACAGTCACATTACCCATGCCTTTGCTCTCCGTTTGTGGATCCACAAATACGGCAATAATCCCGAGCAACACGAACAGCTGCGGCAAGCATTACAAACACTGCGTCACTTCATCGCTGAACTGGAAACCTGGTTTACCTCATCAGGAGAACACCATCCTTACACGTTTCAAATGCTACTCGACCCACAGCGCCTTCTTCATTTGGCAGCCAGTCTGGAATGCGACATCACCACGCCTTGACCGTGAAATGAGCATAAGCATTTCCCAACAGGCAAAACACATGGGAACCCGACGCTCGGTTACCGAGGACAGATCTATTGGGATAAAGCGTGAAATAACTCACACAATCAACAATTTGTGTGTGATAACAGTCACAGGTGGATAGTCTGAAAATGTGATAGAGGTCATTCGTTGATCTCGATGTAGCAACGAAAAAGGGCACCCTTGGGTGCCCTTTTGAAGAGGAATGCAACAATCAGCGCATTATTTGCTGTTCTTGTCCTGCAATTGCTCAAGACCTTCCATCTGCGGCAGGCCAGTGGCCGCCGAGGAGGAGAGTAATCCAGTCTCAACATAGTTGAACAGTTTTTCACGCGTATCAATGATGTCCAGATTACGCATTGTCAACTGACCAATACGATCATCCGGAGAGAACACAGAGTCGCCCTTTTCCATCGTCAGACGTTCCGGCTTGTAGGTCAGGTTATCTGACACTGTGTTCAGGATGGAATAGTCATTACCACGACGCAGTTCCAGCGTCACTTCACCAGTAATGGCACTTGCCACCCAGCGCTGTAGCCCATCACGCAGCATCAGTGCTTGCGGATCGAACCAACGACCCTGATACAGCAAGCGACCCAACTGGCGGCCATGTGCATGGTATTGCTCAATGGTATCTTCGTTATGAATACCGGTAACCAGACGCTCGTAGGCAATGTGCAGCAGCGCCATGCCGGGAGCTTCATAGATGCCACGGCTCTTCGCTTCGATAATACGGTTTTCAATCTGATCGCTCATGCCTAAACCGTGACGGCCGCCAATACGGTTGGCTTCCAGCATCAGTTCCACATCATCAGCAAAGGTTTTGCCGTTCAGCGCCACCGGATAGCCGCGTTCAAAACGTACCGTTACCTCTTCTGCCGCAATCTTAACGTTCTCATCCCAGAACTTGACGCCCATGATCGGGTTAACGATCTTCACGCTGGAGTTCAGGAATTCCAAATCTTTAGCTTCGTGCGTTGCGCCCAACATGTTGGAGTCGGTCGAGTAAGCTTTTTCCGCTGACATCTTATAGTTGAAGCCGGACTGCACCATAAACTCGGACATCTCCTGGCGGCCGCCCAACTCATCAATAAAATCCGTATCCAGCCACGGCTTGTAGATTTTTAATTCAGCATTAGTCAGCAGGCCATAACGATAGAAACGCTCGATATCGTTACCTTTATAGGTACTACCATCCCCCCAAATATTCACGCCATCTTCTTTCATTGCCGCTACCAGCATAGTACCTGTTACCGCGCGGCCCAGCGGGGTCGTGTTGAAATAAGTCAAGCCGCCCGTGGTGTTATGGAAAGCGCCACACTGAATAGCCGCGATCCCTTCCGCAACCAACTGCTTACGGCAATCGACCAGACGGGCATCTTCTGCGCCGTACTCCATCGCGCGACGAGGGATCGCCTCATAGTCATCCTCATCCGGTTGTCCCAGGTTTGCGGTGTAAGCATAAGGAACCGCCCCTTTTTTACGCATCCACAGCAGTGCTGCACTGGTGTCCAGGCCCCCGGAGAACGCAATACCAATACGTTGACCAGCCGGAAGGTGCTTGAGAATCGTCGTCATAAAATAAATCCCTGCTCGATAGACTTATGGAGAGAAGCTTAACAGCCACACCACGATATGTTACGCCATGCATTGATGAGAAAAAATCAGATCGTTATGTGCGCGGCGGCACGCTCATGTACCGATACTGTTTGTCACTCATCAAGTGCATATTTATGCAAAATAAGTGAGTTATAATTTAAACATCTTTTTGCCGCGACAGGAAGAGCCGAGTGATGATTTCTGCAAAAAACCGTAAGCGTCGCTAAGCAGCCTTTGAATGTAACGGTATCTATGGATTTCTACCACAAAGAATAAGAAATGAAATACAGCTTAGAGAGGAAACAAGCCCAGCAGGCAATTATACCGCCATTTCACAGCCAATCCAGCGGCTAAAATCGATTTACGCGACGGGAAACCAAATAATAAAACAATGTTTCATTTAAAGGATAAATCTTTGTTATTCTCGGAGAACGATGGTTTCCCTTGCCTATTTGCTGGAGATGTTATGTCTAAGAAAGTCGCCGTCCTGCTGGCGCCAGGCTTTGAAGAAGCAGAGGCGGTTATGGTGATAGATATCCTGCACCGTATGAAGATCGACGTGAAAATGTTGTCCTGCCAGGACATGCTGGAACTGCGCAGCTACCACAACATTCGCATGTTTGCTGATGTGTTGCTGGAAAGAAGTATGGATGAGCTGTTCGATGCGGTGGTGATCCCTGGTGGTTTGCAAGGCACGCTAAGCCTGGCCGCAAATCCACTGGTGGTGGAGTTCATTCGCCGCCATGACGATGCCGGCAAACTGATCTGCCCTATCTGTTCTGCGGCAGCGCGCGTGCTAGGCGGTAACAAGCTACTAAAAGGTCGTCGCTATGTCTGCTCGGGCGATCTCTGGAAAGACGTGACGGATGGCGTCTATGTCGATCAAAACGTGGTAGAAGATGGCAACCTGATCAGCGGCAAAGGGCTGGGTGTTGCCTTCGACTTCGCGGGCACCATTGCCTGCCGTTTGACCGGAGATATTGAAGACACCAACTTCCAGATCGAGCATATCTATTACGATCACTGGCGCGTGCCAGCGTAAACCCTGATGGCCCGGCACTCCTTGTTATCGGATTACGCCGGGCATTTCACCGATTTACATCCTCACCAAAGCGATCGCGATACTCTTTCGGCGTCAAATCGTACTCCTTCCTGAACACTGCATAAAAATAGGGCAGCGATGGATAGCCGCACATCACTGAAATCTCATTGATTGATAGTGAGGTCGACACCAGCAGATTGCGCGCGCGCTCGAGTTTCTCCGCATGAATGACACCGTGGATGGTTTGTCCCATTTCATCTTTAAAGCGCTTTTCCAGATTGGAGCGCGACATGCCAACGGCATCCAGCACCTGTTCAACCTTAATGCCTTTACAGGCGCAGCAACGAATATAATGCATGGCCTGAATCACAGCCGGATCGTGCACCGACCGGTAATCCGTAGAACTGCGTCCCACCACTCGCACAGGGGGAACCAAAATGCGCTGAAGGGGTATCGTTACCGGGTTGTGTAACAACTGATGAAGTAATTTGGCGGCACGATAACCCATCTGTCGTGTGCCTTGTGCAACGGAAGAGAGTGCAACCCGCGACAGATAACGCGTCAGCTCTTCATTATCAATACCGATAACACACAGTTTTTCCGGTACAGCGATATTCAAATATTCGCACACTTGCAACAGATGGCGGGCTCTGGCATCGGTAACAGCGATAATACCGGTTTGCGGTGGCAAGGTTTGCACCCAGTCAGCCAGACGATTTTGCGCGTATTGCCAGTTATCCGGTGCGGTTTCCATGCCCTGATACACCACCCCCTGATATTGCTCCGATGCCACCAGTTGGCGAAAGGCATACTCACGCTCTTGCGCCCATCCTTTACCGCCAGAAGGCGGTAATCCATAAAAGGCAAAGCGGTTAAGCCCCTTCTCTTTCAGATGCATAAATGCGCATTGCACCAATGCATGATTATCGGTCGCGATATAGTGTACAGGGGGATAGTCATCGGGATCGTGATAAGAACCGCCAACACCTACTAGCGGCACACCCACATTTTGCAACGACTGAACGATTTCTCGATCGTCAAAATCGGCAATCACGCCATCGCCCAGCCAGTCTTTCACATTATCAATACGACAGCGAAAGTCCTCTTCAATAAAAATATCCCAACTGCATTGAGATGCCTGCAAATACTCGCCTACGCCCTCCACTACTTGCCGGTCATAGACTTTATTGGCATTAAACAACAGCGTAATACGGTAGCGTTTCTCAAACATATTCACTGCTCCAGCCGTGGAGATGCCCTTCTCAATAGCACACCCCCACGATGAGCAAAAATATTTTGCTGATTAATGCGAGCCGCAGCTGGTTTCATGAAAATCCGCTAACATCCTGTTGTCAGTGACAGTCAGCCTTTGCTCTTAGTGGCTGTGTCCATCCATACCGCTAACAACAAAATGCCCCCTTTGACGATGTACTGCCAAAAAGTCGGGACATCCAACATACTCATTCCGTTATCTAACGAAGCCATGATAAACGCCCCCATCACCGCCCCGGCCACACTACCCACACCGCCCGCCAAGCTGGTGCCGCCAATCACACACGCGGCAATGGCATCCAACTCGGCAATATTACCTGCAGAAGGTGAGCCAGCCCCCAAACGCGAGCTTAAAATCAACCCGGCCACCGCCACCATCAGCCCGTTAATAGCAAAGACTGCCAATTTGCTGCGCGCGACATTGATGCCAGACAAGCGAGCCGCCTCGATATTCCCCCCAATAGCATAAATTCGACGACCAAACGCCGTGCGCGTTGCCATAAAAATTCCGCCCAACATCAACAGTGTCAAAATCAGCACTGGCGTTGGCACACCACGATAATCATTCAGCAGATAAATCGCCCCCAGCACCAGTACGGCCATCAATACCTGACGCCCGATATCACTGGCAGGCCGTGTTACAGCAAGCCCTAGATTTGCTCGCTTTTGCCGCCGGCGCCATTGCCAGGCAACGAAGGTCAGCAGCCCCGCCACCCCAAATGTAAACCCCACGCCCGCCGGCAGATAACTTTGGCCGATCTGCGCCATGGCGCTACTGGTAGGCGATACCGTGGTACCGTTGGTGATGCCAATCAGAATGCCACGAAAAGCCAACATTCCGGCCAACGTGACGATAAAAGAGGGTACTTTACGGTATGCCACCCACCAGCCGTTCCAGGCTCCCAACAGCAATCCAAGGATTAACGTCACCACAATCGTTAACGGCAGCGGCCACCCTAACCAAACATCAAAGATGGCGGCCAGTCCCCCCAACAACCCCATCATGGAGCCCACTGAGAGATCGATCTCAGCAGAGACGATAACAAACACCATCCCGACCGCCAGGATGCCAGTGATAGCGGTCTGGCGAAGAAGGTTAGAAACATTACGTGCGCTGAGATAGGCACCCTCGGTCATCAGCGTGAAAAACAGCATTATCGCGATGATGGCTGCAATCATCACAAACACCTGAAGATTAATTTGCTTGAACCAGCGCACAGCGTCGCCCGCTTGAACCGGTTGTTTGGTCGCCAGAGTGTCGGCGGAGGCATTAGACGGTGGCGTTTTCAACATGTTGTTCACTCCTCAGCGCGGCTTCCATAACCTGCTCTTGTGTCAAATCGCGATTAACCAAATCCGCTTTTACGCGACCTTCATGCATCACCAAGATACGATCGCTCAGCCCCAGCACCTCGGGCAGTTCGGATGAAATGACGATAATAGCCATTCCTTCTTTGGCTAACTGATTAATAAGTTTATATATTTCATACTTAGCACCGATATCGATACCACGAGTGGGTTCATCAAGGATCAAAATATCGGGGTTTAACAGCAGGCATTTTGCTAACACCGCTTTTTGCTGATTTCCGCCGCTCAGGCGAGCAATCGCTAAATCCTGGCTGACTGTTTTCACTTTAAGATGCGCAATCGAATGGCGAATCACATCTTGCTCGCGCGCGTCATCCAGCGAAGAAAACAGCCCGGAAAAACGATCGAGCGCTGCCAGTGTGATGTTTTGCGCCACGCTCATCACCGGAACAATGCCATCCTTTTTACGATCTTCCGGCACCATAGCGATTCCCAGCGCCATCGCCTGTTGGCAATCGTTGACAACCACCGGCTGCCCCTTAAGCACAATCTCGCCCTGCCATCGCCCACGGTAAGCACCAAACAAACACTGCACCATTTCAGTCCGACCAGAACCAACCAGCCCAGCAACACCCAGAATTTCCCCTCGGCGCAGCGCAAAGGAAACATCGTTGACGCGACGAATATGACGATTAACTGGATGCCAGGCGGTCAAGTGCGCAACGTGTAGAATTTCTTCACCAATATCGTGCGGCTCAGAGGGATAGAGCTCGGTTAGCTCACGACCAACCATCATGGCAATAATCTGATCTTCACTGAGCATGGAGGCGGGATGGGTACCAATGTGTTTACCGTCACGAATCACACAGATAGTGTCCGAAATGGCTTTAACTTCATTCAGCTTATGGGAAATGTAGATACAGGCGATACCGTGGTTGCGTAAATCACGGATGATATCCAGCAAAATTGCGGTTTCCCGCTCGGTCAGTGAGGCAGTCGGCTCATCCAACACCAACAGCCGTACCTGCTTATTGAGCGCCTTGGCAATCTCCACCAGTTGTTGTTGGCCCAAGCCAAGTTCGCCGACTCGGGTATGGGGATCGACCTCAAGCTTGACCCGCGCTAACATGGTCTGGCAGCGTAAAAACATCTCATCACTTTCCAATACGCCACGTGTCGTCCATTCATTACCCAGAAAGATGTTCTCCAGCACGCTCATCTCTTTGACCAGCGCCAGCTCCTGATGAATGATGGCAATCCCCTTCTGCTCGGTCTCGCGAATGTGGCTGGCACGCAGTACATCCCCGGCAAATACGATGTCTCCGCCATAACTGCCGAAGGGATAAATGGCACACAGCACTTTCATCAGCGTTGATTTGCCGGAGCCATTCTCACCGCAGAGCGATAATACTTGCCCAGCTTCAAGCGCAAGGCTAACGTTATCCACCGCCTTTACACTGCCAAATACTTTGGTGATATTTTTCATTTCCAACAAGAAGGGCATTTTCGCCTCCATCATTCACCCACTGCACGCCGGATAACGCTGCCTACGAAAGCCCCGGCGTCGGAAAACGGCCAGGGCCAATAACTTATTTAAGGTCTGCAGCTTTATGGAACCCGTCAGCAATCACAGTGGTTTCAATGTTGGATTTATCAACCGGTACGGGCTCCAACAGATACGACGGCACGGCTTTCAGCCCATTCTCCAGCGAGGCATTGGATTTGGGCGCTTTACCCGCCCCCAGCGCGACGGCGATATCCGCTGCTTCCGTTGCCAATTTGGTGATCGGTTTGTACACCGTCATGGTTTGTGTGCCAGCGATGATGCGTTTGATCGCCGCCAAATCCGCATCCTGACCTGAGATAGCCACCTTGCCCGCCAACCCCTGCGCAGCCAGCGCCTGAATAGCCCCTCCCGCAGTGGCATCATTGGATGCGACAACAGCCTGAATATTGTTATTGTTTGCTGTTAGTGCATTTTCCATAATTTTTAAGGCATTTTCTGGCAACCAGGCATCTACCCATTGATCGCCCACGACTTTTATTTTTCCAGAATCAATCAAGGGTTTTAATATGTTCATTTGTCCCTTACGGAACAGTTTTGCATTATTGTCCACGGGAGAGCCCCCCATCAGGAAATAATTCCCTTGTGGCACTTTATCAACCAGGTATTTCGCTTGTAATTCCCCAACCTTTTCATTATCAAATGAGATATAGAAATCAACATCGGCGTTATTAATCATTCGATCATAAGCTAATACCTTAATGCCTTCCCGCTTCGCTTCTGCAATCACATTGCTAAGCACTTGACCGTTATAAGGAATAATAACCAGGACATCGACACCGCGATTTATCATGTTTTCAATTTGGGAAATCTGGGTTTCCTCATTGCCGTTCGAGGACTGAACGAACACCGTCGCGCCTTGCGATTGCGCCTTGGCAACAAAGAGATCGCGATCTTTCTGCCAGCGTTCCAAACGCAAGTCATCGATTGCCATACCAATTTTTACCTCTTTAGCAAATCCGGTATGGCTCATTAAAGCAAGTACGGCACAGGCTGACAGTAAAAAGTGTTTAACTTTCATCATGAGTACCTTTCTTTTTTAACGTTTAACGTGCAGGAAAGAAACGCTACCAAGCAGAAAAAGTGTTGCTGGTAACTGGCGCAGCTTCAATTACAGATTTTCACCAAGCAATTACGTTTTTTGGTTTAATCGTAATTTTATGATGCCGGTCATATTTTATTGTTATCGACCTCAACCCTTCCTCATTATTTATGAATGCGCATTCAGAATGGTTTTTCATCTTCTTTTTGCGATCTGCTGCACATTTAATAATTATCTTAACTTAAGTGTGAAATAACATAATTGAGCAAACGGCGATCCACTCCGAAGATGAATAAAAATGACCGCTTATCCGCTGAGTGATTTTCTTGAGGAGTTCTCCATGCCAACCTATTTTGAACAGATTGAACGTGTTCGTTATGAAGGCCGTGGCACCACCAATCCCTTCGCTTTTCGCCATTACAACCCCGATCAGGAAATTTTGGGGAAACGTATGGCAGAGCATCTGCGTTTCGCCGTCGCTTATTGGCACACATTCTGCTGGAACGGTGCCGACATGTTTGGTGTCGGTTCCTTCGAGCGCCCCTGGCAGGCAGCAGGGGACCCCTTATCGCTGGCGAAGCAAAAGGCAGATATTGCGTTTGAGTTTTTCCACAAATTGAACGTGCCTTACTACTGTTTCCACGATGTGGATATTGCGCCAGAAGGTAACTCACTGAATGACTATCTTTATAATTTTCAAACAATTGTCGAGATATTTTCTGAGAAACAACAGCAAACCGGGGTAAAATTGCTTTGGGGTACAGCCAACTGTTTTACGCATCCACGCTATGCCGCTGGTGCCGCCACCAACCCAGATCCGGAAATTTTTGCCTGGGCAGCCACGCAGGTCTTTTCTGCCATGAACGCCACTCTCCAACTCGGGGGAGAAAACTACGTGCTGTGGGGGGGACGCGAAGGATATGAAACGTTGCTCAATACCGATTTGCGTCAGGAACGGGAACAGATCGGCCGCTTTATGCAAATGGTGGTCGAACATAAGCATAAAATCGGTTTTCAGGGCACGCTGCTTATCGAACCCAAACCACAAGAACCTACCAAGCATCAGTACGATTACGACGTAGCAACCGTTTACGGTTTCCTGAAACAGTTCGGTTTAGAGAAAGAGATCAAGGTTAATATTGAAGCAAACCACGCCACTCTGGCAGGGCACACATTCCACCATGAAATCGCTACTGCCATCGCTCTGGGGATTTTTGGCTCTGTTGATGCCAACCGCGGCGATCCACAGCTGGGCTGGGATACCGATCAGTTCCCAAACAGCGTGGAAGAAAATGCCTTGATCATGTATGAAATCCTGAAAGCAGGTGGTTTTACTACGGGTGGGCTGAATTTTGACGCCAAAGTCCGCCGCCAAAGCACTGACCGTTACGATCTGTTCCACGCACATATTGGTGCTATGGATACGCTGGCCCTGTCGTTAAAAGTCGCAGCCCGGATGCTGGAAGATGACAAACTAAACCAGTGGGTTGCCAAACGCTATGCGGGTTGGAACGGCGAACTCGGACAACAAATCCTGCAAGGTAAGCTCTCTTTGGAGCAATTGGCAAAACACGTCCAAGCACAACAGATTGCGCCGAAACACCAAAGCGGGCATCAGGAAATGTTGGAGAATTTGATCAACGACTACCTGTACCAGTAACAACCCAAAAAGTAGCCTTGTTCCCACGAATATTGCTGCTTGTTCGTGGGAACCGCTCGGTGAGAATAATAGCAGTACCGGCAGACAGATAAAAAACGACAGGATCTCACACTATGTATATGGGTATCGATCTCGGCACATCGGGTGTAAAGACCATTCTGCTGAATGAGGAAGGAAGCGTGATTGCCACGCACAGCGCACCTTTAACGGTATCACGCCCCTATCCGCTCTGGTCGGAACAATCTCCCGAAGCGTGGTGGGCAGCAACCGATGCCACAGTACAAGCGCTGGCGGCACAACATGACTTACATGCCGTTAAAGCTATCGGCCTCACAGGGCAAATGCATGGTGCGACCCTGCTGGACAAACACCATCAAGTGTTACGACCAGCGATACTCTGGAACGATGGTCGCAGCGCCACACAATGCAATACATTAGAACAGCAGGTGCCGAACTCCCGTCAAATTACAGGTAATCTGATGATGCCGGGCTTTACTGCCCCGAAGCTGAAATGGGTTCAGGAACACGAACCCGAATGTTTTCAACAGATTGATAAAGTATTATTACCCAAAGACTACCTACGCTGGCGTATGACAGGTGAATTTGCCAGCGATATGTCAGATGCCGCTGGAACCCTGTGGTTAGACGTCGGCAAACGAGACTGGAGTGATGCTTTACTCGCCGCCTGTTCACTCGATCGCCAGGCAATGCCTGACTTGTTTGAGGGAAATCAGGTAACCGGTTACCTTTCCGGCGCATTGGCGCAGCGCTGGAGCATGAATAGCGTCCCGGTCGTCGCAGGCGGTGGGGATAACGCTGCGGGTGCCGTCGGTGTAGGCCTGTGGCAAGCAGGGCAAGCCATGCTGTCTCTGGGAACATCAGGCGTCTATTTTGCCGTCAGTGATGGTTTTCTCAGCAACCCACAACACGCTGTGCACAGCTTTTGCCATGCCCTGCCGGGTACCTGGCATTTGATGTCAGTTATGTTGAGTGCGGCATCGTGTCTGGATTGGGCAGCCCGACTGACCCATGCCGAAAGTGTACCGCAACTGCTGGAAGAAGCGGCACAGGCCTCCGTCAGCGCTACCGTACCGCCCATCTGGTTCCTTCCTTACCTTTCAGGCGAGCGTACCCCACACAATAACCCGCAGGCAAAAGGCGCATTTTGGGGATTAACCCATCAGCATGGACGGGCAGAACTGGCGCGCGCCGTACTGGAAGGCGTGGGCTTTGCGCTTGCCGATGGTATGGACGCGCTGCATATGACGGGTCTACGCCCCACCAGTATCACGTTGATTGGCGGTGGCGCACGCAGCGCTTACTGGCGTCAAATGCTAGCGGATATCAGCGAGCAGACGTTGGAATACCGCACTGGCGGCGATGTCGGGCCCGCATTGGGGGCCGCGCGGTTGGCACAAAGCGCTGTGAATCCCACTGTCTCACTGGCCGACCTGCTGCCACCGCTGCCATTGGAACAGGTTCACCAGCCCGATGCCGCACAGCACGCACGCTATGCGCAGCAACGAGAAACGTTTCGTATGCTTTACCAGCAGTTGAGCCCGCTGATGAGCGAGATCAGTTAGCTAACCCAACGCCGAATATCACAACGCTGTACCAATAGGGAGAGCAACATGCTGCACACAACCGCACAGAGGAAAACGTAAAAGATATCCAATATCGGCCAATCTTTTAGGGCCAAATCGCGAGTACGAATAAAGTGAATGATCAGGGCATGGAAGCCGTAAATAGCCAGAGAGTGGCGGGAGATAAACGAAAATCCGGGCAAAGGTGCACTTAGTACTGATGCCTTGAACAGGATCATCAGGCATACCGCTGCAATAAACACCAATGGGTTGGCGTAGAGGTAGAAGGTTTGGGTAAAGTTGTCGTTTGCCATAGTTTGCTGCGAAGTGCCCATCGCGATCAGCAATACAGAGACAACAAACAACGGTGCCGCACCCAGCGTCACCCAACGCGTAGGCGTCAACACCCCCAGCGCACGCCCTACAACCGCATACAGCAGGTAGTAAAACGTGTCGCCCACAATATACAAATTGATCGGCAATAGCGGAGTATGCCCTATTGTAAGCTCCGGCGTATGGGGATTAGCGACAACGGCCAAAATCAAAACGACTACAGTGAGATATCGCCCCGAAACTGGGGGAACTCGTATTAACGGTGATAACAAATAGATCGTCAGAATCGCATAAAAAAACCAAAGATGATAAAAGACCGGCCTCTGCCAAAACAGTCGTAGCGCATTGCCTTCATGAATCGGTGTCAACAGCGCCATATACGCCAGTGATACCGCACTGTAAAACAGCAGACAGAAACCAATACGCAAAATATGCTTTTTTTCCGCCTGCCGCTCACCAAAAAACAGGTAGCCCGAAATCATAAAGAACAACGGCACCCCCACGCGGGAAGCAGAATTTAGCAGGTTTGCCACATCCCAATGGCGCTCTCCCGGCATGCCTGCCGCCGTGATGTAATAGGTGGTGCTATGGATCAACACGACCATCAGGCAGGCGATGGCGCGTAGATTATCGACCCAGCCTATCTTGTCCGACATGAGACTCCCCTTTTGTTTTTAACAACATAAGGGTAGTCCTCATCCGGTTATGCCTCAATGGCATGGTTTCTGGAAATGCCGTTATGCCAGATGTCTGGCGATCCACTCACATCACAACACTAATGAGTAGACGCGTGATGATTCACCCCATGGGTGATATCCCTCCCCCGCATACACAAATTCCGCTTGTTCATAGAATCCGATCAGATCGGTACACAGATGAAGGTGGGAAAATCCATGCCGTTTCGCTTCATCGGCGACATGACGAATCAATTGGCGACCGTGACCGCGAGAACGAGAGTCTGGCTCCACATAAAGCGCACACAGCCACGGGTAAAGCTCCATACGGCTGATAAAATCATTGGTGATCAGTCCAGCACAACCAATAACCCGCTCGTCTTCAATGAGCAAATACCATTGCGGCAACGGATTCTCCGCTGCTAATGATTGTTCAATTGCATCCTGATACAACATCATCGTCTCTTCGGATGCCCACTGTTCCTGAAAATAAATCGTCGCCGCTGCAGCCCAGTGCGGGTTTTCGCGCACAGAAATTATCGTCACACAACGTTCCTTCGTGATAGAACAAAACACAACGCCCGTCTTAGACGGGCGTTGTGACTGATGACAAAGTCCGTGATTAGGCGAAGTGCGTCGATGGGGTCGTAGCAGCATAAGCCGCCGACAAATTTGCCTGGAGCAAATTTGAACAGCGTGTGCGCTGGCCCGTAGGGTGGGGTACATGGATGTACCCCATAATGGCCCCTCGCCGTGATTCGCCGGGAAACACGGACATGCCGAAAAGGGTTTGTCAGCAACCACCTGAGCGATAGCTACAAACCGTCAGAATAACCCAAGCGGTTTGTCAGAGTAACTCACCAACAAGCACTTGGTTTGCTGGTAATGTTCCAGCATCATCTTGTGATTCTCACGGCCAATGCCTGACTGTTTATAGCCGCCAAAAGCCGCATGTGCCGGATAAGCATGGTAGCAGTTGGTCCATACGCGCCCCGCCTGAATACCGCGCCCCATACGATAGGCTATGTTGCTGTTACGGCTCCACACCCCTGCGCCCAATCCATAGTGGGTATCGTTGGCGATCTCCAGCGCATCATCCATGGTTTTGAACGTGGTGACAGCGAGCACCGGACCAAAAATTTCCTCCTGAAACACGCGCATGCTGTTCTTACCGAACAACACGGTCGGCTCCAGGTAGTAGCCCTGCGTCAATGCATCCGGCAATGCTTTACGTCGCCCGCCGGTCAGAATCCGTGCGCCTTCCTGCTTACCCACTTCAATGTAATCAAGGATGGTTTTCAATTGCCCTTCAGATACCTGTGCTCCCATCATCGTCTGGCTGTCCAGTGGGTTACCAATGCGGATAGCTTCAACCCGTTTGATTGCTCGTTCCATAAAACGGTCATAGATGGACTCCTGAATCAATGCCCGGCTTGGGCAAGTACAGACTTCCCCTTGGTTAAAAGCGAACAACGTGAAGCCTTCCAACACCTTATCGAAATAGCTGTCTTCTTTGTCCATCACATCAGCAAAAAAGATATTGGGGGATTTCCCGCCTAACTCCAGCGTCACGGGCACCACATTACGTGCCGCGTAGCTCATGATTTGCTGCCCCACTTCGGTGGAACCGGTAAACGCCACTTTCGCAATGCGTGGCGACGTCGCCAAATACTCTCCGATCTCACTGCCAGAACCATTCACCACGTTGATCACGCCCGGCGGCAATAAATCCTGAATCAGTTCCATCAGCATCAGCACGGAGAGCGGCGTTAATTTCGCAGGTTTAAGTACGATACAGTTGCCTGCCGCCAACGCCGGAGCCATTTTCCAACAGGCCATCAACAGGGGGAAATTCCATGGAATAATCTGCCCCACCACACCCAGAGGTTCGTGAAAATGGTATGCGACAGTATCCTTGTCGATTTCGCTGATAGCCCCTTCCTGTGCGCGGGCACAGGCGGCAAAGTAGCGGAAATGGTCGATCGCCAGTGGAACGTCAGCCCCTAGCGTCTCGCGAATCGGTTTCCCGTTATCCCAGGTTTCGACATACGCCAGCAGTTCCAGGTTTTCCTCCATACGATCTGCAATGCGGTTCAGCAGCAAAGCGCGTTCCTGCACCGACATCGCCCCCCACTCTGCCTTGGCGTTATGGGCGGCATCCAGCGCATGATCAACATCACGCATGCCGGAACTGGCGACTTCACACAGGGGTTGCCCGGTGACAGGCGTCAGGTTAACGAAATAGTCGCCACTGACGGGAGGCACCCAAGTGCCGCCAATAAAGTTGTCATAGCGTTTTTTCAGATTGAGGGGATGGGCATAGTTGCCGGGCGCGACCCGGTCTTCAGCGGTGTGATGTGCCATTGAGGTCTCCTTTTCTTCGCCGTACGGTTGCGCGGCCAGGCCGCATGAAAACAGAGCCAATATGCAAAAAGTTGCTAACATCAAGGATAGTTTACCAAGCGTATACACAAATCGGCTCGCCTGCCGCGCTGTTTACTGACTCTTCGAGGAAACGCACACTTTGCGCTGTGCTCATACCTCCTTTTGTGCCCTCTGCCACAGGCAAATCACGGCTTTCCACGATAAAACTCGCATCACACCCAGTGGGGTGAAATAATGGCTTTCTACTCCAGAATGAATATCTTATGGGGATAACACGTGGAAGAAGCGATCCCTGCGCTTGAGGGCGCATGCCAACGAAGCGTACGCCACCAAGGCAGCCTGTCTCAGGCCAAAACCGACTGGCTGGCGGAAGAAGTGCCCGTTGCACTGGTGTACAACGGCATTTCCCATGTGGTGATGATGGCTACGCCAAAAGATCTGGAGGCCTTTGCGTTAGGTTTTTCCCTGTCGGAAGGTATTATCACGTCACCGCAAGAGATTTACGGCATGGACGTACAACCCGTCTGTAACGGTATTGAAGTCCAGATAGAGCTATCCAGCCGCCGCTTTGCCGGGTTAAAAGAGCGCCGGCGAGCCATGAACGGCCGCACCGGCTGTGGCGTTTGCGGTGTCGAACAGCTGGAAGAGATCGGCAAACCGGTCACACCGCTGCCTTTCACACAAACTTTCTCGCTGAACCAGTTAGGGGATGCATTAAAGCAACTGACAGAGGTACAGCACATCGGTCAATTGACCGGCTCTACTCATGCAGCAGCGTGGCTTTCCAGTGAAGGGACGATTTTGGGCGGCTGCGAAGATGTTGGTCGCCATGTTGCGCTCGATAAACTTCTGGGCGTGCGTGCTACGCGCCCCTGGCAATCGGGTGCTGTGTTGGTTTCCAGCCGTGCCAGCTATGAGATGGTGCAGAAAGCCGCCATGTGCGGCGTCGAGATTGTGTTTGCCGTCTCGGCAGCAACGTCGCTCGCCATTGATGTCGCTGAACGTTGCAACCTGACGCTCGTGGGCTTTTGTCGCCCTGGCCGAGCGACCATTTACACCCACCCGCAGCGCCTGCACGACAGCACATGAGGTAGGTGCGGATAGATTAATCTGTTTTTAGCTTAGGCAACAATGATATAACCGTTTGTTTTCCTGGGGTAAACGAGCAACCTCAGTGTGATTGCGGCGCGAATAATCGTTTTCAAGATCATTTAATTAACTATAATGAACCTCATGATTACGCGACGCTAACAAACGGTTGTTTGTTAACCACTACCGCTTGAGGCGTGCCGTACCTGACTATCACGCGCGCGCCACAACGCAGACCAAGCACGCTCGCGATTATTTAGTAGTACAACTATGGAGATGATAAATATGAGTTATTCACTGCCATCCCTGCCTTACGCTTATGACGCGCTGGAACCGCATTTCGACAAACAAACGATGGAAATCCATCACTCCAAGCACCACCAGGCTTACGTCAATAACGCTAACGCAGCGCTGGAAAGTCTGCCGGAATTCGCTAGCCTCTCCGCAGAAGAACTGATCGCCAAGCTGGATAAAGTGCCAGCAGAGAAGAAAGCAGCACTGCGCAACAACGCAGGCGGCCATGCTAACCACAGCCTGTTCTGGAAAGGCCTGAAACTGGGCACCACGCTGGGCGGCGATCTGAAAGCGGCTATCGAACGCGATTTCGGCAGCGTTGATGCATTCAAAGAAAAATTTGAGCAGGCTGCTGCAACCCGTTTCGGCTCAGGCTGGGCGTGGCTGGTATTGAAAGAAGACGGCAAACTGGCTGTGGTTTCCACCGCTAACCAGGATAGCCCGCTGATGGGTGAAGCCATTTCCGGCGCCTCCGGTTACCCGATCGTCGCACTTGACGTGTGGGAACACGCTTACTACCTGAAATATCAAAACCGTCGCCCGGATTACATCAAAGCCTTCTGGAACGTGGTGAACTGGGATGAAGCTGCTGCGCGTTTTGCTGCCGCTAAATAATCTGTCCTGACGACAGGAAAACGAATAAAACCGAAATAAGATTTTGTTATTTCGGTTTTTTTTTACTTATCACTCGCTGACTCGTTTCACCTTTCTTACATTTAAACAATTAAAAAATTTTTTAAAGGCTACATTTTCATTTATGCTGCCGGGGTTAACTCGTCGAAATCATGCTGTGTTTTGTGCTGCCTTCTTTGCTGCACACGCGGCCATGTACCCGATTGCGAGCGATTAACACCGCATCAGATGGCAGTGCCTGCTGTCTGAAGTAGGCAGTCTATCCCATCCGGAATATTACCATGGGAAGGTGAATACGGTTTGTACGGTGCAATACGGTACATAGCCACACGCTGACACGGAGCTTGTCTTTCTTTCCTGACGTGCCTTCAGCCTGACACCCCGGTGTCTGACACCCCACCGCACGGCGTGAGCTTGTGCGCTCCCCGGATAGACGCCATTGTTTGGCTTCACACACAGTGGAAAAACAGAATGGCTATCAAGTTTGAAAATATCAATGTCGGTAAGAAATTAGGGCTGGGGTTCTTTTTGGTATTGCTGTTAACCGCACTGATTGCGGGCCGAGGAATTAGCTACATTGAGTCGTTACAAGAAAGTATTCAAAAAGTTAATTTGAGTAATCAGATTAATACCGAGGTTAATCAGGCTAAATATTATCGTGCACGGTTTGGCGCTAACTACGATCTGAACGATATTAAGCAAAACAGTATTCATATCGACAATATCAATACGCTGGTCGCTCAGGCCAAAACGCTAAGCTGGTCAGCTCAGGATATTAAAACGCTGGATAGCATCGCAACCACGATAAACAGCTACAAACAACAGCGCCAAAACTATCTGGATGCCGTTACCACGAAAGATAACGTCAAAAAAAGCTGGAACCTGGACGGCACAGACCAAGCAATGAGCAAGCTTGACGATCAACTGCGCGCAACGGGCGATAGTCAGTCACAGCAACTGCTGCTGGCCGATTTTAAAACCAAGCTAATGACAGTGCGTTTCCATCTGGACAATTTGCTACTGGAGCGCACCAAAGCAGCAGAAGAAACGCTGACCGACAGCATCAATGAAGCACAAACGGCGCTAACCTTCCTGAGCCAGAGCCTTTCTGTTGAGCAGCGGGAAACGCTGGACCCGGTTCTGACTACCATGAACCACTATGAGGAGCAGGTGCTCTCTTACATGCCGGCTTATCAGAAAGAGATGGAGAGCGTCACGCAGATGAACGACATCGCCGTCGCGCTCGGCGAGCGTATCACGGAGCTCCTGAATGCACAGTTGCAGCAAACCGACCACAATGTGCGCACGTCAGAAATCCAATTGACCGTCACGGCCTTGATCACGCTGTTGGTGGGCCTTCTGATTGCCTGGTTCATTTCGCGCCAAATCACTGCGCCACTGACCCATACATTGACCATCGCTGAACGTATTGCCACGGGGGATCTGACCATGAAAGTGTCAACCTCACGCCGTGACGAACTGGGCCAGTTATTGAACGCAATGGCAAAAATGAACGGCAACCTGCATCAAATGATTGATGACATCCGCGTTGGCGTCGGCCAAATTTCTACTGCTGCCAGCGAGATCGTCGCCGGTAACACCGATCTCTCTTCCCGCACCGAGCAGCAAGCGGCAGCGGTAGAGCAAACGGCGGCCAGCATGGAACAACTGACAGCCACAGTGAAGCAAAATGCGGATAACGCCAACCATGCCAACAAGTTAGTGGTTAACGCCTCGCAAACAGCCAAACAGGGCGGCGAGCAGGTAGGCCATGTGGTACAGACCATGGTGGATATCGAACAGAGCTCCAAGCGCATTGCCGAGATCACTTCGGTCATCAACAGCATTGCATTCCAGACCAACATTCTGGCGCTAAACGCAGCGGTAGAAGCGGCCCGTGCCGGAGAGCAAGGGCGTGGTTTTGCCGTGGTCGCAGGCGAAGTGCGCAATCTCGCACAGCGCAGCTCGCAAGCAGCCAAAGAAATCGAAGGGTTAATCAGTGAGTCAGTCTCGCAAATCAGTCAGGGAGCCAATCTGGTCACCAATGCGGGCAAGACAATGAATAACATCGTGAAATCAGTAACACAGGTGCACGATATCATGGGCGAAATCGCTACAGCCTCTGAAGAGCAGAGCCGTGGCATTGCTCAGGTCAGCCAGGCGATTGCGGAAATGGACGGCACCACGCAACAGAACGCGGCGCTGGTGGAACAATCCGCCGCCGCCGCCAACTCGTTGGAAGAGCAAACGCAGGTGCTGACGGAAGCGGTTTCGGTATTTCGCCTTACACCGTCAGCAAACAGTATCAATACTGCGATAGGCTATGGTGAACGCCCTGCAACACTCGACTATCAGCGGTAAGCCCCGACAGACGAGGCGTAAACTGGGGTGATATAAAACCCCGCGGCGCAAAAAACAAAACGGGCGGTGCGTTAATGGTGATAACGCACCGCCCGTAAACGTTCAGAGCCACAAACTTAAAAGGCTTTCTTAAGGCTAATCTGCGAGATTAACGCCGTCAAAGAAAGCACCAGCGTGGAACGCACCACCTGCTGATAACGCTGCTGTTGCATCGGGATCAACAATGGATCGGCCGATTCATTGCCAGCCAGCATCTCGGGAGGTTGAGGCAACGCAGTGACACAATGCAGCTCGTTAATCGGCCCGAGGATTTCGTCATCCGTGAAACGGTAGTCGCTTTCGTCGTGGAATAACTCTTCCCCCAACGCAAGCACCAGCTCTGCATCTTCGTACTCTTTACGGCTGATCATGCCCAAACCGTAAATCAGCTTCAAACGCACGGAGAGATCCCCTAACGGGCCGCTGCCGGTCATTAACGGCTCTACTGCGTATTTCACCGCATAATCGTCTTTACGGAAGATCTGCAGCATGAGAATACTCACGGCTTCCGCCAGCAGCTCAACCGCTTTCAGCATAAAGCTGCGCACCGTCTTCGCCGCATTGAGGGATTCCAGCACGCGATTCTCAAAAGCTTGAGTTTCTTCCATCATAACGTCCCTGCCAAACGGCGCGAATTATTGCATGGCGTTATACACACTCACTGCTTGCTCCACAACCTTACTCTGCACATCCAGACCAGAAATTTGCGCCAACGCAGCCTGTGGCCCCACGTTCTCCAGCAACGTTGCTAATTCCTGCGCCTGCGGATCTTGTTCGCTGCGATAATGCATTGCCGCTGCGATACCGATGATCAGATTATCATTTGGCAATTGGTATTCCAGCGTGCCCAGCAGCGGTTTGATCAGGCGATCGCCTGCACTGAGTTTACGCAGCGGCTGACGACCCACACGCTCCACATCGTCGTGCAGATAGGGGTTTTCAAAGCGGCTCAAAATCTTGTTGATGTACGCGGCATGCTTCTCGGCATCAAAACCGTAACGTTTAATCAGCACTGCCCCGCTCTCTTCCATCGCACCGCGCACCACAGCACGCACCTCGGTATCCAGAATGGCATCTCGGATCGTCTGATGGCGGGCCTGCTGCCCCAAATACGCGGTAATGGCATGACCTGTATTGAGTGTAAACAGCTTACGCTCAACGAATGCCATCAGATTGTCGGTTAATTCCATGCCTGCAATCTGCGGTAGCGATCCAACGAATTGGGTTTGGTCCACAATCCATTCACTGAAGGTTTCTACCGTCACGGCCAAAGGATCGTCCTGGCCCGCTTCCACCGGTGGGACAATCCTGTCTACCGCTGAGTCAACAAAACCAACATGCTCGTTTACCCACGCCTGTTCGTTCTCCGGCAGATGCTTCCACACATGTTGTTTTAGCTGTGTGGTGCCGCGCACCATATTTTCGCAAGCGATGATATTCAGTGGACGCGTATTACCAAGCGTATGACGCTTCACCAAACCTTGAGCAATGGCTCCCGCGATTTTTTCGAGAATTTGCGGTCCTACCGCGGTGGTGACCAAATCGGCCTCGGCAATCAGTGCTACAGCTTCTGGGCTTGCACTGTGCACCGCGCTAACGTTGCTAACCGTTTCCAACTGCGCCTGTTCGCCAACCACTTTCACCTGATACTGCTTACGACTGTTGATGGCATCCAGCAGCGGTTGATTCACATCTGCAAAGGTAAGTTCGATGTTGGCGTCTGCCAGCAGTTTTCCGATAAATCCACGGCCGATATTTCCGGCACCAAAATGTAAAGCTTTCATCATGCGTTAACCTTTAAAAGCAATGGCAAAAAAAGAGGCCGCCCGAAGGCGGCGCTGCCGATAAATCAGGCACTCTTTTTCTCGGAGAGCAGATCTAGCACGTCCTGCACATCCTGGGTCTGCGCCAAACGGGCAATCACGGCGTCATCGTCCAGTGCATTGGTCAGACGGGTGATCACCGCAATATGTTCGTTATTACGCGCCGCGATACCGATCACCAGTTTAGCAACATCATCTGCATCATCACCGAAGCGAACCCCTTGCGGATATTGGCAGAAAACGATACCGGTTTTCAGCACGCGATCTTTAGCTTCAATGGTGCCGTGCGGCACGGCGATAGATTCGCCCAGATACGTTGAGGTCAGCTTTTCACGCGCCAGCATCGCATCCACATATTCCGGCTCAACATAGCCACCTTTAACCAGTTGCTCACCGGCAAAGCGAATCGCCTGCTCTTTATCGCTCGCCTGCAAGTTCAGGAACACGTTAGCGGCCCCGAGTTGGAACAAGGTTGCGGCTTCTGGCTCGGCCACCGGTGCGGCGGCAGCGCTGCCCCCCGCGGGCTGAACGGCGGCCAAACGCCCTACCAGATCGCTGTATAACTGGCTGTCGAGGAAATTGGTCAGCGAGATATGCTGCGCTTGCGGCGCATGGCGCATCGCTCGTTCGGTCAAATCACGGTGCGTAATCACCAGATCGACATCCTCAGGCAAACTGTTGATGGCACTGTTCGTCACCGATATTTGCGTCAGTCCAGCATCTTGCACTTTCTTGCGCAAGACACCTGCCCCCATGGCGCTGGACCCCATGCCTGCATCACAGGCCACAATGATTTTGCGCACGGTGCTCAAATCACCGCTGATGCCGGTTGGAGCTGAACCGCCTTTGGAGGCCGCTTTCATTTCTTGTACACGGCGTGTGGCTTCATCCAGATCGTCCCCTTCTTTTACCTTAGTGCTTTTCAGCAAGATGGCTGACAGCACAAAAGAGACGGCAAACGCGGCTGCAATCGCCACGATATTGGCAAAATAGGCCCCCTTCGGTGTCATTGCCAGCACCGCCAGAATAGAGCCTGGAGAAGCCGGAGCAGCCAGACCACCGCCCAACAAGGTCAGCGTGAACACCCCAGTCATGCCGCCCAGAATCACCGCAATCAGCAGGCGCGGGTTCATCAGCACATACGGGAAATAGATTTCGTGGATACCCCCCAGAAAGTGGATGATGGCCGCGCCCGGTGCGGACACTTTGGCATTACCGCGACCAAAGAACATGTACGCCATCAGCACACCCATCCCCGGACCGGGGTTGGCTTCAATCAGGAAGAAAATAGATTTGCCTGCTTCCGTCGCCTGCTGGATACCCAGCGGCGAGAAGATACCGTGGTTGATGGCGTTGTTCAGGAACAGGATTTTTGCGGGTTCAACAAAGATCGAGGTGAGCGGCAGCAGGTTATTCTGCACCATCAGATCTACGCCCGCAGCCAGACCTTTAGATAAAAACTCCACCAACGGGCCAATCGCCAAAAACGCCAGAATAGCCAACAACATGCCAATGATACCGGCAGAGAAGTTGTTCACCAGCATTTCAAAACCGCTTTTGATCTTGCCATCAACAATGCGGTCAAAGCGTTTAATGGTCCATCCACCCAACGGGCCAACAATCATCGCGCCGAGGAACATCGGCATATCAACACCAACGATTACCCCCATCGTGGTGATGGCACCGACCACACCGCCGCGATCGCCCGCGACCAAACGGCCACCGGTATAACCGATAAGCAGCGGCAGCAGATAGGTGATCATCGGCCCCACCAGCTTGGCAAGCGTCGCACTCGGCAACCAACCGGTTGGGATGAACAACATGGTAATCAGGCCCCAAGCGATAAACGCCCCGATATTGGGCATTACCATGTTGCTCAGGAAGCGGCCAAAATTCTGAACTTTGACCTTAGTATCTGCTGTGAGCATAAAAACACACCCCTATTCAAACGCGCGATCGCTAGCGCGTGTGGTCATTATCGTGAGACGGTGTGACTGCCTTCCGTCGGTAGAGATCGTGCGGACTCTAGCACGTCGGTTTAATACCGCAACCTCACGGCCACATGTGACAAACATCACACATAATCCCCACATCGCTGCTACATTTTAGTGACTAGCTTCACATAAAATCATCGAATACGGCCAATTCGACGCATCATCTTCCGCTTTCACGGCAGAACAATGTGACTTTAATCACATTACAACGCCGTGATTTTGTTTTAATTATGTGACTCAAATCACTAAATATTATCACTACCTCGCGTTATTGCCTCATAGCGATGGTTGCAACAAGGGCAAAAGCGGCTGCAATCCATTCATCAAATCACGCTGCTGCGTAGCCAATGGCGTAATCAGCGCGTTGTAACGCGCGGCCTGCTGCGCTGTTTCAAATTGCACTTGATTACCTACAAAAGTGGCCTGCTTACCCTGAGCCTGGAGGAAGTCGCCCACCTGAGCCAACTGCTGAGCCAGCGTGGCTGCGGCTGGCACCACGTTTCCTACTGCCACAGCGGGTTGTACCACCACCAGGGAATACACGCGCTCATACAGCACTTGAATCTCTTGCGGTTGACTCAGGTTACGCCGGGCTGAATCAGCTTGAGTTTTTGCCGTCTGCACCTGTTGCCCCAACAGGTTTATCGCCCCGACAGTACTGCGCACGCCGTCACGTTGGGTCAGATAATCTTGCGGAACACGAATCTGAGACACATGCTCCAATAAGGGCTTCAGGCTTACCGCCATGCTTTGCCGTAACTGCTGGGAAAAGGTGGTTAAAATGGCGTAATCATTGGCAAAAGGACCAAGACGCTTTTTCTGCTCTTCACTTAAGGTCGGCGGCGCGCTACCCGGTTGTGATGGCACACTTTGCAATAGCGTAATAAAGGCCTTGCGCTGATCCGCTTCGCTATCACCACAGGCCGCCAATTGGAACACCATACCCAGCGCCAGCACCGGCAATAGCCAGCGCAAGCGCCACCCCATTGTTATCGTCATGCCATACTCCTTATCGCACGTTTTATCCGGTGAAGAAGCGGCCATATTGCGCCGCCTTACCCCTAAGCATAGTCGAATCAGCGCGATATCCTCGTTTTTCTGCCAAGCCGCAGGGACACTCAAGATGCGATAGTTTACTAACAACGTTTTGCTGCAAAATTGAGCAATAATCCCATAACGGTGCAACACAACAGCGCAAAACGCGACTATGGCAGGAATCACTCTATTTCCGCCTGTTTTACGACAATACTCAGCAAAAACATCACTTACAGGCTATAAATACAGACATAAAATCTGCCATTTTTTGCTATTGCGCTGGCGTGATTCTTGCGTGTTGGGTATATCCCATCACGACGCAGGAAAGACAGACGATGACACCCGTACTTCATCTTGGTGAACAAAATGGTTTTCGTTGCGCATCACGCATTCAGGAACTGGCGCAACACAGCCAGTTGCTGACAGATTGGGCATTACGCTATGACCAAATCTCTCACGGGCGATTTGAAGGCAGCCTCAAAGAAGCCTGGCTGGACGGCGTACAGTTCTACCAAGAGCAACTATCACAGTCAGTGTTTCAACGCGGCCAAGGGCGAACAGGCACGCTCTGCCTCGGGGTATTTAATGCGCTGTCGGGAGAAGCGCGCTGGATGGGAAACAGCCTTACACCGCAGGACATTACCTGGTCCTACGACGGCGGAGAGTTGATGCTGCAAACACCGGAAACCTCTTCGCTACTGGTATTGAGCATTCCCTTGACACTGTTATCGGATATCACCGATGAACTGCCGCACCGGGTCTACGCAATCCATCACGATCTCCTTGCCGACCGACTGCGCGAACACATTCTAGCCATGTTGCACAGCGTGATGGAACATCCGCTGCAATTTGCGCAACGGCAGGCGAGGCTGCAATTTCTCAGCGATATCCGCGAGCTTGCTTTCGCCTTTTTCACCGCCGTAGGTACGCAGACCATCAGCGTACGCCCTTCCCTGCAAAAGGCACAACGCGTAGTCACCAAAGCACAGGACGCACTGATCGCCCATCGAGATCAGCCACTGACGATGGATGAGCTATGCCAACTGACTCATACCTCGCGTCGCACCCTGCAAAACTGTTTTGAAACGGTCACGGGCCAGAGCCCAGCGGTATTCCTAAAAAACATGCGACTCAACGGCGTGAAACGCATGCTGGTGATGGAAGGGGAGTACGCACAAATCAGTGAAATCGCTTCAAAGTGGGGTTTCTGGCATCTATCTCAGTTTACCGCCGACTACAAACGCCTGTTTGGTGAACTGCCCTCTCACACGCGGCGAGCAGTCCACCATTTGATCTGAATGTGATGATTATTCGTCACATTCAGGTTTGCCAGATTTTGATACCGCACCCGCCAGTGCCCTTTATAGACTGACCATGAACCATCACGTAGGGGAACGGAACATGGCACAGCAATCAATAACAGCGCACACGCTCTCCCAGACGGCATTGCCGCAGGGGAACCAACTCCAGAAAGGCAGTCTTGGCCTTTGGTCGATCATCTTTTTTGTTATTGCCGCCGCATCGCCCTTAACCGGCGTCGTCGGTGGCCTGCCCGTTGCCTTTATGGCAGGCAACGGGGCCGGCATACCCGGTGTTTATGTCCTGGCGGGTGCCCTGCTGCTTATTTTCAGTTTTGGCTTTATCGCCATGAGCCGTTATGTGGTGAATGCCGGGGCTTTTTATGCCTATATTGCACAAGGCCTTGGCACCCATAGTGGCATCGCAGGGCTCGGCATCGCACTGTTGGCCTACACCGCCATTCAGCTCGCCGTCACTGCCATGTTTGGTTTCTTCTTTGCTCAGTTCGTGCAGATGCATACCGGCATCGCGGCGCCCTGGTGGCTATTCTCACTGCTGATGCAAGCGGCAGTGGTGACACTTGGCATTGCCAAAGTGGAACTGGGGGGCAAAGTGCTCGGCGTATTGATGCTGATGGAAGTGGGCATTGTGTTGCTGGTTGACGCCGCTATTGTTACCCAACCCATAGACTTTGATATCAGCGCATTCGCCCCCTCCACCGTGTTTCATGGCGATGTGGGCATTGCGATGATCTTCGCCATTTGCTCTTTCGTCGGCTTTGAAGCGACCGCCATCTACTCGGAAGAGTGCCGGCAACCCGCCAAAATTATCCCACGCGCCACGCTGCTCGCCGTGGTACTGATCACCAGCTTTTTCGCCCTCTCAGGCTGGGCGTTTGTACAATATGCAGGTGCCGCTAACGTTGCCGAATTAGCCGCCAAAGATCCTGGTATGTTTGTGTTTACCGTCACCGAACAGGTGCTTGGTCCGTGGGCCATTCAGGTAATGTCTGTTTTGTTGATCACTAGCCTGTTTGCGGCCACACAGGCGTTCCATAACACGCTGTCTCGTTATCTGTTTGCCATTAGTCGCGACGGCTTGCTGTGGTCGAAAATGGCAAAAACCCACCGCACGCATCAAACACCCTATATCGCCAGCCTGGTGCAGGGTGCGTTTATGCTGTGTGCCACCGCGCTGTTCGCCCTGGCGCAGTTAGACCCGATGGCGAACGTGTTCTCCTGGGCTTCCGCCTTGGGCAGCATGTCGATTCTGGTGCTGCAATTTAGCGTCTCGCTCGCCGTTCTCGCCTACTTCCAGCGTAATCCTTCTCTACCGGTATCACGCTGGAGCCGCCTTATCGCTCCGGCCCTCTCCGCACTCGGCATGCTGGCAACGTTAGCGCTGGTGGTCAATAACCTCGACGTACTGAGCGGTTCCTCCTCTCCGGTGGTGTCATCACTGCCCTATCTGGTGCTGATGGTGGCGTTTTCCGGATTTATGAGTGCACATTTTCTACGTCGACTGAGCCCCGAGCGCTACTCACGCATCGGCCAGATAGTTGAAACCCTGTAACGCCAATCTGATTCGTCCGTTGCGGCTCAGGCAGCAACGGCTAACCGTCATTCATTTCACGGAGCACACATAATGACAGCCCCCTATAACCACACCGATTACCGTTTTTGGCATCCGATGGCACACCCGAATGACTGGGCTGAACGCGAACCGCTGCGCATTGTAAAAGGCGACGGCCTTTACATCTGGGATGATAAAGGGCGCAAAATGCTCGATGGCTTCGCCGGACTGTGGTGCGTAAACGTGGGCCATAATCGCCCGGAAGTGAAAGCCGCCATCGCCAAACAGATGGATGAACTGGCTTACTACCAACTGTTTGACGGCGTCAGCCACCCGATGGCAGAAGCGCTGTCTAATCGCCTCATTCAGATGACACAGCAAGAAGATATGCGGCGGGTTCTGTACGGCATGGGCGGTTCTGACGGTGTGGAAACCGCCCTCAAGGTGGCGCGCCAGTACTGGATTTTGCAAGGCAAGCCGCAACGCACGCGCTTTATCTCGCTGAAGAATGCCTATCACGGCGTACACATGGGCGGCACCTCGGTGTCTGGCCTGCCGATTTATCGTCTTAACTATGGCCCAATGCTGGAAGGCTGCACGCAGATCGAATCGCCCTGGTTGTATCGCAACCCGTGGAACTGCGACGATCCCGATACGCTAGGGAAATTGGTTGCCGAACAGCTAGAACGTGAAATTCTTTACTACGGCCCGGATACCGTCGCAGCGTTTATCGCAGAGCCAGTACAGGGGGCAGGCGGCGTGATTGTGCCACCGGCTAATTTCTGGCCGTTGGTGCGCGAGATCTGTGATAAATACGGCGTGCTGCTGATCGCTGATGAAGTGGTCACCGGATTTGGCCGAAGCGGGGCGATGTTTGGCTCACGCGGTTGGGGCGTAAAACCAGACATCATGGTGTTTGCCAAAGCGCTCACCGCCGGATACGTGCCGCTTTCGGCTACCGTGCTGAATCAGCGTATCGAGGCCGCCTATCTGGATAATCGCGATGCGCGTGGGTTACTGATGACGGGATTTACCTACGGCGGCCATCCATTAGCCTGTGCCGCTGGTCTTGCGGTGCTGGATATTGTGGAACAGGAGAATCTGCCCGCCAATGCCTCGCATCAGGGGGAATATTTGCTCGGTCAACTGCTGCCGTTTGAATCACGCTTCCGCTCCGTGGGCAACGTACGGGGCAAAGGGCTGATGTTGGCACTGGATCTGGTGGAGGATAAAGCGAGCAAGCGCTCGTTAGCGCCGGATAACGGTCTGGCATTTCGTATTGCAGAAGCGGCACGCGATGCCGGCGCGGTGGTGCGTCCGGTCGGACCGAAACTGGTGTTGGCGCCACCGTTAACCATCGATAAAGCCGGTTGCGATACGCTGGTGATGGCACTGCAAACAGCGTTTGAGAAGGAAGACAGGTAGTGCGCTGCTAATGAAGATCTTAAAATTCGGGGCGAATATCTTTATAAGCACAGTAAATGCGCGTGCACATTGACTCATCCTGTTATTTTTTCGCGAGTTATCCTCTCAAAGGAACCAATGAGTGAATAAAATTCCACGCGATCTTCATAGAAAAACCTCTTCTGCCGGCACCTGCAAAATCAGGTGCCATACCTTACAAAAAAATCCCCATGCAGATACTTTAGATAACTGCATGATATAAAATGCATTAATCACCTTGATATAATTTATAAAATAATCCATGGAACTATTATTTCCCCCAAGAGTCAAATAGAACAAAATATATATCCTTAACTTTTGTGATAAATTTAAATAATGTCATTTTTAAATATGATTACCTTCATAAAAACAACCCAATGTAATTGCAGTCCATTACCTGATTGAAATAAAAAATCTTAAGGATAAAATTATGAGTGGTATTTTATTAAATATAAAATCATCTTTTTTCAACAGTTCACTCGCAACAGTTAAAATTGCAGAGAAAACTCGAAAAAAAAGACACGTTAATATTGCCAATAACATTTTATCAGCAAAACAGTCAGCCCCCGATGTTTATCTAAAAAAAACCACCATATACAACACCGCTACCATAACAAGGATGGATAAATATAATAAACTAGCCGAAAGAATTATTAACATTAGAACTTACAGCAATCAGAATCAACATAAAAAAACAGAAAGCAATGTAAAATTAAAAGAAGAAATAATTGAGCATTACGGACTCTATGCGGAACAATATCTCGATTACCCGTCCAAGGGATTTTTAGATAGCGAAACACTGGCATTAGGGCTTTATACGAATGGAGAGTACCAGTCACTGAATAAAAAATTAAGGAAAGGCAATGAGTTAAGCAAAGGCGATGCAATGATACATAGCGGGTTAACATCAAGTTTTGAGAGGCATTCCCGTAATGATAGCGTATTGAAAACTTACCGAGGGAGTAAAGGAAATGATATATTCTCTCAAGTAGCAGAAGGCTGTTCGGCTCGTGATGCAGGATATCTTTCAACATCGCGTGATTTAAAAACCGCCAAATTATATTGTGGAGAAAAAAATGGAGAATTATCAATCATATTTGGACATTCAGGTATAGATGTCAGCCACGTATCTATTGAGGGTGACGGCGAAAATGAAGTACTTTATAAAAATAATGTCGAAATGACAGTTTTATTTTCTGGTAAAGACAAGCTGGGGGTTACTCAGCGAGTACTGCATGAGTCAACCTTATCTGCTGAAACAGGAACGCAGAAAAATTTGATTAACGCATTAGATATACCCGTTCCTTTCAAAAAAACAGATTAGGGTAATGATTTTCACCAGAAGATGCAGCGCCTGACTGAGTCAGGCGCTTCCCTTAAACACTGGCAAGCACAGAGAACGGTAAACCCGTTGTGTGAACGACAGACACGGCGGAGTGTTTTCAATGTTGGGTTACCCGTAGCAGAGAGAGTGCGGTATAACGATTCACGCGAAACACCGGCTTTCTGAACAACCATAGCCATTCCTCCTCTGGCTTCAACCACATGGCGCAGCGCAAGTAAGAAGGCTTCCTGACCGCCATCTTCGTCCATATCAAGGAATACCTGATGCCAATAGGCCTGAGCAAAGGCCGGATCATCCCGGAGAGCATCCACCATGGCATCGTCATATAAACGTTCTTTAACCATACATCACCTCTTTAAATAATCTTTGAAGCAATGAATAGCCTCATCGATATCTGCATCCTGTGTGCGTTTATCGCCAGCCAGTACTATGAAAATTATCCAAAAATCGCCCCGAGTATTACCGCACGAGCTTCACTTTAGTGGATGAACCCCTTGCGACCCCTTACCGATAGCGATATCTTCTACTGGCACCTGCAAAATCAGGTGTCGGGATTAGCCTCCTGAATGACTTCACTGACGACACAAAGCGCGTCCGCGCTTTTTTTGTGTCGTGCGCTTAGCTACACCTCAATGGTGGGCCGGGCGGGGGCGTCGCAAGACGCGCCGGTGTCAGTGAGGCCGGTAAGGCTAACCCCGTCCGGTTCCACCACCCGCAAGATTAGCCTCTTCAGTGGTGGAAGGTTTTTTTATTACTCACTGAGACTGCCTTATGGCTACAACCCCAACCCAGACTCACTCGTTACTCAATACGCCTTTTAGCGCCACCATAGATTTCACCGTGTTAGCCGAACGCTGTGAACGTTTCGCCGACACACTCCTAGAAAGCGACGATCCCACACTCAAGTTAGCACTGTGCGGACGGCTTACGGCGTGTCTTGCGTTGCTAAAGTCCACGCTAAATGCACCGGTTCCACCACATTTAATTGAAAGCCTCACTGTCGATGTCCTTCCGGTCACACAACCATGCTTTGAACCAGATACGGAATCGCTCTGCGATTACTGCATAACGTTGGCACAGTTGATAACAGAACGATCGCTATCGTTAGAAGTGGAACGGACGTTGATTGGGTTGCTGGCGGAACTGGTTTGGTTCTTTTCCGCAGAACTCAAAGCTCCGCGTTGGGTGCGAACGGAGAACGGTGCGGAGAGTATCGAGATAAACAGCAGAGAGAGTATGTTACCGAGATAATGTCTGCTCCCCTCCACTTTCGCGGAGGGGAACAAAAACCACTGACCTAAAAGCGCTTACTGCAATACGGAAATATCCGCCACTTTCAGGAACAGGTTACGCAGTTGGTTAAGCAACGTCAGACGATTCAAGCGCACGCTTTCATCTTCTGCGTTAACCATCACCTTATCGAAAAAGTTATCAACCGGTTCACGCAGCTCGGCCAGTTCCGCCAACGCTTCCTGATAACGCCCTTCAGCAAACCAAGGCGCCAGCTTGCTTTCCAGCGCGGTAACGTAAGTGGCCAGTTGAATCTCCTCTTTCTCTTTGAGCAGAGAAGCATCAATGCCGGCGTTCAGTGTATCGGTGGATTTCGCCAGAATGTTAGACACGCGCTTGTTGGCCGCAGCCAGCGCAGTAGCTGCATCCAGCGAACGGAAGTGACTCACTGCTTTCACACGGGCATCGAAATCTGCCGGACGGGTCGGGCGACGAGCCAATACCGCCTGGATAGTGTCCACACTATGGCCTTCTTCCTGATACCAGGCGCGGAAACGGCCCAGCATAAATTCGATCACGTCATCAACCACGTTAGCATTGGTCAGCTTGTCGCCATACAGGCGCACCGCTTCTTCCGTCAAGGTTTGCAGATCGAGCGGCAACTGTTTCTCAACGATAATACGCAGTACACCCAGCGCAGCACGGCGCAGCGCAAACGGGTCTTTATCCCCTTTCGGGTGTTGACCGATGCCGAAAATACCCGCCAGCGTGTCCATCTTGTCGGCAATCGCCAATGCGCAAGCAACACCAGACGCAGGCAGCGCATCCCCAGCAAAACGCGGCTGGTATTGTTCGTTCAGGGCAACAGCAACGTCTTCGGCTTCGCCATCGTGACGCGCGTAGTGCATCCCCATGACGCCCTGCGTGTCGGTAAATTCAAACACCATGTTGGTCATCAGATCGCACTTAGAGAGCAAACCGGCACGTTTCGCGTGAGCGACATCAGCGCCGATCTTTTCCGCTACCCAACCCGCCAATGCCTGAATACGATCGGTCTTGTCGCGAAGCGTACCCAGTTGCTGTTGGAACAGCACGGTTTGCAGACGCGGCAAATGGTCTTCCAGACGTTTCTTACGGTCGGTGTTGAAGAAGAATTCGGCATCTGCCAGACGTGGGCGCACCACTTTCTCGTTACCCGAAATAATCTGCTGCGGATCTTTGGATTCAATGTTGGCAACAAAGATGAAATTCGGCAGCAGCTTTCCGGCGTTGTCATACACCGGGAAATACTTCTGGTCGCCTTTCATGGTGTAAACCAGCGCTTCGGCAGGTACTGCCAGGAATTTCTCTTCAAAGCGCGCGGTCAGCACCACCGGCCATTCCACCAGTGAGGTTACTTCTTCCAGCAAGCTTTCGCTCAAATCGGCATTACCACCGATCTGACGCGCAGCCGCTTGCGCATCGGCTTTGATCAACGCTTTACGCGCTTCATAATCAGCAATAACCTTGCCGCGCTCCAGCAGGATGCTCGGGTATTGGTCAGCGTTATCGATGGTGAATTCAGCTTCACCCATAAAGCGGTGGCCGCGCACAGTGCGAGCAGATTCAATGCCCAGTACCTGACCGGGGATCAGTTCATCACCCAGCAGCATCGTTACCGTATGCACCGGACGCACAAACTGGGTCTCTTTATCGCCCCAGTGCATCAATTTCGGGATCGGTAGTTTTGCCAGCGCGTTAGCTACCATATCCGCCAACAGACCCTGTGCGCTGCCGCCTTTTACCAGCGCGCGATACAACAGCCACTCGCCTTTGTCCGTCGTCAAACGTTCTGCCTGATCGACAGTGATACCGCAGCCGCGCGCCCAGCCTTCAGCCGCTTTGGTCGGTTTACCTTCAGCGTCATACGCCTGAGCAATGGCCGGGCCACGTTTTTCGACTTCGCGATCCGGTTGCGCGGCGCTCAGTTGCGCCACTTTCAGCGCCAAACGACGCGGCGCGGCAAACCAGCTCACGTCACCGTGTGTCAGTCCGGCATTATCCAGTTCAGTGGTGAAGTTGGCGGCAAAGGACTCCGCCAGAGAACGCAGCGCCTTTGGCGGCAGCTCTTCCGTGCCGATTTCCACCAGAAAAGTCTTGTCAGTCATCGCTGTTAGCTCTCTTTCTTGTTACACATCGGGAAGCCCAGCGCTTCACGGGAAGCGTAGTAGGCTTCGGCCACCGCTTTGGTCAGCGTGCGAATGCGCAGGATATAGCGCTGACGTTCGGTAACGGAAATGGCTTTACGCGCATCCAGCAGGTTAAAGCTGTGTGCGGCTTTCAGAATGCGCTCGTACGCAGGCAACGGCAGCGGTTTTTCTAGCGCCAGCAGCTGTTGCGCTTCTTTCTCATACTGCTCGAAGCAGGTAAACAAGAAATCGACGTCAGCGTATTCAAAGTTATAGGTGGATTGTTCCACTTCATTTTGGTGGAACACGTCGCCGTAGGTGGTTTTACCCAACGGGCCATCGCTCCACACCAGGTCATAGACGCTGTCTACGCCCTGAATGTACATTGCCAGACGTTCCAGACCATAAGTGATCTCGCCGGTTACCGGCTTGCACTCAAGGCCGCCCACCTGCTGGAAGTAGGTAAACTGCGTGACTTCCATACCGTTCAACCATACTTCCCAGCCCAACCCCCAGGCACCCAGCGTCGGGTTTTCCCAGTTATCTTCCACGAAACGGATATCGTGAATGGTCGGATCCAGCCCCAGTTCCTTCAGCGAACCAAGGTACAGTTCCTGAATGTTATCTGGTGACGGCTTGATGATGACCTGAAACTGATAATAGTGTTGCAGGCGGTTCGGGTTTTCCCCGTAACGACCGTCGGTAGGACGACGCGACGGTTGCACATAGGCAGCGGCAATAGGCTCAGGCCCCAGCGCGCGCAGACAGGTCATCGGATGAGAAGTGCCAGCGCCGACTTCCATATCCAATGGTTGGACAATGGTGCAGCCTTGGCGGGCCCAGTAATCCTGCAACGTCAGGATCAGGCCTTGGAAGGTCTTGGTATCAAACTTTTGCATGTCAGATTCACGCGATACATGTGGATTTATATGGAATGCGCCAGTATACCCTCTGAGTGCAAGATATACAGCCAGAATGCTGCAACAACTTCATTTCAGCGGCACTTTATTGATGTTGAGGCCAGTTTCAGATAGCGCGGCCCCATGACTGGCCGCGCTCATCGGCTCACGCGGTGAACACCGTTTGCAGCATTTTAAGGCTCAGCACCAGCAGCAGTGCAGCAAAAATCTTTTTCAGGGTAGCAACCGGCAACCGATGCGCCAGACGGGCACCAAACGGCGCAGTAAAGAAACTCACCGCAGAGATCAGCACCACGGCAGGCACCGAAACATAGCCCAACGTGTAGGCAGGCATCCCTACTGTCGACCAGCCGTTAATCATATAACCCAGCGCTCCCGCCAGCGCGATAGGCAACCCTACCGCCGCCGATGTGCCGATCGCCTGCTGGATGCGCACATTACACCAGGTTAGAAACGGCACGGTGAGTGATCCCCCGCCAATCGCCACCAGTGCAGAAATACCACCAATGATCAGACCCGCCAGCGATACCCCAGCCACGCCCGGCAATTGGCGCTGCGCTTTGGGTTTGATGTTGAGCACCATCTGCAATGAAACATAGGCCATAAAGCAAGAGAAGAAGATGGCCAGCGCCCGCGTAGGCAGCAGTGTCGCCAACCAGGTGGCAGCAAAGGTACCAATGAGGATAGCTGGCGTAATGCGCAGCACCACCGGCCACAACACTGCCTGATGCTGGTGATGGGTGCGCAAACTGGAAATCGCGGTAATAACAATCGCCGCCATCGAGGTGCCCAGCGCCAAATGCACCAGATGCTCACCTTGCACACCCTGGGCTGCAAACAATGCCGTCAAAATTGGCACCATGATACCGCCACCACCAATCCCCAACAGCCCCGCCACGAACCCGACAACGCCGCCCAACGCCAGATAGGCGACGATCCACTCAATAGCCATGTGCTTCCCCTTCCCCGCTTGCAATGTGTAATGGTATACCCGTCTAATGCCTTTCACGCGCCGATCTTATTGATTTCTTGTGAACACGCACACAAACAACTGGTTGCATATACAGCTTAATTTTGCCATGATCGTGATTGAATCGCGCTTATCTTTAGCAACATCATGATGAAATGACAACTTGATGAAATTGCAATAGCGTCCCCTTATCACAGGAATGCCACAATACAGGAACCCCACAATGAACAGATGCGCCTGGGTTACACAAGACCCGCTCTATCTCGATTATCACGATACGGAATGGGGCAAACCGTGCAAAGAGAGCGTCAAACTGTTCGAATTGCTCTGTCTTGAGGGACAACAGGCCGGTTTGTCATGGATAACGGTATTGAAAAAGCGGGAAAACTACCGAGCGAGCTTTCATCAATTTGACCCGAAACGCGTGGCAAGTATGACGCAGGAAGACGTCGAGCGTTTGCTACAAGACAGTGGCATTATCCGCCACCGCGGCAAGATTGAAGCCATCATCACCAACGCGCGCGTCTGGTGTGAAATGGAAGCGCAAGGCGAATCCTTTTCCGATTTCATCTGGTCTTTCGTTAACCACTCGCCATTGGTCAACAGCCCCACTACGCTGTCCGATGTGCCTGCTAAAACCGCAATTTCCGATGCCATGTCAAAAGCGCTGAAAAAACGCGGCTTCAAGTTTATCGGTTCCACCATCTGTTATGCCTTTATGCAGGCTGCCGGTTTGGTAAACGATCACACTACCGACTGCTTCTGCTATCTAGAGGCCACACGTGATTAGGGATTACCAGCCAGAAGATCTTGCTCTATTACTCCCCTTATGGCTGGAAAGCACAACCCGAGCGCACCCGTTTATCAACCCAATTTATTGGCAAGAAAGCGAACCGTTGGTGCGCGAATGCTATATCCCGAATTCACAGACCTGGGTTTATGAAACTGAAGGCGCGATCGTCGGTTTCATCAGTGTGATGAAACAACGTTTTGTCGGTGCACTCTTCGTCAACCATCGCTGGCATGGTAAAGGCGTTGGCGTTGCACTGATGAGCCATGTGCAGCAGCGCTGCTCTATTTTGAGTCTGGAAGTGTATGAACAAAACCTGCGCGCCTGTGCCTTTTATCAGAAGCTAGGTTTCTCTCCCGTAAAGCGTACATTCCCCGCAGAAACCAATGCCCCAGCGCAGATTATGCAATGGGAAAAAAGGGCCTGACGATGCCAGGCCCAGAGTGGTGACAAAAACCATTGTCAGGCGAAGTGCAGCGATGGTGTCGTAGCGGTGTAATCCGCTGAGAAATGCGGAATACATAAAAGGATTTGTAAGTAACGTCGATCTGACTGTGCCAAGTGATTAACTCCCCAGATCACCCACGATCACCTCCCCTGTTTGCCAATACTCTGTAGTGCGTACGTTCTGTTCAACGCTTAATTAGTGATAGCGATCGCGTTTCATCAACCCTGAGGTTGAATCACTCACCCTTTGAGTGGTTTATTATATGGAACTCTTGTTCAATATAGTGAATAGAATGAAAGCAGATCGAATTAAAGGCGTGATTCCACCGCTACCCACATTGACGGATGGTGAAGGGAACCTCGACAAACAAGCCATGAGCAGGTTGCTGGATCAAGTGATTAACGCTGGCGTTCACGGTGTGTTAGCACTGGGCACTTGCGGCGAATTTTATGCCTTGCGCCGTGAAACACGTCAGGAAACTGCAGAGTTTGTGGTTGATTATGTTAACGGTCGTGTGCCAGTGATTCTCGGCATCGGCGGCACCTGCATCGATGATGTCCTGTATTTCGGGCAACATGCAGCGAGCTGCGGCGCGGATGCCGTATTGGTCATCAACCCTTATTATGCGCCGCTCAGCGCTGAGGGCCTTTTTTGCTTTTACCAAACCGTGGCGGAAAATCTTGCTCTGCCAATCATGATTTATAATTTTCCGCAGCTGACAGGACATACGATTTCTGCCGATATGGTGAACCGTTTGGCGCAGCAATTCCCTTCGATAATCGGCATTAAAGATACCATTAATAATATCAGCCACATTCGGGAATTGATTAATCAGGTGAAACCTCACCGCCCAGATTTCCTTATTTTTGCAGGCTACGACGAATACCTGTTAGACACGCTGATATTAGGGGGCGATGGCGGTTTTCCAGCGACTGCTAATTTCTCTCCCGCTGTCACCGTGAAACTCTATGAGAGTTTTTGCGCAGAAAACTACTCTGCCGTATTTAAACAACGGCGTGAATTATCACATCTGGCGCAACTTTTTTCCATTACCGCGCCCTTGCCTGATTTACTCAAACATCTGTTAGCGATGACGGGAATCTGTTCGTCTGACGGTGCCCTCAATAAAACAAATGTGCTTTCACCAGAACATATTGCGGAATTAAAAGACCTTCTGCCATTACGTGAAGAAAAGGAATAAACCATGGGTAGTGAAAAAATACAGGCAGCCATTATTGGTTCAGGAAATATTGGCACTGACTTGATGTTCAAAATAATGAAAAACAGTCAATACCTGAGTATGGGCGCGATGATCGGTATCGATCCCGCATCAGACGGTTTGGCCCGCGCTTCGCGATTAGGCGTGCCGGTTTCTGCCGAGGGCATCGACGGACTGCTGGGATTGCCCAATTTCCAAGACATTAAAATCGTTTTCGACGCCACTTCCGCCAAATCACATCTGGTACACAACGAAAAGCTGCAACCGTTCGGCATTAAGGTGATTGACCTAACACCGGCGGCCATCGGTCCTTATGTCGTTCCTTCCATTAATCTAGAGCAAGAAAGTGACGCGGCGAATATCAACATGGTCACCTGCGGCGGCCAGGCAACCATTCCCATCGTCAATGCAGTGGCACAGGTAACAGACGTTTACTATGCCGAAATTGTTGCCAGTATCGCCAGCAAATCGGCTGGACCCGGTACCCGCGCCAATATTGACGAATTTACTGAAACCACGTCTGCCGCCATTGTTAACGTGGGTAAAGCGCGCGCCGGAAAAGCCATTATTATTCTCAATCCAGCGTCACCGCCTATCATGATGCGCGACACCGTCTTTACCTATTCCGCCAATGTCGCACCCGAAAAAATTGAAGCCAGCATTCACAGCATGGTGCAAAAAGTCAGCCGCTATGTGCCGGGATATCGCTTAAAACAGGCCGTGCAATTCGATGTTATCAATGAGGACAACCCGCTTTTTATCGACGGAGAAAAATACACTACAGGACTAAAAACATCGGTATTTATCGAAGTGGAAGGTGCTGCCCACTATTTACCTGCCTATGCCGGCAACCTGGATATTATGACCTCCGCCGCTTTAGCCTGCGGTGACCATTTTGCCAAGAACCTGAAAAATTAATCCTCAGCGATAAAAGAGAATGATGATGAATAATAAAAAAATCTACATCTCAGACGTAACCTTACGCGACGGCTCCCATGCCGTTAAACACCAGTACACGCAAGAACAGGTTCAGCAGATCGCTACGGTGCTGGACAGGGCACATGTAGATTCTATTGAGATCGCTCACGGAGATGGGCTGGCAGGATCGAGCTTTAACTATGGTTTCAGCCGCTGCGCCGATACCGAGATGATCGCCGCCGCCGCAGACGTTGTCACCCACAGTAAAATTGCCACGTTGCTGATCCCCGGCGTCGGAACCACCCATGATTTGCAAGCCGCCTATGATGCAGGCGCACGCGTGGTTCGCGTTGCCACCCACTGCACTGAAGCCGATATCTCCAAGCAACATATTGAATTTGCACGTAACCTCGGTATGGACACCGTCGGTTTTCTGATGATGAGTCACATGATTACGCCACAGGAACTGGCTGAGCAGGCGAAAAAAATGGAGAGCTATGGCGCAAATTGCATCTACGTCGTGGACTCCAGCGGCGCCATGCTAATGCAGGACATTCGCGATCGCTTCCGTGCGCTGAAAGCCATCCTGAACAGCGATACCCAGACCGGCATGCACGCGCACAATAATCTTTCCGTCAGTATCGCCAACTCGCTCACCGCCATTGAAGAGGGCTGCGATCGGGTAGATACCAGCCTGGCGGGCATGGGGGCTGGCGCGGGAAATACCCCCACAGAAGTATTTATCGGCTGTCTGGAAAAACAGGGATGGCAGCACGGCTGTCAATTGGACACGTTGATCAACGGTGCTGACGATGTGGTGCGCCCGTTGCAACACCGTCCAGTGCGCGTCGATCGCGAAACCTTATCGCTCGGACTCGCCGGAGTGTATTCCAGCTTTTTACTGCATGCTGAACGTGCAGCGCAAAAATACGGCATCAGCACCATGGACATTTTGATGGAGCTCGGAAAACGCAAAATGGTCGGCGGTCAGGAAGACATGATTGTCGATGTTGCATTGGATTTAAAAAACGCCAACACCAAGCAAGCACAATAATACTAATGATTATATGAGGTTTTAATTATGCGAAGCCAAAAAATATTAGGAAGCCTTGAGTGGGGTTTTAACCGTAGCGTATTTAAAAGCATCGGTTATTCTGATGAAGATCTTAAAAGACCTGTCATTGGTATCGCCAACTCTTGGAATGAACTGGTACCCGGCCATTTCAATCTTCGTCAGGTCGGCGAGTCGGTGAAAAAAGGCATCCACATGGCGGGCGGCACCGCCGTGGAGTTTGGTCTGATTGCTGCCTGTGACGGCACAGCACAAGGCCATAAGGGCATGCACTACATCCTGCCATCACGGGATATGATCGCCAACGATATCGAGATCATGGTAGAAGCCCATCAGTTGGATGCCATCGTGATGCTCGGCTCTTGCGACAAAATCGTTCCCGCGATGCTGATGGCCGCAGCACGTCTGGATATTCCTGCGATTATTCTGCCGGGAGGCCCGATGCTGGGCGGCGAAGTGTTCGACGGACGCAAATCGGACCTGACCACCATGTCCGAATCGCTGGGCATGCTGAAAGCAGGCAAAATCACCGAAGACGTTTGTCAGCGACTGGAAAACACTTGCGGCCCGACCTGCGGCTCCTGTTCATTCCTCGGCACAGCCAACACCATGTGCAGCCTGTCGGAAGCCATCGGCATGACATTGCCCAATGGCGCACTGACACCTGCTGTTTATTCCGAACGCCTGCGCCTGGGTGAAAGCACTGGTTTTGCCATCATGAACATGGTGAAAAACAACGTTACCGCCCGCGACATTATTACGATCGATGCGATTAAAAACGCCATCAGGGTATTGATGGCGATTGGCGGCTCCACCAATGCCGTCCTGCACCTCTCAGCATTGGCGCATGAGCTTGATATCTCTGCCGAAACCATGATGGATCTGTATGAAGAGCTGAGCGACAGCACGCCGCAAATCGTCAAGGTGAACCCGGCAGCGAAGTTCGATATGGAAGATTTTCACCGTGCAGGCGGCATTCCACAAGTGATGCATGAAATCAGCGGATTACTGGAAAAAGGCGCATTAACCGTTACCGGGCAAACTGTAGGTGAAAACCTGGCGGCGATGAATCTGCTGTATCAACCTAACCGTGACATCATTAAACCCATAGAGGCACCTTTTGCACCTCAGGGCGGTATCGCCATTCTCAAAGGTAATATCGCCCCCAAAAGTGGGGTAACAAAACCGGCCGCTATTTTACCAGAAATGCGCCATTTCACCGGAAAAGCGGTCTGTTTCGACAGTGAAGATGCTGCCGAGGAAGCCATTCTGGCCGGACATATCAAACCCGGCGATGTACTGGTCATTCGCTATGAAGGCCCCAAAGGCGGCCCCGGAATGCGTGAAATGTTCAAGGCCATGAAATACCTCTACGGTATGGGGCTCGCCAGTAACACCGCCATCATTACCGATGGCCGCTTCTCTGGCACCAATAATGGCTGCTTTGTTGGTCACATTTCACCGGAAGCAGCAGAAGGCGGTCCCATTGCAGCGCTGCGTGATGGCGACATTATAACCATTGATATCCCTAACAAAACGATTCATGCCCATTTAACCGATGAAGAAATAACTCAACGGTTACAACAATGGCAAGCGCCCAAACGTAAATTCACCAAGGGTATTTTAGGTATCTACTCACAATTAGCCAGCTCGGCACATGAGGGCGCCGTTTTGAAATAACCAAATTGTCATCATTGATGGCATTACACCCGTAATAATTTACGCGGCAGGAATATGGCCTCACTTATCGTGAGGCCCAAGGATGAAGTGAATAATGCACACCGTTTTAATTATGACGGGAATATACGCTGTACCTACCAATTAATAATAATAGCAGGTCTATAGTATGGAAAATACTAATCCAGCAGTAACTTACAATCAGGTTGATGCAAAAATACCCAACGCCAGATGGTGGCATATTATTCCTGCCACCATATTAGTTTATATCGTCGCATTTATGGACCGCACCAATATCGGGATTGCGATTGCTGGCGGTATGGATAAAGATCTCGGCATTACCTCCTCAGTCGCCGGTGCCGCTGCAGGTATCTTCTTTTTTGGCTATCTCTTTTTGCAAATCCCTGGCGGTCACTTTGCAGAAAAAGCCAGCGCCAAAAAATTTATTGCCTGGACCATCGTCTTTTGGGGCGGTCTGGCCGTGGTATCTGGCTTTGTGCAAAATACCTGGCAACTCATGACGGTGCGCTTCTTCCTCGGTGTAGCGGAAGGCGGGGTATACCCTGCGATTCTAGCGTTGATCGGCCACTGGTTCCCCAATAAAGAGCGGGCCAGGGCCATCGCGTTTTTCCAGATGAACATGGCCATTGCGGTGATCATCACCAGCCCGATTTCTGGCTGGCTGATCCAAAACTACAACTGGCGCGTGATGTTTATCGTTGAAGGTTTGGTTTCACTGGCATTGTTGTTTATCTGGCTGCCATTGGTCGCAGACCATCCCAAAGATGCCAAATGGCTTTCTGCGCAAGAACGGGAATGGATCGAAACTGAGCTGCACAAAGATGCGGAAGAAAATAAACGCAATCAGGGTGCCCTGTCTAAAGGCGGCTATAAAGCCCTCTACCGTAGCCTGAACTTATGGCGCATGGTAGCAATTTACTTCTTTATGTCTGCCGGTTTTTATGGCTTCTCACTGTGGATGCCAACGCTTATTAGCGAGCTCACCAAAACAACCATGACGGTTGTTGGCTTGCTAACCGCAGTGCCCTTTATTTTTACCATTATCGGTCAATATATTTTCGCCAAACTGTGTGATGCCACCATGAACCGACGGCTATTTACTGCGCTGTCATTCTTTGGTATTGCGCTCTCATTAGCCCTTTCCGTGGTGCTAAAAGAAAACGTCTGGCTCTCCTACGGCATGCTGGTATGCGGCGGATTCTTCCTTAATGCATGGGCCGGTCCGTATTGGTCCATGCCAACCCTGCTGTTTCCTACAGAAGCGTTAGGCGGTGCACGCGGCACAATCAATGCCATCGGCAGCTTGGGCGGGTTTTGTGGGCCTTATTTAGTCGGACTGATTTCGCTCTATTTAGGCAGCAAGATGGGGGTATTAATGTTGGTAGTGTCGCTGATTATCGCCGCATTGCTAACATTATCACTACCCAAAGTAACGGCAAATAAATAATAACGTCAGATGGAAAAAGAGCGTTGCTAGCAGCGCTCTTTTTTATTTTCATTCATACAGCTTACGGCTAATTTTTTGGCAGGCTTCACGTAATTGATGAATAATTTCATCATGTCGCGTTTCAGGCATTTGGAACGTGACACCCGTGACGCTCACACCCGCAATAATATCGTGATTACCATCAAAGATAGGCATGGCTATGCAAAATATACCCAAATCCCCCTCTTCACGGTCAAAGGCATAGCCTACTTTTCTGATCTCTTGCAGCTCTTTTTTCAGGGCGGTTTTTGTCGGGATCGTCATAGGCGTAAAAATTTCTAAATTCTCTTCCGGCAACAGGCGATCTAACTCTGCATCGCTTAGCTGAGAAATCAGCGCTTTACCCAGCCCTGAACTGTGCAGTGATAATTTCTTACCTACCACACTTTTGATACTGATCAGTTGGTTACTCTCAATTTTATCCAGATAGATAGGGCTATCACCATCAAGTACGCCTAAATGGCACGTCAAATTGAGTTTGTTCACCAGGTCGGACAATAGGGTATGAGCAACAGATTTCACATTAAAATTCTGAATCGCCGCGCTGCCGTATTCATACATTTTTAAACCCAGGTGATATTTGTTTTTTTCAAATTTCACCAGACGGTGTGTCACCAGCGATGCCAACATCAGGGAAAGGCTGCTTTTCGGTAATGATAATGCATTATGTATTTCGGTGAAGGTTGCTACATTACGTGTTGAAAGATAATCAAGCAGCAAAATCATCTTATCGATAGCCGGCACTTTTGTTTTTGTATTATTCATTTTTGCTCCTGGTTTACGCCCTGTTTAACCCCGACATCAATATTATAACTGATTGATATTTAATATGACATTATCTGTTCGTCAGATTTCATACTGCAACAAATCTGCAGCTATCCTGACGTATTGTGTTGACACCACCACTCAACGGCACGAATGGTATCAGGTAATACAGTATTTTTGTTCAAACACAAAGCCAGTGGTATTATATTGGTATTGGATTAGTGTTGCTTACGTACTACCAGCGTTACCTATAACAACAATCAGAGTACAGCTTATGCCATCAAAAATAGAGAGTCATATCGCCGGGGCGTTATATGGACAAATGCTGGGTGATGCGATGGGAATGCCATCGGAGCTGTGGCCACGAGCACGCATCAAGGCTCACTTTGGGTGGATAGACTGTTTTTTGCCTGGCCCTGCGGACAATGTTGCAGCCTGCTATTTCACTGCCGCGCAGTATACCGATGACACCTCCATGGCGCTGGCACTTGCCGATGCGCTGATTGAATGTGAAGGCACCGTTGTACCTGAAGTTATTGGTAACCACATCCTCACTTGGGCACTACAATCTGGTGCCTTTGAGAAGAACATTCTTGGCCCCAGTTCCAAAGCGGCACTCTTCGCACTCAAGCAAGGCGCGGATATTAACTCACTGGAAAATAACGGTATTACCAATGGCGCCGCGATGCGGGTTTCGCCATTAGGCTGCTTGCTTCCGCCTATGCCATTATCTGATTTCATTGATGCAGTGGCGCTCGCGTCCAGCCCTACTCACAAATCAGATATCGCCGTTGCCAGTGCTACCGTTATCGCCTGGGCCATATCTCAGGGTATTGCCGGAAATCACTGGCCGGAGATTCGTGCTGCATTACCCGCAGTAGCACAAGCTGCACAGGAAAAACGCGTGACGACTTACAGTCCAGCATTATCTGCTCGTCTTCACCTGGCATTGGAAACCGTGCAGAGTGCGCCCGATGATGACACCGCACTGGAGCAGGTTTACCAGCTGATTGGCACCGGAACGGAAAGTATCCAGTCGATACCTGCTGCCATCGCTATGGTGGATCTGGCACACACTGAGCCAAACCGCTGTGCCATCCTGTGTGCCAATTTGGGTGGAGATACTGATACTATCGGCGCAATGGCAACGGCTATCTGTGGCGCGATCCACGGCGTTGAAAGTATCGACCTGGGTTTCAAAAAACAATTGGATGAAGTCAACGCGCTGGATATCAACGCGTACAGTTCAACGTTAGCTCGGCTGCGCCGCGCCCACATGGCATAGTTTGAAAATGTCTCAACCGGATCATGGAATGGTATGATAATACCGCCTGCCGGTTGAGCAATGTCTTAGTCCTCAGAATAGAAGACGTACATATCTGCACGGCAATAGTTAATACTGTAATCAAGTGGGCGTTGGTTTGCATCAAACGCCAGCGATTTCACCACCAAAACGGGCAGCGTTGCAGGCATGTTCACACACTGAATAAACTCCTGTGACGGCGATTGGGCCGATACCCAGTTGCGTGTTCTGACAGGTGCAATACCTTGGCTCCGGAAATACGCATACAGCGAAATATCGATCTGCTCGACATCTGCAATCAAGTGCAATGGCACATAGTTTTCTTCGATCGAGACAGGCTCACCGTCAATATCACGCACACGTTTCAGGAGATAAACATCACAGCCCACGGAGATCTGCAAATGCTCCGCGATTTCTGCCCGGCAAGAAACCCTTGTCTTACTGATCCATAGCGTTCCCGGCGTTTTCCCTGTTGCCACAACCTGTTGGGAAAAGCCCATTGCGGGTTTAAGGCGATACTCAAGTTGGTGATTGACGTAAGTTCCATAACCGCGACCGCGCACCACGATCTCTTGCTCAGCTAATAACTCCAGCGCTTTTCGCACCGTGATACGAGAAATACCCAGTGCCAGAACAAAATCACGTTCGCTGGGTAAAAAATCTCCGCGCTGAATTTCTCCGTTCTGCACCGCCAGCAGTACTACATCAGCAAACTTTACATATAAAGGTAGCTTATCCGGCTCCGCCATACGCGCGCGCAGCCGTTCAACCAGCCAGGTATTAACACCCATCGCGCTCCTTCCATGTCGTATCGAGGGAGCCAAAATCATAACTTTTTTCAGCTCAGGCATCTTTTTTTTCTCAATTTCATTTAACTTTCGATGAGCACTTGCAGTCTCCGACAGCCTACGCGATGATGCGGTGAGGTCTTTTTTCCTTTAACTTCCGGAGGTTGTGATGAAACCGAGTGTGATTTTGTACAAAAGTATTCCTGCCGATTTGTGCAAACGCCTGGAACAACATTTTACCGTCACCGAATGTGATGGGTTGCCCGAGGCGGGACACCCCGCACTGGCGCAGGCTGAAGGTATCATCGGCTCCGGCGGTAAAGTCGATCGCGCCTTTCTGGCGCAAACACCACGCCTGCGTGCGGTATCTACCATTTCCGTCGGCTACGACACCTTTGATGTTGAAGCATTAACAGAAAAGGCCATTCCGCTCATGCATACACCAACAGTACTGACCGAAACCGTGGCTGATACCGTTTTCGCGTTGATCCTGTCAAGTGCACGCCGCGTGGTGGAAGTGGCTGAACGCGTCAAAGCGGGCGAGTGGAAAAGCGGAATCGGCAGTGACTGGTTCGGTATTGACGTACACCATAAAACTATCGGGATCCTCGGTATGGGTCGTATTGGCTTGGCCGTGGCGCAACGTGCGCATTTCGGTTTCAGCATGGAGGTGCTGTACAACGCGCGACGCCATCATGCCGAAGCCGAAACGCGTTTTAACGCACGCTATTGCGATTTGGATACCTTGCTGGCAGAGTCCGATTTCCTGTGCGTCACCTTGCCGTTGACAGAAGAAACGCGTCATCTGATTAGCCATGAACAACTGGCAAAAATGAAATCAAGCGCCATTCTGATCAATATTGGTCGCGGTGCCGTGGTAGATGAGGCTGCATTAGTCGAGGCGCTCAGCAACGGGACTATCCATGCTGCAGGCCTGGATGTATTCGTTCAAGAGCCTTTGCCGGTTAACTCCCCGCTGCTGAAATTGCCGAATGTCGTTGCGCTACCGCATATTGGTTCTGCTACTCACGAAACTCGCTACGGTATGGCCGCTTGCGCCGTTGATAATCTGATCGCAGCATTGACTGGTGAGGTTAAAGAGAACTGCGTCAACCCACAGGTGCTCAAATAGCCTATTGCGCGCCAACGTTCCCCCGTTGGCGCACTTATCATTTAGGGTGTTGATTCGCCAAGTCCACGACCAGCCAACGTCTTGCAAAAGTCACCTTTTACTGGCGGTGCATCGGTTGGAAAAGCATCGTCAGGCGTAACGTAAACCCGACTGGTTGCAACGAAACCATCCTTGAATATGGCCTCCACAAAGGTCGCCTTCCAACCGCGATGTTCAGGGTTCAACGTAAGACTGACAGGCCCGTCATTGGGGAGTTCTACGTTTGTCGCCTGATATTGAATATCACAAGAGTAGCGGAAATCCCTCGCTTCAGGGTTATTTGCCGTCCAGCGTTTTACGGTAACGGGTTTTTCAGAAAAGGTAACATTAAGGGCATTTTCTTTAAGCTTTACGGTGAGCTGCGGTAGCGGTTTATTTTTCAGAAAACGATTAACAAAGGTAATCAGCGTTCGTTCTACATGTTTCAATATACCATTGTGGCCCGTATTGGGTACCACACGCAGGGATTTCTCTCCCGGCAAGGCATCATAATAAAACCGTGCATTATCCGCAGCATAAAAATCATCACCGCTGGCGTTAATAATATATTTTGCTTTATTTAATTGTGTGAGCTGTCCTGCAGCTAAATATCTCATCGGATCTTCAATCTTCATTAACTCCTGGAATCCAGGTGTGTTAATGGTCTGATCAATCCCCTGCTTATAATAAGGATAAAAGGCAATAGGCCAGTTTCCACCATAGGAGCGATACATATGTGTCAGCGCATCGCGTGTGTCCAATAGATCGATGACAAAGGGTACCACGGCATCAACGTCAGGATCGGAAATAAAGGTCAACCAAGACGACCAACCGCGTTTGGAAGCCCCCGTCACAATAAACCGAGTAATACCCTGCTCTTTCAATTCATCCTTCACCATTCTTATTGCCTGAGACACCGCTGCCGCCATGGGAATATGTATAGAAGCCTGCGATCTCAGTGCTGGGTTGTTCATAAACAATGACCAGCTGTGCGCAACACTATAATCCTCTGACTGTGGCCTGCTATCCCCATCATAGACAAGAGGCTGATTGGGTATATCTGTAACTGAAATGACGATGGTTTTGGTCGCGCGGGCAATAGAAACCAGCATAGCCTGGCTAATTTCATTCATTTGTGCCGCGTTGGTAACCCCATTCGAGGGGCGAGAGCTGTTATTCGCCACAATCAATGCATGGTGTGATTTAATAACATTGTTTGGTATATATATATTGACATTATGTTGCCATTGCGCAGGCTGCACCTGCCCACCCGGTGACCAAGATTGTGACGCCATAGTGTATTTCTTCACTCTGACATCAGACAGAACTTCATCACCTTCGTAATTATAATTGATTGGCAAGCCAGCCAGATTCTCTCGATAACAAGACACAGCCTGTGTCAAATCAATATCGTCATACTGGCACGTTTTTTCTGATGCATTAGCCTGAGATAGGAACCCCATAAGCAATAAGAAAAAAACAAAAGTAAGGTTATCAGTCTTCATTTATCGTCCTTATTAATGAATCAAGATTTGATATTGTATTCGCGCAAAATTAAATGAATGTGTAAAAGAATGCATAATTTTTATTCCCAGAAGTCTACTTTACCTTTGTATATACGTCTAATACCTATTATTTTTTGTCTCGGTATTTGAAACTCTTCGGTAACGCGATAACATCATCGAATGTTTATTTTCTTCGGAACCTTGCCGAACAAAACATGGCCCGTCAGTCACCATAAGATGGGTTACCGTTGCAGCCTCTGGCTGCAAGCGCTATGTTCTTTGTTAACGTTAGCATCACCTTTAAGCGACACATGATGAATTTTTCTCTTTTCGGTAACAAATTCACCCGCCATGCTGGTATTACTCAGTTGATGGATGATCTGAACGACGGGTTACGTACGCCAGGCGCCATTATGCTGGGAGGTGGCAACCCTGCACATATCCCGGCAATGGACACCTATTTTCAGCAGCTCTGCAAGGAGATGCTCAGCACAGGCACATTAACCGAGGCACTGTGCAACTACGATGGCCCACAGGGAAAAGACACGCTTCTCACCAACTTATCTACGTTGCTTAAGCAGACGTTTGGCTGGGAAATTGGGCCGCAAAATATTGCCCTGACCAACGGCAGCCAGAGTGCCTTCTTTTACCTGTTTAATCTCTTTGCCGGACGTTATCAGGATGGCACATCCCGCAAAGTGCTGTTCCCTCTCGCCCCTGAATATATTGGGTATGCGGATTCCGGTTTAGACGAAGATATGTTCGTCTCCGTTCGCCCACAGATTGAATTACTGCCTGAAGGCCAATTCAAATACCACGTCGATTTTGACCAGCTAACCATTGGCGATGACATAGGGATGATTTGTGTCTCACGCCCGACCAACCCTACTGGCAATGTGTTGACGGACGACGAGTTGGTGCGCTTGGACAATCTTGCTCAACAGCACAACATTCCGTTAGTGATTGATAACGCCTACGGCGTCCCCTTTCCCAGCATCATTTTCAGTGATGCGACACCGTTATGGAATGCTAACACCATTCTCTGCATGAGCCTGTCTAAACTGGGTTTGCCAGGATCGCGCTGTGGCATCATCGTTGGTAATGAACAGGTTGTCGCCGCCATCAGCAACATGAACGGAATTGTCAGCCTGTCGCCTGGCTCCATTGGCCCGGCACTGGCTAATGAAATGATTGTGCGCGGCGATCTTTTGCGTTTATCCAATGAAGTTGTGCGCCCGTTTTATCAGCAGCGCGTAACAGAAACCATCGCCATAATTCGCCGTTATCTATCACCAGAATGTTGCCTGATTCATAAACCGGAAGGGGCGATTTTCTTGTGGCTATGGTTCAAAGATCTGCCGATATCAACAGAAACACTCTATCAGCGGCTAAAAAAACGTGGTGTCTTGATGGTACCAGGACACTATTTCTTCCCTGGTCTGGCCGAAGATTGGCCTCATGCCCACCAGTGTTTGCGCATGAACTATGTACCTGACCCCGAGAAGATCGAACAGGGCATTGCCATTTTGGCTCAAGAAGTGGCGTTAGCGCGACGTGAGGGTCATGCATCCGAATAAGCGCTATATTACATCCTCTAGCCTAAGAGCCGATCCCGGCACCTTAATGAGATCGGCTCTCATACAAATAGCCTCTTTACGGGGCAATCATGCAAAACATTTTTAGTGTGCACACTTTACGCTCGGTTCTATATTCTAAATAATTTGAGTTTCAGGAAGGAGACAGAAGAAGACACTTCGATGTGCTTACTCAGGTGAGTAATTCGGATAAACGAGTGCAGCCACACATCCGCAACTTGAAGGATGACAGGTATCTTATTAACAATATTGCTCTTGTCTGATAAACAGAACAATATAACTCTGTAGTATAACATTTTTAACAAATAACATATTACAAGGATATATATATCCTAACTGTCTACTTCCAGAAGGAAATCCCTTTTTCTTCTTACCGCCACTATATTTTTCATCTGAAAAAAATATAGAAAAAAAGTGCTCTGACAACGAAGGAAGTAGCATTGTCAGAGCAAAAGGGATAAATATTTACCGCATAACTAATGAATTGATGAAATACTCGTTCTCGTGGGTTTCGGTGCAAACCAAATAATCATTGCAGCAACTGCAAAGATAGTGGCAATCACCATGAAGATATGGTTCGTGGCGACCATGACACTTTGCCCTTGTAGCATCCACTCGATCGATCCGCGGACTTCGTCCATGTGCATCCCGCTATTTAGCATGGCATTCGTTGCTATCTCGTTTTTGTCTGTCAGACCTGACAGTTCCGCATGCACGTAACGGGTTTTATTCTCCCAAGAGGTATTTACCATGGAGGTGGCAAAAGCCCCTGACAGGGTACGAATAAAGTTCATCAATCCTGCGGCAGAATCCATCTCACGCTCAAGCACGCATCCGAGCGCAATGCCTGTCAATGGAACGAAAAACAACGGCATTCCAATGCCTTGGAACAACATGGGCAGGCTTATCTGGGAAAATGTCATGCTCATGTCTGCCTGGCTGCGAAACAGCGTCCATAATCCAAGCCATAGCACGCCGGCGAACACCAGCGGGCGCGGATCGATTTTCGTCGCCAGCGTAGCAACAAGTGGCGCGAGAAACACCGCCAATACCCCCATCATCGCCGTCGAATAACCAGCGATCGTCGCGGTATAACCCATATAAATTTGCAGCCACAAGGGGGTAAGTACAGTAATGCCAAAGAATGCGCCAAATGCCAGTGAGAGCGTAACCATACTGGTGGTAAAACCACGATGGCGGAAGACCTTAAGATCGACAACGGGGTTACGTTCTGTCAGTTCCCAAATAAGGAATGAGATAAAACCAATCAGCGCAATAATGGCAAGAATGACAATTCGCGTTGAAGCAAACCAGTCATGATCCTTCCCTTCATCGAGCATAATCTGCAAGGCGGACACCCACACCACCAGCAACACCAACCCCACAACGTCAATCCGCGATTTTGCCGTCTGCGTTTCATAACGTTGTAGCATCTTCCAGCACATGAAACCCGCCGCAATAGCAAAGGGGGTCTTACAGATAAAGATATAATGCCAGCTAAACTGATCGCAGATAACGCCACCGAGAATCGGCCCCATAATCGGAGCTACCAGCGTTGTCATACTCCAGATACCGATAGCAACGTGACCCTTGTCTTTCGGGAAAATACGCATCATCAATGTCTGAGACAGGGGCATCAGCGGCCCGCCGGAGAACCCCAGAAATACGCGAAATAACACCAGCATGTTCATACTGGTTGCCATCCCGCATAGTGTTGAAAATACGCCGAACATCAGCAGACAAATCACGAAAACGCGCAGCGCACCAAAACGCGAAGCCAGCCAACCGGTCAGAGGAACAGAAATAGCCTCTGCAACCGCGTAGGATGTAATAACGTATGTACCCTGGCTGGTTGATGTGCCCAGGCTCCCGGCAATATTCGATACGGATACGTTGGCGATGGTGGTATCAAGAATGGCCAAAAAATTGGCCATCGCCAGACACAAGGTTCCGATGACGAGCGCAGCGCCCGTTAACGGCTGCGGAAAAGTATTCTGCGTAGTGTTGTGGCTCATTCTTTCGCGCCTTAATCCTGACGAGCCGTTGCCAAACCTTCGTGATCCGATGCCACCAGATCCTGAGTTTTACGGGTATCAATAGTGGCAATCATCGACAGTCCGACCTGTAATGGGTGCTTCGCCAATTCATTCTTGTCCAACGTAATGCGCAGCGGCAAACGTTGAACCACCTTGATCCAGTTACCCGTTGCGTTTTGCGCTGGGATCATGGAGAACGCCGAGCCTGTACCTCCAGAGACACCGCTCACTACGCCGTGATATACCACTTTGTCACCATAAATATCTGATGTTACTTCAACGGGCTGGCCGATTTTCACTCGACGCAGTTCAACCTCTTTAAAGTTTGCGTCAATATGAACATCGTGCAGTGGTACCACCGTCATCAAACGCTCTCCGTTCTGTACGCGTTTACCAATCTGCACCTGACGTCTAGCGATGACCCCATCGACTGGCGCCTTGATAATCGTACGGGCCAGGTCAACTTGTGCTTGTTCCACCTTTGCTTTCGCCAGCATGACTTCCGGGTTATTTTCCACTGTAGAATCAATAATTAAGGCGGCATTGGCTTTTTTCGCACCAATGGTCGATAAACGATTAGCCACAGACTGTGCCGCAGCCGCTTTGGCGACATTGAGATTAGATTCAGCCTGCGCCATCGCATTACGTGCGTTTGTCAATTCCTCACCGGATACCGCGCCGGATTTTGCCAACGCCTCACGGCGCGTTAAATCCACTTGTGCCTTGGTGAAATCAGCCTGCGATGCAACCAGTCGTGCTTGCGCTTGCGTTTCATCCGCTTCTCGCGCCTTGACTTGCGCGGCTAATCCCTCATCGGTCGCCATATAGCTGCTCACGCGTCGCCGCGATTGCCCTAGCATCGCCTCGGCCTGTGCCAATGCCAAGCGAGCATCCGTATCATCCAGTTGTACTAACACATCGCCCTGCTTTACCCACTGCGTATCCACCACATTCACCGCTTGAACAATGCCGGTTATCGAAGGCGTCACTTCCGCTACTTCCGCTGCACTGTAAGCATTATCTGTGCTGACATAACGAGAGCCCACGAACGCATACCACACACCGTAACCACCTGCGGCGATAACAACTGCAGCAGCCAATCCCATAAACCCTTTTTTACGCGATGACGCTGCACGCGATGCCTGAAAATGCGCATTAGCCACAGGCGTGGCAGAGTCATTATTTCGCTGTGACATAGAAAAACTTCCTGCGAGTCGAGTGAAGATTAAGAAGCATCAAACCCACCGCCTAATGCGTGGATTAATGAAACGTCGAGAGAAAACGCCTGTGATTGCAAATTCACTAACGCACGCTGGGTGTCCAGCATGGCATCTTCTGTTGTCAGAACATCGAGATACGTTGCCAGCCCACCGCGATAACGTTTATCAGCAATGAGATACGCAGCCTTGGCATTTTCGAACGCATTCTCGGTTTTCGACAGGCGTGCTTTCAGGGCATTGGCGCGAGTAACAACATTGGCGATATCGTGTAATGCCAGCGTCAGCGTATTGTTGTAGGTCGCCACGGATTCTTCGTAGTTGGCCTCGGCGGACGTTAATTGCCCGGATAAGCGCCCGCCGGTGAAAATTGGCAGATACAGTGCTGGTCCAATGCTTCCGGCATCATTGCCCGAGCGCGTCAGGTTATTCAGGCCGAACGACTGGTAGCCAATAAAACCGGTGATGCTGACATCGGGGTAGTAAGCCGTTTTAGCGACATGAATGCGTTTTGCCGCAGCTTCAACGCGCCAACGCGCAGCGCTAATATCTGGACGATGGCCGAGGATGTTGATACCCGTGTTAGCAGGTAAGTTGAATGATTCATCCAAATGAATCACCGGGCGCTGAATTGAAAGCCCTCGGTCTGGCCCTTCTCCTAACAACGCGGCAATAGCGTTTTTCTGTAGCTGGATGGCCTCATCGGAGGCGATCAGCTCAGCCTCAGCGCTCGCTTTCAGCGCCTGCGCCTGCTTAACCACGCCGTCGGTTTCTAACCCATTGAGATTGCGTTCTGTCATCAATTCAACGGTTTTGCTACGAATTTCCAACGCGTTGTGCGTCGTGTCACGGTTGAGGTACAAACGCGCCAGCTCCGCATAGGCCTGAACCAAAGAGGCTTGAAGCAGTAATTTTGCAGACTGCATTTCTGCGCCAGCAGCAGCATAATCCGACGTTGCAGCAGCGACCTCAGCGCGATTTTTACCCCAAAAATCCAGATTAAAACTCAGATTGGCGGTAACTGAACCGTAGTCATTCCAGCCATGTGGCGGCATGTATGCCTGATAGGCATAACTGACTTTGTCCTTTGAAGCAGAAGCAGATGCGCCAACTTGAACTGCGCGAATAGAACCGATTTGCTCGGCAATCCCGGCCGCGTTCTTTAATCGAGACTCGGCTATTTTTAACGTTGGTGCAGAGGCCAGAGCCTGTTCCATCAGGCTATCAAGCTGCCTGTCATGATAGCGCAGCCACCACTGCGAGTCTGGCCAACGGCCTTCTTTTTCCGTTGTTAGTGATTGAGAGGAAGCAAACTCATCGGCGTGTTTTATTTGGCTAAGTGTGTTGTCTGGAGCGGTTGAACAGCCCGCCAAAATGAGTACTGTGGCAAGCATTGAAAACCGCAAATCAGGAGGTAACAGGCTGCGATTTATTAACTTATTGATTTTCAATATACACCTTTTAAATACCGTACTGTACGGTTTTGTTATAACTTGACATAAAACGATAGTCAAGAGAAGCTTGCCCATTGGAACGGAAAGAGAAGAGAAGCGTATGCGAGTTAAAAGTGAAGCAAAGCGTCAAACCATTCTGGATATCGCGACGCACGCATTTATAGAACAGGGATTCAACAACACGTCGATGTCGGAGATCGCCAACCGTGTCGGGGGCTCCAAGTCAACGCTCTATAACTACTTCAGTTCTAAAGAAGAAATCTTCTCTGCTGTCATGGCGTCATCGGCCAAAACAGGCATCACTGATGCGTTCGAATCAGTAGACCTCAAGAAAGACATCGAAACGACGCTCAATAAGTTTGGCTGCAATTACCTTACCTCAGTATTGAGCAGCAGCCTGATGGCGATCTGGCGTATGGCCATCAGCGAATCAGAACGTAGTGATATTGGCCGACTGTTCTATGTAGAAGGACCACAAAAAGGCTGGAAACAACTCAGTCATTATCTCAGTAAGAAAATGGACGAAGGTATACTGCGAAAATCAGACAGTTGGATATGCGCTATGCATTTGAAAGGGCTTATTGAAGCAGAGCTGTTTCTTGTCGCAGCACTGGGCGTTGAAACAGCGCCAGATGCGAAGCGCATTGAGGAGGCCGTCTCGCGCGCCGTTACGGTATTTCTACTCGCTTATCGGGCTGAGGCACCAAGACCTCAAACCGTTTAATTTTCCCCATAAAAAAGAAGCTCGTGATTGAGCTTCTTTTTAAACAGTGGAGCATCCCGCAGATAATGCCGTGTTGGCACGCTTAGCGCATTGTCACAAACTCTTCCGATGCCGTCGGGTGAATCGCCACGGTATTGTCGAAGTCGCGTTTGGTCGCGCCCATTTTTACCGCCACGGCAAAGCCTTGCAGCATTTCATCCATGCCAAAACCGATACCGTGCACGCCAACAATCTTCTCTTCCGTCCCGACACACACCAGCTTCATGCGGCACGGTTGGCGATGTTGAGTGACTGCGGTATACATCGCAGTGAAGGAAGAGGTGTAGACCTTAACCTTATCATCACCGAATTTTTCTCGCGCTTGCGGTTCAGTCAGCCCGACAGTGCCAATCGGCGGATGGCTGAATACCACGGTGGGAATATTGGTGTAATCCAGGTGCTCTTCCGGTTTGTTGTTAAACAGGCGTTCTGAGAGGCGACGCCCCGCCGCAACAGCCACTGGCGTTAACTCAACCGCGCCTGTGTTATCACCCACCGCATAAACACCGGGCACGTTAGTGTTCTGGTATTTATCGACCTTGATAAAACCGCGCTCGTCTTTAGCGACACCCGCAACTTCAATATTCAGGTTATCGGTTGCCGGTTCACGGCCAATCGCCCAAATCAGGCAATCCACGGTATAGGATTCGCCGTTTTTCAGGTGCAGGGTCAGGCTGCCATCTGCGTTCTTTTCCACTGCCTGCGGTGTGGATTCAGTATGCAGCGTTGGCCCTTCCGCATTCATCACTTCCACCAGCGTACTGACAATCAGGGGATCGAAGCTGCGCAACGGCGCGTGCTTGCGCACAAAAAGATGGGTTTCAGAACCGAGCGCGTTCACAACGCCGGCTATCTCAACGGCAATATAGCCCGCCCCAACAATTGCAGTGCGTTTCGGTAACCCTTCAAGCGCAAAAAAACCGTCAGAATCGATACCGTATTCCGCGCCAGGAATCGAAGGGCGTGTCGGGCGCCCGCCCGTCGCGATCAAGATATGGTCGGCAGTAATAGTCTCGCCATTCACTTCAACAGTGTGTGCATCCACAAAGCGGGCAAAGCCATGAATAACGTCCACTTTGTTTTTGCCAAGCACATTATTGTAGGACTGATGAATACGATCGATATAGGCACTGCGGTTCTTCACCAGGATATCCCAGTTGAAGGCGTTAACAGTGGTATCAAAACCATAGTCCGGCCCATACTGGTGGATCGCTTCGGCAATCTGCGCCGCATGCCACATGACTTTTTTCGGTACACAACCGACATTAACGCAGGTGCCACCCAGATACTTTGCTTCAATCAACGCACATTTTTGCCCATACATTGCCGCACGGTTAATGGACGCAATGCCGCCACTGCCGCCACCGATGGCGAGATAGTCATAATGCTTTGTCATGAGAAGATCCATGGTTAAGTGAAGTGAATAAAACGCAGTGTAACCCCTGAACTCGGTCTGCGGCAAAACCGTTAACGTAGGTTTTGCCGATGAGTGCAACAGGTAAAACCTGTTGCATCGTGTTCAGCTTACTCCGGCACCACGCGTTCAATCAGCGAATGCCCAGTACCATTAGGCGCAAGGACACCGTGCAGCCAGGGCAAAAGCGATTGCATTTGCGCTTCCAGTTTCCACGGCGGATTGATAACAATCATGCCTGAGGCCGTCATACCATACCGATCGCTATCAGGTAGCATAGCCAATTCAATTTGCAGAATATTACGGATACCGGTGGCTTCCAGCTCCTTCAGCATTCGCTTGATTTGCTGGCGTAACACGACCGGATACCACAGCGCGTAAACGCCCGTGGCAAAACGTTTATAGCCTTCCTGAATCCCTTTGACCACGGCTTGATAATCAGTTTTCAACTCATAGGGAGGGTCTATCAGAATAAATCCACGGCGAGAGGTTGGCGGCAATTGGGATTTCAACTGCTGATAGCCATCTTCACGCACCACTTTCGCCCGCGAATCACGTTGAAATTCACCACGCAGTAGAGGGAAGTCGCTAGGGTGCAACTCCGTCAGGTGAATACTATCCTGCTCGCGCAATAACTGGCGGGCTATCAACGGCGACCCAGGGTAGAAACGAAGCGTGCCGTTGCTGTTGTAGGCTTTTACCGCATTCAGGTAAGGCATCAGCGCCTCGGGAATATCGTCTCGTTGCCACAGTTTGGCAATACCGTCCAGATATTCACCGGTACGTTCTGCATGTTCGCCGCTAAGCTGGTAGCGCCCGGCCCCCGCATGAGTATCCAGATACAGGAACGGTTTCTCTTTTTCTTTGAGCGCAGTAATGATCAGGCTCTGGACAGTGTGCTTCAGTACGTCGGCATGATTGCCAGCGTGAAAACTGTGGCGATAACTCAACATAACGGTTTTTGTTCCGGTGAAATAAACTGGGGTGCCCAGAGGCAATATCATGGTCTGGCACAGTATAAACGTTCTGCCGCAGAAAATATCACCGTAAAACCATAACGCGATCCTCTTGTTCTCCTCTTGCCGAGAGGGTGGATTGATCGCTATATTAATTTATATATAACGAGCATGGGTGGAGAACATCATGGCAAACCCCTTCGGCGATGGCGTCATGGACGGGCTTAGGGCCCAAACGCCCCCACCATTAAGCGAGATTCAGCACCACGGTATTGAATATCGGCGTGGTTATATCTGCGGATACGCGTATAACCTGGCGGAAGCAGTGGGCGATCGGCAAAAAGCCGCATTTGAGGCGGGCCTCCTCTCGCGGCGTTATGGACTGGAGCGTGATCGTATCGCCGAATTTTTTAGTGAATACGGCAACCCACAAACAGTGGTGTATTTTTATGCTGGCTATGATGCGCCAGTACCCGCGCAATATGGGTCTAGCGCTGAAATTCGCGCAAGTCATAGCTGATCGGAATCGTGATCGCCAACTGCGCTTTTTCTCCCATGATCTCAGTTGGAGGCGCTGGTAACAGCTGTGCCCGCTGCGGTAGTGCGACAGACTCGGCATCCAGCGATGCAACACCACTGCTTGTAAATAACGTCACTGACAACACTCGTCCCTGACGATCTAACGTCACCCTGATTTGCGCAATACCTTCCTGCCTCTGACGTACTGCCTGAGGCGGATAGCGCTTATAGCGCCCCAAATGCGCTAATACACGACTACTCCAATCCGCTATACCACGTCGCATCTGGGCAGTATCACTGTTATAAGGTGCTGCTACCTGTGTTTGATTACCCGCCAACGGCGCGCTGGTGCTGGGTGCGGGTGGCGTCTGAGCAGGTACTGCGGCTTGTTGCTCAGGCGAAGGTTGCACTTTTTCTATTTTTTTTATTTTCTCACGGGACGGCCGTGCCTTCGGACGCGGTTTACTGGCAGCCACAATAGTTGGGGTCAATGCTGGCGGAGCAACGGGCAGCGGCGCATCCGTTTCTTTCTGGGGCTCAGGCATACTTTCTTTCGGCACAGACAGCGTTTGCTGTGGCCCCAACGGCATATCGCGCAAAGGGGTAGCGGCCGACTGAATCTGTTCTGCCACCATCAGCATCATGGCCGGCGGTGGCGTTTCCTGAGAAGACGTTTCTTCATCGTAACCAAGCCAAATCAACACGCTGACATGCAGCAACAGCGCCAGCAGCATACTGTTACTCCAGCGAAACAGGTATCGTCTGGGCGGCACTAAAGGGGGCATAACAAGAGCGTGGCTCATGGCATACGTCTCGAACATATCCGGTGGAGAATGAATGTTTTGTGGAAAGTGCGTTTCGCGCGCAAGAAACCGTGCAACAGAAAAATCGTCATGAGTAATAAAGTGAGATCAAATTGCCATGTACTCTAGGTCGGATAACGCCAAAAATCGGGCAGTGAAAGGTAAAAAAACAAAACAACACACTGCACATGGTTATATGGCAGGATAATATGCTATCGCATTCACTGTTTCGCGCCGACCTCAACCCAGTAGCGGGAAAAATAGCGGATACGAATGGGCAATAATTCCTGCAATGCGTGCAGAATCTGATCCCCTTCTTGCAGCGGGAAGACCCCAGAGAAGCGCAGATCGGCCACCTCAGCCGCATAGCGAATTATCCCCTGACGATACCGTGACAGCTCGTCAAGGAAATCGGCCAAGCGCTGATTGTCGGCCAATAATTGTCCTTTCACCCAGCCAGGCTCGCGGGAAACGTCAATGGCTGGCCCATATCCAACAGCGGTGAACCAGACGCTCTGCCCCGCCTCAATGATCGTCGCTTGCGCCTTTGGTGGGCATAACCGCACTTTACCGTCAAACACGGCAACATTGATGCGTGCCTCCTGACTGGAAAGACTAAAACGCGTGCCGAGCGCTTGAACCGTACCTTGTGGCGTTTGCACGATAAAAGGCCGTGGGTACGGTAGGCGTTTTTCTGCCTGCCCGGTTTCAATCATCACCTCGCCACGAACCAGCTGTACATGACGAACACTGCCATCATAGTTAACATTCACAGCACTTTGGGTATTGAGCAGCAATTGGGTTCCGTCGGCCAGTGTAACGCGGCGTTGCTCCCCTATGCGGGTAGCATAATCAGCGCGGTAACTTTGCCAAAGCGCGGTACGCGATCCAGTAATGACCCCGGTACCGGTTAGGCTGAGTAACGCCAAGGCTTTTAGGACGCCACGGCGCGACAACCTGGGTGTTCGCACGGTGGATAAGCTTTGGTGAGCCGCCCGTGCGTTCAGTTGGTTAAAACGGGCACACACAGATTCAATATGCTGCCACGCGGCTTCATTCTCTGTGGCGGCCGCACGCCACATCTGCCAGGCGATGCGATCTTGTTCGCTTGCTTCTTCCGACATTAACAGCGTCAACCAGGAAACCGCCTCCAGTGCGCTACTGGAGTGAAAGGACTGGTCTTCATCTTTAGGCAACAAGGGCATGTGACTCATGGGGTAAGCGCAAAGAAGCACTGCATGTTGGCACGTTGAAGATACTGCTTCACCGAACTGGCTGACACGCGTAGATGTTCGGCAATATCGCTGTAGCGCATGCCATGTAGGTGTGCCAATAAGAATGCCTCTCTGACAGGCGCTGGCAAGCCTGAAAGTGCCGCGTCCAGTTGCTCCAGCGTATCAAGGATCAGCAATTGGGCTTCGGGTGATGGCGCGCACGCTTCCGGCAATGCGCTCAACGCTGCCAAATACGCATCCTCAAGGGTTTTACGCCGATAGTGGTTGGCAACCAATCGACGGGCCACCGTCGCAAGAAAAGGCCGAGGCTGACGTATCGCTAACACGTCAGGATTCATCAATATGCTTAAAAAGGTATCTTGCGCAACATCTTCGGCTTGCTGTGTAGAACCCAATTTTCGTCGTAGCCAGTTATACAACCATAAGTGGTGATCAAAATAGAGTTGCTGAGCGGCTTCATGAACGCCCGGAGTCAGTTTACTCACCATGGATTTACTCCAGAAAACGCGCAAGACAAACATAAGAATGATAATTATTCTTATTTATGTTTTTTAACGCTTCCTGTCAAGCTTTTGAACAAGATTTACACATGAATAACGTCAAATAACCCACAAATAAAAGGGTAATTTCGGCGATTACGCATAAAAAGGGCGGGAAAATCCGCCCTAATAATTGCCACGCCAACCGCTATCAGAAGCGTTGCAGCACACTGATTTTAACGTTGCGCCCTACGCCAGAGACAGATTCGCCCAGATAGGGGTAATAGTCAGTATTAAACAGGTTATCGACCGTCAGACGAGCCTCAAAACCCTTAATCGCTTGTGGCTGCCAACTGGCAAACAGGCCATGCAATACATAACCGCTTGATTTCGGCAGTGCCCACACGCTTGCCAACGGATCGCCATCTTCTGGCGAACGATCCTGTTTGCGCACAAAATCACCCGTCCAGCCCACCGTCATATCCGCACGGGGAATCTTCAGCCCCAGCGTGGCATGGGCTGTCGTCGGTGGAATTTCTGCAATCCAGGTTTTGTTGCCCCACGGGTCACGCGGAGAAGCATCACGTTCACCACGAATTGAGGAGTAAGACAGGCTACCGAACCACCAAGCGCTATCATAGAAAGATTCAATTTCTACCCCTTCGATGGTGTAACCGGGTAGGTTGCGATAGTTGGAAAGCGGCTGGCTACAGGAGGATGAACTGCCACTGATCGATTGCGCCTCACACAGGATGCCACGGCGATAAAAAATCTCGTTCTTGCCACGGTTGCGGAATAGCGTGGTGCGCACCTGCACACGGTCTTGATCCATCAGCACGTTATCCCAGTTCATGAGTGCACCAACACGAATCGCCTTAATGCTTTCCACCTCCAGATTGCGGCTGGTACCCGGTACGCTGGAAGAGGCTGACTGTACCTCGTATTGCTCATCCACGACCGGCGCACGCCAGGTGCGGCTGTAATCGGCAAAGAGGGAGAATCGCGGTGTCACCTGCCACATGGCACCAAGGTGCGGAGACCAGCCGGTGTAGGTCACGCTACTGTAATCGTGTCCAGCGTCAGGATCGCTACTGTTATAGCGCGGTGCCAAGTTCGGTTTACCCGTGTTAGTGACGTGATCGTAGCGCACACCGGGCGTCAGCGTCACACTGCCCATTTTCACCGCGTCCTGAATGTAAACGCTTCTGGTCTCCTGCTTGCCTGCGGGCATGTAATAGGGCTGGAAATAGCCATAGTTATAATCCGCATTGTTTTTACCTGAGGGGTAGTACATCAGCGTATCACGATCGTGTTTATGCCAGCGCAGACCGACCAACAAGGTATGATCGAACACGCCAGTACTGAAGCGGCTTTCATTGCTCAGTTCAGCCAAATCATCCTTGTAGCTAACCCAGTTCTCATTGCCCAACGTGCCCAGGTAGCTGCTTTGAGATGCGGAATCGGGGCGTTTATCGTGTTGTTCCGTTTTCGACGTCGCAAACGATGCCGTCAGATTCAGCCACGGTTGATCCAACGGTGCGAGGTTCCATTTTAACGAATAGTTTTTATCTACCTGATCGCGATGCACCATTTTACGTCGCCAGGCTTCTTCCCAACCGTAGCGATCGATATCCGCTTGCGAGGGTGCTGCCAAATCGTCGCGCTTGGCAGCAAACGGCTGCCAACCATTGGTTTCTGAACGCATTGCGGAGAGTGTCAGCGTCTGGGCATCAGACAAGTAAATGTTACTCTTAAGCAAGTATGAGCCTTGCGTGTTGGCCGAATAAGGGAAGAGTGACCCATCGGGACGTTTCAGGTTATCGCCACTGCGCTTGCTCATGTAGAGCAATGCATCAGCCATCCCTTCTTCCGTTCGTCCATACAATGCGCCGCTAAAGATATTTTGATGATCGTTACTGTGGTAGCCATATTTCACCATGCCACCCAGATTTTCACCGGGCTGTAGCAGATCGCTGGCATCCTTGGTGTCTACGTGAACCGTGCCACCAAACCCGCCGTTACCACTACGAATATTGTGTGGCCCCTTGTCAACTTCAATACGTTTAATCAACTCCGGCTCAATAAATACCGTCCCCTGGCGATATTTTTCAAACCCTTTTGGGGCACCATCCAGTACCACCTTGACGTCTTCCATGTCGCCCATGCCCCAAATATTCAGGCTCTGACCACCCGGGCGTGGCGACCCCGCTGACGACGTACCGGGTAAACGATCGAGCAGACTGGCAATATTGTCCGCTTGCGCCCTCTCGATATCACGCTGGCGCAGCACGGAACGTCCGGCTGCAGCGCTATCAGCCGTGCCACCAACAACAGAAAGGACTGGAATGGCAAGGCTGTCATCACCTTGAGCAGTGTTCACCGTCGCCATAAGGCGATAACCGCCGCTGCTCAATACCGCGGTAAGTCCACTTCCCGTTAGCGCTTTAGCAAGAGCGTGCTCGACGGTATAGCGCCCTTGTACGCCAGGACTCTGTTTCCCTGAGGTCTGTTCGGGTGTGAACGTCAGAATGACATTCGCACGCCCCGCCACCGCCTGTAGTACGCTTGTCAGCGAGCCTGGTGGCACAGAAAAATCAAACGCATTCTCCTGTCCGACGGCAATCGTGGTTGTCTCTTGTGCTTGAAGTGGCATGACCGCACCACCGCTGATAACCAATACACTGAGCAAAGCCAGACGAATTGCGCTGGAAAGGCGTTTTGCCGAGAAGGCATCCGCTTGCGGCGATGTTACCCCCTGCTCGCTTGCTGCGGCGAGGCATGCGGGTTGTTGTTGATGATTTCTAATGATCATTGTTTTTCCCTGACAGGTTACATGAAAAAATTCACACTTCAGGGAGGTCACGCGAACGCTCAAATCGGGCAGAAAATAAATTCTGTCCAAATGAAATATCTCCGGCCTTTTCCTTAACACATCCGCGCACCAAGGAATTTTCTACGCTTCATTGATTTTTCGATCGACTGGCCTCATGTTAACCATTAGTTCACTCTTTTTTGCCGGCACCGCCGCTCACACAACGGCCCTTGTCGCTGGCTGACACATAACGATAGGACCGCGATATGACGAATCCATTATTGACCCCGTTCACCTTGCCCCCGTTTTCCGCCATCAATGTCGATGATATCGTCCCCGCTGTTCAATCAGCGCTGGCTGACTGCCGCAATGCGGTTGAACGTGTCGTCGCGCAGGGGGCACCGTTCACCTGGGAAAATCTGTGTCAGCCGCTGGCAGAGAGCGACGATCGTCTGGGCCGTCTGTTTTCTCCTATCAGCCACCTCAATGCCGTGAAAAATAGCCCTGAACTTCGCAGTGCCTACGAACAGTGCTTACCACTGCTCTCTGAGTACAGTACCTGGGTTGGGCAACATACTGGGTTGTATCAGGCTTATCGCGACCTGAAAGAAGGGGCCCACTACGCCACATTGAGTCTGGCGCAGAAAAAAGCGGTGGATAATGCGCTGCGTGACTTCGAGCTGTCCGGCATCGGTTTACCGCCGGAAAAACAGAAACGCTATGGCGAAATCGCCGCACGCCTGTCTGAACTCGGCGCGCAATACAGCAATAACGTGCTCGATGCCACCATGGGCTGGAATAAACACATCACTGACGTAGCACAGCTTGAAGGGATGCCGGAAAGCGCGCTGGCCGCCGCCGCTGCACAAGCTGAAGCGAAAGGGCTGGAAGGTTGGCTGCTGACGCTGGATATCCCCAGCTATCTGCCTGTCATGACCTACTGTGCCAATCAGGCACTGCGTGAAGAGATGTATCGCGCTTATGCAACCCGCGCCTCCGATCAGGGGCCAAATGCGGGCAAATGGGATAACAGTGAGATAATGGCAGAAGAGTTGGCACTGCGCCATGAACTGGCGCAACTGTTGGGCTTTGACAGCTTTGCCGATAAATCTCTTGCCACCAAAATGGCAGAAAACCCGCAGCAGGTGCTGGATTTCCTGAACGACCTGGCAACGCGTGCCCGCCCACAGGGTGAAACAGAGCTGGCACAGCTGCGCGCCTTCGCTAAAACGCATTATGGCGCTGACGAGCTGCAACCCTGGGACATTACTTACTACAGCGAATTGCAAAAACAGCACCTCTACACCATCAGCGATGAGCAACTGCGCCCTTATTTTCCGGAACAGCGCGTTGTTGAAGGGCTGTTTGAAGTCGTGAAGCGCATTTACGGCATTACGGCTAAAGAACGTCACGATGTGGATGTATGGCACCCAGAAGTGCGTTTCTTCGACCTGTTCGATGAAAGCGGTGAGCTACGCGGCAGCTTCTATCTCGATCTTTATGCACGGGAACACAAACGTGGCGGAGCCTGGATGGATGACTGCGCTGGGCGGTTGCGCAAGAGCAACGGTGAACTGCAAAAACCGGTTGCCTATCTGGTGTGCAACTTCAATCGTCCGGTTAATGGTAAACCCGCGTTGTTCACCCACGATGAAGTGACAACCCTGTTCCATGAGTTTGGACACGGCCTGCACCATATGCTCACGCAAATCGATACCGCCGGTGTCGCTGGCATTAACGGTGTGCCATGGGATGCCGTCGAGCTACCAAGCCAGTTTATGGAGAACTGGTGCTGGGAGCCAGAAGCGCTGGCGTTTATCTCCGGTCATTACGAAACCGGCGAACCTCTGCCACAAGCGATGCTAGACAAAATGCTGGCGGCCAAAAACTATCAGGCTGCGCTGTTTATCCTGCGCCAGTTAGAGTTTGGCCTGTTCGATTTCCGCCTGCACGCTGAGTACGATCCGGCAAAAGGTGCGCAAATTCTGCCGACACTGGCCGATGTCAAAGCCAAGGTCGCCGTCGTGCCAAGTCCGAGCTGGAATCGTTTCCCGCATGCCTTCAGCCATATCTTTGCAGGCGGTTACGCCGCAGGTTACTACAGCTACCTGTGGGCCGATGTGCTGGCAGCAGATGCCTACTCACGCTTCGAAGAGGAAGGCATCTTCAATCGCACCACGGGCCAATCTTTCCTGGATAACATCCTGTCGCGCGGCGGTTCTGAAGCGCCAATGGATTTGTTCAAACGCTTCCGTGGCCGTGAACCACAGCTTGATGCCATGCTGCACCACTATGGTATCAAAGGGTGAACATCAGCCTGATGACAGAAGGGGGCGCCTGTCGAAGCGCCCTTGATGCATTAGCGGCACGCTGGGAATTACAGGACGATCCTGCCGCAACGCTGGCGCTGGTACTGACGCCAGAACGCCTGGAGTTGCGCAAGCAGGATGAAGAAAAGCTCGGCGCTATCTATGTCGATTTCGCCTCTGGCACGATGGCCCACCGCCGGCGCTTTGGCGGCGGGCGTGGCGAAGCAGTCGCTAAAGCGGTCGGCATCAAAAAAGATTATCTGCCGGACGTCGTGGACGCGACTGCCGGACTGGGGCGTGACGCCTTTGTGCTGGCCTCTCTAGGCTGTCATGTCCGGATGCTGGAGCGTAATCCCGTGGTTGCCGCTCTGCTCGATGATGGTTTAAGGCGCGGCTACGAAGATGCAGAGATAGGCTCTTGGCTGCGCGAAAGATTGACGCTGATTCACGCCTCTAGCCACACCGCTCTGAGCGATATTACACCACCGCCAGATGTGGTCTACCTCGATCCCATGTTTCCTCATCGGCAAAAAAGTGCGCTGGTAAAGAAAGAGATGCGAGTGTTTCAATCACTGGTAGGGGCGGACGAAGATGCAGATGCTCTGCTGGCTCCCGCGCGAGCATTGGCGAAAAAACGTGTTGTGGTAAAACGCCCTGACTACGCCCCGCCGCTAGCAGGCATTGCCGCCCAATCGATGCTCACCACCAAAAGCCACCGGTTTGATTTTTATCTGCCACTGTAGTTCACCATTCTCATGTTTGTCTCCTATACCGTTAAGCGCTCATATATGAGCGTTTAATTGGCTTAAAGGATCACATGTGAGCGCTAAACCCAATACTCGATCGATTTCCGCCCCTGTTGTTCGGGCACTCAAGATGAACGATGCCCTTCCTCAGCGTGTACGCACCAAACGCCTCACGTCGGGTTCGGGAGGGTTATAGTCATGACTGATTGGTGCTACACGCGCCGTGGAAATGAACAAAGAAACGGCTGCCGATTTGAAATACCTCCGAGAAAGAGGGACTCCTCTGGGCGGTATGCGCCACAAATATTCCGTAATGGATGATGACGGGCATCTGGCTATCGGTAAGTTTCCAAGCGTACAGGACGATCGCAGCGTCACGCGAGGCGAAGTGTTGGCACTACAACTCGCCGCAACGGCAGGTATTCGGGTGGCCGCATCGCGAATCATTATGTCAGAGGATATTCCTGTAGCGTTGATACGCCGCTTTGATCGCACTCCAAACGGTGGCCGAATTTCTTACCTTTCCGCCGGTTCAATGCTGCAAGCTTCTCGCGCAGAGGATTATGCCTATAGCCAAATTGCCGATGTCATTCTCACGCGCAGCGTCGCACCGTTGGAAGATTTGGCGGAATTATGGCGGCGTATTGTCTTTAATCTGCTGATCACCAATGTGGACGATCACGTACGATAGGATAACATGTGGCCTTACGCTGACAACGCCTCAACCCGTTCAATGGCCCCCCGCAGGCTTTCAGCACTCAGCGAGACCGGCAACGCATGGATCGACTCAAACGGCGCCAGCGTACGCGCAATGACTTTATCCACATCGGCTTGATGATGGATATCTACATCCAACGCTTTCAGGCTGGTAGGCAGATTGAAACGCGCAAATGCAGCAATCAGTTGCTCAGTAACGTCGCGCTGCCCGAGCAGTTCGCTCTGCACCAGAATGCCATAAGCCACTTTAGTACCGTGCAGGAAACGCTCAGTTTGCGGTAATGTGGTCAGCCCGTTATGCACGGCATGCGCCGCAGCCACGCGAGTGTAGCGCTCACCCAATCCGCCGACCATCCCGCCTCCCGCAATAATCGCATCAACGACATCAAGGAAAGCCTGCGTCAGTTCGCCATGCCGTTGATCGGTCAACGCCTGTTCGCTGTTGTTGAGCAACACATCACGAATGGAGAGCGCCGCTTCAATACCCAAACGCACGGTCAGTGGCAGATTTTCCGGTTGTGGACTCAACACCACCGCTTCATACCATTTCGCCAGCGTATCACCGATCCCTGCCAACAAATATTCCTGCGGCGCGCGCAGAATAATATTTGGCTCCACCAGCACCAGGTGGTTGGCATCATTGAAAATTTCAAAACGCAGCGCCTGCCCTTCATCGTTATACCAGACAGAAAGCGGCGTCCAGGCGGCACACGTCGCGGCGATGGTAGGGATAGCTACCAGTGGTACACCGAGGCGACGTGCCACCACTTTAGCCGTATCCAGCAGTGCACCGCCGCCGACACCAATCACCACCTGACGATCGTCCCCCGCTTGAGCACAGAGTCTCCCCACCGCGCTTTCGCTGCAATGGCCGCCAAAAGCAATGTGCTTCGCACCGGCTAATGTGAATGCCGCAGGCAAAAACGACGTAGCCGCTGCAATCGCCCGTTCACCATAAATCCAGACCGCACTTTCCAGCTGTGCCGGAGTATAAAGGTTCTCCAGCTCCTGCAACGCACCAGGGTAGGAGTAATAGTTGGCGGGGCCGGGTACCACGCGAATTGCTGTGCTGGTCATGGTGCTAAATCCTGTCATGTGTTGACTGTCATAGGGTGAATTATCACTACCTTACCACAAACAGACTTCTGGATGGCTATAAACATTGATAACATCATGATGCATTTTTTTCATGTTGCATCGTAAGCGTCTGTTTTATGAATTATCCTCACGTTACATCTGGACATCTGGACGGCTAATAACATTTTGCTTTATCTTATGCGTTTTCGTTCATTGCCAGGCGTTATCACCCCGTGAAAGATCTGGCCGATCAGATGATTTTTTTCCTGGGATGACCGTCATGACGCACACACTTCAGCCAACGCCACACAGACTGGAAATGCGTGGAATTTCCATTGCCTTTTCCGGCTTCGCCGCGCTGACGCAGGTTGATTTCGCGTTGGAAGGCGGTTCTATCCACGCGCTGACGGGGGCCAACGGCGCAGGCAAATCGACGCTGATGGCGGTGCTTTCCGGTGCGCATGAGCACTATCAGGGAACCATTGTCATTGACGGGGAACCCGTTGAGATTCGTGCACCACGCCAGGCCAAGCAGCTTGGTATTCATTTGGTACAACAGGAAGTCGACGTCGCGTTGGTGCCGGGCCTGAGCGTGGCTGAAAACATTATGCTCGATCAATTGGCAGAGCCAGGGCATACCTATCGCTGGCGACATATTCGCCACAGCGCTCGCAACGCGCTGGCACTGTTGGGCGTGGATCTGGACGTACGTCGCCGCATCGAGCAATGTTCACTGGCTGAAAAGCAGCAGATTCTATTGGCTCGCGCCCTCTCCCACCATTGTCGCTTCCTGATCCTGGATGAACCCACGGCACCGCTCGATCAACATGAAAGCGAGCGTCTGTTCAGTGTGGTTCAACGCTTGCAGCACAGCGGTATCGGCGTGGTGTTTATCTCGCACCGTATCCATGAGTTAAAAGCGATTTGCGATCGCATGACCGTATTGCGCGATGGTCGCCTGATTGAAAGTAGCCCAATGACTGGACTAAGCGGCGAAGCGATCGTCGAAAAGATGCTTGGCCATGCATTGAATGATATCTACCCGCCACACCGTCCAGCGATAACCGGTAAGGCACTATTATCCATTGAGGGTCTGCATGACAATACCTTACTGCACGATATCTCGCTGCAGCTGCGCAGAGGAGAGATTCTTGGAATTGCTGGACTTGCAGGCGCAGGAAAAACCGAATTATGCAAAGCGCTGTTTGGTGCCAATGCCAGCCGCGTGCGAGCGGGTGAACTGCGTGGCAAACCTTGGCAGCCTACCACACCGGCGGATGCTGTCGCCGCGGGTATTGCTCTGGTGCCGGAAGAGCGTCGCAAAGAAGGCATTTTTATTGACGAGTCGGTGGCGATGAACCTGAGCATTAGCGCCGACGATAGCTTTTCTCGCTGGGGCCTTTTCAATTATCGGCGCGCATGGCGCTGGGCACAGGAGATTATTTCTCGTCTCGGGGTGCGAACCACCGGGCCAGCACAGACGCTGCGTCGCCTGTCAGGCGGCAATCAACAGAAGGTCGCCATTGGCAAATGGCTGCGTAACGATGCCGATGTACTGATCTTTGATGAACCGACCAAAGGCGTTGATGTGAAAGCCAAAACCGATCTCTTTCTTTTGATTGATCAACTGGCTCGCGAAGGCAAAGGCGTGATTTACGCTTTCGGTGAATTCGCTGAGCTGGTCGGGCTGTGCGATCGCATTTGCGTACTGTGGGACGGGCGCATTGTGGCTGAGCTGGATGGCCGCAAAGCCAGCGAAGAGACTCTTTTACTTTACTCCACCGGAGGAACCCCAGCGTGAGCAAAGCACTTTCCCTTAAGGCGACAGTTTCGGGCCGCCAAAAGCTGTTTGAGTTTCTCTACAAGTGGGGAATGCTGCTGACGGTGATTGTGCTGATCGCGTTGTTTGGCATCGCTTCCGACAACTTTCTCGATCCGTACAACATCATCAACATTCTACGCTCGATTGCGATCGTCACGGTGATCGCCATTGGCGTCTCTATCTCACTCACGGTAGGTGGATTCGATCTGTCCGTGGGTTCCACGGCATCACTGGCAAACGCCTTGGTCATTTCACTGTTTGTCTGGCACGGATTTGGCACCACCGAAGCGATTCTGGTGACGCTGCTGCTGTGTACACTTGTCGGCCTGTTTAATGCTTTTCTCATCGTAGTGCTGAAAATTCCCGACATGTTGGCAACACTTGCCAGCCTGTTTGTGATTCAAGGCGTAGCGATGACTTACAGCTATGGTGGTTCCATTACCCAAAATATGGTGTTGCCCAGTGGAGAGATGGCAGAAGGCATGATTCCTGACGCATTTTCTCTGCTCGGTCAGGTACCGACTATCGTGATTATCATGTTGGCTGTCACGTTGGTGGCGCAGTTGGGCCTGTCATTGACTAAACATGGCCGCCGCATGTATGCCATCGGCGGCAACGCTGAAGCCGCACGGCTCTCCGGCATTCGCACCACCCGTTACCGCGTTGCAGCCTATATCCTCGCCTCATTATTGGCAGGATTGGGCGGTATTTTGCTGGCATCGCGCATCGGCTCATCGCAGGTCAACGCCGGTGGTGGTTACCTGATGGATGCCGTTGCTGCAGCCTGGATCGGCTTTTCACTCGCTGGTTCCGGCAAACCCAACGCATTGGGTACGCTGGTCGGCGCGGTGATCCTCGGCGTATTGCAGAACGGGCTGGTGATGCTTTCCGTTCCCTATTACGCCATGGACATTATCAAAGGGCTGGTGCTGGCCGCCGCCCTGGCAATCACTTATGTTCAACGCCGTTAATCCCGAAAGACAGGAAACTATAATGAAAAAATTGACGTTTTCACTGCTGGCGCTGAGCCTGCTAACCATCGCTCCCACTTTTGCTGCCACACTCGCACCGGTGCCGGACGCTATCGCCAAGCATGATGGACCGATTCGCATCGCGGTCATCCGCAACCTTGGTTCCGACGATAACACCACGCAGTTTATTGCGGGTGCAATCCAGCAAGGAAAGAAACTGGGGTTCACCGTCAATACCTTCCTGAGCAACGGCGATGACGCCCGCTTTCAGGATTTCGTGAATCAGGCCATCAGCCAGAAGTATGACGGGATTATCCTGTCTCAGGGCCGCGATCCGTACTCCACTGCGCTGGTTCAACGCATCGTAGACAGCGGTATTGCGGTATCTACCTTCGATACCGCCGTTAATGGCGACATTCCCGGCGTGACGGTGACTCAACAAGATGACGCTTCGTTGACCGAGCTTTCCTTCGGCCAACTGGTGAAAGATTTCAATGGTCAGGCTAACATCATCAAACTGTGGGTAGCCGGGTTCCCACCAATGGAGCGCCGTCAGGCTGCCTATCAAGACATTCTGAAAGGCCATCCAGGCATTAAAGAGCTGGAGTCCATTGGGGCGGTATCTTCCGATGTACAAGGTGATACCGCCAACAAAGTGGGTGCGGTACTGGCGAAATATCCGAAGGGCAAGATTGACGCTATCTGGGGCACTTGGGATGCCTTCAGCCAGGGTGCTTACAAGGCACTGAAAGAAAATGGTCGCACCGAGATCAAACTCTACAGTATCGATATATCCAATCAGGATGTGCAACTAATGCGTGAGGCTAACAGCCCGTGGAAAGTCAGCGTAGCGGTTGACCCAAAGTTGATCGGTGCCACCAACGTGCGCCTGATTGCCAACAAGATTGCTGGCGAGCCAACCCCAGCAACCTATGATTTCAAGGCCGCCACCATCCCACAGGCGCTGCTGGTGAGCCAACCGGGACAGGTTAACGTTTCTTCGCTCGGCAACATCATTCCAGGCTGGGGCCAGAGCGATGATTTCATTGCTCCGTGGTTCGCCACACTGGAAGCTAAACAGAAAAAATAAGGAACAACACATGGCAAAGCAGGAACTGCCGCATCCCGATTACAGCCGCAATATGCGGTTGATCGGGCATAGCGATCAGGGCGGTCGGCCAGACGGCGTGCAGGTGATGGTTCATCGTGGCTACGCCTATATCGGACACATGGTGTCGCAGGGGTTCTCCATTGTCGATGTGCGCGATGCGAAAAATCCCAAGGCTATGGGTTACGTACCCGCCCCTTCCGGTACCTGGAACGTGCACTTGCAGGCGCATGACGATCTGCTACTGGTGATTAACGCACGCGATCTGTTTGCCGACACCCGCTTTGCCGATGAAAAGGTCTATTACACGCGTTCCGTTGCCGATACAGTGAGTGACGTGCAAGACAGAGGCTGGAGCGCCGGACTGCGGGTGTTTGATATCTCAACGCCGGACAAGCCGCGTGAAATCGGCTTTCTGCCGCTGAACGGCATTGGTATTCACCGTATTTGGTACGTCGGCGGGCGTTGGGCCTACGTTTCAGCCCTGCTGGACGGTTTTAGTGATTATATCTTCCTGACCATCGATCTTGCCGATCCGCGTAAGCCCGAAGTGGCGGGGCGCTGGTGGTTGCCGGGCATGCACAGTGCGGCAGGCGAAGCGCCAAACTGGCCGGAAGGAAAACGCTATGCGCTGCACCATGCGATTATCAGCGGCGATACTGCTTACGCCAGTTGGCGTGACGGTGGCCTGACGCTGCTAGACGTGAGCGATCGCCGCCAGCCGCAGTTAATCAGCCACCGTAACTGGAGCCCGCCGTTCGGCGGCGGTACCCACACCGCGCTGCCGTTGCCGGATCGCGATCTGTTGGTGGTACTGGATGAGGCGGTGCTGGATAATCAGGAAGATGGCGAAAAGCTGATCTGGCTGTTCGATATTCGCGAACCGAGCAATCCGGTCAGCATTTCTACCTTCCCGCAGCCGGATGAAGTGGACTACGTAGCCAAGGGCGCACACTTCGGCCCGCATAACCTGCATGAGAACCGGCCAGGCAGCTTCATCAGCTCAACGCTGATTTTCGCTACCTACCAAAATGCAGGCGTACGCGCTTACGATATCAGCAACCCGTATCGCCCCGTGGAAACCGGCGCGTTGGTGCCTGCAGCACCAGAGAAAATGATGGATACCCGTCCTGGCCGCCCACGCGTCATTCAATCCTGTGATGTGTTTGTGGATGCACAGGGCATTGTTTACAGCACGGATTATAACGGTGGGCTATCAATCATTGAATATCTAGGCTGATGCACCGACAGATTGAACGTTACTCTGGGTTTTCGTCTTTGCCTTTCACTCGCGTAAAGAATCACGCTGAGGTGGCGTGACCGCCGGGTGAGCGGCATGGATGCCGCGAAAGCTAGCGCCGCGCCGGGAGCGCGTCGCTAGCGGCCCGAACGGCGGGCACGAACGCCGAAGGCACCGCGTAGCGGCGTGATTTCTCGCGAAAAGCCTGGAGTCACGAGGCGGCGGCGATTGAGCGCCTCGTGTCGGGCGCGTGCTGCAACGGTTGCAGAAATCCGTGTTGGTTAATGTGCACGAAACCTTCACGGAACCGACAGAAATCCCCGCTCAAATCTAAACGGGGGTAACCTCATGAGGCGATACCGATCACACTACGCCTTGTGCCAGCATCGCATCCGCCACTTTCACAAAGCCCGCGATGTTCGCGCCGCGCACGTAGTTGGTGTGCTTGCCTTCGCCGCCGAAATCCACGCAGGCATGGTGAATATCAAGCATGATGTGGTGCAGACGCGCATCCACTTTCTCTGCTTTCCAGCCCATACGCGCCGCATTCTGCGCCATTTCCAATCCAGAGGTCGCAACACCACCAGCGTTTGCCGCTTTACCCGGCGCAAACAGCACGTTTGCTTCCAGAAAGGCATCCGTCGCCTCGATAGTGGTCGGCATGTTAGCCCCTTCCGCCACAGCTTTCACACCGTTAGCAATCAGCGTCTTGGCACTGGTCAGGTCCAGCTCATTCTGCGTGGCACATGGCAGTGCGATGTCTACCGGAACATTCCACGGTGTTTGACCTGGCAGATACGCGAGATTGGCTTCACGCGCATAATCTTCCACACGGCCATAGCGTTGATTTTTGATATCCGCCAGCAGCGCCAGTTTCTCCGGCGTGAAGCCCGCCTCATCTACGACCGTGCCGTTGGAGTCCGAAGCGGTAATCACACGAGCGCCCAGAGACAACGCTTTTTCAATGGCATACTGTGCCACATTGCCTGAGCCTGATACTGCAACACGCATGCCCTCAAATCCAAGACCGTGACGCTCCAGCATCGCCTGTGTGAAGTAAACCAAGCCATATCCTGTCGCTTCCGGGCGAATCAGGCTACCGCCAAAAGAGAGCCCTTTACCGGTAAACACGCACGCCGTGTTGTTAGTCAGCTTTTTCATCATCCCAGTCATAAAGCCCACTTCACGGCCACCCACGCCGATATCCCCAGCAGGTACGTCGGTGTCCGGCCCAAGATGACGGTACAGTTCCGTGATCAGCGCCTGACAAAAGCGCATGACTTCACCCTGGCTTTTGCCCTTGGGATCGAAATCAGATCCGCCTTTACCACCGCCCATCGGCAACGTCGTCAGCGAGTTTTTAAACGTTTGCTCGAAACCAAGGAATTTTAGGATAGAGAGGTTCACCGAAGGGTGAAAACGCATCCCGCCTTTATACGGACCAATGGCGGAACTGAACTGCACACGCCAGGCGCGGTTTACCTGTACCTCACCTTTGTCATTGGTCCAGGCAACGCGAAACTGGATAACACGCTCTGGCTCCACCAGACGTTCCAGCAGACTTTGCTCTGCATAGCGCGGATTCTGTTCCAGAAACGGCCACAGGGTAGAGAAAACTTCCCTGACCGCCTGAGAAAACTCCGGCTGATGCGGGTCGCGCTGTTGAACCTGATTGAGAAAACTTTCCAGAGAGACTAATTGAGCCATTACCAACTCCTGCAAAAAGAAAAAGCGTCCGGTGGACTGTGCTTTTTTTATCCCGCACCCTTTCACGCGCAGTAAAATGCGTAGCCGAGTGAAAACGGTGAGAGTTATGCACATTAAAAGCCTGTGGGATCGCGGTTGAATGATGTTGTGCCGCTTCGACTATAGCACTGCTGGTGGATATTCAAGCAAGCGTTTTTTATTGTCTTATCTGCTTAAAAACCAATGAGATAGATATGAATTTTCACATCATTCATGACAAAAATTTGTCATAAGTTTCTGTTATATAACAAAAGAAAGTGCAATGCAGCGCAAAAAAAACCGGTTTAGATAAGGAGGGTAAAAAAATGCGATCGACTAAAAAATCGGTCAATTTGCAAAAAAATTCACCGACCAAAAACTATCCCCGGCACAAGGCCGGGGATAGAAAGAGAAGAGAACAATGATACTACTCTTCATCATCACGCAGCGGAACGATCAGCATATCCACATGCACGGTATTGATCAGTTGACGCGCAGAGGACATCAGCTTGCTCCAGAAATCCTGGTGGTGCCCACATAACACGAGGTCCACATCATATTTCTTGATGGCATCCACCAATACTTGCCCCAGATCGCCACTGCCGCTCAGGGTTTCCGTAATCGGATAACCGGCGTTTTTAGAGAGATCGGTCAACGCATTTTGCGTTTCTTCAGAAATGCGCTGTTGCATGTCACCCAGATTCACATCAATCAAGCCGGTGTAAAGATCGGAGTAATTAACATCGACATGGATCAACGAGACTTTGGCATTGTACGGCCTTGCCATCGAGACCGCCTTTTCCACTAACACTTTACTTTCTGGAGAAAGGTCAACAGCAATCAGGATATGTTTATAAGCCATAATAAGCTCCTTCCGTAAAGACACATTAATGGTTCAGCAGATTTTTCCGCCTGCTAATCTGATACTTAACGGCTTGGTTATAGAATACCACCTCAGCCGATTTTCGTTATGTTCTGCAGATCACACCGCCACATATTTACCTCACTCTGCGACATCACACGCGTAAGGCACATTCTCGTGCGAGTTCCACTGCGCACTTCCCCACATGAACAGCGATCTGACCGTTAAATTTCTCGTACTCATTGATAAGTGTAGTAGAAACCGCTCCCAATCACGCCCAGATTCCCGACGATCCGCTTTAAAAGCGGGAAAAAGAGTAGGGAAAATCGTCAACATTATTTGATATCGGTCACTCTCTGGCAAAAATGGGCTTTCCTCTTCTACAATAACAATGAGGGGATATCAACACGCTATTCTGTTGCTATACCCTAAATAATTCGAGTTGCAGGAAGGCGGCAAATGAGTGAGTTCCGATGAGCTTACTCAGGTAAGTGATTCGGGTGAACGAGTGCAGCCAACACACATGCAACTTGAAGTATGACGGGTATAAACCTCTCATTTCAGGGTGAGCCGAGCTGTGTTCCATTACGGTGCTTGAGATCTCTCGATTACCGTACTGCATACGGCCCGGTAGAGCAAAAGATAAGGGCAATTTACCCTTTCTTAGCTCGCTTAATAAAATCGCGTAATGAACGTGTGGCAAAACGATTCGCAGAAACGCTGTAGGATGTTTACAGCATCCTCGTTCTGACGAATAACATTATCCGGGAGGGGAGCATGATCAGTACATTTGCGCTTTTCTGGGCCTTGTGCATCGTCTGTGTTATCAACATGGCGCGCTATTATTCCTCTTTGCGCGTACTCCTGATGATCCTGCGCGATTGCGACCCGCTGTTGTACCAGTATGTGGATGGCGGAGGTTTTTTCACTTCCCACGGACAACCCAGCAAGCAGATTCGGCTGGTTCGCTACATTTACGCACAACGCTATCTGGAACATCACGATGAAGAGTTTATGCGCCGCTGTGAGCGAGTACGAGGCCAGTTCATGCTGACCTCCGCCCTGTGCGGACTCATCCTGGTGAGCCTGGTGTCCATGTTGATTTGGTATTGATCGATTGGGTATTTAACAATGTGTAACCTACAAATATAAAAGGCGATTCTCTCGAATCGCCTTTTTATTTTGCGCATGCTATTTCGCGCTGTGGGTATCTCTGCCGGATTAAATCAGTTTCAGCGCCAACCAGTAGAGTACGCCTGACATCACTAGAGAGACTGGCAGCGTGAACACCCACGCCAGCAGGATGTTCTTAACCGTTTTGCCCTGTACGCCGCCGCCATCAACAATCATGGTGCCCGCGACCGCCGAGGAGAGAACGTGGGTGGTGGATACCGGCATACCTGTATAGCTCGCTACACCAATCGACAGCGCCGCCGTCACCTGCGCAGATACCCCTTGCGCATACGTCATACCGCGTTTACCGATCTTCTCTCCGATAGTCACAGCAACACGACGCCAGCCCACCATGGTACCCAGAGAGAGCGCCAAGGCTACGGCAACGATAATCCATAACGGAGCGTATTCAACGGTTTTCAACATATCCTGACGCAGGTTGTTCAGATAGCGCCGATCTTCCGAAGTGGTCTCCGGCAGCTTCGCTACCTTGTCCATGGTATCCGCAATGCACATCAACAGACGACGCACGCGACCGCGATCGTCGGCATTCAACTGGTCATAACTCTTCAGGTTATTCAGCAGGCCCAGTGAACGTTCAATGGCAATCATTACGCGAGAACTGTCACAGTGAAACTCTTTTGTGCCATTCGCAGGCAGCACGTTCTCTGTCGCCGGCACAGGCGTAGAAAGATCGATAACGTGTTTGAGCGCATCGCCGTGCTGTTGATAGAACTCTTGCAAATTGACTACTGCATCACGCGTACGGCTGATCTCATAGCCGGAGGCGCTCATGTTGACAACAAAGCCCGCAGGTGCGACGCCAATCAGCACTAGCATAATCAGACCAATGCCTTTCTGTCCGTCATTTGCGCCGTGAGAAAAGCTGACGCCGATAGCAGAAATGATCAGTGCAGTACGTGTCCAGAACGGCGGCTTGCGTTTGCCATCCAGCTTTTCACGATCGGCTGGCGTCAAGTGAACGCGTTTACGTTTCTTATTGTTGTTCCAAAAACGCAGCAGCACAAACAGCATCAGGCCCGCGACCACCATCCCCACAATAGGAGACAGAATCAGCGACAGGAAAATACTGATCATTTTAGGAACGTTAAGCGCATCCACTACAGACGTGTCGGTGAGCAGGGCGTTGGTCAAACCAATCCCGATGATAGAACCAATCAAGGTGTGAGAACTGGAAGCAGGCAAACCAAAATACCATGTGCCCAGGTTCCATATAATCGCCGCCAGCAGCATGGAGAACACCATGGCCAGCCCATGCGCGGAACTGACATTAAGCAGCAAATCGGTAGGAAGCAAGTGAACGATGGCATATGCCACACTCAGCCCACCCAGCATCACGCCGAAAAAATTAAACAGTCCAGCCATGACAACTGCATATTCCGCCCGCATTGCACGCGTATATATGACGGTGGCAACAGCATTTGCCGTGTCGTGAAAGCCGTTAATGGCTTCATAGAACAAAACAAATACCAGTGCCAGAATCAGCATCAGACCGGTATGAAAATCAACCCCGGTAAATAAATGTAGCATAAGCGTTAGGCCATTTGTGGTCATGAACGCGGCGCATTATCTGCGACAAGCCTAAACGGGAAAAGGAAAATATGACTTTTTTTTGACGAAAAGATGACCAATTCGGCTGCGAGTGAGATTTATCTTAATAAAATCAAAAAAATACATATTCTTGTATAAATATACATTTTGTTACTCTGGCATCCATTCGCACCTGACACTACAATCAGCCGCTCGGTTGTTATCGGGAAAATTCTTACTTTTTACGTCGCCATTGTCAGGAGAACGCGCTGTGGAATCGTTTGATGTTGTCATTGTAGGTGCCGGTGCTGCAGGTCTGTTTTGCGCTGCTCAGGCCGGACAACGCGGACTGCGCGTTCTGCTGGTGGATAACGGCAAAAAACCGGGGCGTAAAATATTGATGTCGGGCGGTGGCCGCTGCAATTTCACCAACATGTACGCCGAGCCTGCTGCCTACCTGTCACAAAATCCGCACTTTTGTAAATCCGCGCTGGCGCGCTACACCCAATGGGATTTTATCGATCTGGTTAATCGGCACGGAATTGCCTATCACGAGAAAACCCTTGGGCAACTGTTCTGTGATGACAGCGCGCAGCAGATAGTGGATATGCTGATGCGCGAATGCGAGCTCGGCAACGTGCAGTTTCGCCTGCGTAGCGAACTCCAAAGTATTGTGCAAACAGATACACTGTTCACCCTCACCTTTACCAATGGCACATTAACCGTTCCACAGGTGGTCATTGCCTGCGGCGGACTTTCCATGCCGGGACTGGGTGCATCGCCATTCGGTTATCAGGTAGCGCAACAGTTTGGTCTTAACGTGCTGCCCACGCGCGCAGCACTGGTCCCCTTTACGCTGCATAAACCGCTGCTGGAGCAAATACAGACCCTGTCTGGCGTATCCGTACCTGTAGTGGTGACGGCAAAAAACGGTGTCAGCTTTAAAGAGAGCCTTCTGTTTACTCATCGTGGTCTTTCTGGCCCGGCCATCCTGCAACTGTCGAGCTATTGGCTACCGGGCGAAGTCGTGACGATCAATCTGTTGCCGCAACACGATCTTGGCACGCTGCTCGCCGAGCAGCGTGTGGCACATCCAAATCAGAGCCTGAAAAATACGCTAGCGCTATGGCTGCCTAAACGGTTGGTCGAGTGCCTGCAAACCTTGGGATTAGTGCCCGAAGTGTCACTTAAGCAACTGCAATCTCCCCAGATCGCGGCCCTCATTGAAAATCTGCACGCCTGGCAGGTACAACCCAACGGTACTGAAGGCTATCGCACAGCAGAGGTCACCCTCGGCGGTGTGGATACACGGGAATTATCGTCAAAAACCATGGAAGCCAGTAAAGTACCGGGCCTCTATTTTATCGGAGAAGTGGTGGACGTTACCGGCTGGCTGGGAGGCTATAACTTCCAATGGGCGTGGAGTTCCGCCTGGGCGTGTGGGCAGGCGTTATAATTACTGCTTAGCCGAAACGACAGCGGATTGTTCATACTCTACTCATTATCCAAATGTAACGTATAAAGCAAAACAGCAAGCCGGGATGGCGGGCTCATTGTGTAACTGACATTCGAATATGATTTATATCAAAAGAATACGCCAAAAATGACCCATAGGTCATTTTTGGCGTATTCTAGCGACAGAGGGCAATGCTATGGATGAAAAGGAATCCCCCCAGACAGAGAGATGCCGTGGACCAAGTACGAACAAAACAGAGCAAACGCGTAAAAAAATTATCGCTGCTGCGCTGGATGTGTTCATGGACCAAGGGTTTTCTGATGCTCGAGTGGCCGATATCTGTAAAAAGGCAGGTGTGGCCAAAGGTTCCATGTATAACTACTTTCAAACAAAGGAGAGCCTTTTTGAAAGTGTGTTGCAGGAGTTCATAGCAACGGCGCGTATTGAATTACAAAGTGGGCACCGTCAGCAGAACGAAACGATTAAACAGTATTTAAAACGCGTGCTTTTACCCGTCATGCAAACGCTGGAGTCGTCGGGCCGCGCGCAAATAGCCAGATTGGTGATTGTTGAGAGTGACAGATTCCCTTCTCTTGCCGAGGCCTATGTTCGAGAGGTTCATCAACCATTGATTGATGCTTTACGGCCGCTGCTGGAAATTGCTTTACAAGAAGGTGAACTAAGAAATGACGGAATTGTTCGTTATCCTCATCTGTTGCTGGCATCAAACTGGATTGGGATGATACACAATGGCATGCTTCGTGCCTCCAGCCCATTAAATCTGGGCGAATTATTTGAGATAGGTTTAGATACATTTTTTGATGACCCTAAAAAATAAAATAACGTCAGAGTTAATCAATCTCTGACACTAATTGTAGGCGAAATGGCCTTTTCCCTTCCCTATGTATCATATGCCGTCACTGCTGTTAGCCACTTAGCAACAGCGGTAATAAAGTGTTACTTTATCAGGAGTCTAAAATGGGAAGTGAAAGAACCGAAAATAAGACAGTTATTGAAGAACTTGAGTACGTAAAACCCAGATTTGTACCAAACACGCTAATTTCAGGATTAGTACTTTTAGCACTTCTGGTTGCAATATATTGTGGTTTTATATCAAAACAATTACCTGACTTTTCAGCATATTCCACCGTCATACTTTTATTCATCTCTTTTATCATTTGTGTCACTGTGACACCTAAAAACTACGCCGTTGGTTTCCTTACGTCATTATTACCTTTCGTCATTGCCTGGCGTGTTGGAGCCATGAATAACGTCACGCCTGTGATGGCGATCAGCTCAGTGGGTATGTTCTTTTTCGCTATACAGTTTTTTGATTGTATGCGTAACGATCAAAAAAATTATAAAAAAGATGGAGGGCTGGGGGATATACAATGGCAAATGACGGTTGTTCGTATTTATTTCGCTTTCAATGAGGTCGGGCACTGCACTGAAAAACTGTTTGCAGGAATGGGGTCTTTCCAGAATCTGGAACAAGCATTCATCCGCTATGGTTTACATTCAAATACTGCTGGATATGTCATTTTCGCAGGATTGTGCGAACTCGCATTGGCTATCGGCCTTGGGTTCGGATTCCTGACCCGTTTGGCTGGGCTGGGTGGATTCCTTTATATTCTCAGTGTTAACCAATTTGGCGGTCATTTCTTTAATGGATACACATGGAATATTCGTGCATCCGGCGGCCTTAGCAATGGTGGATGGGAATATATATTGTTGTTGCTGGTATTTTTCGGGAGCTTCATCCTCTCTGGCGGTGGTAAATTCTCACTGGATTACTGGTTAATTCGCCGTAACCTGATGCCTTCATTTCTTATCCCGCTATGCCTGAGTAAGGCGGCCCGGGAAGACATTATAGCGAAAAAATAATTCGCGCCCCCCGCTCTTCATTGAGCGGGGTCTCTTGTCACATTCCCTTGAGCACCGCTCCGCAGTTTATTGATGCAACTTCCCCTTGGCATCCATCGCAATCAGCAGCACCGATGAAAGGATAAGCAGCGTACCTAGCCAATCGGGCAGTGTGAAGGTAATGCCCAACAGCAGCAAGGACAGTACAGCGCTAGTTAGCGGCTCAGCACAGCTGAGAATGCTGGCCTTCTGGCCACCAATCAGCGATGCCCCTTTGAGATACAGGCTGAACGTTACGGCGGTACCCACAACAATCAGATAGAAAAAGGCAAACAGACCAAGACCGTTAATCGCAATATTCTCTTCTGGCAGCAGGAAAAACGGCATCATCGACACCCCCGCAATAAACATGCTCCATCCAACAACCAGCAACGTGCCGTGTCGGGATATCAGACCCGAGGAATAAGTGGAATAGAAGGCGGCAGCAAACGCGGAAGCAATCCCCCAGATTAGTGCCGCAGGCGAGATCGACAGCGACGTCGGATTACCGTGCGTCACCAGTAAAAAGGTGCCTGCCAGCGAGGTCAGTATTGCTGCACACACGAAGATCCCTGGAAGTTTTTTCCGGGTCAGCGCAAACCAAGTGACAATCACCGTCGGAGAGAGGAACTGAAGGATAGTCCCGGTTGCCGCATTCGATTTTTCAATCGTGACCAAAAAGGTAAACTGCACCGTTAGCGTACCGCACAGGCTGAAAATAAATAACTTGATGGCCTCTTTTTTCTCGCTGAACACGCTAAAGACCGGCTGGCCTTGCAAGAAGCCCAGCATTAATAAAATAATGCCAGAAAACAGCAGGCGTGACATCGTCAACCAGCCGGCGGAAATGTGCAGATGCTCCATCAGATACTGGGCGCAAACACCGGAACTGCCCCACAGGATGGAGGCAATTAACACATACAACATGCCTTTTTTGGCAAGACTCATTACAACCTCATGGTGAAATAAAATGGAGTGAGGCGACACCGATCAATCACGCTCACGGCACGCAACCAATACGTTATCGCCCAATGCCCTACACCATACTGAAGATAGACCGCCTTTTCGATAAGTCAGCCTAAAAAATCACAGCTATACACCCTAAATAATTCCTGTTGCAGGACAAAACGTTAACGTTTTGAACAGCACTTGCGGCGGTCTCTCTCTCCTGTGTGATCGTGGCGAAGGTGTGATTCTGTATAGTTCCATGTACAACTGGGGTTGCCCTTCATGCCACATCATTGATAATGATGTAAGAAAAAGGAAAGCGTTATTTATTGCTACATGCCACTATTTATTACACTGAAATAAAAATACTGCATTTAATTATTTACAATAACGATATCATCACAATTTACCCTATTATCACACCGGTGATAATTTGAAAAAAAAGAGTAATCAAGATATCATTAAATAACATCTTTACCACAATAAGAGCCTGCCTTTGAATATCAAACAACTGCGCTATTTTTGTAAAGTGGTTGAAACGGGGAGTGCCAGTCAAGCAGCAAAAATGCTCGATCTGGCACCTGCAGCAATCAGTATGCAAATTTCGGCACTCGAAAAAGAGCTTAACGGTGAGTTGTTCAATCGTAGTTCACGGCCGATGACCTTAACCCGGCTCGGAGAATTTATCTACCAACGTGCACCAGAGATTATCTTTAATATTGAAAAACTTGAAAAAGATGCCTGGCAATATGTTAACAGCAAATCTATCACGCTGACACTTGGGTTCGTTCGCTCTGTCATGTTTAACCTCATTCCAGAGACAATAAAATACTTCGCTGACACGCATGGGCATATTGAAATAAATCTGAAAGAGGTTCTTTCCGAGTATCAGCCAGAGTTGCTATTGAACCATGAGCTTGACATCGGCTTCACACGGGAAATGGATAACGATAATTTTATTGGACATGAACTCAATCATGAACTGATACTGATTGATCCTCTTATCGCGGCGATCCCAAAGAATCATTATTTAAGCAAGAAAAAATATATTACGCTACGCGATTTTTGTAATTCTCCGTTTATCATTTTCCCCAGTGACCCAAAAAGTGGTTACTCATTACGCGTATTTGAGAAATTTGATGAATACGGTATTCGCCCAGCGGTTTCCCATCGCGTTGTTGAAATTCACACTGCATTAGCACTGGTGGGGGCAGGACTGGGTGTAACACTGGTGGGAAAAACCACCATTCCCAATAACCGGCAAGATATCATATTCCTGCCAATTGAAGACTTTCGCTGCCTCAGCTATATCTACGCGGTGTATAACCCCAAAAATACTAACCCTAATATCCATGCCTTTATTGATACCATGAAAAAGATAGCCGAATAACAGGGTAAAAAAGGGAAGCATATACTCCGCTTCCCCAATATCAGAATATCTTTCCTTAACGGAAATTATTAGGCGTCACAGTTTTCCATCGGCTCATCAATGGTTACTACAACCAAAAATGTCAGCAGTGAAATGGCCGCCATAAACAGAAACACGGTATTCCAACCATAATGGTCAAGAATCAATCCGGCAATAAAGGGCGTCGCCGCACCGCCTAATTGCCCTCCCATATTGACAATCGCATTGGCGATCGGGAATTTATCTTTGGCCACGAAAGACATGGGATAGACCATATAAGCGGAGAACCCAATGCTCAACAACAAACCGGTCATAAACAGTAGCAATGCGCACAAGGCTGGATTAGCAGGCATATACAGCAGGCACAACATCATCACCGATGTCGAAACGGCCGAGAGCAACATGCCCGGTTTTCTGCGTTTATCCAGCAGCGTATCAGAGAGGATTCCGCCCAACAGATTACCCAGCACAGCACCCACCCAGGGTGCAGCAGAGACAAACCCCATACCGACCACAGAAAGGTTTTTTTCCGACAGCAGATACGTGGGAATCCAGGCAAGCAACAAGCTGGAAATCCCTAACTGGCAGCAATAACCCAGACCGCAGCCAAACACATTCCATGATCGATACACTTGCTGGGTTGTTGTCACTTTAGGGGTATTGCGTACCCGAATAAATCTGTCCAGGTAAGGTATCCGTTTGTAGGCCTTCTTCTCTTGAACCTGCGCCGTCATCTGCTTTTCATTGATGATGTCGACTTCCTGTTGATTGACGAAGCCAGACTCAGCAGGTTTATCTTTCACAAACATAAACCACATGACAGGCAGGAACAGTCCCGGAAGGGCGAAGAACAAAAAGACCTCTTTCCATCCCCAATGCATGATAATAAACGAACCGATAATCGGCGTTATTACGGGACCAAGCTTGATAGAAGAGAGAAAAATGCCCGACGCGATGCCCTTCTCTTTTGACGGAAACCAGTTGTTAATGGTGGAAGTTACGCCAATAGGCAGTGGGCCTTCAGCAATGCCTAACAACACCCGACACATTTTAAGTTGCAGAATGGACCCGGCAAATCCCGTCAGTGCGGTAGCGATGGACGTCAGGATCATGGATGACGTGAAGACTTTTCTCACACCAAAACGCGTAATCAACCAGGCCGAAGGGATTTGGATAAAGGCATAAGCCAACAGAAACAGGCTGACAAGCGCACCGGCTTCGGCATTGGTCATGGTAAATTCTTTTCTAATAAACGGTAGCGCTACCCCCAGGTTGGCCCTGTCTGCTGCCGCAATGGTATAAATCAGGAAAAATAAGAAGGCGACCCACCACCGATGATGGGTCGGTTTAACCCCTGATGCTGCCTGTTCTATATTCAGACTCATTTTAAAAACCTCATTTTAAATCGAGATAATCAAAGACGCGATTCAGCTGCATCAATTCCGCTGTTGTCGCACCATTGATGATTTTATTTTTATAGTTATTTTCTTTTTCCTCTCTCGCGTCGGAGAGTTTAATAACGTTATCAACCTGTTCCCGCTCAATGATGACCAGACCATCCGAATCACCGACAACGATATCACCTGACCGGATAATACAATCACCAATAATCAACGTTCCATTGAGCGTGCCTGGTTGTTTTTTCTCCGTTCCTCGAATCGAGATACCGCGGGCAAAGACAGGAAAACCAGATTCGATAATCGCATCGCTGTCTCTTACCGCACCATTGACAACCAATCCTGCCAAGCCAATATGTTGCGCCTGTGTCGTAAGCACATCCCCCCAAATACCGGCGCCAGTAAAACCATCACAATTAATAATCAGTACATCACCTTTTTTTGCATGCATTAAGGCATAGTGAACCATCAGGTTGTCACCAGGGCGCATGTGTAATGTCAAGGCTGGCCCTGCCATTTTCATACCGCGAGCAAGGGGTTTTATTTCTTCAGCCAATGCACCAAAAGCTCCTTGTGCTTCATAAAGGGTTGCGCTTCCCAATCGAATCAAATGTTCGATAACGGCATTAGTCAGCGTATTTTCATTTTTCACGATGTAGCCTTATTCATAAAGAGGGGTTGCGTTGTAAAAGGTGATAATTATGCTTCTTTCTGGCAGCAGAAATAGACATCCCGGCCAGAGCATCATGAACAATCTGATCTTCTATTTCTTTCATTTCCAATGCACGATCAATTACCTGAGCAATGTGCTTTTTACCAATCACTACCACACCATCAATATCGGCCACCATCAGGTCACCTTGATTCACTAATACACCACACATATTGATAGCATCGGTTACCGCGGCAACCTGAACCCGATCTTTTCCTGTTCGCATATAATTACCGCAGGCATAGATGGGATAATGTGCATTTATCGCTTCATCTGTATCACGGCTTACACCATTAATAATGGTTCCGGCAATACCTTTAGCCGCAGCAACCTGACTTAAAATTCCGCCCCATACGGTACAATCCTGGCGACCCGCATTATCAATAACAACAACATCCCCTGGCTGAACATGATCGATATAATCACCTACGGAACCAGGATTATCGGGATCAACGGGAACATAACGTACTGTCCAGGCCCATCCTGCTATTTTTTGATTACCAGTAATCGCCTTCAAACCAAGTAACGTTCCAGGCAAAGAAAAGAAATCAAGCGCATCAGCAAGCTCCGGCGTCGTCAGTATTTTGACCTTTGCTAAATATTCAGCATCATTCATTGCGAACCTCTTTATAAAAACAAAAATATTTCGCAATAAATATCCGAAATAGCCACACCAGCCGCAATGGTGCATCACTGAACCTAAGTTAAGAAAAAATGAATATGGTAAAAAAACAAATTTATCATAGGATGAGACATCCCATAAAAACCATAGGATTCATTGCGTTAAAATAATTTTATTATATAAAAATAATTTAAAGCCTGACCGCCGATAACTAAAATGTGATCCGCCGAAAAATCTTTATTATCGCCAGACTCAACACCGCGAGACGAAGTCAGGTTAGGTTATAATTCGTTGATACAATCAGAGGCAGCAACCTTTCCCCCATTATTCAGAGGCGATCATGACAGTGAATGAACCGGAATCATACACACTGCAAGCCATTCCTCAGCCGGAAACTTATGCAGGTGTGCAGAGCACTCCTCTTAGTGATGAAACCCAGCGAGAACGACTAAGGCGAGTCTTACACTGCATGCGTCATCACGGTCTTGATGCATTGGTTATCTATGCAGATAAAGAGCATGGAGGAAATTTCGAATATCTAAGTGGATTTATTCCCCGCTTCGAAGAGGCACTGTTGATCGTCGCAAAAAATGGTGCAGCAACCTATGTCATGGGAAATGAAAACCTCAAGTTGGTGCCTCACGCCCGACTACCCGGTGCCGTTTTACACGCTCCCTGTTTTTCACTCCCCGACCAGCCATGCCCACCCGATTTCGATCTCACTCAACTGCTTAAGCAGTCCGGCATTTCGCTTTGTAAACGTGTTGGGATTGCTGGTTGGAAACATCTGGCGTTAAATGGGCCATCAGGCAAAGCCATGTTTGATATCCCACATTTTATTTACCAGAGCATTCGGGACGCATTACCCTCCACCACGGCGTTGGTGAATGCTACGCCTATTTTTATTTCTCCCGACGGCGGTGTGCGCACAACGAATAATGCTAACGAACTGGCGCACTATGAATACGGAGCGAATCTGGCATCAACCGCGATCCTCAATGCACTCAATGCGATAGAGATTGGTAAAACAGAAAAAGAGATCGCCGCGTTACTGGCTGCTGAAGGGCAACCCCATAACGTGGTTACCATCGCCGCCACCGGCGATCGTTTTGAGCAAGCCCAACTCTATCCCAGGGATAAAAAAATATCCTTGGGGGATAAGTTTTCCCTCACCACCGGTTTCAAGGGGGGGCTCTCAAGCCGGGCAGCCTATGTGGTAAAACATCGCGAGATGCTACCGGCCAAAACCAGTGACTATCTGGAACGTGTCGCCATTCCTTATTATCACGCCGTCGTATGCTGGCTGACAGCGCTGCGCGTCGGTATCACGGGCGGGGAGATCTATGCGTTAATCGAGGAGATTCTGCCCAAAGAGCGGTTTCACTGGCATCTGAATCCGGGTCATTTGGTGGCCGATGAAGAGTGGCTCTGCTCCCCTATCAGCCAAGGTTCACCCATTGCGCTTGCCAGCGGTATGCTGATGCAGATCGATATTATCCCTTCGGTACACGGCTATGCAGGGACCAGCATCGAAGATACTGTGGCGCTAGCAGACGCAAACCTGCGAACCGAAATAGCCTCCGCGTACCCAGCGCTGTGGCAGCGTATTCTCAATCGAAGAAGGTATCTGGACGAGATATTGCATATTCCATTGCACCCCGACGTATTGCCAATGTCCAATACCGTTGGCTATCTGCGCCCTTTCCTGCTGGATAAGCAAAGAGCGCTGGTATGCGTAGGGTAGCTGGCTGGATGCCTATTACGGCTAGCAGTTGAGCAATATTCAGATAGCATATTCGCTATCTTTGGCGAGGATTTACCGCCGATAAACATACCCGCGATAATGTGTAGAGAAAGAGATCTGGCCCTTCCCGATAACGGGATGGGCCAGTCATCCATCAGGCTATCAGCACTTAATCACTGCACGGCCCCGCACCTTGCCCGCCAGTAGTGACTCAGCAACATCAATGGCCTGCGCCAACGGGTATTCCGTCGTTAGGGCGGCCAGTTTTGCCATCGGCAGGTATTTGCAGGCTTTTTCCCACAACGCGGGGCGTTTTTCCGTACTGACCATCACGCTGTCGATACCTTGCAAGGTGACATTACGTAAGATAAACGGCGCAACGCTTGCCGGAAAATCCAGCCCTTGCGCCATGCCACAGGCGGCAACTACGCCGCCGTATTGAATACTGGCACACACGTTAGCCAGCGTATGGCTGCCCACGGTATCCACAGCCGCCACCCAGCGCTCTTTTTGCAGCGGTTTACCAGGAGCACTCAACTCGGCACGATCGATAACCTCACTCACACCCACCTCGTTGCGCAACCAGTCAGCCTCTGCCGGGCGCCCCGTGGAGGCCACCACCTGATACCCCAACTGCGCCAAAATGAGGGCCGCACAACTGCCTACGCCGCCGCTGGCACCGGTTATCAGCACCGGGCCGTCCTCTGGTTTCACCCCGTGGTTTAACACGGCCTCGACACAGAGCATCGCGGTAAACCCGGCCGTGCCAATCGCCATCACATGTCTGGCATCTGAACCCTGTGGCAACGGTGCCAACCACTCAGCGCTCACCCGCGCCTTACCCGCCAAACCGCCCCAGTGCTTTTCTCCAACGCCCCATCCGGTCAACAGCACCTTGTCACCCGTTTTGTAGGCTGGGTTAACGCTTTCAGTTACCGTGCCAGCAAAATCGATGCCCGGCACCATCGGAAATTTACGCACGATAGGACCACGCCCCGTTATGGCTAGCGCATCCTTGTAATTGATGGAGGAGTAATCGATGGCGACAGTAACGTCACCTTCTGGCAATGCACTTTCATCTTGTGCTACCAGCGCCGTTTGATAATTTCCTTCAACCTTGTCGATCACGATTGCATTGAACATGTAAACCTCGTTTTCGTATCGCTCCCCGCAGGGGGAACTCAGCCGTAAAATTCACTAAATTAATTATTGACCGATCGTCTATAAATTAATACCAAGGTAACTGTCATCACTTTGCGTTTCAAGCGAAGCGCCGCAACCGGCATTGAAGAGTGAGAAAAGTTTGTTATTTATCAATTTCACGGCAGTGAAAGGTACGCTGTTGTCAGCACGACATTTCATCATCCGAGTGATAACCGAGGGCATGGGAAAAAAAGTACCAGAATTCATTAAGCGGTTGAGTGGATTGATACAGTTTGGCTCTCATCACCGCCCCTTCCCAACCGCTCCAAAACATCTCCGCCAACTGCTCAGGTGGTGTTGCAGTACGGATTTCTCCGGCGATCAGTGCCGCCCGTAAACAGGCTTCCACCAGGCCTTGCCAAGCCTTGAGAATCTGCTGCAACTGCCCTCTGAACGCATCGGGCAACCCTGGCGTTTCCTGCATCAAATTACCCACCAGACAACCGCGAGTGAAGGCGTATTTCTGCATACCTCGCCCCGCATCCGCCACGAAATGGCTTAGCCGTTTCATCGGTGTCACGGAGGCATCCGACAGAAATTTATTCAGCTTATGTTGAAAGAAGCTGTCATAGGATGCGAGCACCGTTCGCCCATAATCCTCTTTATTTTCAAAATAGTAATAAAAAGAACCCTTGGGAACACCACCGTTTTTCACGATGGCATCAATACCGGTGGAGAGAAAGCCGTTTTGCGTCAGCAACGCCAACCCGCTGCGAATCAGCACTTCTCGCGTGTCTTTATAGCTCGCATCGGTTTTTGGCGGCCGACCTCTGCCGCGTGGCGCAATGTCCTTACTCAAATCAGCCTCCTGAGACCCAACGACGAAAATCATACACCCATGACCATCATTTCACTATGGCAGGCGCAGAGGGGCTCTGTCCGATACGGCAAGGTTCAACCAAGTATGACATAAAGCAAGAAACCGATATTATAAGATAATATTTCTCATTCTCATCATTGTTACTGCGATAAACTACACCTCTGTTTCCACTCTGGCTTCTCTGACCCGATGATCGTCTCACACGCAACGGCACAAAAAAGCGCAGCCTGCCTGGCCCTATTGGCAGTGCTACTGCTGTTTGTCGCTCCGGTGATATCAAAGGGACGCACCGATCCTATGCCATTACCGCAAACCCGCGAAATGGCGATGAATCATCACAGCGCGACACATGCTGCACACGATCACGCCGCCATGATGCAGGAAGAAGGATTCGCCTGCGGTTACTGCGAACTGCTGGTACATGTGCCCTTTATCGTCGGCATATTTACGCCCACGGTGTGGCTGACCGTCCTGTTAGCAAGGGCTCCACCACTCCCCCACATTATTCCTCCGCGTTGCTCCCAGCTTGATACTCCGTATCATCCGCGCGCGCCGCCACGTCTTCATCTGTCACCCACAGCGTAAATCCCCTTTTTCGCGTCAACAGGCTATCAGCATTAACGCTGCGGAAATGTAGTGCCCGTTCGCCTCGCGCTTATGGGTCAGGGATAGTTAATTTCGTTCGAAACGTGCATCCGCCTTTTCGCAACGACATACCCTTTTTATCCACCGGGATCAGGTGGCTGCCGATCATCGCATTTGTCATATGCGCGATCGAAGACAGGTGAAAGTAATGAAAAAAACTAAAATGTTAACCACGTCATTGGCGGTATTTTGTGCCTTACCGCTTCAGACAACGGCCAGCGAACAGAGTGCTCATCAGCATGATGAAGGTGATGTGATGACGGTGACGGCCCCAGTCTATTCACCGTTAACTATCGTGACGTCCCCCAAAACACCGCGCCAGCCCGTCCCTGCCAGCGATGGGTCGGACTACCTAAAAACCATTCCTGGCTTTAGCCAAATTCGCAATGGCGGCACCAACGGTGACCCGGTGTTTCGCGGCATGTTTGGATCACGTTTGCGGCTGCTCACCAACGATGGAGAAATGCTCGGTGCCTGCCCAGCGCGCATGGATGCACCTAGCTCTTATATCTCGCCAGAAAGTTACGATGTCCTCACGTTAATTAAAGGGCCACAGAGCGTGTTGTGGGGGCCAGGTAACTCAGCGGGCACACTGCGCTTCGAGCGGTTACCCCCCCAGTTCACGCAGGCAGGCGTCAAAGGAAATGTCAGCCTGCTGGCCGCCTCCAACCGCCGCTGGGATCAAAATGCGGATATCAGTATTGGCAACGAACAAGGCTATCTACGACTGACCGGAAACAAATCCCGCGCCAACGACTACAAGGACGGAGACAATCGCCGTGTGCCCTCAAAGTGGGATAAGTGGAACAGCGATATCGCACTGGGATGGACACCAGATAAGGATACCCTGCTGGAGCTTTCCGCAGGCAAGGGTGATGGCGAAGCACGCTACGCGGGGCGCAGCATGGATGGCTCGCAGTTCAAACGCGAGAGCCTAGGACTGCGTTTTGAAAAAAGCAACATTGGCACCCTGCTCGATAAGTTCGAAGCCAGCGCCTATTACAATTATGCCGACCACGTCATGGATAACTTCAGTTTACGCACGCCGGGCAGCATGTCGATGGGAGGCATGAGTATGTCAATGCCAATGGCAATGCGTCTGGATCGCCGCACCGTCGGCGGCAGGATGATGACCACCTGGCTGTGGCAGGATTACCAATTACAAACGGGTGTCGACACCCAATTGAACACCCATCGCAGCTTAGATGATGGTCGCTGGGACAAGGATGCCCGTTTCCACAATTATGGCCTGTTCGGCGAGCTGACCTGGGAGGCCAGCGCACAAAACAAGATTATTGCCGGTACGCGACTGGATCGTGCGCAGGTCGATAATTTCACGTTAACAGAGCAACCCAGCCGCAGTGCTACGCTGCCCGCCGGGTTTCTGCGCGTGGAGCATTCCGTCGCATCGCTGCCGTTGATGGTGTATGCCGGAGTAGGCTACACCACACGTTTCCCCGATTACTGGGAACTGTTTTCGCCAACCTACGGTCCCGGAGGCAGCGCCAATGCATTCGATAACCTGAAAACGGAGAAAACCACCCAGTTGGATATCGGAGCTCAATACAAAGGAGAGCGACTGACAAGCTGGGTATCTGCCTATGTGGGTCGGGTGAATGATTTTATCCTGTTTCGTTACGATGCCAACAATACCCGCATAAGCCAGGCGGATAACGTCAATGCGCTCACCCTGGGGGGTGAAACTGGCTTAAGTTACCAACTGACCGATCATTGGAAAACCGATGCCAGCCTGGCTTACGCTTGGGCTGAGAACCGTTCGGATGGCCGACCGCTGCCACAGATTCCACCACTGGAAACACGCTTAGGACTCGCCTGGGAATCGGGTAACTGGAGCAGCGGTGGCTTGCTACGACTGGTCAGCAGCCAACGTCGGTTAGCGGTTAACGAAGGCAATGTGGTCGGTAAAGATTTTGGCAGCAGCAGCGGCTTTGCCATTTTCTCTGCCAATCTGGCGTATAAAGTCACTAAGCAGGTGAAGATCAGTGCAGGTGTCGATAACCTGTTTAATACCGCCTACAGTGAACACCTGAATCTCGCCGGTAACAGCAGCTTTGGCTACTCCGCCAATACCACGGTGAATGAGCCGGGAAGAACCTTCTGGGGAAAAATTAATGTGACGTTCTAAACCCATGCAGATGCCGGCGACATGTTTGTCGCCGGCAACGAGAGCAATGCATTGAGCGCCGCGATATCTTGCTTGGAGAGTAAGGGATTTTTCATCACCAGATACACATCCAGCGCATCCCTGAAATCCGGGACCACCGCCAGTTGATGCATTTCGGCAATCGCTTGTGACACAATGCCCACGCCACCTCGGCTACCTTGATTATCCCGTTATAGCAGCCGTCGTTATCCTTTTCAACGCAGCGTAGGGTGTACTGGTCCGCCGTCGGTTATCGGTATACCGGATGGCAACAGCATAAATCCACCACCTGCTTACGAACCCGATCGCGTACTGCCATCTGTGTACTTTCGCCGTATTCCAACGCATCCAGTACATCACACAACCAGCCGGCCAATTGCTCGCACTCGGTAACACCAAAACCGCGCGTAGTGACGGCCGGTGTGCCAATGCGTAATCCTGAAGTGACAAAGGGTGAACGGGGATCGTTAGGCACGGAATTTTTATTCACGGTGATATAAGCATCACCCAGCGCTGCATCGGCGTCTTTGCCTGTATAAGCGCGATCGGAAAGGTCAATCAGCATCAAATGATTGTCAGTGCCGCCCGAAACAATCTTGTAACCACGCTGTTGCAGCACAGCCGCCATAGCCCTGGCATTCGTTACCACCTGACGCTGGTAGGTTATAAACTCAGGGCGCAGCGCCTCCTTGAAGGCGACAGCTTTGGCAGCAATAACGTGCATCAACGGCCCCCCCTGAATACCAGGGAATACGGCAGCATTCAGCTTCTTATAGAAATCCTCACTTTGCCCTTTAGCAAGGATGATACCGCCGCGCGGACCGCGTAAGGTTTTATGGGTCGTACTGGTTACCACATGGGCAAAGGGCAACGGATTGGGGTATTCCCCTGCAGCAACCAGGCCGGCGACATGCGCCATATCCACCCAAAAGACCGCCCCGACTTTGTCCGCGATGGTACGCATCCTCGCCCAGTCTTTGTGGCGCGAATAAGCAGAAAATCCCCCGATGAGCATTTTAGGACGCGTTTCCAGTGCAATACGCTCCATCTCGTCGTAGTCAATAAGCCCCGTTGCAGGATCGAGCCCATAGGGCACAATTTTGTAGTGACGACCCGAGAAATTGGATGGATTGCCGTGCGTCAGATGCCCCCCCTGGGCCAGATTCATGCCCATTACGGTATCTCCGGGGTTTGTCAGTGCCAGAAACACCGCCGCATTAGCTTGAGCGCCAGCATGAGGCTGCACATTGGCATAGTCGCAGTCAAACAGTGCTTTGACTCGCTCGATGGCTAAACGCTCCGCTACATCGACAAACTCACAGCCGCTGTAATAACGCTTGCCTGGGTAACCTTCGGCGTATTTATTGGTGAACACGGAGTTTTGGATAGCCATCACGAGTGGGCTGGCGTAGTTCTCAGAAGCAATCAGCTCAACGTGTTCCTCCTGACGGCGTTCTTCATTCAGGATGGCATCCGCCAGTTCAGGATCGACATCGGTCAGGGTAAGGGAAGTATCATACATGGCATTATCCTCTAAATTGAAAGGGTCACATTTCATTCATCAATGGCAGATGGGCATTATTGCGATGGCTCTCCTGGCCAGTAGTGACTGTCAGGCAGAGCGCGAGCACCGAAGATAGCTTGCCCAACGCGTACTACGGTGGCCCCCTCTTCAATCGCTATCTCGAAATCACCCGACATCCCCATCGATAGCGCATCCAGTTCAATCGTTGCGGGAACGCTCTGGCGCAATTGATCGCGCAGGGTACGCAATAACACAAAGCACTCACGCACGCGTTCAGCCTCGCTGGAAAAACGCGCCAGCGTCATCAATCCACGCACACGCAACGCACTGAAGGCAGGCAATGCCTGAATAAATGCCGGTACACTCTCGGGTGCCAAGCCATATTTGCTTACTTCACCGGAAGTGTTGACCTGCACCAACACATCCAGCAAACGCCCTTCACTTTGCAGACGGCGGTCCAGCGCTTCAGCGAGTTTCAGGCTGTCCAGCGCCTGAAACTCAGTGGCGAAACGCGCCACCAGCCGAGCCTTATTGGTTTGCAAATGGCCGATGACAGACCATTGCAAATCAGTCAGATCCTGCATTGCTTCCCACTTACCCAACGCTTCCTGCACCTTGTTTTCACCCAACATGCGGCAACCCGCTGCATACGCCATACGCAGGTTGCTTTCAGGTTTGGTTTTGCTAACAGGCAGCAGGCGCACCGTGGCCGGATCGCGTCCCACACGGCGACAAGCTGCATCAATACGCGCCTGCACCGCCCCCAGGTTGTGTCGGAAATCCTCAACGGTCGTTGCCTCAGGATAAAGACCGTGGCGATCGTGATGGGTCTGCGTACTCTCAAGAACCGATGAACGTGAAGTGGAGGATGACATGGCCTGACGTTAACTCCTGAAAAAAGGGAACAAGCGGGTTGTACCCACTATTTATAACGCTAAAATGGTTGGATTCACCCCGCCAATTATCCAAAGAGATACAGACCAATTGTTTAAACATGCTCAGCTTGAGTCGGTCAAGGCTTGGATCGGCGATCCCGCACAGAGTCCCCTGCCACTGCATGTGCGCATACAGCGGGCTATACGCCAATTGATCCTTGATGGTGTTCTGGATGTGGGCAAGCCATTACCCGCATCGCGCGCGTTAGCAACGTCTCTGGGCGTTTCCCGCGACACCATCGAATCGGCTTACGGGCAGTTGCATGCAGAGGGTTTCATTGAGCGGCGTGTAGGCAGTGGCAGCTTTGTCTCTGAACGGATACGACGTTTGCCAGGTCGCGGCAAACCTCACAGAGCAGGGACAGATAGCGAGATACCGCGTCTCAGCCAGCGTGGCAGCGCCGTGTTTCAGGGCGGTGGTGTGCGCGATTTTCTTATCTCCCGCCCTTTTGCACCGGGCGTGCCGGAAACGCGCAGTTTCCCACTCGCTATCTGGGAACGTCTGGAACGGCAGGTGCTGAAAGAATACGGTACTCATGCCCTGCTGCACAGCCCACCGCAAGGCATGGAGCCACTGCGCCGCGCCATTGCCAATCACGTTAATCTAGAGCGTGGTGCACGCGCGACCCCCGAACGGGTTCTGGTGCTGACCAGTTCCCAGCAGGCATTAACGCTGTGTGCCCATGTATTGCTTGATGTGGGCGACAAAATCTTCCTCGAGGATCCTGCCTATCACGGCGCGCGCAAAGCGTTCGATGCCGCAGGCCTCATCAGCGTGCCGGTGCCGCTGGATGCCGATGGGGTAAGAGTAGACCAGTTGTTTACCACCGCGGCCACATCAGAAGCCCCGCCCAGAGCGGTATTTCTGACACCATCACACCAGTTTCCTTCCGGTGCAACGCTGTCTCTGGATAGACGGTTAGCCGTCATTGAATGGGCCAGACAACACCACAGCTGGATTATCGAAGACGACTATGACAGTGAGTTCCACTATGCGGGCAAGCCCACCGCCTGCGTACAAGGACTGGATCTACATGAGCGAACGATCTACATCGGCACCTTCACCAAATCACTGTTTCCCGGCCTGCGCATCGGTTATATGGTGCTGCCGCCGTCTCTGGTGGCACCCATGACAGTGGCACGCACCCTTCTAGACGGCCACAGTGCTCCCATCCCCCAACTCACACTGGCCCGTTTTATCGAAGATGGTCACTTTGGTGCCCATGTGCGCACCATGCGTCTGCTGTATGCCGAGCGGCGCGATGTGTTAGCTCGGCTGGTGCGGCAGCACCTGGCCGATATCGTTAAGCCTCTGGTGCCCACCGGCGGCATGCAGATGCCTTGCGTGTTTATCCGCGATATCCCCGAACGTGAGGCGGTAGAGTGCGCCCGCCAAGCGGATATTGATCTGTTGGGACTATCGACACTCTCCACATTGCATCAACACCGTACTGGCTTTCTGATGGGGTTCGCCGCACACACGCCCTATGAGTTGGAGACCTCCGTGAAAACGTTGGGAAACGTCCTCAAAAAAAATTTCATGTGCCTGAAAAACAATTGAATTTATCACATTAACAAACCTGCTATTTTCTCGCTTACGGCAACGGCGACTATCCGCGTCCATTGGATTACATCACGTCATCGAAAGGGGAAACCATGTCCATCACTGAACAAATCCACTATTATCAGAAAAAACTGACGTTTGAAATTGATGCCGCAGACCTACACTGGGCACGCCAGCAAGGAAAGAACCTCGTGGTGGTTGATGGCCGGCAGCACAGCTATTATCGCATCGAGCACATTCCCGGTGCCGTCAATTTGCCCCATAGAGAGCTCTCATTTGATACCACTGTGACATTGGACAAATCGACACTCTACATCTGCTATTGCGACGGTATCGGTTGCAATGGATCGACACAAACCGCGCTCAAGCTGTTAATGTTGGGGTTCGAGGTTAAAGAACTGATCGGCGGGCTGGACTGGTGGAAACGTGATGGCTACCCCACGGAAGGCGATCTGGCGCAAACAAAATGCGCTTTGCAGTGTGGCTGCTAACCTATCTCTCGCTAAATAGTGTTAACCCCCCAACAATTTATCGATCGGTGGTTGCTGTAACCGTGTTTTCCTGCGCATGATGCAGAAAGTTTTTATGACTGTTACAGCAACATGATTAATGTAGCCTTGATTGACGACCACGTAGTGGTGCGTTCTGGTTTTGCCCAATTACTTTCACTCGAGCCTGATATGCAGGTGGTCGGGCAATATGCCTCGGCTACCAGCGCCTGGTCTTCACTGCTACGCATGAATATTGATGTCGCAGTGATGGATATTGATATGCCTGAAGAGAGTGGGTTGGCGCTTCTGGCACGTTTGCGACAAAAACGCCCGGATTTTCGCGCGATTATCCTCAGTATTTATGACACATCCGCATTCGTACAAAGTGCGCTGGATGCAGGCGCACGCGGTTATCTCACCAAACGCTGTGGCCCGGAAGAGCTGGTGCAAGCGCTGCGCGCTGTGCACGCAGGGGGAACCTACCTGTGTGCCGATGCGATGCGCGCGCTACGCCATCCGCCGCAGAAATCAGATGCCCTGCATGAATTAACACCGCGTGAGCGCGAAGTGTTCGACCTTCTGGTGGCTGGCGTTAGCGTCAAAGCCATTGCCGAGCGTTTGGCGCTGAGCCATAAAACGGTGCACGTGCACCGCGCCAATGTGCTCGGGAAGCTGCAGTGCGAATCCACCATTGAACTGGTGCACTTCGCCTTGCAACACAACTTGATCAATAAAGCGTAATACGGCCATGTCTGCACTACGGCGCTGCGGATTAATGCTGTTTCTGGCGCTGTTTTATGGCTTGAGCTGGCTCGCATTGTGGACTATCAGTTTCTACCTCAACGATAACGGTCAGCAGGCGGCGTTGCTATTGCCACAAGGGCTACGTCTGGCATTGCTCATTTTGCTGACACGCCGTTACTGGCCAGTCATCATTGGGGTGGAAACCGCGCTGTTGTTTTGGCTGTACACGCAGCAATTACAAACCCAGTGGGTCATACTGGTGTCTGTGTGGGTCAGCCTGCTACCCGCCTGGCTGACCCACAGCCAATGGCATCGCTACACGTTATACTGGCAGCGACTCCTGTTGTTGCTGATCGCTGTTTCTCTCAACAGTCTGTTGCAAATGGCACTGCCCGGTGCCGGTTTGCCTTCGCCGCTCACCCATACGTTGCTGGCAAGCCTGACGGGTGGCGTACTGCTGATTCCGTTTATCTACCTTATCTATGAGTATCTCAAGCAACAACACTTGCAAAACCTGCTGGCGCAAAACCTCTCCAACCCGCCGTTACGTACCTCTCTGTTGGTCTGGTGTTCTCTGTTTTTCTCACTGGCAGTAGGCGTGCAAATTTCGTTGTCGCCAGATGTCGAGCGCTTACTGCTGATTGTGGTGTTTTTGCCTAACGTAGTGATGGCCTATGCCTTCGGCTGGCAAGGCGGGGTGCTGGCGGCCATTCTGGGCAGTTTACTCATTACCATCACCCGCCAGATGAGCGGCGCATTTCATGACATTATCGAACTGGAGCTATTTCTCTCCACGCAGGCGCTGCTCGGTATTGGTCTGGGTATCGCCATTAGCCGTCAACAACAGCTTGCCCAGCGACTGAACCGTTATCGTCAGCGCCTGGAGCAAGAGTTAAACAGGCGGCGTCAATTGATGCAGCGTCTGGTCTCCACCGAAGAAGAGATTCGCAAAGACATCGCGCGCGAATTACATGATGACATCGGGCAAAATATTACTGCAATTCAGATACAAGCGACGCTGATTACCCGTCGACCGGAGCCATTGCTGACAACGCAGGCTGCCGCGCAAATTACCCAACTCGCGCAACGCGTTCACCACACTACGCGCCAACTGCTACGTCAACTGCGTCCGCCGGTACTAAACGAAATGTCACTGGAAAAAGCGTTGCACCATCTGGCGGATGAGTTCGCTTTCGCGCAACGCGGCATCGATTTTCGGCTCGATTATCGCCTACCGCAGCCGCCAACGGACGATACCGTGGTGTTTACGCTTTATCGATTAGTGCAGGAACTGCTCAATAATATCAGCAAACATGCCAATGCACGCCGGGTGCGCGTTCGCCTCACACCACTACCCGGCATGCTGATGTTGGAAGTCAAAGACAATGGTATCGGCATACCGGAACAAGTACAGGAAGGCTTCGGCTTGCGCGGCATTGAAGAACGAGTGCATGCTTTGGGCGGCGAATGGATGTTACAAAGGCGTAAAGGAACTCGCATAATTGTTAAGCTGCCCACAAATTTGCCCTAAAGGTGGCCTGGTCTAGGAAAAATTCTTATCAGGTTACTACCTTATCTCATCCACTGCCTGCACCGCTTTCCTACACTCCCCTCAACCGCTGGAGAACCCAATGAGCGCAGACCCTATCAGTATCACCGCGCACTACCGCTACTGGCGTGGACGCTTGCTGATTTCTATGGTGGTGGGTTACGCCGCGTTTTATCTCACCCGGCGCAGTGTGACCTTCGCCATGCCCGTCATGCAGGTGGAATTGGGGCTGGATAAAGCGGACATCGGTTTACTCGGTACGCTGTTTTATCTGGCGTATGGCGGTTCAAAATTTGTGTCAGGCATGGTGCATGACCGCATTGGCGCACGTTGGTTTATGGGCGTCGGTCTGCTGATGACGGGTGTGCTGAACATCGCGTTCGCGTTCAGCTCCTCCCTGCCGGCACTGTTGGTGGTCTGGACGTTGAACGGTTTTTTTCAGGGATGGGGATGGCCGCCGTGTGCAAGGTTACTGACACACTGGTATTCGCGTAACGAGCGTGGGCTGTGGTGGGGATGCTGGAACACCTCGATCAATATCGGCGGTGCTGCCGTTCCGCTCCTTTCCGGCGCACTGGCAGCAAGTCAGGGATGGCAAGCAGCACTGCTGATACCGGGAGCGATAGCGATTGTGCTGGGTGGCATACTCTGCCGCCAACTGTGCGGCACGCCGCGGGAAGAGGGGCTGCCCACCGTGGGACAGTGGCGGCGCGACCCGTTGGAATTGCGACAGGAGCAACAGAGTCCCCCCATGGGCTTGGGGCAAATGCTGAATCGCACCATTTTGCGTAACGGCATCATCTGGATCCTCGCGCTCTCTTATGTGCTGGTGTACCTGATTCGCATCGCACTGAACGACTGGGGCAATTTGTGGCTGACGGAAAGCCACGGCGTTCAACTACTTAGCGCCAATGCCACCGTGATGCTGTTCGAATTAGGGGGTCTTCTCGGTGCACTGTTTGCCGGATGGGGCTCAGACCTGCTGTTTCGTGGTCAGCGTGCACCGATGATTTTGCTTTTCTCGTTGGGATTATTTCTCAGCGTAACCGCCATCTGGCTAGTGCCGATTCACCATTACGCACTGCTGGCGGTGAACTTTTTCAGTATCGGTTTTTTTGTTTTTGGCCCCCAGATGCTTATTGGTCTGGCGGCCACGGAATACGCCCATAAGGAAGCAGCAGGAACTGTCACCGGATTTCTAGGCCTGTTCGCTTATCTTGGTGCGGCGTTGGCGGGATGGCCGCTGGCACAGTGGATGCAATTCTACGGCTGGTCTGGTTTCTTTGCCTTACTGACACTGGCGGCAGCCTGTGTCGGGCTGTTGCTGATGCCATTGATGATGGCGGGCACCAGTCGATCACAAATGCATCCGTCTCGGGGGCCAAACGCTTCAGGCCCACCCTGACGCTGTTAACCACTGATAATAAGGAAGCATTATGAAACTTTCTCTTCTCTCTGCCCTTATCGTTACCGGGATCGCGGCGGCTACGCTGTCAGGCGTGGCTCAAGCCAAAGGCCGTCTCGTAGTGTATTGCAGTGCCACCAACGCCTTCTGTGAAGAAGAAACCAAAGCATTTGGTGAAAAGTATGACGTGCAAACCTCCTTCATCCGCAACGGCTCTGGCAGTACGCTGGCAAAAGTAGAAGCGGAAAAACGCAATCCTCAGGCTGACGTTTGGTATGGCGGCACACTCGACCCGCAGTCGCAAGCGGGTGAAATGGATCTGTTGCAACCTTATGTCTCCCCAGAATTAGCGAATATCATGCCGCAATTTCGCGATCCGGCGAAACGTAAAGGCAATTACTCCTCCGCGGTCTACATCGGGATTCTCGGTTTCGGCGTTAACACCGAGCGTTTGAAAGAGAAAAACCTGCCGGTACCGCAATGCTGGAAAGATCTCATCAACCCCATCTACAAAGGGGAAATCCAGATTGCCGACCCACAAAGCTCAGGCACGGCTTACACTGCCCTGGCAACCTTCTCGCAACTGTGGGGTGAGGATCAGGCATTTGATTACCTGAAAAAACTCAATGCCAACGTGTCGCAATACACTAAATCGGGTATAGCCCCGGCACGTAACGCTGCCCGTGGCGAAAGTGCTATCGGCATCGGCTTCCTGCATGATTACTCACAGGAAAAAGAGAATGGCGCCCCGTTGCAACTGGTATCGCCTTGTGAAGGTACCGGCTATGAAGTGGGCGGCGTCAGCATCTTGAAAAATGCGCGTAATCTGGAAAATGCCAAGCTGTTTGTCGATTGGGCGCTGTCAAAAGAAGCACAAGAGCTGTCCTGGAAGAAGGGCCAGTCCTACCAGATCCTGACTAACACCAAAGCCGAAGCATCACCGCTGTCGCTGAAGCTCGAAGAGCTGAAATTAATCAATTACGACATGGATAAATACGGCGCGGAAGATGTGCGTAAAGCACTTATCACCAAATGGGTGAATGAAGTCAAGATGGGCAAATAAGCCCACTGCCCCGGCATAAGCCGGGGCTCAGATTGCTGACAAACTGACGCTAATACTGTTATTCCCGTATATCTTCCGTCATTCCCGCGCCGGCGGGAATCTCGTACAGACGAAACGCTTTCTTTCTGTAGGAGATCCTCCGCCTACATGGAGAATGACTCGTAGGAGGAGTGACGTTGTCTTCAGTCTCGGCCATTCGTCACCATGGTGACTTTTAGCATACTCAGAGGGAAATCCATGTCTCACTCACTCGCCTCGGCTCAACGCCCGCAGGCATTGGACGCCATCTTTCTCTGGCTCAGCGTTATCCCGCTCTCGTTCGCGCTGATGCCTGCATGGAGTTTGGATTACGGCCTGTTCGGTGCCACCCGAGAAGAAGTGCTGCACGCTTACGGCTGGTCTAGCGTCAATATCAGCCTGCTGTGGCTGTTACTTCCCTTCGCTCTGTTACTGCGTCCACGCACGCCAGCCTCGCGTAAGCAGCGAGGTCGTCACCTGTTTGATGCTGGCTATGCTCTGTTTTGCATGCTGTTTATGTTAATCAGCGCCACTGTAGTCCAGCAGGGTATGGGGTATGCCACCATCGGCATATTTATCGCGTTAGGCGCGATCATGACATTGGCTATGGCACGCCTGGAATGGCTGGGTGGCGATCGATTCGTTATCGGCTCATTGATCACCATCATTGTGCTGATCGGTATCTTTATTCTCTACCCCAGTATTGCCATTTTTATTCCGATGTTTACCAACAGCGCGGGCGAATTTGCGCCGTTGGGTTTTATGACAGTGTTAGGGCAATCACACATTCTTCAGGTGATCTGGAATTCCTTCCTGCTCGCCATGGCCGTCGGCTTTGGTTGTACTTTCTTTGGGTTGGTGCTGGCGATTTACACTTCGCGTATCGCCAAGCGTACCGCCATTGTCGGGCGTGTGTTCTCCATTCTGCCAATTGTCACACCACCATTTATCGTCGGACTGGGCGTAACGCTGATGATGGGCCGTTCCGGCTATGTGACTGAGCTGATGGTTTCCTGGTTCGGGCTAACCAACACCAACTGGTTGTATGGCTTTACCGGTATCTGGCTTGCACAAGTTTTGGCGTTTACCCCAATGGCATTCATGATCCTTGACGGTGCAATAAAAAGTATTCATCCGTCGTTGGAAGAAGCGTCCTATACGCTGCGTGCTAACCGCTATCAAACCTTTAACCGCATCTTTCTGCCGCTTTTAAAACCGGCTCTGGCAAACGCTTTCCTGATCGTGATCGTGCAGTCTCTGGCAGATTTCAGTAATCCGTTGGTGCTAGGGGGTAACTTTGACGTGCTGGCGACGCAGATTTATTTCTATATCACCGGTGCACAGTTGGATTATCAGGCAGCTAGTACGTTAGGTGTCATTCTGCTGGTGTTCTCACTGGTGGTCTTTTGTATCCAATATCTCTGGATAGGGAAACGTTCTTACGTCACCATTTCTGGCAAATTCAGCCGGGGCGACGTGCAACCACTGCCACGCCTGATGGTGTGGGGTGTCACCGCTATTTTGATTGCCTGGGTGGCATTTAACGGTCTGCTGTATGGCAGCATTTTCTACGGCAGCTTCACCGTTAACTGGGGGGTTGATTACACGCTGACACTGCAAAACTTTATTACCCTGTTCGGACAAGGTTTTAGCGATGGAGCCTGGCCTTCACTGCTCGATACGCTCCTCTACGCGGGGATCGCCGCGCCCATCACAGCGCTGTTTGGCCTGTTGATTGCCTATATCGTGGTGCGCCAGCAGTTCCGCGGCAAAAAAACCATCGAGTTCACCACCATGCTCTGCTTTGCCGTACCGGGTACCGTAGCGGGGATCTCTTATATTCTGGCGTTCAATAGCGCGCCCATCTACCTGACTGGCACCGCCGCCATCGTCATCATCTCAATGGTGATGCGCAACGTGCCAGTTGGGATTCGCGCTGGCATCGCGGGGCTGGGTCAACTGGATAAATCACTGGATGAAGCCTCCCTCAGCCTGCGTGCTGGCGCAATGCGCACGATCGTCTACATATTACTGCCGCTGCTGCGTCCAGCCATTCTTTCCGCGCTGATCTACAGCTTTGTTCGCGCCATTACCACCGTCAGTGCCATCGTGTTCTTGGTAACACCGGACACGCGCGTCGCCACCGCCTATATCCTGAACCGTGTTGAGGATGGTGAATATGGGGTGGCTATCGCCTATGGCTCTATCCTGATCGTGGTGATGTTGGCGATCATTTTCCTGTTTGACTATTTGGTTGGAGAATCTCGCACTGCCCGCTCCAAAGCCAAAAATGCACAATAATCAGAAGGTGACTATCGTGAATACCGAATTAACCCAACACGCCACCGCTGAAGCAGAGCTGGCACCGCGTAAAAACTTCGTTGAGCTCAAAGGCGTAACAAAACGTTTTGGTACCAACACCGTGCTGGAAAATCTCGATCTGGCCATTCCCAAGGGACACATGGTGACACTGCTCGGCCCTTCCGGCTGTGGCAAGACGACAGTGCTGCGGCTGGTGGCAGGGCTGGAAAAACCGAGTGAAGGCCGAATCTACATAGACGGTGAAGACGTTACCGATCGCTCCATCCAGCAACGTGATATCTGTATGGTGTTTCAGTCCTATGCGTTGTTCCCCCACATGTCTCTGGGAGAGAATATTGGCTACGGTCTGAAGATGCTCGGCAGACCCAAAAGCGAAATTCGCGATCGGGTTAACGAAGCACTGGCACTGGTGGACCTGGAAGGCTTTGCCGATCGCTATGTCGATCAGATCTCCGGCGGCCAGCAGCAGCGCGTGGCGTTGGCCCGCGCATTGATTCTCAAACCTAAAGTCCTACTTTTTGACGAGCCGCTGAGTAACCTGGATGCCAACTTGCGTCGCAGCATGCGGGAAAAAATCCGAGAATTGCAGCAGCAGTTCAACATTACATCGCTCTACGTCACCCACGACCAAAGCGAAGCCTTTGCCGTGTCTGACAGCGTACTGGTGATGAATAAAGGTCACATCATGCAGATGGGTTCGCCACAAGCGCTGTACCGTCAACCTGCTTCACGTTTTATGGCGAGTTTTATGGGCGAAGCCAATATTTTCCCCGCAGAGCGACTGGCCGACAGCGTAGAGATTTTCGGTTATCGTATTCCTAAACCGGATCATTTCGGCGCAGAAAAAGGGGAATGCACCGTGGGCATACGCCCCGAAGCCATTACGCTCAACACGCAGGGTGATGAAAGCCAGCGCTGCTCAGTGCACCATGTGGCTTACATGGGATCACAGTATGAAGTGAGTGTCATGTGGCACGGGCAATCACTGCTGTTACAAGTCAATGCCACCCAGTTGCAACCCAATGTGGGCGACGATCTCTACTTGCAGATTCACCCTTACGGCATGTTTATTCTGAACGAAGGTTAACACCTGCTTCCCCTCTTCTGGGAGCCCTCTCTGGGCTCCTTTTTTTCGTCTTTTGCTTTCAAAACAATTTCCGATCGATTTACATGGGATTGATATACTTAAAAAGCGCGTAGACGTATTTATGTCACGACGCATTTCAGGGTGCGCTGCCTGGTTCTTCACATTGCTATACCCTAAATAATTCGAGTTGTAGGACAAAACGTTAACGTTTTGAACAGCGCTTGCGCTGGCCCGCAGGGTGAACCTCATGAATGAGGTTCATCAATCCCGATGAGCTTACATAAGTAATTGATTCGGGTTACAAATCTGCCGAGAGCAGATTTGAACGCCGCTCGCAGCGGCCTCGTAAGAGGTGAGGGCCAGGGATGGGCCGAATAACGGTTTCCGCCAACGCACATGCAACGTGAAGTATGACGGGTATATACGCCACGACAGGCAGAGTCATATCTACGTGGTACCAAGGAGTAGTGACGTGAGTCCACAGCATAAACGCGCGCAACAACGGGGCCGCTGGCTGATTCTCTGCGCCGGAGTATTCCCATTGCTATTGGTGTTACTTTTTACCTTTGTAGAATCACGGCAAATCGTAGAACGCGATTTGCAATCAACGGCAAATCTGGCGCTCAATCAGGCAGAAAGCATCACCACTCGCGCCTGGTCACTGCTGGAAGCCTTGCAACCGCTACAGGGAAAGCTCTGTGAAGATATCAGAGACGATCTCCAACGGCTCAGTGCACAATTTGCTTACTTTCGCGCGATCGGCCTAACGTATGACAAAAGCATCTACTGTTCTTCTCTATTTGCCCATAACGACCTTGAAATCAGTGATGTGATCATGATGCCTCTTCCGGCAAAACTGCCTCCCGCCTGGAGCCTCTCCGTTGATCAGATCAAAGATGCAGATATCAGCCCAACGCTCATTTTTATCCGCACCCCAGCCGATGGCTGGGGTGCTTTTGGCCTGGTTGATGCACAATATCTGGTGACCTTCATGAACGCCGTTAACAAGCTACGCGGCTTTCAACTGAACATCAGTGTGGGGGATGGCGATTCGATTCATCCCAGTACCACTGCTATACCGAAGCAGCCCGAATGGCTTTCTGGCATTGAGTTTCACATAGCATCAGAACGTTTCCCCATTGCCGTCTCCATTACTGCCCCCGCCTCTGAAATGGGTAAAGCCTGGCGGTTTGCCTTTCTGACGCTTCTTCCGCTCACACTAGTGCTTTCTACTCTCTTTATCCTGGCCGCACTGTATTGGCAAAAACGCAAGCTCTCCTTTCAAGACGAGCTACGGCGCGGCATCACCAACAACGAATTTTCAGTCTACTATCAGCCGGTTTATGGCACAGATGCACAACGCTGCACCGGCGCAGAAGCTCTGTTGCGCTGGCGGCGCGCCGATGGACAATGGATTCGTCCGGATGTATTTATTGCCGCTGCTGAAGCGGAGAATATGATTATTCCGCTGACACGACATTTGTTGAAACTGGTAGAAAAAGATGTTTCCAACTGGCACGTCGAGCCCCAGTTTCACCTGGGTCTGAATGTATCTGCAGAACATCTGCAAGACAGCGCATTTATCGCCGATATACGCCAGTTTGCTGCTAATGTGGCAGCTCATCGCTTTTTGATAACACTAAATAGCTGCGCCTAATACCGCTACACTTTTGCCTGACCATGTTTTCCTCCGGGGAATGGGCTGGCGGTTTCCAT
>JADMXW010000014.1:105048-155747 GCA_015548865.1 Serratia marcescens | reverse complement strand
ATGGTGGGTCGTGCAGGATTCGAACCTGCGACCAATTGATTAAAAGTCAACTGCTCTACCGACTGAGCTAACGACCCATCATTGTGCTACCACGGCATTTTCACCTTGCCTTGGCAACGGCGGCATATATTACTAACTTATCAGCTCAGTGCAACCTATTTTCCTGAAAAACCGCTTAACTGCTTAATCATCAAACGACAAAGCACAAAAATCACTCATACAGCGCGATTTTTGTGCCCGAAAAGGGGTTAAAGCCCAGTGAGCCGTTTTTGTGCCTGCTTGGCACTTTCGGTGTTGGGATATTGTTTGATGACCTGCTGGTAGACAGCCTTCGCTTTATCCGTCTGCCCCTTTTCCTGCATGATCACCCCTACCTTGAATAAGGCTTCGGAACTTTTGGGGGATTTGGGGTAGTTCTTGACCACGTTCGCAAAATAATAAGCGGCGTCGTCTTTTTTACCTTTGTTGTAGTTCAACTGCCCCAGCCAATAGTTGGCATTAGGCTGGTAGGTTGAATCGGGATACTTCTTTATAAATGCCTGAAAAGCGGCAATCGCCTGGTCGTACTGTTTTTTCTCTAACACCAGTGCAGCAGCAGCGTTGTAGTCGCTGTTGGCATCGCCTGTGCTCGCAGGGGCCGCCACCGCGCCCGCACCATTACTGGCGGGGCTGGAGGTGGACGCGCCCGTATCGGTTGCTGGCGCAGAAGAAGATGATGATGGCGTTGAAGACGAAGATCCCAAGCTATCCATTTGCTGATAGATTTGCTTCTGGCGTTCAACAACCTGATTTAACTGGTACTGATTTTCCTGAATCTGCCCACGCAAACTATCAATATCGCGCTGCGTATCAGAAAGTTGCTGCTGAAGTTGAGTTAAAAGTTGGCTGTGAGCGTTAGAAATACGCTCCATTTGGGTGACTCGGTCTTCTACCGAGCCAGAGCCGACATTACTGATTGGCGCTTGGGCAGTAGCGGCCCAAGGGACCGCTACGCCAACCAATAACGACAGACCCACGAGATGACGTCTGAAGTTACTGTTCATGCAATGCTCTTAGTATACCAGAACCGCACGACGGTTTTTAGCCCATGCAGCTTCGTCATGGCCCAGAACCGCAGGTTTCTCTTTACCGTAAGAAACGATAGAGATCTGATCGGAAGAAACACCTTTACCTTGCAGATACATCTGAACGGCATTCGCACGGCGTTCGCCTAGCGCGATGTTGTATTCCGGAGTACCACGTTCGTCAGCATGACCTTCGATGGTCACCTTGTAGGATGGGTTGCTGCGCAGGAAGGAAGCGTGCGCGTCCAGCATCTGAGCAAAGTCAGAACGGATATCGTACTTGTCCAGATCGAAGTATACGATGTTGTTGCGTTGCAGTTCTTGCATTTGCAGGCGGGCCTGCTCAGAAGAAGACATATTGCCGTTTTCATAACCGCTGCCTGCAGTGCCAACGGTAGACTGGTCATTGCCGTCTTTCTTGTGTGAACTACATGCGGCGATAGCCAGCACCGGCAGAGCCAACATCAGGCCTTTCAGTACTTTATTGAATTGCATCTCTTATGTCCTTTGAAAAAATTATTTATGTTTATAAATACGGCGACCAGGCAGGGAATTTAACCTGACCATCAGTTGCCGGAAGACGCGCTTTGAAACGTCCGTCAGTAGACACCAGTTGCAACACTGAGCCCAGCCCTTGTTTAGAGCTGTAAATCACCATTGTGCCATTCGGTGCGATACTTGGCGTTTCGTCCAGATAGGTGCCCGTAATGACTTGAACGGCCCCCGTCACTAGATCTTGCGTAGCAATATGTTGAGCGCCACCGTTGGAGCTCACCATCACTAACATTTTGCCATCGTCACTGACTTCGGAGTCCTGATTCTGCGCCCCTTCCCAGGTGATACGCTGCGGGGCTCCGCCATTGACGTTAATTTTGTAGACTTGTGGACGTCCAGCCTGATCAGAAGTATATGCCAAAGTTTGGCTATCGGGGAACCAGGTTGGCTCAGTATTGTTGCTGCGACCATCTGTCACCTGGCGGATCTGACCAGAAGCGATGTCCATAACATACAGGTTCAGGCTACCGCTTTTGGAAAGCGCAAAGGCCAGTTTGCTGCCATCCGGGGAAAATGCCGGAGCACCGTTGTGACGCGGGAAAGAAGCAACCTGACGGATTGCGCCATTGGCCAATGTTTGAATAACCAGTGCAGAACGGCCACTTTCAAAGGTCACGTACGCCACTTTGCTGCCATCTGGCGACCAGGCCGGTGACATCAGCGGTTCCGGAGAACGATGAACTACAAACTGGTTGTAGCCGTCGTAGTCAGATACACGCAGTTCGTAAGGGAACTGACCGCCGTTAGTTTGCACGACATAGGCGATACGGGTACGGAATGCGCCCTTGATTCCCGTCAATTTCTGGAATACTTCGTCACTCGCAGTGTGCGCAGCGTAACGCAGCCACTGTTTGGTGACCTTAAACTGGTTTTGCGCCAATACGCTTCCAGGGTTACCCGAGGTGTCAACCAGTTGATAAGAGATCACGTAGCTGCCATCAGCACCTGGCTGAACCTGGCCGACGATAACGGAGTCGATCCCCAGAGCGGTCCAAGCGGCAGGAGTAACCTCCGAGGCAGAACCTGGCTGCTGTGGCATACGGCTGGGATCGATAGGATTGAATTTACCGCTGTTGCGCAGATCGGCGCCAACGATACCACCGATATCTTCGGGAGCGGCACCTGCGCCAGCCCACTTAAACGGAACCACAGCGATAGGACGTGCCGAGTCAACCCCCTGGGTAATCTCGATACGCACCTCAGCGTGCAGCGCTGTGACCCACAGCATTAAAAAACCTAGTGCAACTTTACATGCCTGCTTCATTTCATCTCCCTTATCCAGACGCATCGCCTTGGATAAATTAGCAGAATTTTAACAAACCGGTATCAACAAAACACAATACCAGAAGATGATGCCATCGTCCTTGTCCTAAAGGTGCCACACGGACTCCTCTAGCACCGGGTACAGCACATTCCGATTATTGAGGTTTGAAATCAATCGGTGCGTTTTTGAAAGCTTCATACACATCCGTACTTGGCGGCTTCGGTATTCTTGCCTGCTTCGCTGCGGCAATTGCCGCCTGACACAGTGCCGGATCGCCACTTTCCGCCTCAACGGAAACTAACAGCCCATCCGGTGCAAGTTTGATGCGCAATGTACAGGTTTTACCCCGATAAAGCTGCCAGTCATAGAATTTACTCTGGATCGCCGCCCGCACCTGACCACCGTAGCTGTCAAGGGCTGCGCCCGAAGCACCACTTTTCTTTGCCGCGCCTGCGCCAGCTGGCGCACCGCCACCCGATTTAGGGGCGTTTTTCGACGACGCTAAGCCGCCGAGCAGATCGTCCACTGAATCAGACTGAGCAGCAGCCTCCGCTGCGGCCTTCTTATCCGCAGCCGCTTTGGCTTTCGCGTCTGCCGCAGCTTTCGCTTTAGCATCGGCAGCGGCTTTGGCTTTCGCATCGGCTTCTGCTTTCGCCTTGGCATCAGCGTCCGCTTTGGCTTTGGCTTCTGCTGCGGCTTTTGCTTTCGCATCAGCCTCTATTTTCGCTTTGGCTTCTGCATCCGATTTCGCTTTCGCATCTGCTACCGCTTTAGCCTTCGCCTCTTCTTCAGCCTGCTTTTTCGCGGCTGCAGCTGCAGCGGCCTGTTTCTTCACCTCTTCTTCGGCCTTTTTCTTAGCGTCAGCAGCAGCTTTAGCTTGTTGCTCTGCTTCTGCTTTCGCTTTTGCCGCAGCGGCTTCCGCCTGCTGTTGCTGTTCTTTAGCTTTGGCTGCAGCAGCTTCTGCTTGTTTACGCTGTTCAGCCTGCTCCTGCGCTTGCTGCTTCGCCTCTTCTTGTGCCTGAAGTCGTTCTTTCTCAAGCTCTTTTAGACGTTGCTGCTCAGCAGCCTGCTTTTGTTGCAACTCATCAGCCTGCTGTTCAGCCTGCTTTTTACGCAACTGTTCAGCACGCTTTGCATCACTCTGTTGCTGCTGCTGGCGGTTGTACTGTTCAACGACTGCATTAGGATCAACCATAACAGCATCGATTGCCGAGCCGCCGCCACCGCCGCCACTGGCATCCATCGAGGAATGGAATGAGCTCCAAACCAGCAAAGCAATCAGTATGATGTGCAAAACGGCCGAGACAATAATGGCGCGTTTCAACTTATCAGGTTTTTCGGTGGCCTTTAGCACAAGCGGTTCCCAAATACTGTGTTGCTGTAATAAACGATTGCCAGAAAAAACATCACGCTTTGACTGCAACGCACTGATTATATAGGCTGAGTCATCAGACCTACTGATTTGACCCCAGCCTGACGCAGCAAGTTCAGCGCTTTGATGATCTCATCATAAGGCACATCTTTCGCGCCCCCGATCAGAAACACGGATTTGGGGTTTTCAGCCATACGCGCCTGGGCTTCTGCCACAATCTGCTCTGCGGGAAGTTGTTCCATCCGTTTTTGTTCAATAACCAGGCTATACTGGCCAACACCAGATACCTCAACGATGACCGGAGGGTTATCGTTACTTGAAACGGTTTTGGAATCTGTCGCATCAGGCAAATCCACTTCCACACTTTGCGTGATGATCGGTGCCGTCGCCATGAATATCAGCAACAACACCAGCAACACATCCAGCAACGGAACGATATTAATTTCGGATTTTAATTCCCGACGACCGCGTGTTCTAGCCATGCGACCTCCTGATTACTTGCCACTTTCGGAGAAGGCCTGACGATGCAGGATAGCGATGAACTCTTCCATGAAGTTGTCGTAGTTCTGCTCCAGTTTGTTCACGCGCTGATTCAAGCGGTTATAAGCCATTACCGCAGGGATCGCTGCAAACAGACCAATTGCAGTAGCAATCAATGCCTCGGCAATACCTGGGGCAACCATTTGCAATGTTGCCTGCTTCACCGCGCCCAAAGCGATAAAGGCGTGCATAATCCCCCACACAGTACCAAACAGGCCGATATACGGGCTGATGGAACCTACTGTTCCCAAAAATGGGATATGGGTTTCAAGCATTTCCAGTTCGCGATTCAGAGAAATACGCATGGCACGAGAAGCCCCTTCCACCACGGCTTCCGGTGCATGACTGTTGGCTCGATGCAAACGAGCAAATTCTTTGAAGCCGGAATAGAAAATCTGCTCTGAGCCTGCCAGAGAATCTCGTCGCGTCTGGCTTTCCTGATACAGCCGGGAGAGTTCAATGCCTGACCAGAATTTATCTTCAAAGGCTTCAGCTTCACGCGTAGCAGTATTCAAAATACGGGTGCGTTGAATGATGATCGCCCAAGAGGCGATGGAAAAACCAATCAAAACCAGCATGATAAGTTTCACTAAAAGACTAGCTTTCAGAAACAAATCAAGGATATTCATGTCAGTCACTGCTTAAACTCCGCGACAATAGACTTAGGAAGCGCGATGGGCTTCATGTGATGTGGATCGATACAAGCGATCAATACGTCGGCCTGACTCAGCAGATCGCCGTGAGAATTGAGAATACGCTGAGCAAACGTGAGAGAAGCACCGCGTATCACTGTGATTTCACTCTCTACGTTCAGTAAATCATCCAAACGCGCCGGAGAAAAATATTCGACCGCCATACGGCGCACAGCGAAAGCCACACGCTCTTCCAGCAAGGCGCACTGATAAAAGCCGTGCTGGCGTAACATTTCTGTTCGCGCACGCTCATAAAAGGCGATATAACGGGCGTGATACACCACGCCACCGGCGTCTGTGTCTTCATAATAGACACGCACAGGCCAACGAAACAACGTATTGCTCACTCTACATCCCGGTAATACAACGAAACACCGCTACTATACGCAAGAGAAATGAGGTTTGGAATGGGTAGCTTAGAGGGAAATAAAATAATTATGGGTTGGCTGCAACCCATAACCAAACGGAATAGAACATACCCGTCATACTTCAAGCTGTAGGTGCGTTGGCTACGTTCACTCACCCGAATCACTTACTTCAGTAAGTTCATCGGGATTCGTTCCCTTGTCGCCTTCCTACAACTCGAATTATTTAGGGTAGATACTAGCGAAAGAAGTAAATAAGCCCTGCGAGCAGGATCACAAAGGCAGGAAAAGGCGCAAAAATCACGCGCCACAGCAAGCGCTGTTGACGAAACCCTACCCCGTATATTACGCCAGTACAAACGGCCCACACCAGCAACGGGCCTTGCCAAACTTCCAACGCGCTGGTGCGCGCAGCAAAGCGTGTCGGGTCCCACATGACACACCCAGCCATCAGCAACGCCATGAGCAGGGCAAGAGCCCGTAACGGGCCCTTGTCCATTAGCTGGTAGAGTTTATCAACCAGACTACTCATTGTGCGTTGTCTTCTGCCGCTTTCGCTTTTGTCGCTTCACTCTGCTCTAACGCCAGAGCGGTAATAATCCCCAGCGAGCAAGCAAGAAGCGTTCCGAGTATCCAGGCAAAATACCACATCATTAAGCTCCTTACTTAGTACAGAGAGTGGGTGTTCTGTTCAATATGCTCTTTGGTAATGCGACCGAACATTTTGTAGTAACACCATGCAGTATAAGAAAGCACGATGGGTACAAAAATAATCGCGACGATCGTCATCACTTTCAGCGTGTACAAGCTTGAGGTGGCATCCCACATGGTCAGACTCACGTTCGGTTGCGTGATAGAAGGCATCACAAACGGGAACATGGCAACCCCTGCGGTCAGGATAACACAGGCGATAGTCAGCGAGCTGAACAGGAAGGCCAAACCACCCTTGTTCGCACGCGCCGTCGCAATTGTCAGCAGCGGCAACACCACACCCAGCAATGGGATCGCCCACAGTACCGGATACGCTGTGAAGTTAGCTAGCCAGGCACCAGCCTGATGCGCCACTTCTTTGTGCAGCGGGTTAGACTCAGCCGCCCTATCCAGCACGGAGGTAACGGTAAAACCATCGATACCGTAAATCACCCACACGCCAGCCAACGCAAACGTCACCATCATCACCAACGCAGACAACTGGGCTGCACCTTTTGAACGCACATACAGATCGCCGTTGGTTCGCATCATCAGGTAGGTAGCCCCTTGTGCCAGGATCATGGTCAGGCTGACAACGCCCGCCAACAGGCCAAATGGGTTAAGCAGTTGGAAGAAGTTACCGGTGTAGAACAAGCGAGCACTGGCGTCGATATGGAACGGCACGCCCTGTAACAGGTTACCGAATGCCACACCAATCACCACCGGCGGCACGAAGCTACCAATAAAGATGCCCCAGTCCCACATGTTGCGCCAACGAGCGTCTTCCAGTTTAGAGCGGTAGTCAAAACCGATCGGACGGAAGAACAATGATGCCAACACCAGAATCATCGCAATATAGAAACCGGAGAACGCAGCGGCATATACCATCGGCCAGGCAGCAAACAGCGCCCCACCCGCGGTGATAAGCCACACTTGGTTGCCGTCCCAGTGCGGTGCGATACTGTTGATCATGATACGGCGTTCTACGTCATTACGCCCCATCACGCGCACCAACACGCCGACGCCCATATCAAAGCCGTCAGTAATGGCGAAACCGATCATCAGCACGCCAATCAACAGCCACCAGATAAAACGTAATACTTCATATTCAAACATAGTGGACTCCTGTTTACCGTGCGTCCTGAGCCAGCGTCAACGGCTGTTCAAAGTGGTAACGCCCTGTTTTCAGGCTGCTTGGGCCGAGGCGCGCGAATTTGAACATCAGATACATTTCGGCAACCAGGAACAGCGTATACAAACCGCAGATCAAGCCCATCGACAACAGGATGTCTCCAGCCGTCAGCGAGGAATTCGCCACCGCTGTTGGCAACACCTCACCGATAGCCCATGGCTGACGACCGTACTCGGCAACAAACCAACCGGCTTCAACCGCGATCCACGGTAATGGAATACCGAACAAGGCAGCACGCAGTAGCAGTTTGTTTTTGCCAATACGATTTCTGATAACGCTCCAGAACGACAGACCGATAATCAGCAGCATCAGTACGCCACAGGCCACCATGATACGGAACGAGAAGTAGAGCGGCGCTACGCGAGGAATAGAATCCTTTGTCGCCTGCTGAATTTGCGCTTCCGTAGCATTCGCAACATCCGCCGTGTAGCGTTTGAGCAACATGCCGTAACCCAGATCCTGTTTGGTCTGGTTAAAGGCTTCGCGCACTGCTGGATCGGTATTACCCGCCCGCAGCTGTTCAAGTAATTCATACGCTTTCATGCCGTTGCGAATACGAACCTGGTGCCCATCCATCAATTCACGCAGTCCCAGCACAACGCCGTCCGTCGAACGCGTGGCAATAAGCCCCAGCATAAACGGAATGCGTACCGCGAACTGGTTCTCCATTTTTTCCTGATTGGGAATGGCGAACAGCGTAAAGCTTGCCGGCGCCGGTTGGGTTTCCCACTCGGCTTCAATGGCGGCCAGTTTGGTTTTTTGTACGTCACCCATTTCATAACCGGATTCATCACCCAGTACAATCACCGACAGCACAGCCGCGGTGCCGAAACTGGCAGCAATGGCGAATGAGCGTTTGGCAAAGGCCAAATCTCGGCCTTTGAGCAGGTAGTAAGCACTGATACCCAGAATGAACATGGCACCGGTGGTGTAACCTGCTGCGACGGTGTGGACGAATTTCACCTGAGCAACTGGGTTCAGCACCAGTTGAGAGAAGCTCACCATTTCCATACGCATGGTTTCGAAATTGAATTCGGAAGCGATAGGGTTTTGCATCCACCCATTCGCGACCAAAATCCACAGCGCGGAGAAGTTGGACCCCAACGCCACCAGCCAGGTCACGGCCATGTGTTGCACTTTGCCCAGGCGATCCCAGCCAAAGAAGAACAAGCCAACAAAAGTTGATTCGAGGAAGAACGCCATCAAGCCTTCAATCGCTAGCGGCGCGCCGAAAATGTCCCCGACATAGTGAGAGAAATAGGACCAGTTAGTACCGAACTGGAACTCCATGGTCAGCCCAGTGGCCACGCCCAGCGCAAAGTTGATACCAAACAATTTGCCCCAGAACTTGGTCATATCCTTGTAGATTTGCTTGCCTGTTAGCACATAGACCGTTTCCATGATCGCCAACAAAAACGCCATCCCCAGCGTTAATGGTACGAAAAGGAAGTGGTACATCGCGGTTAAGGCAAACTGTAAACGTGACAGTTCGACTATATCAAACATCTTGACTCCTTGCTCCTCGCAGGAAGGTTTTAGCTTGCAAATGCAGACAAGCCGCTAAACACCCAAAAAGAACACAACAAAAAATTGCTTCAGAACCGGCTTTTATAAACAGCGAGAGTTCACTGTTAAACCAATAACAAGCCAAAGAAAACACGTTAAAAATAGCTAAAAACGATACCACAAACAGGGTAGCGGCTATATTACGCCTGTAATTCCCTACAATAAATAGGTTTTTACGTGACACAGATTGTGTTTTTGGTTTCAAATCAACTTTCCCCTTTCGGCGCACCTTTGGTGAAAATTGATGTGGCGCAATTTAAGCGTATTTCTCTGTTTATAGCCAGCTTAAGATTTTGATCTGACGCAAATAGCACCTCAAATGTTAATTTCTGGTTTACCAGGTTTTCCCCACACTATTACTTGTTAAATAAATGTAGAAATAAGCTTAACAACAGTATCAATTTGAAAACCGATTTTTGACTTATTAATGCAGACTTAATTGACTGCATTATTAAGCGTAGATGATTTAATGATAACCACATTGTTTAAATTGTTAATTTAATGTTGCCATGGTTAATATATTGAGTGTTGAGTTAATAACGGTTCTTTATTATTTTTTGTTTTCATCTCTTATTAATTGTAGTGAGAGGAAGTGATGGCATTACGTCAGGCAACAAAAAAGATCTATAAAAAAGGGCCATCCAAAGACGGCCCTGGTTGCTAACAGAACAACACGCGCTTATAGCAAGAAACTATCGCGCCAACACGGCTTTCACGGCATCGCCTATATCCGCCAGGCTGCGTACCGTTTTCACGCCAGCGGCTTCCAGCGCAGCGAATTTATCATCCGCCGTGCCTTTGCCTCCCGCGATGATGGCACCCGCATGACCCATACGTTTGCCCTTCGGCGCCGTCACCCCTGCGATGTACCCTACTACGGGTTTAGTGACGTGCGCTTTGATATAGGCAGCAGCTTCTTCTTCAGCCGTACCACCGATTTCGCCGATCATCACGATGGCTTCGGTTTGCGGGTCCTGTTCGAACAGCGCCAGAATATCGATAAAGTTGGAGCCTGGAATCGGGTCGCCGCCAATACCCACGCAACTTGACTGGCCCAGCCCGATATCTGTGGTCTGTTTAACGGCTTCGTAGGTCAGCGTCCCTGAACGAGAAACAATTCCCACCTTACCCGGTTTATGAATATGGCCTGGCATAATGCCAATTTTGCATTCACCCGGTGTAATTACGCCCGGACAGTTGGGTCCAATCATCCGCACGCCGCTCTGTTCCAACTTCACCTTCACCGTGAGCATATCCAGTGTCGGGATGCCTTCCGTGATACAGATGACCAGTTCAATACCCGCATCAATCGCTTCTAGAATCGAGTCTTTGCAAAACGGTGCCGGAACGTAGATAACCGAGGCTGTAGCACCTGTCGCTTCCACCGCTTCGCGCACGGTATTAAACACCGGCAACCCCAAATGCTCCGTGCCGCCTTTACCCGGCGTCACGCCGCCCACAAGTTGTGTACCGTAAGCAAGTGCTTGCTCGGAATGGAAGGTGCCTTGGCTGCCGGTAAATCCCTGGCAAATGACTTTAGTATGCTTATCAATCAAAATAGACATTATTTACCCTCCGCTGCCTTCACAACCTGCTGAGCCGCATCTGTCAAACTGGTGGCGGCAATGATATTCAGACCACTGTCAGCCAGTTTTTTGGCACCCAGTTCCGCGTTGTTTCCCTCAAGGCGCACCACCACAGGTACGTTAACGCCCACTTCGGCTACAGCACCGATGATACCATCGGCAATCAGATCGCAGCGCACGATACCGCCAAAGATATTGACCAGTACCGCTTTTACGTTGTCATCGGAGAGAATGATTTTAAAGGCTTCCGTCACACGCTCTTTGGTTGCACCGCCGCCCACATCGAGGAAGTTCGCTGGAGCACCACCATGCAATTTGACGATATCCATGGTTCCCATGGCAAGGCCAGCACCGTTCACCATGCAGCCAATATTGCCATCAAGCGCCACATAATTCAGTTCCCACTGCGCAGCATGCGCTTCACGGGAATCTTCCTGGCTCGGATCGCGCATTTCGCGCAGTTCTGGCTGACGGAACAACGCATTGCCGTCAGCGCCCAGCTTGCCATCCAAACAGACCAGATCGCCCTGCTTGGTGATCACCAGCGGGTTAATCTCCACCAGCGCCAGATCGCGCTCCAGGAATAGGGTGGCCAGTCCCATAAAAATCTTGGTGAACTGCGCCACTTGTTTACCGCTCAGTCCCAGCTTAAAGGCCAATTCACGGCCCTGATAAGGCTGCGGGCCTGTCAGCGGATCGAGCGCGGCTTTGTGAATCAGTTCCGGCGTTTCTTCCGCCACTTTTTCAATTTCAACACCGCCTTCCGTTGAGGCCATAAACACCACACGACGCGTAGCGCGATCGACTACGGCACCGAGATAGAGTTCTTGATCGATGTCCGTTGCGGCCTCAACCAGGATCTGGTGCACTGGCTGACCCTGTGCATCCGTTTGATAGGTTACCAGACGTTTACCCAGCCAGTTTTCCGCAAACGCGCGAATATCTTCTTTACTGCTCACCACTTTCACGCCGCCCGCTTTACCACGGCCACCGGCATGCACCTGGCATTTCACGACCCACGGTCCAGCGCCAATTTTAGAGGCGGCTTCTTCTGCTTCGCGCGGCGTGGTGCAGGCATAACCGGTTGGTGCCGGCAGGCCATATCGAGCAAAGAGCTGTTTTGCCTGATATTCATGTAAATTCATGATGTTCTATCCATCTCGGTTTGAAGATAAGTCGCATGACTTTCTTGATATTATTGGATAATGCCGCCACAGGGCGGCTGCATAGCACACGTTAAACCAATACCTTTTACCGTATGACCGCCGCTCAGTAGGCAGCGGCGGTCTACTTCACCACGCGCTATACATCCAGCAACAGGCGTGTTGGATCTTCCAGCATCTCTTTTACCGTGACCAAAAAGCCCACGGATTCACGGCCATCGATCAATCGGTGATCGTAAGAAAGCGCCAGATACATCATCGGCAGAATAACCACCTGGCCATCTACAGCCATCGGTCTGTCTTTGATGGCATGCATCCCCAGAATCGCGCTTTGTGGCGGGTTGATGATCGGCGTTGACATCAGGGAGCCGAACACACCGCCGTTAGTAATGGTAAAATTACCACCGGTCAGCTCTTCAACCGTCAGCTTGCCGTCACGCCCTTTAACGGCGAGATCTTTGATTTTCTTCTCTACGTCAGCCATACCCAACGCATCAACATCGCGCAGCACGGGCGTGACCAGACCGCGTGGCGTCGATACCGCGATACTGACATCGAAATAGTTGTGGTACACCACATCTTCGCCATCAATGGAGGCGTTTACCTCGGGGTAGCGTTTCAGCGCCTCCACCACGGCTTTGATATAGAACGACATAAAACCCAGCCGCACGCCGTGGCGTTTTTCAAACGCTTCGCCGTACTGCTGACGTAGGTCCATAATCGGCTTCATGTTGACTTCGTTGAAGGTCGTCAACATAGCGGTACTGTTTTTCGCTTCCAGCAGGCGTTCTGCAACACGCTTACGCAGGCGTGTCATCGGTACACGTTTTTCGCTGCGGTGAGCCAAAGCCGGTGCGGCTTGAGCTTTCTCCGCTTTTTTGTCACTGCTGTTGGCAGATTGAGCCTGTGCCGCCAGATGTTTTTCCACATCTTCACGCGTGATACGGCCACCCACACCGCTGCCTTTAATCGCAGCCGCATCCAGACCATGCTCACCGATCAGGCGACGAATCGCCGGGCTAAGCGCATCGTTGTTCTCTTCCGTCAATCCTGCCGTATGACGCTGGGCTGGAGTAGACTCTTTGCTCTGCGATTTTTCGCTGGTTTCTTTACCAGAACTGTCGCCACGGCGCAGGCGCCCAAGGATTTGGCGCGATGTCACCGTAGCGCCTTCGCTTTCCAGTACGGCATCAAGCACGCCCGCTTCTGGCGCAGGCACTTCCAGCACGACTTTATCCGTTTCAATTTCAACCAGCACTTCATCACGTTGGACGCTGTCGCCCGGTTTTTTATGCCAGGTCGCTACGGAAGCATCAGCTACCGATTCGGGGAGGTCAGGGACAAGAATATCTACGCTACTCATTATCTATCCTTTTATTTAATCAACGTTCAGCGCGTCGTTAACCAGATCTTGCTGTTGTTTCTGATGCACAGACATATAACCGACCGCCGGTGAGGCGGAGGCCGGGCGTCCGGCGTAACGCAAAGACGCTCCAAAGGGGATCACTTCGCGGAAATGGTGCTGGCTGCAATACCATGCACCCTGATTGAGCGGCTCTTCCTGACACCAAACAAAATCATGTACGTGCGCAAACGGCTCTAACGCCGCCTGTACCGCTTGCTGCGGGAACGGATAAAGCTGTTCTATACGCACAATCGCCACGTTATTCTGTTCATTCTTCCGACGCTGTTCCAATAAATCATAGTAGACCTTGCCGGAACAGAGCACGACGCGCTTCACTCCTTGCGGATCAAGTTCGTCGATTTCACCGATAGCCGGCTGGAACGCACCGTTTGCCAACTCTTCCAGTGAGGAAATCGCCAGCGGATGACGTAGCAGCGATTTCGGCGACATGACTACCAGCGGACGCCGCATACCGCGTAGCGCCTGACGGCGCAACATATGGTAAACCTGCGCGGGAGTCGACGGAATGCACACCTGCATGTTTTGCTCAGCGCACAGTTGCAGATAGCGTTCGAGGCGTGCGGAAGAGTGCTCCGGCCCTTGACCTTCATAGCCATGTGGCAGCAGCATTACCAAACCGCACATGCGCCCCCACTTCTGTTCGCCGGAGCTGATGAACTGATCGATTACCACCTGCGCACCGTTGGCAAAATCACCAAACTGCGCCTCCCAAATGGTCAGCGTGCGCGGTTCCGCCGTGGCGTATCCGTATTCAAATGCCAGGATGGCCTCTTCAGACAATACGGAATCCCACACGTTAAACTTGCCCTGCGCGTTGTGCACGTGTTCCAGCGGCGTGTAGCTTGAGCCATTCTTTTGGTTGTGTACCACTGCATGACGATGGAAGAAGGTGCCACGACCACTGTCTTCACCAGAAATACGAATAGGAATGCCGTCATCGACCAACGTGGCGTAGGCCAAGGTTTCGGCGCCACCCCAGTCGAAGGGTTTATTACCCAGCGCCATTTCAGCGCGATCGGCATATACCTTGACAACGCGCGGATGCATTTCAATAGCGTCCGGTACTTCACTGATGCGTTTTGCCAATTCTTGCAGACGTTTCATCTCCACCTTGTGCGGATAGGGTTCATCCCACTCGTGGTTCAGGTAAGGCGTCCAGGTGAAGGATTGCATGTCCATTTCACGCCATTCTTCCACCACGCATTCGCCCGCATCCAACGCATCGCGATAGAGGTTAACCTGCTCGGTGGCATCCTCCAGCGTGATGTTTTTTTCCAGTTCCAGGCGATCGGCATACACCTTACGCGGTGTTGGATGCTTTTTGATCTTCTGGTACATCATCGGCTGCGTTGCACTTGGCTCATCGGCTTCGTTATGACCATGACGGCGGTAGCAAATCAGATCGATAAACACATCGCGTTTAAATTCATTGCGGAAATCCAACGCCAAACGTGTCACATAGGCAACCGCTTCCGGATCGTCAGCATTGACGTGGAAAATCGGTGCCTGAACCATCTTGCCAATGTCAGTACAATATTCCGTAGAGCGAATATCTAGCGGGTTGGAGGTGGTGAAACCAATGCGGTTGTTGATAACAATACGCAATGTACCGCCGACTTCGTAGCCGCGCACCGTGGACATGTTCAACAGTTCCTGGACTACGCCCTGACCGCTGATTGCCGCATCACCATGAATAGTGACAGGCAATACGCGCGGACCACTCTCACTGCTGAGGCGATCAAGGCGCGCACGCACGGAACCCGTGACAACCGGACTAACAATCTCAAGGTGCGATGGGTTAAATGCCAGCGCCAGATGCACCAGGCCACCTTCAGTCGCAAATTCAGACGAAAAGCCCTGATGGTATTTCACATCACCGGTGCCGAGATGCTCTTTATGCTTACCCGCAAATTCATCAAATAAATCCTGTGGCTTTTTACCCAGCACGTTAACCAGCACGTTCAGGCGGCCACGGTGCGCCATGCCCAGCACCACTTCGCGTGTGCCGTTTCTACCAGCATGACGGATCATTTCTTTGAGCATAGGCACCAGCGCATCACCACCTTCCAGCGAGAAGCGTTTAGCGCCAGGGTATTTAGCACCTAAATAGCGCTCCAGCCCTTCCGCCGCTGTCAGTTCCTTCAGGAAGCGATGTTTCTCTTCCAAGCTAAAAGAAGGTTGGCCGGTGATGGATTCGATACGCTGCTGAATCCAGCGTTTTTCATCGGTGCTAGTGATATGCATATATTCGGCACCGATAGAACCGCAATAGGTGCGCTTCAAGGCGTCATACAGTTCACCGAGCTTCATGGTCTCTTTGCCGATAGCAAAAGAGCCCACGTTAAAGGAATCCTGGAGATCATCTGCCGTCAGGTTATGGTAGGCGAGATCCAGTTCAGCAACCGGCGCTTGTGGGCGCAAATCGATCGGGTCCAGTTTGGCTTGCTGATGACCACGGAAACGAAATGCGTTAATCAGCTGCAATACTTTGACCTGTTTGGCGTCAATGTCAGGATCGGTCACAGAGGAGCTAAAGCGCGAGGCATCTTTCGCCAGACGGCGGAAATAGTCGCGCGTTTTGGAGTGCAGTTGATCGGGTTTGACCCCCGCCGTAGGCAACTGCTGGAAGATAGACCGCCAGCTAAGATCGATAGAATCCGGATCGGTTAAAAAATCTTCATAGAGCTGTTCTATGTAGGACTGGTTCGCGCCCGCCAGATAGGAGGAATCCAGCCAGGCCTTCATTGCGCCGTTCTGCATTGTGATCCCTTAAGCTAATAAGCTTCAGTTTTCGCCGTGGTTAACATGTCCTGTGCCGTAAAAAAACGAGGCACCGTAAACGGTTCATTTTCCCTGCCAGATACGCAGGGTCAGGGTATCCTTCCCCTTTAAGGAACCTTTAAAAACCGGTTTGGCGCACAAGCCCGTTTTTAAAGGTTTCCTATCATCCCCCTGCAGACAGCCGGGGGGATAATCATGTTACGTCTTACCACTGCACGGTACGGCAGTTTTACCTCTGCGCCGCGCCGTAATTTCTCTGCGCGGCGTCGCTTACTCTGTTTCGCGGTGCGACTTAAGCTCCGCGTTGCAACAACATCGATTTAATGTGCCCAATCGCCCGCGTTGGATTGAGTCCTTTCGGGCAAACATTGACGCAATTCATGATGCTATGGCAGCGGAATACGCTGAAAGCATCATCCAGCGCATCCAGGCGCGGCTTGGTTTCCGTATCACGACTGTCGATCAGGAAACGATAAGCAGCCAGCAGACCCGCCGGCCCCACAAATTTATCCGGGTTCCACCAGAACGACGGACAAGATGTGGAACAGCAGGCACACATAATGCACTCATACAATCCGTCCAGCTTGGCACGCTGGTCCGGCGACTGCAAATGCTCACGCGCCGGTGGATTCTGCCCATTATTCAACAAGTAAGGCTTTATTTTCTCATATTGGGCATAGAACTGCCCCATGTCCACCACCAAATCACGGATTACCGGTAATCCCGGCAGAGGACGGATGACAATTTTGCCTTTAGTCCGTTGCAGCGCCGATACGGGTGTGATGCAAGCCAGTCCGTTTTTGCCGTTCATGTTAAGGCCGTCGGAACCACATACTCCTTCACGGCAAGAGCGACGAAACGCCAGCGTGGGATCTTGCTCTTTCAGTTGGATCAGCGCGTCAAGCAACATCATGTCGCGCCCTTCTTCCGCCTCTAGGGTGTAATCCTGCATATGCGGCGCGTCATCGACATCCGGGTTGTAGCGATAAATTGAAAATTCAAGTTTCATCGAGCCATCTCCGCGACATTAATAAGTACGTATTTTCGGCGGAAACGCCGGACGTAATTTAGGCTGCATGTTCACCTCACGGCGCGTCATGGTCTCGTTTTGCGGCAAATAAAGCGAATGACACAACCATTTTTCATCATCGCGATCTGGGTAGTCGAAGCGACTGTGCGCCCCGCGACTTTCAGTGCGGTAGTTGGCGGAGACAGCCGTTGCGTACGCGGTTTCCATCAGGTTATCCAGTTCGAGACATTCAATGCGCTGGGTGTTGAACTCCGTTGATGTGTCATCGAGACGCGCATTTTTCAGACGTTCACGAATCACCTTCAGCTCTTCCAACCCCTTAGCCATCGCATCCCCTTCACGGAACACCGAAAAGTTGTTTTGCATGCAGGATTGCAATGCCTTACGGATTTCCACCGGATCTTCCCCAGTGCGATTGTTGTTCCAGCGATTCAGCCGCTCCAACGCCACTTCGACATCACTGTCGCTGGCATCGCGCAGTTCACCTTGTTCTTCCAGCGATTCTTGCAAATGCATACCAGCAGAACGGCCAAAGACCACCAGATCGAGCAGCGAGTTACCGCCTAAGCGGTTAGCGCCATGCACGGAGACACAGGCAATCTCACCGACGGCAAACAGCCCCGGCACCACGACATCTTCCCCTTTTTCATTTACCGTCAGCGCCTGACCACTCACCTTGGTGGGAATGCCGCCCATCATATAATGGCAGGTGGGGATGACCGGAATCGGTTCTTTCACTGGATCGACGTGAGCAAAGGTACGGGACAGTTCCAGGATGCCCGGCAGGCGTGATTCCAGCACGTCTTTACCTAAGTGATCGAGTTTCAGCTTGGCGTGTGGGCCCCACGGACCGTCGCAGCCGCGCCCTTCACGGATTTCAATCATGATGGAGCGCGCAACGACATCGCGACCAGCCAGATCTTTGGCGTTAGGTGCATAGCGCTCCATAAAACGCTCACCGTGCTTGTTAAGCAAATAGCCCCCTTCACCACGGCAGCCTTCGGTAACCAGCACGCCCGCCCCCGCAATCCCCGTCGGGTGGAACTGCCACATTTCCATATCCTGCACCGGAACACCTGCACGCAACGCCATACCGACACCGTCGCCGGTATTGATGTGGGCATTAGTGGTGGATTGATAAATGCGGCCTGCACCGCCGGTAGCCAGTACCGTCGCGCGCGCTTTGAAATAAACCACTTCGCCCGTTTCGATACAGATAGCAGTACAGCCTAATACGGCTCCGTCCTGATTTTTCACCAGATCAAGCGCATACCATTCAGAGAAAATGGTGGTATGGTTTTTCAGGTTTTGTTGATAGAGCGTATGCAGCAAGGCGTGTCCGGTGCGGTCTGCCGCCGCCGCTGTGCGTGCCGCCTGCTCACCGCCAAAATTCTTCGATTGCCCGCCGAACGGACGCTGATAGATACGGCCATCATCCAAACGAGAGAAAGGCAGCCCCATGTGCTCCAGTTCCAGAATGGCTTCCGGACCGGTTTTACACATGTATTCAATGGCATCCTGATCGCCAATATAGTCCGACCCTTTTACGGTATCGTACATATGCCATTCCCAGTTATCTTCATGGGTGTTGCCCAGTGCGACGGTAATACCACCTTGAGCTGACACGGTATGCGAGCGCGTCGGGAAGACCTTGGAAAGCAGCGCACAGGAAAGTCCCATTTGGGAGATTTGTAACGCAGCGCGCATACCTGCGCCACCTGCGCCGATAACAACGGCATCAAATTGCCTAATTGGTAAATTCATCACGCCCCCCACACCACAACGGTTCCATAAATAACGTACACCAGCAACGCAACCACGATGGCGAGTTGCAATATCAGACGCAGCGCCAGTGGTTTGATGTAGTCAGTCAATACCTGCCACATTCCTATCCAAGCATGAACCAGGATGGCGAATAACGTCAGCAGCGTGAACACTTTGGTGAGGGACATCGCGAAGAAACCGCGCCAGATAGGATAGGTGATATCGCCAGCGGTGACGACAAAACCCACGATATAAATAACGTAGAGCACGATAACAATGGCAGAAGCGCGAATGAGCAGCCAATCGTGAACGCCATTACGTCCTAATGCAGAAGCATTGCTTACCATACGAGGACTCCAGCCAGTAGTGAAAGCACGACAGTAATGATAAAAGAAAAAGTTGCAGAACGATTTCCCGATGCGAGATCTTCTTCCAGAAAGCCAAAGTCCATCATCAGATGACGTAATCCACCGACAATATGGTAAGCCAGCGCGGTGAGGATGCCCCACAGAATAAATTTAACAATCACGCTATCCAGAATGGCCGCGGCGTAGAGAAACCCTTCTTCGGATGAGAGAGAGTGCCCGAGCAGCCACAGCAAAATGCCGACAGCCACAAAGGTGATTACGCCAGAGACACGGTGAAGAATTGAGGCTATCGCAGTTACGGGAAACTGGATCGTTTGCAGATCCAGATTGACAGGTCTTTGTTTTTTCACGGATTTGCCCACACACCTTTATTATTTTTCGTTCCTCCGGACCTGTAACTAGGTCAGACAGCGTGAAGAATGCAGCCACATGCTTCCGGGTGATACGTTGGCCTTAACGTCAACATCCCATGTTAAACGGCACATGACTTATTCACGCTGGGTGCTCCTACTTCAGGGGGTTCCGGAGACCTGACGCGAGTATAAGTACTTCACAATCTTATTACAATTAGCCCACAAATTGTTTAGTGACATTTCAGCTAAACAGTGAGTTAGATCACTTATTTCACATTTTATATAAAATTAACTATCTCATTTGACATATATTAAACAATTAAATTACAAATAGGGCTGTAATCTGAAAGTCGCCCGTTAAAGAATTCAAGATAGGCTTTCCCAGTGACATAACTTGTGTAACAGTGGAAAGTCGAATTCCACGTATAAAGTCATGTTAATGACTAGAGTAGACTAGAATTTAGAGAATCGTTACTAACCGGAAGAACGCGGTTTTACTTTGATGGGGTGGTGAGCCCAGCCATCACCCTATGCTGTACCCTGATTGGCGCAAATGCCGCGACTGTGGCGTTCTGGCCGAGTTTCTCTGTTCGGTGTACAGGCATAACGGTATTTCTTCGGTGATAAATTTTTAATAATTAAAGCGCTAAGGAGACTGTAAATGGCTGATAAGAAAGCGACACTTACCCTAAATGGTAAAGAGCCCATTGAGCTTGATGTGTTGTCCGGCACGTTAGGGCAAGACGAGATCGATATCCGTAGCCTCGGTTCCAAAGGCTTTTTTACGTTCGATCCCGGATTTACCTCCACGGCGTCTTGCGAATCCAAAATCACCTACATTGACGGTGACAAAGGGGTGTTACTGCACCGCGGCTTCCCTATTGATCAACTGGCGGAAAAATCCACTTACCTGGAAGTCTGCTACATCCTGCTGTTCGGCGAAGCGCCAACCCCCGAGCAGTTTGACACCTTCAAAACTACAGTAACGCGTCACACCATGATCCACGAACAGATTACGCGTCTGTTCCACGGTTTCCGTCGCGACTCGCACCCCATGGCGGTGTTGTGCGGCGTAACGGGTGCGCTGGCCGCGTTCTACCACGATTCATTGGATATCAGTATTGATCGCCACCGCGAAATCGCCGCATATCGCCTTCTGTCCAAAATGCCGACCGTGGCTGCCATGTGTTACAAATATTCTCTCGGTCAGCCGTTCGTTTACCCACGTAACGACCTATCCTATGCGGGCAACTTCCTGCACATGATGTTTGCCACGCCGTGCGAAGAGTATGTGGTGAATCCGGTACTGGAACGCGCGATGGATCGCATTCTGATCCTGCACGCCGATCATGAACAGAACGCATCCACTTCAACGGTGCGTACTGCAGGTTCTTCAGGTGCAAACCCGTTTGCCTGTATCGCCGCAGGCATTGCCTCTCTGTGGGGACCGGCGCACGGCGGTGCCAACGAAGCCTGTCTGCGTATGCTGGAAGAGATCAACTCGGTTGAGCATATTCCCGAATTTGTCAGACGCGCCAAGGACAAGAACGACTCCTTCCGTCTGATGGGCTTCGGCCACCGGGTATATAAAAACTATGACCCGCGTGCCACCGTGATGCGTGAAACCTGCCATGAAGTGCTGAAAGAACTGGGCATGAAAGATGACCTTCTGGAAGTGGCCATGGAGCTGGAACACATTGCGCTCAACGATCCCTACTTTATTGAGAAGAAACTCTACCCTAACGTGGATTTCTACTCAGGTATCATTTTGAAAGCCATGGGTATTCCGTCTTCCATGTTTACCGTGATCTTCGCGATGGCACGTACTGTAGGCTGGATTGCCCACTGGAATGAAATGCATGACGACGGCTTGAAAATTGCACGCCCGCGTCAATTGTATACCGGTTACGACAAACGCGACTTCACGTCATCCCTGACCAAAAGCTGATTGCATCTCGCCTAGCAACAGGCGTTATCATTAGTCTAAAGCCGGGTTCAGCCCCGGCTTTTTTACACCTCAATGTTGGCAGTGCGGGCACCAGAAGAAGGGACGAGAAGACAACATTGTCCGTACTATGGGATGACCACAGCGTTCACAGGGCTCCCCTGCTCGGTCAAAAACCTTGAAACGGAATAATGCACCATGATGATGACTGTCATCTACCGTTCCTCGCGTGTGATACGAAAGACGCGGAAGTGATAACAACGCATCACTCAATGCAGCCAGTTGTGCTTTATCCAACGTCGTCGCAGTGTGCTGCGGCGACAGTGCGACGTGCCATAAGATCTCTGCACGCAGATAGTTGCCAAGTCCAGCCAAAAAGGCCTGCTCGAGCAACAGTCCGCTCAAGCGATGACGACAGAATCTCTTACTTAGCAATCTGGCCTGCACCTGCTCTGGGGTAACGCGTATATCAAGCACATCGGGGCCAATGCGTTGCAAAAAAGGGTGTGTGGACAGTGCATCAGCAGTAAGAATAGCGATATCCGAGGCGCTATAGAGCAGAATCGCGCGATGCTGCGTCTCAAGCCGAACGCGTAAATCCCGTTTGGTATCAGGCTTCACGCCCGCATCAACGACTCGCCATAGGCCATAAAGCTGGTTATGCGTATAAAGAATTCGCCCATTAGAAAAGTAGGTGAGCAGCGCTTTTCCACGCGTCTCCATCTTTTCAATCATCAGCCCCGTAAGCTCCGTCTCGTAAGGTTTTAATTCAGGGAATGCAAACCATACGTCTGTTAACGGTTTCCCCACCACCGCCGCAGCTAACGCATCTGCGGCGCGGCGAATTTCTGGCCCTTCTGGCATTGGCTTCTCCTTTCTCGCCTGCTCATCTACCAACAATATTAATGTGTAGTACCACCAGAAATAATGGCATCTCGTCGTTGGTTAATGGCCTGGGCAATCATAATGCTCAGTGCCTGACTCACCATGGCTATTGGCATCGACGGTTCACCAGGATGGAATGCCGCCTGTTGCGGTGCATAGGGAATATGAACAAATCCTCCGCTAGCCTCACCGGGGCGTTGCGCCAGCGCATGCAATAAGCCGTACATCACATGATTGCAAACAAAGGTGCCCGCCGTGTAGGAAACCGAGGCGGGAATGCCCTTTTCTCGTAACGCGTTAACCATAGACTTGATAGGCAAGGTGGCAAAATATGCGTTTGGCCCCCCCGGTATCACTGGGGTGTCGATAGGTTGTTTACCGTGGTTGTCAGGGATACGCGCATCATTAATATTGATGGCAACGCGCTCGAGGGTGATTTCTGCACGCCCCCCCGCTTGCCCAACGGCAATCGTGTAATCAGGCTGATACTCAGTCAGCGCCGCATTGAGCTGTTGCAACGCCAAATCGAACACACAGGCCAACAGACATGTCACTACGCGCGCGCCAGCAATCTCGCCCCCTTGTAATACTTTTACCGCTTCCCAGGAAGGATTGATTGTTTCCCCGCCAAAGGGCTCAAACGCCGTAAGCAATACGGTTTTCATAGTTTATATACCTAAAATCATTCAAGCTGCTGGAAGGCCGCAAGCGGCCTTGTAAGACGTGAGGCTCAGAAGAGATGAGCCGAATAGCGCGCGCCACCAATGTGCCAGCGGCGTTAAGGATAACGGATATGTTCACTCATTTTGCTTGAACGGCGTTACTTATTACGCTGCACGCACCTGAATCTGGTGCTCATTGAAACACTGACGCAACTTACGTGCAAACAGCAGTGCATGCTCTCCGTCGCCATGAAGACAAACCGTATCCGCCTCCACATCAACCCAGGTGCCATCGCTGGCGCGCACACGGCGACGTTTAATCATCTCCAGCGTTTGTGCCAACGCCAGCTCATCACTTTTGATCAATGCGGCAGGCTGATCGCGCGGTACCAGCGTTCCGTCCGGTAAGTAACCTCGATCGGCAAACACCTCCTGTCGAGTCACTAATCCTAAGCGCTGTCCAGCGTGAATCAGTTCACTACCGGCTAATCCAACCAGTCTCAGCGCCGGATTCACCGATTTAACCGCACGCGCAATCGCGTCTGCAAGCATAGGATCTCGAGCCGCCTGATTATAAAGCATGCCATGCGGTTTAACATGCGTCAGCCGGCCACCTTCAACCGCTACAATGGCACTCAGTGCGCCAAGTTGGTAAACAACCTGAGCGAATACCGTATCCGCAGAGACCGACATCGCTTTTCGGCCAAAGTTTTCCCGATCAAGAAAGCTTGGGTGTGCCCCCAACGCCACACCGTATCGTATCCCCCAACGCACCGACTGGCGCATGGTTTGAGCATCTCCTGCATGAAATCCGCAGGCAATATTGGCAGAAGTGACTAACTGTAATAGTGCTTCATCATTGCTGCCGCCTTCGCCCAGATCGGCATTTAAATCAATAATCATTGAGCCTCCACGCCAGTTGTTCCAGATAACGCCTTTGCGCCTCTGACGCACGCAAAGCGTCATCCAGCGTGCAGGGAATGAAATGTATCGGTTCACCCAGCCGAATCTGCGCCAGATGGAATAAATCCGCTTCGATAACACAGGCAATGCGCGGGTAGCCACCGGTAGTCTGTGCATCTGCCAGTAACAAGATCGGCTGACCACCGTGTGGCACCTGAATTACCCCTGGCAGTAACCCGTGAGAAAAGAGTTCTCGCGGTGTAATACGTGTCAATGCCGGCCCCTGTAACCGATATCCCATGCGGTTACTCTGCGGACTCAGTTGCCAACCGGTACGCCAGAAAATATCGCGCGCCTCTTCACTGAATTCATGATATTCCGGCCCAGGAAGCACCCTGACCCGATTACTGAACAGAAGCTGCTTGATGCCAACGGGCCTATGCGGCTTGCGGTAAGAGGCTTTTTTCAGTGGAAGGCTATCGCCATCCTGTAGTGGACGGCCAAGGTACCCGCCAAATCCCGCTTTCAAATCGGTACTGAGCGATCCGAGAACTTCTGGCAACGCCAGCCCCCCGGAAATAGCTAGATAACTGCGCATACCCCGCCGCGGCATACGCATGGTGAGCGTTTGTCCCGCCTTGACAGGGAAGCGCCAACCCGTCCAGACCGGTTTACCGTCAAGCTCTGCGTGAGTGTCAGCCCCCGTCAGTGCAATCCAGCAGGATGAGGTAAAGATCGTCGTGAACTTCCCGAGCGTAATTTCCAGCCCAGCTTCAGACATCGCGTTGCCCACCAGCAAATTGGCAATGTTTAAAGCTGGCGTATCCAGTGCGCCAGACTGGCTGATACCCAAATGACGTAGATGATGGCGCCCGGCATCCTGCACCGTGCTATGCAGTCCGGCATGAATTATCTTTAGCATATGCCCTCCGGCTGCGGCACGAAGCGCACATTGTCTCCTGGGCGCAGCAACGTGGGCGGCGTTAACGTCGCATCAAACAACACAGCCGACGTTCGGCCAATCAACTGCCAACCCCCTGGGGTTGCCAACGGGTAAATACCCGTTTGCCGCCCACCAATACCGACACTTCCGGCGGGCACACTTAGGCGCGGATCTGAACGCCGTGGGGTATGAAGACATTCTGGCAATCCAGCCAGATAAGGAAATCCCGGCTGAAATCCCAGAAAATACACCACATACTGCACAGCGGCATGCGCCTCCACCACCTGACGAGGAGAAAGCTGGCAATGCTCCGCCACCTGAAGCAGATCCGGGCCAGCATCGCCGCCATACACGACTGGGATCGTGATGTCTCTTGCCTCAATTGTTACCGACTCACTCTCTTCCCACCAGCGCTGCAAACGCTCAATAGCATCGCGTGCAGCGTGCTGTGGATGGGTTAACACCACTGTCAGATTATTCATCCCTGGGATCGCCGCAGCCACCTCATCATGCTGATGAAGACGTTCGGCAAGTCCCCAGATACGCTGTTGGCTTTGCAGTGACAGCGGTGGTTCCAATTCCAGCACCACGGCCCGCTCGCCTAATAAATAGCATCGTGCTCGTTGCACTCTCTCTCCCCATCACGACAGAGCATCGCTATGCTCTACCGCCTGAATACGCGCTTGCCCCGACAACATCTGGCTATAACGTCATTTAATAAACAAGCAATAAAGATGCCAACTTTCCCCACTAAAATTTTTATATTATTTTTAAAAAACAGTGAGTTGATTAGCACTAGGCTGGGTTGGGAATATCAACAAAGGTCACATCAAACCCATGTTGTTGCGCCAGCCACTCCCCTAGCGCCTTAATGCCACCACGCTCAGTAGCGTGATGGCCCGCGGCATAGAAATGCAGCCCCATCTCACGGGCAATATGAATAGTCTGTTCCGAAACCTCACCGGTGATGAACGCATCTACGCCAAAACGCGCAGCTTGTTCAATAAACCCTTGGCCTCCTCCAGAGCACCAGGCCAAACGCGTTATCTGCGACGGTGCATTATCCCCACAATGCAGCACTGAACGCCCCAATCGCGTTTCCAGGCGCTCGCGGAACGTATCGCCGCTCACAGACTGTGATAATTCTCCATAAGGTAACAAAGGCTCAATATCGCCTATGGTTTTGATGTCCAGCAATGCCGCCAGACGGGCGTTATTTCCTAACTCTGGGTGAGCATCCAACGGCAAGTGATACCCATACAGGTTGATATCGTTCGCCAGCAATGTTTTCAAGCGGCGACGCTTCATGCCAGAAATCACCGGTGACTCGTTTTTCCAAAAGTAGCCGTGGTGTACCAGCACGGCATCAACCTGCTGAGCTACCGCCACATCCAGCAGTGCCTGCGAGGCGGTAACACCCGTGATGATCCGCTGTACATTTTCGCGACCTTCGACTTGCAATCCGTTAGGCGCATAATCCTGAAACGCGGCCACATTCAGTTGCTGGTTGATGACTGTTTCCAATTCGCTGTTGCGCATAATGCTCCTTAATATTCCGTGTCCTGGCCTTCTTTCAGTGACGCTTTCGCTGCCTCAAAGGCTTCCAGCGTCATTTGCCTAGCCTGTTTATGGTCGACCATGGGCGTCGGATAATCCAACATACGCCCTACTCGCTTTGCCCAGCGATGGGGCTGATGAATATCGTTGTCTGGCACGTCCGCCAGTTCTGGTAACCAGCTGCGGATAAACGTCCCTTGCGGATCGAAACGTTCACCCTGTGTCGTGGGGTTAAAAATACGGAAATAGGGCACCGCGTCCGTACCAGTAGAGGCAGCCCACTGCCATCCGCCATTATTTGCGGCTAAATCGCCGTCAAGCAGCTGAGAAATAAAATAGCGCTCCCCTGCTCGCCAGTCGATAAGCAAATCTTTTACCAGAAAGCTGGCGCAGATCATGCGTAGCCGGTTGTGCATCCATCCAGTCGCGTTCAGTTGGCGCATCGCGGCATCAACAATGGGAAATCCGGTCTTACCTTCTTGCCAGGCTGCTAGTGCTTTTGCGTCTTGCCGCCATTTGACCTGGTGCGTCCAATCAACAAACGGGCGGTGTTTACACAAATGCGGCCACGCCACCAACAGGTGACGATAAAATTCACGCCACAGCAGTTCGTTCAACCAGATAAATGCCCCGCCGTCGACCCGCGTCAGCAGATTGGGATGTTCTGCACGCAGGCGATTCAAGCACTGACGGGGAGAAAGGACGCCCAATGCCAGATAAGGAGAAAGCAGACTCGTGCCTTGCTGCGCCGGAAAATCACGCTGTTGGTCATAATCTGCCACATTCGATTGGCAAAACTGACGTAATCGAGCCAACGCAGCTTGCTCTCCGGCCGGAAACAGCGTCTCGTCAACCGACTGCTGGGGGTAATCGAAGGGGCTCAACGCATCCCCTTTCCCCATTTCTGCGTTAGCACGTTTTTTTGGTGCTGGGAAACAGATCACGTCCATCTCCTGTAAGCGCTGAATAAAGGCGTTGCGAAACGGCGTAAACACTTTGTACATCTCATGTTTTCCCGTCACCACACTGCCCGGCGCTAACAGCACGCTGTCATCAAACCCCTGGCAAGTCACCAGCCCTTGCAATTTGGCTTCCAGTACACGATCGCGCTCACGTTCATTAACTTCGTACTGATAATGGTAAAACAGGTGAGTGACGTGCTGTTTTTTACAAAACGTCTCTACCGCTTCAACAGACTGATGAAAGTCGTCGCACTGTTGATAAAACAGAGGAATTCCTTTATCTGCCAGCGCCCGTTGTAATGCCTGAAGATTCTGTAGCAAAAATGTCGCCTGTCGGGGAGCCATACCATGTACCTGCCATTGGGTTGGCGTAGCAATATAGAGCGCAATGACCTTGGCATCGGCATTCTGACAGGCTGCATGCAGCGCGGAGTGATCGGTAATACGTAAATCATGGCGAAACCAGACCAGATGCGTGGTCATAATTGATCCTCACTGGAAAGCGTTAATGACCATAGCGTAAACGCAAAGCCTCTGGATAGGGGTCAAAATAGCGCTGCTGTGCAAGGTAATCATCAGGGTATTCAGTCATGTAATGGCGCAACAGCGTCATTGGCGCTAGCAACGGTTGTACCCCTTGCCGATAACGATCGATTAAGTTGGCTAATTCCTGACGCTGTTGAGAGGTAAGGTGAGGACGAAAATAACCCTGAACGTGCATCAATACATTCGTATGATTACGACGCGATGCCGGATGAGACAACAAACGCATAAAACGCAGCCGATATTCAGTGGCAAAAGCGTCTAGCGTCGGCCATTGGGCCATTCCAGCAACAAAAGGTCCCAACTCTCTGTACTCGGGCTGCGAATGTGCCAGTAACAGCAATTTATAACGACTATGAAACGCCATCAGTGCGCCACGCGAGAGCCCCTGCTGCCAAATTTGCTGTAGTTCATGCAAGGCATAAACTCGAGCAATAAAATTTTCCCGTAACACGGGATCATTCAAACGGCCATTTTCCTCTAACGGTAGCCACGGCATGTGCCGTTTCAGCGCCTGAGCAAAGAGACCTTCCCCGCTTTTTCGGGCATTTTTTCCATTACTGTCATAAACCTTTACCCGCTCCATCCCACAACTGGGAGATTTAGCGCACAGGATGAAACCGCACAGCGCCTGTAATGATGCCATTTTTTCTTCGGCAAAAGCGTGCATGGAATCCGTAACATCCAATGCAGACCCGTTGCTCGCGCAAAGGCGAAGCCCCTTTTTATCATCATTCACCAATCGTAGTGCCGGACGCGGCACAGGCAACCCTACAGCCATCTCTGGACATACAGGCTGAAAATGGAAATAAGGTGCCAATTGATCAACGGCAAAATCGAGGCGCTTATGCCCTCCGTCAAAACGTACCGGCGCGCCAAGCAAACATGCACTTATTCCGACAGGAATAGGAACTGACATCATAAAAGCTCTCCCGCTCGTCAACGTTCCCTCAGCATAGCGGATTTCAAGCGCTTACGGGACACAACGGCAAAGATCGAGCAAAAACGAAAAGCAGGAAGGTGTAGAAGGGAAGGATAAAGGGATTTTTACTGAACGATGCGATAAGAACCTAACCCAATCGGCGTCAGGTGCAGTTTGTTTAGCCACGGACAGCACGCAGAAAACGAATCGTACACGGAGTACGTGAAGATTTCGAGCACTGTCCTGGCCCAAATGGCAAGCAAAACAGCCCTAATGGGATAGGCGCTAATGTCATGGCACCAAGAAAGTTTTTTCTTAATCATCTCATGATAAATGTGCTATCACTCGACTTAGAAAAAATCACCGGCAGCAGCTTCGGATTGCGCCATCCAGACCGGTTGATCGCTGGTTTTCAACCAAACGCGGTGCAAGTAACTATAAAAGCGGGCACGATCTTCTCGAAACAGCATTACAGGCAGCGCCAGTAACCCAAGAACAACAACGCCAACGCGACGCAGGAGAACGCGATACAAGGGATAAGCAGTATAAATCGACATAGCGATCCTCCTTCATCAGTGAGCAGCCACTGCAACGACAGAGCTCACAAAATTAAAACAACCGATGAGTAACTGCTCAAAATATTACCGCTTTTGATGAAACTTTACTACTCATCGGACCAGAAAAAGATCGTGTTTTAACCGTTTTTTCCGAACATTTCGTTATTGAGTTACAAAATAGTTAATGAATTACATTACATGTATGGATTTGTGTTACACACAATGTGCTTTTTTGCCCACTGTCGATGGAATCTTATGCAGCCGTTGCAGCTTTTGTCGCAAGCCCATAACCAAATATGGTAGCGTCATAAAGTGAAGACGAGAGCAACACGAGATTTATCAACAGTAACGAAACAGTCAACCGTAACGTCACTAATAATCACCGCGAAGCAGGAAGGAGTGCATACGCTGTTATCCGCTAATGTTTTGATCGTTGAAGATGAAAAAGAGATCCGGCGCTTTGTCCGTAGTGCTCTGGAAAGCGAGGGGCTGCGCGTTTTTGATGCACAGACATTACAACGTGGTTTATTAGAAACAGCCACGCGTAAACCCGATCTGGTGATTCTCGATCTCGGATTACCGGACGGAGATGGCACTGATTACATTCGCGATGTTCGTCAGTGGAGCAATGTGCCTATTATTGTGCTATCTGCACGCGTTGATGAGCAGGATAAAATCGATGCGCTGGATGCGGGTGCTGACGATTATCTCGTCAAACCGTTCGGTATTGGAGAATTGTTGGCGCGGGTGCGCGTTGCACTGCGCCGCCACGGAGCCAATGCTCCCGAAAGCCCTCTGGTAACATTCGGTGCCATTACCGTCGACCTGAGTCAACGTTTGGTCAGCAGAGACGGTGAAGTACTGCACCTGACCCCGACGGAATTCAAGCTATTGGCCCTACTGTTAGCGAATGCGGGAAAAGTACTTACGCAACGCCAACTGCTCGTACAGGTCTGGGGGCCAAACGCGGTGGAAAGTTCCCACTATTTACGCATCTATATGGGGCACCTGCGGCAAAAACTGGAACTAGACCCCACGCGTCCTCGTCATTTTATTACCGAGACAGCTGTGGGCTACCGCTTTATGCCCTGACGAACAGCGGATAAAACTGGTTATCCCTCCAGAGCAGGCGTAACATCTCCCGCTCATTCTATTGATTTTCATCCTGATATTTTTATGATGAGGCCCATCATGAGTAGCTGGTTACTTTATGCATTACTCTCCGCGCTGTGCGCTGCTGCCGTGGCACTGTTCGGTAAGGTAGGGTTGCAAAATCTTGATGCCAATACGGCTACTGCTGTCCGTGCCGTCGTGATGGCGCTATTTTTGGTTGGTGTCGTCGTAGTGCAAGGAAAAACGACAATGATCGGTGAAGTACTTGCCAATAAAAAAGCACTGTCATTTATTCTACTCAGTGGTATTGCTGGCGCACTTTCCTGGCTGTTTTATTTTTTGGCATTGAAAAATGGTAATGTAGCTCAGGTTGCACCGATTGATAAACTCAGCGTTGTTTTCGCCGTTATTTTAGCGGCGCTACTCCTTGGGGAGAAAATATCACTATTAGGGGGTATTGGCGTAGCACTGATTTCTGTTGGTGCCCTACTGGTTGCATTAGGTTAACGATCACTCTCGAGCTGCGCTGCGGGTAGATAACCTCGCCATACGTCAAGTTACAGGTGCGTTGGCTTCGTTCACTATTCGGCCCATCCTTGGGCCTCACCTCTCACGATACTGCCGCAAACAGTGTTCTAATCTGCTCCCGGCAGATTAGTTACCCGAATAACGTCCCTGAGGGCTCTCTTTTGCTGCGTTACGAGACGCATAAATGAGCCTCGTCCTAAATGGCCAGTGCAAGCGTTGTTCAAAACGTTAACATTTTGCCCTGCGACTCGAATTATTTAGGGTACATACAGCAAGCCGTTAGAAATAGATTAAACATTATGAAAATCGCATCGCATGGTAACTAAAAGTCCTTTTTTTTTCATGCAGCCGGCATATTGAATAAAATCTAAATTCCGAACGTTGTTTGTCTCTGCCACAAAAATAGAAATAGAGATCATATTTATCCTTTAAGCAATTTATCTTTTCCTTATAAATGTAGGTCATCATCAAATAAACAGAATCATTTTTATTCAGTGACCGAATGGCACATGATTTATATTGAAAAAAAACATTCATTCGTTCCATGTCGTTATCCCATGAGATAATAATTAAAATGATAACCTGAGTTATAACTGCTTAATCTTGTTATACTCGCCCTGCTTCAAGTTGCGTATGTATTAGCTATACTCATTCATCTGAATCAGTTGCAAGAGTATGCCCATCAGTGTTCCTTAACTTGCCGCGTTATGAGACGCATAAATGAGTCTCATCCTCAAGGGACATTACAAGCCCAATTCGAAACGTTGATGTTTTGCTCTGCAACTCTAATTATTTAGTATTTATACGCAATAATAATATCGAACAAATAGTAAACGAAAGGCAAACAAATAAAAAAACCCCTCAAACATTAGCGGTAGCATTCAACCCAAACAGCGCATCAACAGACAACGCAAACGTTTAACTATAGAAAAACCTCAATCAACAACTCGCTCTCCTCGCTTCATTACAATTAATATAGAGAGAATATAACCAAACAGAAAATAATTTTAGTTTCAATCTTTCACTTGGTTTTAAGAAAATGATTACGATTCATATTTCTTTTGACAAATACTACCTATTTACAATGAGATCTATTTCAAAGATAACAGTTACACAACAACTAAACAAAAAAAATGGACATTATAGAAAACCATGCTATTAAATATTAATAGTCAGACACAAACAACAGAGAGATGATTAATCCATAAACATACATTTTCATATACCCTAAATAATTCGAGTTGCAGGAAGGCGGCAAAGAAATGAATCCCGATGAGCTTACTAAGGTAAGTGATTCGGGTGACAAATCTGCCGGGAGCAGATTTGAACGCCGCATGCGGCGGCCTCGTAAGAGGTGAGTCCCAAGGATGGGCCGAATAACGATCTCAGCCAACATACCTGCAACTTGAAGTATGACGGGTATAAAAACAGATAATAAAACCAAACTAAAATACTAATTTTATACCCTAAATAATTTGAGTTGCAGGAAGGCGGCCAGCGAATGAATTCCGATGAGCTTACTCAGGTAAGTGATTCGTGTGACAAATCTGCCGAGAGCCGATTTGAACATCGCTTACGGCGACCTCGTTAGAGGTGAGGCCCAAGGATCGGCCGAATAACGGTTGCCGCCAACGCACCTGCAACTTGAAGTATGACGGGTATATATCAATCATTCATTAACTCACTGTCGATGAATGTATTTACTCTTCATGGGATCTATCCAGGTGCATTTACCCATGCAAACATTTCTTTGGGAACAACCTGTTAAATAGGTACTTGACGATGGAAAGAACCGTTGTACTTCTTCATTTTGATCGCTATTTTACTGTCGGCCTTGGACACCTCATCCATCAATGGTTCCATACCCAAAAACTTGTGGCCAACATTCAGCATACTGCGGAGCTGATTGAACAGGCAGATATCATTTTCACCACACCGACTCAGCACACACCGCACTGGTGGCGTCAATTTCGCCGCAAACGGCGTAGGCCATTGCTTTTCCTGCTGGTAAAAAAGAAAAATACACTTTGCTGTGGCTACGAAGACGGGCAGTTGGCACTAAACGACCCACCAGATGTGCTGGTCGAACTGTTAAATACTTTCGTTGCCAGCCCACCATCGCCAAGGGTTTCACTCAATGCGCGACAATATAATATTGTACAGAGCCTTAGCCCACGCGAACGGGAAGTTTTGTGGAGTTACAAACAGGGTTTAAACAACAATAAAATCAGTACATTATCTGGAATATCCATCAAGGCAATCAGTGCGTATCGTAATCATGCAATGCAAAAACTGATGCTGAAAAACCATGCAGACCTCCATGAGTGGTTACACAGCGTCGCAGCCGAGAATCTTGCCTGCTATTTCGAGCAAAAAAAGGGAGTTAGAAAAGGTGAATAACCGCTTGCGCCGCTACGGGCCGTCACCGTACTTCACCTAACAACGGATTTTGTAAGCGGTATGAAGAAGGACGCACAGAGCGTCCTCCGTTCATCTTCCTCAGCCCCCCTGCCTGATTAAAGGGGGGCGATAAAGGAAAACTTATTTGGCATTCGCCAGTACAGCGCTGACAATATCTACTGCTTCTTTCTCAATGCGAGCACGATGCTCTGCGCCAAGGAAGCTTTCACAGTAAATCTTGTAGGCCTCTTCAGTACCAGATGGCCGCGCGGCAAACCAACCGTTATCGGTCATTACTTTCAATCCACCGATGGAAGCACCATTGCCAGGAGCCGCCGTCAGGCGAGCGGTAATCGGGTCGCCAGCCAATGTATGAGCAGAAACCTGCTCGGGCGATAACCGAGAGAGAGCAGCTTTTTGTGCATGTGTTGCCGAAGCTTGAATTCGGTTGTAGCTCGGCGCGCCAAAACGGGCAGCAAGCGCATCATAATGTTGCTGTGGGTTCTTACCCGTAACAGCGGTGATCTCAGCCGCCAATAGGCACATGATGATGCCATCTTTGTCCGTTGACCACGGCGTGCCATCAAAACGCAGGAAAGAAGCGCCTGCACTCTCTTCACCGCCAAAACCGAAGCTGCCATCAAACAAGCCGTCAACAAACCATTTGAAGCCTACCGGGACCTCCACCAGTTTGCGCCCAAGGTCAGCCACTACACGGTCGATCATGGCGCTCGATACCAGCGTCTTGCCAACGGCGACAGACTGCCCCCACAGAGGACGGTGGCGGAACAGATAATCGATGGAAACAGCCAGATAGTGATTCGGATTCATCAACCCCGCAGGTGTAACAATACCGTGGCGGTCATAATCAGGATCGTTGGCAAATGCCAGATCAAATTTGTCACGCAGCGCCAGCAACCCTGCCATCGCAGACTCAGAGGAGCAATCCATGCGAATAACGCCGTCATGATCCAACGTCATAAAACGGAAGGTCTGATCAACGGCATCATTAACCAGACGCAAATTTAGCTGGTAATGCTCTGCGATGCGCTGCCAGTAGGCAATGCCTGAGCCACCTAATGGATCGACACCCAGTGTCAACCCCGCCTTCTGAATAGCTGGGATATCCACTACCTCACGCAATCCTTCTACATAAGGCTGTACCAGATCTTGCTCATGCACATGCCCACTCTGCCAGGCTTTATCGAGCGTCAGGCGCTTTACCTCTTTCAGCGCATCGGCTAACAGCGCATTGGCACGTTTTTCAATAACGCTGGTAACATTGGTATCTGCAGGACCACCATTGGGCGGATTATATTTAATACCGCCATCTTCCGGCGGGTTGTGAGACGGTGTAATCACAATCCCATCGGCCAGTGCATTTCCCTTGCGGTTATGCACCAGAATGGCATTGGAGATAGCAGGTGTCGGCGTAAAGCCGTTATCTTGCTGCACCACCACCTCAACACCGTTTGCCGCCAACACTTCCAATACGGAAATAAATGCAGGTTCAGAAAGTGCATGGGTATCTTTACCCACAAAGCACGGCCCGGTGATACCTTGCTTTTTGCGCTCTTCCGCAATCGCCTGAGCGATAGCCAAAATATGCGCTTCGTTGAAACTGTGGCGTGCCGCGCTACCGCGGTGACCAGACGTCCCGAATTTAACCGCATGCGCGGCGTTATCCGCTTCTGGACGTAATACATAATACTGTGACGTTAATTGCGCCACATTAATCAAATCACTTTGCCGGGTAGGTTGTCCGGCTCTGGGGTGATTAGCCATCGGCGTTCTCCCTGACGCTATTTGTTAAATAGTACCGCACACTTTTTCGACAAGTTCTGAGGGGAACTGCATCGATTGCATGATTTGTTCAACCATACTGCGTTTGCGATCCGTATTGGTATTGGTAATGACCCAGTAGGGCGTTCCCTGAATATGTTTGGGTTTGGTATGGACGCCATGCTGAAGTAACGTATGTTCATCGCCGGCAAAATAGACGCGCGTGCGACCATGAAGCTGCTCGGTTGCAGCGGAAAAGGCATTCGGCTCGAGACAATATAATGTGGAGAGCACCAACATAAAGCGGTTAATCGCTTTACTTTGCGCTGCATATTCATCGGACAGTAGCAATTCGCGCACCGCCCTGACACCATCGCGAGGCTTTTCTGGCGTGCTCGCAGGCGTCTGCGCTTTTGCCGACGTGGCCTCAGAGGCAGCAACAACCTGCCCAGCCCGGAAATTCAACATGCGCCGCAGAATATCCGAGGCGCTTTCACCAATGTGTTGTGTGTGGCTGGCAATATAACGATACAGCTCTTCGTCGACCTCAATAGTTTTCATCTTTATCCAGTACTGTTTTTACTCTAATTAATCGGCAAGAAGTATATAGGCGAATCAATACCACCGAACAGCGGCATAACACAAACAATATCGAAAGTCAGACGATCCCCCATCTGCTCCCTCGCCCCATTACCTGCAACCTGCAAAAAGCAATAACGAGTGCCACCAACGCACCAGCAACTTGAAGTATGACGGGTATAGTCTTCATTTTCCACAGGGCAACATCATCGGCAACAGTCATGATACCCTAAGCGTCTGTGTCTCTGAATGAACTTCACCATGAAATTGAATTATCGCATGCAAAATGCGCAATTATCGACGCATTCACTGCCTATCATATTGATTCACGGTCTATTTGGTAATCTGGACAATCTGGGTGTTCTCGCCCGTGACCTGCAAAAGCAGCACGATGTCATTCAGGTCGACTTACGTAACCATGGATTATCACCGCGCACGCCAGAAATGAACTACCCGGCCATGGCGGGTGATGTGAAAGAATTATTGGATGCATTGAATATAGAGAAAGCCATTATTATCGGTCACTCTATGGGCGGAAAGACCGCGATGGCGTTAAGTGCGCAGATCCCCGAACGTATTGAGAAGATCGTCGCTATTGATATTGCACCGGTGGATTACCAACTGCGCCGCCATGATGACGTTTTTGCTGCACTCCACGCGGTTACTGCCGCGGGCGTTACCACCCGCACCGAAGCTGCCGCCATCATGCGTCATCACCTTAAGGAAGAGGGGGTGGTGCAATTTCTCCTGAAATCTTTTCAGCAGGGAGAGTGGCGTTTCAACGTCCCCGTTCTGTGGGAGCAGTATGAGCACATTGTGGGCTGGGAAAGGGTACCCGCCTGGCACAAACCCATCCTGTTTATTCGAGGCGCTGCATCCCCTTATTTGGATGACCGCTATCGCGAGGCGCTATTGCAGCAGTTTCCCAATGCTAAGGCGCATGTGATTGCGGGCAGTGGCCACTGGGTTCATGCAGAAAAACCCGATGCTGTTCTGCGCGCTATCCACCGTTTTCTTGAGGAACCACCGGCATAATCCGTAAATAACAGTGGCACTTACCCATTGTCGCCGCCAGCCTCGCTGGGGTATGATGGCGCCCGCAGTAGAGGGACGGCTGAATTAGCCTTATGCACAGTAACCACATCATCAAAATGTCACGCAGAACCGATGCGTGCATTTTGGTCAGACTTCCTTGCAGCAACACTACCTATGGCAAAAGAACAAACGGACCGTACCACGTTGGATCTGTTCGCGGATGAACGTCGGCCTGGTCGTCCCAAAACCAACCCGCTTTCACGCGACGAACAACTTCGCATTAACAAGCGCAATCAGTTGCGCCGTGACAAAGTGCGCGGTTTGCGTCGCATCGAGTTGAAAATTAATGAGGAAGCAGTGGAAGCACTTAATAGCCTGGCTGAAGCGCAGAACATCAGCCGTAGTGAACTCATTGAACGCATGTTGCTAGCACAACTGGCAGACAAAGATCTCTCATCCTGATAAATTCATTGCTGGCGTCATCCATGACGCCCTGTATCCCCGCCGTGGGGCTGCATTAAGCAGTATGCCGCGCAGTTAAAACTGTTCCCAGTTATCGTTTCCCGGTGGTAAAGCCTTTTTGGTTTTTACCCCACTGCCAGCACGCGCTAGCGCTGGCACAGGCGTTGCAGTAGAAGAGGCAACGGGCGCCACTGATTCAGACAGCTGGAAAACTGCTACTGTTCGGTTAAGCACCGCAGCCTGCTCTTCCAACGAAAGTGCCGCTGCCGACGCCTGCTCCACTAACGCTGCATTTTGCTGCGTGACGCTGTCCATTTCTGCCACCGCCTGCCCAACCTGAGCAATACCTTTACTTTGTTCACCCGATGCTGAGGCAATTTCCCCCATGATATCCGTCACATTGGTCACAGCACGAACGATATCACTCATGGTAACGCCAGCATCTTCAACCAGTTGAGAGCCGGTGCCCACGCAATGAGCCGATTCGGCAATCAATCCTTCTATTTCTTTTGCTGCTTGCGCACTGCGCTGTGCCAGGCTACGAACTTCACCCGCGACCACAGCAAAACCTCGCCCTTGTTCACCTGCCCGCGCCGCTTCGACAGCAGCATTAAGCGCCAGGATGTTTGTCTGGAACGCAATACCGTTGATCACAGTGGTAATCTCAGCGATACGTTTCGAACTCCCTGAAATCTCAGCCATCGTTTTCACGACGTTATCGACAATTTCTCCCCCTTTTCTCGCCGTATTCGACGCTTGCAATGCCAACTGGCTAGCATGACTCGCATTTTCCGCATTCTGTTTTACGGTTGCCGTCAACTGTTCCATGCTGGCTGCCGTTTCTTCCAGTGCGGAAGCCTGATGCTCCGTACGCGAAGAGAGATCGTTATTGCCTGAGGCAATCTCTGACGCGCCTAGGTAGATGGCATCTGTACTGACGCGAATCGTGCTCACTGTTGTCGCAAGGCTGGTTTGCATATCCCGTAAGAGAGGCAATAAGCGCCCCACACAGTTACGACCAAAATCATGAATCGGTTTGCCTAGTTGACCAGAAGCGATAGCACTGAAATGATCGCGTAGCGTATCGAGTGGCTTAACCAAACAAGCCACCAGATAACGATCGGTAAAAAACAGCAGCAGCAACCCAACGATCAAACCTGTTAGTAAAATATTTTGTCCAATAGACGTGATTTGCTGAAAGCGAGCACCCGCTGCGGCGAATTGTTCAGAACCGGCCTTGTTAAAGGCATTAACCGAAGCACCGAACTGACGACTGAGAGCAGGCACCGTTTCTTTGGCATAACGTTGGTATTCATCAAATGCATTGGCTTGCGCCTTTTGAAACATAGGATCAACGCCTTGGGTAATAAGGTTGCCCCAATCGCGGATCACCGCTTCAGCCAGCGCAGCATCTAACCCAGCGTGATCGATGCTGCTAAAAGTTGCCAGATCCGATTTCAGATTGTTCAATGCCGTCAATGCCGATGTTTGTTCTTTATCTGCCAGACTATTTTCACCATTACGACGCCAATCTACTACCCGTGCCAAACGCGTTACCATGCGAAAATATTGATCGTTGCCCTGATTGACCAGATTCATGTTATGAACCAGTAAGGTGCTGGTCTGTGAGGTGGTGGTCATCTCTTTGAATGAGAAAATGGTGTAGACAGACACACCGCCCCAAAGCACACAGAAAATCCCTAAAACCCATAACATTGCCGTTCTGATGGCGATGTTTCTCAAAAAGTGCATAAGCAAGCTCCAGATATAAAATTACGTGCGGTAGGGTTATTATTTTTAAAAAAATCATAAGGTTTGAAACGTTCCCAAAAGGGAAAAACGCACGATGCTTTACCATTGAAAGCAAACGGCGAACCTCCTGTTTTCATCGTCAATATTGAAATAATATTTAGTAGTTTCCCTGCGTGATCTACAGCACATTGTCGCCAAAAATTTTTTATTATTTATATTTTTCATACAGATAAATGGAAGTTCCTTAACAGTGACGCTGCTAAAGTAATTAAAAAAACTGGTGAAGTAGCGCAAAACCGCTATGCGCCAAATTCCCTTATTAAATATAGGTTATATTCGCGTTGATCTGCGGGGAAGATACAAGTTTCTCCCTTTCCCCACGTCTGATATTATTACTTGATATGTAGGTGATAAACTGCACCATACCATTAAGAATAAAGAGGTTATTTTATCCATGGCACTCATAGGCATTTTCTTTGGCAGTGACACCGGCAATACCGAAAACATTGCCAAGACAATCCAACTGCAACTGGGCAGTGATGTTGCAGAGGTTCATGACATTGCCAAGAGCAGCAAAGAAGATATCGAGGCGTTTGATATTCTGCTATTTGGTATTCCGACATGGTACTACGGTGAAGCCCAGTGCGATTGGGACGATTTCTTCCCGACACTGGAAGAGATCGATTTTAATGGAAAATTAGTTGCCCTATTTGGCTGTGGCGATCAAGAAGATTACGCTGAATACTTTTGTGATGCGATGGGTACGCTACGCGACATTATTGAACCGCGCGGGGCAACCATTGTGGGCAACTGGCCAACCGAAGGCTACTATTTCGAAGCCTCAAAAGGGCTGGCAGACGACAACCACTTTATCGGGCTGGCGATTGATGAAGACCGTCAACCTGAACTGACCAGTGAGCGTGTTAGCACCTGGGTCAAACAAATCAGCGAAGAGCTCAACCTGAAAACACTCGTTGGCTAACCCCTACCCTGTTATGTAAAAGCCCTGATCGCTTTTTCGGGGCTTAATTAATAGGTATAACCAATCAAATTAATAGAAACATTTTTTTAACTTCCCGGTCTAAGCCTGTACAATAGTACCCATCGGTTTTGTACGTTTATCAACTTTCTCCATTTTACAACAACAGATTGCGCGCGATTGCACACTTTCTTTATGGAGACTGTATTGTTAACATCCCATGGTTTTCATTTTTAATGCGCGGTTCTATAATTGAGACGCCATTACAATTTTTGAGCCGACCGATGTCATAGGCTTAATTGCCCCCATCGATGAGAGAGTAACAGGACTAAATCCGCATGACTGACAATAACACCGCATTAAAGAAGGCCGGCCTGAAAGTCACTCTGCCAAGACTGAAGATTCTGGAGGTTTTGCAGGATCCGGAGTGCCATCACGTCAGCGCGGAAGATTTGTACAAAAAACTGATAGACATGGGCGAAGAGATTGGTCTGGCGACCGTTTATCGCGTACTTAACCAGTTTGATGACGCCGGTATTGTCACCCGTCATAATTTTGAAGGTGGTAAGTCAGTGTTTGAGCTGACACAGCAACACCACCATGACCATCTTATCTGCCTGGATTGCGGACGCGTTATTGAGTTCCGTGATGAATCTATCGAAGCGCGCCAGCGTGAAATCGCAGACAGACACGGTATAAAACTGACTAACCACAGTTTGTATCTTTATGGCCATTGTAGTATAGGCGACTGCCGCGAAGACGAATCTCTCCACGACCCGAAGTAAGTCAGACATTTTTCTTATTTACACTATAAAAAAACCGCCCATTCATTCAGGCGGTTTTTTTCAATCTCGATCGCACAACAGCATCAGCCAACCCAAGTATCACGCAGCCCTACAGTGCGGTTAAACACCAGGTGAGTTTCACTTGAATAGCGACGATCGGCGCAAAAGTATCCTTCGCGCTCGAACTGATACGCTTTTTCCACTTCAGCTTTCGCCAGACTCGATTCCACAAAACCTTGTACTACTTTTAACGAATCCGGGTTAATGGTTGCGAGGAAATCATCGGCAGCACCTGGGTTGGGCACGCTGAATAGACGCTCGTAAAGGCGGAACTCGGCGGGCAGAGCGTGCGCAGCAGATACCCAATGGATAACGCCCTTCACTTTACGCCCATCAGCCGGATCCTTACTTAAGGTATCTGCGTCATAGGTGCAATACAGCGCGGTGATAACTCCCTGCGCATCTTTCTCAACGCGTTCTGCCTTGATGACATAAGCATTGCGTAACCGCACTTCTTTACCGAGAACCAAGCGTTTGTACTGCTTGTTTGCCTCTTCGCGGAAATCGGCACGATCGATATAAATCTCGCGACTGAAGGCCACCTGACGCGCGCCCATTTCCGCCCGGTTCGGGTGATTCGGCATGGAAACCCACTCTTCATGGCCTTTTGGCAAGTTCTCGATAATCACTTTTACCGGATCCAACACAGCCATGGCGCGCGGCGCATTCTCATTCAAATCATCACGAATACAAGATTCCAGCGCGGCGATCTCAACGTTATTGTCCTGTTTAGTCACGCCAATACGACGACAAAACTCACGTACAGAAGCAGCGGTATAACCGCGACGACGCAAGCCGGAGATGGTCGGCATACGGGGATCGTCCCACCCTTCAACCACCTTCTCTGTTACCAACTGATTCAGCTTGCGTTTGGACATCACCGTATATTCCAGATTCAAACGCGAGAACTCATACTGGCGTGGATGGCAAGGGATAGTGATGTTATCCAGCACCCAGTCATACAAGCGACGGTTATCCTGGAATTCCAGCGTACACAGTGAGTGAGTAATCCCTTCCAACGCATCGGAAATGCAATGCGTGAAATCGTACATGGGATAAATACACCACTTGTTACCCGTCTGATGATGTTCCGCAAACTTGATGCGATACAACACCGGATCGCGCATAACAATAAACGGTGAAGCCATATCGATCTTGGCGCGCAGACATGCCGTACCTTCAGCAAACCCACCATTGCGCATTTTCTCAAACAGGTTCAGGTTTTCCTGAACGGTACGATCGCGGTAAGGGCTGTTTTTACCCGGAGATGTCAACGTACCACGGTATTCGCGAATCTGTTCAGGAGTCAGTTCATCCACATAGGCCAGGCCTTTGCTAATTAGTTCAACAGCATACAGATGCAACTGGTCAAAATAATCAGAAGAATAGCGAATCTCACCGCTCCAGGAGAACCCCAACCATTGCACATCCTGCTTGATGGATTCGACGTACTCGATATCCTCTTTCACCGGGTTGGTGTCATCAAAACGCAGATTGCATTGGCCGTTATAATCTTTCGCTACCCCAAAATTGAGGCAAATGGACTTCGCATGGCCGATATGCAAGTAGCCATTGGGTTCCGGTGGAAAACGGGTATGTACTAGGCTGTGTTTTCCAGACGCCAAATCTTCATCGATGATCTGGCGGATAAAATTGGTTGGGCGGGCTTCGGCCTCACTCATGCTTGATTCCTCAATGCAAAACGACACATAACCTGCAATGATCCAACAAGCTACGACAGGACACAACTGTTACTTGCACTAAATCTTATGAAATACACAGAAAGATGCGAAACACCCGATGATTACGCATGAGGTAATCTAAAATGTGCATCCCGTGACACCAACGACGATAAAAAAATGCGGCGTGAGAAACACCTCACACCGCACAATTCACCACTCACAACACGATTACGGCTCGTTTTGAATCTGCTTTAAGGCCACGGCGATGGATTCCGCCTGCGTCCCCACAACAATTTGCACATTCTGTTTATTCAGGCGGATAACGCCTGCCGCACCCAACCGTTTTGCCTGCGCCTCATCCACTTGTGCGGAATCAACCACATTCAACCGCAAGCGCGTAATACAGGCATCAATTCCGACCAGATTTGCTTTACCGCCCAGCGCCGCGAGATAACCACGCGCCAGAGACGTCGTGTCGTTCACCTTATTCTCAGCAACACTCTGGTTCACCGTGAAACCATCCTCTTCACTACCATCAACAGACTGCTCACGGCCCGGCGTTAGCAAGTTAAAACGTTTGATAGTGAAACGGAACGTCACGTAGTAAATAACAAAGAACACCAATCCTTGCGGAATCAGCATGTACCACTGGGTCGCCAGCGGATTGCGTGAGGAAAGCGCCATATCAACCAGCCCGGCACTAAAACCAAAACCAGCAATCCAATGCATACTCGCTGCGATGAACACCGAGATCCCGGTCAATACGGCATGCAACACATACAGCACTGGCGCAACGAACATAAACGAGAATTCAAGTGGTTCGGTAATCCCGGTAAAGAAGGCAGCAAATGCGGCAGCCATCATAATGCCCGCCACCTTGCTCTTGTTTTCCGGTCGTGCGCAGTGATAAATCGCCAGAGCCGCCCCCGGTAAGCCAAACATCATGATAGGGAAAAAACCAGCTTGATAGCGCCCAGTGATCCCCACAACCGCCTTACCCGCGTCAATGGATTGCTGTCCACCCAGGAAGTTTGGGATATCGTTGATGCCCGCCACATCAAACCAAAATACGGAGTTTAATGCGTGATGCAATCCGACAGGGATCAACAAACGGTTAAAGAATGCATACACACCTGCACCGACCGACCCTAACTGCTGGATATGTTCACCTAATGTAACCAATGCGCTAAAAATGACCGGCCAAACATACATCAAGATAAAGGCGACAACGATCATCAGGAACGAGGTCAGAATAGGCACCAGTCGGCGCCCGCTGAAGAACGAGAAAGCCTCAGGCAGTTTGACATGGCTGTAACGGTTATAAAGCTCAGCGGAAATGATACCAACCAGAATACCGATAAACTGATTTTGGATTTTGCTGAATGCCGCGGGTACTTCCACCAGCGGAATATGCTGGATCATAGACACTGCTGCAGGAGAGCACAGCGTAGTCAACACCAGAAAACCAACGAACCCTGTTAGCGCAGCCGCACCATCCTTATCTTTAGACATGCCATAAGCGATACCCACCGCAAATAGCACCCCCATATTTTCAATGATTGCTGCACCGGATTTGATCAGCAGAGCAGCAAGAGCACTCTCACTGCCCCAGCCGTTAGGGTCGATCCAGTATCCTATCCCCATGAGAATTGCCGCTGCGGGCAATGTCGCCACTGGCACCATCAGCGCTCGACCTACCCTTTGCAAATAGCTAAGAACACTCACATTATCCTCTCTTTCCCGCCAGGGGATATCAAACTGCCCGTTAAACAGATTCACAGCAGCCATCCCATACAAGGCGGCTTGTGCTTGAAGTGTAAAAAAAATAATTCGCCACGCAAATTAAACCCTAGCATTTTGTGACAAAACACGCAAAACACCCGCATATTAAATCATTATACCTATCGATTACCCCAACTTATTTCAATATAAAAAAAAACAAGCTAGACTAACTAATAACCTATCTTTATCATCCAGACAGTAGCAAGTCAGCTCGCTGGTTTTGGAACGTTTATCCGGAGATTTATGTATGAGACTTATTCCCGTCACAACATCAGAACAGGTAGGTAAATGGGCAGCACGACACATCGTGCAGCGCATCAATGCCTTTAACCCCAGCGCTGAACGCCCTTTTGTGTTGGGCTTACCTACAGGCAGCTCACCATTAGAAGCGTATAAAGCGCTTATTGTGATGCACAAAGCGGGGCTGGTCAGTTTTAAACACGTAGTGACGTTTAATATGGATGAATATGTCGGTCTGCCTGCTGCTCATCCGCAAAGCTACCACACGTTTATGTATGAGAATTTTTTCAATCACGTTGATATTCAGCAGGAAAATATTAACCTGTTGAACGGCAACGCTGCGGATGTGGTGGCCGAGTGTCAACGTTACGAGGACAAAATAGCCTCCTATGGCAAGATTCATCTGTTTATGGGCGGTGTAGGTAATGACGGGCATATTGCGTTCAATGAGCCAGCCTCATCATTGGCCTCACGTACGCGAATCAAGACGTTGACCGAAGAGACCCGCACGGCCAACTCCCGTTTCTTTGAGGGTGATGTGACCCAGGTTCCTAAATATGCGCTTACCGTCGGCGTCGGCACCTTGCTTGATGCAGAAGAGGTCATGATTTTGGTTTCTGGCCGAAATAAAGCTCAGGCATTACAAGCAGCCGTAGAAGGAAACGTTAACCACATGTGGACTATCAGTTGCCTGCAACTGCATGCCAAAGCGATCATTGTCTGTGATGAACCTTCCACCATGGAATTGAAAGTTAAAACAGTGAAATACTTTCACGAGTTGGAAGCGGAAAGCATTATCAGTCTTTAATCTGTAAGCCGGGAGTTCAAGATGTATGCGTTAACCCATTGTCGTATCTATACCGGACACCAAATACTGGATGATCACGCTATTGTTATCAATGACGGGATGATTGAATATGTGTGTCCTCAATCAGAGCTTCCCGATACACTGCCCAGTCACGATATGGGTGGCGCATCTGTAGCCCCCGGCTTTATCGATTTACAGCTTAATGGCTGCGGTGGCGTCCAGTTCAATGACAGTGTTGATGCCATTTCCGTTGCCACGCTTGAAACCATGCAGCAGGCCAATCAACGCTCCGGCTGCACCAGCTTTCTTCCCACGCTGATTACCTCCAGCGATGAGTTTATTAAACACGCCGTGGAAACCATGCGAGCCTATCTCGCATTACACACTAATCAAGCGCTCGGTCTGCATATAGAAGGCCCATGGCTGAATGTGGTGAAAAAGGGTACACACGATGCCAGCCTGATTCGTGCGCCATCCCAATCGCTAGTAGACTATCTCTGCGCCAACGCCGATGTGATTGGTCAAATCACACTAGCACCGGAAAAAGTTGCGCCATCCATCATCCGCCAGCTCACGCAGGCAGGGATCGTGGTTTCAGCCGGGCACTCTAATGCCACCTGGCAAGAAGCGAAACTCGGGTTTGCTGCGGGTATTCGCTTTGCCACACATCTGTTCAATGCCATGCCCTATATCACCGGACGTGAACCAGGCTTGGTGGGTGCTATCTACGACGCGGCAGAGGTCTATTGCGGCATCATCGCCGACGGCATGCACGTCGATTGGGCTAATATCCGCAACAGTAAGCGCATTAAGGGTGACAAACTGGTATTAGTCACCGATGCCACTGCCCCAGCTGGCGCTGATATCGATAGGTTCACTTTTGCGGGTAAAACCATATACTACCGTGATGGATTGTGCGTTGACGATAACGGCACACTGAGCGGTTCGGCACTGACGATGATCGATGCGGTCAAGAACAGTGTGAAGTATGCCGGAATTGCGCTTGATGAAGCGTTGCGCATGGCAACCCTTTACCCTGCGCGGGCCATGCACCTTGACGATAGGTTAGGCAGTATTGAAAGCGGCAAAATCGCCAATCTGACCGTGTTTGATGATGAGTATCACATCCTTCATACTTTCGTGAATGGCAATAGCGTATATACGCGATAACACGTATCGTTAGCGCGCAGGACATCTGGAGTATACCCTAAATAACTCGAGTTGCTGGACAGCAGCAAAGAGAATCCCGAAGAGCTTACTTCGGTAAGTCATTCGGGTGACCAATCTGCGAGAGCAGATTTGAGCACTGCTTGCGATGGCCTGGTAAGAGGTAAAGTTGGCTATTGGCCGCATAACGAGTACGGCCAACGTACATGCAACTCGAAGTATGACGGACATATACTGCATATAAGAGCTCATCCCAGCAGGCGTGATTGGCAGTCAATTTTGCTGCAGACAGCATACAGAGACCGCAGCGTACACGGAGTGCGTGAGGGTTTCGAGCGCTGATCAAGGTCAAGTTGGCAAGTAAAATAGCCATAATGGGATAGGTGCTAAGAATGAGGCCGAAAATATAAACGGGTGTTCAAGAATGACGACAAGCGGACAAGCACAAATAGGGAATGTTGATCTGGTCAAACAGTTAAATAGTGCTGTTGTCTATCGTCTTATTGATCAACAGGGCCCTATTTCTCGTATTCAAATTGCAGAATTTAGCCAACTTGCCCCTGCCAGCGTCACTAAGATCACACGCCAGTTGTTGGAGCGTGGGTTGATAAAAGAGGTTGATCAACAGGCTTCCACGGGTGGACGACGCGCTATTTCCATCATTTGTGAAACACGGCCTTTCCATGCTATTGCCGTGCGTCTGGGTCGTCATGGTGCTACTATTGCACTCTACGATCTTCAGGGTAAATCACTCTGTGATGCCCACTACCCTTTGATGGAAAACACGCAGGATAAACTGGAAGCCACGCTGTTTGATGCTATCAGTGATTTTATTGCCATCAATCAACGCCGAATTCGGGAACTGATTGCCATTTCTGTCGTGCTGCCGGGGCTCGTTAATCCCTCTGCGGGGGTCGTGCATTATATGCCACACATCAGCGTTGATAACTGGCCGCTGGTGCAACGGTTACAACAGCGGTTTAAAGTCACTTGTTTCGTGGGCCATGATATTCGTAGCCTGGCGTTAGCCGAACACTATTTTGGTGCCACTCACGATTACCCAGATTCTATTCTGATCCGTGTCCACCGCGGCACAGGTGCGGGCATCTTAGTCAACGGGCAAATATTTCTCGGAAGTAACGGCAACGTGGGTGAAATCGGGCATATTCAAATCGACCCGCTCGGTGAACGCTGTCATTGCGGCAACTTTGGCTGCTTAGAAACAGTCGTTTCCAACGGCGCGATTGAACAACGGGTCGCTCACCTTTTGGCACAAGGATTTAACAGCAAGCTGACGCCAGAAGAGTGTACCATTACGGCCATCTGCAAAGCAGCTAACCGTGGTGATACTCTGGCGCAAGATGTGCTCGAACATGCAGGCAAATATTTAGGCAAAGCGATTGCCATCGCCATCAACTTGTTTAATCCGCAAAAGGTTGTGATCGCCGGTGAAATTACGGATGCGGAGAAAATCTTGCTGCCCGCCATTCAACGCTGCGTAAACACCCAGGTGTTAAAAGAGTTTCGCCAGCACTTGCCCATTGAGGTATCCACGTTAAACCATCTTTCGCCCATCGGGGCATTTGCATTAGTAAAACGCGCCATGCTTAACGGTGTGCTCTTACAGCATTTGCTGGACCCCGCCTGATCGCGCCCCATACTGGATTGAGCAATCCGCAAAAATGCGCTCTCAATCACGACATCAATTATCATTTTTCCATTAAAAAGCCTTTCGCATTGAACAAAACACATGTCAAAGGCTTTTTTCATTAAATGATATTGAATTCAAGTGGCATTCTGGTGCTAAATCATTGGCATTGATACAGCAAACAGCACCCCAAACCATTGTGGTAATGTTCCACTCAAGGGCGCTGACGCAATAATCGTGTTATTTCACTACAGACAGGTGAACTAGAGGGAGTTCTTTATGTGTTCTATTTTTGGTGTGCTGGATATCAAAACCGATCCGGTTGAATTGCGTAAAAAAGCGTTGGAGTTGTCTCGACTGATGCGCCACCGCGGCCCGGACTGGTCTGGTATTTATGCCAATGAAAAAGCGATTTTGGCCCACGAACGTCTGTCCATCGTTGACGTCAATACGGGTGCTCAACCGCTCTACAATCAGGCGCACACCCATATTCTGGCTGTCAACGGTGAAATCTATAACCATCAGGCATTACGTCAACAGTATGGTGACCGTTATGCTTTCCAGACAGGTTCCGACTGCGAAGTTATTCTGGCGTTGTACCAGGAAAAAGGTCCGGAATTTTTAGACGATCTGCGTGGTATGTTTGCCTTTGCGCTCTATGACAGCGAAAAAGACGCCTATCTTATTGGCCGTGACCATTTGGGCATCATCCCGCTTTATATGGGTCATGATGAATTTGGCAACTTCTATGTTGCCTCTGAGATGAAAGCGCTGGTGCCTGTTTGCCGTACTATCAAGGAGTTCCCGGCAGGCAGCTACCTGTGGAGCAAAGACGGCGAAATTCGTGAATACTACCGCCGTGACTGGTTCGAATACGATAACGTAAAAGATAACGTTACCGACAAAGAAGCGCTGCGTGAAGCGCTGGAAGAATCGGTTAAGAGCCACCTGATGTCTGATGTGCCTTACGGCGTACTGCTTTCTGGCGGTCTGGATTCTTCCGTTATTTCTGCGATCACCAAGAAATTTGCAGCTCGTCGCGTGGAAGATGACGAGCGCAGTGAAGCCTGGTGGCCGCAATTGCACTCTTTTGCCGTCGGCCTGGAAGGTGCTCCGGACCTGAAAGCTGCGCAGGAAGTCGCAAACCATTTAGGTACAGTGCACCATGAAATCCACTTCACCGTACAAGAAGGCTTGGATGCCATCCGCGATGTGATTTATCACATTGAGACCTACGATGTAACCACCATTCGTGCATCTACACCGATGTATCTGATGTCACGAAAAATCAAAGCAATGGGCATCAAAATGGTGCTGTCAGGTGAAGGCTCTGATGAAGTGTTTGGCGGCTATCTGTACTTCCACAAAGCGCCTAACGCGAAAGAGCTGCACGAAGAAACCGTACGTAAATTGCTCGCCCTGCATCAATACGATTGCGCACGCGCCAACAAAGCGATGTCAGCCTGGGGCGTGGAAGCGCGAGTGCCCTTCCTGGATAAAAAATTCCTGGATGTTGCCATGCGCATTAACCCTAAAGACAAAATGTGCGGCAACGGCAAAATGGAGAAACACATTCTGCGCGAATGTTTTGAATCCTATTTGCCACACAGCGTCGCATGGCGTCAGAAAGAGCAATTCTCTGATGGCGTAGGGTATAGCTGGATCGACACGCTCAAAGAAGTTGCAGCAAAACAGATTTCTGACCAACAATTGGAAACGGCGCATTTCCGCTTCCCGTACAACACGCCGACATCGAAAGAAGGCTACTTGTACCGTGAAATCTTCGAAGAGCTGTTCCCCGTACCGAGTGCAGCAGAATGTGTACCTGGCGGCCCCTCAGTAGCTTGCTCTTCAGCAAAAGCAATCGAGTGGGATGAGTCTTTCAAAAAGATGGACGACCCTTCAGGCCGCGCAGTTGGCGTTCACCAATCTGCCTACTGATAGCAGTCGTTACAGAACATTGTCTTATGATAAAAACGGGCTTTTTGTGAGCCCGTTTTTTCCTATTATCTAAAGAAAACGTATTTTTTTGTCGCTTTTATCATCATACTGTTCACAACCCAAACAAACGAACCGTCACAGGCGTTTTTCGGGAAAAAATGTGTTGACGCGATTGGGCCAACTACGCATAATGCGCCCCGCAACGCCGATGAAGGTGACGCGGAAAAGATGGCTACGTAGCTCAGCTGGTTAGAGCACAGCACTCATAATGCTGGGGTCACAGGTTCGATTCCCGTCGTAGCCACC
>JADMXW010000014.1:0-104949 GCA_015548865.1 Serratia marcescens | reverse complement strand
ATGGCTACGTAGCTCAGCTGGTTAGAGCACAGCACTCATAATGCTGGGGTCACAGGTTCGATTCCCGTCGTAGCCACCATCTTTTTTTGCGGGAGTGGCGAAATTGGTAGACGCACCAGATTTAGGTTCTGGCGCCGCAAGGTGTGCGAGTTCAAGTCTCGCCTCCCGCACCATTCCTTCACGGTTATTATGCAACAAGGCATGTTAGGGTATTGGGGTATCGCCAAGCGGTAAGGCACCGGTTTTTGATACCGGCATTCCCTGGTTCGAATCCAGGTACCCCAGCCACCTTAATGCCGCATCGGATTGCACGTTGTTGGGGTATCGCCAAGCGGTAAGGCACCGGTTTTTGATACCGGCATTCCCTGGTTCGAATCCAGGTACCCCAGCCATGTAACTGATGTTATGTGATTGAAGTTTAAAGTTTTGTTGAAAAACAAAAAACCAAGATGTACTATTTGGCTACGTAGCTCAGCTGGTTAGAGCACAGCACTCATAATGCTGGGGTCACAGGTTCGATTCCCGTCGTAGCCACCACATTTTTGGGGTATCGCCAAGCGGTAAGGCAGTGGATTCTGATTCCACCATTCCGAGGTTCGAATCCTCGTACCCCAGCCAAAAAAGCTGGTAAAACAGCAAGCAAACAGGGCGACAGTCGAAAGACGTCGCCCTGTTTGCTGTTATCCGTTTTCAATAAACGATTAAAGGCCTCCGAGTGGTAACCCGGTGGCCTTAGTTACGTTTCCGGCATTATGTCAGGAAAATGCGGATCAGTTCCAAAAACGCTAATAGCGCCTTTAGAACGATGATGGCCGATTCTACAATCGCTCTCATCCGTTTGCTCCGGTTAGGAGCGCGATTCCCCCAATCATTACCTTTACGCTGCCTGTCCGATCGGGTTCCTTCAGTGTTAGTTGATAAGAGTCACACTCCGGCGGAGGCACTACATCGGCACCACCCGTATACAGCCAGGACTTATCCATACAAGCTCTTACGTAACGTCTTTACCCGCCGAAACGCACTCAACTAACCGGGTGAATTATATACCCGTCATACTTCAAGTTGCTGGTGCGTTGGCTTCGCTCACTCACCCCAGTCACTTACCTGAGTAAGCTCCTGGGGATTCGTTCGCTTGCCGCCTTCCTGCAACTCGAATTATTTAGGGTATAGACAGGCTATTAGCAGAAACCATCAACGAACGATAAATGAAAAAGCCCAACGGGTGAAGTTGGGCTTTTTCATAAACTGACGGATGTGGCACCTACCTAAACAGTAAAAAAACTGCCCTCAGCAGCGCGACTCTCATCAACTAACATCCACACTATATCGTCTGGTGAAAAAAACTCAACCGCCCAGGACAGAGGTGATATCAATGCGCTACCGACTTGGAAAACAGGTTAATCACGATCACGCCCAAGATAATCAGCAGCATTCCCAACATCGCGGGCAAATCGAGCTTTTGGCCGTAAAACAGCCAGCTCACCGTGGCAATCAGTACAATCCCAACCCCCGACCAAATGGCATAAATGATGCCGGTCGGCAGCGTGCGCATGGTCAGAGAAAGGCAATAAAATGACACACCATAAAATACCACTGTGATAATACTAGGCAATAAACGACTAAAACCATCCGAGAGTTTAAGCGCCGTAGTGGCAATAACTTCCGCCACAATGGCGAGAGAGAGGAACAGATACGTCATAAAAAGCAGCTACCTTACAAAATCGCGCCAAAGCGCCTGTATATATCAACGACCATCATGCACGCTAACGCAAACACATTACACGCCGATGGCATATTTCAACGCCAGCGTTTTGAGATGTCCAGCGCGATCGGCCGCCAGCAGCGCCATATTTCGGGCAAAGGTCAATGGCGGCACACGATTGCTAAACGCGTTATAAAACAGGTCCATGCCATTTTGCATTAACAGGTTATCAGCCTTACGCCGACGCTGATAGCGCAGCAAAACGGCTTCACTGTGCCAGCACTCCCCTGCATCCCGTGCGCCAGTCACAACATCAATCAACGCGTCGGCGTCACGATAACCGAGGTTCACCCCCTGCCCGGCAAGAGGGTTGATGGTATGAGCCGCATCGCCAACCAAGGCTACTCCGTCTGCAATGTAGCGTTGCGCATGGCGACGAACCAGCGGGAAAGCACCGGCTGAAACGGATTTAACCGGCCCCAACCGCGCTGGGAACGTCTCCATAATCGCTTTATCCAACTGCGGCAACGACAGTGATTGAAGCTGACGAATGCGACGCGGACTGTCATACCACGCCAATGCGCCCCAAGAACCAAACAACGGCAAAAATGCACGCGGCCCCTGAGGTGTAAACTGCTGCCATGTACAATCTTGTTGAGGTTGCTGAGTATCCACCGCAATCAACATACAGGACTGTCGATACTGCCACCCATTGATGCCAATACCTGCCCACTGGCGCACACGCGAGTTGGCGCCGTCAGCACCGATAACCAAAGGTGCATTCAACGTCTCCCCGGTTTGCAGCGTGAGTTGCCAGCACGCCGACGCGCGAGTCATACCCTGTATTTGTGCAGGACAATAGATATCGCATTTTTGTTGCTCGGCGAGACACTGCCATAGCGCCAATTGCAACACCCGGTTTTCCACCATAAAACCCAATTCGGGAAGATGTACATCCGCTGCGTTAAACGCAACGCGAGCCTCATCCCATTCCCAGGTTTCTAACCGTCGATAAGGCGCACAGCGCATCAACTCAACACTAGACCAAGCGCCCAACGATTTTAATAGCGAAACAGACGCATATCCCAGTGCTGAAACCCGAATATCCGGCACACTGTCCGCTACAAATGCAGGGGGAGCCGTTTGCTCCAGCACCGCAACATTGAAGCCGTTACGCGTCAATCCCAGCGCAACGGCGGCACCGACCATCCCACCACCTACCACGATGGCATCGTATTGTGTATTTATTCCGTTCATCGTGTCTAAACCGACTCAAACTGTGTGACTGATAGGCACAGTGTACTGGATTTTTGACAACAGCGTTCGCACTGCGAAAAACCGTACAACGAATTTCGCACACTGGTCACAACCGCAGCAAAAGATTACAATACGCGCCCGCCCCTATTTCTGGGCCGCCATGATTTGGTAATACGCTTTTTCACCCGCACTGAGTAATGACAAGTCGATGACAAAGAAACTGCACATTAAAACCTGGGGCTGTCAGATGAATGAATACGATTCATCCAAGATGGCCGATCTGCTGGAAAGTACACACGGTTATGAGCTGACCGAGGTTGCCGAAGAGGCTGACATTCTGCTGCTGAATACCTGTTCTATCCGTGAAAAGGCACAGGAAAAAGTTTTCCATCAACTTGGTCGCTGGAGAGCGCTGAAGGAGAATAATCCAGACCTGATAATTGGTGTGGGTGGCTGCGTTGCCTCTCAGGAAGGTGAACATATTCGTGAACGCGCCAACTATGTCGATCTGATTTTTGGCCCGCAAACGCTTCACCGCTTACCGGAAATGATTAACCACGTTCAGGGTACACGCAGCCCGGTGGTCGATATCAGCTTCCCGGAAGTGGAAAAATTTGACCGACTGCCAGAACCTCGGGCAGAAGGGCCCACTGCGTTCGTATCTATCATGGAAGGGTGCAATAAATACTGCTCATTTTGCGTGGTACCGTATACGCGTGGTGAAGAAGTGAGCCGCCCTTGCGACGATGTGTTGTATGAAATTGCGCAATTGGCCGCACAGGGGGTACGCGAAGTTAACCTGTTAGGCCAAAATGTTAACGCCTACCGTGGTGAAAATTTTGATGGCAGCATCTGCTCCTTTGCCGATCTACTGCGTCTGGTCGCGGCGATCGACGGTATTGACCGCATCCGTTTTATTACCAGCCACCCCATTGAATTCACTGACGACATCATCAGCGTCTATGAGGATACCCCTGAGTTGGTGAGCTTCCTTCACCTGCCAGTGCAAAGCGGTTCCGATCGTATTTTGACCATGATGAAGCGCCGCCACACCGCGCTGGAATACAAAGCCATTATTCGTAAATTGCGCAATGCGCGTCCAGATATCCACATCAGTTCCGATTTTATTATCGGCTTCCCCGGTGAAACCCAGGAAGATTTTGAACAAACCATGAAACTAATTGGCGATGTCAATTTCGATATGAGCTTCAGCTTTATTTATTCCGCGCGTCCAGGCACGCCAGCAGCAGACATGGTTGATGATGTCAGTGAGGAAGAGAAAAAGCAGCGCTTGTATATTCTGCAAGAACGGATCAGCCAGCAGGCGATGCAGTACAGCCGCCGCATGTTGGGCAGTATTCAACGCATTCTGGTAGAAGGCACGTCGCGCAAAAGCGTCATGGAACTTTCTGGCCGCACGGAAAATAACCGTGTAGTTAACTTTGAAGGCTCACCGGACATGATCGGTAAGTTCGTTGATGTTGAAATCGTCGACGTTTATCCAAATTCATTGCGGGGTGTCGTTGTTAAAACGGAAGATCAAATGGGCCTGCGCGTCAGCGAATCTCCAGCCTCCGTCATTGCACGCACACGCAAAGAGAACGACATCGGCGTTGGCATCTATCAGCCCTGATGGGTTACCGACACGGGCGAAACGCTCGCCCGTGTCTCTGCTGGCCCCGCTCCGCGTACCACCTCAATATGCATTGCCACTTGCACCTTTCCCTATTACCGATAAATAATTCAGTCATCATCTCGCATCTTACTGACCTCATCACTCATGATGATGAGCAAGAAACCAAGAGGAATAATTTGAACGTTACGATAAAAGAGATTGCCCTCGAACCTGCTGATAATAAACGTCTGCTCAGTCTGTGCGGTCCATTTGATAGTAATATCAAACAGTTGGAGCGCCGCCTCGGAATCGAAATTAATCGTCGAGACAATAAGTTCAAGCTGGTAGGGAAAGGCCTTTGTATTGAGGCTGCGGCAGATATTCTGCAACGTTTATATGTTGATACTGCCCCAGTACGCGGTGTTGAAGGGGATATTGACCCCGAGCAGATTCACTTGGCTATCAAAGAATCTGGCGTATTGGAACAAAGCGCTGAGAGCGTGCCGGATTTTGGCAAGGCAATCAATATTCGCACCAAACGCGGCATCATCAAGCCTCGTACGCCTAATCAGGCGCAATATATCGCCAATATTCTCGATCATGACATTACCTTTGGCGTTGGTCCTGCGGGCACGGGGAAAACCTATCTGGCCGTGGCTGCTGCGGTAGATGCGCTGGAACGCCAGGATATTCGCCGAATTCTGTTGACGCGCCCAGCCGTTGAAGCAGGAGAAAAACTCGGCTTCTTGCCGGGCGATCTGAGCCAAAAGGTCGATCCTTATCTACGCCCTCTCTACGATGCGTTATTTGAAATGCTGGGTTTTGAGCGCGTAGAAAAGCTCATTGAGCGCAACGTAATTGAGGTGGCACCGTTAGCCTATATGCGTGGTCGTACACTCAATGACGCCTTTATCATCCTCGATGAGAGCCAGAACACCACTATAGAACAGATGAAGATGTTCCTGACACGCATTGGATTCAATTCCAAGGCAGTGATTACGGGTGATATAACCCAGATAGACCTGCCACGAAATATGAAATCAGGGTTACGCCACGCCATCGACGTACTGGCCGATGTGGAAGAGATCAGCTTTAACTTCTTCCACAGTGAAGACGTGGTGCGTCATCCGGTGGTTGCTCGCATTGTCAACGCTTATGAAGCCTGGGAAGAAGCTGACCAGAAACGCCGTGCCGCACAGGCGGAAGAGCGCAAACGCGAAGCACAAGCAGCCAGTACACCCGTTGTGTCAGATACGGGTGATAAGCAGGAGTCCTAATGAGTCAGGTTATTCTCGATTTACAAATCGCCAGCGAAAATACAGAGGGGCTCCCCAGCGAACAAGATTTTCAGCGTTGGCTGGAAGCCGTGTTGCCACAGTTTCAACCGGAGGCTGAAGTCACCATCCGTATCGTTGATGAGGCTGAAAGCCACGAACTGAACCACACCTATCGCGGCAAAGACAGGCCCACCAACGTGCTCTCTTTTCCGTTTGAAGCACCGCCAGAAGTAGAGCTGTCGCTGCTGGGCGATCTGATCATCTGCCGTCAGGTTGTGGAGCAGGAAGCTATCGAGCAACAAATAACGGCAGAAGCACATTGGGCACATATGGTCGTGCACGGTTGCCTGCATCTGCTCGGTTATGATCATATTGAAGATGACGAAGCAGAAGAGATGGAAGCGTTGGAAACAGAGATTATGCAGCAAATGGGTTATGCGGACCCTTACCTGTCCGAGAAAGAGTGAACCTGACGGTCCGCAACTTGAATATTTAGGGTATAAGTTGTTCTGTTATTGCGAAAAGTGCAGTAGATTACGACAAGCCTTAGCGCGGACTGATGACAACGTTCGTTGTTAGATGAAGCGTGGCGATAGGGTCGTAGCGGCGTATGCCGTCTGAGTGCCCTTCGTCATGATTCGCCAGGAAACACTGACGTGCCGAAATAGGTTTGTCAGTCACCTCAGTCTTAGCTTTTCGTTATGATGCCGTTTTCGTCATCATAGCTTCACGGTGTTATGGTTAAACATGACGCCACGCGCGATTATTACCGTGCACTTTTATGTCAACCCGCCCGCTCGCCCTGATGGTCTTATGGCGTATGCACTTTTAGCGTGGTTGATGATGATTGACTAACCAGAGAGACAGTAAATAAAACGCCATGAGCGACGACCATTCTCAAAACAGCGATAGCCCCAGTCCCAAAAAAGGATTCTTCTCACTGATCCTCAACCAGCTTTTTCATGGTGAACCCAAGGATCGTAGCGACCTTCTCGCCCTTATTCGTGATTCTGAACAAAACGATCTGATCGATCCAGATACCCGAGACATGCTCGAAGGGGTCATGGATATCGGGGAGCAACGCGTACGCGATATTATGATTCCTCGCTCGCAAATGATCACGTTGAAGCATAACCAGTCACTGGAAGAGTGCCTGGATGTGATTATCGAATCGGCACATTCGCGCTTTCCCGTGATCAGCGAAGACAAGGACCACATTGAAGGTATCCTGATGGCGAAGGATCTGCTGCCTTTCATGCGCAGCGATGCAGCCCCTTTCAATATTGAACAGGTGTTGCGTCCGGCCGTGGTGGTACCAGAAAGCAAACGTGTGGACCGTATGCTGCATGAGTTTCGTTCGCTGCGTTATCACATGGCTATCGTCATTGATGAGTTTGGCGGTGTTTCTGGTCTGGTCACTATCGAAGATATTCTTGAACTTATCGTTGGCGAAATCGAAGATGAGTATGACGACGAGGAAGATCGCGATATCCGTCAATTGAACCGCCACACCTACACCGTACGTGCGTTGACGCCGATTGAAGATTTTAACGAGGTGTTCGGCACTCAGTTCAGCGATGATGAAGTGGATACCATTGGCGGATTGGTCATGCAGGCATTCGGCCATCTGCCCGCGCGCGGTGAAACCATCGACATCAACGGTTACCTGTTCAAAGTTGCCATGGCGGACAGCCGACGTATTATTCAGGCTCATGTCAGAATTCCTGACGAGGCGCCTCAACCAACACTGGAACCTTAATTCGACAATGTCTGTCATGTCTGTTTTACGACGCCAGCGGGTTCGTGTCCTGTTGGCGCTGTTCTGTGGCGCCTGGGGCACCCTGGCCTTTTCGCCATTTGATTTTTGGCCTGCTGCACTGGTTTCATTATGCGGATTGCAAGCCCTCACGTTGAACAGAACCTGGCGGCAATCTGCTGCCATTGGTTTTAGCTGGGGCTTTGGTCTGTTTGGCAGCGGAGTGAACTGGGTCTACGTCAGCATCGCTGAGTTTGGCGGCATGCCTGAAGCCATCAACGTATTTCTGGTCGTGCTGTTAGCGCTGTATCTCTCGCTTTACCCGGCACTCTTTGCCGCACTGTTAACGCGCATTTGGCCACGCGCGACACTCACACGTATGGTATTGGCAGCCCCTGTGCTGTGGCAACTTACCGAAGGACTCCGCGGGTGGGTGCTGACAGGTTTTCCGTGGCTGCAATTTGGCTATAGCCAAATTGACGGGCCTCTGCAAGGCCTAGCGCCGCTACTCGGCGTTGACGGTATAAACCTGCTGCTGGTCATCATTGCTGGACTGGTCGTTTTTGGCACCACGCGCCGCAAAACTATCCCTCTTTATTGCGCTATCGCGCTACTGCTGCTTCCCTGGCCGCTGAAATTTATCCACTGGTTCACACCTCAACCAGAACGCGCCGTCAATGTTGCGTTGGTGCAAGGCAATATCGCCCAGGCACAAAAGTGGGATCCGAACGCGCTGCAACACATTCTCAATCTCTACCGAGACGTCACGGTGCCTTATCTAGATAAAGCACCCATCGTCATCTGGCCAGAATCGGCAATCCCTGACGTTGAAACTCGCCAGCAAGAGTACTTACGCCAAATTGACGACCTGCTGCGTGCGCACAATAGTAGCCTGGTCACGGGCATTGTGGACGCTCGTCGCAGCGCAAATGAACAGGTCGATTTCTACAACAGCATCATTGTACTGGGTGACAGCGAACCGTACCGCTATCCCAGCACTAATCGCTACAACAAAAATCATCTGGTGCCCTTTGGTGAATTTGTGCCGCTGGAAACGCTGTTACGGCCGCTAGCCCCTTTCTTCGATTTGCCCATGTCTTCTTTTAGCCGTGGCCCTTACCAGCAACCCCAGCTCGAGGTAAATGGCATTCGCATGACGGCGACAGTCTGCTATGAAATCATTCTCGGCCAACAGGTGCGCGATAATTTCCGTCCCGATACCGACATGCTGTTAACCATCTCTAACGATGCCTGGTTTGGTCGCTCGATCGGCCCGTGGCAGCACTTTCAGATGGCCCGTATGCGTGCCCTGGAGTTGGGTCGTCCACTATTGCGCGCCACCAATAATGGCGTCACCGCCGTTATTGGCCCACAAGGTGAAATCCGTGCTGAACTGCCGCAGTTTACGCGTAAAGTGTTGCTTACAAACGTCACACCGACGACGGGCATGACTCCTTATGCACGTTTTGGTGCCTGGCCTGTGTGGATTATTTTGGCCGTGCTAACCGTTCTTGCCTGCTTTATCCGCCTGCGTCGTTAACGTTATTACCGGCAGGCCATGCCTGCCGGGTTCTTTCAAACCCAACATACCTTTCAGTAATACCCCCTATTACGTCGATTTGCATAATTGGCACATCATTTGCTTATTAATCTTTGAATAACAGAGTGTAACGGGATGATTCAGTTGTTTGCTTCCTGAAAACCAGGCAATTAGCACCCTAATGGGGCAATAAACGCACCAAAATAGTGCTAAACGATTTTAGTGCAGTGATTTAGTGCAGTTGAGTTCTCAAAAGGAAAACAATTTTATTTCATTCCGTTCACAATCAGCTATTTTTTAATGATAAAAGCAAGCACTCGCTCTTTCATGGTGCAATTGCTGTCGCATCAGAGAGAGTGCTCTATCGGCATGATTGAATTCGCAACCACCTTAGCGTCATCGCGACTGCCGTCATCACAACAGCAAAGGAGTTACAACATGCAAATGCGTAAACTGGCACTGTCACTGCTTCTGATTGGTACAGCCGCAAGCAGCCTGGCTCATGCAGAAGAATTAACGGGGACGCTGAAAAAGATTAAAGACAATGGCGTCATCGTTGTAGGCCACCGTGAGTCTTCCGTGCCGTTTTCCTACTATGACAACCAACAAAAAGTCGTTGGTTATTCACAAGATTACTCAAATAAGATCGTTGATGCGGTCAAAGCTAAAATTGGCGTTGCCGATCTTCAGGTCAAACTGATTCCGATTACGTCTCAAAACCGTATCCCCTTGTTACAAAACGGCACTTTCGATTTTGAGTGCGGATCTACCACCAACAACCTAGAACGTCAGCAGCAGGCAGCATTCTCCAATACCATCTTTATCGTCGGTACTCGCCTGTTAACCAAAAAAGACTCGGGTATTAAAGACTTCCCGGATCTGGCGGGCAAAACCGTGGTTGTTACCTCCGGCACCACCTCTGAAAAACTGCTGAATAAGCTGAACGAAGAGAAAAAACTGGATATGCGCATCATCAGCGCCAAAGACCATGGTGATGCTTTCCGTACCATGGAAACTGGCCGTGCAGTGGCCTTTATGATGGATGATGCTTTGCTGGCAGGTGAACGCGCCAAAGCGAAACAGCAGAGTGATTGGGTGATCGTTGGCACCGCGCAGTCCGAAGAAGCCTACGGTTGTATGCTGCGTAAAGACGATCCGCAGTTTAAAAAGCTGGTTGATGACACCATTGCGCAGTTACAAACCTCCGGAGAAGCGGAAAAATCATTTGATCGCTGGTTCAAACAGCCTATTCCGCCTAAGGATCTCAACATGAATTTTGATCTGTCGGCTGAGATGAAAGCGCTGTTCAAAGCCCCCAATGATAAAGCATTAAACTAACAACAAGTGAAAACAAGGGCAGACAGCCTGCCCCCGATTGCTGATTCGTGGCTGGACAGACAGGCGCAAGACGGTCGTTCCCCGCCTTGCGTCCCAGCCCACAGGTAGCAAACGCAGGAGTAGACATAACACCGCGTTTATTACCCACGGGTTATCGCCACTCATCAATCTTCAGGGTAGCTCTGCTACCCTTTTTTTACCGGAGTTTGCTATGTCTATAGATTGGAACTGGGGTATTTTTTTACAAGCCGCCCCGTTCGGTAATACTACTTATCTTGGCTGGATTTGGTCTGGACTACAGGTCACTGTTGCTCTGTCAATCTGCGCCTGGATCATTGCGTTTGTTGTCGGTTCTGTCTTCGGCATATTACGCACCGTGCCCAACCGGTTTTTAGCAGGTCTTGGCACCTGCTATGTGGAAATGTTCCGTAACGTTCCGCTTATCGTCCAATTCTTCGCTTGGTACCTGGTGGTTCCCGAATTGCTGCCACAAAAAATCGGCATGTGGTTTAAAGCGGAATTGGATCCCAACATTCAGTTTTTCGTCTCATCCATGGTTTGTTTGGGCCTGTTTACCGCAGCTCGTGTTTGCGAACAGGTACGCGCCGGCATCCAATCACTGCCGCGCGGCCAAAAAGCCGCTGCGCTCGCCATGGGGCTGACACTGCCGCAGACCTACCGCTACGTTCTGCTGCCCAATGCATATCGTATTATTGTGCCACCGTTAACATCTGAAATGCTCAACCTGGTGAAGAACTCCGCCATCGCGTCGACTATCGGCCTGGTGGACATGGCCGCACAGGCAAATAAGTTGCTGGATTACTCGGCACACGCCTATGAATCCTTTACCGCCATCACGTTGGCGTATGTCGCCATTAACGCCATCATCATGCTTATTATGCAAGTGGTTGAGAGAAAGACCCGTTTGCCCGGCAATATGGGGAGTAAATAATGTACGAATTTGACTGGAGCTCCATTGCGCCAAGCATGCCCTACCTGCTGCAAGGGCTGGTCGTCACGCTGAAAATCACGGTAACAGCCGTGGTATTCGGGATTCTGTGGGGAACGGTACTGGCGGTCATGAGGCTATCACCTATTGCCCCGATTCGCTGGTTTGCCAAAGGTTATGTCAACATCTTCCGCTCCATCCCACTGGTGATGGTGCTGTTATGGTTCTATCTTGTGGTTCCTAGCTTATTACAAAATGTGCTTGGACTATCGCCAAAAACGGATATTCGTCTGATCTCCGCTATGGTAGCCTTTTCGCTGTTTGAAGCCGCCTATTACTCTGAAATTATCCGTGCGGGTATACTCAGCATTTCACGCGGACAATCTTCCGCTGCGTTGGCGCTTGGCATGACGCAATGGCAATCCATGAAATTGGTGATCCTGCCGCAAGCGTTTCGCGCGATGGTGCCGTTGCTCCTGACACAAGGAATTGTCCTGTTTCAGGATACCTCGCTGGTGTACGTGTTGAGCCTGGCGGACTTCTTCCGCACAGCGTCAACCATTGGCGAGCGCGATGGTACTCAGGTGGAAATGGTACTGTTTGCCGGATTGGTTTATTTTGTTATCAGCATTAGCGCATCAATGCTGGTCAGTTACCTGAAAAGAAGGACTGTTCGATGATTACTCTAAAAAACGTTTCTAAATGGTATGGTCACTTTCAGGTGCTCTCCGATTGTTCGACAGAAGTGAAAAAAGGGGAAGTGGTCGTGGTCTGCGGGCCATCAGGCTCAGGGAAATCCACGCTGATCAAAACCGTCAATGGTCTTGAACCTGTGCAACAAGGTCAGATTGAAGTGAACGGCACGCCGGTCAATGACAAGAAAACCAATCTGGCACAATTGCGTTCCAAAGTGGGAATGGTGTTTCAGCACTTTGAACTGTTTCCCCATCTCTCTATCATCGAAAATCTCACGCTGGCGCAGGTCAAAGTGCTTAAGCGTGACAAAAACGCGGCACGTGAAAAGGCCACCAAATTGCTCAACCGTGTTGGCTTATCCGCACACGCCAACAAATTCCCCGGCCAGCTCTCCGGCGGTCAGCAGCAGCGTGTTGCTATTGCTCGCGCACTTTGCATGGACCCGGTTGCCATGCTATTTGATGAACCGACCTCCGCACTCGATCCTGAAATGATCAACGAAGTGCTGGATGTCATGGTCGAACTGGCGCAAGAAGGCATGACAATGATGGTAGTAACCCATGAAATGGGCTTTGCGCGTAAAGTAGCGCACCGCGTCATCTTTATGGATGAAGGCAAAATTGTGGAAGATACGCCTAAAGACGAGTTCTTTAACAACCCCAAATCCGATCGCGCCAAAGACTTTTTGGCGAAGATTCTGCACTAAGTTCCACAGCGCCGTTCCACGGCACCCAGTATCACAATGCTTAATACCGTGACTGTCGTTCCCGCGCAAGCGGGAACGCTTTGCCATTAGCCCATCATCAGGGTTGAAAAGGCTGACGCTGGAACTGATCGTGCTCGCACTTTGGGCAGCGGGGCAGCACTTCAGGCGTGTAAAAGGCCATATGATAATGGCAATTTTCACATACCAGATTACCTAACCCCACCACTTCTCCGCTATGGTATACGCCGTGATGGTTCACATCTTTAAACAGCGCTTGCCACTCCAACTGCGTTTTATCCGTGATATCTGCCAACTCCTGCCACAGACTCTCCTTGATCACGCGCATAAACACACTGTCAGAGAAATCCTCCTCCTGACTATCCGTATAACGCTGAGCAAATTCGACCAAATCTCGCTCCACAGATTGAATAATGTCATCCCTTTCACTGTGTGTGAGATCGTCACTGTCGTGTAAGCTTTCACGGGCGTGCTGGAGCATTTGGCTAAGGTCGCGTTCACCGGCACTTAAACGTGCCATAATGGAAGACATCAGCGCGCGATAATGCCGAGCTTTCTTGTTCATGGTGCCTCCTGAATACGCGATTTTGATCAAATGAGCGGTGCGATAACGATACCTATTGAGCTATCTCTCTCTATTTTAGACGATTTTAGGCGTCACCTGCGCGAATTGACCACCTTTACCCCATTTTTTGCCAACTTCGTCACTTGCGTGGATAAATCGGCACTTAGGGTATAGAGACGGTTGTTGCCAGCGTTGCTTATCAGCTATGCTATGCGGATCATTATGATGAATCGGAACACGCTACGGGTGTAGCGCTTCTTTACTAAATAGGACCCCTGGCAGCCATGCAAGAGCAATACCGCCCAGAAGAGATAGAAACTCGCGTCCAGCTTCACTGGCAAGAAAACAAAACGTTTAAAGTGACCGAAGAGCCCGGCAAGGAAAAGTACTACTGCCTTTCCATGCTCCCCTACCCTTCTGGCCGTCTACACATGGGACATGTGCGTAACTACACCATCGGTGATGTTATTTCCCGTTACCAACGTATGTTGGGGAAAAACGTCCTGCAACCGATCGGGTGGGATGCCTTTGGGTTGCCCGCGGAAGGCGCTGCGGTAAAAAACAATACCGCTCCGGCACCCTGGACCTATGCCAATATTGATTACATGAAAAACCAGTTGAAGCTGCTGGGCTTTGGCTATGACTGGGATCGTGAAGTCACCACCTGTAAACCGGATTACTACCGTTGGGAACAGTGGTTCTTCACCAAGCTGTATGAAAAAGGTCTGGTATATAAAAAGACCTCAGCGGTGAACTGGTGCCCTAACGATCAGACCGTACTGGCTAATGAACAGGTTATCGATGGCTGCTGCTGGCGCTGTGACAGCAAAGTAGAACGCAAAGAGATTCCTCAGTGGTTTATTAAAATCACCGATTATGCCGATCAGTTGCTTAACGATTTGGATACGTTGGAGAGCTGGCCGGAGCAGGTCAAGACCATGCAGCGTAACTGGATTGGCCGTTCTGAAGGGGTAGAAATCACATTTGATGTGGCAGACAGTGCCGACAAGCTGACTGTCTACACCACACGCCCAGATACCTTTATCGGTGCAACCTATGTTGCCGTTGCTGCTGCGCACCCACTGGCCTTGCGCGCTGCTGCCACCAATCCTGCGCTGACAGCTTTTATCGACGAATGCCGTAACACCAAAGTTGCCGAAGCTGATATGGCAACCATGGAGAAAAAGGGCATGGCGACCGGTCTGTTTGTGGTGCATCCACTGACGGGCGAGAAACTTCCGGTTTGGGCAGCCAACTTCGTTCTGATGGACTACGGTACGGGTGCCGTGATGGCTGTTCCGGGCCACGATCAGCGCGACTGGGAATTCGCCACCAAATATCAGTTGCCAATCAAACCCGTTATCCTGAACTTGGATGGCAGCGAGCCCGATGTTTCCACACAAGCGATGACCGAGAAAGGTACACTGTTCAACTCAGGTGAGTTCAGTGGATTGGATCATGAGGCTGGGTTTAACGCTATTGCCGACAAATTGGTCGCACTTGGCGTTGGCGCTCGCAAAGTAAATTATCGCCTGCGCGATTGGGGCGTTTCCCGTCAGCGTTACTGGGGCGCACCGATCCCAATGGTGACATTGGAAGATGGTACTGTTATCCCGGCACCGGAAGATCAACTGCCCGTGATTCTGCCGGAAGACGTGACCATGGATGGCATCACCAGTCCGATCAAAGCCGATCCCAACTGGGCGAAAACCACCGTCAATGGCCAGCCTGCGCTGCGTGAAACCGACACCTTTGATACCTTTATGGAGTCATCCTGGTATTACGCACGTTACACATGTCCGCAATACGATCAGGGTATGCTCGATCCTGCTGCTGCCAACTATTGGTTGCCGGTCGATCAATATGTGGGTGGTATCGAACATGCCATCATGCACCTGATGTATTTCCGCTTCTTCCACAAGTTGTTGCGTGATGCTGGTCTGGTAACGTCAGATGAACCGGCCAAGCGTCTGTTATGCCAAGGTATGGTACTGGCTGATGCCTTCTACTACACAGGTAATAGCGGCGAACGTATCTGGATTTCTCCGTCTGATGTCACCGTTGAGCGTGATGACAAAGGGCGCATCCTGAAAGCTTTTGATCAAGAAGGCCGTGAACTGGTGTACGCCGGAATGAGCAAGATGTCGAAATCGAAAAACAACGGCATCGACCCTCAGGTGATGGTAGAAAAATACGGTGCTGACACCGTTCGCCTGTTCATGATGTTTGCCTCTCCGGCGGAAATGACGTTGGAATGGCAGGAGTCAGGCGTTGAAGGAGCTAACCGCTTTCTGAAACGCGTATGGAAACAGGTTTACGATCACACTGAAAAAGGGGCTACCCACGCGCTGGATGTGGCAACACTGACAGAAGATCAAAAAGCGTTACGCCGAGACCTGCATAAAACCATCGCTAAAGTGACCGATGATATTGGCCGCCGTCAAACGTTCAACACAGCTATTGCTGCTGTGATGGAGCTGATGAACAAACTGGCCAAAGCGCCCCAAGAGAGCGAGCAAGATCGCGCATTGACGCAGGAAGCACTGCTGGCCGTGGTACGCATGCTGTATCCGTTTACACCACATGTGTGCTTCACACTGTGGCAGGCTCTGGGTGGCTCTGGCGATGTTGACACAGCCCCGTGGCCTGTCGCGGACGAAGACGCCATGGTGGAAGACTCCAAGCTGGTCGTCGTGCAAGTTAATGGCAAAGTGCGCGGCAGAATTACCGTTGCTGCTGATGCCACACAGGATCAGGTCCAGGCTCGTGCTGCGCAAGAACATCTGGTGGCAAAATACCTGGAAGGCGTTACAGTACGTAAAGTCATTTACGTTCCGGGCAAACTGCTTAACCTGGTCGTAGGTTAAGCCAAGGAGGCACAGTGCGACATCGTTTATTCACGTTGTTGCTGGGGTTGGCGGTGCTGGTCACCGCTGGCTGCGGTTTTCATCTGCGTGGCACAACACAGTTGCCCAGCGAATTAAAGGTATTAACGCTGACCAGTAACGATCCCTTTGGTCCGTTAACCCGTGCCATACGCGATCAGTTGCGTGCCAGTGATGTAAGAGTTGAAGACGACGCCACGCGTCAGGATATCGCATCTCTGCGCATTCTTGGCTCCACGGAAACCAGAGACACAGTCTCTATCTTCCAGGACGGGACCACTGCAGAATACCAAATGGTACTAACCGTTCAGGCACAGGTACTGTTACCGGGTGAAGATATTTATCCACTCTCAGTCACCGTGTTCCGCACGTTCTTTGATAACCCACTCGCGGCGTTAGCAAAAGACGCGGAACAAGACATTGTGCGTCGGGAGATGCGGCGACAGGCAGCCGAGCAGTTGGTGCGTAAGCTGGTGACCATCAACGGCAATGATGAGGTGAGAAATCGCCAACAGCGTGCCGCCGCCATTAGCGCTAACAACAACCGTCAATGATCCGCCTCTATCCTGAACAGCTTGCCGCGCAGCTCAATGAAGGGCTGCGCGCTTGCTATCTGCTGTTTGGCAACGATCCGCTTTTGTTGCAAGAGAGTCTGGATACGCTACGCCATCACGCGCGTGAGCAGGGCTTTACTGAGCATTTCAGCTTTACTCTAGACCAAAGCACTGATTGGGACGCCATTTTCAGCGTGTGCCAGGCACTCAGCCTGTTCGCTTCGCGACAAAGCCTGCTGCTGCAACTGCCGGAGAATGGCCCTAACGCCGCCATGGCTGAAAATCTGGTCAAGCTGGCAGGGCTTCTGCACCAGGATATATTACCGATTCTACGTGGCAGCAAGCTGACCAAAGCGCAAGAAAACAGTGCCTGGTTTAAAGCACTGTCACAGCACGGCGTGATTATCAACTGCTTGACGCCTGAACTGGCTCAACTGCCGCGCTGGGTGGCGCAACGCGCCAAACAACACAAACTACAATTGGATGATGCTGCCACGCAACTGCTGTGTTACTGCTATGAGGGCAACCTGCTGGCGTTGATGCAAGCACTGGAACGTCTGTCACTGTTGTATCCTGACGGCAAACTCACGCTGCCACGCGTTGAGCAAGCAGTAAACGATGCAGCACACTTCACGCCGTTTCACTGGCTTGATGCCGTGTTGGCAGGCAAAAGCAAACGAGCCTGGCACATCTTGCAACAGTTACAAGCTGAAGACAGCGAGCCGGTGATCCTGTTGCGTACACTACAACGTGAACTGACGCTATTAGTCACACTGCAGAGCAGCATGTCCACAACCCCTTTACGGACCTTGTTTGATCAACACAAAGTGTGGCAAAACCGACGTACGCTGCTTACCCAAGCACTACAACGGCTAAACGCCCCCCCGTTACAGCAGGCCATACACCTGCTGACACGGCTGGAACTGACGCTAAAACAGGATTATGGCCAACCGATTTGGCCGGAAATAGAAACACTGACGCTGTTATTGTGCGGTAAACCGCTCTCGCCAGGTATCGTCAATGCCGATGAATATCGCTAATCGCGCTGAACTTATCGCCTATTTTGGCGGAACCTTTGACCCTATCCACTATGGGCATTTGCGTCCGGTTACAGCGTTAGCTGACGAGATTGGGTTAACCCGTATTATACTGATGCCCAATAACGTGCCCCCCCACCGCGAGCAGCCAGAAGCTTCGGCGCAACAGCGTAAACGCATGGTGGAACTTGCCATTGCGGATAAGCCTCTATTCACTGTCGATGACCGAGAACTGCAGCGCATCACGCCGTCTTACACCATTGATACCATGGAGATGATTCGCGCAGAAATGGGCGATAAAATTCCATTGGCCTTTATCATCGGTCAGGATTCGCTACTCACGTTGCACTCTTGGCACCGCGGGCAGGCGTTGCTCAAGGTGTGTCATCTTCTGGTCTGCGCACGCCCTGGTTACCGCACCGTATTGGATACCCCAGAACAGCAAGCGTGGCTGGAAGCACACTGCGTTAACAACGCAGCTGCTCTACACTCTCAACCGCATGGATTGATTTATTTGGCACATACGCCACTGGTCACCATTTCCGCGACTGATATTCGCCAACGTCGCCAAAAGGGCCAGCCTTGCGACGATCTGGTTCCCCCAGCCGTACTGCATTTTATGGATGCTCACGGCTTATACCGTTAACCCGCTTCCCGCATACCACTCTCTCACTGGGCGTGCTATACTCCGCCGCTGGTTTTTCAGTCCGGTAAAAAACGGTAAAGCGCGTTTCAATACCACAATATGAGTCGCAAAATGGACCGCTGATCCCCCTGAAACACCTGCGGTACGTTACGCATGAACATGCTACCCTTTTTACCCTGCCGGAGCGCATTTCTCCGGCTGAACTGCCAAGCAGGAGGAACCTTTGCAAGGCCAAGCACTCCAAGATTTTGTTATTGATAAAATAGATGATTTAAAAGGCCAGGATATTATTGCGCTGAACGTGCGTGGCAAATCCAGCATTACAGACTGCATGATCATCTGCACCGGCACATCCAGCCGCCATGTCATTTCTATCGCGGATCATGTGGTACAAGCCTCGCGCGCAGCCGGTATGATTCCACTCGGTGTGGAAGGCGAACAAGGCGCAGACTGGGTCGTTGTCGATCTCGGTGATGTTATGGTGCACGTAATGCAAGAAGAAAGCCGTCATTTGTACGAGCTGGAAAAGCTGTGGAGCTAGCATGAGGCTCCAATTGGTCGCCGTTGGCACCAAAATGCCGGACTGGGTGCAGACAGGCTTTTCTGATTATCTGCGACGTTTTCCAAAAGATATGCCCTTTGAGCTCATTGAAATCCCTGCCGGCAAACGGGGGAAGAATGCTGACATCAAACGCATTCTGGAGCGCGAAGGAGAATTGATGCTGGCTGCAATAGGCAAGGGCAATCGCATTGTTACGCTGGACATTCCCGGCACGCCGTGGGAAACCCCGCAGCTTGCCAGCCAGTTGGAACGCTGGAAACAAGATGGGCGCGACGTCAGTTTGCTCATTGGTGGACCGGAAGGATTAGCCCCGGCCTGCAAAGCGGCTGCAGAGCAAAGCTGGTCGCTTTCACCGTTAACGCTGCCGCACCCGCTGGTGCGCGTATTGGTGGCTGAGAGCCTTTATCGGGCATGGAGCATCACCACCAACCACCCTTACCATAGAGAGTAAGACTGTACGATGAAACACACGAAATAGTTGCCGGATGAAAACAGAACATAAACCCTTTCGTGATTATTCGGCGGAATCCGCCCTTTTCGTACGTCGTGCTTTAGTGGCGTTCATCGGTATTTTGCTGCTTTCTGGCGTGTTGGTGACCAATCTGTACCATTTGCAAGTGGTGCGCGTTGATGACTACCGCACACGCTCAAATGCAAACCGTATCAAGCTGGTTCCCATCGCCCCCAGTCGCGGCATCATTTACGATCGTAACGGTATTCCACTGGCGCTAAATCGCACCATTTACCAGCTTGAACTGGTGCCGGACAAGGTCGAAAACCTGCAAGATACGTTGGCCGCTCTGAAGCCCATCGTCAACCTCACCGACGATGATTTAGAAAATTTTGAGAAAGAACGTAAACGCTCACGCCGCTTCACTTCCATTCCGGTCAAAACTGCATTAAGCGATGTTGATGTCGCACGCTTTGCCGTTAACCAATACCGTTTTCCCGGCGTAGAAGTTAAAGGCTATCAACGCCGTTACTATCCCTATGGCTCAGCACTCACCCATGTCATCGGCTATGTGTCGAAAATCAACGATAAAGACGTTGAGCGGCTCAATAAAGAAGAAAAAATCGCCGATTACGCGGCCACGCGTGACATTGGTAAACTGGGCATTGAACGTTACTACGAAGATATTTTGCACGGCAAGCCTGGCTACGAAGAGGTGGAAGTCAATAACCGCGGGCGCGTTATTCGTCAGTTACATGAACAACCTCCGCAGGCAGGACAAGATATCTACCTCACCATAGATTTACATCTGCAGATCTATATCGAGAAGCTGCTGGAAGGCAGTCGGGCGGCGGTTGTGATCATTGATCCACGCGATGGCGGTCTGCGCGCGTTGGTTTCCACGCCAAGCTACGATCCTAACCTGTTTGTTGATGGTATCTCGACCAAAGATTACCGTGCGCTGCTAAACGATCCCAACAAACCGCTGATTAACCGCGCCACACAGGGCCTGTATCCCCCCGCTTCCACGGTGAAACCCTATATTGCCGCCTCGGCATTAAGTGCCAACGTGATCACACCAACCTCTTCACTGTTCGATCCCGGCTGGTGGCAATTGCCTGGTTCAGAAAAACGGTTTCGCGACTGGAAAAAATGGGGCCATGGGCGGTTAAATGTGACCAAGTCATTGGAGGAGTCTGCGGATACCTTCTTCTATCAGGTCGCTTATGACATGGGCATCGATCGCCTGGCAGAATGGATGAACAAATTTGGCTACGGCGAATACACCGGTATCGACCTGTCAGAAGAACGTTCCGGTAATATGCCAACCCGTGAATGGAAGCAAAAACGTTTCAAACGTCCCTGGTACCAAGGGGATACCATTCCGGTCGGTATTGGGCAAGGCTACTGGATTGCCACGCCGATTCAAATGGCTAAAGCGCTGACAACGCTGATTAACGATGGCAAGGTGAAAACCCCCCACCTGCTTTACAGCGCCCGTAACAGCGGTACGATTGTACCTTACCGCCAGCAAGAGGTATCAAGACTGGGTGATGTTCGTGCCAGTTATTGGGAAATAGCCAAAGATGGGATGTATGGGGTTGCCAACCGCCAGAACGGTACTGCACACAAATTCTTTGCCGATGCCCCCTACAAGATTGCAGCCAAAACCGGTACGGCTCAGGTATTTGGTCTGAAAGAAAATGAGACATACAATGCGCATAAAATCGCCGAACATTTGCGCGACCACAAATTACTGACCGCTTACGCGCCCTACAACAACCCGAAGATCGCCATTTCCATTGTTCTGGAGAATGGTGGCGCGGGTCCGGCGATTGGCGCGTTAGTACGCCAGATTTTCGACCACATCATGCTGGGCGATAACAACACCGAATTGCCAGATGCGCCACCGAGCGCACCCGGTTCTGAAAGCGAGTAACCGCCGCAATGACTGAAAGCCAACAAAAAAGGTCGATCTGGACCAAGATTCACATCGACCTACCGTTTCTGCTCTGTATTCTGGCGCTGCTCGGGTACAGCCTGTTCGTGATGTGGAGTGCCAGCGGCCAGGATATCGGCATGATGGAACGTAAAGCGGCACAGATTGCTATTGGGCTTGCCGTGATGGTCATCATGGCACAAATTCCGCCACGCGTTTACGAAGGCTGGGCACCTTATCTTTATATTGTCTGCGTGATTCTGTTAATCATGGTCGATGTGTTTGGTCAGATCAGTAAAGGGGCACAGCGCTGGCTCGATCTTGGTTTTGTCCGTTTTCAGCCTTCAGAAATTGCTAAAATTGCCGTGCCATTGATGGTTGCACGCTTTATTAACCGCGATATGTGCCCGCCTTCGCTAAAAAACACCGGCATCGCCTTGATATTGATCTTCCTGCCCACCCTACTGGTGGCGGCACAGCCCGATCTGGGAACATCCATTCTGGTGGCCGCATCCGGCTTGTTTGTGCTGTTTTTGGCTGGGATGAGCTGGCGACTGATTACCGTAGCGCTGGTATTGCTTGCAGCATTTATTCCCGTGCTCTGGTTCTTCTTGATGCACGATTACCAACGAGCCCGAGTGATGATGCTGCTCGATCCGGAAAGCGATCCGCTGGGTGCGGGCTACCATATTATTCAATCCAAAATTGCCATCGGCTCTGGCGGTCTGTCTGGCAAAGGCTGGTTGCAAGGCACACAGTCCCAGCTCGAGTTCTTACCAGAGCGCCATACTGACTTTATTTTTGCCGTATTGGCTGAAGAGTTAGGATTGATCGGCGTACTGATTCTGATCGCCATGTACCTGTTTGTTATCATGCGCGGTCTGGTGATTGCTGCCAATGCACAAACCTCTTTTGGCCGGGTTATGGTGGGCGGCCTGATTTTGATCTTGTTTGTCTACGTTTTTGTTAACATAGGGATGGTGAGCGGTATTTTGCCTGTGGTCGGGGTGCCGCTACCGCTTATCAGTTACGGCGGCTCGGCGTTGGTGGTGTTGATGGCGGGGTTTGGCATCGTGATGTCAATCCACACGCACCGTAAGATGCTCTCGAAAAACTTATAAAGTGAGGTAAACACATGCGTAAGGATTGGCTTTGGGTAAGCATCGTCACCTTGACGCTCGCGGCCTGTACCACCACAGAAACACCGCGAGCGCCTGTCACTCAAGCACCTGCCTACAACGGCCCGGTGGAAGAGATTGGCGGCGCAGAGCCACGCTACGAACCCTATAATCCAAGCACCCTGCAGGATTACACCATCAAGGGTAAAACCTACAAGATTATCCAGAATACCCAAAACTTCTCCGAAGTCGGCCTTGCCACCTGGTACGGCGCAGAAGCCAGTGGCAATCGCACCTCCATCGGTGAAATTTTCGATCCCAACGCCATTACCGCCGCTCACCCCACGCTCCCTTTGCCCAGCTACGTTCGGGTGACAAACCTGAGCAATGGCCGTCGTTTGGTGGTACGCGTAAACGATCGTGGCCCGTACACGCCGGGAAGAATTATTGACCTGTCCAAAGCCGCAGGCGATCGTCTCAATATTTCCAATAACACCAAAGTAAAAGTCGAAGCGATCGTCGTTGCACCAGACGGTTCACTTTCTGGGCCAGGCACCATTGGGACTACCGTCGCAAAACAGAGCTTCGCCCTGCCCGATCGCCCGAATCTCGGTTCCAGCGGATTAGGCACCCCGATGATGGAAAGCAGTGCTCCTACAGCCATCGCCAGCAGCCCCGTCAGCAACAGCACCCTAACAGTGCACAGTAACAGTGATATGCCCGCCAGCAGTACCAGTGCTCGGCAAAATGGGTTCCTCGGAGCACCTACCGCATTGCGATCAGGCGTACTGGAAGACACCAGCGCTGCCACACCCATCACCCCTGCGCCAGCAGCATCCTCAGTGCGTCCGCTATCCGCGGCTGCAGCTTCAACTTCAATACCAGTAGCCAGTAGCAACGGGCGCTATCTGGTGCAGGTTGGCGCGTTGAGCGATCCACAGCGAGCGCAAACCTGGCTGAAAAGCCTGAGCGATCGCTTCCATGTGACGGGGAAAGTGACACCCAGTAACGGGTTATACCGTGTACAGCTAGGGCCCTTTCAAAACCGCCAACAGGCAACTGACCTTCAGCAGCGTTTAGCCACTGAAGCGCAGCAGCACTCTTTTGTCACGGCCGCGGACACACTGTAACCCTATCGCTTGTGTTCGCGCAGTGGTTGCGCGCGGACATGAGCATGTTACTCAATTCTGGTTTGGCAAAATCAAGTAACGGAATGTCTGGTGCCGCGCCATTACGCATCTGTTATAGTACGGCTCGTTTTTTAACTTCACTCCACGGATGTTGTAGTTCCAATCATGAATACTGTTATCACGTCTCGTTTCACCCTAGGTACAGCGCTGGGCACGCTGCTTGCCGTCAGCCTTGCCACATCGGCCCATGCGGAAGACGTCAATCTCAAGACGATGATCCCCGGCGTGCCGCAAATCGACGCCGAGTCGTACATCCTGATTGATTACAACTCTGGCAAAGTATTGGCTGAAATGAATGCCGATGCGCGCCGAGATCCCGCTAGCCTCACCAAAATGATGACCAGTTATGTCATCGGCCAAGCGCTGAAATCCGGCAAAATCACGCAGAATGACATCGTTACCGTCGGTAAGGATGCATGGGCAACCGGTAATCCGACCTTTCAGGGCTCTTCATTGATGTTCCTGAAACCAGGCGATCGAGTACCGGTTTCACAGCTCAGCCGCGGTATCATTCTGCAATCAGGCAATGACGCCTGCGTCGCTATGGCTGATTATGTTGCCGGTAGCTAGGACGCCTTCGTTAACCTGATGAATAACTACGTGAAAGCATTGGGTTTGCAGAACACTAATTTCCAAACTGTGCACGGTCTGGATGCGCCAGGACAGCACAGCTCGGCACGAGACATGGCGCTTATTGGCCAAGCGTTGATTCGCGATGTGCCGGATGAGTACGCTATTTATAAAGAAAAAGAGTTTACTTTCAACAATATAAAACAGATGAACCGTAACGGTTTGCTGTGGGACAGCAGCCTGACCGTTGACGGCATCAAAACCGGTCACACTAATGCAGCGGGTTACAATTTGGTTGCGTCAGCGACCGAAGGTCAAATGCGTTTGATCTCCGTAGTGATGGGCGGCCGCACTTTCAAAGGCCGCGAAACCGAGAGCAAAAAGCTGCTGACCTGGGGCTTCCGTTTCTTTGAAACCGTTGCGCCACTGAAAGCCGGCAAAGAGTTTGCCTCCGAACCCGTGTGGTTTGGCGATAGCGATCGGGTCTCGCTAAGCGTGGAAAAAGATGCCTATCTCACTATTCCGCGTGGTCGAATGAAGGATCTGAAAGCCAGTTATGTGCTAAACAACACCGAACTGCATGCACCGTTGAGCAAGAATCAGGTTGTGGGTACCATTAACTTCCAACTTGATGGCAAAACCATTGAACAGCGTCCATTGGTTGTAATGAATGAAGTGAAAGAAGGTGGCATTTTTGGTCGTCTGTTTGACTACATTCGCCTGATGTTCCATCGCTGGTTGGGTTAACCCTTGGGTTAGCGATTTTCGACCCCATATTCAGAGATGATTACTCCCGCTGCGGCGGGAGTTATACTTTATATTGAACAGCGACGATCAGCATGGGCACCGATCCATCTGGAGAACACATGAAAACCAAACTCAACGAACTGCTCGAATTTCCCTGTACATTCACCTATAAGGTGATGGGGCTTGCGCAGCCAGAATTGGTAGACCGCGTTGTCGAAGTGGTGCAACGCCATGCCCCGGGTGATTACAGCCCGCTGGTGAAACCGAGCAGCAAAGGCAATTACCATTCAGTTTCCATTACCATCACTGCGACTCACATTGAGCAAGTCGAGACACTCTACGAAGAGCTGGGCGATATCGACATTGTTCGCGTTGTGCTATAAGCAGCGCCCCAGATAATCGCGGGAAAATGCACATCAATGTTGTTCGCTGACGCTTCCCGCGACTATAATCTGCACCATTGTTTTACTTAACCTGAAGATCACGACTTTGCTACAGGATAAGATCATCGTACGTCAGCTTGGCGTACAACCCTATGAGCCTGTCTCATTAGCAATGCACCGTTTCACCGACCTGCGTGACAGTCAGAGCGCCGATGAACTCTGGCTGGTGCAACATCCTCCTGTGTTTACCCAAGGACAGGCTGGTAAAGTGGAGCACCTGCTGACCACCGGTGACATTCCGGTTATTCAGAGCGATCGTGGCGGTCAGGTGACCTATCACGGACCCGGTCAGCAAGTGATGTATGTGCTGGTGGATTTAAAACGCCGAAAGGTAGGTGTCCGTGAACTGGTCACAGCTATCGAAAACACAGTGATCGGTACACTGGCGCAGTTTAGCATCACGGCTCATGCCCGTGCTGATGCGCCGGGTGTTTATATACAGGACAGCAAAATCTGTTCGCTCGGCCTGCGTATTCGCAAAGGATGCTCTTTCCACGGGCTGGCGCTCAACATCAACATGGATCTGACACCTTTTCTGCGGATCAACCCATGCGGTTACGCAGGCATGGTGATGACACAAGTCAGCACGCTTGCACCAGGCGTAGACGTGGCGGACGTAGCGCCGATATTGGTAGCGACCTTTATGCAACAGCTTCGCTACACTCAACAAGTGCCATTGACATGGGACTGGGCTACTCAAGGTGCGCCGGAACCGCACGCCGTAACGCCATAAAATCTCACGGTTTGGCTTATACTTATCTGGGTCGGATTACATTCTATTTACATTATTTGTGCATTTGTGCGACGTAAAGGCTGAATGTCAGACGCCAAAGATGGTATAATTCTTATAGTTTTTAAAAAAAAGTTTAACTAAAAACGCAATCCATTGAATCATAAAGAATAAACCATGATTCAATCTGTGATTCAGAACTGGAACCAGGCTATCATGAGTAAACCGATTCAGATGGAACGTGGTGTTAAATACCGCGATGCAGACAAAATGGCACTCATCCCCGTGCGCACCGTCGTGACTGAGCGGCAAGAGCTACTGCGTAAACCTGAATGGATGAAAATCAAACTGCCAGCGGATTCCAGCCGCATTCAAGGCATCAAGGCCGCCATGCGTAAAAATGGCCTGCACTCTGTCTGTGAAGAGGCTTCCTGCCCAAATCTGGCAGAATGTTTCAACCACGGTACAGCAACCTTTATGATTCTGGGGGCTATCTGTACTCGTCGCTGCCCGTTCTGCGACGTAGCGCATGGCCGTCCAGTTACCCCCGATGCCAATGAGCCGGAGAAACTGGCACAGACAATCCATGACATGGGGCTGCGCTACGTGGTTATCACCTCGGTAGACCGTGATGACTTGCGCGATGGGGGAGCACAACACTTTGCCGATTGCATCGCGGCTATCCGCCGTAAAAACCCGCATATTCGCATTGAAACGCTGGTGCCAGACTTCCGTGGTCGTATGGATAAGGCGTTAGATATCCTGAACGTAACGCCACCCGACGTGTTTAACCATAACCTGGAAAACGTGCCACGCCTCTACCGTCAAGTTCGCCCTGGCGCAAACTACGAGTGGTCACTGAAATTGCTTGAGAATTTTAAAGCCTCCCACCCTGAGATCCCAACCAAATCGGGCTTGATGGTTGGACTGGGGGAAACCAATGCAGAGATCGTTGAAGTGATGCGCGATCTGCGCCGCCACGGCGTCACCATGTTGACGTTAGGGCAATATTTGCAGCCAAGCCGCCATCACCTGCCAGTGAAACGCTATGTCAGCCCGGAAGAGTTTGACGAAATGAAAGCAGAAGCGATGGCGATGGGCTTTACCCACGCAGCCTGTGGTCCTTTTGTTCGCTCGTCATACCATGCAGACTTGCAAGCCAAAGGGATTGAGGTTAAGTAAGCACCCTCGGTGTAAGAATATTTAGTTACACATTGAACGTGTTGCGACACGTATATCGCGATTGTATGCACTGTAAAAGGACGGCCATCAGGCCGTCTCAGACTGACGACAAAATCACTTTACCTCATCATCCTCGGCGAAAGCCGAGGATCTCTGCCAGAAGAAACGCGTTTCACCTGCAAGAAATTCCCGCCTTCGCGGGAATAACGGTGGACGTGGAGCCCTTTGTCAGCAATCTCAAACGGCCATCAGGCCATCTTTTTACCGATATGATTACTCTTTATTATGACGAATCTCACCGGCGGATGCAGTGTCTTCCCCGGCAGTGGTCGGTTTCACTGACTGATCGTCATTCATTGCTTTCTTGAACCCTTTGATTGCTGCCCCCAAATCGCCGCCCAGCGAGCGCAGTTTATTGGTGCCAAACAGCAATACGATCAGCGCGGCAATCACCAACAGTTTGGCAATGCTAATACCTTCCATCACACACCTACCTGATTACGAAGACTGGAATACCAGCGAAAAAAAACGATATTCTTTATTTATGCCTACTGAACAGCGAACACAAAATCCATTTGTAACAAAATTAGACCCTGATGCTTATATGCCTATTGCCAGTGTTTGAATCCAGATAGCTATATACCCTAAATAATTCGAGTTGCAGGACAAAACGTTTACGTTTTGAGCAGCGCTTGCGCTGACCCGTAGGGTGAATCTCAGGATGAGATTCATTAATCCCGATGAGCTTACTGAAGTAAGTGATTCGGGTGAACGAGTGCAGCCAACGCATCTGCAACTTGAAGTATGACGGGTATAGCCGCTACACTGTTTCTTGTCACATGGAGATGGCATTCCTCCCTAACCGCCTTTTGGCTGATGATGCCTACGTACGCCTCAGAGCAGGCGCGTAGGGATCTGCCCGCTCTGAATCACTTTCAACGTAAAATAATTCACAATATGAGGTCACTATGTGGATGATGTTTCTCGCCGTTTTTATCGGCGGTGGAGCGGGAAGCGTTGCCCGTTGGGCATTGGGAATGCGTTATAACACCACAGCAGTATCGGTGCTGCCTGCGGGTACATTGATGGCAAACCTGATCGGTGCTTTTGTGATAGGTGGGGCACTCGCCTACTTTTCACGTCATGCGGAGTTGCCTCCACACTGGAAACTGCTGATAACCACGGGATTATGCGGTGGATTAACCACATTTTCCACCTTCTCGGCGGAGACATTTCTTTTTATCAATCAGGGCCAACTTTCCGCTGCGGCCATCAATATTCTGTGTAATCTGGTCGGTTCATTGCTCATGACGGCGCTGGCATTCACATTGGTTAACTGGCTGGCATCCTGAAAGCAGGATAAAAAAAACCCGCCGGAAGGCGGGTTTTCAAGAAATCGGTATTATTAAATAGCGATAACGTTAGCCGCAGATGGGCCTTTAGCACCGTCAGTGATTTCAAACTCTACGCGCTGACCTTCAGCCAGAGTTTTGAAGCCATTGCTCTGGATTGCAGAGAAGTGTACGAATACATCTTTGCTGCCGTCTTCCGGAGTAATGAAACCGAATCCTTTGGACTCATTGAACCACTTAACGCTACCTTTAATCTTAGACATCAAACTTACCTTTAACATGAATGAAAGACACAAAATCTGTGTCAGGTACAGTACAGCAATTAGTAGCGCATTTGTCCAGTTGAAGTTGGATAAAAAGTGATGAAAATCGCTAAAAAAGCGTCACGATTTACCAATAGTATGAAATGAGACATCTTTGTTACCGTTTTTCCCTCACATGCAGTGTACGGCAATACAGTAAACAACATAAAGGATACGCGAATAATGAAAACCCTTGGGCTGATCGGCGGTATGAGTTGGGAATCCACAATGCCATACTACCGTATCATTAATGAACGCGTTCAACAGCGACTTGGTGGTCTACACTCCGCCAAACTGATACTGCACAGCGTAGATTTTCATGATATCGAGCAACTACAAGTACAAGGTGCCTGGGAGCAAGCTGCACAGCAACTCTCAGAAATTGCTAGTGGATTACGTCATGCCGGAGCCGAAGCGATTGTCATTTGTACTAACACTATGCATAAGGTTGCTGACGACGTGGAACGCGTTAGTCAATTACCGGTATTGCATATTGCGGATGCTACTGCTGAGCACTTGAAACAGCAGCGTATGACGCGCGTAGGCCTGCTAGGCACCCGCTATACCATGGAACAGGATTTCTATCGTCACCGCTTGCTGGAACGACATGGCATCAATGTCATCATTCCGCAACCAAAACAACGTGATGAAATCAATCGTGTCATCTATGAAGAATTATGCCGCGGAATCTTGAGCGATACCTCGCGAGACGCATTCAGCGCCATTATCGATCAACTTGCCCAACAAGGAGCTGAAGGTGTAATCCTTGGCTGCACTGAAATTCCTCTTTTAGTACGCCAATCCGATACAAAAATTCCCCTTTTTGATACCAGCCACCTTCATGCCATTGTTGCTGCCGACTATGCCATAGATAATTAATTCATTGATATATATAAATTAAAAATGAAAAAATTGTTTTTAATCACAATTTCCTGACTAAAACACTCAACATTTCCTCATTTTATCAATAAAAAAGGCAGTCAGAGTGTTCTGGCCGCCTTTACTTATGGTTGGGATGTTGTTCCTGGTTCTGTACTCAAATCAATCAATGGGAAAAACTAGGTAACCGGTACTTATTTTTTACGTAGCATTTCTTCAATGAAGTCTTTCCAGTGACGCACTTCTACTTCTATCATCATGTCCCCCTGGTGATTAATTGCGGCTAGTATACGCCCACTTTTTAACCAGCGAAACGTTTTCCTGTCGAACAAATAGCGAGCAAGATCTCATTCTGTGCAGATTGCATCGGTGGATCTCAAGCCCATTTTTCGGCATGCTGGCATAACGACATGCCGCCTCAGTGGCCTACTGAAAGAAAGGATTTTTATCACGATGACGTTGATGATGTACGGTATCAAAAACTGCGATACCATCAAAAAAGCACGACGCTGGCTGGAAGAGCACCAGATTGCCTATCAGTTCCATGATTACCGTGCTGATGGGTTGGAACAATCGCAGTTAACCGCCTTTATCCGCCTTCTCGGTGATTGGCAACCCTTAATCAATACGCGTGGTACCACTTGGCGTCAGTTAAGCGATACACAGCGCACTTCAGTCACCGATGCACAAAGCGCTTGCGCGCTGCTGTTGGCCTATCCCGCCTTGATCAAACGCCCGCTGCTGGTGAATGGGAAGCGCGCCCTGCTGGGCTTCAATGCCGAAAGTTACCACGCCTTTACCGCGGAGAAAGAGTGAGATGTCCTGCCCCGTACTAGAACTTGCACAACAATTGATTAAACGACCGTCTCTGAGTCCACGCGATGAAGGATGTCAGGCCCTGCTGATTGAACGCCTCAAAGCCGTGGGATTTACCATTGAGAAAATGGATTTTGGCGATACCGAAAATTTCTGGGCATGGCGTGGTGAGGGAAAAACGCTGGCATTTGCCGGACATACCGATGTCGTCCCCAGTGGCGATGCCAGCCGTTGGCAGCATCCTCCGTTTGAACCTACGCTGCGCGATGGCTTTTTATACGGGCGCGGCGCAGCAGACATGAAAGGCTCGATTGCTGCAATGGTGGTAGCTGCCGAGCGCTTTGTGCTGACTCATCCACATCATCAGGGCCGTCTGGCGTTTCTGATTACCTCAGATGAGGAGGCCAGTGCAGTAAACGGTACGGTGAAAGTCGTTGATACATTAATGGCGCGCAGTGAACGCCTGGATTACTGCCTGGTGGGTGAACCCTCCAGTACAGCCAGGCTGGGTGATGTGGTAAAAAATGGACGTCGGGGCTCTATCACTGCTAACCTCACCGTACACGGAGTGCAAGGCCACGTAGCCTACCCGCATCTGGCGGATAATCCGGTGCATCGCGCCATGGGAGCACTGAATGAACTGGTGGCGACCGAGTGGGATCAGGGCAATGCTTTTTTTCCCCCAACCAGCATGCAAATCGCCAATATCAATGCGGGTACGGGCAGCAATAACGTCATCCCCGGTGAGCTGTTTGTCCAGTTTAATTTCCGTTTTAGTACCGAGTTGACGGACGACATGATCAAAGCACGCGTAGCCGCACTGCTGGATCGTCATCAACTCAACTACACGCTGAACTGGAATCTCTCCGGCCAACCTTTTTTAACACCGCGCGGAGATCTGGTCGATGCCGTAGTGACCGCCGTTGAACACTACAGCGAAATTACACCGGAGTTGCTCACTAATGGCGGTACGTCAGATGGTCGCTTCATCGCGCAGATGGGCGCCCAGGTGGTAGAACTTGGCCCTGTTAACGCGACTATCCATAAGGTGGATGAGTGCGTTAGCGCCGCCGATCTGCAATTACTGAGCCGTATTTATCAACGCATTATGGAGCAGCTCATCGCATGATGACGCACGCCATGCTCACGGGAAAAACCCGTGAGCACTTAGCCCCGCTCAGCGAGGCACATAACCTGCAACCAGCCGCCATCAATGCTTTTACTCGCCTGCAGCAGGCGGCCGCCCGTGACGGTTTTAATTTACAGCCCGCCAGTACCTTCCGTGACTTTGCCCGCCAGCGCCAGATCTGGAATCAGAAATTCAACGGGGAGCGTCCGTTGCTGGATAAAGACAGCCAGCCGCTAGTGGCTGCAGCACTTTCTGTTGCGGAACGTTGTACCGCGATATTGCGCTGGTCAGCACTGCCGGGTGCCAGCCGCCACCATTGGGGAACAGAGCTTGATATCTATGATCCCTCACGTCTACCTCAGGGCACACGCCTGCAGTTAGAGCCTTGGGAATACCAGGCAGATGGCTATTTTTCAGCACTGAGCGACTGGCTCAGTGCCCATATGGCACAGTTTGATTTTTACCGGCCTTTTGCCCACGATCGCGGCGGTGTTGCCATCGAACCCTGGCACATCAGCTACGCGCCATTAGCCAAACCGGCTGCACAACTGTTAACACCAGACGTTATTCTGGCAGCCTGGCAACATGAGGATATCGCGGAAGATGCCTGGCTACGTGCGCATCTGCCTGATATTTTCTCCCGCTTTATCACGAATATCGATGAGGATTGAACATGTCCTGGCTGGCTGATTATTGGTGGGTGATTCTGATTATTCTGGTGGGTATGGTGATTAACGGTATGAAGGAGCTTAGCCGCTTGGACCATAAACGCTTCCTCAAGAATAAACCCGAGTTGCCTCCCCACAGAGACAACAATGCAGAATGGGACAAGGAAGATGACTGGCCGGAGAAAAAACCCTAACACATTGTCCCGCGATGATGATGATGCCCGCGGGCTGCTTTCAACGAAAAGTCAGCGCGCGGAGCGAGGAATAAAACTCTCTGCTTTTTCCAGTAAAAATTCGTAGAACTCCTTGGCACACTGCGACAATTGCCGCTCTTTATCCGTCACCAGGTAGATCCCGCGCTGCAAAGACAAATCGCGAAATGGCACAATGGCGATATCCTTGTGTTGGAACTGAAACAACGTCAGACCGGTCACGATGCTTACACCATAGTTCGCCGCCACCAATCCCATCATGGTTGTCAATTGACGCACTTCAAGCACGTATTTAAAGCTGTGAGGAGCCATGAGTTGGTCCGTGTATTGACGGATGCTGGTGCCCTGAGAAAAGCCGACAAAGGCCTGCTGAGCCACTTCGGCTACATCCACGCTATCACGTTGTGCCAGAGGGTGATTCCGATGACAGATAAGGAAAAACTCATCGGCAAATAACATCCGCGAACTGAAGGTGCCCGGCGAGGGTTGCCCCGCGGTCAACGCCAGATCGGCACGCCCATCCAGAATCGCTTTCAGGCAGCGATCCCACTGCGTATCCAATAGCTCAACTTTGATATCAGGATGCGCGTGATGATGCTGAGCCAGCACCTGTGGAAGCCATTCCACTGCCATGGAGGGCAGCACTGCCAGTACAATTTTTCCTTTGTAACCAGTAGCATAGGATTTAATCTCCATAACCGCATCGTCATGAGACTGAATTAAGCGACGAGCAATATCGATAAAATGAATGCCGTTACCGTTAAGTTGCACCTTGCGCGTATCACGATCGAAAAGACGATATCCAACCTCCTCTTCCAGGGTAGCAATCAAGGCACTGAAAGCAGGTTGTGACAAATTTATTTTCTGCGCAGCCCGAGTGAAATTTTCAGTTTCTGTGAGGGCAATAAATGCCCTTAATTGTTTAATGGATAAGTTCATAGCGCCTCTATCTTAATAGACCTTACACATCGGTAAAAAACTAACAAACTTTATTTCAATCAAGTGACTTATTTTGTTTTTATGATCAACACCGCAATTATTTAATCTTATTTACCCTTCAGATAAAAGACGCAATTGCTACATTTTCAAGCAACATCACATCAACCGCATAATTCCTATCAAAAACAATTCATCAAGATCATTTCAAAACAATAAGTTACCTATATATTGGCAATTTTCAGTTAGTTATTTGATCTGCAAATAGAATAAACCCATTCCGTTTTCAAATGAATCCATTGCCATTATGAGTTAGTCTGTTTCAATTCTGGATGATAAAAATAGCGCAGCCAACAATATCTGTTCTGGGTTAGGCGTTGATTTTCAAGTTTGTTATAAAAAACGGTATTTTTTAACATAATCGTTAAACAAATATGGATTGTCAACAGCGCACAATAATAAGTAGAGGAGTGCTTTATGTTAGCGTTAATCGGGGTGCTCACCATTGCCACCCTATTATTTTTCATTATGACCAAACGAATGTCACCACTGGTGGCATTGATCGTCATTCCGATTGCAGGGGCATTACTGGCAGGTAGCGGTACAGACACCGCAAAATACGTTGTCGATGGGATCACTAAACTGGCCCCCATGGCAGCCATGTTTGTGTTTGCTATCTGCTTTTTCGGCGTAGTCACCGACGCAGGCATGTTTGATCCTATCATTCGTGGCATCTTGCGCATGGTGGGAACCAGCCCGGTAAGAATCATTATTGGTACTGGCGTACTGGCACTGCTGGCACATCTGGACGGTAACGGCGCAGTCACCTTTCTGATCACCGTGCCCGCCATGCTGCCACTGTTCAACAAGCTAGGCATGGACAAACGCATTCTGGTCGGCATTACCGCTCTGAGCGCCGGTGTTAACTTCCTGCCGTGGACCGGCCCGATGATCCGCGCCTCCGCTGCATTGAACATTTCTACCCACGATCTGTTTATCCCACTGATTCCAGCACAGATTTGCGGCCTGGCCTTCATGGTATTGATGGGCTATTACTGGGGTAAGAAAGAGGAAAAACGCCTTGGTCTGTCGGGCAGCAACCCACTGGCTGGCGGTTCTGCTTCGTTCAATGCACAAGAGCATGTTAAAGAATTGAGCGACGAAGAAAAGGCCCTGCGCCGTCCTCATATGTTCTGGATAAATATCGCACTGGTCGTCAGCGTTATCGGCACCATGGTGTTTACCAAAATCTCTCCGACCGTTGCCTTCATGGTCGCGCTGACGGTTGCCCTGATGGTGAACTATCCCAACGTTGAAATGCAGAAAGCGCGTATCAACGCCCACGCCAAAGCCGCATTGATGATGGCCAGTATACTGTTCGCCGCAGGTGCCTTCACCGGCATCATGGGTGGAGCCGGTATGCTCAAAGCGATGTCTGAAGCAGCAGTCGGCTTTGTTCCTCCTGCATTAGCATCACACATTCCGTTCGTGGTTGGCCTTATCTCCATGCCGCTAAGCCTGGTGTTTGACCCAGATTCTTATTACTTCGGCATCATGCCTGTTATCGCGCACACTGGAGAAATGCTAGGCGTACCCGCCATTCAGGTCGCACAGGCTTCTGTTCTGGGCCAAATGACCACCGGTTTTCCCGTCAGCCCGTTAACCCCAGCCACATTCCTGCTGTGCAGCCTGGCAGGCGTCGATTTGGCTGACCACCAGAAGTTCTCTATTCCCGTGCTCTGGGCAGCCAGTGTCGTTATGACATTCGCCTGCGTCATCTTTGGTGTGTTCCCGCTATAAGCGCCAACACACTGACACTAGAGCCGTTTTAAATATAGAAGGTAAAGCTATGAAAACTATCCGTATAGGTTCCGGCGCAGGCTATGCCGGCGATCGCATCGAGCCCGCCCTTGAGCTCGCTCAGAAAGGCGATATCAACTACCTGGTGTTTGAATGCCTGGCAGAACGCACCATCGCTATCGGCCAGAAACAGAAGCAGCAGAATCCTGAAAAGGGTTACAACGAGCTGCTGGCAGACAGAATGTACGCAGTATTGCCAACCTGCCTGGAAAAAGGCATCAAAATCATCACTAACATGGGTTCTGCAAACCCAACGGCAGCAGGCCAACGCGTACTTGAAATCGCCAAAGAGTTGGGCGCCAAACAGTTGAAAATTGCCGTAGTGACCGGTGATGACGTGCGCGATGTGTTGATTAAACAAGATGCTCGTCTGGACGAGATCGGTCAGCCTATTTCCGCCAGTGGCAAAGATATTCTTTCAGCCAATGCTTACATGGGCGCTGATGCCATGGTCAATGCACTGCGAGACGGTGCTGACATCATTATCGCTGGACGCGTTTCTGATCCGTCGCTGTTTCTGGCGCCGATGATGTATGAATTCAACTGGGCAGCAGATGATTGGGAACACCTGGGTAAAGGCACCTGCCTTGGACACCTGCTGGAATGTGCCGGGCAGATAACCGGCGGCTACTATGCAGATCCGGGTTTCAAAGACATTCCGCATCTGGAACGTCTTGGCTTCCCGATTGCTGAAATTGATCAGAACGGCGATGCGGTTATCACCAAAGTTGCCGGTTCCGGCGGCTGCGTATGCGTTGACACCTGTAAAGAGCAGATGCTGTATGAAATCCACCGCCCAGACAGCTATATCACTCCAGATGTCGTTGCTGATTTCACCGGCGTAACCTTCACCCAAGTAGGTGACGACAGGGTCCGCGTTCAAGGTGCAACTGGCAGAGCTAAAACTGACACATTAAAAGTCTCCGTAGGTTATCAGGATGGTTTTATCGGCGAAGGGGAAATTTCTTATGCTGGTCCTGGGGCCGTGGCGCGTGGACGCCTGGCACTTGAGATAGTTAAAGGCCGTTTTGAAGTATGCGGTTTCGCGCCGTCAGAAGTCCGTTTCGATTTGATCGGCGTAGATGCACTGCACGGTGCAGAGCGTTCTCAACGCAGTGAGCCTTATGAAGTGCGCGCTCGCGTAGCCGCTCGCTGTACCACCCGCGCACAAGCAGTAAAAGTAGGCAACGAAGTAGAAACCCTGTACACCAACGGTCCTGCGGGTGGTGGTGGCGTCAATAAAGGCGTCAAAGAGATTCTGGCCATGGATTCTACACTGCTGGCACGCTCTCTTGTTACCCCAACGGTTAACTATCTGGAGATCAAATAATGAAATTACGTGAAATCGCCCACTCTCGCACTGGCGACAAAGGCAATACGTCTAATATCTCTTTGATTGCCTATCGTGCAGAGGATTTTGAGAAAATCAAAGCGGCCGTTACAGCAGAAAAAGTGAAAGCCTGGTTTGCCGATATCGTCACCGGCGACGTTGTTCGTTACGAACTGCCTGCCATTGGCGCGCTGAACTTTGTTATGTATGGCGCACTCGGTGGCGGTGTTACTCGCTCTCTGGCGCTGGATATGCACGGCAAAGGGTTGAGTGCAGCCATTTTGGACATGGATATCTAAACGATTGCCACGGGCAAGTCCGTGGCACGGAAATAAAAGATCGACAGGGCAATAACGATTGCCCTGATATAGCACCTGATTATCCACATAACGACCTTAGAAAATTGGCGGCAATTTTCTGCGGGGCGGCTTTTGCCTAAAAAACGGCAATAACGCCCTTTGATTGATGGAGTAGCTGAATAATGAAAAACAAAATCATTGATGCCAGTTATTTCCGATCTTTATTAAAAGACGGAATGACAATTATGTTCGGTGGTTTTATGGGTGTTGGAACCCCGGATTTATTAGTAAAAGAAATAATAAAATCCGGCGTCACTGATTTAACGCTGATTGGTAATGACACGGCATTTCCCGACACTGGCGTAGGCCCGTTGATCGCTAACGGTCAGGTCAAAAAAGTTATTGTTTCACATATCGGAACCAACCCGGAAACGGGCAAACGTATGATTGCCGAAACGCTGAATGTAGAACTGGTGCCTCAGGGTACGCTCGCAGAGCGCATTCGCAGTGGCGGCGCAGGACTGGGCGGTTTTTTAACCCCAACGGGCGTTGGCACCGTGGTGGAAGAAAATAAACAAAAAATCACCCTGAATAATAATACCTATTTATTGGAATTACCTTTAAAGGCAGATCTCGCTATTATTCAGGCAAGCGTTGCCGACACCAGCGGAAACCTTATTTATCACCTCACCGCCCGTAATTTTAACCCTCTGATAGCACTTGCCGCAGACAACGTTATTGCGCAATGCGAACAGGTGATTCCTGTCGGCCAACTGGCGCCGGAATGCATTGTGACGCCTGCTGCACTGGTTGATCACCTTTATGTTGGAGAAAAATAATGGACGCTAAATCAATTATTGCTCGCCGCGTCGCACTGGAACTAAACGACGGCGACGTAGTGAATTTAGGTATTGGTCTGCCAACCCAGGTAGCGAACTACGTACCCGAAACCATTGAAGTGACTTTCCAGTCGGAAAACGGCTTTCTCGGTTTAGGAGCCATTACCGAGATCGATACCAATCTGGTTAATGCCGGTGGACAACCCTGCGGCATGGTTCCCGGCGCCGCGATGTTTGACAGTGCATTCTCGTTCGCCCTGATCCGTGGCGGCCATGTCGATGTCTGCGTACTTGGCGGTTTACAGGTGGATGAGCATGCCAACCTCGCCAACTGGGTCGTTCCCGGCAAAATGGTGCCCGGCATGGGCGGCGCCATGGATCTGGTAGTCGGTGCCAAGAAAGTGATCATCGCACTGGAGCACTGCGCCAAAAATGGTGCTCCCAAATTGCTGCATGAATGTACCTATCCGCTTACTGCCGCCAAAAAAGTCAGCATGGTGGTCACCGAACTGGCGGTATTCGAATTTATCGATCAACAGATGGTGCTGCGTGAAATCAGCCCGGATATCAGCCTCGACGAACTGCGCCAGAAGACAGAAGCCAACTTCATTGTCTCCGACGACCTGCAACCGTTAAAAGTCCACTAAGGAGACTCTGATGAACACACAAGATTCCGTTGTGATCGTAAGCGCCAAACGTACCGCGATCGGTAAATTCGCTGGCAGTCTGGCCAATACCCCTGCCGTTGAACTGGCAAGCGCCACCATCAAAGATAACCTGTCATGTTTGCCGCAAGACTTAAACATTGATGAAGTGATGCTGGGCAATGTCCTGAGCGCTGGCTTGGGTCAAAACCCCGCGCACCAAGCGGGTCAGGCAGCCGGTCTCGGCGTGGAAACGCCCTCGTTCACCGTGAGCAAAGTGTGCGGTTCTGGCCTGAAAGCGGTAGCACTCGGTGCGCAGTCCATCGTGGCCGGAGACAACCAGGTATGTATCACCGGCGGTATGGAAAACATGAGCGCAGCCCCTTACCTGCTGGAAAAAGCGCGTCAGGGCTACCGCATGGGCGATGGCAAATTAATTGATTCCATGATCAAAGACGGTCTGTGGTGCGCATTCAATGACTACCACATGGGGATCACCGCCGAGAACATTGCCAAACAGTATGGCTTTACGCGGGAAGATCAGGATGCAGTGGCATTCGCCTCGCAGCAAAAAGCAGCCGCCGCGCAGGCAAACGGTCGTTTTGATGCAGAAATCACGCCCATTGCGCTACGCATAAAAAAAGAGACGCGATTATTCAATCAAGATGAGTTCGTACGTGCTGATACCACGCTGGATTCCCTGAGCAAACTGCGTCCTGCGTTCCTGCCCGACGGTACCGTCACTGCGGGTAACGCCTCTGGGATCAACGATGCAGCAGCAACGCTGGTATTGATGCGGGAATCCACCGCTCGTCAGCAAGGCATTACACCACTTGCACGTATCCGCAGTTGGGCTTCAGCGGGCGTCCCCAGCGATGTCATGGGATTAGGCCCTATCCCTGCAACACAAAAGGCACTTCTCAAGGCGGGACTGACCATCCAGGATATCGATCTGATTGAAGCCAATGAAGCGTTTGCAGCCCAATTTCTGGCAGTACAGCGCGATTTGGGCCTGGACCCTGAGAAAGTTAATGTCAACGGCGGCGCCATTGCGCTGGGTCACCCGATTGGTGCCAGCGGCGCGCGTATTTTAGTGACACTGATTCACGCGTTGCGCAGCTACGATAAGACCTTGGGGTTGGCAACGTTATGTATCGGCGGCGGTCAGGGCATCGCGCTGATTGTTGAGCGCTTGTAACCGAGCCGCAGCATCCAATCCACGACCCAGTGATAATAGGGATTTAAAATGCCTCCCAGTCGCGCTCTAACGAGCGCCCGGAGGCGTTTTTCATCGCAGGCAATAATCCTTGGGCACCACGCGTAAACGTGGAGGATTCAGAGGGTGGCATGTCTTGACGGTGACCAATATTGAACGCAGATACCGCACCTTGTAAAAACCCCGCTTGCTCTTCCAAAGAAGCCGCCGCTGATGCAGATTCTTCTACCAGTGCCGCATTTTGCTGCGTCACACGATCCATTTCGCTCACTGCCTGGCCTACCTGATCGATTCCTCTGCTTTGTTCATCTGACGCTGAAGCGATATCACCCATAATATCCGTCACGCGCCCCACAGCCGTTACGATTTCTTCCATGGTATCCCCCGCTTCCCGCACTTGAATCGCTCCGGTGCTAACACGATTGACCGAATCGTCAATCAGGGTTTTGATCTCTTTCGCCGCCTGCGCGCTGCGCTGTGCGAGCGTGCGCACCTCCCCAGCGACCACGGCAAACCCACGACCTTGATCGCCCGCTCGCGCCGCTTCCACGGCTGCATTCAGGGCCAAAATGTTGGTCTGGAAAGCAATGCCATCGATAACATTGGTGATATCGGCAATTTTTTGCGAACTATCAGAAATCTGGTTCATGGTGAGCACGACATGGCTGACTTTTACACCGCCTTTGTCTGCCGTCTCAGAGGCCTCTTTTGCCACCTGCGCCGCCTGACGCGCGCTGTGAGAGTTCTGTTTCACCGTGGCGGTTAACTGCTCCATGCTGGCAGCCGTTTCACCCAGCGACGCCGCCTGCTGCTCAGTACGTGATGAAAGATCGTTACTGCCGGCTGAAATTTCGCTGGCACCGGTATAAATCGCCTGCGCGCTATCACGCACGGCACTTACCGTATCAATCAAGGAACGCTGCATATGATGCAAACCCGTAGCGAGCTGGCTCATCTCATTTCGCCCTTGAACATCAATGGGCTGCGTCAGGTCACCTTTGGCAATCGCATTGATATGACGCATCAGAGCACGCAACGGTTGCAACAGAATACGCTGTAATCCGACCCAACTGAGCACAATCACCAATACCACCAGCAATGAAATCGCCCCTAACAGCCACAACATCTCCTGAAACGCACGGTGGTTATCACGTAACCCGTTATCGGCTACCTGCGTTTGCGCTTCTCGCCACGCCAGATAGTTTTCTTGCATTGCCACATTTAACGGTGCCGCCCCTTCATGCAGTTTCATTGCCGCTCCCGCCAATCCACCGGCAAGTGAATTGACGATATCACTCAACAGTTTTTGATATACGATATAGCTGTCCTCCAGCTTTTTCGTTAGAACTGCATCCACCCCCGGCGAGGCCGGAATCGCCTGATAGGCTTTATAGCGACTCTCCGAACTGGCAATGCGCTCCTTCGCCATTTGCAGCAACGACTGCATCGCCTCTTTATCCGCATTGCCCATCATCATGTTTTGAATCATGGTACCGACGGCAATACGCGTTTGGTTCATCATAATCCAGGCATCGGTAAAGGCGGCAACGCTCTGATTGGCACGCTGTGAGGCCTGAAACCCTTCTCTGTCATTGACCAGCGCACGCAGAGAAAGGGCGCCGGTAAGGAATTGCGAAATACCCAGAGTAAAAAGAACAATAATGAGGATGGTCACAACTTTTATACGTTTGAACATATAACACCCTTATTTCCTAAAAGGACGTGACATGTATATACCCTGAACAATTCGCGTCGCATCAATGACGCGATTCTGCGGCAGACGTGAATAAAAAGCCTTTCACATAACAGCATCGCGAATACATTTGGGTATAGCGGGAACATTATGATGTGTGTAGTGCGACACCTATGCAATGCAACACATAAGTAGTGCAACGACATCGTCAGGCATTCAAGGTTATTTAAATATGGAAAAATTCACTTTTGATATGGATAGAGGGCCTACCCAACGTGATTTTGGCGCGATATCTCATTCAGCGCGAGGTGAAGATTGCCAAGAAAAACGAGGACGATTCATAGGTAGAACCGCCCTGCAAGTGATACAACCAGGTTATGCCAGATAACCCAACGCCCGTTGCAGCATAACACCATCAATAGAGTGACCTACGCCCGCAGTCATATCGAGTGAATACGCGCTGTCCAATGCCTGTAGACGCTCAGCGGCAGCGTGTGCGTGAGCGGGTAAAATGACGCTATCTTGCTCACCGTGGACAAAATGTACGACAGCCGGTGTCAATGCAGATACAGGCAACGAGGCAAAACGGCCGCTAAAAGCAATAACCGTACCGGCAATAGCAGGATCGGCCTTTAACGCCTCCAGAGACATGATGGTACCCTGCGAAAAACCGACCAACACAGTATGGGCTGCATCTACCCCACTCTTCGCCTGCCAGTCGCGTACTGTGGACAGGAAACCCGGCATAGCCGCATCAACACGCGCCTGCCGATTTTCCTCGGTCACCCCCTGCACGGAGAACCACTGACGCCCAGCCCCCCATTCGGTGCTCTCTGGACCGTTTATGCTGACCACACAGGCATCCGCAGCAGCATCGGCGAAATAACGTCCCAACGCAGCCATGCCGTTGGCGCTGTCGCCAACACCGTGAAACAGCAGGATCAAACGCTGTGCTCGATCCGGTTGTTGTACTGTAATTGCATCGCTCATGATATGTCCCGTTTTGTCTTGGTATAAAATTATAATACCCCTGCGGCTATCGCACGCTATCGGGATTTATTGAACAAGTTATTCCATTATTTCCAATGACCCGCCAAAACCGATCTCAACAAATAGGGCAGACATGGAAGAGGGAAATATCAGACTGATAGCAAAGTCCGTAGCAACCCCAGACTGACCATGCGGTCAGCCTGTCGCCTGTTGCATCAAAACGATGCTACAAGGGGCAATAATTGCTGTTGAGTCAAAGGCGCAAGAGGAATCGTCACAGGCATTCGTGGGTTAATCCAGACGACTTCGGCAATTTCAGCCGCCGGAATAACCGTATTCACGCCCTGTACACGATACACCTCGGCCTCAACAATATACCCAGGCTCATTGACCGCGCGATCAGAAAAATGCCCGAGATAAGTCAGATCCGATAGCGCTACCTGTATCGACAACTCTTCTTTCAATTCACGCACCAGTGCCTGCTCCGCCGTCTCTCCTGGCTCCATTTTCCCGCCTGGCTGCATAAACGCAGTAGTGCCTTGTTTACGCACTAACAGACAGGCTCCTGCTGCATCGGTAATAACGGCAGCAGCAATGCGAATCACACAGGACGTTTCCATCGCCATTTCACCCTGCCTTACGAAATGCAGGCGTCCACTTGTGCGGCGGCGGCGTATAGGCAGCAAAGTCGCGCAGAATATCCTCAATGCTGTCAGAGAAAGTGAGCATATCGGCATAGGGTTGCTTCATAAAGCCCTGGCTGACCATCGTTTCATTCAGGGTTTTCAACGGTTCAAAATAGCCGTTAATATTGAGAAACGCGCAGGGTTTGTCATGAATACCCAACTGTGCCCAAGTCCACTGTTCAAAAATCTCTTCCAGCGTTCCCGGACCGCCCGGCATCGCGATAAAACCATCAGCAAGCTGTGCCATTTTGGCTTTGCGCTCGTGCATATTTTCTACCACATGCAATGTGGTCAGGTCCGGATGAGAAAGCTCTTGATCGGCAAGAAGACGTGGCATTACACCAACCACCCGACCACCATGAGCCAGCGCGGCATCAGCAACTGCCCCCATCAAGCCGACACGCCCACCGCCGTAAACGATGGAGATGCCCGCCAGCGCCAAGGTTTTTCCCGTAATGCGTGCCGCATCAATATAGGCAGCATCATTCCCTGCACTTGAACCGCAAAAAATTCCCATCATCATGATTTATCTGCTTTCTCCATTTTGATTTCGTACGTAGAGCCTATCCAAGTAGGCGTTATTAGCGCAGCCTGTTTGACCATGGGTAGCGGACAAAAACCGGCGCGCACGTATGCTGCCAACCTGCTAGTCATTTATCCGGTAGCCGCCCGGTTGTGTCCAACGTTGCCAATGCGCACAAGCAACAATATCAAGATCTGCAAGCGCCAGTGCCGTCTCTTCACGCCAGCGTTGTAACAGCATTTTTTTGCCGCTTAATGAAAACTGAGCAACGCCTCTCTCAGGCGATTGAGGGTACGCATCCAGCAAGCGTAATGCAGGCAGCGGCAAGCGAGAGATCGTCAGCAAGCGCATCAGCGCGGCAAACGTCGTCTCCATGGCGCGATGCGCAAAAGCAAATCCGGCCAGTCTGCGCCACTCATCGTCTTTGAGCCAGGGTTTATACGGCTCCCCCTGTTCGAGTGACAATGCCAAGGGGATAATGCGGCGCAAAATGGGCCACTCTTGCACAAAACTGCGCTCAGCGCGCGCGACCACTCTTTTTCCCTTATCACTGATAGGCAAAATCGCCATCGCACTGTAGCAGCCGCTGCTGGCTTCACGGTGGCTACCGATGCGTACTAATCGAAACCCGCACGCCTGCCAGAATGCCCACAGTTCAGGTTGAAAGCCGAAGCTGACGGAAAGAAAATCAATGCCGTCATCACATGCAACACGCTGCTGCGCTGCGATAAGTAATTTGCCAATGCCACTACGCCGCTGTTCTGCTGCGACAGCAATACGGCTGATACGCCGCGAACGCAAACAAGGCGCTTGCCACTCATCACCATGTGCCGCTAACGATTGAGCGACCAGACTTCCACGGGGACGGCGACGCCCCGCCCAAATGTCGTGCGCTAGCATTTGCGACAAACAGCCTTCATCCACCCACCAGGCCACACCACACAAACCGTCCCCTCGTTTGGCACCATAGACATGCATACCAGGCGCATCCAACAACCGACGTAAATCAAGCGGAGACGTGCGATAATGTGCACTGCACAGTAAGGCATAGTACTGGTATAAACTTGCTGGCTCGCTCAACCACTGCGTTATCGAATTTTTTGTTATGACAACGGGTAATGGTTGAATGCCTGGTTGCAGAGTATCTGCATCGGTAAAAGCATCACGGAAAAGTAGCGCATCGTCCAGAAAACGTTCCAGTGGATCATTAGTGGCCCAGCGCAACGGCTCATCTAACGCCAGAATATCGCACTGCGGCAACGACGCACAAAATTTCAGCAAGAAACCACGCCCCGTTCCTTCATAGCCTTGCACAGTGGTTATCATCAGCACCCGAGGGAAATGGCTCACCAGCGCCTGCAACACAGCCGTGGGAATGGCCGCAGCCTCATCAATCAGCAACCAGTCAAGCGACGGAGGAGATGACGATTGGCAAAGTGCAAGCAAGGCATCCGGGGACCAAAAGGCCAATTCGGCATCACTGTGTTGAAACAATTGTGCAGCCGTTTCACGGGAAGGTGACGTCACCCAGCAAATCCCCCCCGACTGCGCTGCCAGCATACCCGCCAGCGTCGATTTTCCTCGACCACGCGGAGCAGTAATCACATAGACGCCCGGTGCAGCACCGTGCAATCGAGTTAACAGTGCCTGCTGCTGTGAGGTTGGGTCGCCGGTGGCGGGGTGCCACAGTACACGGGGGGCTAGAGGTTTTATTTCTACACCTTCACCTTGCCGCCACAGAGTGACCTCCTCATCGGACAGCAGCTGTCGCTGAAAATGCGTAATAAAATTCGGCGTGGCTATCGCCTGTGGCTGTTCACTCCAACGCAGGCTATCGGCATCTGGCTGTTGTGACCACCCTTGCCAAGGTGGAACCAGTAGCAGTAGCCAACTCCCTGCACGTAAGGTACCAGCAACGATCGCCAGCGCCTCTACATCCAATCCTGCCCGAGCATCAAAAATGGCATGCTGATACTCCTGCCCGAGTAGCGTGCGCGCTTTGTTAAACGGGAGAGTGTCCGGAGCAGTGCCTCCCAGCCAAAGCCAATCGCCCTGTGTCTGCTGGCATAAGGCAGTTGCCTGCATTTGTACCCATTCCGATTCACCGCTGACGACCAGCAGACGGCGCACACCAAAACGACGGAGCAGAGCAGGATCGCCACTCGCGCCAGCACCAAACAGATTTGGGGTGATTAGCTCAGACATGCCGCTGCCGTTTTCAGGATTTACCGATCAGTAGTGATAATAGCCCTGCCGCAATGAGCGGCCCTACAGGCACACCGCGAAACAACGCAACGCCCGCGACAGTCCCAATAAGCAATCCCGACACAACGGAAGGTTGGTTGCTCATCAGAGAAACACCGCGTCCACCGAGCCAGGAGACAGCGACGCCCACGGCAATGGCCACCAAAGATTTCCAGTTGAGGAAAGCTTGGAAGAAATCATGTGCACTGATTTTTCCGCTGGCAATAGGGGCCATCACGCCGATCGTCAGAATCAAGATCCCGATGCTCAATCCGTATTTTTCTACCAGAGGAAAATAACCATTGAGCGGCGTCATACGAACAGCCAGCAGCGCCAACATTGCCCAGGTTACCGTCATGTTGTGGCTGATAATACCAAGTCCCGCGAGGCCAAGCAGGATCAGAAGAGTGGGATCAAAAGAAGTCATGGACAAGAGAGTTCCTGCACACAGCGCATCATATGCCGCGTTTATTCAAAACCCTATTATACATGAGAATACTCCCCTACTCCGTCTTTTGCGTTTTGATAAGCCTGATGGACATCGGCTCTCCCGTATTATCCAGGTGAACTTCATCAAACGAATGAGCACTCTCAGCGAATGTGTCCAGCAGATTGTTTTGTTTGAGTTGAGCGATGAATCCTCCAGGAAGATTATCTCGTTTTTCTAGAAACTGAGCGTTGAACTCAACATTTTCATTTAACGAAACGCCCCTTCGCCCCATAGCCTCAATTTCAAAAAGATAATAGTTTCCCTCAAGCTCTACTTCACCAAAACGGGTTGCCCCCTCAATGGTTCTTGAAGTAATGATAATGTCGCCATCCATCATCCTCTTCGGCCCAGCAAAGATCATCGAGTTGGAAAAAAAACCTTTATCAATAATAGCCTGAGGCCCTCCGCGTTTATCCATCCTCCTCAGCGTTTCCACCCGGTATAGCTTTTGAAAATCTCTCCGCTCAATCATTCCGCGTTCATTCAGTGACGAATCAGGTGGTAAATCTGATGTTCGTAAGAAAATATTCGAGCGAGGTACAGGTGTATCAGGAGTCGACGATATGCTTGAAAGGATAGATTCCGTTGAACTTTTCGATACTGAAGATTTTGCTTGATTCACCCCTAATAATCCTGGTGACGGCTCAGCCAAGACATCAGGCGTTTTTATTCGAAAATTTTCAGCCCACAAAGGGATTACGCCATATTGCTCAACATCTAAAGCAAATGCTTCTTTGGTATATAAACTGTTTTCAGGGAATTTGTATCGAGCCAATATTTCTCGCGCCGATACCTCATTGAAACCATCAATTTCTGAGAGAATATCCTCAGCCGTTCTCGTCCTGCTCGCTCGCTCAGAGAGATCAACATCAAGAACATTCTTTAATCGTTCAGACGCATCTTCTACTCTCAATTTTCCATTATCAAAACGCAAAAATATCTTACTAACACCATCTTCATTATCAATATAAAATCGATTGTTTTTTAATTTATTCAGTTTTATATATTGATCATTTATCTTTATATAACTATCGTTACCATCCCATCGTAATCCTTGATCATCTGCGGCAGAAAGTTTATCAACATTGATCCTTTGGTTATTTACTTTCGCTATTATTTTCTTTAAACCACTGGATACATGAACGGAAGTTGAACTTTCAAATACCCAGCGCCTGCCATCCCATTCGACAGGGTAAATTCTTCCATCGTTCCCCTTCGCATCATATACAGCATACCTAACGCCACGCTCGGGCACGACAATTTCTTTCACCGGTACCAAAGAACCGTTCATTTCTATCAGACTCTGTTTTGTATATCCATAAACATCACCATTGGCCTTTTCTCGGAATACTTTCCCGGAACCATATACTCTTGGTGTATAATTTCCTTCCGGGATATATGAAGAATCAGGATTTTTATCCACACGAATATTATCGATAATATTTTTTTCTTGATGAGTAAAAACCTCGATATCATTATGAGTACTAAAATGCCAGGAACGAGTCAATGGTTCCATATAAACAGGGACACTCACTGAATCACCATTGATGCCCTTTAGAACAACCTCATGCAACCGCTTATCCCAATTATAATTAATCTCATGATTTTCATTATAAATATGAATAAATTTCTTCCCATCAACAACATCATAATTCATTCCTAATTCAGTTGGCATATCTTCTCTGAAATGAATTTTATTATTGACTGAATCAAAATAAACTCTTCTTTCAAGAAGTTCTGGTTTTATTGCTCCCGGATGTAACGTATAATACTCTCCAGGGCTCTTTTCCCTAACAAGATAATCAGTCCCCTGATGAGTCACCTTCATATATTTAACAGAATTTATCCCCGTATTTATACTTTCCTGAACAAACACACCGTCTGGTATAAAACGTCTTACACTTTTCAATTCAGAAGGTTTAGGATGCACCTGAAAATCAACAAAAACACGCCTATGAGTAATACCCGTTTCCGTATCAAATAATAAGTTAGCCAACTCTTGTGGTGAGAACTCATATTTTAAACACTCAGGATCTCCATTAACGCCGTGAGCTGAGGCCTTCAGTAATTTAACAATACCATATTTCACGATTGGATAGGCAAATGATGTAATGAGTGAAAATACAACGTCATACAGAGTATTAGCCCCTTCAGTAAATAAAACCAATCCTTCGGGCATCTTGTGCCCACCCATTCCTTTATCGTAAACCTGGTCAGCAATGGCTCGAATGGGGTTTCTAAGGAACTCTCCACTTAGCAGCAACGAATCACCCAATACAGTCCCTTGGTTGTTTTTTGTTCTGATATAGCACTGTTCATCAAGCGTAGGTCTTGTATCGTTCTCACGGCCTGATTGTTCAATTAGCCTTCGCTTAATCCGTTTATTATTCTCTTGATGCGGTATAAAAATAATCACAGGGTTAAGATCTGTATCATCAATAATGGGAGGAGACCCTGTTATTAGCTTTAAGACTTCATGATTAAATTGATGATTTTTTATTTCATATATATCATTCAATGTTACAGATGGGGGCATTGAGGGGAGTTCAGAAGGTAGAGATGAAAGTTGTGAATCTGGAGTAATCTTGGCAGAATCCATAATAATACTATCGGCGATATTATCCCCTCTCACTATTTTATCTCGAGCAACCAGAGGTGTTTCTTTTGATAAGACATTTACATCTCTAACATTAGTTTCTGGTAATGCATAGCCATCTTTTATACGAGTTAGTAGAGCCAACAAAAACAACACATTGGATATATTACCCTTGCATTTTATAGGACGAACGCCCGAAAGAGATGAAGCATTATTACACTTTTCAAGATTAAACAGGATAGCGTTTTTATATAAATCATGTTGATTATTGTTTCTTTGCAACATAGATTTCGCTACATTCTTCCTACAAATAACATGGGTGTTATTATGAGTATTACCAATGGCAACTCTGTATTGACAAGCACTAATGGGCATGATGGTATCCTCCTTGATAATGGAGACACTACCTTTTTCAGCCATAACGAAATATACAAAAACGAGCAAATATAAAGAAGAGTGAAATATTAATTACGCGATAAAACTTTACTTATCATAACTGATTAATTTCATTCAATAAGGGAAATTACTTCCGCTGACTCTTATTCAAATAGCCATTCCATTATATATATGCATCTTTTACACAAAGAAAAGTATTTCTCCGCTTGCAGAAGGATAACCTCCTGCAAGCAGTTGAATACAACAAAACAACCAACGAAAACGATTGCGTTTTTAGTCCAATTTTACGCCAAGACGGTGTGCGACTTCTTCATACGCTTCAATCAACCCACCCAGACTTTGACGGAAACGGTCTTTATCCATCTTGTTCAGGGTCTTCTTGTCCCACAGGCGGCTACCGTCTGGGGAGAACTCATCGCCCAGAACCACTTCCCCCTTGAACAATCCAAATTCCAGTTTGAAGTCCACCAGAATCAGGCCCGCGTCATCGAACAGCTTGCTCAGCACGTCGTTGGCTTTGTAGCTCAGCTCTTTCATGCGTGCCAGGTGGGCTTCATTCACCCAACCAAAGGTTTTGCAGTAAGACTCATTCACCATCGGATCGTGCAAGGCATCATTTTTCAGGAACAGGTCAAACAGCGGCGGGTTCAGGGTAATGCCCTCTTCCACACCCAGTCGTTTCACCAGTGAACCGGCTGCACGGTTACGTACCACGCATTCTACCGGAACCATCTCCAGCTTTTTCACCAGTACTTCGTTGTCGGACAGCAACTTGACCATTTGCGTCGGGATGCCCGCTTCTTCCAGTTTGCTCATGATGAAATGGTTGAACTTGTTGTTCACCATGCCCTTACGATCAAACTGTTCAATGCGCGCGCCATCACCGGCTGACGTATCATTGCGAAACTCCAGCACCAACAGATCGGGATCTTCAGTGGTGTAGACCGTTTTCGCTTTTCCGCGATACAACTCAGCTAGCTTTTGCATCTTTTATTACTCCACACAGTTGTGGGCCACCGACAACGGGCCCGATGATTTAATACTTGATAAACAATAAAAATACCGGCATTCGCCGGGCCGAATAAAGAAGGGCCGGATCTGACCGGCCCTAATCTGTTAGTGACTGAGCGCCGCCTGGAAGACGGCAACGAGTGCATCGTTTTTCGCCTGACTGAGCGTATGCCCTTTCGAATCGATGAACTGCAACGTACTGCGGTTCCCCAGATCGCCAACCTGCAATTTGTAATCGCCGTTGGTCAATTCAGGATCTTTTGCCCCCAGACGTTCCCAGGCACTGCTGCCAGGCGCTTTATAGGTCACGGCTATTGAGCCTTGCGGACGACTGCGATCGTTCACTTTCATGCCCACTTTATCCAACGCGGCAGGAAGACGATCCCAGACCACCGAATAAGGACCACGCACCACAAGCAACGGTAAACCGCTATCATCTGCACCGCTCAGCACATCCAACGTACCAACTGCACGGTTGACCTGCGCATTTTCACGCGCGCTGGCCTGTTTTTCCAACGCATCTGACAGGCTGTTCGCCATCAGGCTGGTGTAACGCTGCACCTGAAGCGCTTCTGCTACCGGGGTATTTTGCACTTCCAGACCAAGCAGTTTCACGACAACCGCCATCTGATATCCTTGCGGTTGTACGGAGATCTGATAACGCGCCCGGTATGGCACACTTTCATCCTCACGCGGCCAGAAGATCCAATCTGTGGTCAGCGTCTGCGTTGCATCCTGTCGATTGGCAATCACATAGCCCTTATCCTGAACGATTTGCACAATCTGCGGCCACAGACGGTTCGCCTGCGCGCCATTCTCGATCAGCAATGTGGCTGTATCACCCGAAATTTGCGTGCGCGATCCGCTTAACAAAGCCAATGGCTGGAGAGGAGGACGGATATCTAACGCTTTGCCCAGCTCACCAGTTGATGCGGCTGCCGGGATCTCGTAATCCCCATTCTGTACCGGAAGGATCATCCCCGCCGGAGCCACTAACGCCCTTGGTTGCGGCGCTTTCAAATAAGATTCATCGCCGCTGACCTGACGTTTGTGACGCTGATCGCTAGAACACGCCGCTAACAGCATGACCAGCGACAAACCAACCACTTTTGCCACCATGGACTTTTGCACTGAAGAAGTCATCAAATCTCCCTAAGGGTTACTGCAAACCAGCTTGCTTCAATGCGCGCTCCATCACTGTCCGACCGGCGTCAGTCAGCGGCGTCATCGGCAAGCGAAGCGTATCGGTCGCTATCAATCCTAATGCCTTACATGCCCATTTCACCGGGATCGGATTAGGTTCAACAAATAGTTTGTGATGCAGTGGCATCAGTCGCTGATTCAAACGGCGAGCTGCAACAAAATCACCTTGCGCTGCCAGTGCGCAAAGCTGTGCCATTTCCCGTGCCGCAATGTTTGCCGTCACTGAAATCACGCCTCGACCACCAAGTTGCATAAAATCCAAGCTGCTGGCGTCATCACCGCTCAGCAAAATGAATTTATCATCAACCAACTCTTGGATCTGACTCACACGGCTTAAGTTCCCGGTAGCTTCTTTCACAGCAACAATATTTTTTACTTCAGAGAGACGGGCGATAGTTTCCGGCAGCATATCGCAACCGGTTCGCGACGGTACGTTATATAGAATCTGCGGCAAATCAGTGTGTTCTGCGATTGCTTTAAAATGCTGGAACAAGCCTTCTTGCGTCGGGCGGTTGTAGTAAGGCGTCACCGTCAGGCAACCCACCACGCCCGTACCGTGAAAACGTTTAGTGAGAGAGATGGCTTCCGACGTCGCATTGGCACCCGTTCCCGCGATCACGGGAATACGTCCATCTGCCAGTTCCAGCGTCATCATCACCACATCGCCATGCTCATCATGGCTTAACGTGGCTGACTCCCCTGTCGTTCCTACTGACACAATTGCCGCAGTTCCGCTAGCGACATGATAATCAACAAGTTTTTTCAAGCTTGCACGATCGACGGCTCCGTTGTCGTCCATCGGCGTAACCAGTGCAACAATACTTCCCGTAAACATTCGCCATCCCCTCCAAAAACAACTTCCTCATGGTACTTTTGACTTCACTGCAAAAGCAAGCGCACAACCGCGTTGTCAGCCTCTGACATGCGGTTTTTTTCTTTCTGGATGCCCCGACCGACGGCTACGCGGGAAAACGCTCTCAGAACAAACTCAAAATTGCCCCAGACAATTTTTTGTGTTTACCATGTTACTCTCAACCCGATGCAGAGGAAGCAAGATTTTGCCGAGCCAACAAGAACACTATCTGGTTATCACCGCACTCGGCGTCGACCGCCCTGGGATTGTGAACGCCATCACACGCCACGTCAGTAGCTGTGGCTGTAATATTGAAGATAGCCGTCTTGCTATGCTGGGCAAAGAGTTCACGTTCATCATGCTGCTGTCGGGAAGCTGGAATGCCATCACCTTGATTGAATCCACGTTGCCACTCAAAGGGGCTGAAATGGAATTATTGATCGTGATGAAGCGTACAGAATCGCAGGCACGCCCACCGATGCCTTCCACCGTATGGGTCAAGGTTGAACTGGCAGATTCCCCTCATATCATTGAACGTTTTACCGCTCTGTTCGACGTACATAAAATGAACATTGCGGAACTGGTTTCAAAAACACAGCCTGCCATGGGCGGGCATCCACCAAAGTTATATATTCAAATCACCGCGCACAGTCCTGAGATGTTAAATGGCGCAATTATTGAGCCAGCCTTTCATCAGCTATGTACAGAACTGCAAGCACAAGGCAGTATTAGCGTCGTGAACTATCCACAGCATGAAGAGAAAGATGGAGAGTAGTGATGAACACACTGAAAGCCGGCGATACCGCACCGAAATTTAGCTTGCCCGACCAGGATGGCGAACAAGTAAATTTAACCGACTTCCAGGGACAAAAAGTGTTGGTCTATTTTTACCCTAAAGCGATGACACCTGGATGTACCGTGCAAGCCTGCGGTTTGCGCGACAACATGGATGAGTTGAAGAAATATGGCGTGGAAGTGCTGGGTATCAGCACTGACAAGCCGGAAAAACTGTCTCGCTTCGCAGAAAAAGAGCTGCTGAACTTTACGTTGTTGTCCGACGAAGATCATCAGATCTCACAAGCATTCGGCGTATGGGGCGAAAAAACCTTTATGGGGAAAACCTACGATGGCATTCACCGTATCAGCTTCTTGATTGGTGAAGACGGTAAGGTGGTGCATGTGTTTGATGATTTCAAAACCAGCGATCACCACGATATCGTACTGAATTACCTGAAAAGCGCCTGATAGCACATCAGGTTTCCGCCGGCACTGTCAGGGTGTCGGTGTTTTTGTTTTGCTCTGATTCACACCGCGCGCAACGTTGTGCTTGATGTTTTTTTGCACCGCGCGCGTTTATGCGTCATTTTTCCCGCATTGCACTTTGCATGCACCCTCCGCGCTAGCTAAGATAGGCATTAATCGCTTTCACCTTGCAGTCAAGAAGGTTTCATTCATGGTCTTCAATTGGTTAGGTGCCGGACGTCATCGCATTTCCACACTGGCAGGCAAGACGTTTTCCTCTGGATTCAATGTGAAGAAGACGCTGACCGCGTTGCTGCTCGGCGCCATACTGAGCAGTGTCATCGCGCCCACCCGCGCGGATATGCAGGATCAGCTTCCAGATATGGGCACCACGGCCGGCGGTACGCTCAGCATTAACCAAGAGATAGAAATGGGTGATTTCTACTTACGACAAATGCGTGGAGGCGCCCCATTGATTGACGATCCGTTGCTGGTGCAATATATCAACCAACTGGGTCAGCGGTTAGTGAAAAACGCCAACTCAGTACGCACACCTTTCCACTTTTTTATCATCCGCAACGATGAATTGAACGCCTTCGCTTTCTTCGGGGGCAACGTGGTCATCCATTCGGCATTGTTTCGCTATGCGGAAAACGAGAGCGAGCTGGCTTCTGTGTTGGCCCATGAAATCTCTCACGTCACCCAGCGTCATCTGGCACGAGCAATGGAGTCACAACAACGTAGCGCCCCGCTCACATGGGTGGGCGCACTCGGTTCCATTCTGTTGGCTATGGCAAACCCACAGGTAGGCATGGCCGCGTTGAGTGGTACTCTGGCTGGTGCACAGCAGGGAATCATCAGCTTCACGCAGGCCAACGAGCAGGAGGCCGATCGCATTGGCCTACAAGTGTTGCAACGAGCTGGGTTCGATCCGCAAGCGATGCCTAATTTCATGCAAAAATTAGCTGACCAATCGCGTTATGCTACCAAGCCGCCAGAAATGTTGCTGACACACCCGTTGCCAGAGAGTCGCCTGGCAGATGCTCGCAACCGAGCTAACCAGATGCGCCCTGCCCCCACTCAATCCTCTCAAGATTTCCTTTTTGCCAAGATGAGAGCGCTGTCGATGTACAGCGCTGCCTATAAAGCCACCGCAGATGAAACCATTGATAACTGGTTAAAAGGCAACTTGCGTGAGCAGCTTGCCGCGCAATACGGCAAAGCTGTGCGTGCTTATGAAGAGAAGAAATATGACGACGCGCGGGCCGTGTTGCAGCCTCTGCTGGATAAAACGCCCGACAGCCCTTGGTTCCTCGATTTAATGACCGACATAGACTTAGCGCAAAACAAGGCCGCTCAGGCCATCGCGCGGTTACAAAAAGCGCCGGGAGCCCAGAACAATCCGGTACTTCAGTTGAACCTTGCCAACGCCTATGTGAGTGGCGGTCAGCCAGCGGCAGCCAGCCGCCTGCTCTACCGTTATACCTATGCTAACCCCGGCGATCCTAACGGTTGGTCTCTGCTTGCACAGGCCTCAGCAGCACAGGGAATGCGCGCTGAAGAACTTGCCGCACGCGGTGAAGAACTGGCGTTATCCGGTAAACTGGATCAGGCCATCGGTCTGTTCAGCAATGCCAGTTCGCTAAGTAAATTGGGCAGTCTGGAGCAGGCTCGCTATGATGCCCGTATCGATCAATTGCGCCAACTACAGAACCGTTTCCGCCAGTTTGAAAAGTCCTGATAGACACACCAAGTAGAGACAAAGGAACAGCCCATGTCGAACGATATTGTTATTTATCACAACCCGCGTTGCTCCAAGAGCCGAGAGACACTGGCTCTGTTGCAGCAACAAGGCGTTACGCCACGCGTGGTGCTCTATCTGGATACGCCGCCGGATGCAGCAAAGATCCGACAGTTGCTCTCACAATTGGGGTTCAGTAGTGCACGCGAATTAATGCGTCAGAAAGAAGATTTATACCGCGAATTAAAACTGTCTGACCCGACACTGAGTGAAACACAGTTGATTGCGGCACTGGTTGAGCATCCCAAGTTGATTGAACGCCCAATCGTAGTGAACGGTGAACGGGCACGCATCGGCCGCCCACCAGAGCAGGTGCTGGCACTGTTATAGCCCCAGAATCTCTTTGACGAAGGGAATGGTCAGCTTACGCTGCGCGGTAATGGAGGCGTGATCGAGCTGATCGAGCGTCATAAACAGCGTGCGCATTTCACGATCGAGCCGTTTCAACAAAAAGCGGCTCACGTCTTCCGGCAACTCAAAACCGCGCAGACGAGCACGCAGTTGTAGCGCTTCTCCCTTCTCTTCGTCTGATAGCGGCTGCAATTTATAAATCTGTCCCCAGTCCAGGCGCGAGGCCAAATCGGGCAGATGCAAATTAAGCTGGCGCGGTGGGCGATCGCCCGTGATTAACAACCGGGTGCGTCCCCCTTCCTGAATGCGGTTGTAGAGGTTAAACATCGCCATTTCCCAGACATCATCCCCGGCGATAGATTCGATGTTATCAATACAAACCAGCGCAAGTTGCTCCATCCCTTCCAAGACGTCAGGCACAAAATAAGCGCGCTTGTCCAACGGCACATAGCCAGCAGCATCCCCTTGACGCGATAACGCCGCGCAGGCCGCATGCAACAGATGGCTACGCCCGCCACCTTCCCGTGACCAAAAATAGACGTAGCTACCGTGCTCTTGCTGCAACACGTTGTGGAGGGCAGCCAGAAGTGACGCGTTTTCTCCAGGATAGAAACTGGCAAAGGTTTCGTCATCAGGCAGAGAGAGTGGCAATGAAAGCTGCGCCGGCGTGTTCAGAAGCACCTCATGTTCAATTCGGCGGGAAAACAGATCGAGTTTACCACAGAATGCAAGCCCTGTTGATAGCGCATCAACCGGGCTATTTTTCTAAACACCGCTTTAATTTTCAGAAGAATTGTCTCAAGGCGATCATCTTACCCTGCATTTTTCACATACGGTTTGATAATTCCAGCCGTCAGCAACTCTTTTTCCTGTCCATTAATCCGTGCCGTTGCGGAGTCAATCTGAAATGTCACATCACCTCGCTGGCAAAAGTCCTTGGTCTTTTGCGCAACCAAGGCAGCTGAGCGAAAGGAACTGTATTCCTGGCCATTCAAACTTTCATTCAGGGTATTCATGCCAAAGGGCTCAAACGCCAGCGTGTATTTTCCACTGACACCCTCGGTATTTTTTAACGTGATAACCACGCGCAAATTGGCAACTTCTCCGATTTTATCGGTATCGACAACAAAATGGTTTTCACATTTCACCGCGGGATTATTCCCCCCGAGAAAGGTCGATTCGTCTTTCAATATCAATACAGGCAATATCTGACGATTTTCCTCACGGGCGCGATTATCATTAACACAGTGCGCCGTATATCTGGCCTTCGTCTCGTCAGTACGTCCCTGACTGCGATACTCCCAAGATTTCAGACAGTTGGTTGTAACACCTTGACCATTGTAATAGATCTTGGCGAGATACCTTGCAGCCCGCGATGCGCCTTTTTCATGGGCTTCAGTGAATAACGCGAGCGCCTTTCCATAATCAACATTTATTTCTTCGCCGGTGTAATACATTTCCGCCAGATTGATCATGGCATCCCTGTTACCCTGCTTCGCGGCACGTTCAAACCAGGTGACAGCGTCTTGTGCAGCAGCATCCACCCCCCATCGCCCTTTGCGGTAGACAAGGCCAAGAATATTCTGCGATTCTGATTCGCCGCCCTCTGCTGCGCGGCGAAACCAACGCATCGCCTCGATGTTTTTCTCTTTTATCGGGGAGTAATCAAAATTATAGAAATGGCCGACGTAGAAGTTTACTTTGGGATCGCCTTGCTGTGCCCAACGCTTTGCCAGCCGTAATGTATCGCTTTTACTCAAACCAAGGCGACTGAATATCCGGCGAGTTTCGTCATCTGCCGTATTTAAAAAACGGGAAACATACTTCAGTATCGGTGCACGCATCTCTGCATCGATTTCTGCCTTTGCTTTCGCCTCATAAAGGGTATGCCCGAGTGTCCTCGTGGTCTCAATATCAATATCCGAAGCGTTAATCTTTTCCAGTAGTTGGCTGGCTCGGGCTTTATCCTCCGGTACGCCAATACCGTACTGATAAAAATACCCCGCGTTATAACAGCCATAATCTCCACCCAATGCGCAGGCTTGCTGATAATAGTCGATCGCCTGTTGGGTATTTTTAGGAACGGAAACGCCAAACTCATAGACGAACCCCAACACAGCGAGCGCATAAGGATCCTGACGTTGAGCCAAATCGGTGAGGGCGGTCAGTGCAGTAGTATCTTGCTGTTCCAGACGATCGTAGAACCGATCGACGTCATCCGCATCTTGAGCGGAAGCAGAACACGATAGCCCCAGCAACAACACTAATGTTGTTTTCTTCATGATGAACAATCCATTGCCATGTTTTTTCTGTTTCCGGGGATAATATCATCCCCGGAAATCTGAGCAATGCTCAGCTTATGACGCGCGCGAGTTTTCCTCGGCGTCGTCCTCGGCATCCAGCACCACTTCCTCGCTTCTGAAACGATTGATCAGTGCGAACAGCAGGCTCAACGCAATACCCACAACAGTGGCTAATGCCATACCCTTCAATTCCGCAGCACCCAGATGCACTTTCGCCCCACTCACCCCAATGATCAGGATAACCGACGTCAGAATCAGGTTTTGCGCTTTGTTGTAATCCACTTTGGACTCAATAAGAACACGGATACCGGAAGCACCGATGACACCGTACAGCAGCAGAGAAACACCGCCCATTACCGGCACCGGCACGGCCTGGATCGCTGCAGCCAGTTTGCCTACGCAAGAAAGCAGAATGGCAAGTATCGCCGCCCCGCCAATTACCCAGGTGCTATAGACCTTAGTAATGGCCAGCACACCAATGTTTTCACCGTAAGTGGTATTCGGCGTTGAACCGAAGAAACCGGAAATCATGGTAGAGAGACCGTTGGCAAACATGGAGCGATGCAAACCAGGATCGCGCATCAGATCTTTTTTCACGATATTGGCGGTAACCACCAGGTGGCCAACGTGTTCCGCAATCACCACCAGCGCAGCAGGGAGAATCGTTAAAATAGCAAACCATTCGAAACGCGGCGTGTAGAAGGTCGGCAGTGCAAACCAGTGAGCCTGAGCGATGGGAGCGAAATCCACTACCCCCATGACAAACGACAGTGCGTACCCTACCAGAACCCCAATCAGAATCGGGATAATGGCCAGAAAACCGCGGAACAGTACGGAGCCCAGCACGGTCACGCCTAATGTCACCAGTGAAATGGTCACAGTTTTGCTATCGACTGACGCGCCATCCGCAGGCAACAGCCCGGCCATCCCCGCCGCAACCCCCGCCAACTCCAGGCCGATTACCGCAACTATCGCCCCCATCGCCGCCGGTGGGAAAATCACATCCAGCCAGCCGGTCCCAGCACGTTGCACAATCAGCGCAACCACACAAAACAAGGCGCCACACATGATAAAACCACCCAGCGCCACTTCATATCCCAGCGGCAACAGCAGCAGTACGGGCGAAATAAAGGCAAAGCTGGAACCCAGATAAGCTGGGATCTTGCCCTTACAAATAAACAGGTACAGCAGTGTGCCGATACCGTTAAACAACAGCACCGTTGCTGGGTTGATTTTGAACAAAATCGGCACTAGCACCGTTGCGCCAAACATAGCAAACAGGTGCTGGAAGCTCAGCGGGATGGTTTGTAGCAAGGGGGGTCGTTCACTCACCCCGATGGCGCGACGAGTCATCGTTAATATCCTCTGTAAAAGTCACTCGATGTTGTGGTTAGCCGGTTCGTCCAGCATCATTATCACAGCCCAGCCGCCCCCACGCGTCGCCGCGTAAGGAAGCGAAGCTGATTATAAAAATCGTTCGAAAAATGGGTAGAAAAGGGCCATGCGCTTTGCGCGGCAAAACCCACGCAAAAAAAAGCCGACTTACTCAGTCGGCTGATACGGCTTATTTAGTACCAAATAGCTTATCGCCCGCGTCGCCAAGACCCGGCATGATATAACCATGCTCATTGAGCCCTTTGTCGACGGATGCGGTATAAAGCTCAACGTCAGGATGCGCTTTTTCCAGCGCGGCAATCCCTTCTGGGGCGGCCACCAACACCAATACCTTGATGCTCTGGCAACCCGCTTTTTTCAACAGATCGATAGTGGCAATCATCGAACCACCGGTCGCCAGCATCGGATCCACCACCAGCGCCATACGCTCATCAATGTTTGAGACCAGTTTCTGGAAGTAAGGCACCGGCTCCAGCGTCTCTTCATTACGGTACATGCCCACCACGCTGATGCGTGCGCTCGGCACATTTTCCAGCACGCCTTCCATCATGCCCAGACCGGCACGCAGAATCGGCACAACGGTAATTTTTTTGCCTTTAATCTGATCCACTTCAACCGGACCGCACCAACCTTCGATGGTGACCTTTTCCGTAGCCAGATCGGCAGTGGCTTCATAAGTCAATAAACTGCCAACTTCGGATGCCAGTTCACGAAAGCGTTTTGTACTTATATCGTTTTCACGCATCAGGCCAAGTTTATGTTTGACGAGCGGGTGTTTAACCTCGACGACCTTCATTCTATTCCCCCTATAGAAAGTGGACGGATATCCTCACGACGCAGGATGGGTGCGTCGAGGGCGGACATGGCAGCCCATCATAAAAAAAATCGCGGGATTATACCGCTTTTTTGCTTAAGCGCTACAGGTTATAGCCTGATCCAGATCAACCGAGCAGGGAAATTCCCATTGAACAGGAAAAATGCAAAGCAGGCAACACACCACTCGCAAACGATTGCTCTCGCTGTTAGAATTAGCGCGCTTCGATAGGGGTAAATCCACCAGGCTGGATATACTCACTATCTCACCACCAATTGTATTCTCCGTGGGGACTCCGCAGTGACCGACAAAACCTCTCTTAGCTACAAAGACGCAGGCGTGGATATTGATGCTGGCAACGCATTGGTAGACCGTATTAAAGGCGTAGTGAAACAAACCCGCCGTCCTGAAGTGATGGGCGGTCTGGGCGGTTTCGGTGCCCTGTGCGCCTTGCCCCAAAAATACCGTGAACCCGTTCTGGTTTCCGGTACTGACGGGGTCGGCACCAAGCTGCGTCTAGCCATGGATCTGAAACGCCACGACACCATCGGTATCGATCTGGTGGCAATGTGTGTCAATGATCTAGTGGTACAAGGGGCTGAGCCGCTGTTCTTCCTTGATTACTATGCCACGGGGAAACTGGATGTCGATACGGCAGCCAGCGTTATCACCGGTATCGCCGAAGGGTGCAAACAGTCAGGCTGTGCGCTGGTCGGCGGCGAAACGGCTGAAATGCCCGGTATGTACCACGGTGAAGATTACGATGTTGCCGGTTTTTGCGTCGGTGTTGTTGAAAAATCAGAGATCATCGACGGAAGTAAAGTGCAGGCAGGTGATACCCTAATTGCACTGGCAGCCAGCGGCCCGCACTCTAACGGCTATTCGCTGGTACGTAAGATTCTCGAGGTAAGCAAAACCGATCCGGAGCAGACGACGCTTGCAGGAAAATCCCTGGCAGATCATCTGTTGGCACCGACCAAAATCTACGTCAAATCTATTCTGGCGCTGATTGAAAAAGTGGATGTTCACGCTATTGCTCACCTGACCGGTGGCGGTTTCTGGGAAAATATCCCGCGCGTGTTGCCAGAAGGCATGCAAGCCAACATTGATGAATCTAGCTGGCAGTGGCCTGCCGTGTTCAACTGGCTGCAACAGACGGGCAATGTCAGCCGTCACGAAATGTACCGTACTTTTAACTGCGGTGTGGGTATGATTATCGCACTGCCTGCTGAACAGGCAGAGGAAGCCGTGGCATTCCTCAATAGCCAGGGTGAAACCGCATGGAAAATTGGCGTTATTCAACCCGCTAACGCCGGAGAAGCCGTGGTTATTAATTAATGAAAAACATCGTTGTCTTGCTCTCAGGTCAAGGAAGCAACCTGCAGGCGCTAATTGACGCCTGCGCGCGCAAGCGCGTCAAAGCAAATATCGCGGCCGTGTTCAGCAACAATCCAGAGGCCTATGGCCTGGTGCTGGCACAAGAAGCTAAGATACCGGCTCATGTCATTGACCCTCAAGGGTTTACAGACCGAGCTGCTTTTGACGCTGCAATGGCAGAAGAGATCGCGCAATACCAGCCAGACCTGGTGGTACTGGCGGGTTATATGCGTATTCTGAGCCCAGAATTTGTCGCGCTGTTTGCAGGCAAAATGCTAAATATTCACCCGTCTCTGTTACCCAAATACCCAGGCTTGCACACCCATCGTAAAGCACTGGAAAGCGGTGACAAAGAACACGGTACCTCCGTCCATTTCGTTACTGACGAACTGGACGGTGGCCCCCTGATACTTCAAGCCAAAGTGCCCGTGTTCAGTGAAGACACGGAAGAAGTGCTGACTGCCCGTGTACAAACGCAGGAACACACCATTTATCCGTTGGTCGTGAACTGGTTTGTCGAAGGGCGCCTCAAAATGCGTGAGGGTGAAGCCTGGCTCGACGGCGTACGTATTCCAAAACAAGGTTACGCCGCCGAATAAGATAACCCCCCTTACAGATCTTCAGGCGGTGGCATGCTGCCGCCTTGAAAGTTCCCTCTGAGCAACACTTTATTTATTTACAAAATTATTACCATCCTAATGATATAAAACAACATTCTTTTTTTGTTGTACTTCCCTCGTCAAGACATTATTGATAATCACTCTCATACTCATTAACTTTCTCTGCTCGATTTTCTGCAGAGGGTGAATATGCGCACATTATTCCTGACCAGAACGTTACTGGTCGTGCTGTTGTTAGTGAATACCACCGTCTGGGGAAAGACGGTGACCGACTTGTTAGGGCGTCAGGTAGCGATTCCCGATAATCCTACACGTCTCTTTCTTGGTGAAAGCCGTTTGCTCTATACGCTGGCATTGCTGGAACCGGGCAATCCGGCGCAACGAGTGGTGGGCTGGCCCGGCGATATGGCACGCTACGATGCGCAAAGCTGGGAAAAATACACCGCAGCGTTTCCTGCCATTGCACAAATCCCACGCCTTGGCAACGGCGCTCCACACACACTGAATGCCGAAGCCATTCTGCCTTTGAAGCCGGATCTGGCAATCCTACCGCGTCTGGCCAAAACCTCTGCGGAAGATGATGCGTTACAGCAAACGCTTGAGCGCGCGGGCATTCCGGTGATTTATGTCGATCTGCGCGTTGAACTGTTGAAAAACACCCTGCCCAGCGTCCGTTTACTCGGCGAAGTACTCAACCGCACTGAACGTGCTGCCGCATTCAGCGCATTTTACCAGCAGCATATGGACGCCATTTCACAACGCCTGGCGCGCTATCACGGCCAAAAGCCCACCGTGATGCTGCACCTGCATCTGGGCCGCCGCGATACCTGCTGTACCACAGCAGTAGGTGGCAATCTTGGTGAGCTACTGCGCTTTGCCGGTGGCGATAACATCGCCGCCGACAGCATTCAGCGCGTCTATGGTGAACTGAGCCCGGAAAAAGTACTGGCAGCCAACCCCGACGTCTATATTGCCACCGGCATGGCAGGACCAGAGGGAAAACGCTTCTCGGCCTTGATGCTTGGACCTATGGTCTCTCCACAGCAAGCGCAAAGCAGCTTTAGCACGTTACTGCAACAGGATCCCATCTTGTCACACCTGAGCGCAATCCAGCAGGGGCGAGCCTGGAGTATGTGGCACAACTTCTATCTCAGCCCTTATCACGTAGTCATGGTCGAGATGTTTGCCAAAGCGCTCTACCCCGATCTATTTGCCGATTTGCAACCGCAAGACACCTTAAAACAACTCTACCAACAATTCTTACCTATTGAATTTTCAGGGACATTCTGGAGTCACATCGCACATGAACGCTAATTTTATACGTCGCAGTTGGCCACTTATCGCGCTGTTGCCACTGGGTTCGCACGCTGCCTCATCGAGCGCGCAGGAAGATACCGTGGTGGTCACCCAATCTGACCGCACCACCACCGATACAGACAGCAGCTATCAGCCGCATAAAAGCGTAACCGGCACACGCACCGAAGCACGTCTGCTGGACGTGCCGCAGGCGGTTAACGTCGTGCCACCGCAAGTGTTACGCGATCAGGCGGCACGCACGCTGGACGAAGCGCTGTACAGCATCAGCGGTATTACTCAAGCCAACACACTCGGGGGAACGCAGGATGCGGTGATCAAACGTGGGTTTGGCGACAACCGCGATGGTTCGCTGTTTCGCGATGGCATTCGTTCGATTCAGGCTCGCAATTTCACGCCTACCAGCGAGCGCGTTGAAGTCCTCAAAGGCCCGGCTTCCATGCTGTACGGCATGGGTGAACCCGGCGGTGTGATCAATATCATCAGTAAAAAACCGGAACTGGTTCAGAAAACCCATATCGAAGGCTGGCAGAGCAGCTTTAACGGGGGCGGTGGGCAGGTGGATGTCACCGGACCACTAGGAGACAACGGTTTGGCTTACCGTATGCTGGTCGATCACGACGAAACCGATTATTGGCGCAATTTTGGCCGCAAACGCCAAACCACCGTTGCGCCGTCAGTGATGTGGTATGGCGATGACACCACGGTGCGCCTTGCCTATGAACATCAGGAATACCTGACGCCGTTCGATCGTGGCACCATCATCAATCCCAATACCGGCAAGCCAGTCAATACGCCGCGCGACCGCCGCTTTGACGAGCATTATAACGCCACGCGCGGCGATCAGGACACCGTGACGCTCCAGATGGAGCGAACGCTCAACGATCGCTGGAAGAGCAACCTCGCCTACTCCTATGCACGTAACCGCTATAGCGACAATCAGGCACGCGCCACAAAATTCAACGCAGCGACCGGAATACTGACCCGTCAACCGGATGCAACGGCAGACGCACGCAGTCAGGCGCAAATTGTACAACTGACCCTGAATGGCGACGTAGACTGGGGACGCATCAACCATCAACTGCTGTTTGGCGTTGACTATGAAGCCGATCGTACCTTCCGTGGCGACATGATCCGCGGCACAGCAACTTCAGGTTTCAACATTTACAACCCGGTCTACGGCACGTTGCCTGCCTCCACCACGGTCAGCGCCAAAGACAGCGATCAGCGTGAAAATATCGACAGCACCGGCTTTTTTGTGCAAGACACCCTGCGCCTGAACGATCGCTGGCAGCTGCTGGGCGGGTTACGCTACGACAGCTTTGATGTTATGGCTGGCAAAGGCCGCCCGTTTGTCGCCAACACCGACGGTTCCTACCATCGCCTGGTGCCGCGCACTGGCGTCATCTACAGCCTGACGCCAAACAGCTCGCTCTACGCCAGCTACAGCGAATCATTCAAGCCCAACTCCTCTATTGCTACTCAGATTGGCGCATTACCACCTGAACTGGGGCGTGCTTATGAAGTCGGTACTAAAGTCGATCTGCCCGATCGTATCACCGCTAACCTGGCACTGTTTGATATTGTGAAACGTAATGTGATGGTGGATGAAACCATTGGCAGTGAGACGGTGACGCGTACTGCTGGCAAAGTACGCTCTCAGGGAATTGAACTGGATATGGCCGGTAAGTTAACCGACTCAATAAGTGTGATTGGCAGTTATGCCTATACTGATGCGCGCGTTATTGCCGATCCGAAAAACAACGGCAATGAAATGACCAACGCCGCCCGTCACACTGCCGCTCTGTTCCTGACGCAAGATTTCGGTTCGCTTGGCTGGCATGCAGGAGACTCCCTGCGCGTCGGTGCAGGCGCTCGCTACGTGGGTCGCCGTGCGGGAGATGCCGCCAACAGTTTCTATCTCGATGATTACACCGTCGCTGATGCCTTTGTTGCCTATACCGTGCCGTTTAACGGTTACAAGGTGAAATGGCAGATGAACGTAAAGAACCTGTTTGATAAAACCTACTACCCGTCCAGCGGCAACAACCTGCGTGTAGCTGTGGGTGAGCCACGTCAGGTGCTTCTGCGCGCCAGCGTAGATTTTTAATTCTCCTTACCGCGCCCTGAGACCTTCAACATAAGGGCGCGATCCTTTAATCCCTTCCTATGGGTGGTTCTGCCACTAAAGCACGCTATACTCATCCTGTTGCCATATGGCAAGCATGTAATGGGAGGAACCATGTCTGGCGCGAACACTATCGTGCGTTTACGGCCTCTGGAACGAGAGGACCTCAATTTTGTTCATCAGTTGGATAACAATGCCAGTGTGATGCGCTACTGGTTTGAAGAACCTTATGAAGCCTTTGTGGAATTGTGCGATCTCTACGACAAACACATCCACGACCAAAGCGAACGGCGTTTTATCATTGAATTTGAAAAAAATCGGGTAGGTTTGGTTGAGCTAGTGGAAATAAACCACATTCACCGCCGCGCTGAATTCCAGATTATTATTGACCCCGCCTATCAAGGGCGTGGCTATGCCAGTACAGCAGCTAAGCTTGCTATGGATTACGGTTTCTCCGTGTTGAATCTGTATAAACTATACTTGATTGTAGATAAAGAGAACACCAAGGCTATCCACATTTACGCCAAGCTGGGCTTTGAGGTAGAAGCCGAATTACGCCACGAGTTTTTTATTAACGGCGAATACCGTAATACGATTCGCATGTGCATTTTCCAGCACCAGTATATGGAACGATATAAAGCGAACGCGACGGCAGAAAAACCGTCACCCGAAGCGGATATTACACGCTAACAGGTTACTTATCTGAACCTTCTATTTAAAGCCGATGATCCTGATTCAGGATCATCGGTTATTCCCCCTGTCATAACAAACCAACTTCGCTCCCTTCTTACAGCATATCCCATTGGGGCTACTTGCCCCTTGAATCGGGGAAATAACATATTACTACTTAAAAAACACCCTTCATCAAACAAGAACGCTTTATGATTCACGACTGTCTGCAATAACAATTACTATTAAAGCCCAATAAAGGAGATAAACATGTCATTAATTCCAAATGTCAATAATCGCTATTCTTTGCTGACTCACTCCGTTACCGAAACTAACCATGCAGATAAGAAAATTGATAACAATATCATAAAGCAACTCATTGATGTAAAAACATCAAATAATAAAACCATATCGATATCCAATAACGATGGGAGTATGGAAGTCAGTATACTCTCTCCCAAGAAAAAATTTGGCATAGGGCTATTATTTTCAATATCGAAACAAAAAAAGATAACCATCTCCTCAGAAGGATTTAAAAGTATCATGCTAACACCGTCAAAGGACCCAAATAACAAAATGGGGATCGATATAAATCTTATCACCGATCAATCTTCAAGTTTACTCCATTACCCTATTAAATAACGCCATCCCAATAAAGCGTATTTATTTGGTGGATGGCGCCATGACTCAACGCTGATTGATACCTACAACAGAGCCAATGGCGCCAACATATCAAATACTCGGCTAACCTGAAAACTGCCGAAACAGCGCTTTACCACTTAACAACCGCAGCCCCAGCCAACCGCCGCACAGCGATAGCAGCAATGCAGCACTGAGAGGCAACACGCCCCACATCACCACATTAGGCTCCCAAGGGAAATCAAACACTTTGCGTTGCAGTAGCCACAGAGCAACCTCCGCGCCAATAGCGGCAGCCACGCCCGACATCAACCCCAGCGCAGCAAACTCACACCACAGGGTGCCACGCAGCAAGCGACGTCCGGCCCCCAACGTGCGATACACCATCAACTCCTGACGCCGCTGACGCATGCCAACCTGAATTTGAGCCAATAGCAGCAGCACGCCACAAAACAGCACCAACACCACCATCACTTCCAACGCTCGGCTCACCTGCTGCAATACTTGACCAATCTGGCGCAACATGTTGCCCACATCCAGTACACTGACTGTGGGGAATTGACGATTAAGCTGCACGATAAGCTTGTCGTCACCGTCGTGGCGAAAACTGGTCAGCAGCGATTGCGGCTGAGTGTCCAGAGCTCCGGGTGGGAAAATAAAGAAGAAATTCGGCCGTAAACTCTCCCAATCAACGCGACGGAAACTGGTCACCGTGGCGCTAAAAGGTTGTGTATCCCCCGTGAATGTCAGGGTATCACCGAGCTTAATGCCCATTTCCTGTGCCTCATTCGCCTCCATTGAGACTTCCCCCGCTTTCGGCGCTTGTCCAGCGGTTAACACATTGTGGTCTGGCAAACCGTCCATCCACGTCAGGTTCAGCTCTCGATTAACCGTATTACCGCCAGGATCGTTTTCATGTATACGCTCAGTCGCGACCTGACCGTTAATGCCAGTCAAGCGTGCACGGATGATCGGATAAAACGACTCCGGCTTCACATCGTGCTGTTCAAGGAACGTTTTCATCTGTGCTGCCTGAGGTGGCGCGATATTCAGCAAGAAATAATTAGGGCTTTCCGGCGGTAACTGGCGCTGCCAGCGCTCTAACAAATCACCACGCATCACCAGCAACAACGCCAGCAGCATAAACGACAGAGAGAATGCCGCCAGTTGGCTTAATGTGGACAACGGCTGGCGTAACAGGCGGTTAACCGCCAAACGCAGAGGCAGATGCTTGACAGTAAGGCGGCGCAACACTAACAACCCCCCCAAGCCGACAATGCCCAGCAACAGCGCTAACACGGCTGTGCCGCCGAGCAACGCCCACAGCAACATGCCGCCGCCAGAGAGCAGCGCCAAGCCAGCCACCACAATCAACGCCACCGCAGGCAGATAGTAACGCAGCGGCCATACGTTTGCCGTGACATCCTGACGTAACACCCGCAGCGGCTGGGTTGCCAGTAGCAGGCGGTAAGGACGTAACCCTACCAGCAGCGAAATCACTACCAACGATCCCAATGCCCATACCCATGGCCACAGCCCTGCCGCAGGCAACGCCGTGGGCAGCACTGGCGCTAACAAACGCGTCAGCATTGCTTCAAAACCCAATCCAACCAGACTGCCGCATACGCCCGCCAACGCCAGCACCGACACCCATTGTCCAACAATTAAACGCCGCAGTGCGCGTTTGTCCGCTCCCAGCGTTTTTAATACCGCCACCAAATCGTAGCGGCTGCGACAATAGTGCCCCATGGCAACAGCAACCGCCGCAACGGACAAGAGCAGAGTCAACAGGGCAGACAGCAGCAAAAATTGTTGCGAACGTTGCAGGGATTTACTCAACGCTCCGTCACTGTCTTCCATGCCATACCAGCGCTGATCTGGTTTTAGCAACGGTTTGATAAAATCGCTGAACAGTGCGATACGTGATGCCTCACCGGCAAACATATAGCGCCAGGTAATACGGCCACCCGGCTGTATCGCCCCGGTTTTTTCCACGTCGGCACTGCTCATCAATACACGCGGTGCGGTATCAAACGGGTTAAATCCTTCATCCGGCTCCTGAATCAGCTCCCCAGATATCCTCAGCGTGGTATCTCCCACATCGAGATTATCCCCAACATTCAGGCCCAGCAGCGCCAGTAGCCGAGGGGCAACCAATACAGAGCCTGGAACAGGGCGCAACCCTTCCGGTCGCGTCTGAAGCTCACCATAGAGCGGGTAGCGATCGTCCGCCGCCTTGACACGCGCTAACTGGGCTTGTTCGCCCGCATAGGTCATTGTCATGAACGACACCTGGCGACTGACCGTCAACCCTTGTTGCTGTGCCGTTTGCAACCAATCTTCGTCCACCGGGCGCGCAGCGCGCAGCACGCGATCGCCCGCCAGAAAATCACGGCTCTGCTGACTCAGCCCTTTCTCCATGCGATCGCTGATATTGCCCAACGCCAGCACGCACGCCACCGCCAGCGTTAACGCCAACCACACGATCAGCAGCGACGGGGATCGCCACTCCCGCCAAAACCAGCGCCAGATCATGCCACCTCCTGCAATTTGCCATCCAACAGACGCAAACGCCGTTCACAGCGTGCCGCCAACTGCTCGTCATGGGTAACCAGAATCAGCGTGGTGGCATAATCACGATTGAGAGAAAACAACAAATCCACAATGCGTTCACCGGTTTTGCGATCCAGATTGCCGGTCGGTTCATCCGCAAACAGCACTCTGGGGCGCCCGCTAAAGGCACGCGCAATGGCGACGCGCTGCTGCTCACCGCCGGATAGCTGCGCGGGCAAATGGTGCAACCGCTCACCTAATCCCAACTGGCGCAACAGCTGTTCTGCCTGCGCACGGCTTTGTGCATCGCTTTCACCCCGTAGCAGTGCGGGCAACTGCACGTTCTCCAACGCATTCAGGGTAGGCACTAACATAAACGCCTGAAACACAAACCCGACATCGCGGGCGCGCAGCGCAGCGCGTCCATCTTCATCCAAGGCGCCCAACGATTCGCCGAGCAGTTTGACATCACCCTCACTGCCGTCATCCAGCCCAGCGAGTATTCCCAGCAGCGTCGATTTCCCCGAACCGGACTCACCAATCAGCGCAATAGACTGCGCAGGTTTGACAACCAGCTCAACTCCGGTGAGGATGGAAAGCCGATGTTCACCCTGACCGACGTGCTTACTTAAATGATTAACTTCCAGAATATTTTCCGCCGACGCGGTGGCTGCCGAAGAGACGCCATTCAAAGACATATCTACATCCTTTTGCTGCTGGGATTACTCAGCGCCCGCGCATTTGCAGCGGAAACGCTCCTGGTATTGGGAGACAGCCTCAGCGCGGGCTATCGCATGCCCGCCGCTTCCGCCTGGCCCGCTCTGCTCAATGAACAATGGCAAAAAGCGAACCCTGACGGCATAAAAATCGTCAACGCCAGCATCAGTGGCGATACTGCTTCCCAAGGGCTGGCACGTTTACCGGCACTGCTGCAACAACACCAACCACGCTGGGTGCTGATCGAAATGGGCGGCAATGATGGTCTGCGAGGTTTCCCACCACCGACCATAGAACAAGAACTGACCACCATCATTAATCAGGTGAAAATGGCTAATGCACAGCCTTTGCTGATGCAAATCCGCCTGCCCACCAACTATGGTCAACGTTATACCACCACGTTCAGCGCCATTTACCCGCGACTGGCACAGCAATTTTCAATCCCGCTGGTGCCGTTCTTTATGGAACAGGTTTATCTTAAACCCGAGTGGATGCAAGACGATGGTATCCACCCCACGCGCGAAGCGCAGCCGTTTATTGCCGACTGGATGGCAAAACAGCTTAAACCGTTAGTGAGCTTGTGACTGCTTATTTGCTAGTTAACCATGACTCTTGAAAAATAGGGCTTTTTACTTAGGTAAAGTTATGCAAAAAACGGTTTTGATTACTGGTTGCTCCAGCGGAATTGGCTTGGCAGCAGCACGAGATTTACGCCAGCGTGGCTATCGCGTGCTGGCGGCCTGCCGCCGCGCTGAGGATGTAGAGCGGATGAACACGCTGGGGTTTGAAGGTATCGCGCTCGACCTGGACGATCCCAACAGCGTGAATGCAGCGGCTGAGCAGGTTATTGCGCTGACCAACAATAGACTGTACGGGTTGTTTAATAATGCAGGCTATGGCGTTTATGGTCCACTGAACACAATCTCGCGCCAGCAGCTCGAACAACAGTTTGCCAGCAACCTTTTCGGCACACACCAGCTGACACAGCGTTTGCTGCCCGCCATGCTGCCGCACGGCGAAGGACGCATTATTCAGACCAGTTCCGTAATGGGATTTGTCGCCACACCGGGACGCGGTGCCTACGCGGCCAGCAAATACGCGCTGGAAGCCTGGTCGGACACGCTGCGCATGGAACTACACGGCAGTGGGCTGCTCGTCAGTCTGATTGAACCCGGCCCTATCGCCAGCCGCTTTACCGACAATGTGTCACAAATGCAGACGGAAGCGCCCGTCACCAACCCTGGTATTGCACGGCGTTTTACGCTACCGCCAGAGGCAATATTGCCGAAATTACGCCATGCGCTGGAAAGCCCACGGCCTAAACTGCGCTACCCGGTAACGTTGGTGGCCCATGCCCTCACGGTGCTACGACGCTTGCTGCCAGCCCGCTGGCTGGATGGAATATTGCGCACCCGTTCTTGATTAACGGCATATACTATTGCCCCATAGCCATCATGATTCCGCCTACAGCACAGCGGAACGATGAACGTTACAACAGCTTGAAGTGGCGTTATTCGCCCCCATTTATAGCCTAAATAGTTTGAGTTGCAGGGCAAAACGTTAACGTTTTGAACAGTGCTTACGCTGACCCTTTAGGGTGAGACGCATTTGTGAATCTCGTAACACGGAAAGGGAGAAGCCCCCGATGAGCCTACTCAAGCAAGTGATTCGGGTGACAAATCTGCTGGGAGCAAATTTGAACACCGCTTGCGGCGGCCTCGTTAGCGGTGAGGCCCAGGGATGAGCCGAATAACGAACGTAGCCAACGCACATGCAACTTGAAGTATGACGGGTATATCCCCCAAACGGATGAGAGAGACTGCCATGCTAGACCCTAATGCCAACACAGCCCATTACGCAAGCGTGATGGACGTTAACGAAACCAACCTGCATCAGGTGCTGGAGCAATCCATGCAAATGCCGGTGCTGTTTTATTTCTGGTCTGAACGCAGTCAACACTGCCAGCAGCTTACCCCGGTGCTACACAAGCTGGCGCAGGAATATGCCGGCCAGTTTATTTTGGCACAAGTAGATTGTGATGCAGAACAACGGGTTGCAGCACAGTTTGGTCTTCGTGCAATCCCGACGGTCTATCTGTTCAAAGAAGGTCAACCGCTAGACGGTTTCCAGGGGCCACAACCGGAAGAAGCGATTCGTGACCTGCTGCAACGCGTATTGCCGCGTGAAGAAGAACTCAAAGTGGCTGAAGCCCAGCAGCGCATTCAAGAAGGCGATCTCCCGGCAGCGCTGACGCTGCTTAAAGATGCCTGGCAGTTGAGCCAGCAGCGTAGTGATATCGGCCTGATGCTGGCTGAAGTGCAAATTCAGTTAAACCGCAGCGACGATGCGCAAGCAGTATTGGATACCATCCCGTTGCAGGATCAGGATACGCGCTATCATAGCCTGGTGGCTCAGATCGATTTGCTCAAGCAAGCCGCTGACACCCCCGAAATTCAACAGTTACAACAGCAACTCGCCGCCGATCCGAACAATGCTGAACTGGCGGTGAAGCTGGCGTTGCAGTTGCATCAGGTGGGGCGCAATGAAGAAGCGTTAGAAAGCCTGATTGTGATGTTGAAAAGAGATTTGGCTGCCGCCGACGGCAACGCGCGTAAAACGATGATGGATATTCTGGCCGCACTGGGCACCGGCGATGCACTCGCCTCGCGCTATCGCAGACAGCTATACGCGCTACTGTATTAATCCACGTTGTTGTATGAGGTTTTAAGGTCTTGACCTCTCCCGCGTCCAATGATGCTGAGCAATAAGGGGACGCCAGGATGAGCCGCAGGGATGCGGCGAAAGCGCCTGCCGTGCCGGGAGCACGTCAGGCGCGGTCCGTTCGGCGACCCCGTTTGCGAAGGTACCGCGCAGCGGCATCATTGCGCAAAAAGCGCGGGGGCGAGGGGGGTGGGCGACTGCACACCCCTCGTCGGGCGCGTGCTACGCAAGTAGCAGAAAATCACTGCGTTCTTCGCGCACGAAAACATGCGCGCTACCCACATATATCGCCATTGAACGCGGGGAACTCAGAAAATCAAAAACAAAACACGTTTACCCCAGCGTATCCACCACCGTGATCCAACCATGCCCACCGTACGGTGACCAACCGTTCAGCCAGCGGCGCAGCATGTTCATCGCCAGCATGGCGACCACTTCCTGATGCGTTTGCAGGCTATAGCGCGTCACATTGAACGAGATAGCCTGGGCAAAGGTGCCCTGCGGGGTGTGTAATGCAATGGATAAGCGATCATCCTGACGGTCGCTCACCACCAGCGCCAATGAAGACTCGTGTTCGTTCGCCAAACGGTTTGCCACCTCCGCCAGCACCGTTAACGTTGCGAACGGCGTCTGCGACCACAGTGCACCGCCGTTGAGAGGCACTTGTGCAGCATTCAACTGCCAATGGAGCAGACCTGCGGTAAATGATTCCCCGACGGTCAACGTTAATCCTTTCTCCGTCAAACGCTGCGCCAGTTGAGCAGGTAAACCTTGTGTTCCTTCGAACAATGCGTTTTCACCCGCTACCGATCGCACCGTCTCCCATGCCGCTTCCATCGCCGCACGTTGTGATACCGGGCCCGTCAGTTTCAGTTCAATGATCGGCATAGAGGAACGATACCCCAGCACCACGCCTTCCGGTAGCGGCAGGCTGTCGAGTTGGTTTGCCAAATCGCTCTCTGAGCGGCCAAAGGTAGTTAACCGCAGGCACAAGGGCGCAGACGCCACAGAAAAACGCTCACGCAGTCGCGGCACTATCTGCTCATCCACCATCCTTTTAAATTCTGACGGTACGCCGGGCGTGAAAAACATCAGGCAGCGGTTTAGCGTTAACATAAAGCCGCATGCTGTCCCTATCGGGTTATCCACCACATCGGCACTGGCAGGAATCTGTGCCTGTTTACGGTTGCTCGGCGCCATCACCCGCCCGCGCTCAGTGAAGAAAGCCTCCATACGCGCAATCCATTCTGGATGTTCTACCAACCCTTCTCCCGCCGCCGTTGCTGCCGCCAGTGCACTCAGATCATCACTGGTTGGCCCCAGCCCTCCGTTCACAATCAGCACATCGGCAATTTGGCTGCGTTGCGTCAGCGCCGCCACCAGTTCTTCCAACTTATCACCTACCGTCATTCGGCTGGTCATCGGGATACCGTGATCAAACAGGTAATCCGCCAACCAGGCCGCATTGGTATCCAGAATCTGTCCGTGGAGCACTTCGTCTCCGGTACACAACATCTCCACCCTCAGCATGTGCTACTCCTGTGTTTTTCTTCCACTGTAAAAACTCCCCCGAAGAAAGACAATGACCACGCACTGCAGCGCCTACTTTTTGTGAATGCGCCCAAATCGTAACGTTAACTTTACAGGTCTCGTAACGGTGTTTTGACATACACCGTGCAATCCTCTAGTCTGCGCAGCCATAAGAAAAAGAGATGCTATTACACTCAGGAGAAAGGGTGAGAAATCGTACATTTGGCAGCATTTTTATCGTAGCAGGAACCACCATTGGGGCAGGCATGCTTGCTATGCCGTTGGCAACGTCAGGCGTTGGTTTTAGCGTTACTTTTGCTATTTTGTTGAGCCTATGGCTACTGATGTGCTATAGCGCCCTTCTGCTAGTAGAGGTCTATCAACACCAGCCATCACATACCGGGCTGGGTACATTGGCCAAAATTTATTTGGGTCAGTGGGGCCAATGGCTCACAGGTTTCAGCATGCTGTTTTTAATGTATGCCCTGACCGCCGCCTATATCAGCGGCGCAGGCGAGTTGCTGGCGAGCAGTTTGTACCAGTGGAGCGGCTACTTTGTTCCATCGTCTGCGGGTATTTTTCTGTTCACCCTGCTAGCCGGTGGCGTAGTGTGCATCGGTACCACGTCAGTAGATTTCTTCAATCGTCTGCTGTTCAGCGGGAAACTACTGATGCTGCTGGTGATGCTGGGAATGATGATTCCACACGTCGAAAAGCAGAACCTACTGACACTCCCATTGCAACAAGGGCTGACACTTTCCGCCCTCCCAGTGGTACTCACCTCGTTCGGTTTTCACGGCAGCATCCCCAGCATTGTCCATTACATGGGGGGTGATAGTCGCAAATTGCGCCGTATTTTTATCATCGGCAGTGCAATTCCCCTATTCGTTTACCTGTTCTGGCAACTGGCGACGCTTGGCGCGCTGAGCAGTAGCACCTTTAGCGCCATTCTGGCGCAGCAAGCCGGCCTGAATGGGTTGATGCAAGCGATTCGAAGTTTAGTTGCATCTCGCCATGTCGAAGTTGCAGTACATCTTTTTGCCGATCTGGCGCTGGCAACATCCTTCCTTGGCGTTGCGCTCGGCCTGTTCGATTATCTGGCTGATTTGTTCAAACGCCAGAACAATGTCCGTGGACGTTTGCAAACTGGCGTGCTGACGTTTACGCCACCGCTTGTTTTTGCGCTGTTCTACCCACAAGGGTTTGTCATGGCACTGGGTTATGCCGCCATCGCACTCGCCGTGCTAGCCCTGTTAATTCCAGCCCTGCTCAGTTGGCGTGTGAGACAACTGCATCGGTCCGGTACGTCAACACCGGGTGGCGCACCGGCATTGCTCCTCGTGTTTTTATGCGGCATAGGCATTATTGCCATCCAGTGCGCCATGGCAAGCGGCTGGCTACCGACGGTGGGCTAATAGTCTGTCCCATTAGGGCTATTTCACTTGCCATATTATAGTCCCGAGCCGAGCTAGAAATTCTCACGTACCGCATGTACGTTGCGGTTTCTGCGCGCTGTCCGCGTTCAAATTAACAAAAACGGGTGCCGCTGCTGCGAACACCCGTTTTGTATAGCGGTTAAGCGTTAACGGCTTAGATTAACGGCTTAGAAGTTGAAACCAGCGCCCAGATAGAAAGTATCGGCCACTTTGTTATCAGAGCGACCACTTTCGCCACCGATGTTAATGTAACGGTAACCAAGATCCAGGTTCAGCGGGCGGAATACCTGCCAGCGCACGCCCCCTTTTGCTTCCACATAGTGATCGATGTGGCTGGAGAACGCATCCGGCGCATAATAACCTTCACCGTACAGGGAGAAATACCGATTAATCGGGAACTGCAACCCCCCTCCCAGCGCCACACCATAACCATCGGTAGCATGCTGCTGATTCAGGTAGAGCGCTTTGCCCCCAACGGTCAGTGACAGCGCGCCCAGCGGCAGCGTATATCCCAAGCCGAAACCATACACATCGTTGTTATCTTTACCATGGCCATAGCTTACGTTAGCGCCGAGGCCAGGAACACCCAGACCAAAGCCAACGCCTGCGCCAGCATAATCATCTCCCGCTTCCCCGGAGAAGCTGATGGCCTGAGCCGTCGCTGTTGCCAACAGCAGGCTACCTGCCAGGGCAATCGCAATCTTTTTCATTCTGTTTATCCTTAAAATCGACCATTAACCGCCATATCTTCAACAATGCGAGTTGCAGCTCAAACCGTTAATGTTTTTGAACTGCACTTGTGCTAGCCCGTTAGGACAATGCTCCTGTACGCGTCTCTAACGCGTACCGCCAACGCACATGTAACTTGAAGTATGCCAGGTATATAAGCGACACATCGCATCCGAGGGATTTTACCTGAATCAGCCCCGGAGGCCAGCAACAAATTGTATTAATATCATCAATGAACGCAGTGAACAGCCTATCGATACACGCCACTGCGATAGATTTTTTCAGCCCAGTCCTTCACCTGCGCGCGCGCAATTTTAATGCCACCGCCAAGTAATTCAGCGGGCATGGCATAGTAGGCTACCGGACGCTGAAATCCCGCCAACTGCGGCGTGAGCCAGTCTCCAATAGCCATAAGCGTTATATCAGGGGAGACATCTAACACGGCTACAGGCCGCTGGCCGAATTCGGCATCGGGTACCGGCACCACGCACGCGTGTAATACCATCGGATGCGTTAGCAGCAGTGCTTCAATATTCTCCGGCTGGATACCTTCGCCGCCGCTGAAGAACTGATTGTCCAATCGCCCCAATATGTGCCACTCGTCCTGCTGAAACACGCCACTGTCACGTGTATGAAACCACCCCTCACTATCGGTGAGCGGCAGCAACGTACCATCACGCCAGTATCCCGCCGCCAGACTTTCACCGCGCAGTAAGATCTCGCCTTCCCGCACACAGATTTCACGCGCAAGCAGCGGAAGGCCGACACCCGCTCGCCCATCAGCCCGCTTTGCACACACTGTAGAGGCCATTTCTGTCATGCCATAACCGCACCAGCAACGAATTCCTCGCGCCTCAGCCTGCTGCGTCAGTTCCAGCGGAATTGCCGCACCGCCGAGCAATACGGCTTTAAGGGAAGCTGGTAACGAGTCTTGTGCCAGTAAGCGCCACAGTTGTGTCGGAACCAATGATGCATAAGAGCAATCTTGCAGCGCCTGCTCCAGCGGCTGCGCGCCGCGCACCACGACTAATCGCGCTCCAGCCGTAAGCCAACGCCAGACAATGCCCTGCCCCGACACATGAAACAAAGGCAATGAAAGCAACCAACTCTCCTGCGCGGTGAAGGACATCAATTCAATGACACCCCGTGCACTGGCAATATGGGCAGAGAAAGCATGTGCCGCCGCCTTCGGTAGCCCGCTGGAGCCCGAGGTCAACGTGAGGGTAGCAAGGCGGGAAGCCTGCCACTCAGGCAGTTGTCGTCCCACCAACGCCTCTGCGTCGACACTGTCAGGATGATGCAATTGATTGAACGCCGTTGAGGGTTCATCTTCAGTGGGCGCAACAGAAAGAAAGTGCAACACGCCGAGCTGCGGCAACAACGTAGACAGCAGTGATGCAGGCAACTGTGGATTCAGCGGCAACACCCGCGCGCCGCATTGCAGCAAAGACAGATAACTGAATAATATCGCAGCGCTGTTTTTCCCTCGCAACGCCACGATATCGCCAGCCCTCACCCCTTGCTGGGAATAGACATCAGCAAGGGCAGCACAATGGCATGCAAGCTGTCGCCAACTCCATGCCTCTGCATCTACTGTCAGCGCAAGCGCCTGCGGTTTACGCTCTGCCCAATATCGCCAGGGCCAATCCGTTATACCTGCCATACCTTATCCAGAGAGTCCAAGGATTGCAGCGGCAGTGCGCTATTCGGCCAGGCACGCACTACCTGCATTTGCATCAGATCCAGCGTATCCAAACCGGGTACAACCCCCGGTGTTAACCACTGAGCGATGCGGGCCAACTGCGTCAGCGCCAGACTTGACTCAATGCTGGAGCTGATTACGGCGATCAAGCCAGCCTGCTGAGCTTCACGCACCAGTTGCTCACAACGCGCCAGACTGCCGACCAGAGTGGGTTTGATGATAATGGCGCTCACGCCAGGTTCTTTCTGCACGCAAAAATCCGCATCGCGAACGCTTTCATCCCAGGCAATCGCGATGCCAGTATCGCGGGCAAATGCACGCGACTCCTCACGTGTTTTGCACGGTTCTTCGAGAAATGCGATGCGCGAGCGCAGTTCCGGCGCAACATAACGGGCAAATCCGTCCGCTTTAGCACGCGTCCAACTGCGATTGGCATCCAGACGTAGCGTTAAATCCGGCAGCGCCTCCAGCAACACATTAACGATCATGCCGTCACGCACCGCTTCGTACAACCCCACCTTGATTTTTGCCACTTTGTCGCCCGGCATGCCTTGCAGCAAAGCAAACAACTCATCCGGATCGCCGCTGCACAGCGGAGCCTTGCGGTAATCGGCATCCAATGGCAAACGCGCATCGCACTCAGCCAACGCGCAGCTTAATCCGAAAGCCACCGACGGCGGCAACGCCGCACCATCCGGTGTGTCTCCCGCTTGCCAACGCATCAATGCGGCACACAGAGCAGCCTGCGCCTCAGGCAACGTTTCCTGACTGAACTCCGGCAAAGGGGCGACTTCGCCCCAGCCTTCATGTGCACCATCACGCAGGTGCACGATCAGCCCATCGCGGGTCTTCAAGCGCTGATTACGCAACACCACACCCGCGTCCATCGGCACACTGTAGCGATAAACCGACGCACCGCGCATTATGGATTACGCTTGAATTTGCTGAAGTCGGGCTGACGTTTTTCGTTGAAGGCATTACGACCTTCTTGCCCTTCTTCCGTCATATAGAACAGCATGGTTGCGTTGCCGGCCAGCTCTTGAAGCCCTGCCTGCCCATCGCAATCGGCATTCAGTGCTGCCTTCAGGCAGCGCAGCGCCATCGGGCTGTTTTGCAACATTTCACGGCACCAGCGCACCGTCTCTTTTTCCAATGAAGCCAACGGTACAACCGTGTTCACCAGCCCCATATCCAACGCCTCGGCAGCATCGTACTGGCGGCACAGGAACCAAATTTCCCGCGCTTTCTTCTGACCAACGATACGCGCCATATAAGAGGCGCCCCACCCGCCGTCAAAGGAACCTACCCGCGGTCCAGTTTGTCCGAAAATCGCATTTTCCGCCGCAATGGTCAGGTCGCACATCATGTGCAGCACATGACCACCACCGATGGAGTAACCAGCCACCATGGCAACAACCGGTTTCGGGCAAGTACGAATCTGGCGCTGAAAATCCAGCACGTTAAGGTGATGAACACCACTGTCATCCTGATAACCGCCGTAATCACCGCGCACTTTTTGATCGCCGCCGGAACAAAATGCTTTATCTCCCGCACCGGTAAGAATAATCACACCGATACCGTCATCGTAGCGGGCATTTTCCAACGCCTGAAGCATCTCTTTTACTGTCAAAGGGCGGAAAGCATTGCGTACCTGTGGCCGGTTAATGGTGATTTTGGCAATGCCATCCGTCGATTTATGATAGAGAATATCGACAAAATCACCGCTACAATCATGCCATTCTACTGGGGCATACAGCAGTTCTTCACTCGGATAAAGCATAGTGTTCCTTCCTTCATAGGGTGCCAGGAGTCTACCGTGGCAGAGAGAGTATTAGCCCTGCGCTTGCGCGGCCTTGGGCGAAGTTATAAAAGATCGTATCTGTTGCGCATAATCCGTCGGGTTGGCACGATGCGCATTGTGACCCGCGTGCGCAATCGACAGCAGCGGCAACCGGTATGTTTGAGCAATAGACTGAAATTTTTGATCCTGCACGCCGCACAGATAACCAAAGGGTAAACCGATACGCCGCACCGCATCCAATAACCAAGGTTGACGACCCAACGATGTTGCCTCAAGCATGTCAGCCACGCCAGTGGCATCGTTTCGACTGCGCACGGTAATCAATTTCTGGCGCGCCTCATCGGTTAAATCGGCAAAAACCTCTTGATGATACCAATCAGTAAGCACGGCGGACAAAGGCTCGTGACGAAAACGCTCAGCCCAACGCGCATCATGATCCATACGCGCCTGACGCTGTGCATTGTCACTCAATCCGGGGTTTCCACCTTCCACCAAGAGGCCAAGTAATCCCGTCGCTTCTTCACCCATAGATGAAGCAGCGAAATCCATCGCGATACGCCCGCCCAACGAATACCCAATCAGCCAATAGCGACTGATGCCCTCAGCGCGCAGGGTAAACGCTAATTGTTGGCGCATTTCGCTAAAATTACGCACGCGTATGGAAACCGATGCACCATGTCCAGGTAAATCCACCCGCAGAATAGGCCACTCCGATAAGAACGGGCACAATGCTTGCCAGTCATCACCGCTGCCAAGCAATCCATGCAGCAACACCAACCAAGGCGTGTCTGGTGTAAAATAAGGAGGTTCAATACGTTGGCAGTGCAAGCTCATCGATGACTCAACGCTCATAGCGAAATTGGTGCTAAACGGGCAATGTCGTTTTCCAGTTGTATCTCAATCTCGCCGCTGGCCACCTGTGTTGCCAGTTGATTGAGCGTATCGGCACCGGCTTTGGCGTCTACCACCGCTTCCAGAAGCGTCACACCACCCTGAGTCCAGCATGTGGATGTGGCCTCACTCACCTGTTGCCAGCTTTCAGCTCGCACGTAATTCAGTCCGAACATAGCAGCGACATGGCTGAACTCCACATCTTGTGGCATGCAATAAAAAGTTTCACGGGCTCGAGCCGGTGTCGGTAACAAAGAGAAAATCTGTCCACCGTTATTGTTCACTACCATCAGCACCAGTGGCGCTGGCGCCTGACGCAGTAACGCCAGCGAGTTCATGTCATACAGCGCGGAGAGATCGCCCACGATACCCAACGTCGGCAAACTGTTCGCTCGCTGAACCCCAGCCATGGTCGCAATCAGGCCATCAATACCGCTAGCACCACGGTTGCCATACACGTTATATGCGCCTGGCAACTGTGCCAGCGCATCGATCAGACGAATGACCAGACTATTGCCCGCAAATAACTGCCCATTCGGCGGCAACAACGCCGCGACACGGTGTGCCAAAGGCGCTTCACCAAACGGCCCCGCTAAACGCGCAGCCACATAATCACGAACCGTATCTACACAAGCAGCAAGCCCGCGCGCCCACGGTGCCTGTGCCTGCGCCGGATGGGCATTCAGCCATTCCGTCACAGAGGCCACCAAGCGACGACCACGATGATGGGCTGGATCGAGCCGACCAGGCATAGGGTCGATCAGCCAGAACTCCTGAGGGCGACAGTTCTCCTGCCACTGCAACACGCGTTTTCCAGTCAAACTTCCGCCAAATTGCAACACAACCTCGGCCGCCTGCAATTGCTGCGCGGCTGTCGGGTGCGTCACCCACAAATCCGCATAGGGTAAAGGTTGACCGGTTTGTGATAAAGCATCGCCAATCAACGGCCAGCCCAAGGTTTCCGCCCACGCGGTCAGTTGTGCACCTTCTTCTGCCGTTACTCGTCCTACCAGAACTACTCCGCGCTTTTTGCGCCATAAGGGCCAATCCGGTTCCACTGTCACCGCAGTCGGATGCGCCACACGCAGCCAAGGAGTACGCGTTTGCCACCATCCGCCCAGCGTTGCCAGCCAGTCCTGATACAAATCACCGTCATCGGGACCGTACAACGGTTCTGAAAAGGGGCAATTGATATGAAGTGCGCCATGGGTTAACGCCCCCAGAGCACCGTCAACCACTGACACCAGCCAGCGAGCGGGTAAATCGGGCGTAGGTCGTGGCAAATTGAGCGTCTGAGTTGGATGAGAAGCATACATTCCCTGCTGGCGAATTGCCTGGTTGGCCCCACAGTCAATCAATTCCGGTGGACGATCGGCTGTCAGTACCACCAGCCGCTCCCCGGTTAATCCGGCTTCAATTATCGCGGGATAGAGGTTGGCCGTTGCCGTGCCTGAGGTCACAATGATCGCCACAGGTTCACGCGATGCCTTGGCTAACCCAAGCGCAAGATGGCCCAACCCACGTTCATCGAAATGGGTGTGACAAACCACAGCTGTATGCGCAGCCGCAGCCAGCGTTAATGGGGTGGAGCGCGAGCCCGGCGCGATACAAATATGACGAACGCCATGACGAGTCAACGCTTCAAGTAATAAAGTGGCCCAGCGACGATTAAATACACTTGTTGACATGGTGGACTCGACTGCTCTGATTTCAGGATATGCTGTTTATTATATTTTTTTTCATGATGCTGACTTTGATATAAACCCGCACTCTGCACAACAAAGATAAAACAAAACTATGACACTTCGCCGTGGAATAGCGTCTTTAACCCGGCAGCTTTGTTATCCAGCTCAACCCATTCTTGCTCTGGATCAGATCCTGGTAAAATTCCCGCACCCGCATAAAGGTTAATCTGTTTACCCTGAATCTCAGCCGAACGCAACGCAACGCAAAACTCGGCCTGCGCCAATGAGAGATAACCAGCAGAACCGGCGTACCAACCGCGCATAAAGGGTTCTACCTCACGGATAAACGCACGCGCAGCGTGGCGTGGCAACCCAGCCACTGCGGCTGTCGGTTGTAAATCATTCAGGCATGCGGCATCGGACGCCTGATGCAACGTGGCGCGTATTGAACGACGCAAATGTTGCACTTTCCGCAACCTTACCACTTCTGGGGGCATAACATCCAACAAGGCTGTAGATTGGTGCAAGCGCTGACAAATATCTTCCACCACTAACTGGTTTTCACACTGATTTTTATTGTCGTTCATCAACCACTGCGCCAGCGCCTCAGCCGTCCGGTCATTGTCATCGTTAGCAACCGTTCCAGCCAGCGCTTCCGTATTCAGCATTTTTCCCTGACGCAAGTAAAGGCGTTCAGGACTGGACCCCATAAAGGCCTGCTCAGCATTATGAGCCAGCATAAAGTGGAAGCAACGGTGGTTAGCCGCACGACTGGCAGCCATCATACTTGCGGCACGCAGCGGCTGCGACAGCGTTAACGTAGTACAACGCGCTAACACCACTTTTTCCATTGCACCGTTGGCAATACTTGCCAACGCCTGCTCGAGCATTGCCACCCACCCCTCGCGGGAAGGTTGATGATGCTCGGCAACAATGTGGCTAGACAACGGAGGGATAGGATGTGCTGGCAGAAGAAATTTGACAAATGCGGCCGCTTCATCCGCATCTTCTTGCAGTGAAGTATCACTAAACAGATTCACCTTGAGGCTGAGCTGATTCCCCAAGCGCAGGGCTTCAACGCGCGGTAAAAAAAGATAGCTGGCTGTCCCCCCCTCGTCTTGCGTCGTTTGTTCAAACCCATTCAGCCCCCAAATGCGTACATCCGGCGCACTGCCATAACGTTGAAAAAAACGTTCTGCGTCATTGATATGGCGAAAACCACGTACCACGCCGCACACAGCCGCCTCTTCCGGCTCTTGCCTGTGTTGCCAGTAAAACTGGGGATAAACAGGCTGAGTGGCCAACCAGGATAACAATGACGACCCACCTTCCACATCCGCAGTAGCATCCAATGCCAGAGAAACGACCAACTGTCGGCTTCCTGGCATTGCTGGCTGTGGTTCCCGCAATGCCTGCTGCATACGACGCAACAAGTGAGAAAGTTGTTTCACCATTACCCCAACGTCCAAACTCAAAGTAGGCGATTATACGGCAAAAACCGGGTGATGTGAGACAGGCTTAGGTGCTATCCATCGCCAAATCATTGTAAACAATCACAACAGTAAAATAGGCATAGCGCATTATTGGTATAATCGCACAATAGTTAATCGCACCAATCGACAAAAGCCATGCGTTCAGAGCGGTAGAATAGCATTGCTATCATCATTTATTTCCCAATTTCCGATCCTTTCGCCGGTTTTTACCGGCTTTTTTTTCGTTCTCAGATCTGTTTTCCTCTTAATCATCGCCATTTGCCCCCTCAATAATTCGAGTTGCAGGATAACGCGTTAAACGCTGCTTGAGGCGACCTAAAACGAGGTGAAACCCAGGGATGGACCAAATAGCGAGTGCAGTCAACACACAGACAACGTGGAGTATGGTGGGGTATACACTGGCGAATATCGCAGCGAAAAGGGTTAACTGTTCCGATTAATACCTGAAGTTATGCTATCGCGTTAAGGAAGCTTCGATTCAGTAAGGAAGTTATGATAAAAAGAGAGCCGGGCAAAAGAGAAGGCGGTGTATAGGGCATGGGCACAATGACGCATGAAGCGCAATGCCAAATCGAGAACGCTGATACAAAAGAAACCGCACAACTGGCGAGCTATTTTCTTTTGCTGCTAACCAACGTCGATGTATTTCAATCTGTTACCTTACGTTCTCCCAAGTAGGAACTGTTACCATGCCTGCGAGTTTGCTTCGCTATATTAGCCTGTTCACCCTGCTGCTGCTGCTGACCACCGGCACGCTAAGCTACAACATCGTGAATAGCTGGCTGGCAGAAAAGAGGTCTACACTCAACACCATCGCGCTGGGGATGCAAAAACGCATCGATACCTACCGTTTCTTTACTTACCAGCTTTATAACAATCTGAATAACGATACCACTCCTTCAGTTGATGATAATGCCAACGCCATCAGCCTGTTGCCAGATGTGTTCTATGTGGAGAAGAACGGCCAGAAAACCGATGCGCTCATTTTTGGTCAGCACGATAAATCAACCCTGAGTGCGGTGCGCAAAATTTCACGCTACCTCGATATCCTTTGGGGGGCAGAGAGCGATATCTACTCCATGTACTATCTCAACGGTGTAGATAATAGCCTGAGCATGATTTCCACTCAGATACTGAAAGACATTTCCGCACAATTTCGCGGCAGCTATATCACCTCAATTGCTGAAGCACGGCGAACGGAGATGTTGCAGCAATCAAATGCACTTGATGAACGGGAAAGCTTCTCCCCCATTCGCAAGCTGCGTTTTTACAATGACTACTATTTCACGCTGCGCACCACATTCAACCAACCAGGCCATCTGGCAACCATTATCGCTTTTGACTTGCCTATTAACGATTTAATCCCTCATACGCTGTCGCGAGACAATTTCATTCTGCGCGCAGATACCGTGGGTACAAGCAGCGAAGCATTTAACAATAATGAAGAAGCTATCCGCATCCAGTTAAACGGTTCACTGCTAGAAATTGCAGCGCCATTGGTGAATGCTCCCGTTAATATTGTCTATCAGTTACCTGTCCGGCAATTCGCTGCCGATTTGGCGCTCAATAATATTTGGTTACTGCTGTTGAACCTGGCGCTACTGGCGCTGACGCTCACTGGATTCTATCTGTGGCGCCAGCCAGACCGGGATACTCGCGACGACCCTTCACCACGCTTGCGTAAGCAACAGGCGTTATATCATGAGATCGTTAAACGCATTCCGATTGGCATTCTGGTTTATGATTTTTCTGCTAACCGCGTAGTGGTGCAAAATGCGATTGCTGAGCATCTACTGCCTCATCTCAGTTTGGAGAAAATAGCGGCGATGGCGCGCGAGCATCAGGGCGTGGTGCAGGCAACCATCAACAATGAAATGTACGAGATTTTGCAGTTCAGTCACCCGCAGATGCAGGAACAGAATCTGTTTCTCATTCGGGAGCAGGACAAAGAGATTTTGGTTAATAAAAAATTGCAATTGGCCCAGCGGGAATATGATAAAAACGTGCAAGCTCGCCAGCGGCTGTTAACCAATCTGCGTCAGGAACTGCATGCGCCGATGTTAGCTTTGCAGCAACATGTATTATCTTTAGCACAGGCTCCCGATGATGAGTCGCGCGAGAATCTGCTACGAAAAGCAATGGAAGAAACATCCCAAACGCTGGCGCTACTGGATAATATTGCACTCCATGACAGGCTTGACAATGAGAGCTGGCAACCGGAAAAAGCGCCCTTTTCTCCCCTTGCCATGATGGATGCATTACTGCTGGCTCACTTGCCGCGACTTGCAGAGAAAGGTCTGCAACTCTTTCATCACTACCGTTTGGAGCCGCAACGCCTCTATGTCGGTGATAGTGCTATGCTGCAAAAGGTGCTGATGTTATTGCTCGATTATTCCATCACCAACACCGATTACGGCAAAATTACCTTGACGCTGGAAGCCGACACCCAACAGGCTGATAAATTGCATATCAAGCTGAGCGACACCGGAACCCGCATGTCGGCAGCTGAATTGGATAACCTGCGTCACCCGTGGTTAACGGTGCCGTCCGCAGACCGCTCTCGGCAAAACTCTGGGTTTGCGTTGTTCCTATGCCATCAACTCGCGCGCAAACTCGGCGGAGAGTTGATCATCTCCAGCAAACCCGATCTCGGCACTCATTATCAGTTGACATTAACATTGCCCAGCAGTACCAGCAACAGTGACGAAGAGGAGAAACTGCTGGAAGGTATGACTGTGCTGTTGGATATTACGGCTAATGAGGTGCAGCACATTGTGCGCCACCTGCTCTCCAGTTGGGGGGCAGAGTGTATCAATGCCGATGAACGTCAAATGCCGCAAGAGTTCGATCTGCGTATTACGGATGACGAAACAAAAATGGCCGATAACACGCTGCTGGTTAACGGTGAAGATACGCAGGTGACAATATTGGCACCGCGCCGTTTACGCACTAATTTTAATATTAGTCAGCTTTTGCAAGATGCATTGTTAACATTGATTGAACAACAATTGGAGATAACAACGCACGATACCGAGCAGGCGGATATTCAGGGCTATGCCCAGCAGTTAAAAGCCAGTGACTATTTTTCGCTGTTCGTCGAAACGGTACCCGATGACATTACCAAACTGTATACTGATGCAGAAACAGGCAACTTTTCAACGCTGGCACAAACGGCGCATCGACTTAAGGGTGTGTTTGCAATGCTAAATTTGCACCCAGGTAAGCAATTGTGTGAACAACTTGAGCGGCATATTACCGAACAGGCAAGTGTGGAAATCAAAAACGATCTTGATGAGATAGACGAACTTGTCCGTGTTTTATTGCAGCCTAATGGCCAACAAGATGAGTAAATAAAAAGATGAGTAATTTAAACGTAATTATCGCTGACGACCATCCGATTGTCCTTTTTGGCATTAAAAAATCTCTTGAGCAAATTGAGTGGGTTAACGTGGTAGGCGAGTTTGAAGATTCAACATCGCTTATCAATCATCTGCCCAAATTGGATGCCAACGTTTTAATTACCGATTTATCCATGCCAGGTGATAAATACGGTGATGGCATTACGCTTATCAAGTACATCAAACGCCATTTTCCCCATTTGGCGATCATTGTGCTGACCATGAACAATAATCCCGCAATTTTGAGTGCGGTGTTAGACCTTGATATTGAAGGTATTGTATTGAAGCAAGGGGCACCGACAGATTTGCCTAAAGCGCTAGCCGCCTTGCAAAAGGGTAAGAAGTTTACACCAGAGAGCGTCTCCAAAGTGCTGGAAAAAATCAGCGCGAGCGGTTACGGCGATAAACGTCTGTCCCCCAAAGAGAGCGAAGTGTTGCGCCTGTTTGCAGAGGGTTTTCTGGTGACGGAAATCGCCAAAAAGCTCAACCGCAGCATCAAAACCATCAGCAGCCAGAAAAAATCGGCTATGACAAAACTGGGCGTCGATAATGACATTGCTTTGCTGAAATACCTCTCATCTATCAACGGTGCCGAACCGAACGAGAGTGCCTAAGCTGCTCAGGTTTACTCTTAATCAGCGTAAAACCGTCGGTCGTTCCTGCCCATGCAGGGACGACCACTATAAGCAGTTACCCTTTTCCGCCGAATGACGGCGTTTCTCGCGCACTTCCTGACTGTACTGTGACAAACTCTGTTGCAGCACATCCAACGTAACCGGTTTAGATAAACAGTTATCCATCCCTGCCGCCAGACAACGTTGCCGTTCTTCTGCTAACGCATTCGCAGTAACACCAATTACCGGAGCTTCCCAAGCCTGAGCACGCAAGGTACGTGTCAGGGTATAGCCATCCATATTAGGCATGTTGACATCAGTCAGCACAATGTCAGCCGTTTTTCTCGTCAGCGCGTTCAACGCATCAACACCATCGTTAGCCGTAATAACCTGATAACCCAGCGAACCAAGTTGGTCGGCCAGTAAGCGGCGATTGATGGGATGATCATCCACCACCAGAATCAATATGTCGCTATTTTCGACCAGATTGTACTGCGTTTGAGAAAGCGTACTCGGCAGAACCAGAGGCTCACCCTCGTTGTCTTTACTGCGGCACAAGCGCTCTAACAGCGCAGGCAAATCAGGCAATCCGGCTGTGCTTATGATCCATTGACCGGTGTCGATCTCCTGTGCGCTGCCAATGTGCGAGCGGCTAAACTGGACACGCCAACGCGACAGCAGCACGGTACTCTGCGGATAATCGCTGATGACAATGTCGTCTTCCTGAATCAGTTGCCCAGAATGACACGCTGCAGAGATACCATAGTAACGTAATAAATTCAGGACATTGAGCTCAAGACTGGCATTGCGAATCTGAAGCCAGCAGTTTTTTTGCCGGAGTACGTCACTGGCCACCGGCGCGTCGTAATGCGCCTGATAGAGCGGGATTCGAATACCAAACTGGCTGCCCAATCCCGGCTCTGACGTCAGCGTCATATCACCATCCATCAGATTCACTAGCTTTTCACAGATGGCCAACCCCAATCCGGTTCCCTGGAAATGACGCTGAACGCCGCTGCCCGCCTGGAAGAAGGGATCGAATAGCTTGACCGCTTCTCGAGGATGAATGCCTACCCCCGTATCACGCACCCCAAATTCAAGATAACCCTTGCTACAGCAAACCTGAAAAACGATGCACCCCGTATCGGTAAATTTAATTGCATTGCTTACCAGATTGGAGAGCACCTGCTGCAACCGCACGGGATCGCCAGATAATGTCGCCGGGACAGAAGGATCGATAAAACAGTAGAGCGTCAGGTTTTTTCTCACCACCAGCGGCAGATAGTTGCTGGTAATATGACGGACCACTTCCTGTGGGGTAAAAATAGAGGGCTCGATTTTGAGCTGTTCAGACTCTATCTTGGAAAAATCGAGAATATCACTGATGATTTTAAGCAGTAGCGCCGATGAGTTCTGCATCGCTGCAACCAATCGGTTAGCATCTTTTGATAAGGTTTTGGTCTGGAGCAAATCCAGATTACCGATAATCCCATACAGCGGAGTGCGCAGCTCATGACTAACGGTGGCCAGAAACATTGATTTTGACTGGCTCGCCTGTTCAGCGGCGTTAGCCATTTCTTGCAATGATTCTTCCATCTTTACCCGCGCGCTCACATCAGACAACACGCAAATTGCCACATTCTCATTGCGATAGCGCGAATGGACGAAACTGATTTGCAGGTGATGGTTACGACTGGTCACTACATCAACGAACTTTGATTGCTGCTCACAAATAATGCGCGTGATCTTAAGGCGATCTTCGTGAGTCAATAAATTGAGGTAGTTGTGTGCCAGCTCGTTGCTGAGCAAATTGGTGCCATCACTGATACGTAAAATAGAGATACCCACCGGGGCAGATGCTACAATTTTACGGTTAAACTGCTCATTCTCTTCCAGTTGGAACGCGTTGATTTGTGCGGGCAAGAACATCTTGCGTTCAAAGGTCCAAGCCAGAATAAACAGGACCAGTGCCGAAAGTAGATTCAACAGCACTATATTGATAATCAGCGAATTCATCTGCGACAACAGCACGCTGAACGGCATGAAATAGACAATATTAAAGGTCGTAGGCGATAATGCTTTTTTAAGAATAATTTCGTCGTAACCATCCACATAACCAAAATAGGTGCGATCGTTCGGGTAACTGGAACTCATCGATCCGTTGCGATCTTTATCGGTAAATTGCAGCAGTGGTTGATTAAATTGATCGAGTAATTTTGCACCAACGGTAAATTTCCCCGTAGCAACAAAATCATCCAAACGGATGGTTTGCTCAATTCCCATTAGGGTTTCCAGACGATCCCCTTTATAAATCGGTGTAATGGCATACAGATAGCCAATATCAGGATCGGATGCTGGGGTTATCCAATATACGGTTTCATCACGCCATTCTCCCTGCGTGGCATGCTTTTTATCGGCAAAACGTTCTCGCAAGTTCTGCAACAGATTATCGCGATCCAGAGCCTGGTTGCGAATACCAAAATCCATCATGCACTGCCAATCGCCGTCGACAAAAAACACGCGGTTCAAATCGTACACGGTGGAGAAATTATCCTGCCAGTCAGTAAAAAAAGCGCTGACAGCATCTAGCTGCCCTTTTTTGGTCTGATAAATTGCCTGACAGTCTGCGTTAGGGCTCAATGGGTAGAGCGAAAGCAGAGGGGTACGTGCCGTGTTAGCTGTGGGCGGTGCTGTATGGGTTAATCCCATCGTTAAATGACTGACGGCGACATAGCGTAATTCGCGCACAATATCCGTCGTGCGGCGAATATATTCCTGAGACTGATCGTAGCTCTGGTTATATTCCAGGCGTAACTCAGCCTCTTTATCATTAAGTACTTTGCTGAAGTAGAAGATGGAAATCAGCGCCCCAAGCATCCATAACATCATCGCCAGCACCCTAAACAGGTAGCGGGAAATTTTCAGTGTTGTGTGAAATGAAGCAAGGTATTTCAAATTTTATCCATCGGGTTGGTCATCGGTTACAGGGGCATTGCTTTTCGATACAGTACCGAGAGCGTATAAAAAAAGCCAGCATCTGGCGTGCTGGCTTTTGTTTCACCGGTGTAGAGAGCGATTATTCGTCGTCAGCCACATCATCATCAGTTTCAGCATCATCAATGCTGTCTTCTTCTTCAGCAACTTCACCCGGTGCCGTTGCCACGCTGTCGAGCTCTTCATCTTCAACTGGCTCAGCAACACGCTGCAGCCCCACCACGTTTTCTTCTTCCGCTGTGCGGATAAGCGTAACGCCCTGGGTATTTCGGCCTACGATGCTGACCTCTGAGACACGGGTACGCACCAGCGTGCCAGCATCTGTAATCATCATGATCTGATCCAGTTCATCGACCTGCACCGCTCCCACAACCTTGCCGTTACGTTCACTCACCTTGATGGAGATAACGCCTTTGGTGGCACGGGACTTAGTAGGATATTCGCTCACCGCAGTACGCTTACCGAAGCCGTTTTGCGTGACGGTAAGGATATCTCCCTCACCGCGCGGCACGATCAGAGAAACAACGCGATCGTCATCCTGAAGGTTAATGCCACGCACGCCGGTAGCGGTACGACCCATGGCACGCACTGCTGCTTCGGAGAAACGCACCACCTTGCCTTCGGCAGAGAACAACATCACTTCGTTCTCACCGTCAGTCAAATCCACGCCAATCAGCTCGTCACCCTCATTGAGGTTAACGGCGATAATCCCTTTCGAACGAGGATTGCTAAACTCAGTCAGCGCCGTTTTCTTCACAGTACCGCTGGCGGTCGCCATAAAGACGTTTTTGCCTTCTTCGTATTCGCGCACCGGCAGAATGGCCGTGATACGTTCTTCCGGCTCCAACGGCAGCAGGTTGACGATAGGACGACCACGCGCGCCACGGCTTGCCTCCGGCAGTTGGTAGACTTTCAACCAATAGAGGCGGCCACGGCTGGAGAAACAGAGAATAGTGTCATGAGTGTTGGCCACCAGCAGACGGTCAATGAAATCCTCTTCCTTGATACGTGCCGCTGACTTGCCTTTGCCGCCACGACGCTGTGCTTCATAGTCGCTCAGCGGTTGGTATTTGACATAGCCCTGATGAGAGAGCGTAACAACCACATCTTCCTGATTGATCAGATCTTCAATATTGATGTCAGCACTGTTAGCCGTGATTTCGGTACGGCGTTCGTCACTGTACTGGGCCTTGATGGCCTCCAATTCTTCACGAATGACCTCCATCAAGCGCTCAGGGCTGGTCAGAATACGCAGCAATTCAGCAATCTGTAACAGCAGATCTTTGTATTCATCCAGCAGTTTTTCATGTTCCAGACCGGTCAATTTTTGCAACCGCAGATCCAGAATCGCCTGAGCCTGTTGCTCGGTCAGGTAGTATTTACCTTCGCGAATACCGAACTCCGGCTCCAGCCAGTCAGGACGCGCAGCATCATTACCAGCACGTTCCAACATCGCCGCCACGTTACCCAGATCCCACGCGCGAGCGATCAATGCCGCCTTGGCCTCTGCCGGCGTGGGTGCGTTGCGAATCGCTTCAATGATCGGATCGATATTTGCCAGCGCAACCGCCAGGCCTTCTAAAATATGGGCACGCTCACGCGCTTTGCGCAGTTCAAAAATGGTTCTGCGCGTCACCACTTCACGGCGGTGACGAACGAAGGCGACCAAAATATCTTTGAGCGGCATGATCTTCGGCTGCCCCTGATGCAGGGCTACCATATTGATGCCGAACGAGACTTGAAGCTGGGTCAGGGAGTAGAGGTTGTTCAATACCACCTCACCCACTGCATCGCGTTTGATTTCAATCACAATACGCATGCCGTCTTTATCAGACTCATCGCGCAGTGCGCTGATACCTTCAACACGTTTTTCTTTCACCAACTCGGCAATTTTTTCAATCAGACGCGCTTTGTTCACCTGATAGGGAATTTCATGCACGATAATGGTTTCACGACCATTTTTTTCGTCCGCTTCCACTTCGGCACGCGCACGGATGTAAATCTTACCGCGCCCGGTACGGTACGCTTCCTCAATGCCGCGTCTGCCATTGATGATTGCCGCGGTCGGGAAATCCGGCCCTTTGATATGCGCCATCAAGCCTTCCAGGCTGATGTTTTCATCCTCAATATACGCCAGGCAGCCGTCGATCACTTCCGTCAGGTTATGGGGCGGAATGTTCGTCGCCATCCCCACGGCAATACCGGAAGAACCGTTCACCAGCAGGTTAGGGATACGCGTCGGCATCACATCAGGGATCTGTTCTGTGCCATCGTAGTTGGGCACAAAATCTACCGTCTCTTTTTCCAGATCCGCCAGCAGCTCGTGGGCGATTTTCGACATGCGAATTTCGGTATAACGCATGGCGGCCGCAGAGTCGCCGTCTATCGATCCGAAGTTACCCTGACCATCCACCAGCATATAACGCAGAGAGAAGGGTTGCGCCATACGCACGATGGTTTCATACACGGCAGAATCACCGTGAGGGTGGTATTTACCGATAACGTCCCCGACTACACGGGCCGATTTTTTATAGGGTTTGTTCCAGTCATTCCCCAGCACGCTCATCGCGTACAGCACGCGCCGGTGCACGGGTTTCAAGCCGTCACGAACATCAGGCAAGGCGCGCCCGACAATAACGGACATGGCATAGTCCAAATATGAGTTTTTCAACTCATCTTCGATATTGACCGGTGTTATTTCTCTGGCAAGGTCGCTCATGGAGCCGCTATCCCTCTACTTAATGCATCAACCCGAGTTCAAAAGGTGAAAAATGATAGCACAAAACCCACCTCACAGGGAAAATACGCTTGGTCTGAATGACGCTTTTCTTTCACTCACCGCTTATTCGGTAACCAGTGCTGAAAGGAGAATCGCTACTACATCCTGCCGACACCCGATATACTCGCCACAGATGAGAATAACAAAAGGTTGTATAACGCATGAACGCAGAAACACAGACGCAAAATGTCGATCATGATGAAATCGCCAAATTTGAAGCCGTCGCTTCACGCTGGTGGGATCTGGAAGGCGAGTTCAAACCGCTCCACCGTATCAACCCATTGCGCCTTGGGTATATTGCTCGCCGAGCCGATGGACTCTTTGGCAAGCAGGTGCTGGATGTCGGCTGTGGCGGTGGCATTCTGGCGGAAAGCATGGCGCGTGAAGGCGCAGAGGTTACCGGATTGGACATGGGGGCCGAGCCATTGCAGGTAGCCAGACTGCATGCGCTGGAAAGTGGCGTTAGCGTACAGTATGTGCAGGAAACCGTGGAATCTCACGCAGCGCTCAACGCAGGACGTTATGACGTGGTGACCTGTATGGAGATGCTGGAACACGTACCTGACCCACAATCAGTCGTGCGCGCCTGTGCCGCGCTGGTCAAACCGGGCGGTCATGTCTTTTTCTCTACCATAAACCGTAACGCCAAAGCATGGTTTTTAATGATCTTCGGCGCGGAATATGTGTTGAAAATGGTGCCGAAGGGCACACATGACGTGAAGAAGTTTATTCGTCCGGCGGAACTGTTGGGCTGGGTAGACGACACCCCCCTGTCTGAACAACACATTACGGGCCTGCACTATAACCCACTGCGCGATCGTTTTACCCTTGGGCCAAGGGTTGATGTGAACTATATGCTGCACACGCAGCGCGATGCGGAATAAGTCCACGTTGGCTGGTTGACGTTGCTGACAAACAGCGACTCTCACCGTCATTCCCGTCCAGCGCTGTCATTTCCGCGAAGACGGGAATCTCGCGCAGAGGAAACGCGTTTATTTTCGCAGAAATCCCCAGCTTTCGCTGAGGATGACAAGAGGGAAGCAGAGGATAACAGTGGGTAAAGTGAGGCTACCAGCAATCTCAATCAGCGTTTCAAACGCAGAGTGGTGATATCGTCGCCAATCTGCCATTCCCTCTACCGTCATGACCTTATACGCTGATCAAATTAAGAATTTTCTGTACGCGGAAAAAAGCGGCAATCGATCAATTTTTTATTTTTTTATCCCCATCCATTGACAAAACTTAAGGCCGCAACGCTACAGGCGTTTAGCCACTGTGTAACAATTCCTCCCCATGTTATCCACAATCTCAGTGTGTTTTGTTCACTTGCAATAGCCGAAAATTCTCACTATCTTGTTATCATTCTAAACCAAACCCCCTATATATAGTGTTTACTTCACACACAGCAGCACTAGTCTGTCGTGTGCGTTTTCGATCGGGAAAACGCTATTGCAACGGGAAAAACGGATAGGTACCACACCACATGAACCAGAGCCTGCTAGTAACCAAACGCGATGGCAGCAAAGAACGCATCAATCTGGACAAGATTCACCGGGTGATTACCTGGGCAGCGGAAGGCCTGCACAATGTGTCAGTTTCTCAAGTAGAACTGCGCTCCCACATTCAGTTTTATGACGGCATCAAGACTGCTGATATTCATGAAACCATAATTAAGGCCGCCGCCGATCTGATTTCCCGCGACAGCCCGGACTACCAATATCTGGCTGCGCGTCTAGCCATTTTCCACTTGCGCAAGAAAGCTTATGGCCAGTTTGAACCGCCATCGTTGTTTGATCACGTCACCAAAATGGTGGAGCTTGGCAAATACGACACCCACTTATTGCAGGACTACACGCCAGAAGAGTTCGCTCAGATGGACGCTTTCATCGATCACTGGCGCGACATGACCTTCTCGTACGCTGCAGTCAAGCAGTTGGAAGGCAAATATCTGGTGCAAAACCGTGTCACCGGTGACATCTACGAAAGCGCCCAATTTCTGTATGTTTTGGTTGCTGCCTGTCTGTTTTCTGGTTACCCGCGTGAAACACGTCTGGATTACGTCAAACGCTTCTATGACGCTATCTCCACCTTCAAGATTTCGCTGCCAACGCCGATCATGTCCGGCGTGCGTACCCCAACGCGTCAGTTCAGCTCCTGCGTTTTGATCGAGTGCGGCGACAGTCTGGATTCCATCAACGCAACCTCCAGTGCTATTGTGAAATACGTATCGCAGCGTGCCGGTATCGGCATTAACGCGGGCCGCATTCGTGCACTGGGTAGCCCGATTCGCGGCGGTGAAGCGTTCCATACCGGCTGTATTCCGTTCTATAAACATTTCCAGACCGCGGTGAAATCCTGTTCGCAGGGCGGCGTGCGCGGCGGAGCGGCAACGTTGTTTTACCCGCTGTGGCATCTGGAAGTGGAAAGCCTGTTGGTCCTGAAGAACAACCGTGGCGTGGAAGGTAACCGCGTGCGTCATCTTGATTATGGCGTACAGTTGAACAAGCTGATGTATCAGCGTCTGGTTAAAGGGCAAGAAATCACCCTGTTCAGCCCGTCTGACGTGCCCGGCCTGTATGATGCGTTTTTCGCCGATCAGGACGAATTCGAACGCTTGTATCAGCAATACGAAAAAGATGACAGTATCCGCAAGAAATCCATGAAAGCGGTCGATCTGTTCTCTCTGATGATGCAAGAGCGTGCCTCCACTGGGCGCATCTACATTCAACACGTCGATCACTGCAACACTCATAGCCCGTTTGAGCCGACCATCGCACCAGTACGTCAATCCAACCTGTGCTTGGAAATTGCACTGCCGACGCATCCGTTGGAAGACGTCAACGACGAAAAAGGCGAGATCGCGCTCTGTACCCTTTCCGCTTTCAACCTTGGTGCATTGAATAGCCTGGACGATTTGGAAGATTTGGCACGCCTGGCAGTGCGTGCACTAGACGCTCTGCTGGACTATCAGGATTACCCGATTCTGGCCGCCAAACGCGGTGCCATGGGTCGCCGCACACTCGGTATCGGTGTTATCAACTTTGCCTATTATCTGGCGAAGAACGGCGTGCGCTACTCAGACGGCAGCGCCAACAATCTCACGCATCGTACCTTTGAAGCCATTCAATACTACCTGCTGAAAGCCTCAAACGAACTGGCGCGTGAGCAGGGAGCCTGCCCGTGGTTTGACCAAACTACCTATGCACGCGGCGTGCTGCCGATTGATACCTACAAGCGCGATCTGGACAGCATTTGCAACGAACCGTTGCATTACGATTGGGAAGGGTTGCGTGACAGTATCAAAACGCACGGCCTGCGTAACTCCACGCTCTCCGCGTTGATGCCGTCGGAAACCTCCTCACAAATTTCCAACGCTACCAACGGTATTGAACCACCGCGCGGGCATATCAGTATCAAGGCGTCAAAAGACGGCATTCTGCGTCAGGTAGTGCCGGATTATGAAACCCTGAAGGATGCCTACGAATTACTGTGGGAAATGCCTAACAACGATGGCTATCTGCAACTGGTAGGGTTGATGCAGAAATTTGTCGATCAGGCTATTTCTGCCAACACCAACTACGATCCGGCACGCTTCCCGTCAGGCAAAGTGCCGATGAAACAGTTGCTGACCGACTTGCTCACCGCCTATAAGTTCGGGCTGAAAACGCTGTATTATCAAAACACCCGTGACGGTGCGGAAGATGCCCAAGAAGATATCCTGGCCGAGGCGCAGGATGACGGTTGCGAAGGCGGCGCCTGTAAAATTTAAACCGCAGGGAAGCGCACCGCTTCCCGCGTAGGGTATTTTTACGTCAGTTTTTTCAGGAGGCGATTAAGCGCCTCCTGTCCCTTTTTGGAGATACAGCCCTATGGCTTATACTACCTTCTCACAGAATAAAAACGATCAGCTTCTGGAACCGATGTTTTTTGGCCAGTCCGTTAACGTAGCGCGTTACGATCAGCAAAAATACGAAATATTTGAGAAACTGATCGAAAAACAGCTTTCCTTTTTCTGGCGTCCAGAAGAGGTGGATGTTTCACGCGATCGTATCGACTACCAGGCATTACCGGAACATGAAAAGCACATTTTTATCAGTAATCTGAAATACCAAACGCTGCTGGATTCCATTCAAGGGCGCAGCCCGAACGTTGCATTATTACCGCTGATCTCCATCCCTGAATTGGAAACCTGGATAGAAACCTGGGCATTTTCAGAAACTATTCATTCCCGCTCCTATACCCATATCATTCGCAATATCGTCAACGATCCGGCACTGGTATTCGATGATATCGTCACCAATGAAGAGATTCTGAAACGCGCAAAAGACATCTCCTCTTTTTATGACGACCTGATCGAATTAACCAGCTATTACCATCTGCTGGGCGAAGGCACTCATCAAGTGAACGGTAAAACGGTCACAGTCAATCTTCATGCCTTAAAGAAACAGCTTTATCTGTGCCTGATGAGCGTCAACGCGCTGGAAGCCATTCGCTTTTATGTCAGTTTCGCCTGTTCGTTTGCCTTTGCTGAGCGCGAACTGATGGAAGGTAATGCCAAAATCATTAAACTGATTGCCCGCGATGAAGCCCTGCACCTGACGGGCACACAACACATGTTAAACCTGATGCGTTCCGGCCAGGACGATCCTGAAATGGCGCAAATCGCCGAAGAGTGCCAACAGGAATGTTACGACCTGTTTGTGCTGGCGGCACAGCAGGAAAAAGAATGGGCGGAATATCTATTCCGCGACGGTTCAATGATTGGTTTGAACAAAGATATTTTGTGCCAGTACGTTGAATACATCACCAATATCCGCATGCAGGCGGTGGGATTGCCACTACCGTTCCAAACGCGCACCAATCCTATCCCGTGGATTAACGCCTGGCTGGTCTCTGACAATGTGCAGGTTGCTCCGCAAGAAGTGGAAGTGAGTTCCTATTTGGTTGGCCAGATTGATTCTGAAATCAACGCCGACGACCTGAGTGACTTCCAGCTCTAAGCCGATGAGCACCTCAACCATAACACTGCGCGTCTCAGGCGCGCAGCTTGACAGCAATGACAGCGCGACCTCGCTACTCGATGTGCTGGAACAACACCGCATACCTGTGGAATATCAGTGTCGTTCAGGCTATTGCGGTGCCTGCCGTTTACGTTTGGTGAAAGGCCGTGTCGCCTATCGCCAAACGCCGCTTGCCTGTGTACAGCAAGATGAAATATTGCCGTGCTGCTGCATGCCAGTAAACGACATTGAGCTAGAGTTGTGAACGTTCAAAATTACCCGTGCAAAAAACAGAAATAGAACAAAACCATTGAATATTTCAAATTGTATATTATTTCATAGTTGTATTTATTGAAGTGAATATAATAAATAGAAAAGGTTTATCTCACTCTTATTGTTTAAACGTTTTTTTAGGATAAAAACGATCTAAATCCTCTCATGATTTTACTTATATACTGGGCTAACCTCCATCATGCTGTTATGGCAGTTGTTTCTGCCTACGCTGCTAGCAGCGGAAAGAAGGATCACATTGTTATACCCGTCATACTTCAAGTTGCAGGTGCGTTGGCTGCGTTCACTCACCCGAATCACTTACCTTAGTAAGCTTATCGGGATTAATGAATCTCATCCTGAGATTCACCCTACGGGTCAGCGCAAGCGCTGCTCAAATTTGTTCCAGACAAATTTGTCACTCCCTTGCCGCCTTCCTGCAACTCGAATTATTTAGGGTATATAATTCTTATAATAGGGAAGATAATGAAATTTTCAGATCTGAAAATCGCCACACGTCTGGCGATCGGCGCTATCATCAGCCTGCTTATCCTGATTATTTTTGGCGTATTGGCCTTTGGTGGGCTTAAAAGCTTCCATGAGCACATCGACTCCGTAGTAAAGAAAAATTACCCTACCGTGATGCTCTCCAACAATGTCATGAGCAGTTTAAATAACGTCTTTATTAACCAATCTGCTTTTTTTGCCCTCACTGCAGAAAATGATGAAAATAACATCAGCAATGCAGTTGAACAAATCAAAAAAGACCGCAGCGTCATCGTTAAACATATTGCAACGCTCAGTAACGACGTACAGGACGATGCTGAACTTACAGCGGCACTAAATATCATCAAACAGGACTACGGCAAGTTCGCTGAGGCCAGTGATGTGTTGCTAAACCTGGCGAAAAATCGTCAGGATATACGTCATCAAGCGCTTGAGGTGACATGGCCTTTGGGTGCTGCACTCAAAAAAGACATCTCACAGTTCATCAGCAAAGCCGAATACCGGATGTGGCAGGCGGACCAAACGGTTAATCAAAGTTACAACAGCATTCGCATTGTACTGCTGTGTATTGTCCTCGCAGGTATCATTATCAGCCTGACGCTGTCATTCGTGACGGCACGCAGTGTGGTATTACCACTACAACAAGCGGTGTCATTGGCTGAGTCTGTTGCTCAGGGCGATTTGACGCGATCGATTGCCAACCAGCGTAAAGATGAAACAGGCATCTTATTGAATGCTTTGAACAAGATGACCGCCAATCTTCAGAAGCTTGTCGGGCAACTGCGCGATGGCGCACACAGCATTGCCTCAGCCACCGCGCAGATTGCAGCCGGTAATCTCGATCTGTCAGGCCGCACCGAAGAGCAGGCCAGCTCCCTGGAACAGACGGCAGCATCAATGAATCAACTGGCTGCCACCGTCAAAAACACCGCAGAGAATACTCAGCAGGCCAACACGCTCGTCAATGATGCTGCAGTGGAAATGAAAAACAGCGGCAGCAAAATGTCTGATGCAGCCAGTAAAATGCATGAAATCCGTGATTCAGCCAACCATATGGTGGAAATCATCGCACTGATTGACGGTATTGCTTTCCAAACCAATATATTAGCGCTGAATGCCGCCGTTGAAGCGGCCCGCGCAGGTGAACAAGGCCGCGGCTTTGCGGTCGTCGCCAGTGAAGTACGTAACCTTGCACAGCGTAGTGCCGCAGCGGCAAAAGAGATCAAGGTACTAATTGACGATGCTGTGCACACCACAAAAGAAGGAATGGAACTGGTGGAGGGGGCAGAAGCATCAATGAAGAATCTAAGTGCCAACGCCTCGCATATGAGCAGCATTATGTCGGAAATTGCACACTCTAGCCGGGAACAAAGCGTAGGGATCGATCAAGTCAATATTGGTGTCGGACAGCTTGATGCTTCAACACAGCAAAATGCGTCGCTGGTCGAAGAAGTTTCTTCCGCAGCACAATCGTTGCAAAATCAAGCGCAGCGTCTGGCAGACGCGGTCGCTGTGTTTGTTATTACGCCGACCACGTCGAGGACAACCTCCCTCTCCTCTGCGGCAGTAAAAACACCGCTGCTTGCCGCTGCTGGCCACAATTCTACCAAGACAACTTCAAACGATAACTGGACAACATTTTAAATCCATCCTCTTGCTGGGGCGTATTTACACGCCCCCTCTTGCCTCACCTCTCGTTTTTGCTATTTTCAGACAATATTCCAATAACAACGCGCGATTAGCCCCGTGAAAAGATAGGCTTTACTCAACGGCGGCGCTAGAATGGTTTCATTCGGATGAAGAAAAATACGCTTTTATTTCAGTGAATTATTTTTAAAATAACCTTTGGAGGTGAAAACCATGCTTAGTGTCATTCCCGTGTTGATATTTGTCGCGCTGGTTATTGTGTGGTCAGGGATCAAGATCGTACCGCAAGGCTATCAGTGGACGGTTGAACGCTTTGGTCGCTACACCAAGACACTGATGCCAGGGTTGAATCTGGTGGTGCCACTCATGGACCGCATCGGTAGAAAAATCAATATGATGGAGCAAGTACTTGAGATTCCCTCCCAAGAAGTGATTTCCAAAGACAACGCCAACGTGACGATTGATGCCATCTGCTTTATTCAAGTAGTGGAAGCTGCACGCGCGGCCTATGAGGTCAGTTCACTCGAGTTGGCGATCAAAAACCTCACCATGACGAATATCCGTACCGTGCTGGGCTCTATGGAGCTGGATGAAATGCTGTCGCAGCGTGACAGCATCAACACTCGCTTACTGCACATTGTTGATGAAGCCACTGGACCATGGGGCGTAAAAATTACCCGTATTGAGATCCGCGATGTGCGCCCACCCGCCGAGCTGATTGCTTCAATGAACGCCCAGATGAAAGCCGAACGAACCAAGCGTGCTGATATTCTTGAAGCGGAAGGGGTACGCCAAGCCGCCATTCTTAAAGCAGAAGGTGAAAAACAGTCGCAAATTCTAAAAGCTGAAGGACAGCGTCAATCCGCGTTTCTTGAAGCTGAAGCGCGTGAAAGAGCCGCAGAAGCCGAAGCCCGCGCAACCCAAATGGTCTCCGATGCCATTGCCTCAGGTAATATTCAGGCCATCAACTACTTTGTGGCACAAAAATATACCGACGCATTGAAAGAGATCGGCTCTGCTGATAATAGCAAAGTTGTCATGATGCCTCTGGATGCCAGCAATCTGATGGGGGCAATCGGGGGTATCGCCGAATTGATCAAAGACAGTGGAAATGCCCGGAGTCAGCATGGACGTTGAACTGCTGGCTGAGAATGCCCACTGGGTGTGGCTCTCGCTTGGCGGTCTGCTGCTGGCAGCCGAGATGCTCGGTGCCAGTGGCTATCTGCTGTGGAGCGGCGTATCTGCCGTTATCATCGGTTTGTTAACCTGGATATTGCCGCTGCCATGGGCGTGGCAAGGCGCGCTGTTTGCCGTTTTAACCATCATCACAGCACTGCTGTGGTGGTACTGGCTACGTAGTCGTTCACGCCGAATAACGGATGCAACACTATTGAACCAGCGTAACCGGCAGTTAATTGGGGTGCGAGCCACTATCACCGAAGCGATTGAGGATGGCGTAGGTCGTGCAAAAATCGGCGACAGCACCTGGCGTGTGAAAGCCGATGATGCCTTACCCGCCGGTACAGCAGTGGAAGTGATTGCTGTTGAAGGCATCACGCTGCACGTCCGAGCGCTCAAAGTTTAACCCCCCTTTCTTCATATCCCCACCCCATAATCGGGGCTGGGGATTTTTCATCCCAATGGCAGTATCCCTGCGCAGCGTAAGCGGTTAGCATGAGCGTTTGTGGTTGATGGAGAAAAACCATGACGTTACTACGCCAACTGGCTACCTGGTTGGGATTTGTTTCCCCGGCAGCCTATGCTTACCCTGCAATAGATATCTCTCTGGCTCAGGGAGGACGCTTGCATTTAGTGGGCAGTATCCATATGGGGAGCGAAGCCATGTCCCCGTTGCCGGAGGTATTGCTGCAACAATTGAAGCAGTCTACTGCGTTGGTTGTAGAAGCAGATATCTCTGATATGGGTTCTCCATTACAGGAAGAGTTCGAACCTCTCCCGCTAGCAGAACGGCTAGACCCAGAACGCTATCAGCAATTTCAGCAGCACTGCGACGCATTAGCGCTCAATGTAAGCCGCTTTGATCACCTTCCTGCCTGGCATGCCGCGTTAACGCTCCAGGCGATGCAAGCGCAATCTCTCGGGCTGCGTCCGCAATACGGCATCGATTATCAACTGCTTCAGGCGGCTAAAGTGGAGAACATCTCGGTGATTGAGCTCGAGGGTCAGCAAGAGCAACTCAGCCTGTTGCGACAATTACCGCTTGGAGGTGTAGCATTACTGGAAGATACGCTGGATCATTGGCACGTTAATGCTCGCTTGCTTCAGGTAATGATTGGCTGGTGGCTTGAAGGACCGCCGGAGAAATCCGCTGGCGCCATACCAGCCACGTTTAGCCATGCGTTGTCAGAGATATTGATGCGTCAACGCAACAGCCGCTGGCGTGATCAATTGCAGGCGCTATCCGCAGGGCATTATGTTGTGGCCGTCGGTGCGCTACATTTGTATGGCGACAACAGCTTGCCTTCCCTGCTACAGCCTTAACGGCAAAGAGAGAGAACGACGGGATTTACAAAGGAACTTGCATCATGACACCCGCAGTAAAACTTCTGGAAAAAAACAAGGTCGATTTCCAACTTCATAGCTATGACCATGACCCAAATGAAACCAATTTTGGCGAAGAAGCCGCACGCAAGCTGGGATTAAACAAAGAACAGGTATATAAAACCCTGCTGGTGTCGCTGAATGGTGATGCCAAGCACCTTGCCGTAGCCATTACCCCTGTCTCTGGGCAGTTGGATTTAAAGAAAGTGGCTCGTGCGTTTGGTGCCAAAAAGGCGGACATGGCCGATCCAATGCTCGCCCAGCGGGTTACCGGCTATCTGGTCGGCGGCATCAGCCCATTAGGGCAGAAAAAATTGCTACCAACAGCCATCGACGAACCGGCGCAACATTTCCCGGTGATCTACGTTTCTGGCGGCAAGCGCGGGTTGGATATCGGGCTCGCACCGACAGACCTGGCGCGCCTATTGAAAGCGTCATTTAGTGATATCGCCAAGCGGGATTAGTTTTTTGATGTTGTATCGCGTTAAAAATAACGCTGAGGTACGTGAGACCACAGGGTGAGCGGCAGGACGCCGCGAAAGTCAGCTCCGCGTCTGACAAAAATGCCGGGAGCATTTTTGAACGCTGTTAACAGCGGCCCCGTAGGGGCGAGTCTCATGGATGAGA
>JADMXW010000013.1 GCA_015548865.1 Serratia marcescens | reverse complement strand
GCGGGAATAGCTCAGTTGGTAGAGCACGACCTTGCCAAGGTCGGGGTCGCGAGTTCGAGTCTCGTTTCCCGCTCCAAGTTTTTCATCTCAATAACATCGCCAATAGCTGCCTTCTCGAAGGGAATTCAGTCAATGCTATGCCATCTGATAAATCGCCAAACATCATAAACCATCAGCTGGAGTCAGTGGTGCAGATCATCGCATTGTGAGGAAAAGTGCTCGCCATCGACAACATCGTTCCCCGGCAGTCCACTTAGGATGGTTAAAGTGGCGCGGTAATATGTGAAGTTATTTATTGTCTTGTAACGACTTGCTTTTTATGGCCATTTTATCGCATTTTAAACCTGATGCTATTCAATATACACGGTATTTTTTTTATTATGATATCAATATAAATAATTATTTCTAAAATAAAAAATATTGTTAACTGCTCTGACTTTGATTTTATGATATCAATAATATTTGGAGGAGAGTTGGCAATCTCTATTGATATCTCCCACAAAGCATTTCCTAACGCGCTTGATATGATAAAAAATATGATGAATCTAATCAATAAAGTATAGTTGTTTTTTTTATAGCTAAAACGTCCTAACACAACGAGGTCTTTTGCAAAGTCTTCATCGTCTTTTTTTTCCATCCATTGATAAAAAAAATAATTTTTTATCTCATTGTGCTCCCTCTTGTATAACATGGTTCTTCTTTGTGTGTTCTCACTGCCCTCTCTTTCACTGGTTAAAGGACTATAACGATAAAAATGATTATTGGTAGTGATGTTTTCATTGTCGCTTCGAGTGATAATATTGAATTTTATTAATGTTAATTTTTTCGGGAAATATAATCCATAATCTCTGTTTAGTAATTCTTTAGGTGTTTTTTGTAAGGTGTTTATCTGAAAATAATAAATTTTTTGTTCTGTATAAGATATTGATAATTGTATTTCTTTAGGTGTTATTTTGTATGAGTACACAGATGGGGGGATGTTTTTTATTCTGAATCTGATGTATGCCGATTGTCTGACGCTCTCATCATTAAGAGAATAAAAAGAAAAGGGAATGTTTATTGTGACTCTTGTATATATGCCTCTGTCATTGAGCAACATTTTTTTAATATCAAATGACTGGGGGGGGAGTCGTAATAAGGAGAAAGGATTAACATCCACTCCATGCCTACGAAAACTGATATTGGCAAAATTCCCTTCAGCAAATCCATCATAATGAATTATCTCATTAAAAATTTCAGAAACGCTTTTTTCCCCATTTAACATGTGACCTAAGTCATTGATATCTTCTGGTGTTATGTTCCAGGGGATATCAACAACCACTGCAGCAACATGTTTGCGCTGTCCAATCATAATGCCGATATCTAAAAACGGCGTTAAGTTTTCAATTTCACATAAGTCGATGTGAATTTCATCATCTAGATATGTCTCATTGATAAGCGTACTTTTCATTACATCATTTTGATAACCATGTTTATTATTTTCGATGTGATTACTGGGTAAATATCGAATCACTATTCCTGAAAAAGGATGATTATTCTTCATGTTATCTACCCTTTTATATTATTATAAATAAAGTGATTTAATGCGTGAATTAGTTGAAGGTTGTTTTATTTATAATAATAAGAGATGTGATAAATTTACAACGTGAAAATTATATTTTATTGTGTGTTGGGATGCTTTGTCAAATAAATGATTGTGATGGTAATTGCAAATTTTGATGCTTATAGTGCTAATTCTTGGTTTGAGTTTATAATTGTTGAGTCTTTTTTGTAATTTGCTGTTTTTTTATCCATCCCACGGATTTTATATAGCGTGGTAATTATGTTTTTATTTGTTCTTTTTTATATATTAAATTATTTTAAATGAAGGCGTTTTCGTATTAAAATTAAAAAATGTGAAAAAATTCATACCGTATCCCTATTTTCAATAGAATTATATTGTAAGGAATAATATCCAAAAAAATGAGTCAAAACTTCTGTTACAGCCCAAAAAATAGCGTTACAACAACTGAGCATTGTTTGAGCTACGCATCTCAGGAAACCTCATCATTCGTTATTCTTTCTGGATGCTCTGGCGGGGGTAAAACAACGCTGCTGGCTGAGCTGCATCGGCGTGGCTATGCCGTCATTGAGGAGCCAGACCAACGTATAGTGCGTGAAGAAACCTCCTTGGCGGGTGATGCTGTTCCGTGGAAGAACATGGAAGCGTTTTTACGCCGGGCGATAACGCTCTCAGTGGATGATTATGCTCAGACGAAAGATCGGGGGACATCATGGGTATTTTTTGATCGCGGAATAATTGATGCCGCGGCAGCATTTCAGGCGATAACGGGTGAGCCGGTGCTCACTACGCTTGCGTCACGCTATCGTTATCATTCTCGGGTGTTTCTTGTTCCACCCTGGCCTGAGATCTATGAGCAGAACACAGACCGATGTCATGATATGAAAGCCGCAGTGGCTGAATTTGAGCGATTGCAAGACGTCTATCCGGCATTGGGGTATGCGGTATCACTGCTGCCTAAAGTGAGTGTGAAAGAGCGCGCTGATTTCGTTTTGCGAACGTTGGGTTATGCCGATGTGCTATGACAGGTATCTTTTGCATACACTAATCCAAATCCAATCATATTGATTGGGTTTGGCAATGTATTGACTGGATCAGGCACCTCAGATACCACCAGATCCACTATTATGATTCCACTACGTGCTGGTACATTGGCCGGTGCGTCATTTTATTAATCCACAGGACGAGGTTTTCCATGCAACTCATCAGCCAAAGCTTTCAGGATGGTCAGGCGATACCGGGTGAATTCGCGTTTGCCGTGCCAGACCGCGCAGCACATGTTGCGTTGTCATCGAACCGCAACCCGCATCTTGCCTGGCGCGATGTTCCATCGGGTACGCAATCCTTCGTTATTGTGTGTCACGATCCCGATGTGCCGAGCAAAGGCGATGATGTGAATCAGGAAGGTCGAGAAGTGCCTGCATCCTTGCCGCGCGTCGATTTTTTCCACTGGTTGTTGCTTGATGTTCCGACAACGGTGACGGAGATTCCTGCTGGTGCGCATTCGAATAGCGTCACACCGCGTGGAAAATCTGGTCCGGTCGCACCCGGGGAAGGGCGCCACGGGATTAATGATTATACCGCCTGGTTTGCAGGGGATGAGCAGATGAAGGGCGATTATTACGGCTATGACGGCCCTTGCCCGCCGTGGAATGATGCATTGGTGCATCGCTATATTTTCACTGTTTATGCGCTGGCCGTTCCTGCGCTAGCCGTGAACGGACCACTGGATGGGGCGAACGTGCGCGCTGCATTGGCGACGGCACCGGTATTGGCGAAAGCCAGTCTGACGGGGCTTTACAGTTTGAACCCTGCGGTTCCTGTGGCGTGAACCGCGCAAGGCAAGTGCTGACAGTGCAAGTGTCCCAGGGGGATGGGCGCGCGCGCTGGCGGTTGCCCTCTTCCTCACCCGTCGTGCGACAACACTTGTGTACACTGGCCCAGCCTTGCCTGAAACAGCCGCAGCAAACGGCACGCTTTCAGTTTCATGAGGCAACATTGCTACTGGTGGTATCAGGGCAGATGCGTTTAGCGTTTGAGGAGCATCGGGTCTTGGTTGATGCCATGCGGCCTTCTCTGGTGTTGGTTGACGCCGGTTCCTGCGTGGATATTGTGAAAACCCCGGGCGGAGCTGAGCACTGTTTCCGCTCGGTCTTTATGACGATAGCCAACACGCTATTAGAAAGCTATTCAACAGCCTCTCCCCTTGTGGGGAGTGTTGATAACATTGCTGCTGCACCTTTTCAGTTGATGCCATTGGATGATGATTTGGCATCGACGTTATGGCATCTGATTGAAAGTGTAGAGATCAGGCCCGTGAGTGATGAGCGGCTCACATACCGGTTACTGGAACTGCTGAGTGCCTTGGCTGAGCGAGGCCATGTATTCCGTCTGCCGCGGCACAACGACACAGTAGCTCGCCTGCGCGCATTGATGGGGGGAACGCCACATAGGCACTGGACAGCAAGAGAAGCAGGGCGAGAGCTGGCGATGAGCGAAGCCACCCTACGTCGACGTCTCGCCGCAGAGCATGAGCGCTTTGAAACGATCCTGAGTGATATTCGTATGCATCATGGCATGATGCTGTTGCAAACCACAGCCTGGAGCATTCCGCGTATTGCCGAGGCCTGCGGATATCAATCGCGGGCGCGATTTTCTGAACGCTTTCGCACCCGTTTTGGCTGCCTGCCTTCCGCTATTCGCTGAGGGGGCTATGATTATGCGAAACCCTAACGTGAGGGAGGGTTATCCTCCGTTGTCGGGGTCGCACGTTGTTCCTTTTTCAGGCGGCTTTCGATGGTCGCCAACAGTTTACCCGTACCGCAGCAATTATCCTGGTAACCCGCCACATGCCGTCGATTAATCACGCGATCGTGCGGGCATCCCCCATGACAGAGGGAAAACCAACGACACTGGCGCATTTTATTGAAGGCTTCTTGTTCCTCACGCTTTGCCACCTGGTTATGTGCCGAACAGGCCAGTAACTCTGCCAAATCCGTTTTCATCAACGAGCCGTAATGGCTACCCACATCGCCTACATATTTGTCGCATGGTGAAACGTCTCCATTGGGTTCAAGGGTAATAACTTCTTGGGAACAGTTTTCTGACCAATAGCAGGCGGCCAGTCGAGTGCCGGGGTTGTTGATGGCTCGAATAAAATCGCTGAATTGTGGAATATGTAAAACAGCCCGATATGCTTCCCACCACAGCGTAAATGCCCGATTCAGAAATGCGATAAACTCGGCATAAGTGATGTAATTTTCATCGACTTCTCCTCCGGCAGGAATGCCGTCCAGACTAATACCAACATGCATTCCGATTCCTTTGATAAAGGCTAACCATTCATCAGAAATATTCACCGCGTTTGATTGCATTGAGTTGGTAATATGCTGTTCCGGTTGTTTGAATTGTTGTTGTAGCCAGAGTAACTTTTGAAAAAAGAGGGGATTAAGTAGCGTCACTTCGCCGCCGTGCCAAACAAACTCAAGCGTTCTCTCCTCGCTATGTCATGTGAGATAACCGTCCTTCATCATTAAGTGTCGTTTGGCATAATCAGAGGCCTCGCTGGAATGCGTGACCATGACAACGGTGGTGCCGGCCTGATTAATTTCTTCTAGCTGCTTCAATACAGTGTTGCTGTTATTGCTATCCAGATTTCCCGTTGGCTCATCGGCCAAAATCAATTTTGGCTGCGAAATCATGGCGCAGGCGATGGCAACCCGTTGCTGCTGACCGCCTGAAAGCTGGGCAGGGTAGTGTGCGCTTCTACCGGATAATCCAAACTGCTCAAGCGTTTGTTTGACGAGAGTTTTTCGTTCAGATGTGGGGATGTTTCGGTACTTGAGAGGCAGCTCGATGTTTTCATATACCGACATGAAGTCAATCAGATTGAATGACTGAAATATGTAACCGATTAGTTGACGGCGCAGCGCTATTTTTTGACCGTGCTTCATTCGTGTAATCTCATGCTGCGCCAGTTGCAATCGGCCCGCATCAAGTGTTTCAAACATGCCGAGTACGTTGAGCAGCGTGGTTTTTCCTGAGCCGGAGGGCCCCATAATGGACACAAATTCCCCCGGCGCTACACGAAGATTGATATCACGCAGCGCCAGCGTTTTCAGGGTTCGTGTGGTGTAAAATTTTTCTGCATTTTCCAGATGTATCATCTTATTCAAACTCTACGATGTTGGATTTTTCAACGTTACTGCCCATAAAAACCACAACCTGTTGTCCGGCAGATAGCCCACTCCGTACTTCCGATTGCGTTTCCCCCTGACGTTTAATCACCACGGGTGTTTTAATCGCACGGTGATGTTTTTCGTCATAGAGGTACACCCAAGTCTCATCTGTCTCGAAAAAGACGGCTTTTGAGGGAATGAGTAATGCATCTGCCTGGGTGCCGAGTGAAACGCGCAGATCGAGGGATTGACCGCGTTTCAGCGAGAGTTGTTGTGGGTGAGCGAGTGTCAATTTGGCAAGGAACTTACCGTTTTCCACCATGGAAGAGACTGAGGAGATTATCAGTGGGATATCAATTCCTGCATAGTTTGCTGTGACGCGATCGTGCGGCCGGATTTTATCCAGATAATATTCGCTAAAGGAGGCTTCAAAATAATAGGTATGCGGATTGTCTATGTTGGCAACTTTTTCACCGGGTTTAATTTGTTGGCCAATTTTGATCGTCAGCGGTGACAGGATGCCGTCAATGGGGGCGGTAATGATGAGCTTGTCCAGGCCGTTCTCAATTAAACGCGTCAATGTATCCAGATGCTTGACCGAGGATGCGATTTCAGCAAGCTGGCTCGGTAACATGCGGCCTTGCTGCTCCTGATATGTCGTTAAAATAGCGTATCGCTTTTTCCAATGCGCCAATTCATCCAGCAGTTGTTCATAGGTTGCTTTTTCCAGGATGCCTCGCTCGTATAATGTTTTTTTACGCGCCGCTTCTTTATCGATTTTCTCCAAATGAAAAAGTGAATCTTGCCGTGCCAGACGCGTATCGAGGTCATCTTTCTCAAGTAATCTGCGCATATTGCGCAGGTTGTTGGTCTGTTCAGTCACATCGGCAATGCGCGATGTGACTTGCAAAACGAAGTCGTCGTTCGACAATCGGGCAATGGTATCCCCCTTTTTCACTTCGTTGGATGCACTCTGGCGAACCTCAATTACCGTGCCGCCGCGTTCAGATGCGATAATCACGCTTTCACTCGGGATAGCCATCGCTCGAGTCACCAATGTGTCGGTAAATGTGCCGCGCTGGGCGAAGTGTAATGTCGTCTGGGTAAATGGAATTCGCACTACTTTTTCTACGACCGCCAGGTTGATAAGCCATAGGCACAACAGGCCGAAAATCACCAGAGCCAGGCCGACTATTCCTTTGGCAATACGATGTCGAGTGGACTTAGGGTCTAATTGAATGTCCATAACGACTTATCCTCGCCTTAACCAGGGACGAGTCACCCTGCCATCGTGCAACACGAGTGACAGTGCCATAATGGCCGCCACCATGAGTCCCAGCAACAGCAGTGCTGCGAATGCATTAACATAGACCAGTTCGGTAACGGTGCCATATTGTTCTAGCCAGTACCTTAACAGCAAGCATCCCAAGGCCAGTGCCGCCAGTAAAGAGAACAACATGGGCAGCACATGTTGTTGCAGAAAAAACACCATACTCGTCGCAAGAGACCCACCAACCGCTTCCATGATTTTCAGAGTGCTGTCTAGCCGCTGAGCGTCTGAGATGCTGATAACCAAGGTGCTGATAACCATTAATACCAACGCCAACATCGCGGTGAGTGTAATGACATTGAGCATCTGTGAATCGTTATGAAAATGGCGGTTATGAATCTCCTGTACCGTTTGCAGAGATAAGTTCGGTGGACCATGGCGTTTGATCTGAGCGACAAGAGAGGCTGCCTGTTGATCGTTCGAATATGCCAATGTCGCGAATTTTTCCAGGCGATCATTGATGAATATGATCAACGGTTGGGGCGAAGGAAGGTGCTCTCCAAGGTCGATGTTTTCCACTATCCGTAACACCCTAAGTTCCTTTTGTCCCTCTGGGAATGGAATGTAGTAGCGGGTATTCAGCACCTCATCGAACGTTTTCTGCCCCATGGCATCCAGGAATGCGCGTGTGACGATAGCGTGATATACGCTGTCATCAGTGCTGGTTTGCAGAGAATTCTCTTGACCTGCCAGTGCCTTTAATCCCCAAACATCCGCAAAGTATTTGTCGGCAGAAATTGTATTGATAAGGGTAAATTGATCTTGTACCTGTTGTTGAGCGTGGTACACGTTGAGTATATGGCGTGACATATCAAACGGTTGCCAACTGCTCAAACTGAAAGCCGACGTGCCTGATGTTTTTTGGAGTTGGTGCTGTAACGCACGCACGCTGCTGAGTGTATAAAATCCTTCATCAAGCGCGAATGTCAGGCGGTGTGCTTTCTGGTAACCCACATCTGCGTGCGTTGCCCTATGGTTTTGCGTCATCACGCCCGCCCACAGATAAACAGTGGTACCGGCTACCAGGAGCTGCATCACCATCATCATTCGGTTGAGGTAATATATACTCAGCCTTTCATAGCGGTTTGGGGTCTGTGAAGCAGCGTTGCCAAACAAGAAGAAAGAGAGGCTCACTATGTGTGAGAGCAGCAGCATCAAGCCAATGAACAGTGCGACGCCAAAAAATACCGTCAGAATGCGTGCCATTGGCTGACGGATGAGCAATTCTCTCACGTCGGCCGACAAAGGTAGCATTGCGAAAAGCAGTATGGAAGCCAGTGCTAACGTAGTCAGGAATTGCGGCAAGAACACGCTCAGTGATTCTGCCAGAATCTGTGCATTTGAAGCGCCGATACTGCGTTTGATATGTAAGCTGGGGCGTTTGGCTGCATTGAGAATACCGTTGATGTTGAAAAAATTGGCCACAGTGGTGAACAGGACAAACAGTGCCGCAGTGTATAGCGTATGAAGCAATGACTTTTCACGCGTCTTGGCGAATTCATCGGTATAGCCATCGTCGTAGTGCATATCGAGGATATTCTTGGCGTTGAAGGTAAGAAACGATGAGGGCGTAAAAGGTGCTCCGGGTATCTGTGGTGCATTATTGGCGACGATGCTCGCCAATAACTGTTGATCAAAATGCAGGTGAGAGGGTTTGAGGCGAACGAAAGCATAGACATGGCTGTCATACCAGTCCTGACGTTTATCGGGGTATCCTGCTATCCGTTCGGGGGTGAATGCGATCGTGGCGGGCAGTTGCAGACTGCTGTCAGGGTGAGGTTCCACGATAGCCTTGATGGTGAACTGACCGCTTTCCCCCAAATCCACTATTTTGCCAAGTGGGTCATCCAATCCAAGATATTGGCGGTTAAAATCGGCAGTAATGTAGATGTCATGGGGGCCTGGTGCGGGCAAATCTTCACGGTAGGGATGCAACTGTGCCATGAAGGTTGGGGTAACAGCGAAGACTGCAACTCGGGGAATAATACTACCTTGAAGGTGCAGGTGAGTAGATAGCCTGTAAGCGTATCCGACGTTTTCGATGCTGGGATGCTGCTGTAATGCGTCCACCAACGGAAAAGGAACTTGCGCTGAGCGAACGGTATCGCCATTAGGGAGGTTGAATTGACTTTCTATGCGATATAAACGCTGATGTTCCGGTAACCACCGTTCAATATCACGATCTGTAACATAAAGAATAACGATAAGAAATGTCGTCACCAAACTAATGGCAGTAATAATAATGGCTAACAGTGCCGCTGCTGGTTTTTGCTTTATATCGTTGGTGAACGCATTTAAGATCATCGGCAACGGATTCCAGCGTAAAGTTGAAGTATTAAGGTGTTTGTGTGAAATATGAAGCCACTAAACAATATTTAAATCGGTACCTGGCAGGTTGTTATCCAAATTACTTATTAGAATATGCTCATCGGGATGAATGAATCTCATCCTTGATATTCATCCTACGGACCAGCACAGGCGTTGTTCAAATCTGTTTCAGACAGATTTGTCACTTCCTTGCCACCTTCATGCAACTCAAATTATTTAGGCGATAAGGGACCACTACATCATTTTGGCTGGTAATTGAATCCTTTCGACCAATTCCAAGCAAGGGCCGTTGGGGAAATGGTTAACTGCAACATATCATTGACTTGCTTAGTCGTAATGCCTGGGATTATTCCTTTTACACTTTTGCTTAACGCCATTAAGTTTTCATGTAACTGTATTGACGGCGCTATTACTCTTTCATCAGCGATTGCATGCATAAAACCTCCGGTTTTTTCATACGGCATGATTAAGGTAGATATGAAGATGTCATATCACTGCGGTGTGCAATCACCACTTTAAAATTGATTTAATTTTCGTCAACCCTTATCGAATTTATTTTGGGTTTTATTTATGCATCGTTTTGATTTCGATCTTCTTATTTTAAATGTAACTTTAATTGTAAATATATAATATTTCGATATACCATAAATAATTCGAGTTGCAGGAAGGCGGCTAGCGAATGAATCCCGATGAGCTTACTCAAGTAAGCGATTTGGGTGAATGAGCGTAGCCAACGCACCTGCAACTTGCAGTATGACGGGTATAGTAATATTAAATAATACCATCATAATGTAATATCCGCGCTCATCGATGACGCAGCGTCGGTGGAAAAACTAGCGATAAAACGGTCCTGTTGTCACGGAATCACGCAGGATCAATGATGCCGGATAGGCTTTACGTTGGCTCAAGGTTCCGCCATCCAGCATGGACAGCAACCGGTTTATGATCTCCTGAATCATTTCGCCCAGTGGCATTTTCACGCTTGAAAGGGAAGGGATGGTAAATGCTGCTGTGGGTAAGTCATCAAAACCGATAACCGACACCTGCTCTGGCACACGTACACCGCGTGTATAGAGCTGCTTTAGCGCACCAATGGCCATGTCATCATTACTGGCGACCAACGCTGAGAAACTGACCTGGTTGTCAAGCAGCGTATTGACGGCTTCCACACCATTGGCTAGTGCCCACTTACCGGTAATGATACGGCGCTCATCCACGGGAATGCCGTGCTGTTCTAGCGCTGTCTTGTAACCTGCAAGGCGTTCCATGCCGGTAGGAGAGTCGAGTGCACCTGTCACAAAGGCAATCTCCTGATGGCCCCTTTCTATCAAATGATTGACGGCATTACGGCTGGATTCATGCTGATCGGAGTAAATACAGTAGCTGTCATTCACCCGTAACCGACGGTTCAACACCATGATGGGTTGTTTATGCTGACTGATGATCTGATCCATTTCATCAATCGTCAGAAAGCGCGGGTAGATGATGATGGCATCGCAGCGTAAATCGATCAGAAATTGTATGGCGGCTCGCTCTTCTTCCGCACTGTGTTTTCCGTCAACCAGCAGCAGCTGGCGGCCGTGCGCCTCGGTCAATTTCGCCGCTTGAAACAACAGTTCGCTGAAGTAAGTACCGTGATACAAGGTATTGGTGATTACCAGCCCAATGGTTTGGGATTTCTGCGCTGCGAGGTTACGCGCCAACAGATTAGGGCGATAGCCACTCTCTTCTATCGCTTTGAATACACGATCTTTTGTTTCCTGGCTGACGTAACCGTTACCTGACAACACGCGTGATACCGTCGATTTGGCGACGCCGGCCTTCTTTGCCACCTCAAGAATGGTTGTCATGTGCTGTTACCCGCTAAATAGTCATCTCTCGACAGTCTACTCATTTTGCCGTTGCTTTTCAGTAAGTTCGTTGAAACGGTCATGTTAACGACAAGTGATCATTATCACGAAAGGGAAAATTAATTGTTTTTCTCTCTTGTTTGGTGCTGTGAAACGTTTCATGATTTTGTGGAACCGGTTCCCCATGGCGATTTTTTCCGCACCGACACCAAGAGATAACCAACCTATGTCTAAGAATTATGAAACTGTCTCTCGCGCTATTGTGGATGCGCTGGGGGGACTGGAAAACATTGATGCGGTGACACACTGCATGACGCGCTTGCGCTTTGTGGTAAAAGATAAAACGCAGGTAGATAACCCTGCGCTCAAGGCTATCAGTGGCGTGATGGGTGTGGTAAACACAGAAACGCAATGCCAGGTGATCATCGGAAACAACGTTGCCAAAGCCTATCAGGAAGTATTGAAACTCGGCCCGGCGGGTGCGTTGGGTACCCAGACTTCGGTCAAACGCAAAATAACGTTGAAGAGTATTGGCGCAGGTATTTTGGATGCGCTGATTGGCACCATGTCGCCGCTGATCCCGGCGATTATCGGCGGTTCAATGGTGAAACTGCTGGCGATGATCCTGGACATGTTCGGTGTGTTCGAGAAAGGTTCTTCGACATTGGTTATCCTGAATGTGATCGGTGACGGTGCGTTCTTCTTTTTGCCTATCATGGTAGCGGCCTCCGCGGCACTTAAATTCAAAACCAACATGTCGCTGGCTATTGCCATTGCGGGTGTGCTAGTGCATCCCAACTTTATTGATCTGATGGCGAAAGCGGCGCAAGGGCAAGTGGTAGAGCTGGCTTTTATCCCCGTGACGGCGGTGAAATATACCTATACGGTTATCCCGGCGCTGTGCATGACCTGGATCCTGTCTTACATCGAAAAAGGCATCGACCGCATTACGCCAGCGGTGACGAAAAACTTCCTGAAACCGATGCTGATCGTGCTGGTTTCTGCGCCGATCGCCATTGTGATTATCGGCCCACTGGGGATCTGGATCGGTAGCGGCATCTCTTCCATCGTCTATACCATCCATGGCTATCTGGGATGGTTGTCGGTGGCCATTATGGGTGCGCTGTGGCCACTGCTGGTGATGACGGGTATGCATCGGGTATTTACCCCGACCATCATTCAAACCATCGCTGAAACGGGTAAAGAGGGCATGGTGATGCCTTCAGAAATTGGTGCCAATCTTTCACTCGGCGGCTCCTCGCTGGCGGTAGCGTTCCGTACCAAAAACCGCGAGTTACGCCAGACGGCGTTGGCGGCGGCAGCATCCGCCATTGTGGCCGGGATCTCTGAACCTGCACTTTACGGTGTGGCAGTGCGGTTGAAGCGTCCTCTGATTGCAAGCCTGATCAGCGGCTTTATCTGTGGCGCGGTAGCCGGAATTGGCGGCCTTGCCAGTCACTCGATGGCGTCTCCCGGGCTGTTTACCAGCGTGCAGTTTTTCGATCCGGCCAACCCGATGAGCATTGTGTGGGTGGTGGCTGTGATGATTTTGGCGGTGGTGTTGTCGTTTGTGCTGACACTTATTCTCGGCTTTGAGGATATTCCTGAAACCGAAGAGGAATCGCGTCCGGCGAACGCCAAAGCGAGTGAACCCGTACAGGCCACCAGCGTTAGTTAATTGATATTGGTACAAAAAGAAGGTGATTCATGTCAGCAGCGACATTTCCAGACGGATTTTTATGGGGGGGCGCCCTGGCGGCAAACCAGTCAGAAGGCGCTTATCGGGAAGGTGGCAAAGGGCTCACTACCGTGGATATGATCCCGCACGGCCCCGCCCGTTTGGCTGTAAAGCTGGGGCAGGAAAAGCGTTTCACACTGTGTGACGACGAGTTTTATCCTAGCCATCAGGCGATCGATTTCTATCACCGCTACAAGGACGATATCGCGCTGATGGCTGAGATGGGTTTTACCGTGTTTCGCACGTCTATCGCCTGGAGTCGCCTCTATCCGAAGGGCGATGAATTGACGCCAAACCCGCAGGGCATTGCTTTTTATCGTGCGGTGTTCAGTGAATGCCGCAAATACGGTATCGAGCCGTTGGTTACGTTATGCCATTTTGATGTACCGATGCATCTGGTCACTGAATATGGATCGTGGCGCAACCGCAAGATGGTCGAGTTTTTCACGCGCTACGCGCGTACCTGCTTCGAGGCGTTTAATGGTTTGGTGAAATATTGGCTGACGTTCAACGAGATCAATATCCTGTTGCACAGTCCCTTTTCTGGTGCCGGCTTGGTGTTTGAAGCGGGTGAAAATCAGGATCAGGTGAAGTATCAAGCAACACACCATGAGCTGATCGCCAGTGCGCTGGCGACCAAGATTGCACATGAGGTGAACCCTGAAAATCAGGTGGGTTGTATGCTGGCAGGCGGTAATTTTTATCCGTGGTCATGCAAGCCGGAAGATGTGTGGGCGGCGTTAGAAAAGGATCGGGAAAACCTGTTCTTTATCGACGTGCAAGCACGCGGTGCTTACCCGTCCTACTCTGCACGGGTGTTCCGTGAGAAAGGTGTCCATATTGAAATGCAGGACGGCGACGATGAAATTCTGAAAAATACCGTCGATTTTGTCTCTTTCAGCTACTATGCCTCACGTTGTGCTTCGGCGGAGATGAATGAGCACAACAGTAACGCGGCCAATATCGTTAAATCCCTTACCAATCCGCATATTACACGCAGTGAATGGGGGTGGGGTATCGACCCGCTCGGCTTGCGTATCACCATGAACATGATGTACGACCGTTACCAAAAGCCGCTATTTCTGGTGGAAAACGGTCTGGGCGCACGTGATGAGATCAATGCCAATGGCGAGATCGAAGACGATTACCGCATCAGCTATCTGCGCGAACACATCCGCGCCATGGGCGATGCGATCGGTGACGGGATTCCGGTCATCGGTTACACCACTTGGGGTTGCATCGATCTGGTCGCGGCGTCGACGGGGGAAATGAGCAAGCGCTATGGTTTTGTTTACGTCGATCGCGACGATTTTGGCAATGGCACACTGGAACGGCGCAAGAAAAAATCGTTTGCCTGGTATAAGAAAGTGATCGCCAGTAACGGTCGGGATCTGGATTAACGCAAAGCGCTGTCACCTGCACGTTGTCTCTGAAACTGAAGAAAGTCGATCCCAGTGGCAATACTGCCGAGATCGGCTTTTTTCATAAACCGATCATCAACAAATTAGCGGATGGGTTGCTTCCTGAAAGATTATTGCATCATGGTTTAGCCATTGGCTGATAGAGATAGTGGTCTGTTCCCGATGAAAACCGTTATCTTTATGGCACTTGCAATATTTGATGAATTATCATCTCCGATGAACCGCTGGCAGTTGCTGAGCCATCTGCTGTGTGGTGATATCCATCCTGATGAGAAGAGCGTTTGGTTAAAGCCTTCTTATCGCCTCAAATTCCTGGCGCGTACGCTCCTTCACCCTGTATTGACGCTGAACTGGCTACACTATATTGCCAGCCATCCTCGACGGGCACAGATGCTGTATGCTCAAATGGCATTACCCGATAAACTGCAACGCCCATACCTTTCAAGCCGTTTTTCTGCCCGTAATGCCTTGGCTGCGCTTTGCTATCACTATGATGTCGTGGAAAATGCCCCCCCGACATTACGGCGCCTGTTGCTCACACCCGGTGGTGTCCCGATTATCAATCTCCATGGCAAAAGCGGTGATTCTTACGCATTGCTGCTGGGTTCCCACTCTTCACTGGATAAAGAGGGAGAAATAACTCTCCAACTGTGTACCGAAGGGATGCCATTGGCGCGTATGACCATGACGGTGATGCAGTTCGAAGGGAAAAAGGCGCTGTTCATCGGTGGGTTACAGGGACCAACGCGACACCTGCAACAGCAGAAGTCGCGTATCTCACAAGTGACGCGTGATTGCCATGGATTATTTCCAAAACGGCTGGTACTCGAAACCGCCTGCGGGCTTGGTGAGTTGCTGGGTGTGGAGTGCATGGTGGCGGTGGGAAATCATACCCATGTTTATCAGAACTGGCGCTATTGGCGTAAAAAGAAAACCAGCTTTCATGCCGACTATGATGCATTTTGGCTCTCTGTTGGAGGGCAACTGCGATCTGATGGTGTGTGCCAGTTGCCGCTGCACATCGCACGTAAACCTCTTGACGAAGTGGCCAGCAAAAAGCGGGCTGAATATCAGCGAGCGAATGGCATGTTGGCGGAGATCCATCAACAGCTACACGCATTGAAATGAGGTAGCCACAATTGGCTAGCATGAGAAGGGCGCGGCGAAGCAGTGCGAGTATGACTGCCAGCAACCTATCTGCGCTACTTGACTTTTAATATATGAACATATATTCATATATTAAGTTCCATGAAGGCAGGAGAGGTATGATGTCCCATTCTCATCATCAAGAGCACGATCATGACCATGCGCCGGCGGTAACACAGTCCAATGAGCGTAAGGTGCTGATTGCTTTTGTGATTACGTTTACCTTTATGCTGGTGGAAGTTGTGGGGGGCGTGCTTTCGGGGTCATTGGCGCTGCTGGCGGATGCTGGACATATGCTGACTGACGCAGCGGCATTGGCGCTATCCTACGCCGCCTTTCGTTTTGGTCGCCGTAATGCAGATACCAAACGCACGTTTGGTTATTTGCGTTTCGAAGTCATTGCCGGTTTTATTAACGCTCTGACGTTATTTGCCATTGTCATCTGGATAGCTTACGAGGCGTGGCTGCGTTTTCGCCAGCCGCACGAAGTGCTGGCGGGACCAATGCTGGTTGTGGCAGTGGTTGGGTTGTTGGTCAATATCGTGGTGTTCCGGATTTTGACGCGCGGTGACAGCGAGCACGTCAATATCAAAGGTGCAGCGCTTCATGTTATGGGCGATCTGCTTGGCTCTATTGGCGCTATTGCGGCTGCCGTTGTGGTCTATTTTACCGGCTGGACACCTATTGATCCTATCCTGTCGCTGGTGGTCTCGGTGCTAATATTGCGCAGCGCCTGGGCGTTGTTGAAAAAGTCATTACACATTCTGCTGGAAGGCGCACCAGCCAATGCTATGCCGCAGGAAATTGAGCGCTATCTTAAAGACAATGTAGCGGGGGTAGCAGACATTCACCATGTGCACGTGTGGATGATCACCTCAGGAAGAACCCTGGCCACATTGCATGTGCGCGCCAAAGAGGGGGCTGAGGTACGTCAGGTGGTTCGGCAGGTAGAACGTGAACTTTATGCCCGTTTTAGCGTAGAACACGCAACGGTTGCAATTGACTGGGGAGATGAAGATGAGGCGGCATGTACGTGCAGCCTGTCACCACTCAAGGAAATACATCAACATCATGGCGATCATTCTCATCATCATGATACGGACACATCTGTTACGCGAGGGCACGCACATTGAGTCGTCATGCCATGCTTTCTCAGCATGAAACTACCATCCTGTCAGAAACGTTTCGTCTGATGGGTGATCCTACCCGCTTGCGCATTTTGCATTTCTGTCTGGCGGGGCCACATGCTGTCGGTGATATTGCGCAAAATCTGGCGCTTTCGCCGTCACTGGTGAGTCACCATTTACGTTTGCTACGCGGAGCGCGATTGGTGAAACGGGAGCGCCGGTCTCGTCAGATTTTTTATACCGTGGCGGATCACCATGTCACCACCATGTTGTTGGACATGGTTAACCACATTGATGAATCGCAAGAAGAAGAGTGATGTCTGTCAGAAAACGGGCCTGCATGCTGAAAGGGTTGCCAGAGGCTTCTCGCTACGGGTAGGGTAGTTGTGGTTTTTTATGGCTACCGTTGATGATGCGAGGGGGAGAAATGGGGGCGATTCTTTTACTGGAATCCCGGGCTGAGGAATTGCGTGCGTTGTTGAGCACGAAAGCATCGGGTTTGGTCTATTGCCTTCCTGATGACGGTGAAGACGCCATCGCTCGCTGTGACATTTGGCTTGGTGAGCCGGATCGGGCGGTATCGTTGCTGACGGCTGGACACCGTCCGGCATGGCTGCAATCTACCTGGGCTGGCTTCAAGCCATTGCTTGCAGCGCATCTCCCGCAGGATTACCGTCTGAGCCGTGCAGTGGGTGTATTTGGTCAGCCAATTGCACAATACATACTGGCACACCTGTTGGCGCATGAGCAGCGCCTGTTTTCGTTGCAGGCACAACAGCAACGGCAAGTGTGGGATCGCCAGTTGTCTGGGCTTTTGACGGGCAAGACCTTATTGATCGTCGGCGCGGGTGATATTGGTGCTGAGGTGGCTGCCATGCTGCGTTCGTTTGGTGTGACGTTACATGGGATAGTCAGTACGCCACGTGCGCTGCCTGGTTTTGAGCGCGTGTCGGGTATTGATGCTCTGGCGCAGGAAGTGACGCAAGCTGATTATGTGGTAAACCTGCTGCCGGATACAGCCAAAACGCAGAATCTGTATGACGCTGAGCTGTTTGCACATATGAAACCTTCTGTTGTCTTTATTAACGTAGGGCGCGGTACATCCGTTGTGGATAACGATCTTGTGGCGGCGCTGAGAGAGGGAAAACTGGCGCGTGCAGTGTTGGATGTTTTCCGTCAAGAGCCGCTGCCAGCGGAGCACCCTTTCTGGCTAACGCCCAATTTGACTCTGACGCCGCATATTGCGGGGCCGATGGTGCCTGCGTTGATGGCGGATCTGTTTCTGGATAATCTGCAACGCTATTCTCAAGGCGTTTCGTTGCGTGGAGAGGTCGATTTTTCACGCGAATATTAAGAACGCTGACGTTGTGCACAGGCGCGCAGGGAATGACCACTTGCGCGTATTTTCACTGAAAAGGGCTTGCCAGCCTGAAATGATTGGTACATAATGCTCCCCGTTAGCTCAGGATGTTGAATAAGTTCATTGTATTCAATGTGTTACGGCTAATCGAAATACACTTCCTAAGCGGGAATAGCTCAGTTGGTAGAGCACGACCTTGCCAAGGTCGGGGTCGCGAGTTCGAGTCTCGTTTCCCGCTCCAATTTTGGTTCTGTAGAGTTCCACCGAATTCTGCAAGCCATTGAAAACAGGGCCGAAAGGCCCTTTTTTCATTCCAGTGACGTCCACTGGAAACCGCCAACATCCGGGACTTTTAAGTCCATTTTTAAGTCCATGAATACGGGTGAGGCGCTTTCCGGATTGTTGCTGGAGGAGCGAGGTCAACGAGACAAGCATCTAGTCCTGACTCAAAGTTCAGGAGCTGGAGCATGGCACTCTCAGATATGGCCGCCCGGAACGCCAAGGCGACCGGCAAGGCTTACACCGTCAGCGATATCGACGGACTCTCCCTCGCGGTCTCTCCGACCGGAGGCAAGACCTGGCACTACCGTTACTACTGGGCTGGCAAGCAGAAGCGCATGTCGCTGGGCACCTACCCGGAGGTTGGCCTTCGGGAAGCGCGCTCCCTTCGCGATGCGGCCCGTGCGTTGCTGGCCAAGGGCATCAACCCCCGAGCGGATCGCAAGCAGAAGCGGCAGGCCGTCCGGCTGGCCGACGAGCACACCTTCCAGGCCGTGTTCGACAAATGGGTCGAGCACCGCAGGCTTGTCCTCAAGGAGGGGCGGCAGAGTACGCTGACGCAGATCCTTCGCATCTTCAAGAAAGACATCCTGCCAACGCTCGGAAAGCGTCCTATCTACGAAATTCAGCGGCCCGACCTTCTGGAGGTCGTTGCCAAGATCGAACGGCGGAAGGCGCTCAGCGTGGCAGAGAAGGTGCGCACCTGGTTCAGGCAGATGTTCCGCTACGCGCTGATCATCGTGCCCGGCTTGCCGCAGAACCCGGCGTTCGATCTGGATGTTGTGGCGCTGCCGATGCCTCCCGTTCGTCACAACCCGTTCCTGCGAATGGATGAGTTGCCGGCGATGCTGTCACGGCTTCGCAAGTATCACGGCCGTCTTCAGACCCAGCTCGGGCTGCGACTTTTGCTCCTGACAGGGGTGCGTACCGGGGAGTTGCGCCTGGCGACACCCGACCAGTTTCATCTCGACCAGGGCCTATGGATCATCCCCCCGGAGGTTGTGAAACAGTTGCAGCTTGAGATGCGCAAGGAGGGCAAGCGGCCTGGTGATATCCCTCCGTACATCGTGCCTCTCTCGGCGCAGGCGATGGAGATCGTCCAGCACATGCTGGAGCAGTTCAAGCCGGCACAGCGCTACCTGTTCTCCCATGGCTGGGACCTGAAGAAGCGCATCAGCGAGAACACCCTGAACCAGGCGCTCAAGCGTATGGGCTATACCGATCAATTGACGGGCCACGGTATCCGGGCGACGATTTCGACCGCGCTGAATGAAATCGGGTATCCGAAAGTCTGGGTCGACGCGCAGCTTTCGCATTCAGATCCCGACAAGGTTAGCGCCGCCTACAACCACGCCGAATACGTGGAGCAACGCCGGCGCATGATGCAGGATTGGGCTGATCGGCTCGATCTTTTCGAGCAGCATCAGGTCGAGGCCGCGAGCATGCACCTGACCGTCCATCTGGAAGGTGTTCCGGAGGTGCCTGATGAAGTGCCAGAGGGTGCTGAAGCAGCAATTCCGCCTGCCCCCATCGTGTTGGTCTCGAAGCCTGGAGCGGGTATGCCGACGCTGCCGGACTCGGTGCATCGATTGTCCGCTATCACGGGACCGCGCACACCGCCGGTCTTGTCGGAAAGCCAGCGCGAGCAACTGGAGCGGTTGGACATCTTCAATTCGCCACACCTTCTTTCCGCAGCCGATTTTGCGAAGATGGCTGGCAAGTCACGGCGATGGATCAGCTACGAAATCAGTGGGCGCAAGATGTTGGCGCTCAGCCTCGGCAACCTGGGGCAGCGCGTCCCGGACTGGCATTTCACGCCGCTGAAACACAAGCTGATCCAGGCGGTACTCAAGTTCGCACGCGAGGCGGACTCATGGGAAATCTACCGTGCGCTTTCCCAGCCGCACGATGACTTCAAGGGCCTTGCACCGGTCGACGCGGTGACTGCGGAGAACCTGCATGAAGTCGTTATGGCGGTGTGCTTTTCGTTGAAGGACAGTCAGCCGATGCTTCGGCTGGCGTAGCAACCTGCGGCTCAACGCCCCCTTCGGAGCTTCGCGGGCATATCCAGCGACACTGGCTGGTTGCTATTCAAGGGTGGCGTTGAATGAGGCCTTGTGGCTGTCAATCGGGTGATACAGACTGATCGAGCTTGCGTGCTCGCTCGATCAGTCGTTCGGTGAACGTGGAAGACCCGTTGTGAGTGCGCAGCAAATACGTGCTCAGATCGTTCGGCGATCCCGCCAGTGGCCGCATGACGATGCCTAGCTTCCGCGCCGTATCGATGCGTGACTTAGCTGCGAAGCCGATTCCGTAGCCCGCAGCGACCAGAACGGCCATCAGTTCGAACGACTTCGCGTGGTCAACCACATTGAGCTTCGGAGACACCGAGTTCAACAATTGCATGACCTGACCGCTAAGGGGTTCACAGTGCTCTGCTGACCAAAGCACCACGGGATACTGCACGGCCTTCTCCAGCGTAATTTCCGCAAACTCCAGTAGCGGTGAGAGCGCGGGAACCGCCACGGCAATCTCATCATACCACAGCACCTCGCTTTGCAGCTCGGCTTCAGCGGGCGGTGCGAGGGCAAACCCAAGATCGTAGCGGCCTTCCTTCACTCCCCGAACCTGCTCGGAAAACGAAGCCTCCGTGAGACATATCGCGGTGCCGGGCTCCTCTGCGCGCTGCTTTGCTAACAGTGCCGTCAGCGTAGCGGTGAAGGCTCCAAAGGAGACGGCGATCCGTATTGATTCAGGGGCGTGCTGGCTGTGCATGGCTGGCTCTCCTGTCAAGAAGGATGCGGTAAACAATGCCAGATAATAGCAGTTCGCGTTTAATTAAACGTGGTTTAATTTGTGCTCTTATCTCACGCTTTTGTAGATGCAAAAGCGTGAGATAAGGCGAGGCCGGCCGACAGGCAGTAAACGTTTTGAGGAGGAGCCGGCCAAGGCTTTTGGCATGGCGGTAAAGGCGTTGAGGACGGAGCGTGGAACGGCACAGGAAGCACTGGCTAATTTGGCCGGAGTTGAGCGGGCTCACATGGGCCGGATCGAGCGGGGTGAGCACATGCCCACGCTCGCGGTAATCCTGAATGTTGCAGTGGCGCTGGAATGCAGCGCGGCTTTCCTTATGGAAGAGACGGAGAAGTGCCTGAAGCTTGTTCGTGCAGGTGTCATGGTGGATCAGGACCATGACAGTCGGGTTTGATGCTTGCCATCTCGCACGCTTCTCCCGACAGAAGGCGTCGGCTCATTTATTCGACGTTCTTCCAGGCTGATGCAGGTACTTTGTCCCATAGTTGACCGTGGGTGATTTCCGCGCGGCGATGGTCGCAAGCCCCTTCAAATTCACCCAGTTCAGAGGACGGAATACGGTCCTTCATATGGCTGTAGACCTGTTCCAAGGTATGCAAGGTCTGGCATCTTCTGAATTTCATCAGATATTTTTTTCTTATCATCGATAGTTGTTTATATTTGCCCGCATCAAAAAATTGAGAAGGCAGCTTTTTCTCGGCTGGCGTTGTCTTCTGATTTTTCGCTGACGACAATTGTTATTAAAGTGTACTCAGAGAGTATATTTTCGGAAAAATATTCACAACGACTTATTGAAGTGCAGCCATAAACTTCCCGAGGTTCAATTTCTGCCGCTTTGCAGGCATGTGATCGTTAAGCTGGTGACATAAGTAAGAGCCACGCCTCGACGTAGGAACTCACCTTCATCTCCCGGATATGGGAGTGTTCCGGAAGGACCACCGGAGGCGACCCGGCACGCGGACGAGATCCCCTGCTTGGTGATGCTTGAAGAAGGCGATCAATGGATGGGCGTCTGTCTGGCTTCGCCTTCGGGACGCGGAAGGGCGCGCAGCATCCCGAGCTTGATTAACGTACCCAAAAGCAGGTAAATTTCCCTGCAACTCAATTGGCGATCCGTATGCCAACAGCAGGATCTCCAAGAATAATGACAAGAGGCCGCGCGTAGTGGCCCACACATCGTTGCCAATCATCCAGTAACCGGCCGCTCTGCAGCGGCAACTGCCTGCCATTGTCACTCCATGCAGTGGTCACTCGGCGCATTCTGGCGATGAAATTGGGCGCTTCCATTGTTCGGTTCGCCCGTTCTTGAACTTATTTTCAGGACATCCCGCGCGGCGCCCTTCGAGGGCCAGCCTCGGGGTCCATGGTGCCTATGCATGCGGAACAACCAGCCAGTAACCGACCGTGAGGTCACCTATTCAAGTGATGTGCGTCTGATCACGACCACCGACCTGCAGGGAGATATCACTTTCGTCAACGACGACTTCGTGAACGTCTCAGGCTTCACCAGAAAAGAACTGGTCGGGCAGCATCACAACATCATCCGTCACCCCGACATGCCGGCGGCCGCCTTTGCCGATATGTGGCAGACCATCAAGTCCGGCCGGTCATGGAAGGGATTGGTCAAGAACCGCTGCAAGAATGGCGACTACTACTGGGTAGACGCTTATGTCACACCCATCATGAGAGATGGCAAGGTCATCGAGTATCAGTCTGTACGGACCTTGCCCGGTGCTACGGCCAAGGCCCGCGCCGAGCACGAGTATCGTCGCTGGCGATCGGGTCAGCGGTCGCCGCTGAGAGACTGGATCAGCTTGTCCTGGGGCTCGAAGCAAATGCTGATTGCCGGGCTGCCGACACTGCTGCTGACCGGCCTGGCGATCAGTCGACAGGATTTCTCGATGGCATTTGTCGCCGGTTTGATCGCCGCGCTGGCGATCGGGGCGCAGTTGGTGTTGATGCAGCCATTCAGACGTTTGGTGAAGGAAGCGCGGCAGGCTATCGGCAGTCCGGCAATGGCCTATCTGTACAGCGGCCGCAGAGACGAGTTTGGTGACATACAGCACGCGCAACTCACGCGGATGTCGGAAATGAGTGCGGTTATTGCCCGACTTGAAAACACCTGCCACTACCTTGAGCGATCCAAGAGGCGCAGCGACGATTTCATCGATCAGTCGAATCAGGCGATCGAGGGGCAAGGCAAGCATGTCGAGGAGATATCCAGTGCCATGACCAGGATGCTCGATAGCCAGACCCATGTCGCGGAGGCATCGGCGCGCACGGCGGATGCCTCAAACGCTTCGCGCGACGCAACGGTGCAAGGTCGGGAACAGTTGGAGCATATGGTCGGGTCGATCAATCAACTCGCACTCTCCCTGGAGGACACCCGGGCCACGGTATCGGCACTGGCTGAGCGTAATACCGACATCGGCAAGGTCGTTGATGTCATCACTGCCGTCGCGGACCAGATCAACCTCCTGGCCCTGAACGCAGCCATAGAAGCCGCACGCGCTGGTGAAGCGGGACGCGGTTTCGCCGTGGTGGCCGATGAGGTACGAAACCTGGCACAGCGCACTCAGCAATCAACACGAGATATTCGTGAAATTATCTTGGGCCTCGAAGAAGATACACAAGCGTGCGTAGCGGCGATCGAGAACGGGGTTGAAGTGTCGCAGCGGACCGTTGATCTCGCCGGGGAGACGGATCGTGCATTCGGTGTCATCCTGGAATCCGTGAGTCGCATCAATGAACTGGCTGGACATGTCGATACCTCGATGATCGAGCAGTCCAGCATCAGTGAGCAGACCGGGAAGCAAATGACCGTGTTGCGAGACAGCGCGATGGAAGCGGTTAAGGCCAGCGGCGCAGCCAAGCATGAAGCGGATCGGCTAGGCTGGCAGATAGATAACCTGAGCGCGCTGGCCAGCCATTTCAATGCCAACACCAACCGCTAGGGCCGGCCACAGAGGTCAAGCAACTTTCTTGGCTGCGGCCCATCTGAAACAGGAGCAGATTGAAGCCGGCTCGGGGATGCACGCGGCACCAGTCTGGAGGCGATGGGCCTCACCAGCACGTTTTCCCCGACTCAGATTTTCTATTTTGACTGTCCTAAATTTATCTTAGAAACAGCTAAAGAGTATAGTGCAAAAATCCCTCCCAAACCTGCAGTCAGAGTAAGCGAGACACAGAAAACCGTAGTGCCGTTGGCTACTCCAAGCCAGTCGATAAGGTAACCCGCACCGACCGGCAGTAGGCCCGCGGGGATATAGCCACCGATATTCAGTACCGCATTGGCCTCAGCACGTCGCTCATCAGGAACATGTAGACCAATCAATGTAAGGCCGCCTAATTGGCCCAGGCCCTGTCCGGCACCAGCCAGCAACGCGGCCGCCACCAGCATGGGCGCGAGAGAGGCATGCACGGCGATGCCTAGGCTCGCCATCGCCAGTACCGTGGCCGTGGTGCTGCCCAGGAAGATCGAGCGTATCGGCCAGTGACGCACCGCGAACTGCACGCCCGTGGCGGTCAGGAACATGGCGCACGCCATGCCGCCGGCGATCATGGGACTGCGTACGTCGAGCAGCCGCGACAGCAGCGATGGTCCCAGCGCCAGCACGAACGATGTCGCCGTGATGCCCGGCCCGAAGGTAGCAATGCCGCAGGCCAGATGACGCCGGTTGGCGGTGGGCACCGTGGGCAGCCGAAGCCGCAAAGGCTGGTCGCTGGATCGCAGCGGACGCCGTAAGGGCAACAGGCAGGCAACGATCAGCGCGCTGCCGAGGACAACCAATTCGGTGCCGAACACCGGCAGGATCGGATGCACCATCGTCTGCGCCAGGCCGCCCGCGAGCAGCGGCCCTAACCCGGCCCCGAAGACCATCGACACCGAGGCCAGCAGAGCCGCCTGGCGCCTGCGTTCAGTGCCGCCCAGGTCGCCGACCGCCGCCATGCCGGCTGACACCATGATGCCCACGGCAATGCCCGTCAGAAGGCGGGCAGCGCCCAGTGCCAGCACCGACTGCGCGCTGGCGAACAACAGGCAGGCCGTCAGCGCGGCCAGCAGGCCCGGCAGCAGCACTGGCTTGCGGCCATAGCGATCGGACAACTGCCCGGCCACCAGCAAGGTGCCCAACAGACCGGCGATGTAGAGGGCGAAGATCACCGTCAGCGTGCCGGTGGAGAAACCCAGTTCCTGCTGCCAGTGGACGTACAGCGGCGTCGGCGAGTTGGACAGCATGAACACGGCCGTCACCAGCCATGCCGCGCCCCACATGGGAGCCGTCGAGGGGCGGCCGGTCATGGCTGGGCCTCCCTGGTGTCTTGCATCGCCGCATCGACCACCCCGACGGGAAACTCCGGCAGCACGTATTCGGCCAGTTCCGCCAAGACTTCGGCGCCGGGACGCCGCAACGGTTTCAGATTCAACGCTACGTGGGACACCCCTTGCGCCTGTTGCCGCCTCCAAAGGGCGATCAGCGCATTCCTGCCCGTGCGGATGCCTCGGCCCACCTGCAACGGAGCGTCCGGGTTCTCGTCGAGATCAAAGAAGACGCCATAGCCATAGGGTTTGAACATCTGTCCATCGCCGCCGGCACGCCATTGGGCCAGCACATCCGGCAGGCGCTGGAAGTCGCTTTGATGCCAGATCCATCCGTCCATGTGTTCGGCAAGCCAGTCAATGTCCTGGCCGCAGCGCCCGATTGCCAGCGTCGGCAGACGGCTCCCCACGGGCTTGGGTATCAAGTCGAGGCCTCCATCGAGCCGTCCGTAGTGGGCCGTCTGGTGCATGGGGAAACGCTGCTCGGTCACCACGCGCAGCAGCGCATGCGCTTCCCGATAGCGTTCCGACCGGTTGTCGTAGGACTGGGCCAAGGCCGGGTACTCCGTTGCCCGGTCGCCAGTGGAAAGCCCCAGCAACAATCGGCCGCCGGAAAGCTGATCGACACTGGCGGCCTGCTTGGCGACCAGCACGGGATCGCGCAAGGTCATCACCATGCCGGCCGTGCCGATCGCGATGTGCTGGGTGATTGCCGCCAGCCAGCCGGCATAGACCATCGGATCGTGGATTTGCCCCACGTCCCCGAATGCGGGGTCGAGGAACGGCACGTCGCGCAGCCAGATCGCCGCGAAACCGAGAGCGTCGGCTTGGCGAGCCAGGGCCGCATGCCCCTCCAGCGTGGGCGCGGAAGAATCCGGGTAGCCTTCCAGCGGGGCGATGAAACCGAAGGTTAGCCGTCCTGGCTGGAAGACCCGTGCATAGGCCCGATGCCGTGCAAGGTCGGCGGGCAAGGCGTCCGTCCCGATGGGGGTCATGAAGCCGCTCCCGCTTCTTCATGTGCGCGCGAGCGGCCGAGCAAGGCGAACACCAGCAACGCGGTCAGTGCCGACGCCGCCGCCAGAACGTAGAGCACCCAGCGGAACGCGGTGTCGTAGGTTGCCAGCAGCAACGCACGTTCGCCTGGCAGCAGCGCGGTGGCTTGGTGCAGATCGCCAAGCGCGGCACGGTTGGCCGCTTCGATTACGGCCGCGGGCTCGGCAGCGGACAAGGCACCGAGTAGTCCGCCTTGGATCAGAAACGCCAGCAGTGCGCCCGCTACCGCAATGGCGATTCCGTCGGCCGAGACGCGCACGCAATTGAAGATGCCAGTCGCCATGCCCGCGCGCTCCTTCTCGACCACGCTCACGGCCATGCCGTCCATCAGTCCCCACGGCAGGCCGATGCCGATGCCGATCAGCGCCAGTGGTGCCACCAACGCGGGGCTAGCGCCGCCGGCCAGCACCTGGCCCAGCCAGACCAGCCCGACAGCCACCAGCAGCAGCCCGACGCCGGACAGCACGCCGGAGGTGAACCAGCGCGACAGCAGCGCGGCCAGGAACGGCACGATCAGCAGCGGCGCTGCCAAGGCAATCATCATTTGTCCCGCTTCGAGCGCACCTAGTCCATCGATGCCGATAAAGCGGCCCGGCAGCATCACGATCAGCGTGACAAAGAAGAAGGCCGGAGACGCGGCTAGCACTTGCACGCCGACGAAACGCGCACGGCTGAACAGTGACAGGTCGAGCATGGGGCGGGCCACGCGCCGTTCGATACGCACGAATGCTCCGAATAGCACGACCGCCGCCAGCAACGACCCAATGACAGTCACGCTGCGCCAGCCTTCTTCTGGTGCCAGCAGGATGCCGTAGGTGAACAAGGTAAGCGCAGCGGTGAAGCTGATGGCGCCCGGCCAATCCAGTCCAGTTGCTTCCGGGTCGCGGGATTCCGTGGCACTGGCCCACACAAGGACGAAGCCGGCCACCCCGATAAGCGCTGTGGCCAGAAACACCCAGCGCCAGCCTGAGACCTCCACCAGCCAGCCTGCCGCCAGCGGCCCGAATGCCAGGCCGATGCCGAATGTGGTGCCGAGCAGACTGAACACCCTCGTGCGGATGGGGCCGTGGAAGGTCTGTGCCAATGAGGACATGGCGCCAGCAAAGGCGGCCGCCCCCCCCAATCCTTGCAGCAGACGTAGCCCGTCAATCCACCCGACCGTTGGTGCGAGCGGGATGGCGAATGTCACCAGCGCAAACAATGACAAGCCGACCAACCACACGCGCTTGCGACCATAAGTGTCGGTAAGGCTGCCGGCCGCCATCATGGCGCTGCCGTAGGTCAAGATGTAGCCGTTGACCACCCAATTCAGTTGCACTGCCGTCCCACCAAGTTCTTGGCTGACTGACGGAAGGACTACAGCAGGGCCAGTAAAACACAGGGGGATCAGGAGACCAGTGAGGCAGGCGGCCAGCAGTTGCAGCCACTCGCGAGTTGTTGTGTGGCCGTTGGAGGCCTGAATTTCAGTCATCAAAATTGTCCACAGATGGTTCTTTTCAGCCAGGGGCGTTGCCCAGGCTGTCTCAAGAGGCAGTCATTGACGCCGCCATTTTTCGGCGGCCACCCATCGTAAAACTGTGCGCACCCGAGAAAAATAGGCTACTGTTCCTTACATATCGGACAAATTTTCTGAAATGGTGACGGACATGGAATCTCTGACTGGTATGACGTTCTTCGTGCATGCCGCTGAAACCCGCAGTTTTTCGGAAGCAGGCCGCGTACTTGGTGTTTCGTCGTCAGCGGTCGGTAAGAGCATTGCACGGCTGGAGGAGCGTCTCGGCGTGCGGTTGCTTCATCGCAGTACCCGCAGCATCACGTTAACCGCCGAAGGAGTGCTGTTCCTTGAGCGTTGCAGACGTATCCTTTGCGAGATCGAAGCAGCTGAAATGGAGCTTTCTGAAACCAAACAGCTGGCAAAGGGGAAGCTTCGAGTGAGCCTGCCATTAGTCAGTAATCTCGTCATGCCAGCAGTGTCCGCTTTTATGCAGCGCTATCCAGAGATTGAGCTTGATTTGGATTTCACTGATCGGATAGTCGATATAATCGAAGAAGGCTTTGATGCGGTAATTCGTACTGGAGATCCGGCTGACTCAAGACTCATGTCCCGCCAGTTAGGAACGTTCCAACTGCAGTTGGTAGCATCGCCTCAATACCTGAATAGCCGTGGAACCCCTCAAGTACCTGCTGACCTCACCCTTCACTCTTGCCTTCAACACAAATTTCCGAGCACTGGAAAATTCGAGGCCTGGCCATTAGTTCTAGCAGATGGAGAGCAAGCCCCCGTTCTTCCGGCTACGATGATTTGTAATACAACGGAAGTGTTGATTCATGTCGCTCGTGACGGCTTGGGTATTGCCTGCCTGCCGGATTTCATGGTGCGGGCTGCTATTGCAGCAGGAGAGTTGGTTCCGGTATTAGAGACTTATACTCGCCACCAAGGTGTCTTCCGTATGCTCTGGCCATCTAGCAAACAACAGGCTCTAAAGTTACGTGTATTCATTGACTTTATGGGGGCTGAGTTGATGGCAAACAAATAATTTCTCACTTTCCGTATGCTTGGTGTCCAATTCTGCAATATCATATAGAGTGCCGATGCCGGCTTGATCCACTCTCGTTTTGAGCAAAGAAGTCCGAAGTGTTCGGACGTCAAGCTGGCTTCGATTTCTCCCGCATGTGTATATCATTGGTTGTGTTGGCATGGAATTGCAGTCGAATAGCATTCTGCAATCTCCCTGCAACAGTATTGTCTGGATATGCACTTGATCTGGCAAAGCCGGGAGAAAAGCATGACGAAAAAGTTAGATTATCTTGTGAAAGAAAATCCAGTTCGTACCAGCAAGAATTTAATGAAACTGGGGGTTTTTTCTACCAATACAGAGGGTGGATGCACGGTCACAAATGCACCTGAGAGATTACGCGGCGATGACTGGCCGGGTAATCTTGAGATAGCCAAAATTGCCGATCAAGCAGGATTTGAAGCATTCATTCCTGTGGGGCGATGGAAGGGGTTTGGTGGGAAGAATAATACCGGTGGTGTGTGCTACGAGACTTACACATGGGCTGCTGGAATTGCAGCTTTGACGGATCAAATAGCGGTCTTTACAACATCCCATTTACCCACGGTCCATCCGTTATTTGCCGCCAAGCAGGCTGTGACTATCGATCATATTAGCAGTGGGCGCTTCGGATTGAATATTCTCTGCGGTTGGTATGGCGCCGAAATGAGAATGTTCAACGGCACAATGATGGACCACGATAAGCGTTATGATTACGCTGAAGAATGGTTGGAAATTGCACAGAATGCATGGACCAAGCAGGAGCCGTTCAACTTCACCGGCGAACATTTTTCGATTGTCGAGGCTATGTCCGACCCCAAACCCATAAATCCACCATTCCTAATTAACGCTGGGGGATCGCCCCGAGGCAAGCGCTTTTGCGCCCAATACTGTGATGCAGCATTTTTGATAATAAAGCACATGCATGGGGAAGAAGCCGTTCGGTCGCAAATTGCGTCGTATAAGGATCTGGCGAAGACGGAGTTCGGTAGAGATATACAGATATGGTGCTATGGCTACGTTGTGCAGAAGGACACTGACGAGGAAGCTGCGGAATACCTGAATTACTACGCGATTGAGCAGGGAGATGACGAAGGCGCCGACAACATCACGAGGGAGTTGGGAATACAAACTGGTATATTTACTCCTGAAGAAGCAGAGGAATTCAAATTTCATTTCAAGGCAGGTTTCGCAGGCGTGCCACTCGTTGGGTCTGTTGAATCAATTATCAGGCAGTTCAAAAAATACTCGGAATGGGGGATCGACGGCATTGCCCTGACCTGGCTGGATTACCATGAAGGTATCAGCAGCTTCGTAAGGGATGTGCTGCCAGCCATGGAGAAAGCTGGCTTGCGAAATCGATTTGGTTCTGATGGCGATTAACTGCTCTGCGCAATAAGATGTATGTTTTACTTCAATAATAATGCGGCGCCCGTAGTTCGGGCGCCGCATTGTCTAATGCGTACCGTCATAGAGTTAACATTTCTTCGGGATTCCCACATTGGATCGCATGGATGCGTTGGGGAGATAAATTGCATTCACTGAACCATTTTTCAGAAAGGCCGCGCCACTTTTCTATGTCCGGCTGGCTCGTTTGGCCTAGATCCGAGCTATATATTGCTCGCGGTACTTTTTCGAGAACTTTATAGTAATCATCCCTGTCCTGATATCCTAATAGATAGGTCAGCGATGTTTGTTCGACGTAAATATTTGGCGCTTGAGCAATTTCAAGAAGCTCACCAGCAGTTAATCCAGTCAAAGGATTGGCGGGTTGATTCAACATCAGCCGCACATCAAATTTAACAGCAGCATCTACAAGCAGCCTGACCTCCTTTTTATTAGCGTGTCCCGTCGAAATAACCAGTGGGAAATCGCGTGCCATTCGGAAGATATCCAGTGTTGAGGCAGTTAATTTCTCGGCGTCATTGCTCACCGTTAAGGGCTTTATCGGATTGCGCGTCAGTATTGTATTGCTGATTTCGCGCTTCAGTGAGCTCCGGTGTGAACGGCCTGTAACGGTTGGCATGTGAACGATAAAACATAACTCATTGTCGCCGTTCCGACAGAGGCTATGCTCGACCACCCTGTAATTGATACCTCCGGCTATCTCGTTGAGCACCACAGATCCGAATACGGGAAGTCCTTGTTCGCGAGCTTCCCAGGCTTGCGCAGCGGTGCAGCCCAGATGATTTTTTAAGATCACCCAGCCATTATGTTTCGCATATACGCTTCCAGCCTGAATGGCGCTGTGTCGGCGCACGTAAGCGTCTGGGTTCACGTGGTAATGTACGTCGATGAAATCAGGAGGACTAACCGCGCTCATTATTATTCTCCTGCCAATTAAATAGATGCTTTTCTATCGCTGAGATAACGAGTAGAGCGTCATCAATTAATGGTCTCATCCCCCCGCCCGGAATTACGACTGTTCGATGTGCGGGGGATTCATCCAGTTGGGCGTTGCAAGCTTTTACCAGCTGAGATCGCTCACCAATTATATTTAACACCCGCCCTGTAAATTCCTTAATCTCAGGGCGAACATCTAGTTCGTATAAGTAATTGAATCCAATATATAGGCGTTCCCGTTGCTGTAGTGAGCCATTTGATTTAATTGGCGCCAATGTTGCCGGCGGTTGGCATGTATCCGGGAGAACACGATAGGCAAGCACTCTCATTGCTTGATCGAGATCCCCCTCTCGGGCCAGCTCAGCGATCACCCCCAGCCGTTTTCGAAGTTCTGCGTCGGTGTTATTGGGTGCGGAAATAAGTAGTAAGCAGGAAGCCTTTGTTTTCAGGTGTTTGGTGACAAGTAACTGTGCAAGAGCACCTCCCAAAGCCGAACCTGCAACGATTTCGAAGGGGCCATGAGATTCGAGTTCTTTGGCCCAGCGCTGGCTAAAATGAGAAATAGGCTCGTTGAGCTGTGGCGATAATGATAATGTGTCAACTATAAACACCGAGTAGCCATGTTTCAGAAAATATTCAGTCAATGGCTGAAAGAAATCGCCGTTGTCCCATTCTGGCATGACCGGGGACATGACGAGTATCTTTTTCTCTGATTCACCACGCTTAATAAAGGTAACGGTATTATCCATGCGATATGCCCCTGGTAAAAGCGCCCCAGCGGTTAGAGCGTAAGTGATGTTAGGTGTCAGCCGTTGATAATCTGAGGCATACGTCGCAGGATTTTCACTGCCTCCGTCACCGTTGATTCTACAATTTCATTGGCGCTACGTACGTCTCGCACCACATCTACTATTTCCCCAGCCCATATGGCTCGTACTGATATGTCGTCTGTCTCTACCGCCTTCATATAGTCCTGCTGAACCGTATCACCGGCGGCCAACATTTCCGCTTCATTGCCTATCCACCGCGCTGTAAAGTCATTTGCAATCGCTCGACCGCTGTATCTCGATGGCCAGCTTATGCCGCGGATGTCGTCGAAAATTCTTGTGCGAACAGTCTCACTGGCTACGGCGTCAACAACGCGCTGTTTGACCTGCAAAGACGGAAGAGCTTCGTCACAAGCATAGAAGCGGGTCCCCATCATGGCACCGTCCATACCCAAAGCAAGGGCGGCCGCGACCCCCCTCCCATCGGCAATACCGCCTGTCGCGATCAAGACAGGTTCCTCACCAACAGCGTCCCGCACAGCAGGAAATAGCGGTAAGGAAGATCGGCGCAAACTATGCCCACCAGCTTCGGCTCCTTGCACGATCAGTGCATCCGCCCCGGCGTCAAGTGCAGCCACCGCCTGGTCAACATCGTGAACCTGGACCAAGATCTTGGCGCCGCTGTCTCGGATGGGGCGAATGAAGGGGGTGGTATCGCCAAACGATAGCGCCACTACATCAGGCCCGTGGTCTAGAGCTAGATGCAATAGCTCCATCTTCTCGGAGACTGTAAACATCACCAACCCAACGCCCCAGGGGGCAGCTACATCGCGCATTGCAGCAAGCTCGGTCCGCATCCAATTGGCTTCGCCGTAACTTGCACCAATGAGCCCCAAACCTCCTGCGTTGCTAACAGCGCTGGCCAGTTTGGCACCAGAAACTCCGCCCATTGGGGCAAGAACAAGTGGGTGTTTGATATTTAGCAATGTTGTTAGTGGTGTTGTGAGTGCGCGCATCATATGCAACCTCCGATGGCAATAATTTCATTTACATTAAAGTCAATTTGGTTATTTATCGAGATTATTACGGCGTGATATATTCAGCGACGTTGTACAAATGGTATTCCCACGTTCCAGTTTCTTTTAGTCGGGAATAAAGGGCTAGGAATTGATCGTCGTTGAATAATGATTCAAATTGATCTTTGCTTGTCCACTGCGCTTGGTTGATGACGGTTTTTCCATCTGTGCTCTTCATAAGCCTGCTCCACTTAAAGGCAGGATATTTCTTCGCGACGTACTCGACCGTTTTCTTGAGTATATCGATAGCCAAATCTTGATGTCCCTCGTTAACATGAACCACATTTACGAGGTAAATTGCATTTTGATCGGAGACGGAATTGTTGTCGAATGCGTGTGCATTATTCATTTTGATTTTCCTGTAATGGCTCTTAACTTTGAGCGTCAATTGATATCGATATTGCGGGATGACCATCCTGCCAAAGCAGAGGGGATATATCATCGACGGCAAGAGCCTCATCGACTCGTGCGATTAATATGTCGTGCGTTCCGTATGGGGTACGATTTTCGACGGTACAGAACAGAGTGGCCTGTGCGTCCTCAAGATAAGGAAGGCCGCGGTCGAAAAGCCAGCGGCCACATTGAAATCTCGCGCTGCCTTTGACATCCCCAGAAAATGTGCCAACCAAGTCTGCGTGTCGATCGGTGAGTAGGTTCACGCTGAACCGTCCCGATGTTATGCAAGGTTGATAGAGGCTTGCCGTATGATTTATGCACACGAGAATAGCCGGGGGAGCTGCGCTGACGGAAATAACTGCTGTAGCAATCATTCCATAAGACCGTTGTTCATCTCGTGTCGCGATGATTGTCACAGTGCTTGTGAGACGGCGCATGGCTTTTTTAAAGTTTTTCACCACGTCTTCACGTTGACTATACGCCAAGCTGCCGGAGCTATTCATGGTGCTGCCCCTTGTGAAATTGCTCGAGAACGTTTGCCTTTTCGTCAGAGGAGAGCCAGGGTTGATCATAGCGATGCTTGAGGCGGGCGTCTTTAAGGGGAAGCCCAGCATTTACGCTGTCGATTATGCCGCGTTCGGTTTTTTCAACCGCTGCTGCTCGCCGTATTACTTCGGAGAGTTTGTCGTACGGAATGACTAAGCAGCCGTTAGAGTCACAGACAATCGCGTCTCCGGGATTTACCGTTACGCCAGATATTTGGAGCGGAACCTGAACAGCTTGCATTTGAGTTCGATTTTTTGCTGACTGCATAAATCGCCCCCTACTGAATAATGGATAATGAAGCTGGGATAGGGTATCAAAGTCGCGCGCTACGCCATCGATAACAGTTCCTCTAATGCCCTTGATTGTCGCAACATGGGTCATGATGTCTCCCCACACTGTGCAATCCATTCGGCCGTTATTGGCCGATACAATAATCGAATTTTCCGGCACTTGATCAATGTAGTTCGCAGCGTTTTTGAACCCAATATTGTCTATTACTGGCTCGTACTGCACGGTAAAAGCGAAACCCGAGCAGCGCGTGCCTTGTACTTGTTGCGTGATACCAAGTAGGCCGCCGTTTATTCCAAGGCTATCAAGCGCATCGGAAAGTGCCGGCGTATCCAAATTGTCTAGTTGAGCAAGAATTTCTTTGTCGTGTTCAGACATTTATAACGTCCCCCGGCAGATTTTTTGATGAGTGAAATGTGCTAGCCGTAAGTATTATTTCTTCGGCGACAGCTCTCGTACCGCACTGACCATTGAGGTCATAAGTACGTATATCCGACGTAGCCACAATTCGTACGGCTTGCGAAATTATCTGTGCGCTTTCTCTGAAGCCCAAGTAGTCAAGCATTAGAGCTAGGGTCAGGAACATTGCACTGGGGTTCGCCTTGTCTAATCCGGCATAGGACGGCGCACTACCATGCACAGGCTCGAAATAAGACTTGTATTCGCCTATGTTGGCGCTCGGCGCGAGACCAAGGCCGCCCATTACACCGGCCCCAAGATCGGATAAAATGTCACCGAACATGTTCTCAGCCACGATTACACCAAACCGCTCGGGGCGTCGAACCATCCACAATGCAACAGCATCGATATTGTCAACGCTATAACTCAACGCGGGAAACTCATCCGCCACCTGCTCAAGGAGCTCTCGGGCAAAAGCGCTGCTGTATCTAAGGACATTCGGTTTGCCGGCGAATGTTACATGATGGAAGTTGTTTTCATGGGCGTAGGTGAACGCGAACCGGAACAACCGCAAAAGGCCTCTCCGAGTTTGCAAGCGAACCGACATAACGGCATCGTTTGATCCCTCACGCACCCAAGGCGCGCCCTCTGCTTCACGCTTTTGTAGTAGTGGTTCGAATTCGGCAGGTATACACCCAAAGTCCAGCCCTGAATAAAGGCCCTCGGTGTTTTCACGAATAACTGTGAATTTGAAGCCGCTATTGCCCAGTATGTCTACGATTGGTCTGACATTCGCATAGAGATCCAACCGCTGTCGTAACTGAATCACAGGCGAAGTAAATTTATGTCCGATGCCCCGTAGTGACGGTGGAAGAGCGGCCTCTGCCTCACGCAGTGGCTTGCTTGTGATCGCGCCGAGCAAAGTCGTATCGCATCGTTGAATGGCATCCCATGTTGCTCGCGGCACTGGCTCGCCTTCTTCTTCCCAGCATTTCCAGCCAATTCGACCAAACTCAAGATCCAGCGGTATTTTAAGTGCATCAATAATGGGGAGTGTCTGTTCCATGACGTCCGCGCCGATGCCGTCACCAGGCAATACGCAAATACGTTTTCTTTTTCCTGTTTCATGAGGTCCTGTCATCGGAATGATCCTCACATTGAATGCCGAACGTGAGGCATGGGTGCTGTCGAACCGACCGCTCGGGGAGCTAACCTGGCGACTTGATCTTGTTGGTGCATTACCTGAAGAGCGTGGAACTCCGAAGCAAGTTGGAAATTGGAAAGTGTTTCCTGCAGGCGCTTTCCTATGTCGTAAGAAAAGTTGTAAGCTCCCATCATGATGTCCAGCAATGGCGCTGAAATATCGCTATCTGGCACTTGTTTCGACGTTAGAAGTGACAGTTCAATTGCTTTGACGAGATCGTACTGATGCTTGATGCCCGCACGGTCAAGGTAGGCAATCAACATCGCTAGATGTAAATTACCAGCGCCTTTTCCCATGCCGCAGATAGACGTATCGATATATTCAGCGCCCGCCTCCATGGCAGCTATTGCATTGGCTAGTGCCAACGATAGGTTGTTATGAGCATGAAAACCTAAGGGCACGATCACACGGTTGGAAACGCGTCCAATTAGGCGTTCGACGTCTGTAGGTATCATATTCCCATTGGAATCGGCGAAGCAGACGAGATCCGCGCCTGCTCCTTCAGCTTGGAGCGACGTATCAATCACGGCGCTGACTGTCTGGGCGGTTATGTGAGTGACATTGGCGCTGACCAGAAATCCCAAAGATTTCGCCAGCTTGATCGTGGCGAGACCCTCGTTAAGCTGTTCTCGTTTCAGGCAGACCCTGATCATTGAAACGCCTTCTTCGTGAAGCATTTCAAAATCGGATGGCCCGACGTTTCTTGGATGAACCATGACGGCGAGGCTTAAATTCTGTCCTGATGATGTTGATACAGCCCGAAGATAATCGACGCTCACTGAGCTGGTTAATCCATGCTCTGGTTTGCGTACGAAGGAGCCGTTGCAATAGCCTATCTCGCAGTATTGCACTCCTATATCGGCCAATCGCGAGATTGCCTTGCACGCATAATCCTTTGTGAAGTTGAAATTGTTCCTGTACCCGCCATCGCGCAAAGTAACATCTAAGATTTTCACGGAATTCATATCTAACCCCTTGATAAATAGTCTTAGTGGTGCGACATTGAATTGATGGTTGGACGGCGCATCAGAGGGCGCCGACACATTTAGATCATCCAAAGATATTCTCGTGGATGACTATTTTTTCTCGATAGAGAATTAAGCACATTATTCGGATATTGTTATCCGAATGTGGCTATTGTTACGAATGCTTATATTATTCGTTATGAATACTATGCGGTAAATTTGTATTGGTAAATTCTCATGAGTGTCCGATGTGTTCGGACGTTATATCCGCAGTCAATAAATTCATGATAATCATTGGCTTACGGGGGTAGATCTTTCCCGGCGCCGCTTTACGGCGTTATTTCATCAAAGCCCCTTGTTGGATGACTTCAGTTTCGTCAACTGGAGAATCATGCGATTGCTACGGTACTGTCGTGTAGGTGACTGGCTTTCGGTCGTGCCCTCTGGACGCAACATGTCATTGAAGAGTGTTCCCACGAAAGACCTAGTTCGGCGCTTCATGAATGTCTTTTTCCCGAACCTATCGTCAACCTGAATGGTGGCGGAGAAGGCATGGCTGGATGCAGCCTTGGGGGCTTAATCGGGAAAATTTGCAGCGCCTCAGTATTCGCCTGATGCCGGTGGTGATGTGGTCGTTGTTAAAGTCAAATATGGATTGTTGGGTGGGACCTCATCGAAAAGGCGTGTGGGATCAGCCAACAGATAGCCATGCAGTCGGCGTGATTTCCGCGGCCCGGTAACTTCGCAGGTCCAGATGTTGAGGCCGCTGCCCTGTTTGCGGTGCAACTGCAATTTTTCAAAGCGCTTCTGCACCCATTGCCAGTCTGAGATCTGTTCTTGCTTGGCAAGGAAAGCCGTCTGCGGGTGCTCCTGAGCGTAGCGCTGGAATACGCCGGGACTGACCAGATACACCGTATCGGCCACCGTATGCACCAAGGCTTTGGCATCGTTGATGATCAGCTTACGGGCTTCGATATGCCGCCGTAACCAGGCAATGAAATGCTCCCCGGATGGAGACTTTCGGGCATCTTCCGCCTCGATCTTCGGCTGCGGCGCTGCAGGTTTGGGCGCGCCCGGCTCAGGAGCCTGAGCGGACGCGGTTGGTTCGTTTAATGGTGCCGCGATGGGCGGTGGCTCGATGTCTGGCGTTCCGAGCAAATCGAGCAAGGCGTCGACGCCATCATTGCCGACTGCTTGTGCCGCAGGCGCAAGCGGGGAGATCGCGGGAGTGGGTGTCACGCTGGCAGTCGAAGGCGGCTCTGCGGAGGTCGATGTGGCGGGGGATGCTGCTGCGTCCTCTTCCTGGACCACCTCCACGGTTCCCTGAAACGCCGGCGGACGCTCGCTGCCTTCCCATATCAGCGCCGGTGCAAGCCGAAGCAGCGTGAACGTGTGCGTCCAGCCTGCCTCGCTGGTGACGACCGCTTTCCAGATGGCTTTGTCGTCAGGTGTGGCCTGCAGCATGCCGTGGTCTTGCAGGATGTTGAAGACGGCCGTGTTGTTGGCCGGAATCCCCTCGATGCCCTGCGACAGCAAATGTGCGCGCAGTTTGTCCGAAACCGTCTTCGAGACGAGCCACAAGGCATCCTGTGTCAGCCAGCCATCCGATGCCTGCGGCTGGTTCAGCTTCAGCTCTTCCTTGAGCAGATAGCGAAGTCCTTCCAGCAATTTGCGCTGCAAAGCGTGCTTCGGCGCGGCCATTGCCTTGGCGGGATCACCGCCCAGTTCCTGGGCGACTGAGGCGCGGTCGGCTTGCGTGACCAGCTCGCCCAGCACGCCGGCGTGCTCGTACTGTCCAGCCAGCACGTAAAGCAACGCCGCCCATAGTTCACGGTAGCCACTGAGCCAGTCGAGGATGTCGCGATCGAGCAATCGGTTGTAGAGCAATCCGCTCGCTGCACTGTGCAGGCGGTATTCGCGGTCCTTGCGGTAGCGGAAGCGGTACGGATGCTGCAACGGCCCGTGCCAGGGGTGCCACACGCTGCCATCGCTCATCTCGACATGCAGATCGACGGCGATCTTGCCAATATCATGGAGCAGCGCGGCATAGGCTGTTGCAGCCGTCCAGGCTTCGGCTTGTGCGGCCTGGTCCTCGGGTGTCGTTCCCGCCGGAAGAAGGTGGGACTGACGCAGCTTGAGCGCATAGGCGACGATCTCAAGCCCGTGATCGAGCAGGCCCCCAGGATAGGCGTGGTGATGCGATTCCGACGCCGGGAACTGCTGGACCAGCTCGGCGTACCGTTCCAGTGGAGCAAGATATAGCGCCGCGAACTGTTGACGCGAGAGTGATGTCCGCTGCCAGATGTGTTCCAGCAACTTCTGGCGCCGAGAGGTCGCCAACAGAGACGCGGCCGATTCCGGCCGCGTCAGCCCTTTGCCTTTTGTTGCAGTAGCAGGCGATACGGTAGCGGCCTGCACGGGTCGTTTTCGTTGGAACAGCGCGAACATGTAAGCACCTGAAATTGAGGTCGCAGGAGAGCCTTTTCCTTTTCAGGTAGGCCCATTCCCCTTGGGCCCCATTCCCTTGTCCCTTGCCGACCTTTTGCCCTTGCCGAAGCCCTTTGATATAGCCCCGTGGGCCAGCGGCAGCGAGCAAGAATGCGGTACTGGAGGCATCCCTTTGTCGTCCTGCGCGGATGGTCAGGCGCGTGCATTTCTGACTGCGACAACAAGAGCGTGACAGTGCTTATCTATCTGGAAAATCTAATCTTTTGATTGATCCAGCAAATTGCGATGTGCAATCCTTGCTGTGCGCCGCTCATCGGCGCCGGGTGTGAGAACCCGAATTGATACCAGCGGGTCGCGTTATGGCGATCCGTAGGGCAGACGCATGCGTCTGGTCGGTCTGGTATCAGCCGGTTTCTCACCCCTGCGGGTCGCCGCCATCTGTCGGATTCCATTCCGAATGGCGCGGGGATTAAAGCCATGGAGGGGACGGCATGGATCACTCGGACAGCAACAAGAAAACCAGCATTCATGCGCAGCGTGCGTACTCGCTTATCCTGTCGGGCGTAGCCGAATGCGACACTGCGCTGGACCAGCGTCTGTTGCTCGACTCTCTCATCTGCCAGTGCGCGGTGTTCACTCGTATTCTGGGCGGTGAGCGTGAATTTTATGATTTGCTGGAGAAGCTGAAGCGTATCGATCTCGATGTGGCTGGCGATTTGATGCCTGCAACGCAGCATTGAGAACCGCCTGCAGTCGATGCGATCCCTGCCGTCTCACAGGCAGGCTGATGCGAGAGCAGCCATCTTGCATTTCCATTAGTCAATGACTAATATGTCATCAATGACTGATGGAGGTGTGCTATGGCGATGACGACAATGACCATCCGCAATATTGATGAGGCGTTGAAGGCGCGTCTCCGCGTACAGGCCGCCCAGCATGGCCGCTCGATGGAGGATGAGGCGCGCGATATTTTGCGGGCCGCTTTGTCTACCGAGACTTCGCGTGGGAGTTCTCTGGTCGAGGCAATCCGTGCGCGGGTGGAGCCGTTGGGTGGGATCGAGTTGGAACTGCCGAGTCGCGAGGCCATCCGCAACCCGCCGGAGTTGGGGGCATGATTGTCCTGGATACCAATGTTCTGTCCGAAACACTTCGGCCCGTACCAGATGCGCTTGCCTTGGCGTGGCTGGCAGAGCAACCTCGCTCAGCGCTGTTCACCACGACAGTGACGCGGGCGGAGCTGCTGTACGGAGCTCGCCTGCTGCCGGATGGTCAGCGCAAAGCCACGCTGCTGGACGCGATCCACGGGATATTCGCTTCGGATATGGCCGGGCAGGTGCTGGGCTTCGACAATGATGCAGCCGATGCCTACGCGGAAATCGCAACGTCACGCAAACTGGCGGGCAAGTCGATCAGCCAGTTCGACGCCATGATCGCGGCGATCGCAAAATCGCGAGGCGCCGGCCTCGCAACCCGTAACGTCAAGGACTTCGTGGACTGTGGCATCACGGTGGTCGACCCGTGGAAGCCTAGATGAAGCCATTAGCGAATGAACAAAGCTCCCTTGCGGAGGTCTGATGCAAGGAGGAAGAGCCTCCAATCCGTCTGCGAACGACAGAGGAAGATATTTCAACCATGAACTGATGCAGCAATGAGAAGCGAGGATATGACCATGGCAACGCACGCACACAACAAACGATGGGCCTACCGGCTCGGTAGTGGCATGGGGCGTGCCTGGCGTGGTTATGCCCGGTTGGAGAAGAAAGCCGCACGCTGGCTGGTTTCGGTTGGCGCGCCGACGGGTGTCGCAACCGTTCTGGTGTGGGCCGTCAAGCTCGCTGTGCTGGGCGTTTTCTTCTACGTCGCCTTCTGGCTCGCCTTGCTGCTCCTGTTCGCTGTTGCAGTTGCCTGGTCAGCCGGACGTGGCGACGCTGAGGAAGAAAAGATGTGGGTGTTTACCAGTCAGGAAGATCTCCGCGAGACACCAGGATACGACCCGGTGCCTTACAACGATACTGATCATCCTGACTTTCCCGATGAAAAGGACCTCTGAACGCCAGCTACTTCAGCTTGCTTGAGATGACGGCAGGTCCTTTCCCTCCAGCCGATGCTGCGTCTTTGGTGCTGTTCGAAAAGGCGGAAACTATTCCAGCCGCGCGCACGCCAACCCATGTCAACGCGGCGAGCCAGAACCCAGGCAACACCAGGAACATCGTTGCCATGACGAAATTCAACAGCAGATCGCCGAACGCATTGTTCAGCCCCATCACCGGATCGAAATTGGTCATCGGGCGGTTGTAGCCCCATCCCCAGCCATAGAGCGCGTCCAGGATCGTGGAATCGACCCAGCGTGCCAATTGGAACCAGAAGTCGACGAAGAACAGTGCGAACTGCACCACGCTCACCGTGACCAGGGTTTTCAGGTCATAGGTGCCGATCACCAGGACGAGCGGAATGCAGATCACCAGCGCCATCTTGAGCAGCGACAACGACATGGGCAGCGCCTGGCGCATGACGTCCATCGCTGGGAAGAAACCCAAGGCGCCAACCGCCATCCCCACATCGCCCGCGCCCCGTGTCACGATATTCGGCAAGGTCTTATCGATCTGTCCGCCGTAGTCGGTGTAGACGGCGCCCTGATTCAGCTTCTGCTGCCGCGGTGCAGCGATGGCGCGGATCACGGAATCGTCCAGTTCGGTCCTGGAGATGAAGCCGGCCCAGTTCGCCATGCGCGAAAGCAGATTGGGATCGACCTGAGCCAGCAGGCGGGCACGCAGGCCGGTTGAGCCATCCGACCACCATTCCCTGCAATTTGGATACCCGGCGCCGCTCGGCACCTCGGTCAGTCCGGCGTCGCGACTGTCATCGTAAGGCCAGGACTCGCGAGGCGTGCTGGAGCGGTAGGTGTCGTAGTATCCCGGCGTATCGACAAAGTAGTTGGAGCCGATCCAGCTGACGTCCGCCATCTGCTCCTCACTGAGGTCCGGCCGGTTCATGAACAGCTTGGCCCGCGCCGGGCCGTAGCAGTTGAGCGCGAAATCCGTCACCTCCTGAGCCAGCAGGGGATCGTCGATACGGGTGTTGTCGATGTCCATCCTCATCTGCCGCAGGTCGGTTCCGCACGGGATCGCCGCGACGGCGGCGCTCGTGACCGCCTTGGAGATCGAGTGCATGAAGAACCACCAGACCGGCACTTTGGCGGACTGGTTGTTGAGCGTGGTGAATGACTGGCCCCAGCCGGTATCGCTGGGCGCGGGAACGTTCACCTGGCACTGGCTGGAGCGGGACTGGTCGAAGCTGATGGTGTTGAGATCCACGTCGATGAACGGAATGCCGGCGAACATGATCACGACGATGGCGACGAACACCCTGTTTTCTATCCGCATCGAGGAGAGCACGCCTTTGTTGCCTTCGTCTGCCCCTTCCGCGCGCGCTTTCAGCCATTCCTGAATCACGATGGCGAGAAACGGAAGTGCGAACAGGCCGCTGGCGACCAGAACCGACCAGATGCCGTTGTGGACGATCCACCCGACGAGGGTGAGGTAATACTCCAGGTAGTCGGACGTGTAGAGCGTCATCGTGTCCTCCGCCCTAAATGGATTGCAGCAACAAGCTGCCTTCGAGAACGGCCAGAGCCGCCACACCGGCGATTTCGACACGGATGAGGCGTTCATGCGATTCCGTGCCGGGTTCGCGCGCCAGAACCCGTTTGCGCATCCATCGCCATCCGCAGGCGATGCCCACGTAGAGCAACAGGCGCCAGGCCAGGAAATAGCCGGTATGGTCGTCCATCCAGCGCTCCCAGCTCTCGATGCTGCCCAGCACACGGATGCCGATCACGTTGATGGTGATCGCCACAACGAGCAGCAGGACCGTCCAGAGCAGTGCGTAACCGACACGGCGATTGAACAGCCACCGCATGCGAAGCCAGGCCGGGATCATGGATTGCTTCCTCCCGATTGCGAACGCTGCAACTCGTCGAGGCGATTGGGGATGGGATCGCCCTGGTAGACGCCGCGCGAACCTGCGGCCCGGGTGCTGTGGCGCTGGATGATCTGCATCGGGGAGTTGTTGGCCAGCTCACGGCGCAGTTCGAGCTCGGTCTTGAGGTTGTTGATCTCGCGGTCGAGAATGTCGCTCTCCTGCGTGACCGCCACCTGGGCCATTTCGTTCGCTGCCACATTCGGCTCCATCCGTCCGGTCAGCAGCGTGCGCTGAAGCAGCAAGGCTTTTTCCAGCACGCTGGCGAGAGCCACCTCGGAAGCGAGGCGCCTTGCGAGGATGTCCTGATCTGGCTCATCCCGCAGCGCTTCGATCACGCCGCGGGTGATCGGCAGGGACGTGCTGCTGGCTTTCTGCAGATTGTCGAAGCTCATCGATTGGCTGCCCGAGATCAGTTCCTGCAGGCTTTCCAGTTTGGTCTCGTACTCTTCCTGGATGAGCGGGGTCAGCCCGACGCCGGGCGTGGTCTGCGTCTTGGTGCAGCTCTCGCAGGTGCGCTGCTCCTGCTCTCCCAGGACACGAGTGGCCCAGGTGACAGCAGCCTGCGGAGAACTCCAGGTCTGGCACGTCAGCCGGTCGCCGCAACTGCCGGAATCGATGGACGAGGTGTCATCGACGCTACGGCCGTTGACGAGGTTGTAGCCGGCCCGCGTCACGTCAGCGACCACGCGGATGGGCGCCTGGCCCGAACCGCCGGCATTTTCGCCACCGACCCACGGCACGCCCTCATTGCCCTTGCTGCTCTCCGCCTCCTCGATCGCGGAAACCGCATCGGTGCTGGCAACCGCCTTCTTGAGCGCCATGCCTTCCGCGAGTTGGTCCCAGCCGAGCTGGCCACCGGCCATGTCGGCCATCCTGTTCGCGATCGCCCTGCAGGTGAGTTTCGAGCGGTCGAAATCCAGCCTGGCTTGCAGGACACCGTTGGTGAGCAGGTTATAGAGCCCGGGATCGGCGCGCTGGATGATCAGCGCAGGCAGCGAAGCCACCGCGCTGGTGGCGTTCTGGATCACGTTCGACATGATGGTCTGGAACCCGTTGGTGATGCCGTTCAACTGGTTCTGCAGCGTGGTGGTGAGGCTCATGTCGCCGCAAATGAGGTTGCTGTTCCAGCCAACGCCAACGCCGATCGAGCGCATGTTGGCAGCGCCCGTCATCGATACGGCCCGGCCACCGCCGATGCTGTACAGCACATCGTCGCCAATCACGCTGCCACGATGTTGCAGCCCGTATTCGTTGACGCTCGTCTGGGCGACGGCGCCGGAGCATGCCGCTGTCAGGGCGCAAACGAGCAGGCTCCGGCGCAGATGTTTGCGAATGGCAGGAGTAGGAGAACGTGAAGTCATCTCAGGAGCCTCCACTGAAGTCGACGCTGCCAAGGAATGTCTGACCCCGGCGCTGGCAGCAGCTGTAGGGCCGCCAGAGCGCCCAGGCATAGTCACCCTGCGGGGCCTGGACGCGCTGGTTCGAATGCGGGAAGACGGCGCACGAACTGGACATCGTGGGCGTCAGTTCCTGCCACTTGCCCGTGGAGGCGTCGCCTTCGACAAGCTCGCCTGCGGGCCAGTAGCCGTCGCGAGAGGTGGCAAGCAGGGGCTGGTAGACGTGGATCTGGCCACGGCGGGTGACGATATCGCCGGCGCGCTGCGCGACTACGGCTCCGCTCTTGTAATCGTCGGTCTGGTGCAGGAAACCGCCCCGTGGATAGACGGCACCCCACAGGTTCAGAGAAGTTCGCGCGCCGATCTCGCGCATGCCGGGGATCAGCGCCTCCGGATAGACGGCCTCCGGCACGTTGTAGCGCCAGGCTACCGTGTCGAGCGTGCTCAGCAGGTATGGCATGAAAGCCGTGCCGGCACCTTCGCAGGAATAGCCCGAAGCGCTGGCGAGCTGACCCAGGACCGTGCCGCCGGGGTGGCCGATCACGTCAGCGTTCTTGAACTTCGACAGGTTGTTTTCGTGGTCCTGGTTCGTCGTGCCATCGCCGCCGGCCTGCGCCGTGGTGTTCGGCATGCTCATGGCCCGCACTTCGAGCCACGGGTTCTCGCCCGTATTGGCATAGCTGGATACCACGGCGTCCGGCACGTAGTGACGCACCTTCACCGATGTCCGCACTGAGCAGCCGAAGGTGGTGCAGAACAGCCAGTAGCAGATCCCGACGACCCGGTATTCGAGGCAGTCCGGAGACAGGGCCGAAGCCGTGATCGTGGCTGTGTTGAGCGCGAAGGCCGACGATGCGGTTCCAAGCATGAGGGCCGCAATTGCGGCGCGGAGGCGACGGGCGCGCTTCATGGCTGGGCCCTCCGGTATTCCTCGATGCGGGCAACCGCCCTGGCTACGTCCGGTTCGCCGTAGATGACGTAGCGCCGGTCGACCACGACAGCGGGAACGGTGGAAACGCTGAGGCCCCAGGCATCGGCCACGCCCTGCCAAGCGGAGGCCAGATCGCGTTGCAGCCGGGCGCCGCCCTGCTTGAGGCGTGCCTGGACGATGGCCTGGGCGCGACGGGGATCAGCGGGCAGATCGGCCGCGAGGCCGGCCTCGATTTCCTGTGCTGCGTCGAGGCGGACGACCTTGGCGTTATCCGCCGATTTCAGCGTGACGGACCGGTCGGTGAAGACCGTCACATCGGCGGCGCTGGCCGCCTGGCTGGCCAGAGCTAGTGCAACGCACAAGCTGCTGGCGACTACCGATGGGAAGCGTATCGGCCCGGATTGGGTGCGAAACGGGTTGAGCATGTCCGGACTCCTGAAGCATGTTGCCGTTGTGGAGTCTCAGAGTTCATCCGGAACCTGCCTGTGGGTCAGCCAACAATCGGAAACCCGCAGCTCCCGTATTTAGCGTGTCTGGTCTAACACGATGGTCGGCGGAAGGAGGTCGACGCTGAGGTAGGGATGGGTCCGGCTATTACCTGCTGTCGCCTCAGCCACTCGACCAGGATGAAAAATGCGCGCGTTTCAAGGCATGGCTGATGGCGGAGGCGGCTGCCAGCCTTTCTGCGATCGGGGCGTGAACCGGCAGGATCGACATTCCATGTCGCGCCGGCCTATGCGCTGGTTGGCGCTATATCGCCTGTCGGTGCCGGTTCTGCTCGAAGACTTGAATGGTGCTGGTAAGCATCGCGGTATGAGCGAACAGATCCCGCGCCGAGTCGGATGATTCTCCTACCAGTTCCGCGTTCTGCATGGCGATACGTTCCAGGTCGACCACCGCCTGGCTGATCTGGGCAACCCCCGTGCTCTGCTCCTGCGCACTGGTCGATATTTCCGCTATCAGCGTGTTGACGTGCTCAACCTCCGATACGACATTTCCGATTGCCGTGCCGGCCTGCGCCGCGAGCCTTGAGCCTTCGGCGGTCTGTTGCACGCTTTTGTCGATCAGGGCTTTGATGTCTGCTGCCGCGACTGCCGAGCGTTGTGCCAGACTGCGGACTTCTCCCGCCACCACTGCAAAGCCACGGCCCACCTCTCCCGCGCGTGCCGCCTCGACGGCTGCGTTCAACGCCAGGATGTTCGTCTGGAAGGCGATACTGTTGATCAAGTTGTTGATCTCGCCGATTTCGGCCGATGATGCAGCGATGCCGGCCATTGACTGAACAACCTTGTCGACGACCTCTCTGCCTTGTTCAGCGGCATGCTTCGCGCCGGTCGACAGGTCGCTGGCCGAGCGCGCATTGCCGGCGCTTTGCTCGACGGCCGCCGTGATCTGTTCCGCTGCAGCGGCAGTTTCGTGCAGCCTGGCCTGCGTATCACCAACGCGCTTGGCGAGATCCTCGTTGCCGTTGGCGACCTGTTCGCTGGATTGATGCAGCCCTCCGGTTTGCGCCGCCACGTCGTCCACGAGTGAGCGTAGGTTCAGGCCCGCCTGGTTGACCGCGCGCATGATCATTCCGATTTCATCGACGCGGTTCATGTTTATGTTGGCGCCGGGTTGTCCGGCTGCTGCGGCCTTGGCCTGACCGAGCGCCTCTATCAGTGGTTTTGCGATCCGCGTTTCCAGCCAAAGGCCTGCAATGCAAGCGCCAGCAGAGGCTGATAGTGCCGGCGTCAGCAGCCCGTCGATGCCGCCGGCGATCAGTCCACCTGCCGCGGTCGACGCCACGACACATGCGAGGCCGAGCCTGAGCCGCCAGCGCACTGGCATGATCTGTCCCCACCGGGTGAAGCCCAGCAGGCCGGTGCGAACTATCAGTCCCTTGTGGAAAGCCAGTCCGCGTGCCGCTCCATCGGTAAATCGCTTGTAGAGCGATGATGCAGCCTCGATTTCCGCCCGATCGGGGCGTGTGCGCACCGACATGTAGCCTACGATCCTGCCGTCGCGCCGGATCGGGGTGACGTTTGCCCTAACCCAGTAGAAGTCGCCGTTCGCCCGGCGGTTCTTGACCAACGCTGTCCAGGCATCCCCGGCCTTGAGGGTCGCCCACATGTCGGCGAAGGCCTCTCTCGGCATGTCGGGGTGCCGCACGATGTTGTGGGGCTGTCCGAGGAGTTCATCGCGTGCGAAGCCGCTGACACGCAGGAATGCTTCATTGGCGTAGGTGACGTGGCTGCTGGTGTCGGTAGTGGACATCAGCGTCACGTCATCGGGGAAATCGAACTCCTGCTGTGCAATGGCATGCACTGAAGTTGCGTGCATTGAGTTTTGCTTCCAACTGTCCGTTTTCGGCACGGGCAGAGAGTGCTGTGTATCTGAAGTAGCTATTTTTATATCCTCTCGGGCAGAGCAGTCGAAGGAACGGCCACGGCCCGCCATCGGCATTTTTCAATAACCGGGCTGGGCATCGTTTCGGTTCGGATATCGGGCTTTCGGGCAAGGTTCGGAAGCGGGCGTTCTGGACGCCGGATCACGCGTATGGGTTGCCCGATCTTCTGCGCACTCAAAGTCAATAAGAATTGAGTCGCTGGGAATTCAGACTGAATTTTAATTTCAAAATGCCATCATGATCAACGGATCATCGGGGTAAAAGTAACGTTTCACGACGAATTGAATTTAATTTGGCTATGGTAGAAGGGAGGCATCTGCCAGTGACGCCGCTTCTTCGTTGGGAGGTTGCTCTCGGTTTTCCGGCAAGCTCAGGAAAGGAAACGGAACGCTGACGACTGATTTATTAAAGCCGAATCTCGTTCAAGATTTTCCAATACCTTGCCGATACATTATCCGAGATCGACATACACGCGATCTCTTTATGCTCTGCCCATGAGGGGTACGCATTTATTGGGGGTGGCAAGCAGGCTGCGATTTCCGGCGGCACTGCCTACTCGAAAGTCAACCTGCAGAGCCTGGCCATGATGACCGCGGTTCGGATGAAACACGGTCGCACACCGCACATGGGGTCTTCGGCCCCTGCTGCCGGCTTGTATGAAGGATGTGATGATGAAGATGGAGAGCCTGGTTCCTGACGGCAATTCCATACTGCTTCCCGCACTGGAGCAGTCGATTGTGGCGGCGGTACTTGTTGACGAGAACGATTGCGTCCTTTTTTTCAACCAGGCTGCTGAGCAACTATGGGGATATGAGCGTCACGAGGTCCTGGGCAAGAACATGCAGCCGCTGCTGCCAAAGAGTCTGCGAGGTGTTCATGGCGGCTACGTGCGCAAGAACCGGGTGGGCGGCGAGGCCAAGGTAGCCGGCATGAGCCGTGAAGTGCTCATGGAGCGCAAGAGCGGTCAGCAGGTCTGGGCCATGTTCTCGCTGTCGAAGATCGACCTTGAGGGGCGAATTCACTACCTGGCACTGGTGCGCGACGTATCGGACGAAGTTGCGATGCGGGAGCAGAACCGAATGCTGCTGATCGCCGTCAACAATACCGACCGTCCGGTGCTGGTCCTGGATGCGCAGCGGCGCATCGCCCACGTCAATCGTGCGTTCACCGAACTGTGGGGATACGAGATGGATGAGGTGCTGGGGCGGGAGCCGTCTTCGTTCCTGACCAGCCCGAACATGCCCGTTGATGAATTCAGGCATTTTCATTCCCGGCCATGGGGTCGAGAGCGATTGCAGGATGACGCGCTGGTCGTCTCCAGGGACGGTAAGGAAACCTGGATTCGGGTGTCCAGCAGCCCCATAGCCGGCCACGACGACGATGGTTTCCGGGGGTACTCCGTCGACGTCATCACCGATATCACTGAGGAGCGGCAGATCCGTGATCTGGAACGCGATGTCCTCACGGCGTTGACCAGCAGCCTTTCGTTTGCGGAACTGGGTGACTATTTCTGCCGGCGAATCGAGTCGATTGCGTCGGGCGTGCTGGTCTCGGTCTGCCGTGTGGCCGAGCGCAAGTTGAGGCCCTGGGCGGCCCCCAGCTTCCATGCGTCCTATGGTCCCGATTGGGAAGGTATCGAAATCGGAGAAGGCGTGGCCGGTTGCGGAACCGCGGCGCATCGCGGTGAGCCGGTGATGATCTACGACATCGAGACCGACCCGCTGTGGGCACCTTACAAGCACAAGATATTGCCCCATGGCTACAAAGCTTGCTGGACTTATCCGGTCAAGCGGCGCGATGGCAGTGTGGCTGGAACGTTCGCGTTCTACTTCCGTCAGGGTGGTCAGCCGGATACGCATCTTGAGCGTATCGCCGACGCCAGCGTCCACCTTTGCGCCCTGGCAATCGAGCGGGAGGAGAACCAGCAGCGGGTCAATCAACTGGTGCGGTACGACATACTGACCGGCCTGCCGAACTGAAGCCTGCTCCGCCAGCATATCGACGATTTGCTGTTATCAGACCCTGAGTCGGAGATCGCATTCTTTTATCTGGGCCTGGACCGCTTCAAGGACATCAACGACACGCTCGGGCATGCGTCGGGAGACCTGGTGCTGGTGGAAACGGGCAATCGCCTGAAGTCTCATCTGGACGATGGCCAGTTCCTTGCCCGTGTCGAGGGCGACATGTTTGTGCTGGTCGTGCCCGATTGCGATGTGCATCGCGCCGCACTGGTGGCGGCACACCTTCAGCGTGTCGCTGGTGCGCCAATCGACATTTCCGGTTTCTCGCTGGACCCCACGGTCAGCATCGGCATAAGCCAGTACCCCGAGAGCAGTCGTGATCGTGAAGATCTGTTGCGCAACGCCAAGAGCGCGATGGGACAGGTTAAGGCGTCAGGCGGTGGCGAGTTCCTGTTTTTCAGTTCAGGCATGAATGAAGTCGCCCGCGACCGTCTCTTGCTCGGGACGGCGCTGCGGCGGGCCATCGCCGGGAACTGCCTGCGCCTGGAGTATCAGCCGCAAGTCCGCCCAGACAGCGGCGAACTCTATGGAGTGGAAGCGCTGGCACGCTGGCGTGATCCGGAATTCGGTGTCATCCCGCCAGACAGGTTCATCAGCCTTGCCGAGGAAATCGGCGAGATCGAAGCCATCGGCCGATGGGCGTTGCGCGAGGCATGCCGGCAGATGGCGGCATGGCGTGATGAGGGTGTGCAGGTGCCTGTCGTATCGGTCAACCTGTCGCCCCTCAGTTTTCGCGGTTCCGATCTGCCGGATTTCGTTGCCGGCCTCCTGAGCCAATATGCATTGCCCGGTGAGTGCCTGACCATCGAGATCACCGAGAGCGCGGCCATGGCGTTGACCGCCGGTATGCTGGAAGTCGTCCACGGCATCCGTGCGCTCGGTGTCGGTCTGTCGGTGGACGATTTCGGCACCGGCTTCTCCAGCCTCTCCAATCTGGCGAACCTGCCCGTCACCGAGGTCAAGATCGACCGCAGTTTCATCGACAAGTGCCTGCAGGAAAGCCGCCTGCAATCCCTGGTGATGGCGGTGATCGGCATTGGGCAGAACCTGCATCTGACCGTCGTGGCCGAAGGCGTGGAAACCGAAGCCCAGCGTGAACTGCTCAAGGCCCATCATTGCCCGGTGATCCAGGGCTATCTGTTTTCCCGCCCGCTGGCCCCGGCGGACATTCCGAACTGGATAAGAACCGCAGCCGACGCTCCGGTGCGAGGCTGAAGAGCAAGACGCGACCGGCGATCTGGCGCACCGGCAGGCGACCGGTCATTGCGCCGGAACATCGCGCGTCCCATCAATGCCCCATTGGGTGGCCGTTGCCTGGACTTGCCTGGGCGGGCACCTGTTGCTGTTTCGCCTGAAGCTCCGCCACCTCCCGTATCAGGCGATGTCGCCGCTCGGCCGGCAACCCCAACATATTGCGACGGTGCAACCAGGTAGAAAGCCACCGGGCTGCGACCTGTTGCAGTTGCATGGCGCATAATAAAACAGTATCGTTTTGTAAGTATCAATCTGCCATATCGGAACCGCTGATGCCCGCCGTTGTCTCGGCCCCTGGCGAAAAAGCCCGCACGGGCCGTCCCTCCGTCTTCTCCGAAGAAGAGCGTTGCAAACGCATCCTTCAGGCGGCGGAGCGGGTCTTTGCCCGCGTCGGTTACGGAGCGGCGACGATGGAGGAGATGGCCCGCGAGGCCGGCATGTCCAAGCGGACGCTCTATGCCTTCTATGCGGACAAGCGTGAGTTGTTCACGGCGGTGATTGGCGACGTGGAGGGCTTTTCGGGCGAGCGTCCGCATGTGCCGGCGACGGCCGGCCGGGATGCCCTGATCGTGGAGTTGCACGACCGCCTTCTGGAGATGGCGCGGTTCGCGTTGTCCGAACGGCAGGTCAGGATCACGCGCCTCATCATTGCGGAGGCCGAGAACCACCCCGAACTGGCGGTCGATTTCTGGTCGCGGATCGTCGTGCGGGTGCAGGCCTATCTGGTCGACGGCCTGAAGGAGCTGCAGCGCGCCGACGAGACGCTGCGTGGGTACGACGCGAATTGGCTGGCCAGCACGATCTTCGGGGCGATCCTGAGCGATCTGCATCTGCGGACCCTGTTCGGCCAGCAGGAGAGCAAGGAAACCAGGGGCCTGGCTGACCGTGTTGCCGGCGCCCTGGAATTGATGGGGATAGATATGCCTTCACAGCAATCGCCAATTGGCCCGACGCGCAAGCATTCCGGCTCCGATGGCAGACGGCGGCATCGGAACATCTGAACAGTATGGAGAGAAGCGGGCGGGAATGAGCACCAAGAACTACTACGACATCAATGTCCATGATGCGGCCAAGGCCCGCATGCGGCTGATCTTCGAGAACTTCGAGCGCGTATGCGTCGCCTTTTCCGGCGGCAAGGACAGCTCCGTCACCCTGCACCTCGCGCTCGAGGTCGCCCGCGAAATGGGGCGCGGGCCAGTCGATGCGCTGTTCATCGATCTGGAGGGGCAATACCAGGCGACGATCGAGCATGTCGAAGAGATGTTCAACCGGGACGATGTGCGGCCCTGGTGGGTGTGCCTTCCGATCAACCTGCGCAATGCTTCCAGCTTGCAGGAGCCCTATTGGTGCGCATGGGAGCCGGGCCGTGAGGCGGACTGGATCAGGCCGATGCCGACCCATCCGTCCGTGATCAGCGACCCGGCCCGATTCCCCTTCTACCGCCATCGCATGGAGTTCGAGGAGTTCGTTCCCGAGTTCGACGAGTGGCTTGCCCAGGACGTGCCGACCGCCTTTCTGGTCGGCATCCGCTCCGATGAATCGCTCAATCGCTTTCTGGCGGTCAAGCGCCGCGCCAGGGTGAAGAAGCGCGCCTGGACACCGCCGGGTTCGTACGTGCCGATCCAGTGGAGCGCGAAGGATCACCCGGAGAGCCGGGCCGTCACCTTCTTTCCCATCTACGACTGGCGCTTCGAGGATCTGTGGCGCTACATCGCCGACCACGGGCATGCCTACAACAAGCTCTACGACCGGATGCACCTCGCGGGCGTGCCGTTCTCACAGATGCGCATCTGCCAGCCCTATGGCGACGATCAGCGCAAGGGGCTCGATCTGTTCCACAAGCTGGAGCCCGAGACCTGGTTCCGTGTCGTGCAGCGTGTCGCGGGTGCGAACTATGCCGCCCGTTACAGCCGCCAGCGCTTTCTCGGCTATCGCGGCGGAATGGGATTGCCGCCGACTTTCGAGACCTGGCGGCAATATTGCGAGTTCCTGCTGCGCAGCATGCCGGGGCCGCTGCGTCAGGTCTATCAGCGCCGTATCGGGGTCTTCATCGACTGGTGGGAACAACACAACTATCCGCTGGCTTCCTGGCCCGATGCCGGCGTTCCGGAACTTGAGAACCGCAAGGCACAGCCCTCCTGGCGTCGTGTCGCCTTGTCGCTGCTCAAGCAGGACATGGCCCGCTCGCTGTCCTTCGGCTTTGCCCGCCAGGACATCGACACGCTCGCGCTGATCGAGGGGCAGTCATCATGAGCCGCTTCGCCAGTTATGAATTCGCCCAGATGCGCTCGGCAGATGGCGAGGCCGCGTTCTTTTCCCACATGGGCTATTTCTTCGCCAGCCCGAGCGTGCGGCGGGAATGCGGCGGCTACCCGCTCAATGACGGGCCGCTGTATCGCTGGTTCGTCGTCCGCCGCAAGGGAGAAGCGCGTATTCTGGGCTTCATCAGCATCGAGCAGCGTTCCGATATCGTGCGCTTGCGGGAAGGCTATCTGCGCGCCGAGGCGCGCGGCCGGGGGCTGTTCGGCGAGTTGCGCCGCCAGGTCCTGGCGCATGTCGATGGCCTTGGCCTGAGCTGCACGGCGCGCGTGCAGCAGGCGTCAGCGAGCTTTCTCGAACCTCATGGATTCAACGTTCAGTCCTCACGCGGAAGCTGGGTGACTTTGGAGAGACAAAAACATGCCGCAAGTAATACACCTGACGAACCGGGCCGAAGCCCTGTTCACCGAACTGGACAGCCTGCCGCTGGCGAGGCGGGTCGAAGCCATCAACCAGATCCGCCTGCGGCTGCATGACCATAGTCCGTTCGCCGACGAGCCGGTGGACTGCGTGCAGTGGGTGCGGGGCGATCAGGTCGAGGCCAACGACTACAACCCCAATTCCGTCGCGGCGCCGGAAATGAAGCTGCTGGAACTGTCGATCGATGCCGATGGCTTCACCCAGCCCATCGTCACACACGAACAGGAAGAAAGTCATCTCGTGGTCGACGGTTTCCACCGCCAGAAGATAGGCAAGAAACAGGGGCCGATCAGGAAGCGGCTGCACGGCTATCTGCCGGTGGTCTCGATCCGGAGCGGGCGCGCCGCCACAGCCGACCGGATCGCAGCCACCATCCGACACAATCGCGCCCGCGGTGTCCATTCGGTGCTGCCGATGACTGATATCGTGGTCAAGCTCCTGCAAGCGGGATGGAGTGAGGTCGACGTCGCCCGCGAGCTGGGCATGGACGATGACGAGGTGCTGCGGTTTAAGCAGGTGTCCGGCCTGCCCGGCCTCTTCAAAGACCATGACTATTCGAGGTCATGGGATTAGAGGCTGCTTTGGCTTGGGAAACCCAGGTCACCTTGGCGCGATGCTGACCGCATCGGCGGGTGTCTCGACGTTCGTTCCCTGGTCGGTATCGCCATCGGCGGATAGCAAATCCAGCGCGGACAACAGCGCGTCGCCTTCCACGGGACCGGGCAGGACAAGTGTACGACCGCTCTGGTTGTCGCTCAGCTTCAGTGTCGGGGTGGCAGTGACGCCATCACGCGAACCTTCGTTGGTCTGCGCCTGAATGATTGCCTCGGTACGAGTGCTTTCCATGCAGGTCTGCATTGCCGGCGTGAGCGCCGGGTAACGCACATTGTCAGGTATGCCGGCCCCGTCGCTACGGGTTTGCTGGTAGATCCAGGTGACTGCCTGCCAGAACGCGGCGTGGCCTCCGGCTTCACCCGCGCATTCGGCCAGTCGGGCCTGCCGTGTTGCTGCCGGCTCGTGCATGGGGAGCGGCAGATGATGCCATTGCAGGTTCGTCTCGGGGTTCCGATCGACCCATGCCTTGAGCAGTGGGTAGTAGCTCTTGCAGTATGGGCATTCCAGATCGGCGTACAGAACCAGCGTAAAGCGTGCGTCGGCGCTGCCGTACCGCCATGGCGGTCCCGCCTGAAAATGTTGCGAGGCAGCGTTTTCCGCGCCGGTCTTTGCTGGTGAGCCGGATTGGCTCGTCAAGTACCAGGTCGCCAGAAGCAACAAGGTGAGCGTGAGAGCCACCAGGGGCCCCAGCATGCGGCGAAGGGGAAAACGAGAGAAAAAAGAGGATTGCATGACAGGTTCCTGATCGCCCCCCGAAAGGTCGGGTTGCTCCACGCCGGTTCGTCGTCACAGTCGAACACAACCGGCCCGCTCCTGATGCAAACAAAGCGAAATTCATCGAACCGTGTTGTTGGTTGGCCAGGGACATCTACCTGGCCACGATGCAAGAGGCCGATGCCCGAATTGCTCGGTGCCGCTGTCTCTGCGTCGGACGTGGATGTCGATGCTGCCTGATTGGAGTGCGCTGCGATTCAAGGTCGAGCCGAACCAGCCGATATTCAAATATCTAGGTTCGTCCATGCAGCCTGGCGGCGCTGAAAGCCGACAACGACCAGGAGGGGAAACGGCACTGGGAAATGCGCCCGCGGCTTGGGCGCTGTGTGATGAGAATCACCTGTTCTTATTATTATAACAATCAAACGGCAGGAAATGCACTTGGTTGGTGCGCGATCCCTTCTTAAAGTGGAAGACTTTGTAGTGGCATTACGGAATTAGTTGAATTGCCGTGATGAATTGATTTGAAGAAGGGGAATTATTTAGATGCTTGATGGCAGCTATGACAGCCTATTAGTGCTGTTCTCGTTGGCGGTTGCCATATTGGCATCCTATACCACACTGGTTGTTGCAGGCCGTATCGCGACATCTTCTGGTCGTCCTGCCCGGTGGTGGCTTGCGGGCGGCGCTTGCACCATGGGGATCGGCATCTGGTCGATGCACTTCATTGGCATGCTGGCTTTCGATCTGCCGATCGACCTCGGCTACGACTTGCTGATCACGCTGTTGTCGCTCCTGTTCGCGGTTGCCGCGTCCGCCTTTGCCCTCTGGATCGTCACGCAGGAAACGTTGAGCTACCGGTTGCTTGCCGCTGGCGCCCTTGTGATGGGGGTTGGCGTGGCGGGCATGCACTACACGGGCATGGCGTCCATGCGGATGATGCCCGGCATCGTCTATGACATGACGCTGCTCGGATTGTCCGTGCTCGTTGCGATTGCCGGGTCTGCGGCAGCAATATGGTGCGCTTTCGTACTCCGTCGGCGCTCCGCGAAGGTGGGCCGGCTTCGTCTCGGCGCCGCCGTTGTCATGGGACTGACGATCGCCGGCATGCACTATATCGGCATGGCTGCCGCAGGCTTTCCGGCTGGCAGCATTTGCGGCGCCGCGCAAGGCGGCGTGCAAACCCACTGGCTCGCCCTGACCATCATCCTGGCTGCGCTGGCCGTACTGGCCATCGCGCTGATCGTCTCGGTGCTCGATCAGCGCATGGAGTCCCGTACGGCCTTGCTGGCGAAAGAGCTGGCTGAAGCCAATCAGGAACTGACGCACCTCGCCCTGCACGACAACCTCACCAAGCTTCCCAATCGTGTGCTCCTTGAGGATCGGCTGAGCCAGGCCATGGAGCGGGCGCGCCGCGAGAAAATCCGCTTCGCGCTGATGTTCATGGATCTGGATGGTTTCAAGGCGGTCAACGACGCCTACGGACACCTGATGGGCGATATGCTCCTCGTGGCCGCTGCTGGTCGCATCGTCGAGAACACGCGGGGAAGTGACACCGTTGCACGCGTTGGCGGTGACGAGTTCGTGGTGCTGGCCCAGGTGGACGAACCAACCGATGCCGGCGTTCTGGCCAGCAAGCTGGTGGCTGCCATCGGAGAGCCATACATGGTGAACGGGCATGAGCTTCATGTGTCCACGAGCATCGGCATCGCCATCTATCCGGGCAATGGCGAAAGCCAGGACGAACTGCTGACCAACGCCGATGCGGCGATGTATCACGTGAAGGGTACAGGCCGCGACGACTACTGCTTCTTCGAGGCATCGATGACCGCCAATGCACACGGTCAGGTGCAACTGCTGCAGGACCTGCGTATGGCGCTCAAGCGCAACGAGCTGGTTCTCTACTACCAGCCCAAGTTCACCGCGCCTCATGGTCCGATCACTGGCCTGGAGGCGCTGCTGCGCTGGATGCATCCCGCCCACGGCATGCTCGGCCCGGTGAGCTTCATTCCGCTGGCCGAGAAAACGGGTCTGATCGTGCCTATCGGCGAGTGGGTGCTGAACGAGGCATGCCGGCAGATGGCCGAGTGGCGGGATGAAGGGCAAGAGGGCTGGACCATGGCGGTCAACCTGTCGGCGGTGCAACTCGCGCATTCGGGGCTGATCGACGCCGTGCGTGGCGCCCTGGCCCGCCATGGGCTGGAACCGCATCGGCTGGTGCTGGAAATTACCGAGTCGACGGCCATGCGTGACGTCGATAGCAGTCAGGCCATCCTTCAGAAACTCCATGACATCGGCGTCCGCATTTCCATCGATGATTTCGGGACAGGCTATTCCAGCCTGCTGTACCTCAAGCGCTTGCCGGCAACGGAACTCAAGATCGATCGCTGCTTCGTGCATGACCTTGCCTGCGGCACAGAGGATGCTGCCATCGTATCGGCCATCGTCGCCCTGGGGCAGACGCTTGATCTTCGGGTGGTTGCCGAAGGCGTGGAGACGGCCGAGCAGCAGGAATTCCTGACCAGTCTCGGCTGCGATACCCTTCAGGGTTATCTGCTGGCGTACCCGATGCAGGCGAATGAGGTGATGGCCCTGTCGAACAACGGCGAGCTGTCCGCCGACAGGCCCGCGGCACCGGACGAAATGGAGCTGGTCTGACCGGCAGATCCAATCGGAAGCCACCGGGCAGTTCGCCGTTCAGTCCAGTGCGTCCAGGGGCAACGAGTTGATGCCGCGTGCCCGGTCGATTTTTTCCGCGACCTTGAAGGCGGCATCGAGTTCGCTGATGCCGAACTGCTGCATCAGTTGGTAGCGCTCGGCTTTCTCTTCGGGCTCGGTCATGGCGAGCGCCAGGTACAGGCTCGGCGGCACGGCGCGGAACAGCAGTTCCATCGACTTCGACAGGATCACGCCTTCGGTGAATTTCCCGGCCTCTTTCCTCGCCGAGAGCATCAGGGCTTTCTGGGATGGATTGAGCTCGCGGAAGCGGGCGATCTTCTCCACTTCGTCTGGCGGCATGCTGAGGCACACCCACCATTCGATCATATTGAGCATGGGTTCCGCCGCTTTCGGCAGGTCGTCGAGGTTCTGTGTCGCCAGCCAGTACCAGGCCCCCAGCTTCCTCCACATTTTCGTAATTTTCACGACATAGGGCGCGAGCAGCGGGTTCTTGGTGATGATGTGGCCTTCGTCGGTCACGTTGATGATGGGACGGCCGAGAAACTGATCGCGTTCGGCGATGTTGTTCACCGTGTTGATCAGGCTGATGTAGGCGATGGAGAGCTGCGCGTTGTAGCCCTCCCGCGCGAAGGTCGCCAGATCAACGATGGTGATGTCGGCCTCCGGCCACGGTGTACCGGGCCGATCGAACATTTCTCCATCGATCCCCTGGCAGAACATGTCCATCGCATCCGCCATTTCCAGCAGGCGCGTGCGGCGCGTTTCAGGCAGCGTGGGATCGCGGCCGCGCTCGCGCAGCGCATCGCGCACGTCGCGCGTCAACACCGTGCGTTTCTCCGACACGCAGCGCTGCGCGGCCTCAAGGATGCATTGACGGATCAGGCTGCGATCAGCCCGCGTCATTCGGGCTTCCTCTTTGTCCTCGCCGCCTGTGATCATGAGCCGGGCGGTAATTTCCAGCTCGCCCAGCACGTCACGTTGTTCGTCGCCTTCCGTCGCTTCCTCTTCTCCGGCATCCTCGTCCAGCGCATCGGCATCGAGCGTCTGCACCTGACTCGGCGTATCGACCAGACGCCAGGCATCGGCAAATGGCGCGAGGCTTACGCCGGCACCTGGCGACAGCTTGACGCGATGCACGGTAAGGCCCAGCCGTGCCGCGAAATCACCGAACAGGCCAAAGCTGTTACCCGCTTCCACGATGAACATCCGCGGGCGGTAAATCGCGGTGACTTGGTTGAGGATGTTGTTCAGGGTCGCGCTCTTGCCCGAGCCCGTGGGCCCGAACAGGAACAGGTGCGCATTCATCTGCCGATCTAGCCGGTTCAGCGGGTCGAACGTGACAGTGCCGCCGCCGCGGTTGAAGAAGGTGATGCCGGGATGGCCGGTTCCCTGGCTGCGTCCCCAGACCGGCGCCAGATTGGCCGCGTGTTGGGCAAACATGAGCTGGGTGTACCACTGCCGCTTGTCCTTGCCGGGATCGTAGACGCAGGGAAGCCAACGCAGGTAGCTGTTGAGTGGTGCAACTTCGTCTTCCTCGCGCACCGGCTGCAGGCCGGCATTGAGCAGGACATTGCCGAGCTGGAGGCCGCGCATATCGAGATCGGCGAGATCGCGGCCACGCAGGTAAAACGCCAGCGAAGCGCGATAGAGCTTGTGCGAGCTGCCGATCAGCCCGCGCGCCTGCTGCACGTCCTTCAGCGCCTGTTCCGATGCCAGGGTTTCGCCGACCGCTTTCTTCGCCAGATGGTTCAGATGGGCTTCGAGAATGTCCTGCGGGGTGATCACCAGCGTGAGGCACATGGTCGTGTCCTCGGGCATCTGGTCGAACAGGGCATTGATGGCGTCACCCCCTTTGCGGGTTTCGCCGGTCAGATGGCCGGTTGCCGGCGGCGTGCGCAGGCGGTCGAGCACGATGGTGCGATGTGGCATGCCGTCGAAGAACCAGAGGCCGTTGTCGACATCGGATCTCGGCTGGCCGAAAAACAGCCGCTGCGCGAAATCGGTGCCGCTGGCAAGTTCCAGTTCGTCTTCTCCGGTCGTTTCCGGATAGGAAGCCAGGCGATAGAACCGCTCACGGTCTTCGTCTGTCGGGCCCAGCAAGCCTGGTCCAGGATTGAACCAGGGCAGCAACCAGGCATGGATGGCAGCGGCATCGAGGCGGTGCGCCTGCACGCCGGCGTTGGCGAGGCCGCCGGCCAGGCGTTCGCAGACGACATTCAGCGCCTGCTCGGGCGATTGCCCGCGTCGGGCCGGCGTATTGCCGACGCGCCGGTAGACGACCAGCCGAACACGCCGCGTCTGCCCGCGCCAGGGCAGCCGTGTGACCGTGCGGTCCTCGAACAGCCCTCCCTGCCTGGAGACGGCGCGCAGATGGTGGCCGAAGAAGCGCAGGTAGAACTCCGTGAACGCGCTTTCCCTGGCCCGGGGCTGAAGGTAGTTTTCAAGGGTGGAAAGATAGCGGTTCCAGTCGGCGTCATCCTGGGCATACAACTGGAGCACCCAGGGGGACTCGTCCAGTTCATCGAAACTGTCCTGGATCGCGTTTTCCAGCGCATCACGGACCTGCGCCAGCCATGAGGCTTCCCGGCCTTCCGTACCGATCGGCATCAGCTCGAAGAATGCGGCGACAGAAGCTCCGTCCTCCAGCAGCATGCACCTGGACTCCGGTAGATACTCTACCCACGGCAGCAGATCGGCAAAGGACGGCGAAACGTCGTACAGCGCCTGCTCGTCGGCCAGCGTCGCGGACCTGCGCCTGGTGTCCCGCTTGCCGGGTTCAGGGATGCCGTGCGCCTGCAACTGCGCGAGGTAGCGCTCCCATGCGTCCGGTGGAGCATCTGGCGAGGAGCCATCGGTATCGGGCGACGACGCACGGCGCTTGAAGAACGGCCAGTCCATCAGTAATCCTCGGTCCGTTCGCCCGGCATGGCGTATTGCACGCGCTGGTACAGTGGGAAGACGGTGGTGTAGCCGGGGACAGGCACCGGATCGGTGCCCGCGAGATGGGGAAACACGTACATCACCAGATCGGGATTCGGCAGGCGTTGGAACTGCCGATAGATCTCGTTTTGCGCCGTGCGGGTGTAGCTGGCATTGACCGCCGGCGCGGCCTTCACATCGACTTCGGTCAGCGGGCGGCGCAGCGACTGTCTTGCATCGAGCAGCTGCCGGGCGGTCTGGCCGCCGCGGGCGTTGCCGCCGGTTTCCTCGTTCCAGATATCCAGCATGCTCTGCCCATCGTGAGGCAGCAGCTTTTCCTTGCTGGTCGAGCAACCGCCAAGCGCAACGGCGATGACCAGCACCGCCAGGCCGTTAATCCAGATCCTGTGCATCAGAAGCACCTCCGAGACGATGATCGACCTTGCGCCCCTTCGGGTCGTAATCGATGGTGAGGGGTTGTTCGAGATGAACTGCGACCTTGGCGCCCGGCTTGACGTACACGGCCGCGAACGCCTGGCCGTAGAGCTTGTTCACCCACTGCGACATGTCCTGGACGCCGCCGGCGAGGATGCGGCCCATCGCTTCATTGCCGGAAATGCCGACCGTGCCGAGCGAGCCGTTGTTGTTGGCGACGACCGCCACGCTGCCGTTGTCCGACTTGATCAGCGACGCCGCACCCGCTCCGGCCGCGGTGATCAGCGCCTGGGTGCCCAGGTATTGCTGGGCGTTGCTGCGCCGTTCACCGCTCACGCAGGGAATGCCGTAGGGATCGCTGATCCAGCCGAGGCCATCCTGTGTGCTGTTGCCATTGGCGTTGCTGTTCTGCTGGCGGTTGCCGCCACGCTCGCCGTCCTCCGGCACCGTGCGGATGGTGCCGTCATGGAACACGAACGTGACCGAGCGGATCTGCCCGCGCACGCAAGAGAGCGTCCAGTCGCCCGACGCCGTACCGCTGACGACCGCGCCGGCGACATCGGGAATGTCGATGCCGTTCGCGGTGAGGTTGTCCGGGCCGATCAGGACTTTGAAGGGGTATGGATCGTTCACGGTCCCGTCGATGGGCACACGTCCGATTAAGGCCGTCATCGAAATCGAACCCATCAGCGTGGCGTTGGTCGGTACGGTATAGACCGGCCTGGCGGTGGAGATGCCGGCCGCCTTGGCTCCGGCATCCGCGACCGTCTCCCGGGTGGTGTCCAACGTCTTCTGTGCCGGGCCGAAGCTGTTCGGGAATGTGAAGCTCCCGGCTGTGCCGGGGCTGCGGCTCTTGCCGTCGCTGCGCGCATCTTCCGGCTCGATCCAGCGCACGCCATCGGTTCCGAGCCCGGCGCCATCGCCAGGTTCAAGGCCAAGACCGACCGGCAGATCGGCATGGCCGTTCTTGCCGCTCAGGTTTTCGAACTGGCGCTGCAGGTCCTGCAGCAGCCCCTGGGTTTGCTGGCGTTCGCTGGCAACCTGCTCGCGGTCATTCTTCAGCTGGTTGCGCTCGGTCTCCAGTGCGCTCTGGATACGGCGATCGATGGCACCCTCGCGCTGACGCAGGCGTTCGTTCTCCGCCTTCTGGGTCTTGTTGTCGGTCAGCGCCGTCTGCAGTTCGGTGCGTAGCTGCCGGACCTGGCCGACCAGGGTGGCCACCGTGTCCCGTGGCGTGTCTCCTTCGATGCCAAGCGCCCTGGCTTCTTCGGGCGTGAGCTGGGTTCCGCCGTCCCGGCCAGGCTGACTACCCCCGCCGGAAAACAGCTTGACGCCGACGAACACCAGCAGCAGCGCCATCGGGATCATCAACCACTTGAGCAGGCCATTACCTTTCATGACGGCCTCCATCCTTGCGGGCCGGTGTTTTGGGTTCCGGCAGGTTCAGCGCGGCATTGACCGGGCTGATCGTCGGCAGCAGCGATTCACCCAGCCCGTGCCCCTTCGTCACCAGGTAGACGACCGAGGTGTCGTCGGGTGTGCCGGCCGGCCCCAGCGTGTTGTGCTGGAAGGCGCCCGTCATGAAGTCGCCTTGCAGGTCGCGAGGGTCGAGGGAGAGCCAGCGCTTCGAGGTGTTGTTCAGGCGTACCGCCGTCACCCACAGGCCATCGAGCCGCCAGGCAGCGAGCGCCCGCGCACGCACCGGCAGGGTCGGCAGCAAGGTGTCCAGTGGCAGGTTGCGTTTCAGATTGACGCGCGTGATGCCGGACACCGGCTCGACAGTACGCAGCGGCGCATAAAGGTTCTGGGCCGCATAGCGCGTCAGCACCACGGGAACGGGCGTCTCGCGAGCCGTGCGGGAGACCGCTTCCTGCGTGCCGTTTTCGTCGCTCTTTGCCGCCGCCGCGAGGTCGCCGTAACGGGTCGGCGTGCCTTCGGCTTCGACGATGCGCACCGGCTCCAGCGGCGCCTGGCCGGCCGGTGCAGGTTCGGCTGCAATGTCCAGCAGGATCAAGGCGCCGCTGTCAGCGTCCTGCAATTGCAGCCGGGTGGGCTCGATCGGCTCGCTGGCCCGCAGGTAGATTGCGCCGCCGGCGCTCTGGACACGCAGGCGGCCGGCCAGCGATGCGGGGACGCCGACGCGGACATTGCGGTCGATGAAGACGACGCGCTCCTGGTCCACATGCAGGGACACCGCCAGCGGCAGCCGCTCCCAGCGCAGGATTTCCAGCGCCTGGACCGTGGTCGGCAAACTCGTGGTCACCAGCAGTCCAAGGGCATAAAGGACATGTTTCATGGCGTCTCTCCCAAAGCGCCGCCGAGCCCGCCGGATGTCGTACCGGTCGGTGTCACGGGGTCGGGGGTGGTGATGCGCTGCGGCGCACCGCTGTAGCAGTCGATGGCCAGGCCGAATGGGTTGCGTTCCGGATCGACATCCGAACGCACCACCTTGAGGGGGTAGCGCACCAACGCGCGCTTGACCTGTTCGGAGCCGTAGTATTCGTCCGCCGTGACATCGAGCGTGACGATCCAGTCGCGGTCCGAGACCGCCTTTACCCGCAGCGTGGGGTCTTCGCCGTAGCCCCGGCCGGGGATCTCGTAGATCCCGCGTACCCGCTGACGCAGCTCTCCGGCCGTACGGCGGTACTCGTAGTCGTGGCGCAGGAAGCTCTGGCAGGATGGCGTGAAGTACGGCGACAGCACATGGATGTTGCGGGCGTAGTCTTCATCGCCGTTGACGGGCCAGCGCTGGAGTTGCTGCCAGATATAGAACGAGAAGGAATAGACCGACTCTGGCGGCACCTCCCACCATTTCCTGGTGCTGCCCGAGCGCAGGTCCGGCGGCACGTGGATGGTCAGGTCGCGTGGCGCGTTCCACCAGCCGATCCCCATCACCAGGGCCACCAGGAGCAAGGCGCCCGCACCGAGGCGCAGGGTCTTGATGTGCGCCTGCAGGTGGGTGATCTCATTTTTGAACCGGCTCACGAGGCGGTCCTCCGTCTGGTGGTCCAGTAGCCCGAACGGGTCACCAGATCGCGGCCGCCGATGAACTGGGCCAGGCCAGGATGCCGCCGCGCGATCCACCACTGGATCTGCCGGTACAGCCAGGTGTCGGGCCTGCCGCGTTTCTGGCGGCGCAGCATGCCGCCGCCCGCGAAGACGCCGGCGGCGATGCCGAGCACGATGGCGGTGGGCGCGATGGCGATCATCGAGAAGACGATCGCCAGCGGAATGCCCACTGACAGGCCGGCCGCGCCCGACAGGCCTGCGCACACCCACAACTCATCCGCCGTGAGGCCGCGCACGACCACGGGATGGCGATTGAGGCGATGCGGCAGGAACGCTACCGTTCCGTCAGGCCGGACGTCCTGATGCTCAGGCATGTTCGACCCTCACAGAACGCCGGTGGCTTCGGTGAGCAGCCAGATGCCCACGACCAGGAGGACGGCGCCCACCGCAACGGTCAGGCCGAACTGGCCCCACGTTTTACGGCCTGTGTGGATTTCGGCATACGTGCCGTAGGCGTGGTAGCACACGCCCACGAACATCGACGCGACCACCAGCAAGGCGATCAGCATCACGATGTCGTAGCCGTAGTTGCGCAGCGTATCCATGATGCCCGAGCCCGTGCCGCGAGACGGGTCTTCAAGCGTGGGCAGGCCCTGGGCCTGGGCGAGTGAACTCAGCATGGCAAACGCCGGCAGGGACGCCAGGGCTGCGATGCGCGTGGAGCGGAAGGGATGCGAAACCGGGTTCATGATGTGAGCCTTTGCGTTACGAGAGGAGGAAAAAAGTCAGCACGACGTACATCGCGACAAAACGCACCGCGACGCCGAGGAACTGACGCTGGGAAATCCGCTGCTCCGACCAGCCGACATAGGCAGTGCGCAGCGCCCACACGCCCCACAGCAGCAGGACTGCGAACACCGCGCCGACCAGCACGACGGACACGGCGGATGGGGTGAAGCCGCCGTTGGCCTGGAAGGCGGTGATCTGGCTGGCATTCATTTCTTCGGCTCCTGTTCGGAGTCCTGTCGGTAGTCGCCCTGCAACGCCGCGGGGTCGCGCGGCTGGGCGCGCTGCGGCGTCAGGTAGTCGTTGATGCCGGCCCGCATGCGCTGCAGGTCAGCGGCAAGGCGCGTGTAGTCGAAGTGATAGCGGGCGCGCTCCTGCGATGCGGTCGCCGCGGACTGCTTCGCGAGGCGATCGAGCAGGTCCAGCTGGCGAACGACTGCCGCCAGATGTTCCTTCTCATTGCTGTCGTCGGCCGCGGTCGCCGGCAGAGCCGTCGACAGGCCGGCAAGCAGCAGCGCCGCGAGCGCGCCGCGCCTTGCAAGTGCCGAGCGGTAGGACCGTGCCATCGTGCATTCCCCGTTGATGCGTAATGGCTTGATGCTGCGGCGGAGAGCGCGTGAAAGCCGCAAACAATGGGAACTGGCGGCTCACCACATTCTTGGGATGCCGGGGGTGTGTGCGTCTGGAGGCGCACATGAGGTATCGGCTACGGTCGGTTCTGGGTGTTCTGCAAGGTGTCGGAGCGCGGTGTGGGGATCGAATGCGGCTTGTACGCTCGCGTTGGAAGCAGGCACGCAGGGAACGCATAAAAGCATCCTGATGAGGGTGCTAATCTGCCAATTTCGTTCTGTTGGGAACGGTTATTGAAAGCTTGGGCGGGAAATGCAATAATCCATCTCATGAAGACAGATAACGCAGATAGACGCTCCCGTGAGAGCGATAAATTAGATGTGCCGCTGCCGTTACCCGTCGAGCGTGCGATCCGCAAGCTCGGCAGCGACGTCGCGCTGGCGCGCAGGCGCCGCCGGATTTCGCAGGCCTCGCTGGCCGAGCGGATGGGTGCATCCGTGTCTACCGTCCGGCGCATGGAAAAAGGCGACGTGCGCGTGCCTATCCACTTCTTCGCCCGCGCCCTGCATGTCTTCGGCGAGATACAGGCCCTTGCCGGCCTGCTGGATACCGCGCGCGACGACATCGGCCTGACCTTGATGGACGAACATCTTCCCAAACGTGTGCGCAGCAAGCCGCCGACATCGGGGGCACTATGAAATCCGCAGTTTCGATACGCCAGCAGATCCAGGTCTGCATCGGCAAGGCCGGCACGCCTGTCGGCACCCTCGTTTATGTCAAGCAGGGGCGTCGCGAAAACACCACCTTTGCCTACGACCAGAGCTGGCTGGCAAACCCGGACGGGTTCAATGTGTCTGCCGACCTCGCGCTTCACTCTGGCTATCAGCCACGCCGCGCGCCGTCAGCGCACGATTCGGTCTTTCACTTCGCCATTGGCGATACAGCGCCGGACGCCTGGGGGCGCAGGGTCATCGCGCGGGACCACGCCAAGCGCCGCAAGGAAAACGCGGCCCTCGCACCCCTGACCGAGCTGGATTACCTGCTGGCGGTCGACGACTTCAGCCGGGTGGGCGCGTTGCGTCTGCGTGATCAGGATGGGCGCTATTGCAGGACGGTCGATGAAGGCCGGCGCAGCACGCCGCCGCTTCTGGAGCTGCAGCGCATCTACCAGGCGAGCCGCGCGGTCGAGCAGGGTCAGGAAAGCACCGAAGATCTGCGCTACCTGCAAGGCAAGGGCACCTCGCTTGGCGGCATGCGTCCCAAGAGCACGGTGGTCGATGAGGATGGCGCGCTGGCGATCGGAAAATTCCCGAGCGTGGGGGATACGCGCAGCGTGACACGTGGCGAGGTGCTGGCCCTGTGCCTGGCGCAGCGCGCCGGCATCGATGCCGCGCCTGCCCGCATCGTCGAGATCGAGGGCACGCCGGTCGCGGTCATTCGCCGCTTCGATCGCGATGGGGTTGATGGACGCATTCCGTACCAGTCCGCTGCATCCTTGCTCCAGGCCTCACGAGAAGAGGACCGGAGCTATACCGAGATCGCCGATGCCATCCGTTCCGTGGGACATTCACCAACCGCGGATGTGCAGCAATTGTGGCGGCGGCTGGTCTTCAACCTGCTGATCACCAATGTGGATGACCACCTGCAGAACCATGGTTTTCTGCACGTCGAAAAGGGACTTTGGCGGTTGGCGCCGGCGTTCGACATCAATCCCTTCCCCGACAAGGATCGGGAATCGAAAACATGGCTGTCGGAACAGGACGGACCGATCACCGACCTTGAGATGCTGCTGGCCCGAAGCGCCTATTTTTCATTGAGCAGAAACGATGCGCTGGCTGTGCTGGCGCAGGTGCATGCCGCCGTGCTGGATTGGCGGCAGGTCGCGCTTGGTGCGGCGGTGGGGCTGCGCGCGAACGAGCTGGACGACTTTGCGCCGGCGTTCGAGCATGAGCAGATGTCGCTTGCGAAAGCGTTGCTGGGCTGATCGAATCTGGAGGATATGGGCGCTAACAACTGCGCCCGTTTTCGTTGCGTCTAGTAAGGGTACTTGCCGGAGAAATTCGAAGCACTTCCGGGATGAATTCGCTCGTAGATTTCCTGCCGATGAACATCCACTTCCCTCGGTGCGGTTGTTCCGAATTTCACCTGCTGGCCGTTGATGCCAAGAACGGTGACGGTGATGTCATCGCCGATATGGATGGTCTCGCCAATACGGCGCGTCAAAATGAGCATATGGCCCTCCTTGTTGGCGATTTGTGCTGTTTGTCGGAAAAGCCTACTGCGACCAGACGAAAAAGCCCGGCTAGGAAAGCGCGGGCGGGGGTTTCCATGGTGTTGGTCGCTATTCCACTCCGGGCTTCCTCATCGTGAAGTACCGGGCAGAATTCCAACATGGCAGAAGTATTTCGTTTTTCATAAATGTTTTCACAGATCAATAAGTGAAAATTGATCGTTATGGCCGATCAATATTCCGAGTGGAATTGCATCGCAAATATCTGAAGAGGATAAGGTCACAAATACTTTTTGAAACTTCCGGCTGCGATGTCCGTCGCCAATCCCAGCAGCACCGCGCTCGGCAGCAGGATGAGCAAGGGGCTGATGCTCACAGGAAGCGCCAGGTAGATCACCCATGGCAGCACGGCCAGCGGCATCAGCGATGCTTTGGCGCGATGATAGATGAAGCCGGATTCTCGTCCGGCGCCGAAACGGCGGATGTCGCGGCGGACCAGGCCGTCGACCAGGCCCACGAAGGCGGCCATCAGGAACAGCGGCAACGTGAGCACCAGCACCATCAGGCGCACGATGAACACCAGGGTCGTGAACGCCGCGGCGATCAGATAGCTTTCTATCCAGACATATGCCTGGCTGATGTAGTACCGGAAATCGCGCGTTCCGCTGTGGCTGGGAGCGCTGGCCTGGTTCGCGGCGTTACGCATCCACTCCAGTAAGCCTGTCTTGACGAAGATCCATTCATAGGCCTGTTCGACCAGCCAATGCGCGGTGCGTCCCGGTTCCTGCACCAGAGCGCTGCGGGTGAAATGACCGGAGAGCTGGGCCAGCTCATAGTCGAGCATTCCCTGTGCATGCCGCCACCCTTCGTCCGGCCAGAACAGGTGCATGCCCACGCATTCGATGACGATGCACAGCAGCAGCGAGCCGCACAGAACCCCGAACAGGCGAAACGGCATCGTGATGATGCTGGCGATCAGCCCTTGCTGGCGGTTCTGCTGGCGTTGCGCGGTGGCGGCCGGATCGCTCATACAACCGCCTCACCATCGGCCGCGGTCGCGGTGATGTGCCGGAAGTCGTCCAGCAGGTCGTCCGGCAGCGGTTCATCCTGCAGTCCGGGAAGCCCCTGGTTTTCCCACCAGTCGCCAGCCTCGACGTAATGCTGACGCATGTAGCCCGCCAGCTGTTGCAGATCCTTGGGCATCGCCTCGTCGGGGTCCGGCGCCGGCAACGGCATGCGCACCTTCCAGAGGTTTCCACCCTCCAACAATGCGAAGGCCTGTCCTTTCGGTAGTGCCACCACGTGCGCCGGCTCGATTAACGGGACGCTCGTCGTGGTGATGCGATCCTGGGTGTTGCTGGTGAAATCGGTCTGCCCGCGAATATCGGAACTGTCGGTGGCCCCGCTCATCAGCGACGTGGTGTAGACCTCGACTTTTGGAAGCTGCTTGGTCAGCAACTCTGCCGTCGCTGTTTCGCGCACGCGCAACATGAAGAGATTATTGAAGTTGCCGACCACCTGGCCGGCTTTGGCACGGTTGCCGATCCTCGCTTCGATATCACTGAGGGTCTGGGTGTAGGCCGTGACTTGCAGGCCGGCACCGCCGCCCTTGTTGACCATGGGGATGAATTCATCGCCCATGAGTTCATTGAATTCGTCGGCATGGACGTTGATCGGCAGTTTCACGCCGGAGGCCGCACCGGGAAGCCCGTCATCGATCCCGAATTTGTAGATGTGTCCGGCCACGGATACCAGATCGCTGAACATCGAGTTGCCGACCGCTGCGGCGACCTCGGCATCCGACAGCGCATCCAGGCCAACGTAGACGACCGCCCTTTTGCGGATGATCTGCATCCAGTCGAAGATCGGCCGCGGATCGTTCAGGTCGGAATAGTTTGGCGCGAGCAGCTGCGCGGTTTTGCCGGTCGTGAGCTTTTCGAGCAACGGCAACAACGACGCGACGATCTTGTCGAAATAGGTGCGGTCATAGCGCACTGCCGAACGCAGGCCATCGAGCACGGGATCGTACACGCGCACCTGGGAGAGATATTGCTCCAGCGCCACCACGCGCTTCTCCCTGCCCATCATGTGACGGGGCGTGTTCTTGTCGTTGATGCGGCCTTCGAGCTGGACGACGACCTCCCACGCCTTCGGCTCATGGCTGGCGAAGTAGTGTTGGGCGTATTCGATGAACAGCGCATCGATGTTCACCACATGGCGCTGGATCAGCAGGTAGTCAGGCCGCTGCCCCAGTTCCACCAGGGCCCTTGCGATGATGTTGACGAAGCGCCATGCGAATTCGCGGAATGCCGCACTGTTGCCTTCGCCCGAAAGCTGCCCTGCGATGCGGGTCGCCACTTCACTGATGCGGCCGAAGCGCCCCACGGCGTTGTAGCGCGCCGAAATGTCGGGCCATCCGAGATGAAACACATAGAACTCGCCCTCACGCCCGGCGCGTTTGGCCTCGACATACATCCTCTTCAAAAGGTCTGCGTCACCCTTGGGGTCGAAAACGATCACGACCTCATGCTCGCCGACGGCGTTCCTGCGGCGGATGTCCTGCGTGATGAACAACTCGGCCAGCCGGGTCTTGCCGACGCGCGTGGTGCCCAGCACAAGCGAGTGGCCGACCCGTTCGCCAAGCGGCAGGGTGACGTCGATCTCATGCGGCTCGATGCCGTGCAGGCGTGGCATGCCTCCCACTGGCGGCAGCGGCCGCGCGGGATTCAATGGGTTGTCCCATGCAACCACCCGGGCGAGCTTCGAAAGCGGGAACGGTGCGAACTCCAGGCGCTCTTCAACGCGCCGGGCAAGGCGGTAGATCGGTGTCGGCTCGACGTAGCGCCGGAATTCTGGCCGATAGGTCTGCATCAGCCGGTGCGTGTGGCGCTGGTCCCAACGAAAGCCGCGGCCGATGAACAGGCGCTGCCGGCTGACCGGCACCTGGCGACTGGTCATGACATAGCGAGGCAAGCGGCGGATATTGCGGCGGTATCGCAAGATGGCCATCGCCTCGCGCAGGCGGATGCCGCCAAACACGAGGAATGCCAGAGCGCTGCCGAATCCCAGTAGCGGGCTTAACGCGAGCGACCATGGTGCCACCATGCACACCAACGCGGCGCCGGCGCAAACCGCAACGGTGTATAGCTCCACCGCTGGCCGCAGCAGCACTTCGACCGCATGAGGCTGGGCCATGACAGCTTGCTCACTGCTCGATGCCGCTGGCGGTGATCAGGACCGGGTAGTGCCGCAGTCCGAGCCGCTGAGCGAGGTCGTCACCCGATACGGGGGACAAGGTGAGCTCGGGCGCCAGCTTGCGCAGTCCCGCCAGTGCCTCTGCCGATCCGACATTGACCACGAGACCGATGGCGCTGATTTCGGTCAACGCCGCCCTGCGCTCAAGCAGCCAGGCGCGTGAGCGTTCGTCATCACCGATGAGGAAGACCGGCGTCAGGCCCGGAGCCTGGATCACCCGGCGAGGCTCATCGCCGGGCGACAACCGCTCCGAGCGCACGGGCAGCATATCGGCTTCGCTGAAGGTCTTGCCTCCGGACGGCGGCACGGAGAACCGTGGCGGACCCGGTTGATCCCTGCGTGGCGGCAGGTCCAGCGCCTGGTAGTAAGGCAGAGCGGACGTGCCTCCATGGTCCTCGACCACGATGAGAGGCGGCTGGCCCGCAGCCAGGGCAGGCAGACCAGCGGCGCACAACAGAGCGCAAAGAATCGGCCTCACGGTGACGACGAAGGCAGGTTTCATGGTGTATTCCTTCTTGTGGAAGCGTCAGCACGGGAAGGACCGACCACGCGCGCCAGGTGCTGGCTGACGCTGCGCCGGTAGCGCGCAGCTGGTGCGCCGCCGGCTGGGCGGTGATAGCGGCCGATGGCGACCAACCAGTCCTCGCCGGGCGTGTGTTGTTCACGCAGGATTTCGGCCGCGATGGCGAGGTTGCGGTATGGGTCGAGCAGATCGCAGGGGCGGCTGTAGCGGTGCTTCTGGTAGCCCAGGTTGATTTGAGCCAGGCCGGCATCGATGCGGGTTGGCGGAACTTCGCGCAGCGCCTTGCGCAGCCCGTCGCAGGCCTCGGCGTGGCTGCTGAAGCGGCGGGCCGCGCCAGCCACGTTCAGAGTCCAGGGCCAGGGAACCAGCCGGCCGCCACGCTGCAGGCCACTCTCCTGCAATGCCACTGCATACAGGACCGGGGACGGAATATCGGCGCGTTGCGCTGCGAGCTGGTAGGCAGGTGGCGGTATCTCCTGGGCTTTGGCCTGGGCGGTTCCGACCATGAAGCCGGCCAGCAGCGCGAACAGGCGTGCGTAGCGGTTCACTGCCGTTGCCATTGATCGCCAACCTGCCGCACGACGGCTGGCAGATCTCCCTGTAGACCCAGTGACAACCAGCGGCCTGCGTCATGGTTGAGGGTGATGGAGCCGTTGCGAACACGTGAGGGGTCGATACGTGCCCGCTTCGCCCAGTCGCGGATGCGGGCATCATCCTGGCGGCTTCCGACCATGTAGAGATCGAATTCGGTTCCCGAGGCCTGCAATTGCTGGACAAGCTGACCGCACGGGGCGCATTCGTCCTTGACGAATACGGCCATACGGCGCGCATCGCTTGATGCGGCACTCGCACTGGAAGCAGTGTTGGCTCCCGGCAGATTGACGCGCTGCATGCCCGGATGCAGGCGTTGCCAGGCGGCGTCGTAGGCGCGCTGGTACGCCAGCGTTTTCTCGACGCGACGTGCTTCGACCTGCACCTGCAATTCGGCGTAGCGGCGACGTTCGTCGTCCGAACGCGCCTCAATACCAAGTGCTGTCAACGGGTCGAGATTGGGCGAGAAGATGCCCAGAGGCCCCCGCATCACTTCCCGGTAGCGCGTCCATTCCTCCGGGCGAAGTCCCCAGTCGCGTGCGTTCTGTTCATCGCTATTGGCCGTAATTGCCGGCTGTTCCTGGCTGGGAACAACCGGAGAAGTGGCTGTTCGTGCGTTCTGCGCCGTTGCCGCGGAGACGGCGCCGACGGTCAAGCTGGTCGCCAACGCAAGCGAAATGATCCTGCGGTTCATCTGGCCCTCCTATGGCGCGACCACGCGAAGGACCTGACCGCCGTTCTGAAACACCGCGGTGTGGTCTTCGATGGTTTCCAGCCGCCAGCCGGCCTCCGTTTCGCCGGGCCGCAGAACGCCTGTCAGGGGCGGGGCAGCGGCTCCCGTAGGCTGGATCGACAAAAAGCGTTCGCCGCCGCGCATTTCGAGGCCGATGACCTTGAATGGAGGCGCCGCCACCTTGGGCTTGGTGGCCTGGTTCTTCCGCGTCCGGGTTGGGGTGGGAGCGACCTGGGCGGCTTTCGCCAGGCGGGCCTCCAACTGCTCGATGCGGCTATGCAATGGAGAGAGGCTTTCGGCCGTCAGCCGTTCATCAAGCGCTTGCTCGATCCTGGAAACCCGTTGCTCGATGGCCTGGCGCTCGGTTTCGAACTGCGCGGTCGTCAACGTGCTGGGCTGTTGACGCTGCGCTTCGAGCTGCTGCCCCAGTTCTGCCAGCCGGGTTTCCAGGGCAGCGACTTGCGTGCTTTGTGCGCTGCCGCCGGCCTGTGTGGCGAGGTTGGACAGCGCCACATGATTCACCACCGCTCCCGCGCTGATCAGCAAGACCCAGGTGATGGTGGCTACGCGCAGCAGCGGTACGCGCGAGCGGCGGCCGGAGGCGGGGATGATGGTCATGGCCGGACCTCCGTGGTGAGCGGGCGTTTTTCAACGTGACCGGCCGCCTTCGAAGCAGAGTGTGCGGCCGGTTGGCTCAGGGCAGATGCTGGCTGGGGAGCGCGGGTGAAGCAGACGCGGCGGGCGCCATCGTCGACTTTCAGATCCCACGCAGGACCGGCCAGCGTCAGCAGGGCATCACGCAGAAGCATCGGCCCCAACCGATAGTGGGATGCCGGCAGCGGCAGTGAATTGAGTGCGGTGATTTCACCGACAGCGCAGAGCTGATAGCCGGAGCGCAGCAGGACGTGCCGCAACGCGTCTCCCACGGTCGCGGTGCGCGTGTCGGGTATGGCGACATCGACCACCTGCAACAGCAGGTCTTGCTGTGCCGATGCCGGAGCCAGTTCGACCAGGGTGTAGCGGCCATAGCGAACGACAGGAACGAATTCCGGCTTCTGTTTTGCTGGTACGATCGCCGGCTTCGCGATGGGTGCGGCCTTCGGCGGAGGTGTCGTCGTGGCGCAGCCGGCCATCAGTGCGGCTGCGATCAGCAGGCCGCAGCCCGCCAGATGGCGATGGAAGTGGCTGAATGGTTGCATGTGTCGGTTCTCTGAAGCGTTGAACCGTCACAATCGCCGTTCATGGCAGGGGCATCAGCAAACAAAGGGAACTGCTGGCTGCCCCTATTTCTTTTCAGAGAGTGGCCCCTTCCCAGCACTCATGGGCTGCCCTCTGATGGAGTGTGTTCACTTTGCTAGGCGACAGTGCGTGATGCACTGCGCAAATATTCTTTCAAAGAAACGGCCCCGAAGAGCCGCTTGCATCAGGCAAAGGCAGGTTGTCTTGCACTATTCATTGATTTCCAGCTCTTCATCGGAGGCCCGAAGATACTGGGGAATCTCTATGGATAGCGGAATTTCCCGATGCGGCTCGAAGGAGTCGTAGGGATTTGAAACATGCCCCGCCATGGCAGGATGCCGGGTGAAGAAAATCAGCATATCGCGGGTCGCACGGCACTCTTTTGCTGCCGCCTGGACAGGGGAAAGGCTGTGCTTTCTCTCATGATCCACGATCAGCATGGTGTCCAGGAACCGCTTGTGTTGAGCCTGTCCAAGTCGCAGATCCCGATCAACTGCATCCCACCTGGTGCCATTGGTCTCCCTGTTGTCATGAATGAACGTAATGGCGCTGTCGTCAGTCATGTTCTCCATGCCAAGCAAAGTCGTCATGGTATGGTCGACCCCATCGGCATGCACACCTTCCAGCGCGGGTTCCCCGAGCAAGTCCGGCGTAGTGATCGTTCTTAGATTGAAAACCGTGGACACCCATCTTTCGGAGCCGTAATCAAGTCCGAACCGATGCCTGATATCGATCCCCTGTACGATGAAAGCCTTGAATATCAATAGGCCCTGAAACGCGCGGTTCAGTTGGAGATCGTCTCCTATCCCCCTAAACTCCCTGACTTTGCCAGAGTCATGCCGCACGAAATCCTCCTGGGCTGACAGGACGAAAGGCTGGAATTCGATCCTGTTTATCGTGGAGGTCAGAAAGTTAAGCTCAAAACGCCCGTTTCTGGATTCTCTGAACGGAAGCGTCGGATCGGCCCCCAGGTTGTTGCTAACAGCCTTCAGACCGTCAAAGTCCGCATCCGTCGCCCCCATCTCCCGTAGTATTCCTTCCATCACCTCGCCGCTGATGAATATGAATTTGTCGTTGATGTATTTGTCTTTTATCTCAAATAAGACCTCATGAATATTGAGTGTCGGCATATCAAATCTCTCCATTTCTCAATCATTTTTTTCTACAAAGTCCCACACCTAACAGCGCAAGCCCAAAGCCGAGCATCTGCAGCGGCATGAGCTTGTCGCCAAACAACAACCAGGCCTCCAATGCGGCCAGCGGTGGGGCAAGCAGCATCAGGGATGTCGTTTTCGTCGCGCTCCCGCCGCGAACCAACAAGACAAGAAGATAGGTTCCGAGCCCGGACAGAATGAGAACTGCCCACGAGAGCGCAAATAGGAACTCTGCGTTAGGCGATAGTCGGGACTCGCCAAGCAGCAATGCCAGCGCAATGGCAGTGACCGTGGCCGATGCGTTCTGAATCGCCAGGGACGGCAATAGCTCAGATTTCGCGATAGACATTTTCTGCATGATGGTTCCCCACGTTATGGACAACACGGAGACCAGTGCGATGAGCGGAACCATGAAGGTGTAGCTTTGTGTTCCTTGCAGGCCGATGGTTGGAAAAAGCACCATCGCAACACCAGCCAGACCGACAAGGATGCCCGCAGCCTGGATGGGCCTGACGTTTTCGCGCATGAACGCGACGCCGATCACCATGGTGAATGCTGGCTGCAAGGCCCCTAGCAGCGCCATGAGCGCCGCAGGAAACCCCTGTGATATGGCCCAATAGCTTCCACCAAGGTAGATGCCGTTGATGAACACGCCCGCCAGCGCATGTTTGTGCCACTCGGTAACAGGGGGAAACTTCCTCCTGAGTACCATCGCGATGACCGCGAAAAGCAGAAATGAAAGAAAGAATCTGATCGCCAAGAATATGTTTGGAGAGGCTGAATCTACGATCAGTCTTCCAACAATAAACCCTGTGGACCAGAGCAGCACAAAGAGGCCGGGGATCAGTAAAGCGGCGCCTCCATTTTTATTTTCTGTCATGCGTACATTCTCTGTGTGTCAGCGCGTGCGATCGGTCATGAAGTACACGGCGGCGGCGAGAACGAACGCAATTCCGGCCATTGAGACGCCGTGCCATCCATAGTGCGCAAACAGCCATCCTCCGAGAGCCGACCCTATGGCGCCACCGCAGAAGAACGTCGTCATGTACAAGCCATTCAGGCGACCGCGGATTTCCGGCGCCAACGAGAAGATCACGCGCTGGCCGAGGACCAGATTGGCCGATACTGCGAAGTCCAGAACAACGCCCGCGATGACGAACATCGCCAGGGACAGGGGCGTTCCGATGTCGCCGATGTAGGTGATGGCGAACGCGCCGATGCCCAGTAGCATCGCTGCCGCCGTGGCGGACCTGATCCAGCCCCGATCGGCAATTCTTCCAGCGATAGGTGCCGCGATCGCTCCGGCGACGCCGGCAAGGGCAAACAATGCGATGCCTTTCTGGCTTAACCCGAATTGTGGCCCGGCCAGCAGGAGTGGTGTCGTCGTCCAGAACAGGCTGAAAGCCCCGAACATGCTGGCGTGGTAAAGCGCCCTTCGGCGTAGCGCTGGCGTGGTCCTCACCAGATGCGCCATGGAGGCCAGCATCTGGTGGTATCTCAACCGTGCCACTACCGGCCTCGTCGGCAACGCGAACCGCAAGACGCCAGCCAGCAATACCATGCCGATGAACGAGAGGAAGAACACCACTCGCCAGCTCGTGAAATACGTAATCATGCTGGCCACCGGCCGGGCCAGCATGATCCCCAGCATCAAGCCGCTCATGACATTGCCGACGACCCGGCCGCGGGTGGCGTCAGGAGCCAGGTGGGCGGCATAGGGCACCAGAATCTGAACGGTGACGGAGCCCAGGCCGACCAGAAAGGACGCCGCAAGAAACGGTTCCACCGAACCTGCGAAACCTGAGATCAATAGCCCGAGGGCGCCGACCGCCAGAATGGAAATGGCCAACCGGCGGTTCTCGAACAGGTCACCAAGGGGAACGACCAGCAGCAAACCTAGCCCGTAACCAAGCTGCGTCAGCGTGACGATCAGACCGGAGGCTTGCTCTGACAGGTTGAGCTGGGCGCTGATCGGCCCAATCAGGGGCTGAGCATAGTAAATGTTGGCCGCAATCAGGCCGCACGCACACGCAAGCAGCAGGGTCAGCCAGCGGGATATGGATGGATTGTGGGGGCTGCTTGTTGCGCCAGTTGTTGTTGAGCTCGCCATTTTGGATTGATTCGTTTCCTATATGTTCAAATTAAAGCCGCACATGTGCGGCGGTGGTTCAGGTAGCCTTGAGAAGGCTGGTCAATCGAGAAGTTTCATCGCGGTATCCACAACGGCCATCATGGCCTTGCGGTTTTGCCCAACCTTACCGAGGACACGCATTCCCTGAAGCAGGGCCAACATCAGTTTGGCCGTTGTACCAGGTTCCGCGGTCCTGGAAATCGAGCCATCTTGCTGTCCCTGCTCGATGATAGCCTTGAGGCGTCGTTCATTAGCACTCAGAGCAGAAGCGACTTTGGCGGCAATCGCCTCGTCCGTACTGGAAAGTTCGACGGCACCGACAACGACCAGACAGCCATACCTTCCTTCGGCCGCATGCGACGACTCTGCGTAGAACACCAGAAGCCGGCGTAGTTTTTCGCGTCCCGATTCGGCGCTTGCCGTGATCTCTGCAATCTGTTGGCCGCGCAGGGCCATATATCTGTCCAGCGCAGCGGTAAACAGGCCATGCTTGCTGTGAAAGGCCTTGTAGATGCTCCCTGCCGACAGTTTCAATGCCTGCGAGAGGTCCGCGATGGACACGCCGTTGTAACCGTGTTCCCGAAAGTAAAGGATGGCACGATCCAGGGCGGTGTCGATATCGAATTCCCGTGGGCGGCCCCGTTCCCGGGAAATATGATGCGGCGCTGCGGCTGATTTACTCATCCATTCATATTAGGATATGAATCAATCCAAATCAAGTATACCAGCCTCGCGCCTCATCAAGGCGTGTGTCAGGTGCGGCCTAGAACAGCCATCACCCCTTGTCGCAGGGCATCGTACGCGGCCGTCATATCCAGCCCCTCCCATGCGACATAGCCGTCCGGCCGAACCAGCAGGCAGGCCTGCTCTCCACGGTTCCAGACGCGCGCCAGATCCCCGTAAGCATCTTGCACATCCTGGCCGGGTCCGATCTGGATGACCTCGAGCACTACATTGGCGTCTTCGGAGAGCTTTCTGGCGGCATCGGCCCATGGCTGACCCTGGAGCCAGCACAACAGCGTGAAGCGCCCGCCCCCTATCAGATCTAGCGTGGAGAGCTTGTTGCCCTTACGGACCATCCAGCCGTGCGGCAGCTTGTGGCCCGGCACGCAGGAGGGGAAATAGTGCAGATCTTCGTCCCGGTCGGATGATGGCTGCTGTGGTTGTGTCGGTGCGATTGCCGTCGACTGATAGCGAACATTCGTTTCAACGCCCAGCGCGGCGAATTCATAGGATTTGAATTCGATGGCGTCCCGCAGCTTGGCGCGCCTGTCGGCCCCGGCCTGATCGGTATCCTTCAACGAATCGATGCGGGTCTGCATGTCTTTCGCACTGTACCGCCCATCCAGGCCAAGCGCCTCGAACACCGGGCCAAAGTCGCGAACGCTCTGATTGGCCCGTTTCACGATCCGTTCGCCTACCGGGGCACGCTCCTGATTGTAGGTGTCCAGCAGCGCCGGCGCTGCTTGTCCCCGCAACACGAACGCAAGTTTCCAGCACAAGTTGTAGGCGTCCTGGATCGACGTATTCGACCCCAGTCCGTTGGACGGCGGGTGCCGATGCACAGCGTCGCCCATGCAGAATACGCGGCCTTTCGCGTACTGCGTGGCGTACATTTCATTGACGGTCCACAAGGATTTGCTGCGTATGCTGATCTCGATGTCAGGGTCGCCAATCAGCTGGCGGCAGACGGCAATGGCTTCGTCGATCGTCAGTTCCGGCGCGGGTTGGTCAATATCGTAACCCCACACGATTTGCCATTCGTTCCAGGGCCTGACCATTCGCAGTAGCCCCAGGCCTATGCCGCCAATGTTGGCGCCGGGCTGAACGATCCACCAAAGATAGCCGGGCCTGTGGGCGATGTACTTGCTGAGATCGGCATCGAAGATGATGCTCATGCTTCCGCTTTTTCCCATTTGCCCGGCCATGGGCAAATTCAGGTCGCGAACAACTTTGCTGCCGGCGCCGTCGGCGCCAATGAGATATTTGCAACGGATCTCGTAGGTCGTTCCAGTCAGGCGATCCCGTACCTCGACGGTCACGCCTTCCGGGTCCTGGCGATGTGACAGATACTCAGTGTCGAACCGCGCATGGGAGCCGCGTGCAGCTGCATTCGAAAGCAAAATCGGCTCGAAGAGGTGTTGCGGCAAATCGCACTGTTCGCTGGGGCTTGCCTCCAGATATTCGGTTGCGCGCCGAGGGCTGTTCATACCATAGGGCAATCGGCCGATCTCATTGCCTGTCAAGGACGTGCAGAACACCACATCTCCCATGACTTCTTTCGGGGAGGCCTTGGCGATGACCTCGCTCTCTATGCCGAGGTCCCGGACGATCTCCATCGTCCGCTGGCTGACATAATGGGCGCGCGGTGAATCCGCCAACCACCTGTATTTCGTGATGACGACATTCTTTATTCCATAGGAACTGAGCATCAAGGCAGCCGACGATCCCGCAGGGCCGCTGCCGATGATCACAACATCGGTTTCCAACATAATTCCATCCTGTTTAGTGAATTCAATGGGCGCGCTGCCCCAGCAAAGGGACGTTCCAGGCATCCGACGCAAACAGCCAGGTCGGATCGGGGGTGGTTCGCATCCAGCTGTTTTCGCTGGAGATACCTTGAACCCGTTCTACCCGCTCATGCCGGGCCTGCTGGTACAGCTCGTAAGCGAGAGACCAATTCTCCAAACCTGCGGCCATCAGGCACCTCACGAGCACGGCGCCGTCCTCGATCGCCATCGCGGCGCCCTGGGCCATATGAGGGCGCATGGGATGGCAGGCATCTCCAAGCAGGACAACACGCCCCTTGCTCCACGCGGCTTCCGCGGGCCTTTCGTACAGCGGCCATTTCCGGACTTCTCCCGAGGCGGCCAGTACGTGGCGGGCGGTGGGATGAAAGTCGGCGAAGCGCTCCATCATCTCCTCGCGCGACGCCGGAAGAGACTGCACGCCGACAGGCCACGATTCCTGCGGATATCCCGCGACGAAGTAGTATTGATCGCGGTGTGCGTTCATGTAGTAGGCAATGATGAACCGGTCATCGCTCCACCATTTCGTAAGGTCGCTCAGGTAGGCGCGGTGCTCGCCGAGCTGGTCCACATCGACCAGGGCGCGGAATGCGACCTGTCCGGAGAAGTGCGGCGGAGCGTTCTCACAAACCGTGCTTCGCACCACCGAAGAAAGTCCGTCAGCACCGATCACGATATCCGCGATCGCCTCGCTGCCGTCTTCAAATCCAAGCCGTACACCGTCGCCGTCCTCGCAGACCGATTGGAGGCGCTTGTCGAACTGCACGGTTCCGGGCTGCAGAGCGTCAACCATCAGGGCATGGAAGTCGCCTCGGTGAACGGTCAGATACGGGGCACCGAATCGCTCGGCGACCGCGTGCCCGAGGGGCAGTTCGGCGATCACATCTCCCGTGAAAGCGTCCCGGCTGACGAAGGCCGCCGGCTTGCAGGCCATAGCAACCAGGGGCGATACGATATCTGGCCATGCCAGCGCCTTGACGACATTGGGAGTGAGGTGAATGCCTGCACCCAACCTCGTGAAGGCCGGCGCCTGCTCGTAGGCGGTGACCTGGAACCCCGTCTTCTGTAGCATCACAGTCGTGGCCGCACCGCCCAGGCCACAACCGATGACGGCAACGCGCTTCATTTGGCTGGCCCCCCATCAGCCCGGCAATCATTCTTGCTGGCGAGCAATTCGAGCAACTTCTCGCGGTTATCCGGCATGTCGTGACCATGGTCGATTTCGACGACCTTCTCGACGTATTGCCAGAAGCTGGCACTTTGATTGATGCCGTAGTTCGGGGCCATCGAGACCAGCCGGATACTGGACATGAAGTCAGGCTTCTGATCCGGCTTGTTCGGATCGCGGATGGTGCCGGCATTCAGGAAATAGGGAAGGATGGAGACATCCGGCGTGTCGGGCGTCCACACCAGGTACAACTCCTGCGGCTCATCGGTGACGTTGCTGAAGCCATGCACGATGTAGCGCTCACCGTAAAAAAGCTCCTTCGGTCGCATCTTCACGATGTGCAACGTGTCCTTCGGCGCCCCTTCTCCCGGCGCCCGTTGCAGGTCGGGATAACGGTTCTGTCCCATGTAAAGTACGAAACCACCGTTGGGCGCATAGAACCATTCGTCCGTCCAGTGATGAACATGCGGCGGCGGACCGACATGCGCCGGCACGACCAGTTTGGCAAAGAGGTACTTGCCGCAAGTCTGCTTGCCGGTGCGGATGAAGTCGAAGGTCTCGCCCGCCGGGCCGAGCACAACCGGCTCGTTCGCCGTCTTTGATAGTTCGGGGAAGTCGAACGGAGCGTAGGTGTCTTTTGCCTGTGCGGCAGTTGCGGCAAGGGCAACCATCCCGATCATCAGCCATGTACGGGCATGGCGCTGTTTTCTTTCGCGCATAAGAAATGAACTCCTTGCAGGTTGTTGTGGCAGATCCACTTGATGGGACTTGCTGTTGATTTTGGATTAAATCATTTCCTAAATCAAGATGAACATGATCTGGCAAAAAAAACGGCCCCGAAGGGCCGTTGAGTTGCAGTATTGTCATCAGGCAGCAACAAGTTGCCTCGCCATCGCCACTTCCACCGAATCGCCGTCCGTGTTGAGTGCGTCCAATCCGGACTCCGGCACATCTCCGGATGTACTCTGCGATACGAGGATCTTCTTCGCCATCAGCGACAGGCACGTCATCTGCGACGTGGCTGCGTAGCCGAGATAGATGACCTTCACGGGCAGCTTCTGGCCGATCCTCCATGACCGACGCGAGGCTTGCTGGAGCGTATACACGTTCCAGCCTGACTGGAGGAATACGATCGTCGGAAACTCCAGCAGATCCAGCCCAGTCTTGACCAGTTCTGGATTGGTCAGCAGCACATCGATGCCACGGTCGAGCTGCTCGGCGATCCAGTCTTCGCGCCGTGAGGTGTCCACGCTTGCGCGCAGCACCGCGACCTTCAGACCTTCCTGCTCCAGCAGAACCTTCAGCCTCGACGTGGTATCCCGCGTCCCGGTATAGACGGTATAAGCCAGGACCTTGCGACCTTCGGCTTTCTCTGCCTTGCAGATGTCGATCAGCTCACGCTCTTTCGGCGTGATTTCCAGCTCGTTGAACTGCGACGGTGTGAACGCCAGCAGCTCTCGCGTGCGGGGATGCGTCACCGTCTCGGGACGGAAGCACGTGTCCGGCCAGGCCAGAAGCACGTTGAGGACCACACCAAGAAGCGTCGTATCCCGCTTGCGCAGGGCTTCCTTGAGAGCCGCGGTGAGACGCCCGGCCAGATCACGATAGGCGCTGGCCTGATCGGCCTCCATCGCGACTTCACGAAACTCCTCCTCGTAGGGAGGAAGCACGTTGCCGCCAATGTCCCTGAGTTTCAGGAACACGGTGAATGGCAGCACGCAGCGCAGGATGCCTTTCGGCCCGAAGCCCGGCGCTTTGACGGTGCGCACCGTGATCTTGGTGCCCCTGGCCGTCTTGTGCGCGGTTCCGGTGCTCTCGGAATAGATGTCCTTCAACACGCCGTGTTCGCGCATGAAGGCCATCGCGGCCGACGTCATGCTGCCGGTCCTGGAGGGCCGGTAGCCGTCCTCGATCATCCGCCCGGTCAGCGTCCGGAACAACAGCGCGAACAGATCGTCCGCGTAGCCGCCCATTAGCGTTCCGGTCAGCAACAGGGTCCTGCGAGCCTTGGAGGCAAGCACGCCCATCGCCTGTCCCTGTGCGGAACCCGACCCTTTGTACTCATGGCCTTCGTCACACACGAGGAGATCGAAAAAGCCCTGTGGAAGATAGCGCTTGATGAATTCACTGGCTTGATAGCCGCCTTCACCAAAGCCAAATTCCATGGAGGCCATTGCACGTTCCATGCGCTGAGCCTGCCGGTCGCTGAAGACAAGATCGCCGTTCTCGTCCATCAGGTTGATGAACTCGAACAGGTTGTCGCCCAGGAGAGAAACCAGGAACGACTCGCCGAACTTTTTCATCAGCCGTTGGGCCGTGGCTTCGCCGATGGTGGGAATACGCTTGAGCGCCTTGATCACCGCCGAGGACTGGTCGGTTGCCGAAAGCGAACGAGGACGTATCAGGGTCCATAGCGCAGATGCGCACTGGCTGCACTTGCGCCGCGACTCTTCGGCTTCGAGCTCGACCGTGTTGACGGGCTCGCCATCGAGATCGGTGATGACGTGACCGCAATGCGGGCATGCTCCGACGAAACCACCGGGAATGCGGCGACGGGTGAACACGGGTTTCCAGTGGAAGCCCATGCGCATCCTGACCCTGCCGAGTACGAAGAACTCCTGGCCGCTGGCCGGTACGCCGAGTTGCTCGCGCAGCTTCAGCAGCTTGACCAGCGTGTCGGGGCCGTTGAGCACCCACACCTTCGCGCCAGGAATGGTTTCGAGGATTTCCCGGCGCCACTTGTAGACAAGGTGCGGCGGCGAGAGGACCAGCGTGCGACGGTAGCCTTCGGCGTTGAGCACGGCGGCGACGGCAATTGCCATCAGCGTCTTGCCCGTTCCCATTTCTGCGTTGATGATCGCGGCGCGTTCACCGCGGTCGACCAGCAACTCGCTGATAGCGTGGATGACTTCGGCCTGCGCCGGGAACGGCAGCCGCTTGAGACGCGACAGAACCTGTTGCCGGTGTGGGCGCGCTTGTCCGGTGTAGACCGGAGGGTTGGCGCGGTTGAGGCTGTCCAGCAGTTCGTCACCGAATTCGGAAACGAAGTCGTTGAGGCTGATGGTCAGCGGCGAGGATTCCGTTTCGAGCAGGTCGCCCTGCACGGCAGAATCGGGGATGGTTTCAAGAGCGAGGGACATGGTGATGCTCCAAAGGAAACGGGGCATGCACCTCCCCCTGCGGGGCGATGGACATGCCCCAGGGTGGGAAGATGAGAAGCGGTGAAATCCGCCGGATGAAGATCAGTATTCGCTAGGCAAAAGCAGCGTGGTGACGCTGCGATCCCATTCGGTGATGATCCAGAGGTTCAGGTCAGGCTCGACCTGGTAAGACGAAAACAGGCGATCCTCGCCGGTGCGCAAGGCGGTGTCATTGGACTGCCAATCGCTATCGGAGAGATCGCCCCAATCGGCGCTGAGATGGCGCGCGAGGTATCGGCCTGGATTGAGCCGGCCCTGTTGGACCAGTTCATCGACGCCGGCGGTCATGACCAGTTGCCCGGTCAGGAATTGCGGTTGCGGGACAACGCTGAGGAAAAGCGCTTCGTGTGCCATGGTGGTGACTCCATATGAAATGAAGGGCCATGGCACCCGTTCGGGGTGATTGGCCCCGTGGGTGGATGATGCGGACGACAGCAGTTACTGGGCTGCCGCAGTGGAAGAGTGACGCTTTGGTGCGTCAGGATTCGGATGGCAGCAGGACATGCGTCGCGCTGCGATCTGCCTCGGTGAAGATGCGAATGGTCACGTCGCGGGTGACCACGTAGAGCGAGTCGAGGCGTGCGCCGGATTTCAATGCGGCATTGTTTTCCCGCCACTTGTCGTCCGTCACGTCGCCCCAGTCGCCGCGGATGTGGCGCAAGAGGTAAGGCATCGGATCGAGCCGGCCTTCCCGCATCAGGCGGTCTACGCCTTCGCTGAAAATCAATGCGCCGATCGGAAACAGCAAACGGCGGTGATCACGAGGTTTCGCGTCGGAGGTCATGGTGTTTCTCCTGCATGTTGAGGAGGGCCATGACACCCCGTTGGGGCAGCATGACCCCGTTGGGTGGAAAAGTCCGAAGATGCAAGTCGTCAGTGCGGCTCGTTCTCCTCGGGCAGCTGGATCACGGTCTGGCTGTGATCCTTGCTGGTGGTCACCAACAAGGATAGACGCGGTGTCACCTGGTAGCGCGAGGTCAGAGCGCCTTCTGATTGAAGGGCTGCATCGTTCGCGCGACGTTCAGTGTCATCCAGATCGCCCCAATCACCACGCAGGTGGCGATGCAGGAAACGATGGGGATCAACCAGCCCCTTGCTGTCCAGCCATTGCACCCTGGCGCTGAGCTTCAGGGCACCGCTGGAGAACAGAGGGATGGAAGCCGGCGTGGTGCGCTGGCGTGGGAACAGTTTGAAGGACATGGTTGTAGCTCCTGTTGCGTTTATGAAAAACGAAGCCAGCGCCTGGTCCAGGCGTTGGTTTTCGGGGGGATGAAGAATCAGCGGATGATCAGCACTTCTCCCCGAGTGGGGGAGCCGGGTGTCATGTCCCATGCGCGAATGATCGGTACGAACTTGTCGGTGAGGATGCGCGTTTCGGCGATCGAGCCGTCGTCACGTTCGTTGTATTCGACCGCGGCGGACTTCTCTTTGTGGGTATCGCCTTTGACGACCATCACCTTGCCGGTTTTGGAACGGACGACACCTGAAATCGCACCGGCGGCGAGTGCCAGGGCGAGATGCCAGTGAGACAAGGCACGGGCCGGCGGCCGCAGCGACTGCTGCGAAGAGCCGAGATGCGTATCGAGGGAAGGCCATAGCCCTTGCAGGCGATGAACCTCGGCCGCGAATTGCTCCGGCTCCACGGTGACCCGGTAGAACTGCTCCGGCTCGGCCTGTGCGGCCGGGACGGAATACGGGAGGAACGGCCATTCAGCCGGCAGTTCTTCCGCTTCGATATCACCCGCGCCGATCTGTAGCAGCCGGTTGCGGATGGCTTTGGCATCGCTTGCCAGATCGCGCTGGCGTGAGCGGGTGCCGAAGATCACCACCTGCCTGAACTGCTGTTCGACCGCACGGTAGATGCGCAGTCCGGTGAAATGGCGTGTCAGCCAACCCACCAGTTCCGCATCCAGCGTGTAGCTCGGAATGATGAAGACCAGCACGCCACCGTACTGCAGCAGCGGCAAGACGCGCTGATAAAACAGCTTCTCCAGCCTGGCGCGGCCCTGTCCCTGGTAGCCGATGTTGCCATCGGCATCCCTGGACAGATCCCCATAGGGAGGATTGAGCCACATCAGTCCGAAGCTTTGCCGGCTGATCAGCGTGTCCATCAGGTCGCTGTGCAGGCAATGGTCGACAAGACCTCGGGCATGCCTGGCGCGCTCTTCGTCGAATTCGACGGCATAAGCTGACACCAGATCACGGCCGAGCGCATGTGCGGCTTCAGCGATGGCAACGCCTTCGCCTGCGCAGGGGTCGATGATGGTGACTTGACCGGCGGCCGGCGCCAGCGCGTTGAGCGCCCGCTCCAGCGTAGGTTCGTCGGTTGGGTAGTACCCGTTTTTCGCAAAATTCCGGGCAAGCCGGGGGAACATGAGAGCCATGGGAATCTCCTGATTCTGGTTGGGAAAATGAGGGGCATGCGGCTTGCACATGCCCTTGCGAGACTTCAGGCGACGCGCCGCAAAGGCATGCCGGAAGCCAGTTCATGCGCCGTGGCGCTGAGGGTGCCGTTGCGGATCAGATCGCCGAGTGCCTTCGTGAGCACAGGAACATCCAGTGCCAGACGGTGCCCTTCCAGTGGCCCGTAAGCCATGGGAAGACGCGCCAGCATGGATTGCTCCATCAGCAGGTCCAGCACGATGTCGCGCCAGTGATCGAGGAGTGGCAGAGGGCACGTTTCCTGTACCAGCTTCCACAAGCGATCAAGCCGATGGTCTGAGTCCCTGGGCAGCAGCGTCAGCGCGCTGGCGTTGGCCTTGTCGGGCTTGACGCAGCGCTGGTCGAAGAGCCACAGGTTGACCATCGAACCGAACAGGGTGCGGCGGAAAAGGCGCGTGGAGCGCTTCTCCAGTCTGTCGACGTTTCCGATGAAAACCGGAATGGAGCAGCCTGCGTCGGTAATGAGGTGGAACTGATCCAGGCCATCGTCGTCACGACCCAGCGTGAGCCGGGCCAGAAACTGTTGAATGGCCGTATCGCGTGCCCAGACGGACAGGAAGATCAGGTTGCCGCTTTCGTCGCCGATGTAGCCGTCGGCCATCAGGTCGGAGCATTCATCAATGCGAAGAAGCGGTTGCGAAGATGTTGTATCGGGCATGGTCGTGTCCTTTGGAAGGTCCAGGGACAGCACCAGCCCGTGAGGCAGGTTCTGCCCCTGGGGGTGAGGAATGCTCCGTCAGGAGCGATGGGTGAAAACCGCGGGCATTGCCCGAAACGGGCACAGTCCGCGTCAGATCAGTTTTTCAGCTGCCGCAGGCCTTCGGCCAGCAGCCACAGCGCCCGGTTGAGGCGGACGTTCTGATCGATGCCTTGCACAGGGCGCGTGCGTTGATGGCGGCCATTGGCAGTCCGACCGGACAGACCTCCTTTGACGAGGTTTTCCTGCACCCGGTTGAACACCGACCACAGATCCGGCCGATTGTCATCGAACCGGCGTGTTGCCAGAACCTGGCTTTCAGTTATCGGCAGCACCTTGGTGTCGCTGTCATACTTGAGCGTCAGGGCCGAGCGCGCAAAGACTTCCGCCTCGCCATCATCGAGCGTGATCGCTCGCATGGCTTCGCGGGAATCCTGCACCTGGCCGAAGCCACTCAGGACCTCATAGGCGCCTTCGATTACATGGTCCGTGACATTGCCCTTGTGGGGCACACGAACGTCACCGACGATATCGCCGCACACCAGACCGTTCTGGCACACGAAACGGAACATGCCAGCCAGCATCTGGTAGCTGCTGGTGCCATCATGTGAATTGAGGAGGATGATCTCATTCGCCTCTTTGCCGTTGATCTGGCTTGCATGGCGAAGGCGGAGCATGTGTTTCGTGAACTCGCGACGGTCTTCATGACGCACGCGGGTCTGGCACACCATGAAGGGCTCGAACCCTTCATTGCGGAGTTTCGCCAGAACGGCGGAGGTCGGTATGTAGCTATACCGTTCGGAGCGGCTTTCGTGCGGTGTATCCGCAAAGATGGAAGGAGCGACTGCGCGGATCTGATCATCCGACAGGGGATGATCAGCACGCAGGATTGGGGAACGTGATGCGAAACGAGATGCGAGTTGCATGTCTATCTCCTTGAGGATTGGGCAAGCGACATCGACGGCTGGCACAAGGCCAGACGCGCACGCATGCGTGGAAAACCTGCGATGCAGGGTCAGTCCTAAGACTGGTGGACGGAAAATTCAGACGACTGGAACGGCGGATGCCGAACGTACTGCGCGTCTGTGGTCGTGGTACGCCCGTACACGCTCGCGCCATTCGGCCGATTGCGTGGGTGCGCGTTCCAGATAGCTGAGCGGGCAGCTGTAGTAGTAGGGATGAACGGATTCATCCATCGACTTGTAGCCCCACTCGTTGCGATAGCGCTGCAGCAATGTGCAGCCGATGTAGGTATGGAAATCACCTGCAGCGAGATTGAGCATGTTCGGCACTTTGGCCGTGATTTTGACCACGGACCACAGCACATTGCCGCGCAGGGTATAGGCCAGAGTTTCAACAAACGCGGCCTGGCAATCTTGCGGCTGCACCAGGTAATGGATCAGTTCGCTTCGCGAGCGATGGGAAAATAGCCAACCCATGAGAAGGTCTCCTGAAGAAAAAGCCGGAGTCCTCCCCTGCGGGGGAAGAACCCCGGCGGGTGGATGCCGCTTGCGCGGTGGATCAATCAGGCGCTGGCGAGGTGCCAGTCCTGGGACAGAGGTTCAAACCGATAGCCCATCGCATCGAGACGGTCGCGCTGCTGACGCAGGACGCGGCGGTCGACGGTTGCGTCGAGTTTCACGATTTCGCTCAACGGCCAGAGCATGCCGAACAGTGCCGCGTCGTCATCTTCAGCCGAAGCGTCGGAGGGCGATGCTGCCGCTGGTTCGCTGCCGAATGGCGTGGTGTCGACCAATGGATCGCGCGTGCTGCGGGCCTTGGTCCTGGCTGGAGGCCTGGCGGCGGCAGGAGCCTGCGCTTCCTCATCAATGGGATCGATCTCCTGCGGGCTCAGCCGCTGGGCTTCGTCCTTGCTCAGGCGATCGCTGTTTGAGAGGGTCATCCCGCCCAGGTGGGCGCGGATTTCGATGACCATCCGCCCACTGGTGTTGTAGGTGGAGGGTCGGATTTCGGCGATGACGAAATCACCGTCGTATTTGCCTTCGTCGTACTGGTCCAGCTCGGCATTATTGATGACGAACTCACCAATGCTGGTCGAAAGGCGGCCGACATTGAAGTCGCCATTCCTGCCATGGATTGTCTTGATGGCCAACTGGCCCGGAAGGGTGATCATGGAGTGCTCCTGGTGAAGAAAGGACGATCGGGCTCCGCCGACAGCGCTGTGTCAGGGATGCTCGGCTGATGAAAAGAACAAGGCCCCTGTGAGGGGGCCTTGCGGATCAGAACGACTCGGCCAGTGCCGGCGCTTGCGCATCGGCGGCTTCGTCGGCAGGTTCGTTGACCGGCTCGGAGGCTTCCGGAACCGGCACTTCCTGCGGCGCAGGAGCAGGCGCAGCGGATTGCTCCGCAGCATCCTGTTCGGACTCGGCCGGCTTGGGCTCGGCCTTGTACTTCAGGACGCCATCGACCTTGATCCAGCTGACGAACAGCAGGCGGGCTTTCAGGCTGACACCCTGTTCGCCGGCGCGCTTCCCCTTGGAATAGGTGAAGGTGTCGGTCCACAGGTCGCCCAGTCGGAACCCGATCATCACTTTCTTCTCCGCCTCGACGGCATCGATGCAGCGACGAATGAGGTGCTGGGCATCGGTGCCCGAAACGCGCGTATCAAAACGCACGTACGAGACATCGTTGCTCGGACCATTGAGCGCTGCGATATCGCAGGCCAGGAACGGCTCACCTTTCTTCGGCTTCACTTCGCGGATGCGATTGAGGTAGCCGAGGCCGGTGATGTGCAAGTCAAAAAAGGACTTTTCGGTGGAAGTGGTCATGGTGAATCTCCAGACTTGAGGACAAGAAAGCGGAGACACACCGACCCCGTACGGGAGGTGTGTAACCCCCGCGCGGGTTGATGGATCGTGAGATCCGGCAACAACTAGGTTGGCATCACCGCCGATTGCTCGACGGTCGTTCGCGCTGGGATGCCGAGTGCGAACTGGTTTGATCACGCGGACGGAACCGCGCCGTAGCCTTGAAGATCGTGGCTACCTGGGCATGTTGCTGACCGTGGTCAGCGCAACATGGCTGTAGCGTGGCATCTGCTTCTCTGGACGGCCATCCGGAATGGGTACTGGCCTGTCGCCTTATTGTTCGGCCGCTGAACGTGAGACGTGCGCGCATGCCGATTGCCGCGTGGAGCGCACGGCGTAACCCGGTTGTATGCTGGTTCTCAACAGCGGCGGAGCCTGGTGTGCGGTGTCGGGGTGCTGAAAAAAAGAAGCCCCCGAGGCGGGGGCTTGCTGGGTGATCAGCGATGGGGCTAAGTGCCAATCCCTATGAACCACAACCGGCCGGGCAGCAACCCAGCTCGATTCCGTGTGTGCAGTAGCCATTCTGTGCGTTCCAGTTCCGGGTTTCCCGCCTCTCGACAGGTGTTGCGTAGTCCCATTCCTGTGCTATCTGCAGAGCCTGCGCGCGCTGGCATTCAGGCAGTCGATCAATGTGTTTTTCGATCTGTGAACTGAAGCGTTCGACGTAGTAATCATGAGACAGTCCGCAGCCGTTGTTGGCTTGCACGGCGAACTTCTCGCAGACAGCCCGCCACGCGGTTTCATCGAGCGCGGGATGGGTCTCCCCGATGGGCTGTGAGGATGTACTGCAAGTGATTTCTGACATGATGGATACCTCAAAGTTGAAGAAAAAAGGCCCTCCATCTGAATGGATGGAAGGCCTGTAGGGAGGCAAGTCGTCGCCAGGCTACGGCATCAGCCGTAATGCCGCCGGGCTTCCTGCCATGGAACGAAGCGCGCATCACGGCCAGTCGAGAGCGGAAGCTGTAAGCTCCCGGCCTCTTCCTTCGAGAAGCGCGTCGCCTGGTCGAACAAGACCCAGCCGAACTCGTTGGACCAGAAGCCGGCGCTGTCGCTGACGGCCGACTCGTTGGGTGAATAAACCACCCAGGAGTCGCTTGCCGTGGACGTCACGCCGACACCGCCTGGCGTCGCCGTGAAGCCTTGGCGTCGATCACGCTCACGTCGATCAGGCGCCAGCGCCCGTCATCGATCAGATGCTCCAGCACTTCGCCGAGCATGTCGAAATACACCTCGTCGTGCCGATCGACCAGTTCGCCATCGCGATGCAGCTCCACCACGTAAGTGTCGCCCGCGCGGTCATAGAGGATCGTCACCCGGCCCTCGAACTTCCCGGTCGAAACCGCGAAGCTGATCGCCGGAGGCGTCTCGATGATCCTGGACGGCTTTGGATCGACCCAGGTGAAGTCACGGGCGCCCGCATCGACCAGCATATGGGTGATACGCCGGAAACCATCGGGCGCAGGCATTTCCTCCAACTGCTGGATCAACTGGCCCAGTTCCAAGCACTGTGGCTTGGGGATGGGCAGCTTGGCCGGTGCGGAACCAAGGACATGCGTTTTGACGGTGTAGGGGATGCCGTCAGACGTCATCTCCGTACGCTCTTCCGGGGTGTCCGCACGCAGGCCGTCGAACCGGCGCCGCGCGTAGGGTTGGACATGCACCTTGGCTCCTTCTTCGGGAACGGAAGTCACCAGGTTGGGATCGAGCACCGCGAACTCGGTTGGTTTGACCCTGACGATGATGGCATCGCCGGTGGTCGCGACCACTTTGCCGTCGAAGGCATCGGGGTCGATCGAGAAGCCGAATGCCGACACTTGTGGCTGATCGTCAAATACGCGGTACTTGAAACCTCGCGCATTGCGCGGCACGTGGGCTGCGACAAGCGAAGGCATCAGGGACTTGATGAGGGAACGGTCCATGGGAACTCCTTGAGAAAAGGCAAGGGATTCCCGCCACAAGGGAGGGTGTCCCTTGTGGGTTGAGTGATTGGCGCGGAATGCGCCGGTAGAACAGACCAACCAGTGCAACGAGGCACCGCAGTCTTGAAGGTCTCGACTGCCTGGGCATGCAGCCGGCAACGCCAGCAAACATGTCGTCAGGTTGATCTATGGCGCTGCGAATTGTTAGCGCCTATCGGAGCCGTCTCTTCACCGTATTCCGTCGTTGTGGGATCACAGATCGTCGCGTCGCAGGTGCTTGCGACGAACCTGCATCCAGGGGAACATCAAACTTGCGATAAACCCGCCAATGACGCCGGTGGCCAGAAATCGGATCTCGCTCCCCCAGGGCTGCGGCAACGCCATGCTCAACGCCAGGACGCCGAGAAGAATCGCGCTGGCGGATGCGATCCACCGCCACCGGGTTCTGAGCAGGCCGCCTGCCAGGGCGTCCAGCAGACTGAGTTCGGTGAACGTTTCCCCGGAGGCTTTTTCCGCAATGCGCCCGCGGAGCATGTCCAGGTCGATATCCGGGCCGTTCCCTGCAGGGCGATCCTGCTGCTGAAGTGCGTCGGTAATCATGCGAGGCGAAGGCAGGTTCTTTGGCCAAGTGCTCGCGGGGGTGACGCCATAGGCTGTCAAGAGCGTGTGGGTCAGTTTTGGCAGCAGTAAACGTTTCGCCAGGCGGCCGTCCAACACGCACCACATCTCCTCCCTGCCAGCGACTGCCAGACGGTAGAGCGCCAGCCGGCTGGCGGCCGGGTAATCAACGGTGGTCACCATTGCAGGCATTTCGATTGCACCGCCGGAGCGCAGGAAGTGGACGCGGTTCTTGCCTTCGTGGGCGAACCACAATCCCAGCGGAGCGATCTCAAACACGATGGCCTGGTCGCGGTCTCCCGGTGCCGAGCGTTCATCTTGCAGCAAATAGTCGGCAAGCCCGGTGGCGGAGGATGCCTCCCTCCACCGCCAGGATTCGCCCAGCACCCTATCGAGCGGAACATGAGCGCGCGCGCTGCCGACCGATTGCCGCAAATCCAGAAAAGGCACTATGGCCCTGGTGAAGGCGGAAACGTCGACAGCGGAACCGGCTGCATTGGGCAGTTCAGGGGGCACGAGGAATGTCGAAGCAGGTAATCTAAGCGCTGCATCCAATGCGTCCTTTGCAGCCACGATGTTTCTGACAGCTTGCTTCAGCTTGGCAGAAGCAGCATCAGGTTTATGTACAGGGGCAACTTCGGTATCCGACGGCATCGTCACAAGGTTTCCAGAAAATACAAAACCGAACTCTATGGAACTATAAAAAAGAGAGCCTCGCGAGGAGGCTCAAATTTCAATCTACAGTTATTCTTCATATTGTGGCAGTCCATCCAGGATCGGGGCATCGGCATCGAAGATCAGGATGCGGATGTCGGCCAAAGCCGCCAGATGGAGAGTATCAACCAGGGATTCCGGCATGCCCTTGTCCAGATGTTGCTGCCGCAGTTGTGCAGCGGTAATGCCCTCAATCTGCAACAGGTTCTCATCTGTCCATGGCGTGGCGATCAGTTTTACGCCAATCGCCGGGCTATAGGGAATGCGGAATGCGATGAACTGGAAGGCAGTCGGGGTGGCGATATCAGCCAACTCGGCCAGGTAGCGGGAAGCCTCTTCGGTAATGTGCGCCGTACTGATTTCCCAGCACCGGCTGTAAAAGCCGGTCTCGAAGCTCAGTCGGTGGATCACTTCCTCCGCAGATTTTCCGGAGTAGGTGTCTGCGATATGAACAGGCTGATCGAAGTCATCGCCGGTAATGGCATAGACTACCGTGCGCACAACTCCATCGGTCTGGCATTGGCTTTCCAGTTCCTTCAGGATTTCCTGGCCTTCGGTGATCAACGCAAAGTCGTTGCACAGAATGCAGGGAAACTGCGCGATCTGTTCGTCAGGCAGATGCGCCTGGCTGGGATGCAGCGGCCGCCAGACTGGCGGGCTGTCGTCTGCGTGGGTGATGCAAAGCGTGCGGACGAAATGCAAGTGCTGATAGCCGCGGATGAAGGGATTGAGCGTCTGGGACATGAGATTTCTCCAGCGAGTTAGGCGGAGCGCCCCCTCCGGGGATAACGCCCCGGTGGGTGGATAAAATGCGCAGCCTTGGTCGAAAGCTCAGTCCTGATTTTGGAGCAGACCCTCGGCTATGCGTTGCCGCAGTTCCCTGCGGCTATTGTGATCTTGAACCCCGGCAAGCAGTCTTGCCGTTTCAAGTGTTATGCGGGCGGCTGCTACAGTCAGATCGCCCTCCCGCAGCGCCCTATGCAGATCAGTTGCGAGTTCCAGCGCCTGAGTGGAGTTCCCGAACAGCCTGATCTCCCGACTGATGAAGCAGGCGTTACCACCGAACTCGAACAGCCTTGGTTTGCTGCAGTACCAGCAACCCTCGAACTGAATAGCGACAAGGTTATGGCCATCGTTGAAGCAAGAGGCGATCAGGAACAAGGCTTCGAGGTCTGCGTCACCATCAAACGGATGATGTTCGATAAGGTTTTCGAGATCTTCGTCCTGATCGGCGTGGAAATGCCTGGCGAGTGCTTCAAGAACCACATCGATTGTCGTCTCGGGTTCATCACCAGGTGAAATGTTGAGCTGAGTGGATAGGGTCGTCAGGCCCTCCAGCACGTCACTCCATTGCGGATCGTTGGTTTCGGCGATCGTTGCGATGAATGCCCGCCCGTTTCCTGGATAGTTGGCGTCGAGATTGAAGGCGCCGAACAGTGCGGAGATAACAGGCGTGACACGCTCCAGCATCAGAACGCCGGTAGCTTCGTAATAATTATTCGCCATGATGATGGCTCCTCTTGATGATTGAGCGGAGCCACGTCCCTGCGGACATGAGCATCCGCATGGGGAGTAGAAGGGAGACGCCAGGACAGAGGCGAGCCGTGCCTTAAAGCGTCGGTCGGAAAACAATGAAACGGCTCACCAGCCGCTGTAGTTGAGCACCAGCTGCGCGATCACTTTCCTGCGTTCCAGGTCGAGGCCGCCGAGATCGGCGAGACCTTCGAAGCCGATACGCTTGAGCATCGCTGCGCCCTCGTGGTTGTTGTAGAAGCTGACCATTGCAGAAAGGAAGAGCCGCTGTCCGCCACTCAGGACGCCCAGGGCATCGTTGAGCAGAAGCAAGTTGGGACGCAGATCCCATTTGCTGGCCGCATTCAGAAATCCTTCGCGGGTGCCGTCGCCAAACCACTCGACACCGGCGATCTCCACGCCGCGCTTCCAGGCGCGGAAGAAAGCGGATGGCGCCAATGCGAAATGCGCTTCTTCAAGCGCGATCTGATCGACGACCTCTTGGGGGAGAGAAATTTTCAGGTTCATCGCTATGACTCCTGTGGCTGTACGATCAAGGATGCGAACGCTGCTGCCACTCACCGTTTTCGAGAGCGGTCGCTGCAACTTCGCTACTGGGGAAATATTCGATGGACTCGCGCGAGACCGGGCCTTCTTCATCGGTCGTGCCGATGTAGTAGCCTGCTGCGCTTCTCAGCACTCGCAGGGGCAGACGCTTGCCGACCCAGAACAAGGCCAGATGGCCGATCCGGGGTTGGGGATGTGAAGCAATGGACATGGTGTTCTCCTGACAATGGCGGGAGGCGCCACATCCCTACGGAAGTGGAAGCGTCCCGTGGGTTGATGGAAATGCATCGACGCCGTGATGGCGTGCGTCCGCGAAGGTGATGCGTGGCGGACTGGTGGGTCGGCGCGGAGAACTCCGCGGCACAGCCGGAAAGACCCTGGCTGCTGGCATGGCGCTGAAAACATCAGCAACACATGTGGCCAAGCATCAAGCAGGTGGCGTCGATCGTCATGCCGAAATGAGATACCGGCCACCCCCCGATTGAGAGACGTGTGCGCAAAAAAAGCCCCGCAAAAAATGCGAGGCTTGTTGATGGTGTCTCGCCAGCGGACGATCAGGATGCGTCGTCGTTGCCGGTGTGCTGTTTCCAGAGGGCAAAGGCCGCATCGGGAGCGAGCTCGGCGAGGATGACGATTGGCTGCTTTTGCGCGGCGCGTAGCCTGGCGAAGTAGGCGGGCCTGTCGGTGATGGTCTTGAGCTTGACGCCCTTGAGGAACAGCAATTTGCCGTCCTTGACGAACAGCACCTTGTTGCCGATGTCACGATTGAAGGCGGCGCGGATTTTCTTGTCCGCGTGCATCGTGTTGGCGAGATGGTCGACCAGGTAGTCCAGCGTGATCTCGATGGTCAACTTGCGCGAACGATCCTGGGGGTCGTCGTACTCGGTGACATCCGGTGGCAGGCTTGCCGCGAACTCCTCCGCTTCAGCGAGCTTCGAGCGTTTACCGTCGCGTGCGCGGACGAAGGTCATGCCGCCGTGGCCGTCATTATTGGCGTCGGCGATGGGCTCGCCGTCGAACAAAACGGTGGCTGTGAAGCAAAGCGTTTCCTCGCTGGCGAAATCGGCAACCTTGAGGTTTTTCAGGCTGACGCGCTGTTGATGAATGCTCATGGGAACTCCTGTGAAATGAGGCGGGAACGGCCTCATCCCGACAGGACGTGGCGTGTGTCCCGCAGGGGTTAGGAAAGAAATTGCATCAACGCCGGCTATGGCGTGCATCCGCGGAATCGATGCGAAGCGGACTGGTTCGGTCGGCGCGTGGGAACCGCGGCGCAGCCTGGAAGACCGTAGCTGCTGGCATGGTGCTGAATCATCAGCAACGCATGGGAATGAGCATGACGATCCAGTGCGGCTTCGTCCTGCGTCAATCGGAATGCAGACCTGGCCCTATTGCCAAAAAAAACGCTCCCGAAGGAGCGTTTGTGAGGTGGATCAATTGGTGATCGTATGTAGCTTGCCTTCATCATCGAAGACCAGCCGCACCGTCGCGCCTGCCAGTTTGGGCTGAGGCGTATAGCGCAGCATGTCCGGCAGCAAGGCGCTGATGACGCGAACCGGGTCCTGCGAAGAGCCGATGGCGATGAAGGTATCGATGGTCCGCTCGTCCTCGGCCTCGCTGGCTTCGTCGTAACGGTCATCGAACATGTAGTCCGAAATCAGCCGGGTGACGGAGCCCACGTCTACGGTGAGGTAGAGGGTGTCGACCCTGCGCACGGCATGTACCGGATACTCGCCGGGCTCGCCTTCCAGACTGACGCGCAGGCCTTCGACCAGAACCAGCGAGAGTGCGCCGTCCGCCAGGCTGGGGTGATTGTCTTCATACAGCCTGGTGGCATGCTGGACGACAATCTGCTCGGGCCTGATCGTTCGGACCATGGGCATCAGCCAATGCTTGGAATCCAGCCGTGTTTCCTCCAGCAGAAACCCTTTGCGAGCGCTAAGGTAGACCTCGGCAGTCGACTGATCATCGTCCTCGCTGTCGATGCACCAGACGCCGACCTCCTTCAGAGCCTCACTGGCCGATATTCCGGTGCGGTGATAGCGTTCCCAGAAGCGGCAATGTCCTGGAGGAGTGTCGTGCCAGTCGCGGAACCATGCCAACGGAACAAAGGGGATATCGTTGAGCAGGTCTGCATTGGATGAGGTAAGGCACCTTTCGGCGTAGTGCTCCACGAACTCGCTGCCCGGCAACTGCTGCCTGGATTCGATCAAGGCCTGACGGTAGGCTTGATTGATCGCAGCCTGGATACGGACGTATTCGTCAGCCTCATTGAGCAGATGCTGCCGATCGGGAAGCCGGGCGATCATGTCATCGCGCAGCACGACCACGTGATAATTCGATGCGCGGGGCGGAAGACCGATGGGAAGCCCCTGCAGGAAGCACTGCCACTGGACGCATGAAGCCTCCAGGTTGAGCAGAATCCGGCCGACAGGTGTTTCGCGCCATTGCAAGGCAGGATTGGCCAACGGTCGAACCAGTTCCTTGCCATTGAGGAAGACAGGCACCGGAAAGGCCTCGCATAGCCTCTTGAGTTGCTGTGCCACCCAGGTCGGCAGATTGACGGCGGCGGTTGGAGATTGCACGCCATCGAGACGAATCTCCGTGCCGATACGTGCTTCTTCAGCATGGACCTCAATGCCATCGCCGCGGATGATGGTCGCGGTGCTGGCACTGAACGCCTGCGCACCCGAATGCACCGACAGGTGCGTGGAAAAATACAAGGTCGAAAGCACGCCCATGCCGAAGGCGTTCTCGCGCGCCTGCAGTTCCGGGTCCCAGCCGGATTCGGCGATATGAATCAGGGATTGCATGTCGGCGATGCCGGCGCCGTCGTCGCTGACGGTGATCGAGGCGTCGTCCACCGTGATGTGGATCTGGTTTGCACCGGCTCGCCGTGCATTCTGCAGCAGTTCGCCGAGCATGGACTGCGGATTGAAGGCATGTCGCAGGTTGGAAATCAGACGGTGCTGATTGGTCTTGAGACGGATAGTGCCCATGGGGGCCTCCTGAAAGTCGTGCGCCGCAGTGGACGCGAAGGATGAAAGCGCGAGCGAAGACGCGCCGCGGCTGGCCGTTTGGTGCCGGGCGTGAACTGGAAGAGCGGTGATCGCGCGGGGACGAAGTGCATCGACGCCGGCTGTGGCGTGCGTCCGCGAAAACGATGCGAGGCGGACTGGATCGGTCTACGTGGTTGTTCCACGGCGCAGCCTGAAGACCTGGCTGCTGGCATGGCGCTGATCGGGATCAGCAACACATGCCGCAAGACTGGCAGCGGAAGATGCTGCCGTCCCGCGCCAATCCGCGTGCAGGGTCAACCTTGTTGTCCTGCGCGGCGGGGCTGGCTTTTGTACGCCTGTTGTGCTAACGTGTCGTACAGAATGCAACTTCCGGAGATGCTCCCATGGGTACTTCAGCAACGAAAACCGCGCGCTTCGGGCTGCGCGCAACGCAGCAGCAGGAAGCCGTGCTGCGACGGGCAGCCGATGTCGCTCACAAGTCGATGACGGACTTCATCCTCGACAGCGCCTATCAGGCGGCTGAACAGACATTGCTTGACCAGCGCCTGTTCGTGGTCTCGGGCAGCCAGTCGCACGCGCTTCTGGATCTGCTGGATCGGCCGGCGCAGGACAATGCAGGGCTGAAGGATCTGTTCTCGCGTCCCGCACCGTGGAGTAGCTGATGGAATTGACGGAGCCGTCAGCGCTCGCCGCAGGTCATGAGCTCGACGAATTCGATTGCGGCAAAGCCAGTTTGAACGACTGGCTGGTGCGGCATGCCCGGCAGTCACAGTCCAGCGGCTCAGCCAAAACCTATGTCGTGGCCGACGAACAGCGGGTCGTTGGGTATTTCAGCCTGACAGTGGGCCAGATCGATACCCTCGAAGCGCCTGATCGTGTGCGAAAGGGAATGGGTGGATATCCCGTCCCCGTTGTCATCCTGGCGCGGTTGGCTGTCGACCAGCGTATGCACGGGCGTGGTATTGGCGTGGGGCTGCTGCAGGAAGCAATCCGGCGCACGGTCATCATCTCCGAGCAAGCTGGCGTGCGGGCCATGCTGACGCATCCGATCGATGATGAGGCCGCACGCTTCTACCAGCGCTTCGGTTTCGAGGCATCACCCGTACGGGAGCAGCAGCTACTGCTGTTGTTGAAGGATGCACGCAAGCTCCTGTTACCCCAGAGCGCGCAAACCCGATCGATTTCATAGTGTCGGCGTCGACCCTGCCGCCTGCCGTGCGACGCCACTGAATGCCCTGGAAGCGCATCTGTCGCGATCAATCAGAGCAATTTCTTGCTGCCCGGATCAGCAATTTTGTACAAAAAAAAGAGCGCCCGGATGGCAGAAAAAAAACGTCCCAAGGAACAAGCCCGATATCGTTACCTTAGCGAGCTGGGTGGGCTGGAGATGCTTCAGGCCCGTTACGTTCGCCAGCGCTTTCCGCGGCACGTTCATGAGACCTATTGCATCGGTGTGATCGAGGAAGGAGCCCAGCGGTTCTATCGCTCCGGAGGGGAACATGTGGCCCCCAGAGGGGACATCATTCTTGTCAATGCCGATGACGTGCATACCGGTTGCTCCGAGCTGGAAAACGGCTGGGCTTACAGGGCCATTTATCCTCATCCCGATTTGTTCAAGTCCATTTCCAGGGACATCCGCCAATCGGAGGGAAGTGTGCCGTGGTTTCCCGACGCGGTGCTGCACGACCCGGGACTGGCGCAGCAGCTAATGATGACCTTCACGTTGCTTGCGCAGCCGGGAAATACGCTATTCAAGGAAACGTTGTTGATGTCGTCACTGACCTGGCTGATGATGCGCCACGGCAAGACGCGGCTATCCCCGCGCGAGCTGCCGTCCGCAGAGCAGCGTGTCATGATGATCAAGGAAATCATCGACAGTTGCCCTGAAAGGGATTTGTCCCTGCTGGAGCTTGCTGAAATCGCCGGGCTGAGCCCGTGGCATTTCCTGCGGCAGTTCAAATCGGCGGTCGGTATACCGCCTCACGCGTACCTTGTTCAGGCCCGAGTCCGGAAGGCAAAAGAGTTGCTGCTAAAAGGGCACCCCATAGCCACCGTGTCCACGCTATGCGGCTTTACGGATCAGAGCCATCTCAGCCGTCACTTCAAGGGATCGGTAGGCATCACGCCGGGCGAGTTTGTCCGAAGCGTCTCGTAAGTTTCCGGCCGGGCGCGATCATACCGGCCCGAAAATCAGATTCCCGAAGAACCGCCCGGTAGCTTCGGAACTCACCACCGCCTCGGTGTGTGGCAGCAAGCCTCCTGCCCATCATCGCGCCGGGAACATCCGGCCGCGTGTCTGCTTGCGCTGAAATCTGTGGCCATGTAGCCCGCCACCACTCTCGCCAGAAGTCCAGTCGTTACCGCCGATGTGATGAGCAAATTCATCCAATACACCGGCATTCCACGTTGTTAGCCTCAGTCAACTTCTAACTTTCAGACTGACAAGCCAACAATGGAAAAAACAATACCTGATGAACATTCATCAAGGCATCAGCATACATGGCGACGGGAGTTCTTTAGCGGTGTCATAGAGATGCTGCCGCTTTGTGTGTCCGTGATTCCATGGGGGATACTCGCGGGTTCGATGGCGATTCAATCCGGTCTCGATTTTTGGCAGAGCGTCGGTATGTCCGCGATCTTCTTTGCGGGCGCCGCTCAGCTGGTCACCCTGGGACTGCTGATGTCGGGAGCAAATGCCCTCACGATCATCATTTCGGTGTTCTTCATCACCTCGCAGCACCTCATTTACGGATTGAACCTTCGGAAATTCGTTTCAACGCTACATCTTCGATTCCGGGTGCCGATCGGCTTTCTGCTGACCGACGAACTGTTCGCGTTGAGCAGCAAGGAGGATCGGAAGCGCGATCTGTCGTTCAGTTATTTGCTGGGCGCAGGGATTACGTTCTATATCGGATGGGTTGCGTTCAGCCTGATGGGTATCGCGATGGCGACGTCCATCCCGAACCTCGATCAATACCACCTGGATTTCTCGATCATCGCGACCTTCATCACGATTGTCGTGCCAATGATCAAGAACATCAGCACGCTCGTCGGCGTCATCTCCTCGCTCCTGCTTTCCATGCTGCTCACGTATCTGGACGTGGAAGGCGCGATTGTGATCGCGGGCTGCGCGAGCATGATGATTTCAGTCTTTGTATCCCGTATCGCGAAGGAGCGGCAATGACCTGGGCTCTCTTGTTAACGTTGGCCGCGGTTGTCTTTGTCAATCGCTATGTTTTTCTCGACCCGAACACGCCGGTGAAGATGCCGCAGGTATTCCACGATGCATTGCGGTATTCCGCGCCATGTCTGCTTACCGCCATTTGCGGCCCGATCATTCTTATGGAGAACGGCATCGTAAGGGCGTTCCCGGGGAACCCATATTTTCTGGGCGCTATCTGCGCCGTGGTGATCGCCATATTCGTCCGGCAGATGGTGGTCTCGGTACTCGCGAGCCTGTTGGTGTTCTACATGCTCGTTTATGTGTTGTAGCTGAAGGAATACAAGGGAGGCGCCATGGAGACATTAACAAAGGGATACGATGAATCTACGGAAATAAGAGAATCATACGAAATACTTCCCCTTCAAGGGGTGTGGACATGGTTGACGGGAAAGGAAATTCTTAATCGGGACCAGCTCTGGCGGTCCAGTTCGGCGGAAATGGTTGCGTGGTCGCTGGTTTGGGTGGCCGTAGGTGTCCTGCTGACCGTGTTGGCGGTTTACTATAGTGAAAACATTGTCGTCTCCGTCACGGCGTACGTAATCGGGGTGATATTTTCTGCATCAGGCGCGCGGTATGTGGTCGCGACGATCATTCACCACGGGGTTCACGGGCATCTGTTCAGGAATAAGCTTGTAAACAAGGCTCTGTGTGAAATCCTGTCGACGGTGTTCATCGTGCAGCCGTATGAGCCATATCGCAGATTTCATGTCTACGAGCACCACGGTAAGGATTTCTCTACATTCCAGGACAAGGACCTGGCCGCCATCTACAAGCTCGGCTTCACTCCGGGGAAAAGCAAGAAGGCGCTATACAGAAATCTCCTTCTCACGCTGATAAATCCATCCTTCCATCTGTCATATCTGTGGGGACGGCTTCGGTCCAACTACGCGGGCGTGGCTCTTTATCGGCGCATCATGTCGTTGGTCTGGATGGGATTCCTGGTCGGTGTCGGGGTGAAATATGGAGCGCTGTTCTTCAGTCTCATCATCGCCGTTCCTTTTGTCATCGTGTACCAGATGGCGTCATTGCTGCACCTTCTTACCGAGCATGTATGGCTGCTGCGTCGTTCGGACGAGACTGTTCGCGATAGCCATGTGAAGAATTGTCTGGCACGTTTTTGCGGTTCCCGATGCCCGGCGGATTTTTCTCTGCGCAATAGCGGTCGCTGGCTGAAATGGGGCGTCGCGCACCTGTTCTTCCATTTGCCCTGCAGAATGCTGGTCGTCCAAGGATCGCTGGTCTGTCATGACTGGCATCACCGCTTCGGGAGTGCTCGTGAGTGGTATGCATACGCGCAGTTGAGGGAGAAGGATGCCCGGAAAATGGCGCTCCGTGGCACCTATGACTATGTGGATATCTGGGGACTGCATAACTGTCTCGATTATGTATTTACGATGATCAGCAATGCAGACCCGGTAGATATCCATAATCTGGAATACCGTCTCAACTAATGTCGGCGTCCCATGGAACCTTGAGTGCCACGATCCTTGTGGCATGAGGCTATGCGTTCATGAAGACGGAAAGCCGTTGGCCAAGCCAGGCTACGCAGGGAACGGCCATCGAATTACCGATCGCCTTGTAGCGCGGCGCGTCGGCGGCAGGCTTGCCGCGATACGGCACCAGGGTGTAGTTGTCCGGCATTCCCTAAAGACGCTCGCACTCGACAGGCATCAACCGCCTGACGCGCCAGCAAGCCCATTGCGACCAGCCGCTTTCATCCGGCGGGAGCAATTCGCCACGGAAATATGCCTCGAATGAGGGCAGCAGGACATGGGCCTTGTCGCTGCCGCCCCCGCTTGCGCGCAGAGCGTCAGCGACCGCACCGCCCAGCTCGGCCGTTGCGCCGCCCTCCCGCCCACGCACCGCGACGGAGCGTGCGATCAGATCCGGCCCGAGGATCGTGTCCGCATTCTCCTGCCTCTTGCTGTAGTGGCTGATCAGCGTGCCGGAGATGTCGTAGTTGAAGGTGGCCCGAAGCGTCTTGAAGGCGATCGCCGGCACGACGCCGGCGTTGGCATGGCTGTCGGCGTGCCCGCCGGCGCGAAGGGTGGGAGCAAGGTTTTCGAGAACATCCGCGCCGCTGCCCTGGGCGGTGAATCCCAGCATCGGCGTCTTCTCATCGCCCTGGTCATCCGATGCGGCGTTCCGGGCAGGAACATAGGCGATCGCAGGCAGTCCCTGGCCTGGCTTGCCGCCGCCGACCGACAGCGCACCAACGATCTGGCCATCACCGGCTTCGAGGCGAACCTCGTTGCGGCTGTTCTGGGCGAAAGCCACGGGCATTGCGGACCAGGGCGTGAGCTGGGTGACGATGGGTACACCGCGGCCGGTTCCGTCCTCACTACTGCCTTTGCCGCCGTTGGCAGTGTTCAGGGCATGGGTTTGCTGTCCCGTGACCGACTGAGCCGCAAAGGTTTCGACCTCGAAATCGCATTTGTGCCCGCGTGCGGTCAGGCAGGCCGCTTTGTCGATCGGCCCTTGCCGGTTTCCGCCGCCGAAGCAGACGGTGACGGATACCCGTTGGTAGGCTCCGGCCAGAGATCCGGGAAAGCTGCCTGCGCCATCAGGGCTGCCTGCAAAAGGTCCGGCAGCGATTTGCCACGTTTGCTCGCCCGGCGAAGAATCCCCGTGCAGGCAATCGGGCTCAAAAAGTACCGCTGCGGGATCGAATCCGTCGCGACCACTTGCCACAAGAAACACGCGCTTGCGGCGTTGGGCGACACCGAAATGTTGGGCTTATGGATAGCGCAGCGTTATGAGAAGTCGCCGCTGAAAGAACCGCAAATTCAAATATCTATCAAGGCAATACTTCACATAATCTCCGATGATGATTTGCGTGGCATGTCGCCACGTAAATCGGAGATATGAATATGAAGGACGGAGAATTTGTACCAGACACGGCCCGACTGGTGGAGGAATTAACAGTCAGGCTGAAGGAGATGGGCTATAGCGATTTCACGATCGCGCGCCTGAACTCAATATGGAGAAACCTGGTCCCCTATGCCGATCATAACGCCGGTGGCGCTTTCTCGATGGAAATGGCACGGGAGTTTATCGAGAAGCATTATGGATTCCGTCTTGGTGATCGGGATACTTCCCATAATGTTCATCGGGCAATTCATCTTTTGGGCGATTTCCAGCGGTTTGGGACTGTTTTCAAACAGTCCCATGCCACGTTGAAAGGATTTTCACCGAGCTACCGAGGTTTGTTCGAGGGTTTCCTGCGCAACCTATCTGAAAGGGGATTTGCCAAGGGATCAATCAGAACATGGAGAAGCCGCCTATTCCGGCTTGAGCATTTCCTCATCCAGCACGGGGTCGAGGAGTTCCGCTTTGTCCGCCTTCAGCACGTCAACAGATACATTGAATCGCTAGCCGGTTTCTCGTCGAGCACCGTTGGGGCGACGTTGAGAATCCTGAAGCAGCTCTTCGAGTATGCATTTGTCAAAAATCTTCATTCGGAGAGGCTCGCCAACGCCATACCTGCTGTTCGGCGGCAGAATCGGCATCGCCTGCCAACTGTTTTCACCCCGGACGAAACGGAAAAGATCCTGTGCGCAATCGATCGCAACAACGGCATCGGAAAGCGGAACTACGCAGTCTTCCTGCTACTGGCAAGAATGGGGCTACGAATCAGCGACGTTCGGGCCCTGACTTTCAATCACTTTGACTGGTCGCGGAACGTCATCTCAATAGTTCAGCAAAAGACGAAACGGCCACTGGAACTCCCGATTATGGAGGACGTTGGATGGGCAATTATTGATTACTTAAAAAACGGACGCCCGCATTCAGATTGCCAGAAAATATTCATCCAGCATGTCGCGCCGTTCGATGATCTGACCTCCGCGTTTCATCAACCAATGATCGCGTACCTGCGAAAAGCTGGCATTGCTATGCCCGCGGGCAAGTCCAGAGGCGTGCATTCGCTTCGCCACAGCCTGGCGACAACGTTGCTGGAGAAGCAGGTTCCGATTCAAACGATCTCCCACACTCTGGGCCATCTCGATATCGGCAGCACCAACACGTATATACAGGTCAGTCTACCTCAACTCCGCCTCTGCGGATTGGAGGTGGTCTGATGCCTTATACAAAATCCTACTTCTCAGGCCCCTTTGCGCCCATGTGCGAGATGTTCGTCACCCAGAGGCGCGCGCTGGGACGCCAATATAAGCAGCAGGCGATGCTCCTGCGTATGTTCGATAATTTCAGCAAGAGCTACAGCATTCAAGAGTTTACAATTCCGCAGGAGCTGGCCTCCGCATGGAGCCGAAAGCGTCCGAACGAGGCGGAGACATCACGATATTCTCGTGTCGGCGAAATGCTCCGCTTTGCAGAATTCCTCAGTCAGCAAGGTTATCCATCTTACCTTCCGCAGATAAAAATATCCCGGAAGAGCTTGCATGTTCCTTACATTTTTACGGTCAAGGAAATCGACCTCATATTGAGTTATGTGAGTAGCCTGAAGCCAACCAATGCGTCGCCGGCGATGCACCTCTCGCTCCCAGCAATCATCAAGATTCTGTATGGAAGCGGCCTACGAATATCCGAGGCCACTGCGCTTCAAGTTCGTGATGTGGATCTGGATCGGGGAGTATTGCATATCAGGCAGGGGAAGAACGACCATGAACGGCTTGTTCCCTTGTCAACCTCATTGGCAGAAATCTGCCGCGCATATGCTGTGCAAGCGCTGGAGGGCGCAAGCGATTCCGCGCCGTTCTTCTTCAACCGAAAGCACGAGTCATACACCGCGGGAGGCTTTGGAAAACGCTTTCGGCAGATCCTGTGGGAAGTAGGGATACCCTATCGCGGAAAAGACCGTGGTCCGCGACTGCATGATCTGCGGCATACATTTGTCTGCCACCGACTTAACAAATGGGTCGAGGAGAACGCAGACCTGAACGCCCTGCTGCCTGTGCTTTCGGCATATCTGGGGCATACCAACCTGACTTCGACATACTACTACCTGAAACTAACAGCCGAGGTGTTTCCACACATAACTTCCGCGCTGGAGGCGAGGGTCGGCCACATCTTCCCTGAAATGAATTATCTGATTGGGGAGGCCGCACATGACTAGGCGACGGCTTCCAACGGATTTTGCATACGCCTTGTCCAAGTTCCTCGGGGAATATCTGACGGCCCACCGCGGATTGAGCGAAAACACCGTGGCGTCCTACAGAGATACGTTTTCAATCCTCTTGCGGTTCATGGAGGTCCAGGCTGGCATCAGGGCTGAAAAAATTTGCATTGCGGACCTGGATCAGCATCGGGTGCAATCGTTTCTCCTGTGGCTTGAGCAGGAAAGAGGAAATTCGATCAACACCAGGAATCAACGCCTCAGCGCGATCACGAGTTTCTTTCGCTTCGTGTCGTCAATCCATCCCGAACATATTCTTTTGTGCCAACAGATCCTCAATATCGATTTTAAGAAACGCCAGTCTTCTCCGGTGGATTATCTATCGATCGAGGCTGTTGAAATGCTGCTCAAGCAACCGGATTCACGCAAACCGATGGGGCGCAGGGACCTGGTTCTGCTCAGCGTGCTGTACGACACAGGAGCCAGGGTTCAGGAGCTTGCAGACATGAACGTCGGTGACGTGAGGTTAAATGCACCTGCAACGGTGCGGCTGCTGGGCAAAGGGAAAAAAGTCCGCGTGGTTCCGTTGCTCGCCCCGACCGCGTCCCTTGTTGGCTCGTATCTGGAGGAACGTCAAAACCGCTATCCCGGCCAGAAAGATGGCCCCTTGTTCTGCAACAATGTCAGGAAGCGGCTAACCAGAGCAGGCATTTCCTACATTCTTCAAAAATATGCGCGTAAGGCACAAAAAATCAAAATGGGTCTGCTGGATGCAAAGCTTGGTCCGCACACGCTCCGGCATAGCAAAGCCATGCACTTGCTACAGGCCGGGGTAAACCTTGTTTACATCCGTGATCTACTCGGCCACGTCGACATTAAAACGACGGAGATCTACGCACGAGCAGATTCCGAGAGCAAGAGAGCAGCTTTGGAAATGGCCTATCCCAGCAAGCCCCGAACACCATATCCAGCGTGGAATGAAGACGGTGAACTTCTCAGTTGGTTGCAGTCGCTAGGAAAAAATCACTGACCATCGTACCAATTATGTAAAGTGAATTCGGCGCAAACACCTGGGAAATCAGGCTGGATTGCGCCGAACTCACATAACGCTGCGCTATCCATAAGCCCAATTATGTGAAGCTCCACATAATTGCGCGTCGAGTACCCGCCACGCGATGCTGCGGCGGGGTCCAGACACACAACCCGCGTTCGTCCATTTGGCCCCTGCTGGTTGCAGTTCGCGGCTTTCGCCGGCCAGTGCTCCCAGAAGGCATCCAAAAGCATTGGATTTGTCGGAGAGGACGCCGGGGACGTTTTCCCAGACGATGACCGAGGGCTGTTGATGCTGTTGCTGACGGGTTTGGTCGATGGCATTTGCAAGCTCCGTGTATTTGAGGGTCAGGGCGCCACGCGGGTCGGACAGGCCACCGCGCGCGCCGGCTACGCTGAACGCCTGGCATGGCGTGCCCCCGACCAGAATGTCGGGCGCCGGAGCGGTGCCGGCGAGAATCTGATCGGCGATCCCCGTCATGTCGCCGAGGTTGGGGACATCGGGGTAATGGTGGGCGAGTACGGCATTCGGGAACGGATCGATTTCCGAGAACCAGGCCGGATGCCAGCCGAGCGGTTTCCAGGCCAGGCTGACGGCCTCGATGCCGCTGCACACGCTGCCGTATTGAAGGTTGGGATGGTTCATGTCGCATCTCCTGTTCTGGTTGGGGCGCAATGGCCCGTGGCCGCGCGACCGATGGGTCGGCGGTGGTGCAAAGCGAGGAAGGAGAGGAACAGGGCGCTGGAGGCTGATGCCTCCAGCGACTGACAAGGAAACCACCTGTGGGCTGTCGCAGAGACCTGGTCGTCGTCATGAGCCTGTCGCTGTGTCAGCGGTCGCACCCGACCCGTTTCGTGGCTGGGGTCGGCATCGTTCGGCGCACATCCGCGCACAAAAGGAACCCGTTGTTTCACCGGCGGGCACCGGAATCGAACACCGTCGTCCCCGAAGGGTCTCCTGGCGCCTCGCATGCAAGGCGCCAGGAGACCCTTCGGATCGGACGCAGAAATCGCTGATCAACAGGCTGCGTTTACGCAACCGGGCAGGAAAACACCTTCATCCCTCCCGGCGACACGAACCGCTGGAGGGGAACATGCCTTTGCAGAAGGCGGAGACATGCTCGGGATACCCCGCCGTTGGCGGGGCAATGCCTGACAACCGCTGGAAATCGCGGTATGGGCAGGACGTGTCTGACGTCAGGAAGTCTTGCGGGGCGCACGCCGCTTGCGGGCGGCCGGACGCTTGCCACCGGACGATTCGATCGCCACGGTGCCCTTGCAGTCTGGGTAACGGCTACACGACCAGAAGACGCCGGTCTTGCCGGTGCGCTGCCGGGTCGCGGCGCCGCACACCGGACAGGCCGGCCCCTCGGGAACCTTGATGGACAAGCTGGTACTTCCGTATTGCCGGACCAACTGCGTGATCCAGATGGACTGTTTTTCGATGAACGTGTCCAGCGTCAGCTGACCAGCTTCAATCATGTCCAGGGCCTGTTCCCAGACGGCGGTCGTACCCGGATCGGCAATGGCGGACGGCACAGCGTCAATGAGCGTGAACGCGGCATCCGTAGCGCGAATGGAACGGCCTTTCTTGACCAGATAGCTCCGACCGAGCAAGCCGTTGATGATGCTGGCGCGCGTGGCTTCGGTGCCGATGCCCGTCGTCTCCTTGAGTTTCTGCTTCAACCGCGGGTCGGTCACCAGTTTGGCTACGCCTTTCATGGCCTTGATCAATTCGCCCTGGGTATAGGGCTTGGGCGGCATCGTTTTCAGTGCCTTCAACTCGACCTGATCGACACCGCAGCGGGTGCCGTTGCTTAGAGGCGGCAGGATCTGGCTCCGCTGAGCGGGTTCGTCGTCCTTGCCGTCTTGTGTCTCCGGTTCGCTGTTGATCAGCGCGAGCCGCCAGCCCGGAACGATCACCTGTTTGCCGTTCGCCTGCAGCGATTGGCCGCTCGCCGACAATCGCGCGACCGTCCGGTCGAACTCGTGGTGGGGCATGAACTGCGCAATGAAGTGCGCACGGATCAGTCCATACACCGCCCGTTCCTTCTCCGACATGGCCGAAAGATTGCTGGGCTCCAGCGTCGGGATGATGCCGTGGTGCGCCGTTACTTTCGCGTCGTTCCAGGCGCGTGAACGCTGATTTCTGTCGAGCCGGTCGATCAACGGGCGCAGGCTGGGATCGGTGGCAACAATGGCGTCGAGCACGGCCGGCACTTCGGCAAACATGCTTTCCGGCAGATAGCCGGAGTCGCTGCGCGGATAGGTCGTCGCCTTGTGCGTTTCGTACAAGGCCTGGGCAATGTCCAGCGTTTCCTGGACGTCGAGGCCGAACTGCCTGGAGCACGTTTCCTGCAGCGTGCCGAGATCGAACGGTAGTGGCGGGGCTTCGCGCACGCGCTCGGTTTCCACCGATTGCACCAGCGCCTCGCGGCCATCGCGTATCTGATCTGCCGCATGCAATGCCACGGATTGTTGCAGGCATCTTCCAGCCTCATCGCTGGCACCTTCGGGAGGCACCCAACTGGCGGAGAATGATTGGCCCGAATGGGACAGCCGCACTTCGACAGCCCAGAACGGCACGGAAACAAAACGCGCGATCTCGCGATCGCGGTCGACAACCAGCTTCAGCGTCGGGGTCTGCACACGGCCGACCGACAGCACGCCCTGATAGCCGGCCTGCCGGCCGAGCACGGTGAACAAGCGGCTGAGGTTCATGCCGATCAGCCAGTCTGCACGCGAACGGGCGAGCGCCGAGTAGTACATCGGCAATGTCTCGCTCGATGGCTTCAGGGCATCCAGCGCCTTACGGATGGACGCATCGTTGAGCGCCGACAACCAGAGCCGATGAATGGAGCCACGGTAGCCGCACAGGTCGATGATCTCGCGGGCGATCATCTCGCCCTCACGGTCCGCGTCGGTTGCAATCACCAGTTCGGTGGCTTGTCCGATCAGCTGTTTGACCGCTTTGAATTGCGTGGCGGTCGAGGACTTGACCTCGTTGCGCCAGCGCTCTGGAAGAATCGGAAGTTGTTCGATGGACCAGCGCTTGTACTGCTCGCCGTAAGCTTCCGGTGGCGCCGCTTCGACCAGATGGCCGATGCACCAGGTCACGACGATACCGGGTCCGTTGTAGCAGCCGTTGCCACGCTGCCTGGCGCCCAGCACTCGGGCGATGTCCTTACCTTGCGAAGGCTTCTCGCACAGATACAGTCGCATGCGGCCTCCCCGGAAATGGCATGGTGATCGTCGAATGAGCACCAGAATGCCGGGGAGATCAGCGGCAGGCAGCAAACAAGGGGGACTACATGCTGACCGGCTTTTTGCACGCCGGGAGCATCGTTGCGGCAATGAGTAACGATCGTGGGAAAGGGATGGTGTACTGAGGCTTCGCCATCGGTGTGCGCGCGAAACTCAGTGGAAGCCAGTGGAGCTCGCCATCAGGGATCGGCCCGAATGTGGCTGCTGCAGGTGCAGGCGGTAATCATCGCTGGGTGGGCGTACTGGCGCATTGAGGGCGCATGTTGATTGCTACAGTCGCCCCCGCAAGACCTGCACCTTCGCGAACAACAAAGATTGAGGGCGGCTGTGGGATGGCGCAGCCGCCCTCGGTGCTGCCTGGTCTTACGCTTTACCCTGCTTCGGTTCCTTCTGCCCCCTGGTCTCCTTCGGCTTCGTCTCCGCTTCGCCCTCGATCTCCTGTGGCTTCGCGCCGAGCGTCACGGCCTCGACCCGATAGGGAAGGATGCCGATCCGCCGGGCCTCGATCTTGAAGGTGACGCGCTCGTTTTCTTCCGCATCCTCCCACTCGTCGCGAACGGCGCGTCCTTCGACCAGCACGCGCATGCCCTTCTGGTACAGGCCCTTCCAGTGCTCGGCGTCGCGGTGCCAGATTTCCACGGGGGCCCAGAAGCCGCCGCGATCCTCGAAACCATCCTTGGTGGGCACCGGGTTGTCGAAGTAGACATTCAGGCGCAGCAGCCTGCGCGGTTCGTCGTTCCCGTTCGGAAACTCCCGATAGTCCGGCGCGGAACCGATGTTGCCTTCGCCGTAGTAGTGCGTGCTCATAGTGAAAACTCCTTGCTGGTGGGAAATACCTGAACCGATGGGCATCAGTGCAGGCGCTGCAGGTCGATGAACGACCGGTTCAATTCGCAGCCGATGAAATGCCGTTGCAGGCGTAGTGCTGCCACGGCGGTCGTGCCGCTGCCCATGAATGGATCGAGTACGGTGTCGCCAGCGCGGGAGCCGGCGAGAATGCACGGCGTCACGAGGGTGTCGGGGAACACAGCGAAATGGCCCCCGCGAAATGGCTTGCTCGCGATGGTCCAGACATCCCGCCTGTTGCGGGTGCTGCGCGCGCCGATCTTGTGCAGACTGCCGCGCAGATTGGCGTTGCCGCTGGAAGCGCGTTCGCCTGGCGGTGCGCTGACAGGACGGGTGTTGCCGGGGCCGCGGGGATCGGTCGAGGGTTCGCGGATCGCGTCCTGATCGAAGTAGTAGTGGCGATTCTTGGCGAGCAGGAACAGATATTCATGCGACCGGGTGCAACGGTCGGCCACGCTTTCCGGCATCGGATTGGGCTTGGCCCACACAATGTCCTGGCGCAGATACCAGCCATCCCTGCGCAAGGCGAAAGCAAGCGCCCAGGGAATGCCCATCATGTCCTTGGGTTTGAGCCCATCCCCGGCTCGCATGCCGCCGGCGGCCCGTTGGGCAGCAGCGTGTTTGGGGCCTCCGCGGGTGCTCGGCGCCTGCCATGTCCGGGTTGCGGCGTAGGTATCCCCGATGACGACCCACAACGTTCCGTCATCGGCCAGCACCTGACGAACCGCGCGGAACACGTCAACCAGGTCGCGGATGTATTGCCGAACCGTGATTTGCCGTCCGATCTCCAGGCGCTTGTCCGGATGTCCTGCGGGCAGGTAGCTGCGCAGGCCGAAGTACGGAGGACTGGTCACGCACATCTGCACCTGCACGCCGTCCTGGTGCATCCGTTTCAACAACTGGCGGCAATCGCCGGCATGGGTGCGATCGATCCAGCGACCCGCATCATTGACAGGCCTGCTCATGACGATGGCCTGCCATTCGATGGACCAGTACCGGCTCCTCCAGCGGCCCGGCGATGGTGAGCCGCCTGCGCCGACACCACCTTGCTGGCGCATTCCATCCCCTGTCGGGCAATGGTGTGGCACAGGCTGATCTGCATGTTCAGCACGATGCGCTGCTGTTCCAGCGCAAGGAGGTCGTCGATCAGACCGACCGGCGTGGCGGGGCTGGCAATCAGACTCTCCCACAGCGCCACGCCCATGCTGGAACGGTCGAGGTTGCGCCAGCGAAGAAAGGTTGTCCCTGCGCCAGTGGTCTGTTGGGCCAGTTGAACGGGCAGCAGGTTGAAGGGATGACTGCGGGCCTGCGCCAGCACCTTGCGCTGCGCCAGGCCAATCAGGTCGTCCCGCAGCGCTTCGCACTGGCTGGCCCAGGTCGCAAGCTCCCCATTACCTTTAAAGGGTCTTAAAAGGCCTTTTAGGTAGGCTGCGTGTTCCAGCCTCTGGAAGTCAGCCTGTTCCAGCGCCTCGAAGCGGCTTGGCGCGTTCATGCTGATGCATCCTCTTCGTCCGAAGACGCGGATGCTTCACCCTCAGCTTCGTCATCGGAATCGGCTGGCGCAGCCTGGTCGGCGTCACTGGCCGGCACGACGGCCGATGTTGCGGACCGGGCGGTCGCAGAGGCCAGTGGCGAACGCCGGATAAGCGGCGGCGCGAAGCGGGAGCGGCGTTCGCCTTCGAGCACGTCCTGCGGCAACTCGCCATACTTCTCCAAGGCCGCACGTGCTGCGGCGTTGTTGGCTGCGAAGTCGTCGCGCTTCGTGCCGGAGTAGCGATACTGCTGCGCCAGGCTGAACAGACTACGCAGGGAATGCGCGCCTTCGCCCAGCCAGCGTTCGAGCGTGCTGCGGTCGATCAGGGCCGTGTGATGCGCCAGGATCAAACGCCGGGCAAGATCGTCATAGTCGGCCAGGAGATACACGGCCATGAAGCCGAGCTGCGAGGAAACGAACAGCGGCAACTTGACCGGCTGCACATTGAGGTTTTCGCCGAGGCTGAGCGCCTGCGGGACGTCGGCGAGCGCCTGGTCCACCTGCTCGCGCAGGGTCTGAAGCTGCTCCTTGGTGGTGCTGAGCTTGTCTTCGATGCGCAGCATCCACCAGTCCGAATAGGGATCGTCCTGCTCGGCTCCGCGCTTCAGCTTGTTCATGATGGCGACAAAGCCGTTGAGGCCGATGATGCCGGGCTTGCCTTCGGATGGTGTACGCCCGTGCCAGATGCGCGAGGCATGATGGGTGTGCAGCGTCAGCGACATCGCGCTGCGCAGAGACCCCAGGTTCAACTGCAGAGATTCTGTTTCGTTGGCCATGTTGACGACTCCCGGTGTTGGAACGAGAGGTCAGCATCGCCATTGGCCGGAAGGCCGTCAGTCATCAAACCGCACCGGAGCAGCGCCTGTTTGTGAGCAGCCGGCGGGACGGCTGGCCCGGTATCGGAACCGGGAATCTATTCGTGGGAGCGAGGTTCACGAAATCTAACCGGATCGGGAAAGCAGGCTGTTCTTCTATACCAGTGGTATAGGCTTCCATGGCCTTCGGTGGACACTCGAATTCCCGGTCGGACCGGCTCACGGCTACCCGAGGCTGGAAGGCTGTGTGTTGCGCTATACCCGGGGTATAGGCGTCCACGGCTCTCAGTGGACTTTCGGCCTCGTCAGCCAAGGCAAAGACCTGGATGCAATAGCTGGAAGGCTGCGTGTTGCGCTATACCCAGGGTATAGGCGTCCATGGCTCTCGGTGGACGCTCGCCCGTCGACCACGATAAAGCGCTTGATGACCGATGACTGGAAGGCTTCATGTTTCGCTATACCCGGGGTATAGGCGACTATGGAACTGAGTGGAATATCCTCGTCATGGTCGACGCCCGCGAATGGCCTGGCATGGCCGCGACTACTCACCGATAGACGCAAGCCCTACGACAAGCGAAGCATCGAGCGTAGCCGGGCGATATGGGCCTGTGCCACTTCCGGATCTACGGGTTGCCGTGGTTTCTCGGGTTGTGCGCCTGTTGTCTCGGGTGGCGTCCTCTGTCCAGCCCAGGCACGGAACTCACCGCGCATGGCTTTCTGGATAATGCCAAACAGGTAACCGGCCGGATTGCGCACGGCGCTGGCGCGGCAGCGGGCATCCCACTCATCGAGAACAGCCTGATGCAGGTCGGGATCAACCGGCTGCAACGCGGCCAATGCGCCCGATTGCTGTTCTGCCTTGAGCGACATGAAGCGCTCGGGAAGGCGAAGCATGCCCAACCCGCGCGGTACTGTACGTACTTCTTTTATTTCTTTTTCTTTACGTACTGTACTATCGGTCTTCGGATTCCGAAGTGAGCCGGTTTTCCGGGGTTTTTCGCCCACTTCGGATTCCGAAGAAGGTGCGTCACGATTCCGAAGAAGGCCGTCTTCCCCGTCTTCGGAATCGTGATTATCCCCAGGCTGTGGATAAGTCGCTGGTTCAGTCCACCCTTGTGCAGCCAGACGCCGCGATATCACCTGCAGCCGACTCGGCAGCTCCCTGCCGCTGAGCAGAGGGTCGTCGATCATTTCCTTGAGCGTGTGGACGCCGACGCGCTGGATGGATTTGCTGGCATGGTCCAGCGACTGGCTGACCAGCCCCAGATAATCGGCATCGAGCTGGATGGCTTCGTACGGTGTGAGAGGTTCGTCGTGCAGCACGTAGAGGTTGCCCTGGATGCGCCCGGTCCTGGGGTCGCGCCGACGCCTCACCAGGCTGATCCAGCGTGTGAGGCGCAGCAGGGTCAGCGCGCGGGCGACCGTTTCATGCGAGGCTCGGGTGGCGCATGGCATCGAGGCCAGCCAGGGAGCGAGCTGGTCGTAGGTCGGGAGAGCCGTGATGCCATCGTCGTTGAGCAACAACCGGAACACTTGCCAGGCGTTGCGTTCCAGTGGCGTCAGGCGATTGTCCGTGAGCAAGGCGCGTGGCACGGAGTCATGTCGATTGCCGCTGAAAATGAAACCGTCAGTCTGGCGAGATGGGGCTGATTGTGCCGGTGCAGGTGCAGGTGCAGGTGCAGGTGCTGGTGGCGGTTGCTGAACCTGCATTCGTTGAAGCGCCTGATCGAAGAGGTCGCCCAGCGATACGGGACCGCTTGATCGGCGTGAGCGGTCCATGCTCAAACCAGCCCTTCATCGATCCACCTGCCGATGGCGCTCCAGATGACTGAGATGGGCAGATTCATGCTTTCGGCAAGGTCTGCGGCGATGTCGAGCATCGCCGTTTCGTCGGTCAGCACCACGCCGCGCTCCTTGACGGTTTCCGACCAGCGGTTCCATAGATCGCAATCCTGCTCTTCTGTCAGGACAGGGTGGCGCCCCTTGCGTTTCGGCAGGCCAATGATATTGCGGCGCAGGGCGATCTCCTGGTGGGTCAGGCCGAAGAACTTGCCGATGAGATCCGTACTGGCGCCCAGGCGCAGCAACCGGTCGATCCTGACCACCTCCTGAGTCACGTCCTCGGCCTGATGCAGCAGTCGTTGCACGACATCTCGATTGACCGTTACGCAGCACCAGGAAACCAGGGCGTTGGCCAGCGCGCTGGCCAACGCGGGATGTTTGAGTGCATCGAGATCCGCGTCCTCAAATCCCATGGACTTGGCGCGGCGCAACTGACCGTTACGCAAATCGTGGAGCGCCTGCGCGATCACTGCCTGATTGAGAGGATGGGGATTCGACATGGCGCCTCCCCTCATGACCCAGGCATGGCGCTATCGCCATCCATGGTGCCTGCCTCAATCTCCAGCAGTCGACGCGAGAGCCGCACCAGCCGGAACAGTTTCACCAGCCCGTTGTCGGTCAGAACATGGGACTGGCCCCGAGAGGGGGTAGCCCGCTGTGCCATCCCCAGCAGCAGGACGGCCAAATCTCCTGCCAAACGCGAAGTGTCGATACGCGCCGGGGAGGCGCTGGCCGACAGATAAGGCGCGCTCAGGACGTGCAGCAGCGTCAGGGTTGCACCGTGGAGCGCCATTGCGCCGGCCGAGCCCATGCGCTCGATATCGGGCACGCATGAGAAGCCGATGCCGTCATCGGACGGGACGATATGGTCTCCCACGCCAGCTTCACTGGCAATTTCCAGTGCGAACTGCGCAATATGCGTACGCAAACGGTCGGGTTCGTCCAGACCGGGATCGATGTGCCATACATCCGAGATCGGATACAGGCCGCCAACCTGCACGGGGATGGCCTGAAGGACGTTGCTTTCGAAGTCGTTGTGCGCCTCTCCAGTGTGGTCGGCAATCAGGCGCTGGATCGATTGGAGTCGGTCGGTCGTTGGAGCAGGCGAGACAATGTGCTCCTGAAGCAGCGCAAACCGCTGGCTTTCATCGTCCGGCTGATCGTCAGATGCGGGAGGCTGCGCCGGGGATGGCTTCGTCTGCAGGCTGGACTCTGATGCCGCGACTGGCGTCTCACGCTGCGGTGGCGTCGAGGGTGTGGGTGGGGAAAGTTGCGCAGGCGCGGCCTGCGGTAGTGTCGCCACGGCAGGCGTGGCCGGTGGCGCCGCGGCGGGTTCGCTGGTCAAAACTTGCCAGCGCTTCTCGGAGTCGACGATTTCGAGAGCGAGCGTGTCATACAGCACACCGAGCAGGTCGGCCATCTGGCCGATCAGTTCGTCTTGGACGCGCTGGATGTTGAAGTTGCCGGGCGACCCGTCGAAGACGGCAAGAACGTCCTGGAACAGCGTGGCGAAATCAACATCCACCTGTTTGGTCGCAGCGCGTGCTTCCCAGATCCTGGCGCCGGCCCGGCGCAAGCCGGTCAGTTGCTCGACCTGATGGCGGCCCAGCCCTCCGTAAAGGACGTTCGGGATGACCGGCAGCAGGTATTGGATGGCCTCCTGCATGCGGCTGATATGGGGCTGTGGAACAGGATAACCGTCGGCTTTGAGACGCCGGGCAAGCTCCGATTGCGACAGCGACTTGCCATCTTCCTGCTCGTAGAGTTCACGAACTTTTTCGACGCCAAGCGCGCGCTCGATGAACGAAAGACTGCCATGCAATTCGTTCTCTGCGAGGTGCCCGGTCAGGGCGACAATCTCGCCGCGCTCAGGCCAGGGGCGGAACAGGCAACCGATACGGAAGAAGCGTTCATCCTTGGTCTCGGTCCACAACTCACGCAGTATGGCCAGCCGGGTGTTGCCTCCATTGCGAATGATGTAGTGGGCTGAACCAGGCCTGCGGGTGATCGGTGGTGGTGCGTCCAGGCCGCGTTCGCGGATCGAGGCCTTGATTTCGTCATAGAGCGGGTTGCGGGTAAGGCGCGGATCAAGCTCGTATGGACGCAACTCATCAAGCGTTACGACCATCGGGGTATCCGCGACCGGATCGGTCAGTGCGCCGGCCACCGGGCCCGTGCGGCCGAAGCCATCGCTCATCAGCTTCGCCGCCATTTCCTGTTCGGAGATATCAGCCATGGCCGGTCTCCTTTCCAACAGGACGGGCTTCGGCGCTCTGGCGGTTCGCGCGGCGCAACATTGCGCGGGCGTTGCGCCCGGCGCGGTGATCGCTGGCTGTCGAGCTCGTGAATATCGGCGGCAGTCCCGGCTTTATGAACTTGAGGTGCCCGCCCGACGTGCGCGAAACGGCCCAGCCTTCGCTCAATGCAAATTCGATAAGAGGCAGGAGTTGCTTGTGGCCTCGCGCAAGCTCATGGGCGTTCGACATGAGAATGCCTCCTCCCGATCTTGCCGGTGACCAGGTTGAAACGCTCACGCCATTGCGGGCATAACTCGGTGGCCAGGGAGCGGATGATGTCGAGTGCGGCAGGGGCGAGCCTGCCTGTCGGGCGACGGTGTTCGACACGGTGAGCCGGCAGGCTCTGCGTGGCGGCACGCGGAAATGCTTCTATCGCGGGGACTTCGGTCTCCAGAACCTGGACGCCTGTCTGCTCACGGAAGATCATCCGCAATGTCTGCCGGATCAGGCGGGCATTGGACGACACGGCAGGCACCCGGTTGATCAGCAACTGCAAGGGCGGTGGCTCAATGCCGAGATGGCGATACGGGCCGATATCCTGGATGAGTTGCACGGTGCCACGCCGCATTTCGCGAGCGGCAAGGATTTCAGGCGTGACCGGCGAAACCGCGGACCCGGATGCCAGCACCGCCATTTCGAGAAGCACGCTGCGGGAGCCCTGGGTGTCGATCAAAACCAGGTCGTAGTGCGGCTCGAACGCTGGCAGGAGGTTTCGCAGCCGCAACCGGCCATCAGGGGCATGCAGCAGCAACGTGTTCAATTGCCGGTGCTGATCGTTGGACAGAACGATGTCCAGGCGCTCGACCGCCGTGCGTGAGGCCAACTGCGAAATGTCGCGCTCGTTGAACGCCAGCAGCTCATAGACGCCACCGGGTGCGCGGTCAGCCAATTCGTAGTACGACGAGAGCGTGGGCTGTATGTCGAGATCGAGAAGCAGCACCCGCAGTCCCGCGTCGGCGATGAAGCCGCCGAGGTTTGCGGCGATCGTCGTCTTGCCAACGCCGCCTTTGGTAGAGATGACGGAAATCACCTGCATGACGTGCTCCTCTTCGTGAAGGAAATGGGGAGCAGGGTCAGACGCGCTCTTTAAGGCGGTCGGTGATCCATTGGTCGATCTCGGCAGAGTCCCAGCCCACGGCGCGAACGCCAAGTCGCATGGCCTTGGGAAACTTGCCCTCTTTCATGAGGCTGTAGATGTGGGCGCGTTTGAAGCCCGTCTTTGCCTCAACTTCTGCACGGCGCAGTATGCGCCGCTCCGGTGCCGGAGCGGGGTTCTGTTGAAACATGATGGTCACTCCTTGATGCTCGGTGGATCTTCTTGGGTCTGAACCGCATTAGAAGAGCGTCACCGTCAGAACACATCAATCAATAGGATCGTGCTGACCACCGCATTCATGGGTTGCAATTAACCTGGTGCTGTTTCAGAACTCATCGCTGTCAACTCGATCCCTGGAAATGCCAATATTCGGAATTGAGCCGGCTTGATAAAGTGCAGGAACAGCCGATACCTCTCTGCCTATTCAATGTGCAGATAGATGGTGTCGGTTTTCGTCGTTCGGGCGACCAAAAATGTCTGACGAATTTTGCCGAAAGGCATTGACATGTGGCTGCTATGCCCCGGTCGCCAGAAACGCTCGGCTCATGTCATCGAGCAGCAAGATGACCCGCCCGCTGCTGTGGATGAGAGCGACTTTTTTTGTCGTTGAGCCGACAAAAAAAGCGTGGCGCCAGTGACGATGCCATGCGTTATGGTGCCGACATAAGCGTCAGTCGGCCGAGGTTTTGCCGATTTCCTGCGCTCGCTTTATGAAGCGCTCCAGCTCTACGGAGGCACGCTTCTCCGGGACCACAATGAACGTCGCCGTGTTGGGAACCTCGTCCACGACCTGCCTGATGATGACATCGGGATGGCTGTAGAGCGCGATCTGCGACTCCAGGCCGATCCCGATGCCATAGCCTGCGGCGACGAGCATGATCATCGGCTCATGCCCTGAAACATACTCGGCAACGGAGGGTGAGGGCAATGCGCCATCATTGAACCAGCGACGAATGACATTATGGCCGCCCGCGCACCGCTCCGGATGGCAAAGGATCAGCGGATAGCGGAGAGCTTCGGCCAGAGGGATCTTGTCGAAGGCAAGCAACGGATGGTGGGTGGGGATGGCGATCGCGGGGCGCTCGGCCCATACCATCTCCTTGACGTATCCATCGGTCGCTTCGCCGTCCACCGTGAAGCCGACATCGATCTGATCATGGCGGAGAGCCTGAAGCATTTCGTTGACGGTCATTTCGGAGATCCGAACTTCGGTGCGAGGTTCCTCCTCTCTGCAGCGTGCGAGCAATTGCGTGAGTCGTGGCTGAGCAAGACTATCGGCAAGGCCGATACGCAGCCGACCGCGGTAGCCCTGCGAGGCTGAGTGAACGCGAGACTTCGCGTTGTCCATGAAAGAAAGCATGCGTCGTGCTTCTTCCCGGAACACCTCGCCTGGCCAGGTCAGCCGTATCCGCCCCTTGGCGCGGTGGAGAAGCCTGACCCCAAGCTGGTTCTCCAGCTCCTGAATGGCTCGGGACAGTGGCGAGGGTTCGATATGGACTCTGGCTGCGGCGCGAGCAAAGCTCTGCTCTTCGGCGACGATCAAGAAATAGTGCAGGTGGCGTATCCTCATGGTGTGTCTTCCTTTGGTTGTTGGAATGGTTCTCCGACAGCGGACAGAACGCTGTAATTCGAGCTTGAAAACGAACCGGAAAAGCCACCATGCTGAGAAGATTTCCCATGTTTGGATGCTTCCATCATTGACGCCCGACTGTTCCTCATGCCTGGGCATGGGACCAACGAATCGGCCTGCCTCACGAACGTACGACAGTTGACCACAGTTGCCACGTGGCGCAGGTTCATGTGCCGGTCGTCGGCCGAACACTGATGTGGTGTTCCCGATCAGAAATAGCTCGTGCAGACAGAGCGCTTCGTGCGAACCCTCCGCCGCGATCAGCAGCGTCGCCCATGAGGCGAAGAGGGGCTGCCGTTCTGCCTGGCTTGTACAAAGCCGGGTCTGGTCATATGAGCGTAGCGCGAACTGTCTGTTCCGGTACGATCACGAGGACTGGGGGGCAGAGGTCATGCAAGGCCCCAGATGTTGATGGACGTCAGCAGCCTGGGGTGGAAAAAAAGTTGGCATAACACTTGCCATCGCGGAAGAATAAGTCCATAATCGTGTCCATTCCTGTTGCGGGAAAAATGAAAACTCTTTTCTAATCAAAGAGTTACGGACAAGGTTCTAGTCCCGTTTCCCGCTCCAATCTTTTTGCCCTTCAATCGTCTTTTGTTATCAGATTTCTCCAAATATCCATAACGTTTTATCTATCTACTCAATAGATTTCCAGCACGTCTGGGCTAGAATCCTCGACGTTGCAAATACATCGATATGTCGCTGACCGAAAGGCGAACAGCTGATTGCCAATGCGTTGAGTGAACGCCCTGAAGCGATTTGGTTTTCGCATTATTAGAACATAACGGCAGATAACAGTCTGTCTGCGTAATATTGAAAAAGCAAAGCAGCAAATCGTCTTTGACAAAAAATGAACTGCATGAGAGGGTGATTTCATCAAGTTTATAAATTCTTTATTCAGATAACTGATAATAAAAATAGATATTAGCCTATAGCCTAAATAATTCGAGTTGCAGCAAGGCGGCAAGCGCGTGAGCCCCGATGAGCTTACTCAGGTAAGTGATTCGGGTAAACGCGTGTAGCCAACGCGCCTGCAACTTGAAGTATGACGGGTATATATCAGTAATTGTCTTATGTCATGTTTAATGATGGGTTATTTTATTGCACAGGGTCAATAATAATGAAGATTATTAGTCATATTATCCTCTTTTCGTTTTTGATGGTTTCCGCTGTTTTCTCCGCCCAGGCCTATCCTGAACGGCCAATTCGTTTTATTGTGCCATTTAATCCCGGTGGTGGTCAGGATATTCTTATTCGACATATCACGCCTAAAGTCAGTGATATCCTCGGGCAACAGCTTGTGGTAGAAAACCGGCCCGGTGCGGCTGGCACGTTAGGGGCGTTGGCGGTTGCGAATGCTAAACCTGATGGTTATACCATTGGTTTGGGGAGTTCATCGACCCATGCAGCAAATGTTTCACAGATAGCGGGGCTCTCTTATAACCCAGTCACGGATTTCGAACCTGTAGCGCTGTTGGCCGAGTTTATTTCGCCGTTAGTGGTAACCGCAAGTTTGCCGGTCAATTCAGTTGATGAATTGATCAAATTACTGAAAGAAAATCCTGGTAAGTATAATTATGCTTCTGCTGGGCAAGGGTCTCCAACCCGATTTAAAGCGATTTTATTTAATCAAATCGCGGGCGTGAATACCATCGAAATCCCTTACAGCGGTTCTGCCCCAGCGTTAGTGGATCTTGTGGCTGGCCGTGTTGCGTTAATGTTTGATGGTATAGCAGCAACGGCTCCGTTGGTGAAAGCGAATAAATTGAAAATATTGGCTATCTCCTCTCCTCAGCGCCTCCCTGAGTATCCTGATATACCGACATTGGATGAACTCGGTATCAAAGGGATCAATGCAAATGCTTGGGCAGCCGTCTTTGCACCTGCGGGGACGCCCCAGCCTGTGGTGGAAAAACTTAACGTAGCCTTTAATCAGGCGATTAACGATCCGTCTATCCGCGCTAAATTGACCGAGCTTGGCTATCAACCCTATGGAAATATTGCACCACCGGCATTACGTGATTTTGTGAAGAGCGAAATTGCTGAATGGGCGCGTTTATCAAAACTGGCTGGAATTGAAGCAAAATAGTCGTGATAACGGAATAGCGTATTTACACTCCTGACATCATGTTCTCGTAAATATTCATCGGAAACGATTTATTATGTCTGATAAGTCATTATTGTGCACGCGTGACGATACTGTATCGGGCGGCGTTTTACTGCTTATCGGTGGCGCAGCAATGGTGATGGCGATTTCTAAATACCCTTTAGGAAATGCATCACAAATGGGACCCGGTTACGTTCCCGCGCTTCTTGGCGGATTGCTTGCGCTGCTGGGGTTTCTGATAGCACTGCGAGGAACATTAAGCAATGTTTGTAAAGCCGATAAATTTCATTCAGCAGCGCGTCCTTTATTTTTTATTATCGGGGTAATTATCCTGTTTGGATATATCATCAGTTTAGCCGGGGTGATTCTTTCCAGCGCGTTGGCTATTGCGGGTGCTGCACTGGGGACGCGAGAAACGCGAACCAAAGAGATTATTATTCTTGCGGTCATTATGGCCGGGCTATCCGATATTTTTTTTGTAAAAGTATTATCTATTCCATTTAAAGAGTGGCCGCTGTAATGAACGAATTGTTTAACGGGCTTGCAAGTGGTCTGGATGCGGTGTTCACTCTGAACAATCTTTTTTACTGCTTTCTCGGCGCATTGCTAGGGACATTTGTCGGAGTCTTGCCCGGCGTGGGGCCTTTGGTAACAATAGCATTGCTGTTGCCGTTTACTTTTTTACTTGATCCCAGCGCTGCGCTGATTATGTTAGCGGGGATTTATTATGGTTCAGCCTATGGTGGCTCTACCACGTCAATTTTACTCAATATTCCAGGTGAAACCTCATCGGTAATCACCTGTCTCGATGGCCACGCGATGGCGCGTCAAGGCAGGGCAGGTCCGGCACTGGCTATCTCTGCGATTGGATCATTTTTCGCAGGCAGTGTAGCGACAATCATTATCGCACTCTGTGCGCCGTTACTTTCCTCTCTGGCTTTACTTTTTGGGCCTGCTGATTATTTCTCTTTGATGCTGCTCGGCCTCGTGGGGGCGATTGTTCTGGCACAGGGATCGTTGCTTAAGGCGTTTGCCGTTATGGTGCTGGGGATGTTGCTCGGATTGATGGGGATTGATGTCAATTCAGGGTTGGAACGTTATACCTTTGGCATTATCCAACTCACGGATGGTATCAGTTTTGTCGCGCTGGCGATGGGGCTGTTTGGTATCAGCGAAATCGTGCGCGTGGTTTCCATGCGGGAACAATCTATGGGCAACGTTATTCCCCATGGGCGTATATTGCTGAGTCGTGACGATCTCCGCCAATCGGCGGGCCCGGTATTGCGCGGTACCTTGATTGGCTCCTTGTTTGGGCTACTGCCCGGTGGGGGTGGGGCATTGGCAACGTTCTGTTCATATACCGTAGAAAAAAAGGTGTCGGCGAACCCTGAGCAATTTGGCCATGGTGCTATTGCCGGTGTTGCTGGGCCTGAGTCCGCTAACAATGCGGCAGCCCAAACGTCGTTTATTCCCTTATTGACGCTCGGTCTCCCTTCTAATGGCACCATGGCCCTGATGGCGGGTGCGATGATGATTCATGGTATTACACCGGGCCCGCAATTTATCACGGACCAACCCACCCTCTTCTGGAGTGTGATCGCAAGTATGTGGATTGGCAATATCATGCTGCTGGCGCTTAATTTGCCGCTGGTTGGGGTATGGGTACAATTATTGCGAATTCCCTATCGGCTACTGTATCCGGTTATCATTATGTTCTGCTGCATTGGCATTTACAGCGTGGCGAGCAGTTCATTTGATATTTTTACTGCGGCGTTATTTGGCCTTATTGGTTTTGCGTTGGTTGCTTATGATTACGAGCCAGCCCCCTTGCTTATGGGCTTCATTCTCGGGCCGTTAATGGAAGAAAATCTGCGCCGGGCCATGATGATGTCGCGGGGAAGCTATGCCGTTTTCATCGAAGAGCCCATCAGCCTTTGTCTGTTACTGATGGCGTTGGCGCTGTTAGCTATCACCGTACTTCCTTCAATAAAAACAAAGCGTGAGCATATCTTCACTGAGTGACTAGACTATTGCAGAAGGTTTAAACATGGTTGATAACGGTTGTAGCGAATAATCACACTTTTAATCGCCATCATGTTCCAACATCAAAACATCGCAATATTGTCCAGAATCAATCATCTTTTTCGATTGATTATCGATATCTATATCCGAATTAATGTATCTCTTAGGCGTCGAGAGGTTCATGTTTGATTGGTATTTTGCCAATAATAGTGGCGGGATTGAGTGAGAGTAGTCGAGCAACGTAGACAAATTCGACAATGTCTAATCGGCGTTCACCATTTTCAACTTTAGCGATAAACGATTGAGGCCGCCCTAAAGCATCTGCCAAATGTTGTTGGCTAATACCCTTTTCGATCCTTGCTTTTCGCAGTGATTTGATAACATTTTGATATTCTTTCGAATAGACTGACGCCATCTCATACACCCTGATTGATATCCTAAAATCGAATATCTGCTATTTCATTAATTATCCCAAAATGGGATAATTAATGAAGGCTATAACCAAGGAGAGTAAAGAGATGAACAGAAAGGACTGGCACTTAGCAGATATCATTGCGGGTTTAAAGAAACGCGGTACAACACTGTCTGCTCTTTCCAGAGCGTCTGGGTTGGCATCTTCGACGCTGGCGAACACACTGATCCGTCGCTGGCCAAAAGGTGAACGGCTGATTGCTAATGCGTTGGGTAAACGTCCTGAAGAGATTTGGCCTTCGCGCTACTAGCTCGAGTCGAGACAATGGAATACGTCTATTCGTTATCAAAAAGTGCTTCATGCCTCCCCTGTCGAGGAGTAGCCTTGCCTTATCCCTTACGCAATACATGGAATTTACGATGAGTGTGATTTATGTGGTGGTGCTGACGTATGTGCGGCCGCTTGAAGAAATTGATGAGCAGATTCCCGCCCATGTTGAATGGTTAAAACAGGGCTATGCCGACGGCGTTTTTATTGCATCAGGTCGCCGGATTCCGCGCACGGGTGGGGTCATTTTGGCAAAGAGCGATAATCTTGAGCAGTTGCAGGCACGTCTTAGTCAAGATCCGTTTCAAAAATATGGGCTTGCCAACGCTGATGTCATCCAGTTTGATGCCAGTATGACGTCGCTTCCCCTACAAGGTCTGCTGTAATTTCTCGTATTAAATGTGGTCAACGCAGAGCCTATCCTTGGTGCAATGGGTAAGTAAAATCACCCTGCCTGGGATAGGACATTAACGACATTTTTATTCCTCACTTCTTACTCTCAAGCAATATTCAATAAGCGCGAGGGGATAAACTGGGAATGTGGAATTGATGACCTGCATGGTGCTGGTGTTTGCGTTGGAACATGTTTCGCCATAAGTGGCATGTAAATCAGTGTAAAATTCTTGATCTAGCGAAACATTGTCGGTAAAAAGGGGGCGGGTGTTAGCCGCATGTTGCGGCGAACAGGTTTGTGCGTTGGTCGGGCCGCCACGCGGAGTCTACAATACCATGAATCGACACCTGTCCCCGCGGAGCATTCCTCGTGCTCAGCGCTTGGCGGAGCGTGCTTTCGCTACCCTTGAACGTTTTCTCCATATTGAAGCGGTAAGCGGCATTGTGCTGCTTGTGTCCGCTGCAGTTGCATTGATTTGGGCCAATTCGCCGTGGGCGGAAAGTTATCATTCGCTGTGGCATCTTCCGCTCTCTTTGCGCATTGGCGACACTGAAATCCAGAACTCTTTGCACTTCTGGATCAACGACGGCTTGATGACGCTGTTCTTTCTCGTTGTGGGCATGGAGATCCGTCGTGAAATTCATGAAGGTGCACTGAGCAGCCTGAAGCAAGCGGTGCTTCCGATTGCCGCTGCCTTTGGCGGCGTGGTTGTGCCCGCGTTGATTTATCTGAGCATTAACAGCGCACCGTTGCAACAACAAGGCTGGGCGGTGCCGACGGCAACGGATATCGCGTTTGCGGTTGGGGTATTGGCGCTGCTGGGCAAAGGTATTCCTGGCAATGTACGGGTCTTTTTGCTGGCATTGGCCATTATCGATGACATTATTGCCGTCTTGATCATTGCGTTCTTCTACTCGGGTGGGCTTGAGTATAACGGATTGATCCTGGTGCTTGTGGGCGTATTGCTGGTGTTAGGGCTACATCAAATTGGTATCGGGTCGGCATGGGCCTATGTCATTCCCGGCATCATCGTGTGGTCAGGCTTTTTGCTTACGGGGGCGCATCCAACATTAGCTGGCGTGGTCTTGGGGCTGATGACTCCCGTGGCCTCCATGCGAGCGATGAAGGCGCGTTCACTGGAGCATCTTTCTCACATTGTACGTGACCTGATGCATAAACAGGATTCTCGAGCCGTTGAACAGTTGGCTAGACCGCTCAAACAGTTACGCTATGTTCAACGCGAAGTATTACCGCCTGTTATCCGTGTACAGATGGCATTGCACCCTTGGGTGGCCTATGGCGTGATGCCGCTATTTGCACTAGCGAATGCTGGGGTGAGCGTTAACGGTATCGATTTGTCAGGCTCGGGGCCACATGGGGTTATCATGGGGGTTACGTTGGCCTTGGTCGTCGGTAAATTCCTGGGTGTGGTCAGTGCCAGTTGGCTGATGGTGCGTTTTGGCGGGTGCCAACTACCGCCAGGCGTTTCCTGGCGTGGTGTGTTTTTGATCGGGCTGCTCGCTGGTATCGGTTTTACCATGTCGATCTTTATTGCCATGCTGGCCTTCGACGATCCGCAACTGCTGGGGGCGGCGAAGCTAGGTGTATTGCTGGGCTCGCTGATTGCTGCCACGTTGGGCCTGTTGTGGGGCAGATATTACGCACGCAGCCGCCGTGTGCTACCGATTGGTGCACGGACTTAGTCCAAACCAAAAAGGTCGCGGGTATAGACTTTATCCGCGACATCCTCCAACTCTGGTGCCATGCGGTTTGAAATGATCAAATCAGCCTTGTGTTTGAACGTTGCCAGATCGTTTATCACCGGTGAGCGGAAAAATGTCGCCTCCGTCAGTACCGGTTCATAGACCACCACACCAATGCCTTTGGCTTTGATACGTTTCATGATGCCTTGAATTGCCGAGGCGCGGTAGTTATCTGATCCCGTTTTCATCACCAGCCGATAAACACCGACCACGCTGGGATTATGCTTAAGAATGTCATCGGCAATGAAATCTTTGCGCGTGCGGTTAGCCTCAACGATGGCGCAAATCAGCCGATTAGGTACGCTGGCGTAATTAGCCAGTAGTTGCTTGGTATCTTTGGGCAAGCAGTAGCCACCATAACCAAATGAAGGGTTGTTATAATGCGAGCCAATACGCGGATCTAACCCGACACCTTCAATAATCTGTTTGCTATCCAGCGTGTGCATTTGAGCGTAGCTGTCTAGCTCGTTGAAATAGGCGACGCGCATGGCGAGATAGGTATTAGCGAACAGCTTGATAGCCTCCGCTTCCGTCGCATCGGTGTAGAGAACCGGTACGGTCTTTTTTATTGCCCCTTGTAGTAGCAATGCGGCAAAACGCTCAGCACGCGGCGAGCGTTCTCCAATCACAATGCGTGAAGGGTAAAGATTGTCGTGTAGCGCTTTTCCTTCGCGTAGAAATTCGGGCGCAAAAATAATGTTATCCGTGGCAAACGTGCGCCGAAGTTGCAGGGTGTATCCCACGGGAACAGTGGATTTTATCACGAGAAGCGCATCGGGATTGATGGATAAAACATCCTGTACGACGGATTCAATAGACTGAGTATCGAACGCATTGGTGATGGGATCGTAGTTGGTGGGGGTAGCGATTATAACGATCTCCGCATCCTGATAGGCCAAGTGCTTGTCCGTCGTGGCTACCAGATTAAGCTGTTTTTCCTTTAGATAATGGTCAATGTCGGTATCAACAATGGGAGACACTTTTTGATTCAGGAGCGCCACCCTTTGTTCAACGATGTCGAGAGCGACCACCTGATTATGTTGGGCCAATAGCACTGCATTCGACAACCCGACGTAACCGGTGCCCGCGATAGTAAATTTCATCATGTTAAATCCGCTTGATAAATCCGGGGAACAGTATAGAGAGCGCGTATGCATGAATTTTAAACATCGTCCAAACGATGCTGTGGCCAATATGTCATACCAGGTTTGCTAGATGTGTTTGTACTAGCAATAAGTGAAATGGTGGATTCTTGCTATCAGAAAACGCCACGCTTGAGTGCCGTGTGGCGTTAACTTTTCTAATCAGGAGAAGAGTATTTTTGGCGAGTGTATGTTGTTCGGCGTGCGCTAATAGAAAGTTTCCTGGCCTGTAAAATGCCCCACCCAGCCTGCCGGATTAGTGAAAATGCGGATCGCGGTGAAGTCCGGTTGTGCACCGCAGTCAAACCAGTGACGGATGTTGGCAGGAACGCGCAGAAGGTCACCTGCTTCGCATTTCAGACGAAAGACCTTGTCGCCCAGAGGAACGAAGAATGTACCGCTACCCGTGACAAAAAAGCGTACTTCATCTTCGCTGTGGGTATGTTCCTGCAAAAACTTCTCTCTCAGCGCCTGTTTATCGGGGTGATCCGGTGTAATACGGATCACGTCGGCGGTCGTGTAGCCCTCTTGCAACTTGAGCCGGTCGATATCCTGCTGAAAATGGCTGAGTAGCGTGTCACTGTCCGCCGCTACGGGCAGTGAGTCAATTTCCCAACGTTCGAGTTGGATGCCTGCACCCGCCAGCAGCTCGGCGATATCGTCAAAGGCGACCAGTTGTTCAGCGGGCTGTGCCGTATGTGGTAGTTGAAATATAGACAATGTGGTCATGGGCGTTCTCCGCAAAAGAGGTAGACCATAACCATTCTCTTTACAGGGATAAATCGCAAGACGAATTCTTTATATCTTATGCTGCCATGTTTATTAATGTTATGATTTTGTTTATTTTATTTCTCTTTGGTTAACCGAGGGATGAACGTTAACCCGATTGCCAGCGTTGCCAGAGTGAGGATCACGCTACCGTATACATAAGTGGTGGAGATTAATCCCAGATGCTGCGTCAGATAGCCTGCGATGATAGCGGGCACGCTGTTTGCCAAATAACTTTCGATGTAGAACACGGCTGTCAGGCCTGCACGTTCGTGCGGTTTTGCCAGCGGCAGTACGCTGCGTAACGCACCGAGGAATGCGGTACCGAACCCCAGCCCCGTAATACACGCCCCCGCCAGCAACCAACCTGTACTCGCGCGATGGACCGCGAATAACATCAATGTCATGCCGACAATCAGGCAGAGCGCGCCCACGCGCAGCGTGGGGGTGGCGGCGGTACGCCGCGCCAGTAGAATAGCCGCGGCCCCACTCAGTGTCAGTGTGGCAACGGATATTCCGCTTAGCCAAGGGGACACCGCAGGCGTATTCTGCGCCAGCAGAGAAGGCATCAGCGAGAGGTAGAATCCGCCCACCATCCAGACCGCAACGTTGCCCGGTGTCACACGCCAAAAGGCGACTCTGGCCTGCGGTGGTATAGCAACGCTGGGGCGCAGACTGGCCCAGGCACCGCTACGACGCACGCCTGTTTCCGGCGAGCGCATAAGACCGATTAACAGCAGTACTAACACGCCAAGCAGCAACAGATAACCGCTGTGTAGCGGGGCGAATTGATAAGCCAGCAGAGCGCAACTCAGCATGGCACCTGCGGCCATGCCGGTCAGAGGGGCTATGCTGTTGACCAGCGATCCTCGTTCGGGATGCACATCTAACAGCGCTGCGCCTACAGCGGCAGTTGCCAACCCAGTTGCAAAGCCTTGTACAATGCGCGCGACGATCAGCCCATAGGGATGTGAAGTAAAGAGGAAGCAGAGCATGGCGAGAATGTTGAGCAGCAGCGCAGCGGCAATGACTGGGCGTCGACCAACGTGGTCGGAAAGTCGTCCTGCGATCAGCAGGGCGCACAGCAGGGCAAAGGCATAGGCCGCAAAGATGACGGTAAGCAGTGTCGCGGAAAATCCCCAATCGTGCTGATAGAGTCTATAGAGCGGCGTCGGCACGCTGGAGGCCGCCATAAAAGCGATCAGCGTGATGCTCTGTAATGCGAGTGTGAGTGCATCGCGCCGGGTTGTGGCGCGTATCACGGTATTGCTGATAACGGTCATGGCGTATCCTGTGCTATAAAAGCTAATATTATGCGTTAACAACGCTACAGCGATTTTTCCACTAAAGCAAATATTTTGCTTTAGTGGTGTGTAAACATTTTGGTTCGACCAAGGAGTATCAGATGGCGATCACGCAAGGTGTGCGTCCCGGAGGGCGTAGCGCGCGTGTACAAGCGGCGATCCACCAGGCTGTCCGCGAGCTGGAGCAGGAGATGGGACGTCAGGCGCTCACCATTCCCGCCATTGCGACGCGCGCGGGGGTGACGCCGTCTACCCTTTATCGGCGCTGGGGGGATCTCACCCAGTTGCTGGCCGATGTCGCCGTGGAGAAGCTACGTCCAGATGCTGATCCGCAGGACACAGGCTCTTTCATCGGCGATCTTGAGATCTGGCTGAATACGTATATTGAGGAGATGGCCTCAGAGCCGGGACGGGCGATGTTACGTGATGTGCTGGGCACGCCGGGACACGAAAGCTCAGGCAAGTGTGCCGGTTTCACCGCACAGCAATTGGAGGTTATTCGTGAGCGTGCGCTGGCGAGAAAAGAAACGCCTGCCAGCGCGCAACACATTATTGAGCGTATTATTGCGCCCCTGATGTACCGAATTTTATTCACCTGTGAGACACCTACACCTCAGGATATTCAGCGATTGCTTGCGGCGCTGGCTACGTCGTCAGAGCACGCGTAGTCCTATACGATCGGGCGTTGCCTCCCAATAATGCCCAGCGACATGTGGTTATCCCTTACGTCACAACGGCAAGGTTGGTTGCATAGCTAAAGCGCTGCTTAACTTTGCCACTCTTTGTATTTTACCCGTCGCTGCAATTCAGGATTAATAGCATCAGGTGTCGAAAAACATCTCAGATTGATGACAACGTTCGTTGTTAGGTGAAGTGCGGCGATGGGGTCGTAGCAGCGTAAGCCGCCGGAGTGCCCCTCGTCGTGATTCGCCGGGAAACACGGACATGCCTAAAAGGGTCTGTCAGAAACCTCAGATGTCGAAAAACATCGGTTTCTTTACTTTGTGCTGATAGGGGCTTTGCGCTGATAAAGGTGAACGCTCTGAAACCACTCCGTTTCCTGATGAGGTGAACCATGACGGGCTATCGTTGTTGTTGCGGCTCCAGCATTTATTTTCCGGTTAAACATGGAATAATTAATGGAGTACGCAATGAGTACTATAAACAGATTACCTCTCCTTGATTTATCACACCTGCACGGCAATCCCGAGCAGCGGCGGGCCTTTTTAACCTCGCTCAATGAGGCGGCTCGCGATGTCGGTTTCTTTTACCTCACCCATCACGGTATCCCCGAGACGTTACAGCAGCAGTTGCAGCAGCAGGCTCGTGCTTTCTTTGCTTTGCCCGATGATGAAAAACAGCGTGTTGCCATGATCCATTCCCCCCATTTTCGCGGCTACAACCGTGCTGGGGCCGAATTGACGCGCAACCAGCCCGACTGGCGCGAGCAGTTTGATATTGGTGCTGAGCGCGCAGCCCTGCAATTGACACCACAGGATCCTCGCTGGTGGCAATTACAAGGTCCGAATTTATGGCCAGAGGCACAGCCTGCCCTGAAAACCACACTGCTGACATGGCAAAAAGCGATGACCGTAATGGCCCAGCAGTTATTGCGTGCTTTTGCTGAGGCGCTGGCGTTACCGCCGCACACTTTTGATGCGCTGTATGGTGAAAAGCCCAATGAACACATCAAACTGATTCGTTATCCAGGGCAATCGACACAGGGTAGCCAGCAAGGTGTTGGCGCGCATAAAGATTCAGGCTTCCTGAGCTTTCTGTTGCAGGATGAACAGGCCGGTTTACAGGTTGAGATTGCTCCTGACCGCTGGATTGATGCGCCTCCGCTTCCGGGTTCCTTTGTTGTGAATATCGGTGAATTGCTGGAACTGGCGACCAACGGCTATTTGCGTGCCACGGTGCACCGTGTGGTTTCACCGCCACCGGGGCTGGAGCGCCTTTCTATTGCGTTCTTCCTTGGCGCACAGTTGGATGCAGTGGTTCCGGTATATCAACTGCCGCCTCAGGTGGCTCGGTTGGCACAAGGGCCAACCAGCGATCCTCATAATCCTCTGTTGCGTGATGTGGGCTGGAACTATCTGAAAGGGCGACTGCGCTCGCACCCTGATGTCGCACAACGTTATTACGCTGATGTGTTAGCGAAAACGGAACTTGCCGTTCACTGACGCTTTTCTATACCTGCCTTTGTGGCAGGCATATACCCCAATACCTAAAACGAGCAGATAAAAGGAAGCCTGTATGAGTAAGCGTGTCGCATTTTTTGTCAGCAGTATTGCATTGGCTGTGAGCGTGAATTTTTCTGCCTCAGCGTCGCAGGCGCTACGCGTAGCCGCCGATCCGGTACCACACAGTGAGATCTTGGCCCAGGTGAAGAAAATTGATCCACAAAACGACCTGAAAGTGATTGAACTGACCAGCGGTGTAAACGCCAATGAGCTGCTGGCGCATGGTGATGTAGATGCCAACTATTTCCAACACGTACCCTATCTGCGCGATCAGGAAAAAGCGTTGGGAAAACAGTTTGTTGTCGCAGCTACTGTGCACGTTGAGCCGTTGGGCGTCTACTCACGTAAGCACAAGAGCTTTAGCGACGTGCCGGAAGGCGGCACGGTGGCCGTGCCTAACAATGTCACCAACCTCAGCCGTGCACTGTATTTATTACAGAGCCAGGGGTTGGTGAAACTAAAACCGGGCTACAGCGATCCCGCCAAGGATCAGGCGACGCCGAAGGATATTGCGGAAAATCCAAAGAAGCTGAAGATCAAAGAAGTGGAAGCCGCGCAGATCCCACGCTCGCTGGACGATGTCGATCTGGCGGTGATCAACGGTAACTATGCACTGGAGGCGGGGTTGGTTCCCGCCAAAGATGCGCTGGGTCTAGAACGCGCAGAGCATAATCCCTATGCCAACGTATTGGTGACGACGCCCGCATTGCAAAACGATCCGCGAATCAAAAAGCTGGCGGCCGATCTCGAGTCAAAAGCCATCGCGGATTTTATTACGCAGCGCTATAACGGCTCGGTGATCCCGGTGGCGAGCAAGCAGCCATGATCGTCATCGAACAGTTGGGAAAACGTTATCCAGGATGCGATCGCCCGGCATTGGATGATGTGTCGCTCAGGATTCCCGAGGGTTCTGTGTATGGTATTTTGGGGCGCAGCGGTGCGGGTAAAAGCTCACTGCTACGCTGCCTCAACCTGTTGGAACGGCCCTCATCGGGCCGGATTGTGGTGGATGGTGAAGAGATTACGTCATTTTCTTCACGCGCGTTGCGCCAGCACCGGCAGCGCACCAGCATGATTTTTCAGCACTTCAACCTGCTGCATGCACGTAATGTGTATGACAACGTCGCCGTCCCGCTTGAGATAGCTGGGGTTGCGCGTCGCGAACGTGAAACGCGGGTAAACGCACTGTTGGAGTGGGTGGGGCTCAGTGATAAAGCACATGCCTTTCCTTCGCAATTATCCGGTGGGCAGCAACAGCGTGTCGGCATTGCACGCGCGTTGGCAGCAAAGCCGAAGTATTTGTTGTGTGACGAGGCAACCAGCGCACTCGATCCTGAAACAACGGCATCAGTGTTGGCTCTGTTGGCGGACATTAACCGTCGGCTAGGTGTGACGATCGTGTTGATCACCCATGAACTGGCGGTGGTGAAAGCCATTTGCGATCACGCTGCTCTGATGGAACAGGGCCAGATCGTGGAAAGTGGATCGCTGTCGACACTGCTCGCAACGCCTGATTCACAGCTACGCAGAGCGCTGCTGCCCGATTATAGGGCAGAACAAGCGTTTCTTCGCCGTCACGGCATCGTGGAGGAAAGTGCCTTATGCAGGGTCGCCTGAGTTGGGATGAATTTATTGTGCTGATGTGGGATGCCACGTTAGAGACAGGATATATGGTGGGGTTGGCAGCGTTATTTACCGTACTGATTGGCCTGCCGTTAGGAGTGGTACTGTTTATCACTCGGCCCGCAGGAGTTGCGCCATTGCCTTGGCTAAATCGGGCGTTGGGTGCAGTGATCAATATAGGTCGTTCGTTGCCTTTTGTTGTTTTGTTGATTGCTCTGATCCCGTTTACTCGGTTGATCGTAGGTACTACGCTTGGGAGTACGGCCGCGATCGTACCGATCACCATCGGTGCTTTTCCCTTTTTTGCGCGCGTGGTGGAGAATGCGCTCGATGAGGTTGAACGCGGGCGTATCGAGGCAATACAGTCAATGGGAGGATCGATTTGGCACGTGATCGGCAAAGTGTTGTTGCCTGAAGCACTGCCAACGATCCTGGCCGGTGTGACGTTAACGACGGTGGTGTTGATCGGGTTCTCTTCCATGGCGGGTGTGATCGGTGGTGGCGGCCTAGGCGATCTGGCGATCCGCTATGGCTATCAGCGTTTTAACGATCAAGTGATGGCAGGAACAGTGGTTGTGCTAGTGATTTTAGTTCAGGGAGTGCAATCGATTGGCGATCGCGTGGTCCGTGCGTTGGCACATCGACGATGATCCGATCGTTTGTGTGATGCAAGATCCTTTGTGGCGAGATTTTAGGCGTTCAATCGCAGATGAAAGATAAATCGCTTGTGATCCTGGCCTAACCAGTCCACAATTGCGTCCCGCTCGCGTAGTAGGTTGTTTTTTGTGCGATGTTTTTCTCGAGCGTCAAGGTGTTTACTTCTCTCTTTAGCGCTTCATGTAATATAAAATCTCATAATTTTTTAAACAGACTTATCCACAGGCTGCCGTTCGCTTGCGTAAAATGATCTGCGGCAAGATTGTCAAAATAGTATTTCTATCTTATTGATATACATTGATAAAAATAACTTATAAAAATGTTAAGGCGATCACTTGCACTTTCTTCACGGATTGATTGGCAAGGAGTTTTATATTTATGCACAGGGCGGGCCAAGATGAAACGGCATGCTGGAAACACCTTAGGCATCGCGAGGTAATCCTTTTTCAATGGCACGAATAAGCCGTTTTTTCTGCGGTAGCTGTACATTGATGGATTGAGATGTGCGGCGTGCTAATTGCTGCTTAATTGCCCAATGAATATGCTCATCGACCAGCTCGCTCTGTCCGAGCCGCGCTTGTAAGGCTAGCACAATATTTTCCTCATAGGGGGCATTCCCTAACGCCACGGCAATATTACGCAACCAGCGCTCGTGGCCGATGCGGCGGATAGCTGAACCTTCGGTGATACGCAGAAATTTTGCTTCATCCCACCCAAACAGATCCAGCAACACAGGCGAATGCAGCGCAGCGCGCGGGTTAAAATCATCTTCATCGGTAAGTTGGGAGAAACGGTTCCAGGGGCAGATCAACTGGCAATCATCACAGCCGTAAATACGGTTGCCCATTAGCGGACGAAATTCTTCAGGGATTGCGCCTTCCAGCTCAATGGTCAGATAGGAAATACAGCGTCGGGCATCCACGGTGTAGGGGGCAACGATGGCTCCGGTGGGGCAGGTTGTCATGCAGGCGACACAGCGTCCACACTGCTCTTCCAACGGTTGATCGACGGGTAAGGGCAGATCGATAAGCAGCTCTCCGAGGAAAAACCAGGAACCGGCTTCGCGATTAAGAATGAGTGAGTGTTTGCCCACCCAGCCCAACCCGGCTTTGGCTGCCAGAGGGCGCTCCATAATCGGTGCAGAATCGACGAATGGCCGAAAGTTCAGATTGCCACAGTGTTCCTGTATCCGGTCACCCAACTTTTTTAGCCGTTGGCGCAACAGTTTGTGATAATCACGCCCCAGTGCGTAACGGCTAACATAACCAAGCGTCGGGTTATTCAGTGTCTTGGCGAAGGCCGCTTTGGCCGGCAGGTAGTTCATGCGCACGCTGATAACGCGCAGCGTACCGGGCAACAACTCATGGGGGCGTGCTCGCAGCATGCCGTGGCGCGCCATCCACTCCATTTCTCCGTGATACTGCTTATCCAACCAATCCTGTAGCCGTGGTTCTTCGTGGGAAAGATGGGTGTCGCAGATCCCTACCTGCTGAAAGCCCAATTCATGTCCCCACAGTTTAATGTGCTGAGCAAGTTCGTTAAGGTCGTAGGGATAAGTCATGAAGAACCGTATAGAAAAGGCAAACAACCTTATTTTATCACATCAGCTGCATGGCGTCTGTGCGCAGAACAAGGGGATAGTGGCATGAGGCATTTACCGTATAGGTTCCTGGCAGCCTGCTTCAGACCTTGCTAAGTTGAGACATAAAGATAACCATGCGCTATTCGTTTCTGCTACAAATGCTTATGTCGTCCGGGAGGAGAGCTATGCCTCATACGTTACCTGCACATCAGCTCATGCTACCTGATCGGGTTTATCCACCCGACTGGTTACGTTGTGAAGAACCTGACGCCGCGCAGCAAGCCGGAATCTCACTCTATGAGTTGATGCAACGCGCTGGAGAAGCCGCTTACCAGCATGCCCGCCGCTGCTACCCGAATGCGCGCCGCTGGCTGGTTTTGTGTGGGCATGGCAACAACGGCGGGGATGGCTATGTAGTGGCAACGCTTGCTCGTGCAGCCGGGATCGAAACGACAGTGGTCGCATATAAATCGACGCGACCACTGCCAGAAGAAGCTCAGTGTGCCTATGATGAATGGCTGGCGCTAGGGGATGTGGCATTATCTCCTGAGCAGCCTTGGCCTGAGGGAATTGATTTGATTGTCGATGGCCTGTTGGGTACTGGGTTATCCTCCGCGCCGCGAGCACCGTATGATTCGCTGATTGCACGAGCCAATGCGCATGATGCACCGGTACTGGCGTTAGATATACCTTCCGGGTTGAATGCACAAACCGGAGCCTGTGCAGGGGCAGTTATTGTTGCTGCGTGCACGGTGACCTTTATTGCGTTAAAACCGGGATTGCTGACGGGTAAGGCACGCGCTTGCGTCGGAACGCTTTACTATGCAGATTTGGGCCTATCCACTTGGTTGCAGCAGCACCCGGCACCTATACGGCGTTTATCCCATGAGCATTTACCCGGTTGGCTACCGGTCCGTTCTCCTTTGGCACATAAAGGTGAACATGGCCGCCTGTTGCTGGTGGGGGGAAACGCAGGCATGGGGGGCGCTATCGCCATGGCGGGGGAAGCGGCATTACGCAGTGGTGCAGGTTTAGTGCGAGTACTCACTCACCAGCAATACACCGCAACGCTATTGATGGTTCGGCCAGAACTGATGGTTCAAGCGCTGAGTGATTCAACGCTGCGGGAAGGTCTTGAGTGGGCTGATGTGGTGGTCATTGGCCCTGGGTTGGGGCAAGATGATTGGGCAAAAAGCGCACTGCGCAGGGCGGAAAATTGTAACAAACCCATGCTATGGGACGCCGATGCGCTAAACCTGCTGGCATTGAGCCCTTTTAAACGTCAAAATCGTATTTTAACCCCGCATCCGGGGGAGGCTGCTCGCCTGTTGAATTGCCGGATAGCGGATATTGAGAGTGATCGCTTACTTGCAGCCCAAAGACTGGTACAGCGCTATGGCGGCACTGTGGTGTTAAAAGGTGCAGGAACTGTCATTGCTGATGAAACGGAAGTGCTGTCGCTGGCTGATGTCGGTAATCCGGGCATGGCAAGCGGTGGTATGGGTGACGTGCTATCCGGTATTATTGGCGCGTTACTTGGGCAGAAATTGTCACGCTATGAGGCGGCTTGCGCGGGGTGTGTGGTGCACGGTGCCGCTGCCGATGCGTTGGCTGAGCAGCGTGGCACGCGAGGGATGCTGGCCACCGATTTGATGCCGGTATTATCCCGCTATGTTAATCCTCAGTGGATACCCTTAGAAAAGACAGAATGAAAAAAGTAGATTTTCCGCTGCCGGATGAGGCAGCAACCATCGCATTAGGGGCATCGTTGGCGCACGCCTGCGACAACGCGTGTAGCATTTATCTTTTTGGCGATCTGGGCGCAGGTAAAACCACGTTCAGTCGCGGTTTCCTTCAGGCGCGTGGCCATCAGGGCAACGTGAAAAGCCCCACGTATACGCTGGTAGAGCCTTACGCGCTGTCACCGTTAGCGGTTTATCATTTCGATCTCTACCGGCTGGCCGATCCCGAAGAGCTGGAGTTTATGGGGATCCGCGACTATGTGACGCAGGAGGCCATCTGCCTGATTGAATGGCCGCAGCAGGGAGAGGGTATTCTCCCCACCGCGGATCTTGAGGTGCACTTAAGCTACGAAGCGCAGGGACGATATGCGCAGCTGGTTGCCTTATCGGCTCTAGGTGAGCAGATGTTGGCGCGGATATCTTCTCAGCAGGAGAGCGAAACGCCATGATAAAACGCGTACTCGCTCTGGTAATGTGGGCTGGGTTGCTATTGGCCAGCACGGGTTGGGCTGCCAACCTCTCTGATATCAAAGTGGAAAATGGCGATAATCAGGCCACTGTCAGTCTGAATTTCAGCGGACAACCGATCTATGCCTTTTTCCCGCTCAACAATCCAGACCGGGTGGTGATCGATATCCGCCAGACCGGTGTGATTCAAGGGTTGCCGCTGGAGTTCAGTGGGCAAAACATTATCAAGCGCATTCGTACCAGTCAGGCGAAGGATGCGCAGAGCCTGCGGTTGGTCTTGGATTTGACCCAGCCGGCGAAAACGCGCGCTTCGACACAGAAAGCTGGTGCGGGTTTCAACGTGGTGTTTACCGTAGCTGGGCAGCAGAAAGCGAAGGTGGCAAAAGCGCCGCCGTCGGCGCCCGTAACGCGTGAAGCCCGAAATACGCTCCCAGTTGAATCAGATGGTAATCCGTTTAATAACAAACCTACTGTGGTGATAAACAGCAATGCTTCTGCGCGGGCATCAGCGCCGCGTTCAAGCAGTGCAAGCGAACCGGTTATTGTCGCCATTGATGCCGGGCACGGTGGGCAGGATCCTGGCGCTATCGGGCCTTCTGGTCTTCGTGAGAAAAATGTGACGCTGGCCATTGGCCGTAAATTGCATACCTTGCTCAATAGCGATCCTAATTTCAAAGGCGTGATGACACGCGATGGCGATTACTTTATCTCTGTTATGGGGCGCTCTGATGTAGCGCGCAAGCAAGGCGCCAACCTGCTGGTTTCCATTCACGCAGATGCGGCGCCAAACCGTGGGGCTTCCGGCGCTTCCGTGTGGGTGCTCTCGAATCGGCGTGCTAACAGCGAAATGGCAAACTGGCTGGAACAGCATGAGAAACAGTCGGAGTTGCTCGGTGGGGCAGGAGATCTGTTGGCAAACAACAGCGCTGATCCTTATCTGAGTCAGGCGGTACTGGATTTGCAGTTCGGTCATTCCCAGCGAGTTGGTTATGATGTGGCCGTCAAAGTGCTGCAGGAAATGCAGCGCGTAGGTTCATTGCACAAGCGCCGCCCAGAACACGCCAGCCTTGGTGTGCTGCGATCCCCAGATATTCCTTCGTTGTTGGTAGAAACGGGCTTTATCAGTAACCTAACCGAAGAGCGCCTGCTGGGAAGCAGCGATTATCAGGACAAAATTGCCACGGCGATCTACCGGGGGTTGCGCAGCTATTTCCAGGCGCATCCAGTACAATCCGTCCCAAAGCAGGAAAACCGACCGGTCGTACAGCCGGTCAACCGTAAGGCCCCGTCGCCCGCAACATCCGTATCGAGCGGCGTACCGGCAACGCGTCATACTGTAGCGCGCGGTGAATCACTTTCAGGTATCGCGGCGCGTTACGGTGTCAGTATGGCGGCTTTGCGTAGTGAGAATAATCTGAAAAAAGACGGTGTCTGGGTGGGGCAGAAATTACGTATTCCTGCGGGTGCTCGTGCATCGGCTGCTCCGGCACCGGCAACACGCGCAGCCACTCCGGTGAAGCATAAAGTGGTAAAAGGAGATAGCTTGAGTGCTATTGCCATGCGTTATGGTGTAAGCATGAAGGAGATCCAGCGTGCCAATGACATGACGTCGGGCACGGTACAACTCGGGCAAACGCTGATTATCCCTTCAGCGTGATGCCATTCGCGATGATAACGCGTTGATAACAGAGGAACTCGCATGCCGATTCAGGTTCTGCCCCCCCAACTGGCTAACCAGATTGCCGCAGGAGAAGTGGTGGAACGCCCAGCTTCTGTGGTGAAGGAACTGGTGGAGAACAGTCTTGATGCTGGGGCGACCCGAATTGATATCGATATCGATCGGGGTGGGGCAAAACGCATTCGAATTCGCGACAACGGTGCCGGAATTGGCAAAGACGATCTGGCGCTGGCGCTGGCGCGTCATGCGACCAGCAAAATTGCTACGTTGGACGATCTTGAAGCGATTATTAGCCTGGGCTTTCGCGGCGAGGCGCTGGCGAGTATCAGCTCTGTCTCGCGTTTGACGCTGACCTCCCGCACCGCAGAGCAGAACGAGGCGTGGCAGGCGTATGCAGAAGGCCGCGACATGGCGGTGACGGTAAAACCGGCTGCACACCCGGTGGGTACCACACTGGAAGTACTCGATTTGTTCTACAACACCCCCGCACGTCGTAAATTCTTGCGCACAGAAAAAACAGAGTTTGCTCATATTGATGAAGTGGTGCGGCGCATCGCGCTGGCTCGCTTTGATGTGGCCATCACTCTCAACCATAACGGTAAAATGATCCGCCAATATCGTGCCGCGCCGGAAGAATCCCAGCATGAGCGCCGCGTCGGCAGTATTTGTGGCCCGCTATTTTTGCAGCATGCGTTACGTATTTCCTGGCAGCACGGCGATTTGGCGATCCACGGCTGGGTCGTCGATCCTGAGGGCGCAAAGCAGTTGACCGACATGCAATATTGCTATGTGAATCAACGCATGATGCGCGATCGGTTAATTAATCATGCTATCCGTCAGGCTTATCAAGACAGCCTCAGCGGCGAGCAACAGCCAGCCTATCTGTTGTTTCTTGAAGTGGATCCGCATCAGGTCGACGTAAATGTGCACCCTGCCAAGCACGAAGTGCGTTTCCATCAATCGCGTTTGGTGCACGATTTTATCTACCAGGCTGTGGTGAGCGTATTGCAGCAGGCATCTGAGTTGCCGCTGGCGGCTGTGATGCCAAATGCGACTACGGATGCCGTGTCATGGCAGCCGGAAAATCGTACCGCCGCAGGGGAAAACCAATTTGCTCAGCCCGCACGCGAGGTGGAGCATGCTTCTCCACAAACGGCAGACATTCCGACGCGTCAGTTGAAGGAGAATACTGCGACGTATCAGCCTCGCGTATCCCAAACGCATGGTCGGGGGCAAATGCCTACAGCCGGTGCTACGTACCAGAAAAAACAGGGCGAGCTTTATCAGACGTTATTGAAAACCGCGCCGGCAGCCGAGGCAGTTCAAGAATGTAACGACGCCACAGCACCTGTCTCAGCGCCAGATCTGGAGCCTGTCAGCGTCACTCAAGGGTTTGGCCGTCTGTTAACCGTGTTTCCGCCCAGTTTCGCGCTGGTAGAGTACCAGCACGGGTTGGCGATGGTGTCCCTGACCCATGCTGAGCGCTACCTTAAGCGTGCGCAGTTGTTGCCGCCGGAACAAGGGTTGCGTCCCCAGCCGTTGCTGATTCCACAGCGATTGACGGTGGAGAAAAATGAGCGTGAAGCGCTCTTGCGTCACCAAGCGTTATTGATGCAGTTCGGTATTGATATTGCGCTGGAGTCTCAGCGGGCGCTATTGCGTGCTGTACCTTTACCATTGCGCCAACAAAATTTACAAAACTTGATTTCTGAGCTGTTAGGCTATCTTGCTCAGCAACAAGATTGTGCTCCCGAGCAACTGGCGACCTGGCTATCAGAGCAACTGGACGGTGACCATGAGCGTTGGAGTCAGGCGCAGGCAATACAACTGTTGACGGAAATAGAGCGCCTTTGTCCGGAGCTACCGAAAAAGCCGCCCGCGTCTCTGCTGCAGCGAGTTAACGTGGAAGAGGCTATTAAGGCTTTGAAAGAATGAATGAAGTATCAAGCACTGCCCACCCTCCAGCTATTTTTATCATGGGGCCGACGGCGTCAGGGAAAACTGCGCTGGCGATGGCGTTGCGACAATCATTGCCCGTCGAGTTGATTAGTGTGGACTCCGCCCTTATCTACAAAGGAATGGATATTGGCAGCGCTAAACCTAGCGCAGAGGAGCTGGCTCAGGCACCGCACCGTCTGATTGATATTCTCGACCCGACGCAGGCCTATTCCGCCGCAGACTTTCGCCGTGATGCGTTAAGGGAGATGGCAGAGATTACTGCTTCTGGGCGCATTCCCCTGCTGGTTGGAGGAACAATGCTGTATTTCAAAGCATTGTTGGAGGGATTGTCGCCGCTGCCATCAGCCGATATGGCCGTGCGTCAGCGTATAGAAGCGCAGGCAAATGAGCAGGGATGGGAAGCGCTTCACCGCCAATTATGTGAGATTGATCCCGTTGCTGGGGCTCGGATTCATCCAAATGATCCGCAGAGACTGTGCCGGGCACTGGAAGTTTTTTTCGTTTCAGGTAACACTTTAACTGAACTGACAAAAACAGCGGGTGAGTCATTGCCTTACCGTGTGCATCAGTTTGCGATCGCCCCGGTAACGCGCGAGTTGTTGCATGAGCGTATTGCGCTGCGTTTTAAACAAATGTTGGCGGCAGGATTTGAGACGGAAGTTCGTTCGCTCTTTGCCCGGAGCGATTTACATAAGGATTTACCGTCTGTTCGTTGTGTTGGTTATCGCCAAATGTGGTCATATTTATCTGGCGAGATTGATTACGATGAGATGGTGTTTCGCGGTATTTGCGCGACACGTCAACTGGCAAAACGTCAGATGACATGGTTGCGTGGTTGGGACAACGTCCATTGGTTGGACAGTGAAAAACCCCAAGATGCGTTTAAACGTGTGATGGCGGTGGTGCAAGCACCCTGATGCGTGTGTTTATAACGCGCGCATAGTTAGTGCATAGGGTGGCCGATTGTGTACAATTGGCAAGTCTCAGCGCACAATTTTTTCACATCATTATTTTAGAGCCTTGAGGTTCTTTGTTACAAACAACAAGCAAATAAGGAAAATATAGAATGGCTAAGGGGCAATCTTTGCAAGACCCGTTCCTGAACGCACTGCGTCGCGAACGTGTTCCGGTTTCTATTTATTTGGTGAATGGTATCAAGTTGCAGGGCCAGATCGAGTCTTTCGATCAGTTCGTTATTTTGTTGAAAAATACGGTTAGTCAGATGGTGTATAAGCACGCTATCTCCACCGTGGTGCCGTCTCGTCCGGTATCCCATCACAGTAATAACCCTGGTACCAGCAACTACCATGGCGGAGCGTCTGCAAATCAGCAGTCGTCGGCGCAGGATAGCGATGACGCGGAATAACGCGTATTGCGCTTTCACCCCGGTGGAGAGTTTTTACACATCGCTATTGCTTTCCACCAGGGTGTTTTTCGTTTGTTTGAGAGGTCGCACGTTTGTTTGACCGTTATGAAGCCGGTGAACGAGCCGTACTGGTTCATATTTATTTCTCGCAAGACAAAGATACGGACGATTTGCTGGAGTTTGAATCTCTGGTTTCTTCCGCCGGTATTGAGTCATTGCAGGTGATCACGGGTAGCCGTAAGGCACCGCACTCCAAGTATTTTGTGGGTGAAGGTAAGGCTGAAGAGATTGCGCAGGCGGTGAAAGCCACCGACGCTTTTGTTGTGTTGTTTAATCATGCATTGACGCCAGCCCAAGAGCGTAACCTTGAACGTTTGTGCGAATGCCGTGTTATCGACAGAACCGGATTGATTTTGGATATCTTTGCCCAGCGTGCGCGTACTCACGAGGGGAAATTGCAGGTTGAACTGGCGCAGTTGCGTCATCTTGCCACGCGATTGGTAAGGGGATGGACGCACCTTGAACGCCAGAAAGGGGGGATTGGCCTGCGTGGGCCGGGTGAAACTCAGCTCGAAACTGACCGTCGCTTATTGCGTAACCGTATCAGCCAAATTCTGTCCCGCCTTGAGCGTGTGGAAAAGCAGCGTGAGCAAGGACGTCGCGCCAGAATGCGCGCGGATGTACCCACGGTTGCGCTGGTAGGCTACACCAACGCTGGAAAATCCACCCTGTTTAACGAAATGACAGCGGCAGGCGTCTATGCTGCCGATCAGCTGTTTGCGACGTTGGATCCCACGTTACGACGTATTAATGTCGCGGACGTGGGGGATACGGTGTTGGCCGATACCGTAGGGTTTATTCGTCACTTGCCGCACGATTTGGTGGCGGCGTTTAAAGCGACATTGCAGGAAACGCGTCAGGCGTCTTTGCTGTTGCACTTAGTGGATGCAGCCGATACTCGTATCGATGAGAATATTGCGGCGGTAAACGAAGTGCTGGCAGAGATCGAAGCTGATGAGATCCCTGTTCTGCTCGTGATGAACAAAATCGACATGCTGGACGGTTTCGTTCCGCGTATCGATCGCAACGAAGAGAATGTGCCGGTCAGGGTATGGCTTTCTGCCCAGACAGGTGACGGGATTTCGTTGTTATTTCAGGCATTAACGGAGCGGCTGTCAGGGGACATCGCACATTATTCTCTGAGCCTTCCTCCGCAGGCAGGACGCCTTCGTAGTCGTTTTTACCAGCTTCAGGCAATAGAAAAAGAATGGATTGAGGAAGACGGTCATGTCGGTCTTATCGTGCGCATGCCGATGGTGGACTGGCGTCGTCTTTGTAAACAAGAGCAAGAACTCGCGGATTATGTGGTTTAACATCGGCATTATGGTGGATACGCGCATCGTGGTTGACACCGGAATCATTGTTGACACCAGAATAGTTCCGCGGACTCTGGGATATTGAACCTGAAGAACACCAATCATAAAAGAATGGAGCTAAAACATGGCGTGGAATCAGCCCGGTAATAACGGACAGGACCGCGACCCGTGGGGGAGCAGCAATAATCAAGGCGGCAACTCTGGCGGAAACAATAATAAAGGCGGCCGGGATCAAGGTCCTCCCGATCTGGATGATATCTTCCGCAAACTCAGCAAAAAGCTGGGTGAACTGGGCGGAAGTAAGAATTCAGGTAACGGTGGTGGTACCTCTGGCAGCGGTTTGGGTGGCCGGGTATTTGGTATTGTCGCGGTGGCAGCGGTGGTCATTTGGGCTGCAAGCGGCTTTTATACTATCCGAGAAGCGGAACGCGGCGTGGTGACACGCTTTGGTAAGTTTAGTCACCTGGTGGGGCCGGGTCTGAACTGGAAGCCGACATTTATCGACTCTGTTCGTGCGGTAAACGTGGAGTCTGTGCGCGAATTGGCTACATCAGGCGTGATGCTCACGTCAGATGAAAACGTGGTACGCGTGGAGATGAACGTTCAGTATCGCGTGACGGAGCCAGAGCGTTATCTATTTAGCGTCACCAACGCCGATGACAGTCTGCGTCAGGCCACCGACAGCGCTCTGCGTGGCGTTATCGGTAAATACACCATGGACAAAATCCTTACTGAAGGACGCTCCATTGTACGTACTGATACGCAACGCGTATTGGAAGAAACCATTCGTCCGTACGATATGGGGTTAACCCTGCTGGACGTCAACTTCCAAGCCGCGCGTCCGCCGGAAGAAGTGAAGGCCGCGTTTGATGACGCGATTGCCGCGCGTGAGAACGAACAGCAATACATTCGTGAAGCGGAGGCCTATGCCAACGAAGTGCAGCCGCGTGCGAATGGTCAGGCTCAACGTGTGTTGGAAGAAGCGCGCGCTTATCGCGCTCGTATTACGCTTGAAGCTCAGGGGGAAGTGGCTCGCTTTGCCAAGATCCTGCCAGAGTATAAAGCTGCGCCAGAAATCACGCGTGAGCGTCTCTATATCGAAAGCATGGAACGCGTGCTGGGCCATACCCGGAAAGTGCTGGTTAATGACAAAGGCAATAGCCTGATGGTACTGCCGTTGGATCAACTGATGCGTGGTCAGACAGGTAATACCAGCGGTAATACAACCAGTAACACTACGGCTGCGCCGATGCGTTTGCCTCCGGCACCGAATAATAACAGTGCTACCACCGGACAAACCCGCACCAGCACGGGTGGAACCGTCATGGACCAGCGTCGCGCAAACGCGCAGCGTGATTTTGGGAGAGAATAATAATGCGTAAGTCTATCGTTTTTATCCTCGTCCTGGTGCTGATGGCGCTCTATGCCTCAGTGTTTGTGGTGCAGGAAGGCCAACGTGGGATCGTGATGCGCTTTGGCAAAGTATTGCGCGATGGCGAGAACAAGCCCGTTATCTATTCGCCGGGCTTGCAGTTCAAAGTGCCGTTTATTGATACCGTGAAGACGTTGGATGCGCGTATCCAAACCATGGAAAATCAGGCCGATCGCTTCATTACTTCGGAGCAGAAAGACCTGATCGTGGATTCTTACATCAAATGGCGTATCAGTGATTTTAGCCGTTACTACCTGGCAACAGGCGGTGGGGACATTTCTCAGGCGGAAGTGCTGCTTAAACGTAAGTTCAGTGACCGTTTGCGTTCTGAGATTGGCCGTTTGGACGTGCGTGGTATTGTGACCGATTCCCGTGGTCGACTGATGTCCGACGTTCGTGAAGCGTTGAACACTGGTACGGGCGAAACCACTGAAGCAGATAGCGCGATTGCCTCTGCTGCTGCGCGTGTGGAGCAAGAGACCAAAGGTGCGCAACCCCATATCAACCCGAACAGTATGGCAGCACTGGGTATTGAGGTGATCGACGTACGTATCAAGCAGATCAACCTGCCGACGGAAGTGTCGGATGCGATCTTTGCCCGTATGCGTGCAGAACGTGAAGCGGTTGCCCGTCGTCACCGTTCTCAAGGTCAGGAGCAGGCTGAGAAATTGAAAGCTGCGGCAGATTATCTGGTGACCCGCACGTTGGCAGAAGCTGAACGTGAAGCACTGATCATGCGCGGTGAAGGGGATGCAGAAGCGGCCAAACTTTTTGCTAACGCATTTAGTGAAGATCCGAACTTCTATGCCTTTATTCGTAGCCTGCGTGCGTATGAAGCAAGCTTCAACGATAATCAGGACGTTATGGTGCTTAGCCCGGATAGCGACTTCTTCCGTTATATGCGTTCACCAGCGACGTCTCTTGCTCGTTAATCGTTGTTAATGTTTTTCATTACAAGCCCGTATGATCATACGGGCTTCAGACAGATGACGAACAACCTTATTCCCACCGTCATTCCTGCGAAGGTGGGAATCTTTTTCAGGTGAAACGCGTTTCTTCTGGTAGAGCTCACCGGCTTTCGCCGAGGATGACGAGGTAAAGTGACTTTGTCAGCAGCTTCAAGCCCGTATGATTATACGGGCTTTTTTAGTAGCAAAATTTTCCATCGGAGTGGCTATGAGTATCACTATTTGGCTGGCGTTGGGCTTGGTCTTGATCGTTGAGGGGCTAGGACCGCTGCTGTTTCCACGGATCTGGCGTCGCATGATTCTGGCGATGGCACAACAGCCCGATACGCTTTTGCGTCGTTTTGGCGGTGGATTAGTGGTTGCCGGCGTTGTGATCTACTACATGTTGCGTCATCGCGCTGGAAGCTAAATTGCATCAAAAAATGTGCGCAAACGTATGCTAAAAGTACTGAAAGCATCCAAGTAGGATGATAGAATCCATTTTTAAGCAACCTGGTGATTCTTGAAATGGGTAAGAACGTCGTCGTACTGGGCACCCAATGGGGTGACGAAGGTAAAGGTAAGGTCGTTGACCTGCTGACTGAACGGGCTAAGTATGTTGTGCGCTACCAGGGTGGTCACAATGCTGGTCACACACTGGTTATCAACGGTGAGAAAACCGTCCTTCACTTAATTCCCTCTGGCATCCTGCGTGAAAACGTTGTTAGCATTATCGGTAACGGTGTTGTGCTGGCTCCTGATGCGCTGATGAAAGAGATGACCGCATTGGAAGCGCGCGGTGTTCCGGTACGTGAGCGTCTGCTGCTTTCTGAAGCTTGTCCTCTGATTCTTCCTTATCACGTCGCGTTAGATAATGCGCGTGAAAAAGCGCGTGGCGCGAAGGCTATCGGCACTACCGGTCGCGGTATTGGCCCGGCATATGAAGATAAAGTGGCGCGCCGTGGTCTGCGTGTGGGCGATCTGTTCGACAAGCAGGCGTTTGCCGTCAAATTGAAAGAAATCGTCGAATACCACAACTTCCAATTGGTTAACTATTACAAAGTGGAAGCGGTAGACTATCAGAAAGTGCTGGATGAAGTGTTGGCGATTGCTGACATTCTGACTGCAATGGTGGTAGACGTCTCCGATCTGTTGTTCAAAGCGCATCAGCGTGGCGAACTGGTGATGTTTGAAGGTGCACAAGGTACGTTGCTGGATATCGACCACGGTACCTATCCGTATGTAACGTCCTCTAACACCACGGCAGGTGGTGTAGCTACGGGTTCAGGCCTTGGTCCGCGTTATGTAGACTATGTGCTGGGTATCGTTAAAGCCTACTCTACCCGTGTCGGTGCAGGTCCGTTCCCCACCGAACTGTTTGATGATGTAGGTGAGCACCTGTCGCAGAAGGGCAATGAGTTTGGCGCAACGACGGGCCGTCGCCGCCGTACCGGTTGGCTGGATGCGGTTGCAGTGCGTCGTGCAGTACAGATCAACTCCTTGTCAGGTTTCTGCATGACCAAACTGGACGTGCTGGATGGTTTGAAAGAAGTGAAGATCTGTGTAGGTTACCGTATGCCGAACGGTGACGAAGTGGATGTGACCCCGCTGGCTGCCGAAGGTTGGGAAGGCATTGAGCCTATCTATGAAACCCTGCCGGGGTGGACGGAAAGTACCTTCGGGGTGAAAGATCACAGCAAATTGCCGCAGGCTGCGCTGAACTACATTAAGCGCGTGGAAGAAGTTACCGGTGTTCCGGTAGATATTATCTCCACCGGTCCTGACCGCAGCGAAACTATGATCCTGCGCGATCCGTTTGATGCGTAATGTTTACGTTACATTAAGCGCTTAAACGAAAAAAGGACGGGAAACCGTCCTTTTTTGTCTTTTTAGTTCCGTTTTACAGCACAGCACTTTCATCCTGAGCGGATGCTGCTTTCTTCTCTAACGCGGCCAACAAGGTGTTGTGAATATTCCCGAACCCACCGTTACTCATCACCAGAATATGATCTCCCGGTTGAGCCGTTTTGACGATCATATCGACCAGCGTGTCGATATCTGCGCTCCAGTGCGCGGGCTGCACACAGGCATCAGCCACTTCAACCACCTGCCACGGAATGTGCTGTGGCTGGAACAGGAACACCTCATCTGCACGACCTAATGACGGAGCTAACTCATTCTTGATAACGCCCATTTTCATGGTGTTGGAGCGCGGTTCCAGCACGGCCAGAATACGTGCCGTTCCGCCCACTTTGCTGCGTAATGCAGCCAGCGTGGCAAGAATCGCCGTGGGGTGATGAGCAAAATCATCATAGACGCTGATATTGTTGACAGTGCCGCGTAGTTCAAGGCGGCGGCGCGCATTGATGAACCCGCCCAGTGCACGGCAGGCTTCTTCTGCAGGCACGCCCACATGGCGAGCGGCTGCGATGGCCATCAGCGCGTTATGCATGTTGTGCTCGCCTACTAGCTTCCAGCGCACTTCTCCGACCAACTCATCGTTCAGATAAACCTGAAATTCGCTGGCATCTGTCGTGACTTTTTTTGCTTTCCATACACCGTCGTCACCCACCAGCTCCTGCTCGCTCCAGCACCCCATCCCCATCACCTGTTTTAGGTGTAAGTCATTGTCTGGAAAAATAATTTTTCCTGTACCAGGAACCAAACGTACCAGATGGTGGAACTGTTTCTGAATGGCTTTCAGATCGTCAAAAATATCTGCATGATCGAATTCAAGGTTATTCAGGATCAGCGTACGCGGTGAATAGTGAACGAATTTTGAACGTTTGTCGAAGAACGCACAGTCATATTCGTCGGCTTCCACTACCATAAAGGTGCCGCTGCCCAGCCGAGCGGAAACGGTGAAATTACCGGGAACACCGCCGATGACGAATCCGGGTTCATAGCCACAGGCTTCCAGAATCCAGGTCACCATACCTGCGGTGGTGGTTTTCCCGTGTGTACCCGCAACGGCGATCACCCAACGCTCGCGAAGCACGGCGTCATGCAACCACTGTGGCCCAGATACATAGGGAATATTTTTTTCCAGCACGGTTTCAACGCAGGGGTTGCCGCGGCTCATGGCATTGCCAATGATCACCAAGTCGGGGGCAGGCTCCAGTTGCGCTGGATCGTATCCCTGAATGAGGGTGATGCCTTGTTCTTCCAACAACGTGCTCATCGGAGGATAGACGTTGGCATCAGAACCGGTAACCTCATGTCCCAGTGTGCGAGCGAGCAGTGCCAGACCGCCCATAAAGGTGCCACAGATGCCCAAAATATGAATACGCATATATTTTCCATCGATTCCTGAAAGTCTTCGCGTATTCTAGCGCCTGAATTACGCATAAGAAATGGATTTGACTAGGTGCGGCTTTCTGTTTGGGCTACACTGCATGCGCAAACACGAGCGGTAAAAATTGAAACCGCTTTTCATTCGTAGATTCTGGAATAGTGTTATGAAAACGTTAGGCGAATTTATCGTCGAAAAACAGCACGATTTCTCTCACGCAACCGGTGAACTGACCGCGCTGTTGTCCGCACTCAAGCTGGGCGCCAAAATTATTCATCGTGATATCAACAAGGCGGGGTTGGTTGATATTCTCGGGACCAGTGGCGTGTCGAACGTTCAGGGCGAAGTGCAGATGAAGCTGGATCTGTATGCCAATGAAAAACTGAAAGCGGCACTGAAAGCGCGTGGTGAAGTAGCAGGGATTGCCTCCGAAGAAGAAGATGAGATTGTCATTTTCGAAGGTGACCGTGGTCTGAATGCCAAATATGTGGTGTTGATGGACCCGCTGGATGGTTCTTCCAACATTGATGTTAACGTTTCTGTTGGAACCATTTTTTCCATCTATCGTCGTATTACCCCGCTGGGAACGCCGGTAACGGAAGCGGATTTCCTGCAACCGGGTAACAAGCAGGTGGCGGCGGGTTATATCGTATACGGCTCTTCTACCATGCTGGTATACACCACGGGTCACGGTGTTCATGCCTTTACCTACGATCCTTCTCTTGGTGTTTTCTGTTTGTCGCACGAGCGTGTGCATTTCCCGGAAAAAGGGAATATGTACTCGATTAACGAAGGGAACTACATCAAATTCCCTCAGGGCGTGAAGAAGTACATCAAGTACTGTCAGGAGCAGGATGAAGCAACACTGCGTCCTTACACGTCGCGCTATATCGGTTCACTGGTGGCAGATTTTCACCGTAACCTGCTAAAAGGCGGCATCTATTTGTACCCCAGCACCGCAAGCTATCCGAAAGGTAAACTGCGTCTGCTGTACGAATGCAACCCAATGGCATTCCTGGCGGAACAAGCAGGTGGTAAAGCGAGCGATGGCGCACGTCGTATCCTCGACATTATGCCGGAAAAATTGCACCAGCGCTGCCCGTTCTTTGTCGGTACCGAATCGATGGTGAACGATGTAGAACGCTTCATTGCAGAGTACCCAGACGAATAGCGACGGATTGCGTGAACGACGAACGCCGCTGAGAGGTACAGGGTATACCTTTACTGCTCCGGCGTTTGACGACTAAACCAGCTTTCCAGAATAATAACGGCCGAGGTGGCATCCACCTGGCCTTTATCCAGCGCGCGAAACCCACCACGCTCAAACAGATCTGCCCGTGCTTCCACGGTGCTCAGTCGTTCATCCTGTAGTTCTACCGGTTTGCCGAAACGGCCATGAAGGCGGTTGGCAAACTTGCGAGCTCTTGCTGTGAGCGGTTGTTCGGTACCGTCCATGTTCAGCGGTAATCCCACTACAATTAAATCAGGCTGCCACTCATTGAGCATTTTTTCTACCTTGCCCCAGTCTGGCACGCCGTCCTGCGCTTTGAATGCCGTAAGCGGTCGCGCGGTGCCGGTGACCTCTTGACCAATAGCAACACCAATACTTTTGGTGCCAAAATCAAAGGCTATAAGAGTTCTGTTCGCCATCAGGCATGCCCCGCATCGGCCACGATGTTGTGGATATCGATCCCGATTCTCTTGGCGGCCATACGCCAACGTTCAGCAATAGGCGCATGAAACAGGATATCGGCTTCTGCGGGTGCGGTGAGCCAAACATTTTCCAGCAGCTCACTTTCTAATTGTCCTTGCTCCCAGCCGGAATAACCCAAGGCGACTAGCGTTTCTGGTGGCTGGTTTGGCGTACCCAGCGTTTCCAGTACATCTTTTGATGTCGTCACCATAACATCGCCGGAGATACTGACGCTGGAACCAAAACCGGATTGTGGCGTGTGCAGAATAAAACCGCGATCGTCTGCCAATGGGCCACCGGAGAAGATAGGTTTATCAAGACGAATATCGGGATCGCGCGGTGTCGGCTCAATATGCAGTTTACTCAGGATATCTTCTACCGAGAACTGATCCATTGGTTTGTTGACAATCAGCCCCATCGCGCCTTCTTCATTGTGCTCAAAAATATAGATGAGTGCGCGTTTGAAAACAGGATCCTGAACGGCCGGCATGGCGATAAGAAAATGATGCTGTAAATTCATTATGCGTGGTTATTCGCTCTTGTCAGGGGGAAGCGTAAGCCCGTGGCACCACGGGCTTGTATCGGCGGGTATCCATAATGCAGGGCACCGTAATGCCAGAATACCTTACTGTGAACTACATTAGTGTGAAGAACATTAACGCTGGCGATCGGCTAGGCGGCGTTCAATGGCATCCATCAACATACCGGTAATGGAAACGTCAGGAAACGCGGCTTCGATTTCTCGCACGCAGGTGGGACTAGTGACGTTGATCTCTGTCAGTCGGTCACCGATGACGTCAAGGCCGACAAAAATAAGCCCTTTTTGTTTCAACGTTGGAGCCACTGCGCGAGCGATTTCCCAGTCTCTTTCTGTCAACGGACGCGCTTCACCACGTCCACCGGCAGCCAGGTTACCGCGTGTCTCACCGCTTTTCGGGATACGGGCCAGACAGTAGGGCACGGGTTCGCCATCCACCACCAGTATACGTTTATCTCCGTCTGTGATGGCTGGCAGGTAGTTCTGCGCCATGCAGTAGCGTTGGCCGTGTTCAGTCAGTGTTTCAATGATGACCGATACGTTAGCGTCATCTTGCTTCAAACGGAAAATCGATGCTCCCCCCATGCCATCCAGCGGTTTGAGGATCACATCACCATGCTGCTGGTGGAACTGACGCAGCTTGTCAGCGCGGCGTGTTACCAGTGTGTCTGGTGTCAGATGTGGGAACCAAGCGGTAAACAGTTTTTCGTTGCAATCACGCAGGCTTTGCGGTTTGTTGACGATCAGCGTACCTTTTTCTTCCGCCCGCTCCAGTATGTAGGTGGCATAGATGAATTCGGTATCGAACGGTGGATCCTTACGCATCAGGACCGCATCCAGTTCGTGCAGGGCGATATCCTGCTCGCCGTGAAAATCGTACCAACCATCATAGTCGTACTGTACGCTGAGGCGACGCGTGGTGGCACGGGCTTCACCGGCATGAAGATAGAGGTCATTCATCTCCATGTAATGTAGCTCATAGCCACGGCGTTGTGCTTCCAGCAGCATAGCAAAGCTAGTGTCTTTTTTGATGTTGATGGAGTCGATTGGGTCCATCACGATGCCGAGCTTAATCATGGTTTTTCTCCTTTACCCCACATCGCCGAAACGCACCTGTAAGGCGGTAATGGCAGTAAGTGCAGTCGTTTCAGTACGTAAAACGCGCGGTCCCAGCAAGATATCTGTGAAATGATGCTGGGCCGTCATGGCGATTTCAGCGCCAGACAGCCCTCCTTCGGGGCCAATGAGCAACCGAACGCGTGAGATCGGTGCTGGCAGCGTATTGATGCTGTGAGTCGCGCGAGGGTGCAAATTCAGTTTCTGTGCTTCATCGTGCTCGGCGCACCAGGCCTCAAGCGTCATGGCGGGCCGGATTTCAGGAATACGGTTGCGGCCGCATTGCTCACAGGCGGCGATAGCGATTTTTTGCCACTGCGCGATTTTTTTCTCCTGCCGCTCGCCGTCTAACTTCACGCCACAACGTTCAGAAAACAGCGGTGTGATGACATTCACACCGAGTTCAATGGATTTTTGGACGGTGAACTCCATCTTCTCGCCCCGCGACATCACCTGACCGAGGTGCAGATGGAGAGGCGACTCTTTATCTTCCCAGACACCTTGTCCAGCACGGACGATAACCTGCTTTTTACTGACCGACAGGATTTCGGCTGCAAAAACGTGGTTGCTGCCGTCAAAAAGCTGCAATGCTTCGCCCGGATTCATGCGCAGCACGCGGCCCACATGATTGGCTGCATCTTCGCTCAATTCGATGTCACCCCCCGTGAGCGGCACTGTCTCGGGGTGAAAAATACGCGGTATTCGCATAGGTCTATCTTGGCCTTTGGTGATTCACAAGCGCATATCCGGCTGCGCTTGGCTCAGAAGTTTTCTACGGTGCCGCCAGCGCAAGCGCTGTTCAAAACGTAAACGTTTTGTCCTGCAACTCGAATTGTTTAAGGTAGCAATAGTGTTATCAGCGGCGTTGGTTGAACGCTCTATAGTAGGTAGTGTCACTAGCGCTGGCAAGCCTGCTGAACGTAAGGATTATGATTCCCCTGCTGCTCAGCAATACGCTGTTCGCGGGTGCATTCCCAAGGGCTCACTGGGTAGAGCTTGTCCCACGCAGTGAACAACTGGGTTTGCTGACTGGAAAGCCGTAGCTGGTAACGGTCGCGCATGTAAAAATAGGTCCGGGCAATGGCACCGCGTGCCCGTTCTGGCGGTTCTGCCAGCTTGTTTTTGAAATCAATTTTCATCGCGCATTGGCCGTACTGGCCTTCGCCCCCGTTCCATTGACCATACATAAAGTTACCGCGATCGCCATTAACCTCGCCAATACTGGGCTGCAGATTGTGCAGGTCGGTTTCCATTTCACGATAAGATTCATCGTGGGTACAGTTCTTTCTACCGCCTTCCTGCCAGCATTGACGTTGATGACCGAACTGCCAGGCGGGTACGACGTGCTCCCACTCAATACGCTGTGCACGATCGGCATTTTTACGTACGGCGTAACCACAAGAGGCGAGATCGGGCATACCTTTTTTGCCTTCCCAAGAGATGCGGCATCCGCAATAGAAGGTGCCTGGTGCATCCTGATGAATACGGGCAGCCACGGCTTTTGCCTGAGTGAAATTGTTGATCGTCTGCGCTGCGGCAAACGTCGAAAACAGCGCGCCACTCAGCGCAGAAATAACAAGAATGTTGCGAAGCATATTCCAAATTTACCCCTTGGCGTAAAACGCGCAGAGTAACGAACGTCGAAGTGTCGCGCAAATGGATACTGCATGTTTGTGTCGCAGAGTGAGGGTTAAAAAACTCAGGTCTGTGCCGCTGCGTCAAAATGCAGCGGTTTACCGCATTTCAGGCAGCGATAGGTCGCATCGCCGCGCTGGGCGCGGTAGTGGCGGCGTACGCTCAATTGGTGTTGCTGACAGGCACAACGATAAGGATAGGTTTTTCCTTGCACGGATGCAGTGGCGAAACGGTGAGTGCGCTTGGCTGGGGTTTGCAGAATTTGCTCCATCATCCAGCGCCATTCTTTGCCATGAGGGGCGACACGCCCGAACCGAGCATACACCAGCAGGTGAGCCAATTCGTGAGGCACCACCTCATCGATGAAAGCGCGTTGGTTTTCCAGCAACAACACCGGGTTCAAACGGATTTCCCATTGCTGCAACCAGGCTGTTCCTGCCGTTGCGCCGCGTTGCTGGTAACTGACACCGGGTTCTGGGTACTGGCTGCCTAGCGCTTGATTGGCTAATTGGAGTCGCTCACGCAGACAGTGCATGACAGCTTGGTGGAGTGCGATAGGAATGCGAGGCGTGTTCATAGCTTGGAGGATAGATCGAGGCAAAACGGGATGCAACTGAAAGTGCTGAAGCGGTGAACACCTCTCCAGTCAAAGGCTGGAGAGGTAAGTTCTGTGGTATTTAAAGGCCGGCTGCCACGCGCAATTGTGCGGCCTTGTCGGTTTTTTCCCACGGGAAGTGCTCACGCCCAAAGTGACCGTAAGCGGCAGTTTCCTGGTAGATTGGGTGCAACAGATCGAGCATCTGGATCAACCCGTAAGGGCGCAGATCGAAGAACTCGCGAACCAGCTGAGTAAGGCGCTCCGCTGGGATTTTTTCTGTGCCAAAGGTTTCAATCATAATAGAGGTCGGTTCAGCAACACCGATGGCGTAGGAAACCTGAATCTCACAGCGATCGGCTAGGCCAGCAGCGACAATGTTCTTCGCCACGTAACGTGCTGCGTAGGCGGCAGAACGGTCAACTTTGGACGGGTCTTTGCCAGAAAATGCACCGCCACCGTGACGCGCTGCACCGCCATAGGTATCCACAATAATCTTGCGACCGGTCAAACCACAGTCACCCATCGGGCCACCGATAACGAAGCGGCCTGTCGGGTTGATAAAGAATTTGGTACTGGCAGAGAGCCATTCAGACGGCAGAACCGGCTTGATGATCTCTTCCATCACCGCTTCATGCAAATCGCTTTGCGCTATGTCTTCTGCATGCTGGGTTGACAGGACAACCGCGTCAATACCGACGATCTTGCCGTCATCATATTGAAAGGTGACCTGGCTTTTTGCATCTGGACGCAGCCACGGCAGCGTGCCGTTTTTGCGCACTTCAGCCTGACGCTGTACCAAACGGTGGGCATAGGTGATGGGCGCTGGCATCAGCACATCAGTTTCATTGGTGGCATAACCGAACATCAGCCCTTGGTCGCCAGCACCTTGCTCCAGCGGATCGCTACGATCGACGCCTTGATTGATGTCAGGGGACTGTTTGCCGATAGCACTTAATACCGCACAAGAGTTAGCGTCAAACCCCATTTCGGAGTTAACGTAGCCAATCTCACGGACAGTACGGCGCGTGATTTCTTCAATATCCACCCAGGCGCTGGTGGTGATCTCACCGCCCACTAACACCATACCGGTTTTCACGTACGTCTCACAGGCGACGCGCGCCTTGGGATCTTGTTCCAAAATGGCGTCAAGAACCGCATCAGAGATCTGGTCTGCAATCTTGTCCGGATGCCCTTCAGAAACGGATTCCGACGTAAAAAGGTGTTTAGCCATGCGTTTTATACCTTCAAAGCAAATGCTGTAGTAGCGGTGTGTCAGTCAAACAGTATAGATGGATTAACATCTGGATGGCTATTCTAGGTCACTTGTCTGACGGATTACCAGCGGTTTTTTGTTTCTGAACTTCTATCATCGGAATTTTGTATTGCCGTTTTTTTTCTGTTTAGAAACCGGAAAAGTGATTTTCATTTTGCTTTTCCCTCCACATATCGGTATAAACGGCGAGCGGTTGCAATGCTCCGTAAAGCGCAGTGGAAAAGGTATACGCTCCCTGTTTTGACCATAGCCTGACCGCAACCCTTGCGGCGGCACGGAGGTGATAGGCTTAATGATTCACGGTTTGCCGAGTCCGTTGCATTCGCAACAGGTTTCTTTTGACGTATCGGCGTCAAATACTCAGCCTTTCTTTTTTTCTTCCCATTCTGCTGTTTCCCGAAGTCGCGTGTCCATGAGCTTAACGCAGGACTCCCGGGCCGGCTGATACGTCCGTGCCCAAGGTGTTTTGCCGCGTTTGCGCGCATTGTCTTTCTATTATTTTTAGGTCTGTAACCCAACGTCGTGTGCTGTTGCTTTCGTTGCGCAGGCACGGATTGTTACGTTTTCTCTCGCGGGTGCGACGGAGTCTGATAGCGTGTTTTACTACACTAATAAAGGTCACATAACGACGGCATACTTGATGCAGTCCGTTTTTTCACCGTTGTCGTCACCAACGCGGAGGGTAGAGACACAGCGTTTTGGGGCAGGTAGTGAAGTGATGAGTGGAATGAAAGAAGAGGTTCGTTATGTCTGACGATATGATTGAAAATGGCTCGTCAGCGACGGGTAAACGTGAATATTTGCGCTCTATGCAAGAGGTGGCCATGAATGACCGCAATGCTAGCGAGATGCTACGGACGTACAACATTGCCTGGTGGGGCAACAACTATTACGACGTGAACGAGTTGGGGCACATCAGCGTTTGCCCGGATCCGGACGTGCCGGAAGCCCGTGTTGATTTAGCGCGGCTGGTGAAAGAGATGCAGCAGGATAATCAGCGTTTGCCTGCGCTGTTTTGTTTTCCGCAAATCCTGCAACACCGTTTGCGTTCCATCAACGCCGCGTTTCGCCGTGCGCGTGAGTCTTTTGGTTATGAAGGTGGTTACTTCCTGGTTTATCCCATCAAGGTTAACCAGCATCGGCGCGTGATTGAATCGTTGGTGAATTCGGGTGAACCTCTGGGCCTGGAGGCAGGTTCAAAAGCAGAGCTGATGGCCGTGCTGGGACATGCCGGTATGACGCGCACTGTAATCGTATGTAACGGTTACAAGGATCGCGAATACATCCGTTTGGCGTTGATCGGCGAAAAATTGGGGCACAAGGTGTATCTGGTCATCGAAAAGATGTCCGAGATAAAGCTGGTGCTGGAAGAGGCCGAGCAGCTCAACGTGGTGCCACGACTGGGTGTGCGTGCGCGTCTGGCATCACAGGGCTCTGGCAAGTGGCAATCCAGCGGTGGTGAAAAGTCCAAATTTGGTTTGGCGGCTGTGCAGGTTCTGCAACTGGTCGAAATGTTACGTGAGGCAGGGCGCCTGGACAGCCTGCAATTGTTGCATTTCCACCTGGGTTCACAGTTAGCCAATATTCGTGATATTGCCACTGGTGTACGCGAATCCGCCCGCTTTTATGTCGAATTGCACAAGCTTGGCGTCAACATCCAATGCTTTGATGTTGGCGGTGGGCTGGGCGTGGATTACGAGGGAACCCGTTCTCAATCCGATTGTTCAGTGAACTATGGCCTGAACGAATATGCCAATAATGTGATTTGGGGGATTGGTGATGCCTGTAATGAACACGGTCTGCCGCACCCGATGGTGATCACTGAATCTGGACGTGCGGTTACTGCACACCATACGGTGCTGGTGTCCAATATCATTGGGGTGGAGCGTAACGAGTTTAGCGAGCCGATGCCGCCGGAAGAGGACGATCCTCGTGCGTTGGAAAGCTTGTGGTCAACCTGGCAGGAGATCAAAATGCCGGGAACGCGGCGTTCCTTGCGTGAATGGTTGCACGATAGCCAGATGGATTTGCATGATGTGCATACCCAATATGCGCACGGTATGTTAAATCTGACGCAGCGCGCCAAAGCGGAGCAGCTTTATCTCAGCATCTGCCAGCAGATCCAACAGCAGCTTGATCCTAGCAACCGCGCACACCGCCCGATTATTGACGAGCTGCAAGAACGCATGGCGGATAAGCTGTATGTGAATTTCTCGCTGTTCCAGTCGATGCCGGATGCGTGGGGGATCGATCAACTGTTCCCGGTGCTGCCACTAGAAGGTCTGGATAAACTGCCTGAACGACGTGCCGTGCTGTTGGACATTACCTGTGACTCGGACGGGACGATTGACCATTACATTGACGGTGATGGCATCGCCACCACTATGCCGATGCCGCCTTACGACCCAGAAAACCCGCCGTTGCTGGGCTTCTTTATGATTGGAGCCTATCAGGAAATCCTGGGGAACATGCATAACCTGTTTGGTGACACGGCGACAGTGGATGTGTATGTGTTTCAGGACGGCTCTATTGAACTGGAAGAGTCCGATGAAGGGAATACGGTGGCTGACATGTTGGAGTATGTTCAGTTGGATCCTGAAGTGCTGATGGCGCGTTTTCGCGATCAGGTGAAGGAGACCAATCTGCCTGCTGACATTCAGACACAGTTTCTGGACGAGTTTGAGAGCGGTTTGTATGGCTACACTTATCTGGAAGATGCATAGCCTGAGAGCATAAAAAAGGGAGGCATGCCTCCCTTTTTTATACATGCAGCGAGCTTAAGTCGCGGTTGCGCTGCCCTCACTCAGCCTAATGGCTTTTTGTTTAAACAGAATGGTGGCGATCAGTAACAGGGAATTTTTGTCGTGAACGCCGTATTTGTTTAACAATCTTGCTTTGCTATTGAGTACTGACTTTTTATTAATACCCACCCTTTCCGCTATCACCTCCGGTGAATAGCCCTCACTCCAGTACTGGAATACCGCGTGTTCGGATTTGGAGAGCTTAACAGGCTGGGCAGCACCACTTTCATGAATTTCTTCTATATTCATGATGTTAGAAAAGTAGCTGGTCGGCGTTGATTTTGGAACAAGCACTGTCTTTTCATCAATGCAAACCGGTTCATGGGTTGAATTATTGATAATGATGAAAACGGAAACAATGTCATAAAAATGGCATTTTATTGATGTGTAGTATTCCTCGAAGCCTTCACTTGCACCATCGATGATAAAAATGCATTTTTTTCTTCCCTGGGGTATCAACGTAAATCGGTTAGCCGACTTTACGTGTAATGAAGGGATGCGTGAAAAAATTTCACGTAAGCCGACAAGCGTAAAGTTGCATTTGCTAAAAATTCTCACATCCATGGTGTTTTGACTTTATGAGTTTAGTTAAAAAAACATATCTCAAATATTGTTGTCAATATTGTGCTCGTCGGGTTGGGTCATCCAAAATCACTGCGAAACTTTTATCTTTTTTGCGAATCCGCTTCCTCAAAAATAGGACTAAAGGATTTAATTAACTTATCTCAATGATAAAACTGATAAATTTTTACAGATTTCTATTGTCTATCATATCAAATTTAGGGAATTTTCCTATTAAAAAATATAATGTATTTAAAATACATAGTCTTACATTTTTTGATTAATTGGCTTTAGCAAGGTTTTAATCTGTTCAAGTGGTTTTAATTTAATTATTAATCACTTTTGTTTATTTGATTGATGGTGAAAAGTGTTGATAAAGATGAACACTCTCTATTTACCGTGTCATTAGAGGGGAGCGCTATTATGAACCACCCTATATACCCGTCATACTTCACGTTGCATGTGCGTTGGCTGCATTCATTATTCGGCCTATCTCTGGGTCTCATCTCTTACGAGACACATAAATGAGCCTCGCTCTAAAGGGCCAGAGCAAGCGCTGTTCAAAACGTAAACGTTTTGTCCTGCAACTTGAATTATTTGGGGTATAGATATAATGGCTATTTCGATAAGAAAAAATGACCAGTGTGAGAATGTGTTCATTAGGGGTTATGGCAGCAACGTAGTAGGACTGCTACGCTGCTGCAATAGAGAAACTTATGGGATTATTTGTCTGAAGCAATACGATCGCGAATATGTTGTGCTCGCTCTTCGGATGCCGGGTGTGAATCAAACAGGCTGCTTTGCCGACCTGCATCCAGTTTGGCCAGTTTCTCAAAGCTGCTGGCCAGTCCTTGTGGGTTAATACCGCGCTGCTTTAGCAAATCAAAGGAGTAGTCGTCGGCCTGACGTTCTTGCGTTTGAGAAAATTGGGCATTAACCAACTTTTCGCCCAAATCGGCCAATTGAGATTGTGATAGCGACGTTGCCACGCCGCCTGCGGAGGCGAGAGCAGTGCGAGCCGCGCTGGTAGCATAGGCCACCTGCATTGCCTTACGGTTATGACCCAAAGCCACATGCCCCATTTCATGGCCCAATACACCTTCTACTTCATTATCCGTCATGATATCCATTAACCCACTGTAGACACGGATACAGCCGTTGGCCATTGCCCAGGCATTCACGTCTTTAGTCAGGTACACCTTATAGTTGGCTGGGGTGCCATTGATATCGTGCCCAAGCGCGTCGGCTATATTGTTCAGCCGTTTTGCATAGCTGCTGTCGGCTGGAGCAATCTTGGCCTCTTTATCCATCTGTGCACAAGATTGCTCGCTTAGCGTTTTCACCTGAGCATCGCTCAGTGTCGCGGCTTGGAACGCTTGTACCCCAGATTGCATCAGGGTGTTGTTATCCAGATTCTGGCAGCCACTTAATAGGCTGGTGATTGTCAGGGCTAACAGCAGTGTTCTGATCCTCATGCCCGTATCTTCCTCAATGATTTTCAGGCACAGCCTGTTCTGTCTACGATGAGGCAGAATGCGTGTCCCTTTTTTATTGACCACTATGATGAAACTCGGTTTCAAAATAGTGGAATGTGAAGGGTCTTAATATCGGAAAACGGCGAATTCACTCGCACTTTCGGCAGGCTTTCTTGTATGTATGATAGTTAAAATCTTGTTTGGCGCAAAATAGCCATGAAATCCTCTTATTTCGCCAATGGTTCCATGTGCAATCGCCAGCATTTTCATGTACATTTATAGCCATCTCTCTTTGGTCTTCCTGGCTAACGTATTGATTATTAAACGTATGTTTGGCAAGACATCTGTTCAATCCGATCTGGAGTAAAGCATGTCCTCTCGTAAAGAACTTGCCAACGCCATCCGCGCACTCAGCATGGATGGCGTGCAAAAAGCCAAATCCGGTCACCCGGGCGCACCCATGGGTA
>JADMXW010000012.1 GCA_015548865.1 Serratia marcescens | reverse complement strand
CATGATGAGCCTCCGTTGGTTGTATTTTAACCAGAGAACTCTATTAAGCGGTAAGACTAAATTCAGGGGGGACTACACAAGCACTGCACCGTTCTCTCCAATCAGGAATGCCCCTTCCGCCTGAAACTGATTACCGATATTGGCCAGCAGCGCCGTGGTGAAGTTATCCTTGAAGCTGCCGCCATTGATGGTGGTATTCAGGCTGGAACTGATGATCGACTGTCCTGCCACACGCTGGGCAATCTTGCTCCAGTCCCCCTTACTGAGCAACGGCAGTTTGGCATTACCAGCGTTAGTGCCAGCTGCACCGCCGGCTGCTTTATCAAAGCCCATCACAGAATCAAACCCTGAGAGCGCACCGCCAATCACCATAGACGTGACCAGCGATTTCACAGAGTTGCTATTGCTTAACGCTTCCAGCGTTTTGCTGATATTTCCCTGATTGTCGAGCAATGCCACAGCAGCCTGAGAGGTGATTGCCGTGATACCAGAATAGGCGGCATCAACGGTTAGTTGATCCCCACTATAGACGGTAGGCAATACCTAGGTATTTTTGGTGTGGCTTTTGCGATCTCTTTAAATAAGGCCCGGTCCTTTCCATTCAAGTTGATCCTTCAAATGTTCAGGGACAATGGAAAACAGGTCAGAAAAACTTTTCAAGTGACTATTATAGAGCATGCTTATCTTTGCATTGCAATTCTCATAATAATATCGACAATGAGAATTTAAAAAATTCAAATCATCATCTTCAAAATCCTCATGGGATAAAAGATAATAAAACCCATGAATCAATTCCGTTTCATATATAGCAGAACGATCTCTAAGTTTATAAAACCAACTCATATTGGCCACCATGCGTAAATGTGGTAGTGTCACCTGTAAAATATCAATATAAATTTCATTTTTTTTCATTATGCACCTCTCAGCATGTTCACAGAGCAACCACTTTGTTTATAGCCACAATTTAAAAATGGCTATAAACAGTAGATAAATTCATTTATTTCTTACTGACAACCTTTATAGTTAGCTATTCTTGAGCGTATTCCTTGCATCTATCAAAATGTCTATAAAATCATCAAGAGGCATTTTAGCTTCAAATCCGTGTTTCTTGTCTGAACCAAAGAGTTCAATTTCAAGGTTTTCAAGGCCACTATCCTGATTAATTTCAACGATACGCTCACGCTCTAACTGTATTTCAATAGTAAGCTCTTCATATTCGGAAGGGCTGGAGAAAAAAATTTCTAATTTTTTCTTACTCATAATTAAACCTTTGGATCTAGGACTGTGTTAAACGACATGTCAGAATTAAATCTAATACCTTTTCCATTCGGTAATCGGTACTCCACTGCGCCGCCTGATAAATGTTTTCGTACGACGTTTTTATCATTGAGAACATCTTTTATAAAACCTTCTGCAGTAATATTCTTCTGCTGCACGTTACCTTTTAATGGTTCAAAAGTCCCCCCCTTGCGACCAGCATGTTTTTCCCATGCTCTGGCTGCCGCTGATAAACCTTGTGCGTTTATTGGCTTATTTGCTGCATCAATAAGTTTTTGTGTTCCCCCCTTGCGGGACAAGGCAACTACTTCAGCAATGTAATTGGCTCTGTCGCGTTAGAGACATAAAGTTGGCAAAAGTTGCGTTGACGGTTATTTAGGTAGCCAGCAAGTAAAATTGTTCCGCGGGTGATAACCCTTCACCTTGAGGATGTTGATATTGCCCTTTTCGTATCATGTGGAGCAGTTCTATATCCGCCAGAAGCGTCTGCGCCCGTCGAAACGATTTAAATCCCAGCATCGGGCGTATCCGGCGTTTGATATTGCGGTGGTCTTGCTCAACCAGGTTGTTCAGATACTTACTTTGCCGGACGGTAATCGTTTCCACCTCAGGTTTGTCGGCATTGAGCGTGGCCAGAGCCGCAGTATTGGTGCCGCTTTTATCGATCGTCAACACCTCAGGTTCGCCGTGGTTACGGATGGCCTTGCGAAAGAAACGTAGTGCGGCGGCAGCATCCCGTCTGGCGGTCAGCAAAAAGTCGATGGTCTGGCCGCCGGTATCCACTGCGCGGTACAGATACTTCCACTGACCTTTGATTTTGATGTAGGTTTCATCCATACGCCACCGCCGACCTACTGTGCGCTTATGTCGGCGAAAGGCCTTATCCAGCAACGGCACCAGGCGGATAACCCAGCGATGAAGCGTGGAATGATCAACGACAATGCCGCGCTCCGCCATCATTTCCTCCAGATTACGCAGGCTCAGGGCATAAGCCAGATACCAGCGAACACACAGGGCGATAATATCGACGGGATAATGCAGCCGCCTGAAGGCATTTCGGATCAAAGACATGGTCAGGTAACATCATAAAAAAACAGCATGTTACCCGACGATCCCTTAATGCGACAGAACCAGATGAAGACCTTTATTATCAATAATGGTAAAGAATTAATCAGGTCCAGTCTAAGTATCCATTCTCGTGTACCCAGACTATGCCTCCGGGACACTCATCAAAAGTAAACCACAGACCGTGGACTAATCCTTCTTCATTCTCAGGAAATGCATTGATGAACAAATTAATTTGCTCATCAATTGTTCCGTCTAAAAACTCTCCATGGTTTGCAAGCTTTATTTTTCCGCGCTCCATGAATTCCCTCAAAAAAGAAAAAAAATAATTTCTCTTTTCTTCAAATGGAAATTCATCGTTCCAAATTTGGTCATTTGGGCAACTGACTCCCCATAGAGCCATTATCGACATCCCTTCTAATGATTGAGCACGCTCTTCATAGAGCAAGTTATCGATTTTCATATAATCACCTAAATTTAATTTCCACGTTTCGTACTTTTTTACCCACGCCATTGGCGACATTCTTATTATCAATAATATCAATTGTCCAGCGAGATTTCGTGTCGTTTTTGCTTTTTGAAATGTTTCTTAAATTGATAGTGCTACCATCAGATAAAACAGCATAATAGCGATCAGGACTTGATGAAATCTTCTGAAGTGGTTTTTCCCCGCACAAAGACTGTGCATAGTTGATTATCTCCTGATCCGTTAAACGCTGACTGGCAAATACTCTCGTTGTCCCCGATTTATTGCTACCCCCCTCACCCAAGACTTGCGGCACTGTTGCAAAGTTTGATTTTTGTGAAAAATCTGACATTCCGACCACAACCGGATGGGGTTTCAGAGAAAGATTTTACTAAATGTGCCAGAGGAATCAGCTACAGAGAAACTTTGCAACAGTGCCAAAATTTCCGCCTCTGAATTATTAGCACGGCTATCACCTAAAGAGATGCCTATTAATTTAACCACTACCAGTATTCAGAGATCTTGTAGTAGTTAATTAATCAGATTATGTAATATGCCCGTTGTCACGCAACCAAGTTATACTGCAGTGACAACTATCACTTAAAAACCAAAAACCATCAAATGCATTATCTTCCATCTCTTCCTGAGTTTTTGGAAAAACATCATTCAAATAACTCATCTGTTCATCTATATCTCCAGATAAGAGAGAGTCAGCGTGAGAAATTCGTATTACTCCATCATTCATCAATCTATAAATGAAATGGAAAAAATATTCACGCCGTTCTCTGTAAGAGAGTACATCCTTACCAAAATTATCTGCACGCATAGCAGACCATATTGTATCCATGGAATCACCGAACAACTCTTTTTTGAATAAGGCATACTCTGCATCATTAAAAAACATATTTCACCTCACTGAAATTTTAATTCTATTTTTTTCTTGACTTTCCCCTGGAGAGCCTCTAGGCCTTTATCACCAATAATATCAATAGTCCAACGAGCTTTTGTTTCATCTTTTGAGCTTGAATAGTTTCTCAAATTAATAATTTTACCATCTTTATTTTTAGCAAAATATACTATTCCTGTAGCAGTTATCCGTTCGACCAGCGGCGTATCCCCTGCCAACGACTGAGCATAGTTACGTATCTCTTGCTCAGTTAATCCCTGACTGGCAAATACTTTCGTTGTTCCCATTGTATTACTGCCACCATCACCCAAGACTTGCTCAATTTGCTTGCCAAACACGTTAAGCTTACTGTCCGGTTGAGCCTTATCAAACACCTTAATCACTTGCTCAGTGTTTGCTTTTTGAATCTCACGCAGGTAGTCAGCTGTTTTTGTTGAGAGACTACTCCCTACGGCGACTTCTCCTTTAATAAAATCAGCGACTGGCTGTGTCTTAATACCCTGTTTGTTATAGAACCCCTGCGCAGTGTTGGCGAGTTGCTGGGACAAACGTTTGGCGCTGTCCTCCGTTTTTCCCAACACAAAGGTGGTACCGCTGACAGCAGCACCTACCCCCAATGCCGCTTCAGGGGCTGCAAGATCGGTAGCAAAAATGCCAGCCTGATTGAAACACAGCATGGGCTGAGTTTTACACCCCGTCAGTACCAGACGAGCGGCTAACGCCAGCTCAGGTGCCGTGGCAACCAGCCACACTCCACCAGCCGCCACGGCGATACCACCTGCGCCAATAATGGCCACCGCAGATAATGCATCATTGCGGGCCTGCACGCGCTGAATCGCGGCCAGATCGCCCTGCTTAGCCAGCGCTATATCGTTATTGGCTTCAGTCAGCACAGAGTCCAGCAAGTGCTCATCAAAGTTGTAGCGATAGACCAGTTCCCCTGCGTTTGCGCCGCTGTAAGCCCCTTCTGGGGTATGTGTGGTGATGGCACCCGCAATGGCCGCAGCCACCTTCGCTGCCTGCGTCTTGGCCTCACTGCCGCTTAACGATTCCTGGAGGCGATATAGCTGACGTTCTTTTTCATTCAGATTCGCAGGCTCAAACAGCGAGCTCTGCATGATAACACCCGCCAGTTCTGCCGCTAGCGCTCCGGCTGCCGCACCTTTTCCATCCCCTCTGCCAATTTCAGCCGCAACCCCGGCTATCACCGCATGACTAACCGTTCTGCCCGGTAAGCCAAGAATATCGCCGTTATCACCAATCAGGTTGGCCCCTTCCGCCTGAAACTGATTACCGATATTGGCCAGCAGCGCCGTGGTGAAATTATCTTTAAAACTGCCGCCATTAATGGTGGTATTCAGGCTGGAGCTGATGATCGACTGACCTGCCACGCGCTGGGCAATCTTGCTCCAGTCCCCCTTACTGAGCAACGGCAGTTTGGCATTACCAGCGTTAGTGCCAACTGCACCGCCGGCTGCTTTATCAAAGCCCATCACAGAATCAAACCCTGAGAGCGCACCACCAATCACCATGGCGGTCACCAGCGATTTCACAGAGTTGCTATTGCTTAACGCTTCCAGCGTTTTGCTGATATTGCCCTGATTATCGAGCAGCGCCACGGCAGCCTGAGAGGTGATTGCCGAGATACCGGAATAAGCGGCACCATAGGTGGCAGCAGTGACCGTTGCACTGGTGCTACCAACTGTGCCTGCTGCCAAATCAGCTACATGAGCAGCAAGCCCCGTGCCCGCCGTTACTGCCGCGACCGCAATGGCGATAACCGCACCAACAACCGGATTCAGGCTTTGGCTCTTGTGGTTCCAGTTACTGTAGGCATCCTGCACCTGCGTCCATTGCACGTCTTTACGCGTGCTGAGGCCTTTCAGCCAGTCCGTGCCGGGCGTATTGCCCAGGGTCATCAGTACATTTTGCAAAGCCTGAGCATTTTGTGTTTTCACCTCCGCGCTCACGCCGTTGGCGGCATCAACCGTCAGTTGTCCGCCGGTATAGATGGTCGGCAATACCCAGGTATCCTTGGTGTAGCCTTTGTCCGCGTTCTTGATGAAAAACCCTTTCGAGGTGGTGATGGTCTGCTCAAACGCGGTATTTTTCACGGCTTTGAAGTTGACCTTTCCATGGGTACTGGTCAGCCTGGCATTTTTCCCCGCATTGATTTTGCTGGCTTCGTAGGTGCTATCATCACGGCTTAACAGGTTAATATCGCCGCCTGCGGTAAATTCAGTCACTTTATTTGTCACAGTGTGACTGGTTTGCCGAATGGTGGTTTTCTTGCCGTACCACTTGCGCTTGGTGGTGGTTTTTTCATAGTGGCTGGACTCTTCCATCGCCTGTGCGTAGAGAAAACCGCCCTTGGCCGCCGCATCTAGCGCCCCTTTAGCAATAAGTTGTGTCGCCTGAAACAGGATGCTGCCGTTGGACAGCAGGGTAAGGACACCACCGCTGTTAAGGATGGCATTTTTCTGTGTGACGGTTTCGCTGTATTCCTTGTGTCCTTCGCGGTAGATATGATCCGCCACTGCGTTAAATTCCATTTTCCCGCCGGAACTTAATGCCATATCACCACCGGAAGAGAAATCCGTGCCGTTCGCGATGAAGTCACCGTTTGCTGCCAGCGTCAGTTTTTTTCCTGCATGGACACGCGCCGTGATATAGCGATCGTCTTTGTTATTGTCGTTTGCGCTATCAATAGCGGAATAGCCTGTTGCAAAGAGGCTCAGGTTGTTGCCTGCCAGCAGGGTGGTATTGCCCAGTGCGGATAGATCCGCCGATTGGGCCAGCAAATCTCTTCCACTGGATATCAGCAACTGATTACCTGCGCTAAGGCGGCTGCTTAGCTCTGCCTGGCGTGATTCAGGGAAAAGGGATCCCGGGATCGTCGCCAGTGATTTAGGGTTGAGGTTTATATCCTCCCCTGCCGTCAGGCTAATATTATTAGTTGCGTTCAGCGCCATGCCTGAAATATCAAGGGTCTTCCCTGCATTAAGCGTAATATCACCGGTGGTATTTATTGCATTAAGCTGTTTTAGGGTATCGTTAAAGTCGGTCTGTTTTTCAGCATCGGTAAAAATAACGCCCAACAGTGGTCGATTGAGAAGGCTCTCGCTATTTTTTAGCGTCAGATTATTCGCAGCCAGCAATGATACATTCAGGCTCTTGGCGATACTGATCCCATCCAGAATGATATCTTTTCCTGACTGGATCGATAAATCCTCCGCGGCGTTGAATGTGCCGAACTGACGAGAACCCTCAGGTGTATAATGGCGAAGAAGATTGTCAGAATGAATATTGGTATTGCCTTCCCTACTGGTCAGACTGATGTTTTTACCCCCAAAATTGCTTTGCTTGGCATCAATACCATTTGATGCCAGCATCGTAATCGCATTTTTCGCCGTCAGTAAAGCGTTGTCCAGTGCAATATCCGCTCCTGAAATTATAGTGATATCACCATCAGACTTCACCCTCCCTGAAACATTAACTGTCCCGGCATTGAGCAATACGCTTTTTGCCGAAATAGAAAAGGGCAGATCATTCACCTTACTCTCAGATATTTTTTTATTCTCAAAAGGCGTTAGACTTTCAACTGAAATTGAGTTTTTAAAATCAGCCGTTAGTGTTCCACCTGAAATAATATTAGCAAGGAGGGTTTCCTTCTGATGCCATGAGTACGTTTCGTCGGTATGCTTGAACGATATGTTTCCCGCTATATGCATATAACCAGGATACGCAATTGACGATGCAGGCTCAGGTGTTAACACATCTTGTATGGGGTCTTTAGAAAATAAATTATATCTATCTAAAGTACCCATCCCTATACTTTTATTAATGAAATCGCCACCGGTTAGCACTATATTTTTTGTGGATTTTATAGTGCTGAGATTATTGGATAATGATGTTGCATTTATGTATAAATTTCCACCAGTATAGAGCAGTGATGACTGAGTTTCCTCAAGACCATATTCTTTTCTCTCTACGTTTAAACCGACTAGATTTTTAAAATCTACAGCGCCAAACCATTTTTTTGGCTCTTCTGAGGAGAACGTTCCCATGGAATGATAAGTGACATTTCCTAAACCGCTCATATATCTCACATGCCAACCGAGCCGGTTATCAGATACTTTGGATTCTGTTGGCAGGATATTATTTTCAACAATCTTACTATTATCCCGGACATTCTCCAACCGCTCGGTTCGGATCACCACATCCCCCGTTGTGGTCTTTATCGTCCCCGAACGGTTCTCTACCTTAACGCCCTTGTTCCCCACCGCATCTTTCTGGAGCCACAGATTATTATTCGCCTGAATGGTGGCCCGGGTATTGGTCAGGGTATCGTTAAACAGGCGCATGTCTTTCCCGGCGCTCAAGGTGCCATTGTTGTTTAACGTGGTGCTGGCAACGGTAACGTCACGCTCACTTTTAACCGTCGCTCCGTTGATGATGTCGGTCTGTTTAGAAGTGATATTCAGATCGGTTTTGGCAGCGGTATTGCCTAGCTGAATTTTTCCCCGGGTATCCAGCGTGATCCCTTGTTGTACCGAGGTCAGGTTCGCCAGATTAACCCCAACCCCCTCTTCGTTAGCCACCAGCCGGATTTTATTGGCATACATCCCGCCCAGTGCTTTGGTGTCGACTGCCAATTGCGGCTGTGCGCCTTCACCAGCGATGGCCGTCAGCGTACCGTCTTTATAACTGGTACGGTTGGTCCCCTGTGTCAGGGAGAGATTTTGTGCGGTAATTTTTCCGTTCAGTTCGGTGGCACGGCTGATGATATCAACATAATCCTGCGTACCGGCATCCAGTCCTTTACTGCCAATAATGATGCTGCCCTTCTTCACTTCCAGCGCGTCTAACGCCCCCTGTTTGTCGAACTGGGGTTTCCCGGTGGTCAGCGTTACCCCTGGCGTGTTGATAAACCCGCAGCCATCACAGGTGATGCCATTCGGGTTGGCTATCATCACGTTAGCTTTGGCACCGAAGACCTCAAGCTTGCCGTTTAGCTCTGAACGGGTTCCACCGGTCACTTCATTAATAATCAGGCTGGCAGCATTCCCCTTGAGGTTGCTATTGGCAGTAACCTGACCGGCCAGTTGGGATTTTCCCGCCACAGTCGAGTTGTTCAGTACCGCACCGGGTGTGCCAACGTTGAAATCTTTGTAGGTATTATGAGAAATACCTGCGCTGTTAGGTGTGGCAATATTAATCACCGGGACGTTACCCGCCTGAACCTGAGTAGTGGTATTCGCCGGGTTAATACCGGCCGCAAAGGCAGGATGCAGTGGCTGAATGGCCGTCAGATAAATAAGCAGGTAGCTGATACCGCGCCCCAGAGGATGGTGCAATTTTTCCATTGTTGTAGTTCCGTTAGCTGTGGTCCATGTCATAAACGTGCATATGCATAAAAATACAAAAGCGTGGCGTTATAAGGTGACGGTCGCCTGCCAATAGCCGACCCACTTATCCGGGCGCAATGCGCTGGGGAAGGCCAGTGGCTTGCCCATCATCAGCGACTGGGTAAACCAGCGCCCGTTGAGCGTCAGCCCCAGCGCAGACCCCACCACCTTACCGCCGTCAACCAATCCCCCCTGCCCGCTGACCCAACCGCCATCCACCGCCCCGGTGAGCGACACCGCTCCCACAACGGGAAATGACGCCAGTTGCCAGTTCACTTCGTTACGCCAGTACGCACCGCGATTACCAGACAATAGCTGCTCTTTAAATCCGCGAACCGAATAGAGGCCATCGGCCGTCACGCGCTCGCTGGCATACAGATTGTCAGGGGAGGTTTGGCCGTAAGCCGTCGTCAGGTAATACAGCGACGGCGTGAAGGAATAGAAAACGCTGGCATTCAGGCTGACTTTACGAAACTGCGCACGGGGTGCATCGGGATAACGGGTATCATCACGCGGCGCGCCCAGGGTGCTCAGCCCCTGGCTAATGGACGGGTTTATCGTGAAATAGACATTCCCCGCGCTGCGGCTGTAATGGGGACCCAACGCCACGCTGCTGACCACCGCACTGCTGTTGGAAAGCGTCTGCCCGGCGATACGGTTTTCCGTATGCCGTCGCGTAACAGCCAGATCCAGCGCCAGTTTCTGCCGACCATCCCGAAATACGGTGTGATACGCGCCCAGCCGATGAGACTGTGCCATGCCCTCATAGCGCCAGGTATTGCCCGGAAAGGGAAGGTCCTGATAGAAATCGTTCCAGCTGGCCTGATAGCTGAACAGCCAATAGCCATACGGCACGCTCAGGCTCCCTGAAAGACTGCGGCTGCGCCTGTCCTGCACAAAAGCGTTGTCACGTGAGGCAGATAGCACCCACAGATCGGCCATCTGCAACGGGTTGTCCAACGTCAGTTGTGTACTCATCTGGCCTGTGCCGGTGGCTTTACTGCCACTATTATCCGCCCCCAGATTCACATGCAGCGGCCGCGTATTTCCGGCAGGCACGACCACCACACGGGAATAACCCGACTGGCTGCCCGGTTGAATATCAATGGTGACAGGCTGTGAGGTAAGGCGGTTAAGCTGTTCAAGCCCTTGCTCCAGATCGCGCAAATTCAGCACATTTCCCGCCGCAGCGGGGAACGCCATGCCAAGAGTGAGCGACATTTTTTCCTGCTGAGTGATGGATTCGATACGGCCTTCCGTCACTGCGATCTGTAGCTTCCCTGAAGAGATATCCTGCTCGGGCACCCAGGCTTGCGAGGTAATGTAGCCGCGCTGCAAATAGGCCTGAGACACCGAATGCACCAGAGCCTGAATATCCGACATCCTCATGCACTGCCCGGCCCAGAACGCAGTCAACGTCTGCTGTACCGACGGGGAAAGGACCGAGACACCCTGTAATGCAATCTGCTGAATGCGGTAGCAAGGTGCATCATCCGCAACAGGCTGCCCCTCAGGTGCCGTGGGTAGCACGGCTCTGTTTTGTAGTGCTTCGCGTTGCCGTTGCGTCTGCTCTAACAGGGCTTTTTGTTGCTGTTCAATCAATGCCCGGTCAGCCGGTGTCATGCTCTCTGCGTGACTTATCGCAGAGCAAATACCGAACGCAAACAGGCTGATAAAGGAAAGAGGCCTACGCAAAATAAACGCAATCCTTACGTTAATTTACAATTCGGCGCATTTTTACCGTTAATGACAGCATGCGGCTATCAAAAAACCGGTTCGTGTCTCAATTCAGCAGGTCATGCTCATAAATACGGATAATCAAGCATTAAATATGAATAGCAATCATTATCATTTTATTGCTAATAATATCACTCAAACCACCTCACATAACCAGGTGGGGTGATATAGCGTAACGCGTTAATTTATAGTGAGGAAAAAAATCCCCGTGACTCCCACGGGGATAAGGAAAGAGAGACCAATAAGCACTACTCCATTTTCTCTCTCAATGGGAAGCGGCGTCGTACAACGACGAAAAAGAGGGGAACAAAGAAAATCGCCAGCACGGTAGCAGCCACCATGCCACCAATCACGCCGGTGCCCACCGCGTGCTGGCTGGCTGAGCCCGCACCCGTACTGGTTGCCATGGGCAACACACCAAAAACAAAGGCCAGTGATGTCATCAGGATTGGGCGTAAACGTTGGCGGGAAGCTTCCAGCGTGGCTTTAACGATATCCACGCCTTTGTGGTTCATATCGTTGGCAAACTCTACAATCAATATGGCATTTTTGGCTGAGAGCCCGATCACTGTCAGCAGGCCGACCTGAAAATAAACATCGTTTTCCAGCCCGCGCGCCCAGGTTGCGATTAATGCGCCCAGCACGCCGAGCGGCACAACCAGCATGACGGAGAACGGCACAGACCAGCTTTCATACAGCGCCGCCAGACACAGGAACACCACCAGCAGAGAGATGGCATAGAGCGCCGGAGCCTGTGCCCCAGTCATACGCTCTTGCAGCGACATGCCGGTCCACTCCAGCCCAAACCCTGCGGGCAATTTAGCCACCAGTTGTTCCATCACATCCATAGCGGTACCGGTGCTGACGCCCGGCGCTGATTCGCCAAGTATCTCTAACGCGGAGAAACCGTTATAGCGTTCCAGTCGCGGCGAGCCGGTCATCCACGAGGTTTGCGCAAAGGCGGAGAACGGCACCATGCCCCCGCTGTCATTACGCACATACCATTTGTTGAGATCGTCTGGCAACATGCGATAAGGCGCGGCCGCCTGCACATACACCTTTTTCACCCGGCCACGATCGATAAAATCGTTCACGTAAGTGGAGCCCCACCCAATTTTCAGCGTACTGTTGATGCTGCTGATGGAAACCCCCAACGATTCCGCCTTGCGCTGATCGATGGTAATTTGCATCTGCGGACTGTCATCCAGACCGTTGTGTCGAACCCGAGTCAAACGCGCATCCCCTGCCGCCTGAGCCAGCAACGTATCACGCGCTGCCATCAAGGCGTCATGCCCCAACCCTGCGCGATCCTGCAATTCCATATCAAATCCAGATGCGTTACCCAAACCGGAAATTGCCGGTGGCGTGCTGGCGAAGACTCTCGCTTCATTGATACGGCGAAATGCGCGCGTTGCCCGCTCGACGATGGCACCTGCGCTGTTTTGCGCGCCGGGACGTTCATCCCAATCTTTCAGGCGAACAAACAATTGCGCTACGTTCTGACCATTACCACCTGGGCCATTACCAACAGCGGTAAACACTGACACCACATTCTCTTTTTCTTGCGTCATGTAATAGGCTTCCACCTTCTCGACCACTTTCAGCGTTTGCTGCTGTGTCGAGCCGGGCGGTAGCTGAATCTGCGTCATAAAGACACCGCGATCTTCTTGCGGCAAAAACGAGGTGGGCAAGGTCCGAAACAGGAACGCCATCACGCCAAGAATCGCGAGGTAGAGCACAAACCAACGGCCACTTTTGACCACTATCTTGCCAACACCGTGCTCATAGCGTTCTGAAAGCTGATTAAACTGACGGTTAAACCAGCCAAAGAAGCCGCGCTTGCCATGGTGCTCGCCTTTTGCCAACGGTTTCAGCAGCGTGGCGCACAGTGCAGGCGTTAAAATCAATGCAACCAGCACTGACAGCACCATGGCAGAGACAATAGTGATAGAGAACTGGCGGTAAATAGCGCCGGTCGTGCCACCAAAAAACGCCATCGGCACAAACACGGCAGAAAGCACTAGCGCAATCCCTACCAGCGCACTTTGCACCTGTTGCATCGATTTGCGCGTCGCAGCTTTAGGGCTCAACCCTTCCTCACTCATTACGCGCTCAACGTTTTCCACCACCACGATGGCATCATCCACCAACAACCCGATAGCGAGCACCATGGCGAACATGGTCAAGGTATTGAGGCTAAAACCAAAGGCATAGAGCACGGCAAACGTCCCCAGCAATACCACGGGAACTGCGATGGTGGGGATAAGCGTAGCGCGGAGATTTTGCAAGAACAGGTACATCACCAGAAACACCAACAGCACTGCTTCCAGCAACGTTTTGACGACATCCTCAATGGACGCCTTTACAAAGGGAGAGGTTTCGAACGCGATTTTCGCTTCAAGCCCGTGTGGGAAAAACGGCGCCAGCTCGGCCAATCGTGCACGCACCAGTTTGTCTGTTTCAATTTCATTCGCCCCGGATGCCAGCTTGATGCCAAGACCAGAGGCTGGCTGACCATTGAAACGGCTGAGCGAATCGTAGTTTTCGGCGCCTAGTTCAATCTTCGCCACATCACCCAATGTTACCGCGGAGCCATCCTGGTTCACACGCAGCGTGATAGCGCGGAACTGCTCTGGCGTTTGCAACAACGAACGCGCGTTTACCGTGGCGTTAAGTGATTGATAGTCTACAGATGGCGTACCGCCTACCTGACCGACCGATACCTGACTGTTCTGCGATTGGATCGCACTCACCACATCACTGGCTGTAAGGGAAAAGGATTTGAGTTTGGACGGATCGAGCCAGATGCGCATGGCATACTGCGAGCCAAAGATATCCACGCTGCCCACCCCGTTGATACGGCTGAGCGGCTCCTGCACATTGCTGGCGACATAGTCAGAAATGTCCTGCTTTTCCATGCTGCCGTCTGTCGAGACAAACGCAATCATCAGGATATTGGTATCACCGGTCTTGTTGACAGTGACCCCTTGCTGCTGCACATCCTGCGGCAGTTTTCGCATCGCAGACTGCAACTGGTTCTGCACCTGCTGGCGAGCGTTATCAGGATCGGTGCCCGCATCGAAGCTTAGGGTAATGCGTGTCTGGCCGGAGCTGCTTTGCGATGACATATACATCAAATGATCGAGCCCAGTCATGCTCTGCTCGATAATCTGCGTCACCGTGTTTTCCATCGTCTGCGCAGAAGCGCCCGGATAAGAAGCGGTGATACGCACGTTTGGCGGTGCCAAATCAGGGTATTGCTCAACCGCTAATGAGGCGATCGCCATCATGCCACCCAAACTCAACAGGATGGCCAGTACCCAGGCAAAAATTGGGCGATCAATAAAAAAATTCGCCATCGAAACAACGCTCCTTCAGACTATTTTTATACGTGGCGCATATCGTTGATTAATTATAGGTATCTTTACTAACGCATTACTTTACCCTGTCACTGCACTCAACATCGTGGAGAAAATGAGGAGAATATGTAAATTAACGTTGGTGACACATTGCGTTATGCCTTGGCTCAACAGTGTTTTTAGACATCAGCGAACGTGCGAATCCATTCGGCGAAGGCATCTGGGTGAGAAATAAACGGCGCATGTGACGCCTTTGGCATCACCACTGAGTCAGTATCGGGCCACCATTCATCAAGCAAGCTTGCCACTTTACGAGGCACTAACCCGTCCAGCGCTCCGTAAATACGTAGCATTGGCAGCGCCAACGTCGCCATGGCCTCGCGCAAATCAGTCTGGCGTAAAATGTCCAATCCCCCATTAAGCACCTCAATGCTTGGCATCGGTTGCTCCAGCACCACACTTTTTAGCAAACGTGCATCCTGACGAGCGCTGCCCGTTCCCAGTGTTTGCAATGCCAGAAAGCGCTCAACCGTACGCTGGAAATCCTCACTGAGTTGCTGCTGAAAACCCTGCAAGACTGTAGGTTTGATGCCGGGCCATTTCTCTTGCGCGCTGAAGCAGGGTGAGGAAGCAACAGTGATTAACGCGCTAACACGCGTTGGCGCATTGAGTGCCGCCTGGCTGGCAACCAAACCACCCAAAGACCATCCTAACCAGACAGCTTTCTCGGGTGCCTGTGCCAGCACGATATCGGCCATGGCATTGAGGGACAGAGCGCCATATCCCACACTACGCCCATAGCCGGGGAGATCGACACAGTGCAACCGAAAATGCGGAGCCAGTCGTGCAGTAATCCCTTGCCATACCTGCGCATTCAGTCCCCATCCGTGCAGCAACACAAGATCGCGTTTCCCTTCTCCTTCGGTGTGCCAATAGAGCGTTGTCATCGATTATCTTCCTGCCATTCGTCCAAAAATTCCGTTGCGAGGCTGCTATGTTAACCATCGGTGCCAACTGCTGGCTATGCCAACAACCGCTTTATCATTACCATCATGGTATTTGCAGTTATTGTCAGCGCCATCTCCCCGTGCCGCCAGTATGCTGCCCACGCTGCGGATTACCTTCGGGCAACGCTGCGTTACCCTGTGGCCGCTGCCTGTACCGTCCGCCTCTGTGGCACCGCCTCATTTTTGTTTCCGATTATCGTCCACCGTTCACGATCCTATTGAAACAGTTCAAATTTCACGGGCGTATCGAACTCGGTCAGGTTCTCGCTCGGCAGATGTTACTGCGCTGGCTCAGCGTATATCGCCTTGATCCAGGACTCATTGAGAAACCCGATGTGCTGCTCACCGTACCGCTGCACCGCAGCCAGCGGTGGGTGCGTGGTTTTAACCAAACCGAGTTGCTGGCCCAGCCGCTGGCGCGTTGGTTACGTTGCCGCTACTACCCTCAGGCGTTGCGGCGTATACGCCATACGCCTTTGCAGCAGCATCTTACCGCCTCAGAGCGACGCTACAATTTACGTCGCGCGTTTACTTGTGAACGGGATCTTTCGGGATTACGAGTTGTATTGGTGGATGATGTTGTCACCACAGGCAATACGGTGACAGAGATCTGCCGCGTTTTGCTAGCCCAAGGCGCAGCACATATTCAGGTGTGGTGTCTATGCCGCACTCTGCTTGATGCGTGAATGCCTTTGTAGCCATAAATGGCATTCACCATGAATGAATTGGAGTTAACGACACGATGGGCGTATTATAACCGATAAGCGTAGTCAACTATTGAGTTAACCCACTATGATCCGTATTACCGACGCTGCTCAAGACCACTTTCTCAAACTGCTTGTAAAACAAGAAGAAGGCACGCAAATTCGCGTCTTCGTTATCAATCCGGGCACACCCAATGCCGAGTGTGGCGTTTCTTACTGCCCGCCGGATGCCGTGGAGGCGACCGACACCGAGCTGAAGTTTGAGAAGCTTTCTGCCTATGTGGATGAGTTGAGTGCGCCCTATCTGGAAGATGCAGAAATCGACTTCGTAACCGATCAGTTGGGCTCTCAACTGACGCTAAAAGCCCCGAATGCAAAAATGCGCAAAGTGGGCGACGATGCCCCCTTGATGGAACGCGTGGAGTATGTGCTGCAATCTCAGATCAATCCGCAGTTAGCCGGACACGGCGGCCGCGTAACGCTAATGGAAATCACCGATGATGGCTTAGCTATCCTGCAATTCGGCGGTGGTTGCAACGGCTGTTCGATGGTCGATTACACGCTGAAAGAAGGGATCGAGAAAGAACTGTTAGAGAAGTTCCCTGAGTTGAAAGGCGTGCGCGATTTGACAGAACACCAGCGCGGCGAACATTCATACTATTGATCGCCTGCGTATTCTGCTCCCCACACCTGAGTGGGGAGCACTCTTCTCCGCTCAATCCCCGCCGGTTTTACTTATCACTTCTGGTGGAAGTGCTAAGCCTCGCCGCAAATCAAGATCACGAATCAAGCGTTCCAAATGACGATCGCTGAAAATGGATGTTACCGTCCTACTCAGCTTGCGCCGCCAGTTGGGGTATTCGCGTGTGGTGCCAGGAATATTGACGGGTGTAGCCATATCCAGCCAATCCTCCAATTGCAACCCCAGCAACGCGCTGCGACTGTCTGCCAGATAACGTTGAACACCACGGCTCAGTTGCGAGCCCATTGCCGTTAGCGCTGCATTGCGCCCAACACGCTGCGGTAATAGCTGATACAGATGCAGCGCGTCCAACAGCCCCTGTTTTGCCTTGTCCCGCTGTTCTATCTGTTGTTGTAGTGTCTTTTCATCCGGGTAAAGGCCAAGTTCTTTGCCCAATGACAGGTCCACGTTTTGCCAAAAGCCGCGCAATGTAGGGAGATCGTGCGTCGTAATGGTTGCCATCGACTGGCGCGGATAATCGAGCGGAGCGCGGAAATGATTATGCTCATCCTGTTCAAAAAACAGCACCTTGTAAGAGTAAACTCCGCTGTCGCGCAGTTTATCCACGATCTCGGCGGGCACCGTTCCAAGATCTTCCCCGACGACCAGGCAGCGCTGACGTTGGCTTTCCAGAGCCAATACTGCCAACAAATCTTCTAGCGGATAATGCACATAGGCACCGCGTGTGGCGGGTTCAGCTTTAGGTATCCACCACAGGCGCAACAGCCCCATCACATGGTCGATACGTAATGCGCCACAATGTGCCATGTTGCTGCGCAGTACGTCGATAAACGGCTGATACCCCTGAGTTTGCATAACGTACGGATTCATCGGCGGCAGCGACCAGTTCTGTCCCTGTGGTCCCAGCGGATCCGGCGGCGCACCGATGGCAGCATCGAGACAATAGAGACGGCGTTCATCCCAGGTTTCCGCTCCGCCCTGCGCCACGCCCACCGCCATGTCACGATATAAACCGATGGGCATCCCGAGCTGTTTGCTGTGGGCAAAACACTCTGCCAGTTGCTCATTGGCCACCCATTGCAACCAGCAGTAAAAGGCGATCTCTTGCTCGTTTTCCTGACGAAACGCTTTCACTGCGTCACCATGGACATCATGATAACGCTTTGGCCACTGCTGCCAATCGCCATAATTATCACCCTGGCGCTTAAGCCAGGTTTGCAACGCATCAAAGGTGGCCTGCTGCTGCAGGCTTTGTCCACCACTCACCACAAATTGGCGGAACGCACTGACGCGTGGATCGAGCACACTGCGCGTTTTAAAGTAGTTGTATGCCAGCCGCAGAGCGGCCAATTTTTGCGTCATCACTGCGCTGTAGTCTACCCAGCGTCCTGCGCGTAATGTTGCTAACTGGCGCTGCGTATCATCCTGACGCCACCAGGCTTGCGCCTCCTTGCTCTGCTGAAAATCATCAATGCGGCTCACGTTGATATAAATGATATTCAGCCAATGGCGCGAAGAGGGACTATAGGGACTGGCAGCCTCTGGATCGGCAGGGTATAGCGCGTGCAGTGGATTCACACCAATAAATGCACCACCGCGTCGTGCTACTTGCTCCACCAGTTGGCGCAGATCGCCAAAATCACCAATCCCCCAGTTATCCTGGGAACGTAACGTATACAATTGCACGTTAACGCCCCACCAGCGTTTTCCCTGGATCAAGGGCTCTGGCTCATAGCCACGCAGTGGTGCGACAATCACGCGGCACGTCCAGCGCTGTTCACCACGCGTGAGTATCAGCTCGTGATATCCCAGTGGCAAAGCATCCGGCAACAACAGTTCAGTACCTCCCGTGACGCTACCCTGCACCTGACCACCGTTTTCGTACATCAGCGTCCAGCCAAACTCACCATCCCCCGAGAGCGGAATCAGCGCTGCCTTTCCCTGACGAAATACACGGACCGAGGGCAACGGTGCATTTTCTCTATCTCCCGTTGCCATCATGGCCAGCAACTGTTTTTTCACGACAGCATCAACAAGGTGCGTCTTACCGTATGCATCAGTATAGGTATCGGCGACGCCGACAGGGGCGAACTTGGGGTTATCTACCTTGAATGACATCTTCCTTTCCTCAACAGCGCGCGTGCCAGATGCGCGTCTGATAATCATGAATCGCCCGATCGGCACTGAACATTCCCATTCGCGCAGTATTCAGTACACAACGTCGCGTCCATTCATCCGTTTCACGATACAGCGCATCCACACGCTGCTGCGTCTGACAATAGGGGACGAAATCGGCCAGCAACAAATAGGGATCGCCCTTCTCCAGCAAACTTTCGAGCAACGGTGCAAACGCTGCTTTGTCACCGTGGCTAAACGCGCCGCTGCCCAGTTCATCCAGCAGTATTTTCAACTGCGGTACACTTGCCAACTGAGCTTGCGGATCGTATCCCCGCGCCAACAAGTTTTTAACTTCGTCTACTGTATGCCCGAAAATAAACAGGTTTTCTTCTCCCACTTCCTGCGCCATTTCCACATTGGCACCATCCAGTGTTCCCACTGTCAGCGCACCGTTTAATGCCAGCTTCATGTTCCCGGTGCCAGAGGCTTCTTTCCCTGCAGTGGAGATTTGCTCCGATACATCAGCCGCGGGAATGATGCGCTCTGCCAGCGACACACGATAATCTGGAATAAACAGTATACGCAAACGATCTCTGACTCGCGCATCCCGATTAATCGTCTCCGCTACGCTATTAATGGCGTAGATAATGTTTTTTGCCAGCACGTATCCCGGTGCAGCCTTGGCACCGAATAAAAAGACGCGCGGCACTATATCCAGATGCGGGTTATCACGCAATTGACGGTAAAGTGAAAGAATATGGAGCAAATTCAGGTGCTGCCTTTTGTATTCATGCAACCGTTTGATCTGTACGTCAAACAGAGCCTGTGGGTCTAGTTTTACCCCTAAATGTTGGCGCACCCATTCTGTCAGGTCTTCTTTATTCCGCTGTTTTATCGCTCGGTAACGATCTCGAAATGCGCTGTCCTCCGCATAAGGCTCAAGCGCGCGCAAGGCGGGTAAATGGGTGATCCAAGTGGTTCCAACAGTTTCATCCAGCAGTGCTGACAGCGCGGGGTTACACTGTTTTAGCCACCGGCGTGGCGTGATTCCGTTGGTAACATTATGGAATTTCTGCGGCCAGAGCTGATGGTATTCAGGAAACAGATCGCTCACCACCAAGCGCGAATGCAGTGCCGCCACACCGTTGACGGCAAAACAGACAACCACACACAGGTTCGCCATGCGCACCTGATGCCGATAGCGAATGGCCACGCGAGGCCAGATATTCTGCGTGTCCGCTCCCCACTGTTGCTCCACTTGAACTTTGAAATGCGCATCAATGATGTTGATAAGATCAAAATGGCGTGGCAGCAGGCGACGGAACAAACCGTCATGCCAGCGCTCAAGCGCTTCTGGCATCAACGTATGGTTGGTATAGGCAAACATGCGCTGGGTAATATCCCATGCCTCGTCCCAACTCAGACGATGTTCATCCAACAGCACGCGCAACAATTCCGGGATAGCCAGCGTCGGGTGAGTGTCATTTAATTGAATCACCTCCCACTCCGGCAAAGCGGACAGTGCACGCCCTGCCTGAAGATGTCTGCGCACAATATCAGCGATAGCACAGGCACACTGAAAATATTGCTGCATCAAACGCAGACGCCGGCCAGCAGCATGGTTGTCATTCGGGTAAAGCACTTTGGTCAGGCTCGCCGCTGTCACACCGACGCGCTCCGCTTCCAGGTAGCGTCCTGCATTGAATGCCGTGAGATCGAAGGGGGTTTCTGCCGTAGAGTGCCAGAGCCGCAAGACCTGTGCCACGCCGTTTTGATAGCCCAGCACCGGCAAATCACGCGCCTCACCACGAAAATAAAAAGCGGGTTGCCATTTCACAGCCTCCCCTTCGTCCTGCTTGATATCACCACCGAAACCGACCATCACGCCAAGTTCAGGCTGCGGTCGTCCCCAAGGGTAAGTATCTCGCAGCCAATCATCAGGGTATTCCTGCTGTTGGCACGCCTCAAAACGTTGGCGGAACAGGCCATACTGATAATCCAGCCCGTAACCAATAGCAGGTTGCCCCACGGTCGCCATCGCATCCAAAAAACAGGAGGCCAAACGTCCTAATCCCCCGTTACCTAGCGCTGGGTCAGTCTCCCCTTCCAGCACATCGCTCAGATTAAGCCCTTGCTCAGCCAGCGCCTCAGCCACAGCAGTATGCCATCCCAGATTAATCAGGTTATTGCCCGTGAGACGACCCGGTAAAAATTCCATGGAGAGGTAGTTAACATGACGGCCTGGCGGCGAGTCGGGAGGGGTTATCGGGTGAGCAGCCAGTTGCTCCGCCAGCGCAGAACTGACCGCATGCCACTGCTGCTGCGCGCTGAGGTAGGTCAGCTCCGCCACACCATAGTATTGTTGTTGGCGGCGCAGTGCAGCAATAAACAGCGTGTGGTTGAATGACAACATTCCCATCGTGCCTCTCCCCTCTTATTAATCAGAAAAAGGCACGTCTGGCTCAGCACAACTCCAACTGCACCTTATGTTGTTCAATGATTTTCATTACGCTGGATGGTGGTAGCTGATCGGTAAAAAGATAGTCGATCAGGTCCATGTTGCCCAGATTCACCATCGCATTGCGACCAAACTTGGAGTGGTCAGTGACCAACATAACACAACGAGAATTCTCGATAATTGCCCGTTTAGTGCGCACTTCATGGTAATCAAACTCCAGCAAGGAGCCATCCATGTCAATGCCGCTAATGCCGAGGATGCCGAAATCCAGACGAAACTGAGAAATAAAATCCAGTGTCGCTTCACCCATAATACCGCCATCCCGGGTACGCACTTCACCGCCCGCCAGGATCAATCTGCAGTCTTCTTTACCCATCAACAGCGTTGCCACGTTCAGGTTATTGGTGACAACACGCAGATCCTTATGCTGCAACAGCGCGTGGGCAACCGCTTCTGGCGTTGTCCCGATATCTATAAACAGCGTAGCACCATCCGGGATTTGGCTGGCGACTTTACGTGCAATACGCGCTTTTTCATCCGACCACATCATCTTGCGATCGTGGTAAGCCGTGTTCACCGAGCTGGACGGTAACGCTGCACCGCCATGATGGCGGTGAATCTTGTTCTGTTCCGCCAGATCGTTGAGATCCCGGCGAATCGTTTGCGGACTGACCGCAAAATGCTCTACCAACTCTTCCGTACTGACATATCCCTGCCGACGCACCAGTTCAATGATGGCGTCGTGCCGCTGTGTTTGCCTCACGTTGTTCCCCTAAAACAGGTTTCCACTCAACCCTCAGGTTGATGCCTCTATTCGCTGCTGGCAACGCTTATCCGATGATTACATCGAGTTGCGATCATGCTTTTTCTGCTGGGTATCCCAAAACGCCATCACCACCCCGATAACCAAGCCCGCAACGTGCGCCGCATTGGCGATACGCAGACCTAAAATATCGAAATATCCGGCGATCAACCACAACAAAGCGAAGGCCATTAATCCGCGTTGCATAAAAAGTGGCCCCGAGGGCACTCGTTCACCGTACAACCAGACGTACCCCATCAAGGCATAGACCACGCCAGACAAGCCACCGAAGTAGATGCCGCTGAAAAACGATTGTATCCAGCCGCTGGCAAAAGAAGAGAGCAATGCCAACGTAAGGAGCTTGCGCGTACCAAGAATTTTCTCTACCGGCCCGCCGAGATACCACCACCACATCAGGTTGAACAAGATATGCAGCAAAGAAAAATGCAACAGGGCATGGCTGAACCAACGCCATAGCTGACCCTTTTGTCCTACATCCGGGTAAGAAAGCCACATCATGGCACCCTCATTGCCAAATATTACCATCCACAGATAGACGACAATACAGGCGAGCATGACGCCCAACGTGAGCGGACCGGCCCGTTGCTGCAACGTTTGTAGATAGGAGAAACTCGCATAGCGCAATGGCGATGAAGTCGACCCCGCCTGCCAACTGGCGGCCTGATAACGCGGATGCATAGGATCCTGAATAAACACATCGAGCGCCTGCTGCGCTTCAGGCAACAGGGCTTCATCTTCCAGCCAAAGTTCCACTTCCTGCCCAGAGAAACGTAATTCCAACTGTATATTCTGCGTTTGCATGTAGTCGACAAACGCCTGCGCCAAGCGTGGCTGAGATAAGGCTGTTAGGCGAATTGCCATCGTGATTTATCCGTTAGCAAATTGTTTTGCCATAAAAATATCACATCGTTTTACCTAGGGGGCTGAAATATTACTCCGATAAACAGGCGGTTTATCCTTGCGCCAGTGCCACAACGCGCCAACGGTAATGGCCTCCCTTTGTACATCATTGATATACGCACTTCCGTTTGCTTCCGTTTTGCCCATTATCCTATGACAATAGTCACTTTTTAACCATAGCCGCTCCTTTAGGCTCATATCCAGCAGCGAGGTGACCATGTTCCTGGAAGAAAGACGTAATCAAATCCTGGCCTATTTAGCTCGGCATGAGCGCGCCAGCGTTGATTACCTGGCCACCGTATTTGCAGTGAGCAAAGAGACGATACGCAGCGACCTGAACAAATTAGCGCGCCTGAATCTGGTTCAGCGTTGTTACGGCGGTGCGATTATCGTACGCCGTAGTTTGCAGTCTGAACTGATTACCCCAAGCGGTGAAAATTTTGAAGTGCTGCTCAAGCGATTAGAAAAGCAGACGCGGCATCAAACCAGCAAACAGAAAGGAAACAAGATGAACGGCAAGGTGTGTATTTTAGGATCGTTCAACGTCGATATCGTCGCCAAGGTGGCGCGTTTTCCTAAAGGTGGTGAATCCATCATGGCGCAGGGCAGCGCGCTTGGCCCCGGCGGCAAAGGTGCCAATCAGGCAATGGCGGCCAGTCGGGCGGGTTCACAGGTCTATTTTGTCACTAAAGTGGGGACCGATCAGTTCAGTCAGTTTGCCTACGACCATTTGTCGTCATCAGATATCCACGCGTTCAAACTGTATCAATCCGATACTGAACCCACTGGCAACGCCATTATCTATGTATCGCAACAAAACGGCGAAAATATAATCGCCATTTATCCCGGTGCGAACCAGACCATTACCGATGATGAAGTGGCAGCTATCGCAGCGGAACTGGCAACCTCAGACGTGCTGCTGGTTCAGTTGGAGAACAACTTTTCCGCTACGTTGAATGTCATCAAACTGGCGCACGCACTGGGTAAAAAAGTGATCCTCAATCCGGCACCTTACTCCAGCGAGATTCTGCCCTATCTGGATTATCTGGACGTGATCACCCCCAATGAAACAGAAGCATCGCTGCTGTCGGGTATCGACATTCAGGATTTTGACAGCACCAAAGAAGCTGCCCTGAAAATCGCGCGAATGGGTGCCAAGCGCGTCATCATTACCATGGGCTCACGCGGTGCACTGCTGTATGACGGCCATCAGTTCCAACACATTCCGGCTTTTCCCGCGCTCGGTGTTGATACCACGGGCGCGGGGGATGCCTTTAACGGTGCCTTTGCTGCTGCATTGGCCAATGGACAAAGCATGGTACAAGCCGCGACCTACGCATCCGCCTTTGCCTCATTGGCAGTCGAACGCGAAGGAGCCTCAAACATGCCAGAACATCAACAGGTTATCGCACGTTTATCACAACGTTAATGCCTGCGGGTCATCGCTCGCACAGTCTGTATTCGGAGAAATAAAAAATGAAAAAAATCGATGGTATCGTCCCTGTCATGCTTACACCGTTCACCGAACAGAACGACGTAGACTACCCCGGCCTGGCCAACCTGATTGACTGGTATCTTGACAGCAAGGTCGATGCACTGTTTGCCGTATGTCAATCCAGTGAAATGCAATTCCTGACGCTTGAAGAGCGTGTGGCGGTAGCCCGCTTTGTTGTGGATCGCGTTAAAGGCCGTGTCCCTGTGATCGCCTCCGGCCACATCAGCGATGACCTCGGCGCGCAAATCGAAGAATTGTCAGCCATGGCACAAACCGGTATCGATGCATTGGTGCTGGTGACTAACCACCTCGATCCGCAAAAAACCGGCAGTGAAACGTTCTTCAACACCTTGAACAGCCTGTTGGATGCATTGCCGGAATCGCTGCCGCTTGGCCTGTATGAATGTCCTGCACCTTACCGCCGCTTGCTGAGCGACGAAGAGCTAACCTACTGCGCCAACACCGGCCGTTTCGTGGTGTTGAAAGACGTGAGCTGCGATCTGGACACCGTAACCCGCCGCGTCAAGCTGGTGCAGGACACTCCGCTCAATATCATCAACGCCAATGCGGCAATCGCCTTCCCGGCAATGAAAGCAGGCTCACGCGGGTTCAGCGGCGTGTTTACCAACTTCCACCCGGAACTCTATGTGTGGCTCTACCACCACCATCAGGAGAACCCCGCGCTGGCAGACGAACTGGCGGATTTCCTGTCGCTGGCTGCCGTCACTGAAACGCTGGGTTATCCGAAAAACGCCAAGATTTACCACCAGCGCCGCGGCACCTTTGACAGCATTCACTGCCGGGTAAACAAGGATGATGTGCTGGAGAAATTCTGGGGCTTGACCGTGATCCTCGACCAGATCCGCCACGGCACTGAGCATTATCAGAAAAAAATTGCGCAATAAAAAATAACAACAAATGGCGGGAACACCTTGTGATTCCCGCTACGAAAAATAATAAAACCAGGGGAATTTTCAGCATGATCGTGTGTGGCCAACGTGATTGGGCGCAAGAACAGCACGCCCTGCATCCTACACCAACGTCCTTACAGCCAGACTCACGGCGAATCGTTTATTCGCAGATTCCTCTCAGCCTGCTCACGGAAAATAAATAAAATGAAAGAGACAATATCTTTATCTCAACCTGCTGTCGCTGCACAACCAACGCAAAAAATATCCCGTTTGCGTTGGAGTATTATTCTAGTGTTGCTGATCGCTGCCGTGGTGAACTACCTTGACCGCGCCAACCTCAGCATCGCCAACACCACGATTTCGAAAGAGTTTGGTTTTAGCGCAACCCAAATGGGGCTGCTGCTTTCTGCTTTTCTGTGGCCCTATGCCCTTGCCAACCTGCCAGCAGGCTGGCTGGTGGATAAATTCGGGCCGAAAAAAATGTTTTCCTGGGCGCTGGGCCTATGGTCAGGATTCACGATTCTGGCGGGCTTTGTTAATGGCTATTCGATGTTCTATGGCCTGCGCATGATGCTAGGTATCTCTGAGTCGCCATTTTTTACCTCTGGCATCAAGATCACCCATCGCTGGTTCCCCAGCAATGAACGCGGGCTTCCCACCGCCATCATCAATACTGGCTCACAGATCGCCAACGCCGTTGCGCCGCCGATCCTGACCATCCTGTTATTGACACTGGGCTGGCGCGGCATGTTTGTTGCCATCGGTTTGGCGGGTATTCCGATTCTGCTGGTGTGGTTAAAGCTGTACCGTAACCCGACGCCAGCAGAAGAGGGACAAATTCACGGCGAAGCAGAATCGTCTACGGCGCAACAGGCCAGCCAGCCAAAAGCAAGCTGGGGCTCCCTGTTCAAACACAAAACTACCTGGTTCATGATCTTGGGGAACTTCTCCATCATGTTCACCATTTGGGTGTATCTGACCTGGCTACCGAGTTACCTAGAGAGATCGCTCGGCTTCAGCCTGATGAAAACCGGTTGGGTAGCCTCTATCCCGTTCTTTGCGGGGATCATGGGGGTGCTGGTGGGTGGCGTGATTTCTGACCGTCTGATTCGCCGCGGCACCAATACTATCACCGCGCGAAAAATACCTATCGTGTGCGGTGCAGCACTGGCTGCATGTTTCGTGGCCCCCATCCCCTTCGTGCACGACACCACACTGTGTATCGCACTGCTTTCGTTGGGCTATTTCTGTTCTCAGATGCCGTCAGGCGTTATCTGGACGCTGGCAACAGATATCGCCCCAAAATCGCAGGTGGCTTCACTTGGCGCTATTCAAAACTTCGGGGGGTTCCTCGGCGCTGCGAGCGCACCTATCGTCACTGGCATTATTCTTGATGCGACGGGCACCTTCACCAATGTCTTCCTGTTTGGTGCCTTCTTGCTAATGCTGGGGGCCATCAGCTACGGCTTCTTTGTGAAAAAGCCGCTTCCAGTTGCCGAATAACGTTTCGCCATTCCGGCGCTTAACCGCGTCGGGATGCTGCGATTCAGGCGTTATCAGATGATGGCGCCACATCGTGAGGGAAATGCCGCTGCCACGCGTCAAAACCGCCGTCCACGCTATACACTGCATCAAACCCCAAGCTTAAGAGATACTGTGCTGCATTGCGGCTGCTAATGCCGTGATAGCACATCACCATTACCGGCTGATCCAGTTCGGCATCGCGCACAAAATCAGACAGTGTCTCATTGGTCAGGTGCACTGCCTGAGGCACATGCCCCGTGGCGTAACTTTGCGCATCGCGAATATCCACCATCACACCGCGTTTCTGCCAGCGCTCATGGGCTTGCTCAATGTTCAGACACTCAAACTGTTCCATTCGGATACCACCTCGGGACAAAGAAAAAAATCATTACGGCACTGTGCACGCAAAACGTGAGGGTGATGCTACTGTTTCATTAGGGCAAGTCAATCGTCACATTTCTGCAATAAAACATTTTTCGTCATGCGAAAAAAGAGTCATGATAAGAAAGATCGCGTTTCCACGCATCTCTTACGCGTGTCAGGCGCGAGCATGCTATTCACTCACCAGGAGCATCGTTATGTCTTTAAAACGAAAAGTACTGTTTTGTCTCCCGTTGTTACTGCCCGCAGCCCTTTCTTTCCCGGCTGCCGCACAAGATGGCTATACGCTCGAACAAGTCGTGGTGTTTAGTCGTCACGGCCTGCGCGCCCCGTTAGCCAGCCCGAGCAGTGCACTTGGCAAGGTCACGCCTGATGCCTGGCCACAGTGGGATACACCCAGCAGCTACCTGACTACCCGTGGCGGCGTGCTGGAAGCCTATTTCGGCCACTATTTTAGCGAATGGCTGGTAGATAACCGTCTGCTGGCCGCAGATACCTGCCCAACGGATAAAGACGTCTCGTTCTATGCCAACAGCCTGCAACGCACCATCTCCACAGCGCAATATTTCGCGGTGGGCGCGTTCCCTGGTTGTCTGGTGCCTGTGGTGCACAAAGAAAAACTGGGCACGATGGATGCCACCTTTAACCCAATCATCCGTGACGACAGCGCCACCTTTAAGCAGCAAGCCATCGACTCCATCAACCAAAAAGCCGGTGAAGGTGGGGTGAAAGGGCTTAATGAGCGGCTGAAACCGGTATACCAACAGATGGCAGAGATCATTCGCTACAAAGATTCCGCCAACTGCAAGCAGGATAAACAGTGCGACCTGATGGCTCAGGAAACTGACGTGAAAATTGAGGCAGGTAAAGAACCCGGAGTAGTTGGCCCGTTGAGAACCGGCACTTCGATTGCGGATGCCTTCATCCTGCAATACTACGAAGGCACACCGATTAACAAGATCGGCTGGGGACGCATCAAAGATGAGAAACAGCTTGCTGATTTAGTGTCGATCAAAGAGTACTACAACAGCGTGGTGTTTAGTGCGCCAGTTGTCGCCAAAGCCGTATCGGCCAATCTGGTCAAAGCGCTGGCAGGCGCCTTTGGCGAGCAGCAGCCCAAATTTACCTTCCTGGTCGGCCACGATTCAAACGTTGCGTCGCTGTTCTCCGCACTGGGCGTGAAGCCGTATCATCTGCCACACCAATTGGAAACTACGCCCATCGGCGGTAAAGTGGTGTTCCAACGCTGGCGCGATAACGCCAATAACAAGGCGCTGTTGAAAGTGGAATACGTGTATCAATCGACTGAACAGCTCGCCACGTTGGCACCGCTGAACCGCGCTAATCCCCCACAGCGTGTGACACTGGCACTCAGCGAGTGCCCGACCAACGACAAGGGATTCTGCCCATTTGAGGACTTTGAGCGCATCACGACTGCGCTTGCAAAATAAGCTATTGGGGCAAACCTTGGTGCCGCATCTCTGTGAGTATCGTGAGTATTTCGTGCGCGTGAACCAAAGTAGTTATCTGCAACCGTTGCAACACGCGCCCGACACGAGGCGCTCAATCGCCGCCGCCTCGTGACTCCAGGCTTTTCGCGGAGCATCACGCCGCTACGCGGTGCCTTCGGCGTTCGTGCCCGCTTTCGGGCCGTCCCCGACGCGTTCCAGACGCGGCGGGGACCCTAGCGGCATCCATGCCGCTCACCCGGCGGCCACGCCCACCTCAGCGTGATTTTTTACGCGAGTGCAATCAAAAGACAAAAAACGTCTTCTTTAGTACGTGGAGTTATACGAGGATCACCTCAACACCTTGCGCTCGCAATTGCTCTACGATAGTAGCGTCAGCCTGCTTCCCAGTGATCACTACGTCAATCTGATCGGCACGGCTAAACAGCATACCCGCACGTTGGCCCACTTTGCTGCTATCCACCACCACCGCCAATTTGCCAACGTAGCTCAGCATCTTCTGCTCTGCCATCGCCGTCAGCATATCGGTTTTGTACAATCCTTCAGCCGTCAATCCTTTGCCGCTGGTGAACATCCAATGACCAGCATACAAACTCGCATCCCCTTCCTGAGGCGCCAACGTGATTGACTGGCTCTTGTTGTACTGCCCGCCCATTATCACTACGCTTTCATGCTCTTGTTCAATCAGGAAATTCGCTAAGGGCAGATAGTTGGTAATCACCTGAATATCACGCCCGACAATCTCACGCCCCAACAGAAACGCCGTTGAACCGCAGTTAATCACCACGCTTTCACCGGGATGACACAATGCCGCTGCCGCCTGCGCGATGCGCATCTTCTCATCCAGATTCTGCGCCTGATAAATATTGAGCGGCGTCCAAGCCGGGCGCGGCAAATTAACGGCCTCGGCGCCATTGCGCACCTTACGCAGTTTTCCCAATTCATTGAGTTTGTTGATGTCACGTCGCGCAGTGGCGGGAGAAACGTCAAAATTCACGATCAGATCGGAGACAGTGAGTTGCCCCTGACGTTGCAGAAAATCAATGATGGCATGATGGCGCTGAGATTCAGTCATAGGTCGTCCGGTAACAAGAAACGGCGCGTCATGGCGTCGATATGAAAAGTTTACATCATAATTTATCATAAATGCGCAGCAATCATCATATGCCCTGAATAATTCGCGTCGAAGTATGACGAGCATAGCGCGACGTATTTGTCACGCCGCGCGCTACATCGCAAACTATATCGTGAACTACAGGAAAGATTTGAAAGGTAAATCGGGTTCCATGGTGAAGCAGTCATCAAAACCGCGCGGGTAGTGGTATTCCAGATTGTCTTTGTCCACAGGCCAGGTAAATTTGCCACCGACTTGCCAGATAAAGGGTTTGAAACCATATTGCAGGCGGTCTTTTTTCATCTCCCACAGCACGCGAATTTCCTGCGGATCAGCCTGAAAATTCGACCAAATATCATGGTGAAAAGGAATGACCACCTTGGCATTCAACGCCTCGGCCATGCGCAACATATCCGCGCTGGTCATCTTATCGGTAATACCGCGCGGGTTTTCCCCGTATGAGCCTAACGCCACGTCAATGTCATACTCATTGCCATGTTTCGCGTAGTAGTTGGAGTAGTGGGAATCACCGCTGTGATAAAGGTTGCCACCGGGCGTTTTGAACAGGTAGTTCACTGCCCGCATATCCATGCCATCCGGTAATACACCCGCCGCTTTTTGTTCCACTGGCAAGGTGATCAACGCGGTGCGATCGAACGCATCTAACGCATGGATTTCAATATCTTTAATGCGGATTACCGACCCCGGTTTCACCACGATGCAACGCTCGCGCGGCACGCCCCAACCCACCCAGAGATCCACACAGCTCTGCGGACCAATAAAGGGAACCTCCGGGCTGCAATTTTTCAGCACGGCGGCGGCGACATTGACGTCAATATGGTCGTTATGGTCGTGCGTCGCCAAAATGGCATCCACCTGGCGGATGGCGAACGGATCCAGCACAAACGGCGTGGTGCGCAAGTTAGGTTGCAATTTTTTCACCCCCGCCATGCGCTGCATCTGGTGCCCGTTTTTCATCAATGGGTTACCGTGGCTCTGCTTGCCTGTACCGCACCAGAAATCGATACAAATATTGGCCTCCCCCTCTGATTTCAACCAAATCCCGGTACAGCCCAACCACCACATGGCGAAGGTGCCAGCGGCAACCTGCTCTTGTTCGATCTCTTCATTCAGCCAGGTTCCCCATTCTGGGAAGGTGCTCAGGATCCAGGATTCGCGGGTAATGGTTTCTATTTTGCTCATGGCGTGACCTCATCATTAATCGGCAATCAAATAAATCACAAGTAATCATAAAAAGATCACATGCGATAACTTAACGCCAATTTATCACCATAAAATCGCACTTACAATCACCAAAATCAGGAATACAATCATAAAAAATCACATCGAGATCAAATAACAAGAAAGAATGAAAAACACAACACCCTGAATAATATATAAAAAATAAAATTTGATTATCGAATGACATTAAGTGCCATAAGAATTGCGAGTTCAATCACAAACAATCAATAAAAATCTCAATACGATTACTCGTGATTACTGAAGTTCCTACGCCCGGTTATGCTGGCCACAACGCCGCTACTCGTCAGTCGGTCGCAATGGCAGGCAATAGCAGTAAAACGGTAACAATAAAAATCGATTGGAGTGTTCCATGGAAACTCTCTACAACATCTTCACCATTTTCTTTAATCAGGTCATGACCAATGCCCCCTTGCTGCTGGGCATTGTGACCTTTCTCGGCTACTTGCTGTTGCGCAAAAGCGCCACAGTGATCATCAAAGGCACCATCAAGACAATCATCGGTTTTATGCTGCTACAGGCAGGGTCTGGCATCCTAACCGGCACGTTCAAACCCGTGGTCGCTAAAATGTCCGAGGTATACCACATCAATGGCGCCATCTCTGATACCTACGCCTCGATGATGGCCACCATCGAGCGCATGGGCGATGCCTACAGTTGGGTCGGTTATGCCGTGTTATTGGCACTGGCACTGAACATAGTGTATGTCCTGCTACGCCGCATCACGGGCATCCGCACCATTATGCTCACCGGCCATATCATGTTTCAGCAGGCAGGCTTGCTTGCGGTGTTCTTCTATATTCTCGGTTACCCGATGTGGACCACCATTGTGTGTAGCGCCGTGCTGGTGTCGCTCTATTGGGGGATCACTTCCAACATGATGTACAAGCCGACACAGGAAGTGACTGATGGCTGCGGTTTTTCCATCGGCCACCAACAGCAGTTCGCGTCCTGGCTGGCCTACAAACTCGCCCCTTATCTGGGTAAAAAAGAAGAGAGTGTGGAAGATCTGAAGCTGCCAGGTTGGCTGAACATCTTTCATGACAACATCGTCTCCACCGCCATTGTCATGACCGTATTCTTTGGTGCAATCCTGCTGTCGTTCGGTATCGATACGGTGCAGAAGATGGCAGGAAAGACCCACTGGTCCGTTTATATCCTGCAAACCGGCTTTCAGTTCGCCGTTGCCATTTTCATCATCGTGCAAGGTGTGCGCATGTTCGTTGCCGAGCTGTCCGAAGCGTTTAACGGCATCTCTCAGCGTCTGATCCCCGGCGCTGTACTGGCAATCGACTGCGCCGCCATCTACAGCTTCGCACCCAACGCCGTGGTATGGGGCTTTATGTGGGGCACCATCGGTCAGTTGATCGCCGTTGGCATTCTGATTGCGATTGGCTCGCCCATCATGATCATTCCCGGCTTTATCCCGATGTTCTTCTCCAATGCCACCATAGGCGTGTTTGCTAACCACTTTGGTGGCTGGCGCGCGGCACTCAAGATTTGTCTGGTGATGGGAATGATTGAAATTTTTGGCTGTGTCTGGGCGGTAAAACTCACCGGACTGTCTGCCTGGATGGGTATGGCGGACTGGTCAATTCTGGCACCACCGTTAATGCAAGGCATGACGCTAGGCCTGTGGTTCATGGGCGTAGTGATCCTCATTGCACTGACCTATATGTACTTTGCCAGCCGCGCATTGCGTGCTGAAGAAGATGCGGAAAAACAACTCGCGCAGACCACCGCGCAATGACTCTGGAGAAAGCACCATGACAGTTCGGATTCTAGCCGTATGCGGCTGTGGGCAAGGCAGTTCCATGATCATGAAGATGAAGGTGGATCAGTTTCTGACCCAACAGGGAGTGGCACACACCGTCAACAGCTGTGCCGTAGGGGAATATAAAGCAGAACTGAGTGGCGCGGACATCATCATCGCCTCAACACATGTGGCGGATGAGATTACCGTGAGCGGCAACAAGTATGTCGTCGGCGTCCGCAATATGCTCTCTGCCGCCGAGTTTGGTCCCAAGCTGATGGACGTGATCAATACCCACTTCCCTCAGGACGTCAAAGCGTAAGGAGTTTCCATGAAACTGCGCGATTCACTGCTTGAAAATCGGTCAATCCGCCTGCAAGCAGAGGCCACCACCTGGCAGGAAGCGGTCAAAATCGGCGTCGATCTGTTGGTCGCCGCTGATGTGGTTGAGCCGCGCTACTACCAGGCTATTCTCGAGGGCGTTGAGCGCTTTGGCCCCTATTTTGTGATTGCCCCTGGGCTCGCTATGCCTCATGGACGTCCGGAGGAAGGGGTGAAAAAAACGGGCTTCGCGCTGGTAACGCTGAAAACCCCGCTGCCGTTCAACCATGAAGATAACGATCCAGTAGATCTGCTGATTACACTGGCCGCCGAGGATGCTACCGCACACCAGGAGGTGGGCATTATGCAGATCGTCAATCTGTTTGAGGATGAGGCGAATTTTGATCGCCTGCGCGCCTGCCGTACCGAGCAGGAGGTTTTGGATCTGATCGATCGCGCCACGCTGGCCGCGACGGAATAAGGAGCTCCCGATGCCACAGTTACCGATGTTACAAGTTGCGCTGGATAACCAGACGTTGTCCGATGCCTACAACACCACGCGCCTGATTGCCGAAGAGGTAGATATTATTGAAGTCGGCACCATTTTATGCGTGGGCGAGGGAGTGCGAGCGGTGCGCGATCTGAAAGCACTGTATCCGCACAAGATTGTGCTGGCCGATGCCAAGATTGCCGATGCCGGAAAAATCCTGTCACGGATGTGTTTCGAAGCGAATGCTGACTGGGTTACCGTTATCTGCTGCGCGGATATCAACACAGCTGCCGGCGCACTGGCAGTCGCACGCGAATTCGAGGGTGATGTCCAAATCGAACTGACTGGTTTCTGGACCTGGGAGCAGGCTGAAGTCTGGCGCGCAGCAGGAATTCAACAAGTGGTGTATCACCGCAGTCGAGACGCGCAAGCCGCAGGCATTGCCTGGAGCGAATCAGACATCAGCGCCATCAAGCGCCTGGCCGAAATGGGCTTTAAAGTAACGGTGACAGGCGGCCTTGCATTGGACGATCTGCCATTGTTTCAGGGCATCCCCATTCACGTCTTTATTGCTGGACGCAGTATCCGTGATGCGGCAAGCCCCGTCGAGGCCGCTCGTGAGTTTAAACGCCGTATTGCCCAACTGTGGGGCTAAAGGAGGCAACATGCTGACAAAAGCGGTGCCGCTCGGCATCTACGAAAAAGCATTGCCGCCCGGTGAAAGCTGGCTAGCACGCTTACAGTTGGCACGCGAATTAGGCTTTGATTTCGTCGAAATGTCCGTGGACGAATCCGATGAGCGCCTTACCCGGCTGGATTGGGATCAAGAACAGCGCCTGGCGCTGGTTAATGCCATTGCCGCCACGGGTATCCGGGTGCCTTCCATGTGCCTGAGCGCGCACCGCCGTTTCCCGTTAGGTTCGCAGGATGACGCCATTCGTGAGCAAGGGCTGACTATCATGCATAAAGCGATCGCGCTGGCGCAGGATGTGGGTATTCGGGTGATTCAGTTGGCCGGTTACGATGTCTATTATCAGGAGGCAAATGAGATAACACGTGAGCGTTTTCGCGACGGCCTGCAACAAGCGGTAGAAATGGCGAGCCGCGCACAGGTCACACTGGCAATGGAGATCATGGATTACCCACTGATGAACTCTATCAGCAAAGCGCTGGGGTACGCCAACTACCTGAATAATCCCTGGTTTCAGCTCTATCCTGATATTGGTAATCTCTCGGCTTGGGATAACGATGTGCAAATGGAACTGCGCGCAGGCCAAGGCCATATTGTTGCGGTGCACGTTAAAGACACCCGACCCGGCATATTCAAAAACGTGCCCTTTGGCACGGGTGTAGTGGATTTCGAACGCTGTTTTGCCACCCTGAAAGAGAGCGGCTACCGTGGCCCCTATCTGATTGAGATGTGGAGCGAGAATGCCCCCGACCCCATCAAGGAAGTGATCGCCGCACGCGACTGGGTGAAACAACGCATGGAACGCGCCGGCCTGCATGTAGAGGAAGCGGCATGACAGCGCAACTGAAACAACGCGTTTTTGAAGCCAACATGGCTCTGCCTCAGCACGGTCTGGTGATCTATACCTGGGGGAATGTGAGTGCGATTGACCGCGAACGCGGCCTGGTGGTCATCAAACCCAGCGGCGTTGCCTATGAGGTGATGCGGGCCGACGATATGGTCGTGGTCGATTTACAGGGAAATTGTGTTGAAGGGCGTTATCGTCCTTCCTCTGATACGCCCACCCACCTGGAGCTTTATCGCCGCTACCCGCAAATGGGGGGCATTGTGCACACCCACTCGACCCACGCGACCGCCTGGGCACAGGCTGGATTGGCAATTCCTGCTCTTGGCACGACGCACGCTGACTATTTTTTGGGCGACATTCCCTGCACGCGTCCACTATCGGCGCAAGAAGTGGAGCATGAATACGAAAAAAATACCGGAGTGGCCATTGCACAGACGCTGGGAGAAACCAATCCACTGCACACGCCCGGTATCATTGCGTACCAACACGGGCCATTCTGCTGGGGTAAAGATGCGGAAGAAGCCGTGCATAATGCCGTGGTGCTGGAAGAGGTGGCGCGAATGGCTTGGCTTGCCTGTACGCTGAATCCTCATCTGCGCCCACTCGACAGCGCGTTGCAACATAAGCACTTTAGTCGTAAACACGGCCCGAATGCATACTACGGGCAAAAATAACGCTTCGATGGTCATTCCTTGCCTATGTAAGAAATGACCACATGCTGCGCTAAATACGCGTCCTTCCTCGCACCAATCCCCTATGCTTTATGTGACAATCTTCAACAATATGTTACCTGCATCACGCCTAAATGTTTTTATTTGGTTAATCCTTGGCTGTGGTGTTTGTTTTCGATTATGATAATGCTCGAAAACGAACATTTTGAACTATTTTTGGACACGGAGGAGAACGCGTGGAAACCAAAGACCTTATCGTAATCGGTGGGGGCATCAACGGCGCAGGCATTGCAGCCGATGCCGCGGGCCGTGGCTTGTCCGTGTTGCTGTTGGAAGCACAGGATCTTGCCAGCGCCACCTCCTCTGCCAGTTCTAAATTGATCCATGGCGGCTTGCGCTACCTGGAACATTACGAGTTTCGTTTGGTGAGCGAAGCGCTCTCTGAACGTGAAAAATTGCTGAAGATGGCGCCTCACATCATCTTTCCAATGCGCTTCCGTTTACCTCATCAGCCGCACCTGCGCCCTGCGTGGATGATCCGCATCGGGCTGTTCATGTACGATAATCTGGGTAAACGCGTCAGCCTGCCCGCTAGCCACGGTCTGAAGTTCGGCAAAGACTCAGTGCTGAAACCCGAATTAACGCGCGGTTTCGAATATTCTGACTGCTGGGTGGATGATGCGCGTCTGGTGGTTCTGAACGCGCAAGAAGTGGTGAAACGCGGAGGTGAAGTGCGTACCCGCACCAAAGTGACGCGGGCGCGTCGCGAAGGGGACCTGTGGATAATCGATGCCGTCGACAGTGTGACGGGCGAAACCCACACCTGGCAGGCGAGAGGACTGGTCAACGCCACGGGGCCTTGGGTAAAAGAGTTCTTCGATCACGGGCTGGAGCTGAAATCCCCTTATGGGATCCGCCTGATCAAAGGCAGCCACATTGTTGTACCTCGCGTACACAATGAGCCCCAGGCTTACATTCTGCAAAACAAAGATAACCGTATTGTGTTTGTTATTCCGTGGCAGGATGAGTTTTCGATCATTGGCACCACCGATGTGGAATACCACGGCGATCCGCATGAAGTGAAGATCGATGATAATGAAATTACCTACTTGCTGGATGTCTATAACGATCACTTCAAAAAGACGCTGACACGAGACGATATCGTATGGACCTATTCCGGCGTGCGCCCGCTGTGCGATGATGAGTCTGACTCACCGCAAGCAATTACCCGTGATTACACGCTGTCAGTGGCAGATGAGCACGGTAAAGCACCTTTGCTGTCGGTGTTTGGTGGCAAGCTGACCACCTACCGCAAGCTGGCAGAACATGCGATGGAGAAGCTGGCAAAATATTATCCCCACAGTGGTCAGGCATGGACACAAAACGCAGTGCTGCCCGGTGGAGATTTGGCCGGTACGCGCGATGAATACGCTGCTGCGTTACGCCGTCGTTTCAATCTACCGGAATCTCTGGCACGTCGTTATGCCCGTACCTACGGTTCCAACAGCGAACTGTTCCTGACTAACGCCACAGGAATTCATGACTTGGGTGAAAACTTCGGGCACGATCTCTACGAAGCAGAGTTACGCTATCTGGCTGATAAAGAGTGGGTTGTCAGCGTGGAAGATGCTATCTGGCGTCGTACCAAACTGGGTATGTGGCTAAATGATGAACAAAAACAGCGTGTAGCCGCCTGGTTAACGGCTTATCGCCAATCCAAGGTTGCCGCATAATAGTTTTCCCGTCAGACCACGCCTCCAGCGAACAGGTTACCGAAAGGTAACCTGTTCGTTTTTTATACATGTAAACTGTTAACATTTCGCGGAAAACAACCTCTCTTTCTCCTCCAGATCGTAGGGAGAATCATTTTTCCCTTATTCACGCTAATCACATATCACTCACGCAAGTCAAAGCAGAGTGATCTCAAGAAAACGATCTCGGCCAGTAACAGTAAATAATAAACGAATGATAATAAACATTACGCTTAATGTTATTTATTATGTTACGGGAATTTAAAATATAGAGAAGTATATTTACCGCATGATAAAAAGAGATGAATTAAATATATATTCAAAAAACGCAAATAAGAATAATAATCAATAACCACAAAAAATAAATGGTTATTTATTTTTTCTACGAGATAGCTCACAGAATAAATACAATAAAATATCCATTCTTATTAGCGATTAACGGAGTAATAAATTGCATTTCATGTACTATATTATTAGCACTGATGGCAAATCATGATCTCCGTCCTATTCAACATTGCATCGCTAGTCAGTTCGCAAAACAGACACGGGTAATAAGCAGTCGTGATGAAATATCGTTATTAACTATTTTATACAACGGTTAGTCCTTACTGTCACGTTATTTCTCCCCTACCTGTTACGTGTTTTGTACTGCGTTGATTTCCGTGCTCATGTATTCGGGTATGCGGAGGATGAAATTTAAATGCCTAATCAGGTTGAGCGTCCTTTATTGGGTCTGGGACTAACAAGACTCGAATTCCTGCGTATTTCAGGCAAAGGCCTGGCAGGGATCACTATTGCGCCAGCACTGCTGTCACTGTTGGGATGCCGACAGGAACAGATCGATAGCGGCGTTATCGGGCTGACGACAACCCCTAAAGGCGTGTTGGTGACAAACCGCGCCCGCTGTACTGGGTGTCATCGCTGCGAAACCGCCTGTACGTCGTTTAATGACGGTAGCGTTGGTTCCTATTTCTCACGCGTCAAAATTCATCGCCATTTCTATTACGGCGACGGAGGTCTAGGCTCCGGCGGCGGCTTGTATGGCGATCTTAATTTCACCACCGACACCTGTCGGCAGTGCAAAGATCCCGAATGCATGAAGGCGTGCCCAATTAAAGCCATCTCCTTCAATGAAGAGCATGGCAGCATCGCCGTGGACACGAAACGCTGCATCGGATGCGCCGCCTGTACCACGGCCTGCCCCTGGATGATGGCGACCGTTAACCCCCAGACCAAAAAATCGGGTAAATGCATTCTGTGCGGTGAATGCGCGACGGCTTGCCCGACCGGGGCATTATCCATTATCGAGTGGAAAGAGATTACCGTCTGATAACGGCAACGGGCGTTATCCCCTTATTCACGCGGCGTTTCACACGCAGGAAGAAAAATTATGATTAACGGTTGGACAGGTAATATATTACGTATCAACTTGAGCACCGGCACCATCAGCAAAGAAGATTCCAGCCAATATAAGAAGATGGTTGGTGGAATGGGCTTTGGCTATAAAATTATGTACGACGAGGTGCCTGCCGGAACAAAACCTTTTGATGAGGCCAATAAAGTTGTTTTCGCTGTCGGACCACTGACCGGTTCCGGCGCGCCTTGCAGTTCACGCGTCAATATTACTTCACTGTCTACCTTTACCCGAGGTCATCTGGTTGTTGATGCCCATATGGGTGGGTTCTTTGCTGCCTACATGAAATATGCGGGTTACGACGCCATTATTATTGAAGGTAAGGCGGAAAAACCGGTTTGGATTAATATTCAAAACGACGAAGTAAAAATTGAAAATGCCGCTTTTCTGTGGGGAAAAGGAACGCGGGCGACCACCGAAGAGATTTGCCGTGCCACCAGCGAAGAAACCTGCGTCGCGGCTATCGGCCCAGCGGGTGAAAATCTGGTGCCGCTCTCTGGCATTCTTAACAGCCGCAACCACAGCGGTGGCGCAGGCGTAGGCGCAGTGCTCGGTTCCAAAAACCTCAAGGCAATCGCTGTTTGGGGCAGCCATGGCGTTAATGTCGCTAATCGCGAAGAGCTGAAGGCGCTGAACGAGTACATGATGACGCAGCTTATCGGTGCCAATAATAACCACGTTGTCCCAAGCACGCCGCAGGCATGGGCTGAATATTCCGACCCGAAATCACGCTGGACCGCGCGCAAAGGGCTTTACTGGCAGGCTGCAGAAGGTGGGCCGATTGAAACCGGTGAAATCCCACCGGGCAACCAAAACACCGTCGGTTTCCGCACCATGAAATCCACCTTCGATCTGGGGCCGGCAGCAGAAAAATATACGGTAAAAATGGGGGGGTGCCATTCCTGCCCAATTCGCTGTATGTCACAGCTTAACGTGCCACAGGCCAAGCAGTTTGGCGGTCCGACTACCGGCGGCAACACCTGTGTGGCCAACTTTGTTCACACAACCATCTTCCCCAATGGCCCCAAAGACATTGCTGAGAAAGGCGATGGCAACGTAGTCGGAAACCTGGTCGGCCTGAGCATCTTTGACGATATGGGATTGTGGTGTAATTACGGTCAGTTGCACCGTGACTTTACCTACTGCCATACACACGGGGTATTCAAACGCGTATTGCCCGCCGAAGAGTATGAGTCCATTCCCTGGAAGTTGATGGAAGAAGGCGATCCGAACTTCATCAAAGATATCTACCATCGTCTGGCCCACCGCATCGGCGAGTTCAGCCATTTGTCTGATGGATCTTATTTCATCGCAGAGCGCTGGAATCTGGGACCAGAATATTGGAACTATGCGAAAAACAAACTGTGGTCGCCCATGGGCTTCCCGGTGCACCATGCCAACGAAGCTTCGGCCCAGGTGGGAACCATCGTCAATTGTATGTTCAACCGCGATGCCATGACCCACACCCACATTAACTATATTGGTAGCGGCCTGCCACTCAAGCTGCAAAAAGAGATCGCGGCTGAGCTGTTCGGATCTGCTGACGCTTTTGACGAAACCAAAAGCTACACCCCCATTAACCGCTACAAGATTGATTATGCCAAGTGGACACTGCTCAGAAGTTGCCTGCACGATGCCGTAACGCTGTGTAACTGGGTTTGGCCGATGACAGTCTCACCGCACAAAAGCCGTAACTACCGCGGCGATCTGGCAATGGAGGCGAAATTCTTTGCTGCCGTAACCGGCGAGGATACCACCGAAGCCAGCCTCGATCTGGCGGCAGAGCGTATCTTCACGTTACACCGCGCCTACACCGTGAAACTGATGAACACCATGGATATGCGCCGTGAACACGATCAGATCTGTGACTGGGTGTTCGATAAAGATCCGAAACTGCCTGCCTTTAGTGAAGGCACAGACAAGATGGATCGAGACGACGTGCAGAAATCACTCACAATGTTCTACAGCGCAATGGGCTGGGACCCCGAACTGGGTTGCCCGACGCGCGCCGTTTTGGAACGTCTTGATCTGAAAGAAATCGCGGATGATTTGGCGGCACACAACCTGTTGCCAGCCTGAGAACAAGGCATCAATCATGAAAACTGTTGTGGATAACGAAACAGCGCCTCCTGATGAATTGCCGGATGCAGTGCTTGTCGCCACAGAGGACGTTGCAGACAACGACGCACCGGATATGCGTCGACGCAAGTTGTTGCTGCCATTAAGCGGCGTACTGCACAACGCTCCGACTGAGCAGGAAGCACCGCCCGTAGAGGAAGAGCCTAAAGCTCCCTACCTCGTTCTGGCGGATTATCTGCGTGGCTGTTCTGCCAACGGTGCGGTTGTGGATCGACGCGAGCTGTTAGCGCCGCCCTACGCGTTAACCGAAGAGGAGTTGGATGTACTGCTAATGCAGATTCGTGCAGAAGAAGAAGGCAGCGATATTGTCGAGATCGCGCAGCAGGACACCTGTTTCTATTACTCCGAACGTTACATGAGCCATAACTACGCGCGGATTCTGGTCTTCACTCACGAGCAGGACGCCTGCGCTACGCTTGCACAGACCGTCCGCTTTGAGTGCGAGACATATCCGCGCCCGTTCAAGGCTGGCATGTTGGCGTTGCCCCCGTATGGATTTGATGACGACAAGGTAGCGAGCGCGTTGCGCTTTCTCGCCCAAACCGAGGCTTATCAGGATATTCACCAGGTAGAAGCCTCCAACGGTGCCATCTATCTGTACAGCGACCGTTACATGAGTGCCGGCAAAGCCCAAGGGCTCTGTGAATGGATTGAGGTGGAACAATATGAGAACCCCTAGCCCGCGCGCCCGGTATGCGTGGATCACAATGAATAACGTACTTTCTGGGAGGCATGGAAGATGACATGCTCACGCCGTAAATTTGTCCTCGGCATGGGGTCGGTGATTTTTTTCAGCGCACCGGTTTTCTCGGCATTGGGTAAAGCGGAAAAAGGCGCCCCCGTGCGCTATGCCATGATCCATGATGAAGTGAAGTGCAACGGCTGTAATATCTGCACCGTTGCCTGTCATAAGGTCAATAAGGTGCCTACTGGCGCGGCGCGCATGAGTATTGCGCACATTGCGATGACACCGCCTGAAGCCGGTAATACCTATCACTTTTTCCGTCACTCTTGCCAGCAGTGTGAAGATGCCCCATGCATTACCGTCTGTCCCACTGGCGCATCCTACCGCGATGAAAGCAATGGTATCGTGCGGGTGGATAAACCCAAATGTATTGGGTGCAGCTACTGTATCTCCGCCTGTCCATATCAGGTGCGTTACCTCAACCCCGTTACCCATGTGGCGGATAAATGCGACTTCTGCCTGGAATCGCGCCTGATGAAAGGGTTCCCGCCCATTTGTGTCAGCGCCTGCCCGCAAAATGCGCTGATTTTTGGGCGAGAGGACAGCGAATTGGTGCAGAACTGGCTGAAAACACACGACTATTATGTGTATCAGTTGCCGAACGTAGGTAAGCCGCACCTCTACCGTCGTCCGGGCCCACATGAAGTGAAGAAGGTGAACGTATGAATATCATGCCTAACGCTGAGCAATTTCAGTCCCAGCTGTATCAGTATGTTTATCTCTACACGCCCGACTATTGGCCTATCTGGCTGATTTTGGCCGGCGTGGCGTTTGTCGGCATGTTGGGCGTGTTGGCGCTGCACGGTTTTCTGCGTTACCGCTTCGCTGCACCACATGCAGCCGGACACGAAGAGAAGGTGTATCTCTACTCGCGTGCAGTTCGCTTGTGGCACTGGAGTAATGCGCTGCTGTTTATCCTGTTGCTGGCGAGTGGTTTCATCAATCACTTTGCTCTGCTCGGATCGCACGATACCGCACTGTTGGTTTCATTACACAGCCTGTGCGGCTATTTGTTGCTGGTGTGCTGGTTAGCGTTTGTGCTGATTAACGCGCTGGGCGGTAATGGGCATCATTACGTTATTGAACGGCAGGGATGGGGCCAACGCGCTTTTCTGCAAGTGCGCTTTTATCTCTACGGCATCATCAAAGGTGAAGACCATCCCTTCCCAGCAACAACGCGCGCCAAGTTCAACCCGCTACAGCAGGTTGCCTATCTCGGGGTGATGTACAGTCTGGTGCCGCTACTGCTGCTCTCAGGCGTATTGTTGCATAACCCGCTGTGGCTGCCCGCCGGATGGGTTTTGGTGAAAGCTTGGCTGCTACCGGTGCATTTTATGCTAGCGGTACTCAGCGTATTCTTTATCTGTGGGCATCTTTATTTGTGCACCACAGGGCGGACGCCGACCCAGACCTTCCGCAGTATGGTTGATGGTTATCACAGGCACTAACGGAGAGCCCACGATGCCAACCGGAGGAAAACCCCATATCACGCGTGAACAGTTGCGCGCGCTGCACGTAAGCCGCGCCCTGTATCGCTGGTTCCTTCGGCGTTTTCCAGAGGGCGGCAGCTATCAGGCTATTCATGAGGCGCTGATTGGTGATGGCCACAGCGCCTGGCTAGAAAGTTTGGTGGATTATACCTACGCGCACAGCTTTGGTGCACTGCCCTTCCTCGAACAGGAGCTCAGTAGTACAAGAGCAATGGCAGCGCAACTCACGCACAGTCAAACAGAGCAGTTGCACATCACTCCGCGCGGCCAAGCCAATGGCCGCTTCACACCGGTGTTATCATGCACCTTGCAATTTGCCAGCAGCGATCATGCACTGAATATCGGCTGCTCCGGTTTTCAAAGTCATCTAGCCTCCACGGGCAATGGCAATTTTATCGGTCAATCTGGCGATAACGGCAGTATCGCCAGTACCGGCTATGGCTGCCAATTGGTCAGCAGCGGCTTTGCCGCCAAAATGAGCAATACTGGGCAAAACAGCCGCATCAGCGGTTTGGGCGATCGTGCTCGCATTGCCAACTGCGGCAACGCCACAAAAATCAGCAGTGCAGGTCGTGGTACCCACATCACCAACAGTGGCAGACGCAATTACCTCGCAAGCTACGGTGCATCAACACGCGTGGCGAATGCCGGTGATAGCAGCCACATTCACACCCAAGGTGCGGGCAGCCGCATCACCAACAGCGGCGATAACGTCACACTACAGGCCAGCGGCACCGACACTATTTTTTGCTCTACCGGCAGCGTGCAACAGTTCACGCTGGGTACTGGCGGCTGCGCGGCATTAAGCTACCATGATGGTAAACGCCTACGCTTTGTCACTGTGTATGAAGGAGAAAACGGCATCGTTGCCGGTGTCGCTTACCGACTGACAGAGCAAGGCAAGATTGAAGCCATAGACGATCCGCTAGCGGATAACACAGAAAATCAGCGCCTCACCCCCGCCCACTGCATCAACGGCTAACGTAATGCTCTTTCAGCCACGGCATCTCACCGTTATGACTTTCAGATAAACACCATCGCTAACACCAGCACTGTTTTTAAAAAAAGTGCTTCTCAGTGCAAATATTTCTCCACCTGATTCGTCTACCTCAATATCAGAACAACACGGAGTAGATGACATGCACGATCGTAAATTTAAAATGTTGGGTATTGGGTTACTGGCTGTTGTGGCGATTGCCACACTGGTGATGCTGTTATGGAATGCTTTACTGCCCGCTATTTTTGGCGTCCAAAGCATTGGTTTTTTCCAGGCGATGGGTCTGCTGATCCTATGTAAAATACTCTTTGGCGGCATAGGCTACCGAGGATTTTTTGGCCGCCACGGACGCGAAATGCGTGAACGCTGGTTAGCCATGAGCCAAGAGGAGCGAGATGCCTTTTTCCACCAGCGGGGATTTGGCTCACACGGGGATCGCTGCGGGCACCGTTTTCATCGCGGTCATTTCTCGCACCGCCGTGGCGGGCATCAACAGTGTAACGGTACTCATGATGACACCCCTATGGCTCACGATAAACCCGTCGACCAAAGCGGAAAAACGGAGTAATGGCTAACGCCATGCAAAGGCAAAACGTTCTGCTCACTGCGCTGGAAGCCTGCCAACGACGAGTGCGTGCGTTTATTTCCCGACGCACGCACAGCACCGCAGAGGCGGAAGATATCTTTCAGGAAATCAGCTATCGGCTTATCAAAGCCGACAGTTATCTCGATCCAATAGAGCATGTGTCTGCCTGGCTATTTCGCGCTGCGCGCAACGAGTTAGTCGATCGCTCGCGCAAGCAGCACGATATATCGCTTACGGAAATGGCAACGGATAGCTGGCCGGAAGGCGATGAACTGGCCGATATTCTGTTCAGTCCGCCGAACAGCACAGAAGATGCCTATCTCTACCAATTGGTGTGGGAAGAGCTGGCGGCAGCACTGGAAGAGATGCCAGCGCTGCAACGAGAAGCTTTTGAAAAAACCGAGTTGCAGGGCTACAGCTTCAAACAGCTGGCACAGGAAACCGGCGTCCCAGTGGAAACCCTTCTGTCACGTAAACACCAGGCGGTACAGTTTCTGCGCGTCCGGTTACAGTGGCTTTATCGGGCCGTGACACAAGCGTGAGGCGACCACTCACCGCTTGCCAGTCGGCCCCTGTTTATTGCTTGCTTTGCCAACGCTTTTCTTTACCGCTGGCCGTCGCCCTTCCCCCGTAAAGCGAGTGAGTGCGGGCTGCGCGGTTTTATCCTGCACCGTGTTTCTTTTGTGATAGGGTTTGGCATTGCGGCGTTCATCCACCGTTGCTACCGGCACCAGACATTCACGGCGATTACCGATCAGGTGCTTCATGCCCATTGCGGTTAACGCCTCACGGATCAGGGCCCAATTAGCCGGATCGTGATAGCGCAGCAGCGCCTTATGCAGACGGCGCTGGCGATCGCCACGCGGCACCACCACCTCTTCACTGTGATAATCCACCTTGCTGAGTGGGTTCTTGCCGCTGTAATACATGGTGGTAGAACTGGCGAGCGGTGAAGGGTAGAAATTTTGCACCTGATCCAGTCGGAAGCGGTTCTTTTTCAGCCACAGTGCCAGATTGACCATATCTTCATCACGCGTACCGGGGTGAGCAGCGATAAAATACGGAATCAGGTACTGCTCTTTACCTGCTTGACGCGAATAGGTATCAAACAGTTCTTTGAAACGGTGATAGCTGCCCATTCCAGGTTTCATCATCTTCGATAATGGCCCCTGCTCCGTGTGTTCTGGCGCAATCTTCAAGTAACCGCCCACATGGTGTTCGGCCAATTCCTTGATATAGCGTGGGTCCTCCACTGCCAGGTCGTAGCGTACGCCGGATGCAATCAGCACCTTTTTGACGCCTTTAAGGGCGCGAGCACGGCGATAGAGCTGAATGGTTGGCTCGTGGTTAGTATCCATATGCGCGCAAATTTCCGGATAGACGCAAGAAGCACGGCGGCAAGTTTGCTCAGCTTTAGGTGACTGGCAGCGCAGCATATACATATTGGCCGTTGGCCCGCCCAGATCAGAGATAATACCGGTAAAACCTGGTACTTCGTCACGGATCGCTTCAATTTCCTGCACGATCGATTCTTGCGAACGGCTTTGAATAATCCGCCCTTCGTGTTCGGTAATTGAGCAAAAAGCACATCCGCCAAAACAGCCACGCATGATATTGATGGAAAAGCGAATCATGTCATAGGCAGGAATGCGCGATTGACCATAAGCAGGGTGCGGCACCCGTTGATACGGCAAGGCATAGACCGCGTCCATTTCATCCGTTTGCAACGGAATAGCCGGAGGATTAATCCACACGTAGCGATCGCCGTGTTTTTGCATCAACGCGCGTGCGCTGCCCGGATTGGTTTCGTGATGCAAAATCCGCGAAGCGTGTGCGTACATCACCTTGTCGTTTTTCACCTTCTCAAACGAGGGCAACAGCACATAAGTTTTTTCCCACGGTTTTGGCTTGTGCGCCCGCACGGTAATAGGCTTTCCGCTGGTGGAGCCTTTTACCGTATGTGCCACGCAGGGCAAGTCTTCGCCGTAGGGATTAAGAATAGGTTCAATGCGACCAGGGCTATCCAAACGCGTAGAGTCAACCCCTGTCCAACCGGGCAGCGCAGTTTTACGCAGCACAGCAGTATTGCGCACGTTCACAATGTCGCTAATGGGCTCGCCCGCCGCCAAGCGGTGCGCAACCTCCACCAGCGGCCGTTCACCGTTACCGTAGATCAGCATATCCGCCTTGGCATCCACCAGCACTGAACGGCGCACCTTGTCTGACCAATAGTCGTAGTGGGCAATACGGCGCAGGCTGGCTTCAATGCCACCCAGCACAACCGGGACATCGCTAAAGGCCTCCTTGCAGCGCTGGGTATAGACCAGCGTCGCACGATCCGGGCGCTTACCGGCAATGTTGTCGGGCGTATAAGCATCATCATGGCGCGCTTTGCGATCGGCTGTGTAATGGTTGATCATCGAGTCCATGTTGCCCGCCGTCACACCGTAAAACAGGTTTGGTTTGCCCAGGCGCATAAAGTCGTTCTTACTCGACCAATCAGGCTGGGAGATGATCCCGACCCGAAACCCCTGCGACTCCAGCATTCTGCCGACGATCGCCATACCGAAACTGGGATGATCCACATAGGCATCCCCTGTGACCAGTACGATATCGCAGCTGTCCCAGCCAAGTTCATCCATCTCAGCGCGGCTCATAGGCAAAAACGGTGCAGTGCCATAGCACTCAGCCCAATAGCGCGGGTAAGAAAACAGGTGGCGTTCAGGAACAATCAGGCTTGTAGACACGGTCAACTCTTCAACACAGGGGATAATCAGGGCCGGAAATTCTACCGACTTCCCCAGAAAAAGGGGGGGAATTTACACAGGAAATGAGACAGATCATGAAAATCGCCCTGCGCAAAAAACGCGCGCACAGTATTGCAAGAAAACGCCTACAGTAGGGCAGTCAGCCATCCTGCCCGTTATCAATGCTACAATTCAGGCAAGTGTATACCCAAAATCATTCGCGTTGCAGGACAAAACGTTTACGTTTTGAACAGTGCAAGCGGCGGCCTCATAAGAGGTGAGGCCCAGGGATAGGCCGAATAACGAGCGCAGCCAACACATCTGCAATGTGAAGTATGAAGGGTATAGCCATGTCAAAGGATGTGTTTATGACCAGCACTGCATTAAAACGCCCGATACTGACGCTCCCTAACGAGGCGGACAAACTCCTACTGCATTCCTGCTGCGCCCCGTGTTCAGGGGAAGTGATGGAGGCCATTCAAGCATCAGGAATTAACTACACCATTTTTTTCTATAACCCCAACATTCATCCACAGAAAGAGTACCTCATCCGTAAGGAAGAGAATATTCGCTTCGCAGAGAAACACGGGGTGCCCTTTATTGATGCCGATTACGATACCGACAACTGGTTCGAACGGGCAAAAGGAATGGAGTGGGAGCCTGAGCGCGGCGTTCGCTGCGCCATGTGCTTTGATATGCGTTTCGAACGCACTGCGCTCTATGCGGCAGAAAACGGCTTTAACGTTATCAGCAGTTCGCTCGGCATCTCACGCTGGAAAAACATGCAGCAGATTAATGACTGCGGCCAGCGGGCCGCCTCGCATTACTCAGGAATGGTGTACTGGGATTACAACTGGCGTAAAGGAGGCGGCTCTTCGCGCATGATAGAAATCAGCAAGCGGGAGCAGTTTTATCAGCAAGAATATTGCGGTTGCGTTTATTCTCTGCGCGACAGCAATCTGCATCGCAAATCACAGGGCAGGCCACTGATTAAAATCGGGAAACTCTATTACGGCAAAGAGGATTAGCCCCGCATCATACCTGTCATTCCCGAGAAGGCAGGAATCTCTTGCAGGTGAAACGCGTTTCTTCTGACAGACATCCTCGGCTTTCGCCGAGGATGACGTGGGTGAAGTTACAGCCGTATGGGTTTGATATTCCAGATATCGTCAGCATACTCCTGAATGGTACGGTCCGAAGAGAAGATGCCCATATTGGCGATGTTGAGGATGCATCTACGTGCCCATTCATCAGGATTGCGATAAAGCTCATCCACTCTGTCATGGGTATCAACGTAGCTGCGATAATCCGCTAACAGCTGCCAATGGTCACCGAAATTTACTAACGAATCAAACAAATCGGTGTAACGTCTTGGATCGTTCGGGCTAAAAACACCGGACGCGATCTGCGTCAGTACGCGATGCAACTCCTCATCTTTTTCGTAAACCTCACGCGGGTTGTAGCCATTCTTACGCAGCTCTTCCACCTGCTCGGTGGTGTTGCCAAAAATAAACATGTTCTCTTCGCCAATGTGCTCCAACATCTCCACGTTGGCGCCATCGAGAGTACCGATGGTGAGTGCACCATTGAGTGCGAATTTCATGTTACTGGTACCGGAAGCCTCTGTCCCCGCCAGCGAGATTTGCTCAGACAAATCGGCAGCAGGAATAATGATCTGCGCCAGGCTTACACTGTAGTTGGGAATAAACACCACCTTCAACTTATCGTGCATGTCGGGATCGTTGTTGATCACCGCCCCCACGTCGTTGATGAGGTTGATAATGTGCTTCGCCATATAGTATGCCGACGCTGCCTTACCCGCGAAGATTGCCACACGCGACACACACTTGGTTTTCGGGTCATCCTTGATACGGTTATAGAGCGTGATAATGTGCAGCAAATTCAACAGTTGCCGTTTGTATTCATGAATACGTTTTATCTGCACATCGAACAGCGCCTCAGGATCGATAACCACATCCAGATGTTCTGCCACGTACTCCGCCAGACGCTGCTTGTTAGCCAGCTTTGCTTTACGCACCTTCTGCACAAACGCCGGAAAATCCACCTGCGGCTTGATATCCACCAACTGGCTGAGATTGGTACGCCAGTTTCTACCAATGGCATCATCCAGCACTTTCGACAACGGTGGGTTCGCCAACGCCAGCCAGCGTCGCGGCGTAACACCATTGGTCTTATTGCAGAAACGATCGGTGTAGATACGCGCAAAATCAGCAAAAAGCGACTGCACCATAAGATCGGAGTGCAATTGAGATACACCGTTCACCTTATGGCTGGCAACCACCGCCAGCCAGGCCATACGCACCCGACGGCCGTTGGTTTCATCGATAATAGAAACGCGCGCCAGTAGATCGTTATCTTTCGGGAATTTCTTTTGCACTTCTTCAAGAAAGTGTTCGTTGATTTCAAAAATTAGCTGCAAATGGCGGGGCAAAATCTTGCCCAACATATCCACCGGCCAGGTTTCCAACGCTTCTTGCATTAACGTATGGTTGGTGTAAGAGAAGACGCTCGTCACCACCTTCCAGGCATCCAGCCATTTAAATTTGTGTTCATCGATCAGCAAACGCATCAACTCAGGGATCGCCAACACCGGATGGGTATCGTTAAGGTGAATGGCAAATTTATCCGCCAGATTGTCATAGGTGTTGTGCATCATCCAATGACGACTGAGGATATCCTGAACCGTAGCTGATACCAGAAAATACTCTTGGCGCAAACGCAGTTCTCGCCCAGAGTAAGTTGAATCATTAGGGTAAAGCACCCGCGACACGTTCTCCGAGTGGTTCTTATCCTCTACTGCGGCAAAATAGTCACCCTGATTGAACTTACCCAGGTTAATTTCACTGCTGGCCTGCGCGCCCCACAGTCGCAACGTATTTGTAGCATCGGTGTCATAACCGGGAATGATCTGGTCGTAAGCACAGGCGATGATCTCTTCGGTTTCGACCCAGCGCGCCTTACTTCCTTCTTGCTGTACACGTCCACCAAAACGCACCGTGTAACGGGTGCTGTGGCGCGGGAACTCCCAAGCGTTACCGTATTCCAACCAATAGTCCGGGGATTCAGCTTGTTGTCCGTTGACAATCTTTTGTGCAAACATACCGTATTCGTAGCGAATGCCATAGCCACGGCCGGGCAACGCCATCGTCGCCAGCGAATCCAGGAAGCAGGCCGCCAAACGTCCGAGGCCGCCATTACCCAGCCCAGGATCGTTTTCTTCCTCAATCAGTTCATCCAAGTCTAGCCCCATATCATCCAGAGCTTGCTTTAGATCCTCATACAGCCCCATTGCCAACAACGCATTCGAGAGCGTTCGCCCCAACAAAAACTCCATCGACAAATAGTAAACCTGTCGCACGTCCTGTGAGAGTTGCGCCCGGTTGGAACGCAACCAGCGCTCAACCATGCGGTCGCGCACCGCGAGCAGCGTGGCGTTCAGCCATTCGTGCTTGTTGGCAATAGAGGGATCTTTACCTATGCTGAACATCAATTTATAGGCAATGGAATGCTTTAGCGCGTCCACGCTCAGCGTGGGTGAGTTGTAGATAAACGGAGAGTTCATTACGTTTATTCCCAATCATGAGTGTTACGACATGCGTTGTTTGACCGAGATCGCTAACGCCCCTGCATGTTGTCCTCACCATGCAACGCACGGCTATACCCGTCACACTTCAAGTTTCAGGTGCGTTGGCTGCGTTCGTTATTCGGCCCATCCCTAGGCCTCACCTCTTACGAAGCCGCCGCACGCGGCGTTCAAATCTGCTCCCGGCAGATTTGTCTCCCGAATCACTTACTCAAGTAAGCTCATCGGGATGAATGAACCTCATTCCTGAGGTTCACCCTACGGGCCAGCGCAGGCGCTGTTCAAATTTGTTCCAGACAAATTTGTCCGTCACTTGCCACCTTCCCGCAACTCGAATTATTTAGGGTCATAAGCGCTGGTAAAGTGCACGATACGCCTGCGCAGCTACCTGCCAGCTAAAGTCCATCGCCATCGCCTGGCGTTGCACATAGCGCCATAGCGTGGGACGAGACCACAACACAAACACTCGGCGAATCGCTCGGGAAAGCGCGCCGACATTGCAATCGCTGAAGGAAAAACCGGTGGCAAGGCCATCAGCCAAATTCTCCAGCGAGCAATCCGTAACGGTATCCGCCAAACCGCCCGTATGACGCACCAGCGGCAGCGTACCGTACTTCAACCCATACAACTGTGTTAGACCGCAAGGCTCAAAACGACTGGGCACCATGATGACATCCGCGCCACCAATAATGCGGTGAGAGAACGCCTCGTGGTAACCAATTTGCACCCCAACTTGCCCAGGATATTCTGCCGCTACAGCTAGGAATCCCTCCTGCAAATCGGCATCCCCCGCCCCCAACACCACCAATTGCGCCCCTTGATCCAACATTTCTGGCACAGCGTCCAGCACCAAATCTAACCCCTTTTGATGCGTCAAGCGACTGACAATGGCAAACACCGGAATTTTCTCATCCACGGTCAACCCCATGGAGATTTGCAGTTGGCGTTTGTTATGCACTTTGTTGGCCAGCGTATCGCGGGCATAGGGATGCGATAGCAGAGCATCCCGCTCCGGGCTCCAGATGGTATCATCAACGCCATTAAGAATACCCGACAACCGCCCTTCCTCTTCCCGCGTACGCAGCAGCCCTTCCATCCCATAACCAAATTCAGGCAACGTGATTTCATGGGCATAGGTCGGGCTGACAGTGGTGATATGATCGGCGTAATACAGCCCGGCCTTGAGGTAGGATATCTGCCCATAAAACTCCAAGCCGTACACCTGAAAGAAATCACCTGGCAGTTGAATATCTGCCATATGACGTGCATGGAACAGTCCTTGAAACGCCAGATTGTGCACAGTAAATACCGATTTGGCAGGACGATGGCGTGCGGCTAAATAGGCGCAGGTTAACCCTGCGTGCCAGTCGTGGGCATGCACCACGTCTGGTCGCCAGTAAGGATCAAGCCCACAGGCCATTTCACAGCCAACCCAACCCAGCAGCGCAAAACGCAGATAATTATCCGCATAGGCGTACAACGCAGGATCATGGTACGGACTGCCCGCACGTTCATACAGCTCCGGCACATCGATCAGGTAAATGCCTACACCGTTGAAATGACCATAAAGCAGCGCCATTCGTCCGGCAAAAGTCTCCAACTCGCACACTGTTTGCAGGTTGGTTACACCTTTTTTCAGATCGGGGAAAGCGGGCAAAATAACACGCACATCCAGCCCGGCTTCGATTTGCGCTGCAGGCAGCGCCCCCGCAACGTCCGCCAATCCGCCGGTTTTCAGCAGTGGAAACAACTCTGAACATACATGTAATACCCGCATTCTTACTCCCACGTTCCCCTCATCCTCGACGCGTTGGATCGCATCGGCATCAACGACATCAGCGTGAACCACATCGTCGTGAGCTACAGTTTTGCCAGCATAGCGCGTGTCACCAGCACAATCCCCTCTTCGGAACGATAGAAGCGGCGACTATCTTCAGCGGCGTTTTCACCAATCACCGTGCCCTCAGGCAGTACACATGCGCGGTCAATGACACAGCGCCGCAAACGGCACGAACGCCCGACGTTCACATCCGGCAATAACACGGACGAATCAATGCTGCAAAACGAGTTCACCCGAACACGGGGAAACAGAACTGAATGCGTCACTACCGATCCCGATACGATACATCCCCCTGAGACCAGGGAGTTCATGGTCATTCCATGGCTGCCCGAACGATCCTGTACAAATTTAGCTGGCGGTAATTGATCCATGGCCGAGCGTATCGGCCAATTTCTATCGTACATATCCAACTCTGGCGTCACAGAAGCCAGATCGAGGTTCGCTCGCCAATACGCTTCAAGTGTTCCCACATCGCGCCAGTAATGGCTCTCAGCCTCACCCGACGTGACACAGGAGAGCGAAAAAGGGTGTGCCCAGGCATCACGTTGTGCGACAATTTTCGGGATCAAATCTTTGCCGAAATCATGCGAAGAGTTCGGCTGGCTAAAATCCTCTTGCAATAACTGATAAAGATAGTCCGCATTAAAAACATAGATCCCCATGCTGGCGAGCGCCATCTCTGGATCATCCGGCATCGGTGTGGGCTGCTCAGGTTTCTCATCAAAACTCAAGATACGTCGCTGTTTATCCACGCTCATGATGCCAAACGCACTTGCTTCTTTGAGCGGCACGGGCAAGCAAGCCACGGTACATTGCGCCTGTTTGTCGACGTGATCCATGAGCAAACGTGAATAGTCCATTTTGTAGATATGATCGCCTGCCAGAATCACCACATACTCAGCATGATAACGCCGAATGATGTCGAGGTTTTGACAGACAGCATCTGCAGTACCGCGATACCAGTGGTCGGTTTCCTGCCGCTGCTGAGCAGGCAGGAGATCGACAAATTCATTCATCTCAGCATTGAGGAAAGACCAGCCACGCTGAATGTGCTGCACCAGCGTGTGGGATTGATATTGGGTGATCACGCCGATACGACGAATCCCCGAGTTCAGACAGTTCGACAGGGCAAAATCGATGATACGGAATTTGCCGCCAAAATGAACGGCGGGCTTGGCGCGCAGCGCGGTCAGGTCTTTCAGGCGCGAACCGCGCCCACCTGCCAGAATAAGCGCCACTGATTTCAGCGGAAGTTGTCGAGCCAGCATTAAAGGATCGTGTTTTTCATTATTTACCATGACCTACTCCTTACTGCGGCGTGTACAAACACACACCGATTGAGCATTCCCTTGCCAAAATCCACCGCGTAGGGCTTCTGAAGCCTCAAACGGTGGCGACACCAGCCAATCCCCTGCGGGTAGCAACATCTCGCACGGCGACGCACTCGCATTAATCAGCAGTAACCAATTAGACGACAGGACGATTTGTAAACGGTGCTCTCCCTGCTCCCAGGCCGACGGCGTGAGCGGCTGCGCCCGTTCATTCAGCCACTGCACACGGCCATCCCCATCTTGCCACCAGGCATCCTGCTGTAGCGCCGGGATAGCACGTCGCAGCCGAATCAGTCCGGCGGTAAAATCACTCAAGGCGTGATCCGCCGCTTCCCAGTTCAACCAGGTCAGGTCATTATCCTGACAATAGGCGTTATTATTCCCCTGCTGACTGTGACCATGCTCATCCCCCGCTAACAACATGGGAGTGCCCTGAGACAACAACAATATCGCCAGTAACGCGCGTTGGCTGGCTGCACGGCGTGCCAGCGTAGCGTCATCCGCATCCAGTCCTTCGGTACCGTGGTTGTTGCTAAAATTACTGTCTGTACCGTCACGGTTATCTTCGCCGTTAGCATGGTTGTGTTTATGATTAAAGCTGACTAAATCGCACAGTGTGAAACCGTCGTGTGCGGTGAGTTTGTTAATCGATGCATGCGGTAAACGGGAATGTTGCTGAAAGATATCGCTCGAAGCGGCAAAGCGACGAGCGAAACCGCCCAGAGAAATATCGCCGCATAGCCAAAAGCGGCGCATATCGTCACGATAGCGATCGCTCCATTCGGCAAAGGGTGCGGGGAAACGCCCAAGCTGATAGCCGCCATCGCCAATATCCCAAGGCTCGGCGATCAGTTTTACGCCCTGTAAACGCGGCTCTTCGCGCAGGGCTGTGAGCAACGGCGCAGCAGAGTCGAACATGGGTGTTCTGCCCAACACAGTGGCCAGATCGAAACGGAAACCATCCACATGGCACACTTCTCGCCAGAAAATCAGGCATTGCATAACCCAGTCGAGCACAGCAGGATGATTGAGGCGCAGCACATTGCCACACCCTGTCCAGTTATGGTATTCCCCCTGATCGGTCAACCAGTAATAGCTCTGGTTATCAATACCGCGTAGCGAAAGCGTCGGCCCTTCAACATCCAGTTCTGCCGAATGGTTAAACACCACATCGAGAATCACTTCGATACCAGCGCGGTGTAGTGCCTTAACCATATCGCGGAATTCATTGAGCGCGTCATCACGCGCGGCCAGGCTAGTTTCAACCGCAAAGGGCAGCAGCACGTTGTAGCCCCAATAGTTCCGCAACCCCAGTTTCTGCAAGCGTGGCTCATCGGCGTGCTGCTGCACTGGCAGCAGTTCAATAGCAGTAATACCCAATGTTTTCAGGTAATCCGTCATAACCGGATGTGCCAAACCACTGTATGTACCACGTAGTTCAGCGGGGATATCGGGGTGTCGTTGCGTAAGCCCACGTACGTGAGCCTCGTAGATCACACTCTCGCCCCACGGAGTGGACGGTGGGGCGTCATCTTCCCAGTCATAGGCGTGATCCACCACGATACCTTTCGGCATCATCTGGGCGCTGTCACGCTCGTCGGGTGCGTCAATACCGCCGTGTAGACTGTCGTCATCAACAACCCAACCATCTAACTGACGAGCACAGGGGTCAAGCAACAATTTATTTGGGTTAAATCGATGGCCCTGTTGCGGTGCGAAAGGGCCATAGACTCGGTAACCATAGCGCAGTCCAGGTCGTGCAATGGGTTCTTGCGCGGCTAGCGGCAAATAGCCGTGCCAGATATCCCCCGAGCGAGATGGCAGGGTAAAGCGGTACTCTTGTTGGTGGGCATCAAACAGACACAGTTCTACCCGCTCTGCATGGGCTGAAAACAGGGCAAAATTAACGCCCTGTTGATCAACGCTGGCACCTAATGGCACTGGCTTGCCCGGCAGCAGTGAGGTCATGGCACCTCCCTCGTCAGATAGAGCGTCGCCAGCGGCGGCAACGTTAATACCAGCGAATGGGCGCGGCCATGACTGCCGATCGCTTCGCTCTCTATTGCACCACCGTTACCCAGATTACTGCCGTGATAATGCCAAGAGTCGGTGTTGAGAATTTCGCACCAACGCCCTGGCTGATTGATGCCAATACGGTAACCTTCGCGTGGCACGGGAGTGAAATTGCTCACCACCAGCACCTCATTGCCTTGCCTGTCGCGGCGCACAAAGGCAAATACCGAGTTTTCCCGGTCGTCCACCACCCGCCATTCGAACCCTTCCGGCTGAAAATCCAACTGATAAAGCGGCGGTTGTGCACGATAGCAGTGGTTCAAATCCTTCACTAACTGCTGTACACCACGGTGCCACCCTTCAGGCTCATCCAGCAGATGCCAGTCTAGACTGGCATCATGGTTCCACTCCCGCCCCTGAGCGAACTCACCGCCCATAAACAACAGTTTTTTGCCGGGAAATGCCCACATAAAACCGTAATAAGCGCGCAGGTTGGCGAATTTTTGCCACACATCTCCCGGCATACGATCAAGCAGTGAACGCTTGCCGTGTACCACCTCGTCGTGTGACAGTGGCAGAATAAAATTCTCACTGTAGGCATAGAGCATGCCAAACGTCATCTTGTCGTGGTGATATTTCCGGTGCACCGGATCCTGCTGCATATAGCTCAGCGTGTCGTGCATCCAGCCCATGTTCCACTTGTAGTGGAAGCCCAAGCCATTGCAACCCGGTGGCAGTGTCACCCCCGGATAGTCGGTGGATTCTTCGGCCACGGTGATGGCATCGGGACGCGTATGTCCCAACATGTTGTTGGTGTAACGTAGGAATGCGATGGCCTCTAGATTCTCTTTACCACCGTAATAATTGGGCACCCATTCGCCCTGTGGCCGGCTGTAGTCGCGGTAAATCATAGAAGCAACCGCATCCACACGCAGACCATCGATGCCGTAATGCTCCATCCAGAACAAGGCATTACCCGCCAGATAGTTACGCACTTCATGGCGACCATAGTTATAAATCAGGGTATTCCAATCCTGATGGAAACCCTCTTTCGGATCGGCATATTCATATAGCGCGGTGCCATCAAACTGCGCCAAACCATAGGCATCGGTCGGGAAATGCCCCGGCACCCAATCCAGCAGCACGTTAATGCCGGCCTCGTGCAGGGTATCAACAAAACAGCGGAAATCCTGCGGCGTACCAAAACGTCGCGTCGGCGCGTACAGGCCCAGTGGCTGATAGCCCCAACTACCGTCAAACGGATGTTCGTTTATGGGAAGCAGTTCAATATGGGTAAACCCCATCTCGTTGGCATACTCCGCCAATTGAGTCGCCAGATCCTGATAGCTCAGCCAAAAGTTATTATCGGTATGACGTCGCCAGGAGCCGAGATGAACCTCATAAATAGAGATGGGTGCATCGAAATCATTTGCCTGTCTCCGCTGTGCGTTCGGCTCAACTTTCGGCGGCAGTCGGACCACGCAGGAGGCAGTTTCAGGGCGCATTTGTGCTTCAAATGCGTAAGGATCGGCTTTAAGCTGCACGTTTCCATGCACATCAACAACTTCATACTTGTAGAGCTGCCCGGCCTTCACTGCAGGCAAGAAAATTTCCCAGATGCCGTTCTCACGCAGCAAACGCATCGGGTGGCGGCGTCCGTCCCAGAAATTGAACTCCCCCACTACGGAAACCCTGCGCGCATTCGGTGCCCACACGGCAAATCGAGTACCTTCTACACCATCCAGCGTCACTAAATGTGCACCGAGGCGTTCGAAAGGGCGTAGATGAGTTCCCTCCGCCAAAAGCCAAATATCCATTGAGTCCAGCAGAGTGCCAAACCGATAGGGATCGTCGATAACCAAGGAGGCCTGCGGCCATGTGACGGAGAGTTTGTAACTAAAAGGGCGTTTACGACGGGGAAGGGCTGCACAGAAAAAACCGCGATCGTCAATACGCGTTAACTGCCCGACTTTGCGCCCAGTAGCACCATCCAGCACCCAGACGGCCTCGGCATCAGGAAGTAAAGCTCGAACTTCGAGTCCGCGCTCAGTTTCATGCATGCCCAACAGGGAGAAAGGATCGGCGTAATGACCAGCAATCAGTGAGTTGATCGCACCGGATAATTCCGACATGGTATCCATCCTCTAATTAACCGATTGAATTTATTATGCAAACATGTCATCAACCCAATAACATATTTTTACCATTTAAAATAGATCAATAAAAACAACATGTTAAAATAAATATGACAAAACATACTCATGAGGTGTGGCTGTAATCACGCATAAAAATAGAAAAAGGTAACTACACTTACACCTCTATCTATAAGCTTAGTCAATAAAACGTAAAGTACGGTATCAAACTCAAAATTTCCCTTTACTTTTTATACGAATAAGTTATGACGTGGTTATTAACAGTGTTCTGATTTTCCCTTTCTTAACCTTTCTCTCTTTTTTGCAACATCCCATGAGAACCTGTCCGACAAAATCAGAGAAAAATGTAAAATTTTTGCACAGACCGTGCTTATCCCCATTTGTTAGCGTTACAATTGTCGAGGCATGTACCCATTGCATGCGCAGTAAGGTACTTTTTTCATGGTCAGCCAAATCGATTTGATTCTCTCGTTGCTCCAGCAGATGTGTGTCTATCTGGTGATTGCCTATTTGCTGAGTAAAACACCGCTGTTTATCCCGCTGATGCAAGTCACCATCCGTTTGCCACATAAGCTGGTGTGTTACCTGGTGTTTTCCATGTTTTGCATCATGGGTACCTACTTTGGTCTGCATATTGACGACTCCATTGCCAACACGCGCGCCACCGGCGCGGTACTGGGTGGGATGCTCGGGGGGCCATCGGTAGGTTTTCTGGTCGGTTTGACCGGTGGGTTGCACCGTTATTCCATGGGGGGAATGACGGCGCTGGCCTGCATGGTGTCGACCATTACAGAAGGGTTAATCGGTGGCCTGCTGCACCGTTATCTGCTGCGACGTAACCGTATCGATATGCTGTTTCAGCCGCTGGTGGTAGGACTGACTGCGCTGGTAGCGGAACTGCTGCAGATGATCATCATTCTGCTGCTGGCACGCCCCTTCGATAGCGCCGTTGAGCTGGTGAAAGACATTGCGCTGCCAATGATGATCACCAACACCATCGGTTCTGCCATGTTTATGCGCATCCTGCTCGACAGGCGTGCCATTTTCGAAAAATACACCTCGGCGTTTTCTGCCAAAGCGCTGCAAATAGCCGCGCGCGCGGAAGGTGCACTACGCCAAGGGTTCGATCAACAAAATAGCATGCGCGTAGCGCGTATTCTCTACGAAGAACTGGGCGTTGGCGCCGTTGCCATTACCGATCGCGATAAGCTGCTGGCGTTTATCGGGCTGGGTGACGATCACCACAAGGTAGGTTCACCGATTACATCTGTGCACACCCACCGCGCCATCGACAATAATCAGGTGGTGTACGCCGATGGCAATGAAGTACCCTATACCTGCTCTGTTTCGGCCCATTGCAAGCTCGGTTCGACGCTGGTGATTCCGCTGCGCGGCGAAGAACAGCGTGTCATTGGCACCATTAAGCTGTATGAACCCAAAAACAAGCTGTTTTCCAGTATCAACCGCACGCTAGGAGAAGGTATTGCGCATCTGTTGTCAGCGCAGATTCTTGCCGGACGTTTCGAGCAGCAAAAACAGTTGCTGGCGCAATCGGAAATCAAGCTGTTGCACGCACAAGTCAACCCGCATTTCCTATTTAATGCTCTCAACACCCTTTCCGCCGTGATTCGCCGCAATCCGGACCACGCGCGGCAGTTGGTGCTTTCGCTTTCCACCTTCTTTCGCAAGAACCTTAAGCGTAGCAATGATGAAGTTTCGTTGCGCGATGAAATGGAACATGTCAACGCCTATCTGGAAATTGAGAAGGCGCGTTTCGCCGACCACATGACGGTAGAGATTACACTGCCAGAAGAGCTTATGGATGCAAGGTTGCCAGCATTTTCACTGCAACCCATCGTGGAAAACGCCATTAAACACGGTATTTCACAGATGATAGAGTGTGGTCATATCCATATCAGTGGCCGCTACCGTGCCAATACTCTGGAACTCACCGTAGAGGATAATGCAGGCACCTATCAGCCGCCGACAGGGGGGGATGGCTTAGGCATGAATCTGGTCGATCGTCGTATCAAAGCGCGCTACGGCAACCGTTACGGCATTACCGTCGAAAGTGAAGCAGATACCTTTACTCGGGTGGAGGTGCGTGTTCCGCTGATTCAGCCGAAAAAAGCGCTGACAGATATAGAGCGTGCGGCGTAGGCAATTTTATCGGCAGTTTCAAGCATCAGGAGATAACGAGCGGCTTTCATCGCCGCCGGTAACGTCCAGCACATCACGTAGGCTATCCCCGAGGTAGTGGCAGGCAGCAACAACCAGCACGATAGCGATCCCCGCGGGCAACATCTGTTCCGGATGTACCATCATCACGTTTTTTGCTTCCCCCAACATGGCCCCCCACTCCGGAGTGGGGGGCTGCACTCCTAGTCCGAGAAACGAGAGCGCCGAGAGCAACAAGATAACCGCCCCACTGTCAGTCGTTGCCAGTACCGTTAACTCTGCTGCCGTGACGGGCAGCAGATGCCGCCGAATCAAATAGCCGGGAGATGCCCCTAGCAACCGAGCATAGTGAATATAGTGTTTATCGCTGTACTGAAGCACAATGCCACGCACCATGCGGGCATACCACGCCCACTTCACCAGCACCACCGCCAACAGAATATTTTGCAACCCCGGCCCCAAAATGCCGACCAGAGCAAAAATCATCACCTCTCCGGGAAACGACAGCATCAAATCGCACAGGCGCATTAACGTAGCGTCGATCCGCCCGCGCAGATAACCGGCCAGCATCCCGAGAACGGTGCCCATTAGCATGGTAATCGCCATCGCCAACAGAGCAACAAATAAAGTATTACGGATGCCAAACAACAAACGCGATAAGACGCAGCGGCCAAGATGATCGGCTCCCAACGGATAATTCAGGCTGATACCGTGATATTTGTCACGCCATGAGACCAGCAACGGATCGTGTGGTGCCAGCCAGGGGGCCATCAGACCCGCGGTCAGCACCATGAGCAGAAAAAATAGGCTGAGCAGTGCCAGCGGATCGGACGCAATACCCTGTCGCAAGCGGGCCATCATGCCGCCACCCCACGACGTAAACGAGGATCAAGCCACATCAACAGAATATCGATGAGAAAATTCCCCACCACAAACAACAACGCCATTAACAGCACATAGGCCTGAATCATCGGGTAATCACGCTGAAAGATAGCCGAAATACACAAACGCCCCAGCCCCGGCCAGGAAAAAATATTCTCAATTATCAGCGTGCCGGCAAACAGCTTAGGGATACTCATGCCGAGCGCGACCAATGGCGAATAAAGGGCATTCACAAGGACATGGCGCCACAGAATACGACGCGAGCTTAACCCGCGCGCGCGCGCATAATCGACATAAGGTTGGTGCAAATGTGCCAACATATTGGCACGCAGCAGGCGCACATAAGTGCCGAGATAACCTAGCGCCAACGTCAACGCAGGCAGGATAACGGCCCCTGGCGCATCGATACCGCCCACCGGAAACCACTGCCATTTCACCGCCAGCAACCAAAGAAGCAGCAACCCCACCCAATAATTAGGCATCGCAGTCAGAAAAAACAGGCCAGCACGCAGCAGCTTATCTGGCCAACGCCCAGCGCTCACTACACACAGGGATGCGATCGCCAGCGATAACGTCACAATCATCGCCAGCGCCGTTGCCGCCAACCACAGCGTTGCGGGCAGGGCTTGCGCTAGTTCATGGCTGACTGCCGTGCGCGTTACAAATGATGTACCCCAGTTTAATTGCACGCAGCGCACCAACCAACGCAGATATTGCTGCCACAAAGGCGCATCCAGCCCCAATTCCAGACGAAGCGCGGCAATGGCCTCCGGCGTCGGGACGATCATATTGACGCGTAAGGCCACCTCAGCCGGATCGGAAGGAGAGAGTTGAACAAGCAAAAACGTGACAACGGTAATCAGCAGCATCAATGGCACCATTAACAGCAGCCGATACAGAACATAACGCCCCATTACGCTCGCCCAGACCTAATGAAAAGACATCTTTTCAAAGGGGATTTCATACTGAGAGGGGTTAAATGACACCCCTTGTAACGCCGGACTGAATACCGCTTTGGTGCGCGAGTAGGTCAGTGGGATATATACCCCTTCCTGCGCCAGCGTCAAAAAAATCTGGCGATACAGCGTCTGGCGCTTCACTTCGTCTGGTTCGATCAATACAGCACCAATAGCAGCATCAATCTCTGCTTTATTTGGCAATCCCTTTTGCCCCTGATAATCCGCGTGTGCCGGGATTCGGAAAGATGACACATAGGATTGTGGATCGTAAGGCGTACCCCAGGAAAGTGAGTACTGAATATCAAAATCGCCAGACTTCTGCCTGTCCAGATACGCCTGTTTTTCTTCGCCCAGGAGATCGACAGTGACGCCAATCTGCCTGAAATCGCTCTGAACCACCTCAGCAATCTGCCGTTCACCCGCATTGTTACTGTTGTAGGAAAACAACAGACGTAACGGAACGCCCTGCTTTTCTCGCTGTGCCGCGCCTTTGGGCAACACCCATCCGGCGTCATCCAGCAACACCGCTGCCCGCGCACTGTCAAACGTATAAATAGGCAAATCGGCAATATTGGCATAAGGGACCGTGCGTGCCAGCAGCGTGTCAGCCACGCTTTCACTACCAGACATCACCCCTTGCGCAATGGCCTGTTTATCCACTGCATATTGCAACGCTACGCGCACATGCCTGTCAGATAACGCTGGTCGGCTGCTGTTCAACACCAGAGCCCTCGAGGCAATAGGTGCACTTATCAGCGTTTTAAAACGCCCCGCCGCTTGCAGCGCAGCAAAATTGTCACCGTCCAACATGTCGCCATCGGCACCAAAAATCAGTTGAACATCCCCCTTTTCGAATGCCATCAACATGCTTTGCCTGTCGGGAATCACCCGCCAGACTACGCGTTGTAATTTTGGTGCTGTCCCCCAGTAGTGCGGATTTGCGCTAAAAATCGCATACTGGTTTTTCACCTGTTCACTCAACAGCCATGGGCCTGTGCCCGCGTAACCGCTCACACCATCTTTAGTCTGGCCGTTGATAAAGTTTTTCGGTGAGATGAAACGGAACGGGCGCGTGAGCCCAAGTTCCACCAATGTCGGGTAGTAAGGATGGCGTAAGTGAAGTGCCACCGTGGTATCATCCACGACCTCAACGCGCTCAATCTGTCGTACTAACTCTAACCAAGCATGACGCTGATAATTGGCCAGCACCGCATCAATATTCAGCTTTACGGCCTGAGCGTTGAACGGCTCACCATCGCTAAAAGTAACGCCCTGACGCAGATAAAAAGTGTAGGTTTTACCCTCCGGCGAAATAGTCCAGCGCTCCGCCAGCCAGGGTTGCACGCCATTGTCTGTATTGACCACCAGCGACTCAAACACCATATTCTGCGCCGCCATCTCGCCGCTGTAGAGATGCGGGTTGATATCTCGAATATCCTTGGTGCTGGCATAATTAAGCGTCGAAGGCGTTTGTGCAGCCACACTCCCGATACTGAGCAGAATCGACACCGCCAGCCAAATCCCGGTTATCAGCCTCATACCCTCTCCCTACTTTTCTGCACACACCATAAACATCGGTGTCGAGGCATAGTTAACCTTTTCTGTTTCATCCCACAGGGTGTCACCAACGCGCATATCCAGCGTGATTTTATGGTAGCCGCACTTGAGCAACGCCTGAGTATCCCACTCTGGGCGGTGTTCGCGGCTGAGCGGCAGTTGACGCGCTATCGCCTCCATAGCGCTGGTATCCGTATTGACATAGTGATCGTCCAATCCGAGATAACGCGCATTGGCACGATCTTCAAGATAACCGAGGCGTGAGGATTCATCGAACAGTTGCAGATACCAGTTGGCATCGAAATTAAGCAGGCGGCCACCGGGGGCTAACAGACGATGCCACTCTCGGTAAGCCCGCAGCGGCTCAGCCAAATTCCAGGTCACGTTACGCGTTACGATCAGATCGAACTGATTATCAACCAGCGGCATCGCATGCACATCGGCGGAGATAAAATCGACATGAACACCATAATGGGCCGCATTGGTACGGGCTTCCGAGAGCATCGCTTCCGTCATATCCACGGCAGTCACTCGGTGCCCAGCCAACGCTAACGTCACGGCAAAAAATCCTGGCCCGGTGCCAATATCCAATACGCGCAACAGAGGGGAATTCGGCGCATATTCCATGATTTTTTTCAGCCAACGTGCACGCTTGGCGTTTGCCAGCTCGGCGGCGTTGATATGGCTATAATCGGCTGCGCGATGCGTCCAATAGCGCTGGACGTCCTGATTTAATGCGGTATTCTCGTCAACGACAAGGTCACTGTCTTCAGCAAGTATCGAGCTCACTCGGTCATTCCTGTTAAACGCCGTTCAGGCCGAATGCGCCAACACGATATCGACTACACCCTAAATAATTCGCGTTACTGGAAGGCAACCAGTATTGATGAGGTTCGTCAGTGCCGAATAACTTACCCAGATAAGCTATTCAAGTGAGCAAACGAAACCGACGCATCTGCAACGTGAAATATGACGGGTATGACGTGCTTTGTGCACCAAGCCCAAAGGGGAAGAGGTTGTTATTGTGTGGCGATTTATAACAGATTGATGCAGGTGGTTTAACCATCAAGTATGAAGTTTTTAAAAAAAATCATACTTCTTTGATCTTGCTTAATTCCTGTCCACTTTACACCCCAAATAATTCGCATTGCACAACGCACCTGCAACGCGAAGAATGACGGCTATAGCGAGAGATTTCAGCACGGTATCAGATTAAGCCGCCCATGGCGCACACCAGTTTGCGCCATAACCGACTCGGCAAAAACCTCCACTTGGGCCGTTGTCCCGCGTAAGATCAAGGTTTCTACGCACTCATCATGACTGAGGTGAGCATGCATGGTTGAAACGGTCAGCCCATGGTGATCGTGCTGCATCTCTGCCAGACGGCTGGAAAGTTGGCGCTCATGATGATCGTAAATGTAACTTAATATCGCGACACAATGACCTTGCTTATCCTGCTCGAGAGTCATTTCACCCAATTCACGGCGCAACATATCACGAAACGCTTCAGAGCGGTTGGCATACCCTTTACGACGCATTAGCTCGTCAAAGTCCTGCGCCAGTTCGTCATCCATGGAGATCGTCAGTCGTTGCATGTTGCTCTCGTTGCGGCAAACCCATTTTTGGGATTAAGAATGAAGGTATTATAATATGATGTTGACTTAAGAGATATCTTTCTTCTACTAATGAAGGGAGAAAATCGTAACTTTCATATTTGTTTAATATGATCACCAATTGAATACCATTATCACTGTGAATATATAAAATGTAGAAAATCAATCAATTTCGCCAAATCACATATTACATTTCGAAGTAATAATAAGCGCTGAAGCTCACCCCGCCGTTAATGGTAATTATTTTATTTTACCTGATGTTTATTTTTCATTGATGTATGGCATATATACTCCGTATTGCCAAGCTTGACTATTTTACTAAACGTTATCCGATAAGATAACGGCCTTTGATTTCTTTACAACCCTCAAGAGAGAAATACAATTCTTGACAAGTGAAGTTATTCAAGATAGTTACCCAATATACCTGGCATCTTTGAAACTGTAATTATCCCACAGGTCTAACGAGCGGGAGTTGAAAATGCGATTTAATGAAGTGTTCCTAAAAGCCATGTATAACATGGGCGTAAAAAAATGTGTCGGTATTATTAGTGGTGAAGCTGAAGCGATAAGCGTTGATAAATCCTTTAGTGCTGTCATTAGTAATCAGGTTATGCGAAATAATGCGCAGATGAGCATCTACCGTTTTACACAACAGATCCATGCGTCAATCATCTGTTCTCTTGTAGCCAAAGGTACGATACCCGATGAGCACCCTCAAGTTCTGAGGTCTACCAATAAATATCTGGATGGCGCATATCATCCCCCCGTGCTGCAAGAACGCGTTGAGGATATCTATTTGATGATTTTGGTTGGCTATGACGCAAATCGTTTTTTGTGTTCCAACATCTGCGGCAGTGTCAAGTTTGGCCTTCCTGCTGCGATGGCAGCACAGATATGTGCTTCGAAAACGCGAGCCATCGCCTTTTGCGGCAATGGTGGAGTTAACTCCACCAGCCAGGAGCTCGAAACGCGAGTACGGTATTCGTTATCCGCGGTTGTGGTGCTCTTGGATCCGTCAGTTGGTCTCATTAAATCTTATCAGCACCCTGATCGATCAGAAGCGGATAGCCGTCTGACTGAATTCAATCCAGTTAATTTCACCCTGTACGCTATGGTCAATTGTGTGTTAACAACAAAGGTTACCGGTATATGCGACCCACCTGATGCGCCAGAAAAAGCATTCCAAACACACTAACCTCATTTAATAGAGATACCGGTAAAATACGATTATGACCTTTCACACCATATCGTCTGACCTATGTTTTATAGCAGATGAGGTGATTATTACGCACATTATCAAAAAACAGGTTTCAATATATCAGCTAATTTTTCACATGAAAATTTTCCGATGAGACACAGAGATAATCATCAGGAAGACGATCATAAACTATTATCAAAACACGTTATAGGAAATAGGGTTAAGTACGTATTTATCACTAACAAAGTCACCACTGAGTAAACCCCTGACGTTCTTGCCCTAATTAATAACGCCAAGCAAATGGATCCATATTTATCATGAATCAAAAAACAGACGCCCGTAAGCAATATCTCTGTAACACCGCTAAATATCTGTTTAGTAATAATCTCTCTGGTATCGCAGAAACGGATGCCTTCTTACGGCAACCTGATTACTCATCGCGGGCGGTAGGCCATTACTATCTGATCGTAAACGAAGATTACGGTGAAGAAACAGTATTAGCAGCTCAGTATCTGCAGGCTGAATTTCCCGAATTGTCTCTGAATTACCTCACGGAAAGAGAACTAGCCAGCTACCCGGCACACGGTCTCTGGCAATTCAACGCTTGTCCTTGGCACTACCGTAACTCACAAATAGAGCATGTGCTTTCGGTATGCGAACCCGATTACTCGGACGCATTACGGCAAGCGGTCTTTGCCACCACCCATATTGCCCGCCTCTACTATCTGCGCGATTTGCCAACAAAGACACACGTTTGGGGCGTCCGCCAGTTGGGTTGGGCAATGCGATATGTCGAAAATGGGCTCAGCAAATTGCTAGGGTTGCTGGAAACCCGTCATCATTGCCCTCTGCCTGTCGCGGGAATGAACAAAGAAGATATACGCTGGTTAACCTATGCCAACAGCCACTGGCAGTCTTTTGAACGTACACTGTTGGAGAATGCAGAAAGCTTTCGCACCGCCGCCGCACGGTTGAGCGCCATTGCGGAGTGTTACGCACAGCATATTACCGCTGGCTACCCGGATACCCAGAGAGTGATAACCCAACGCGCCGAAGCGCCCCCTGCGGAGATTCACACCGTAACGTCACCGATCGTTGATGCGTTGCAAGCCGCCTTCGGCGATCGCCTGTTGTCACTCTATCTGCACGGTAGCGCTGCACGCGGCGACATGCGGCCTGATTCTGATATTGACCTCATGGTGATGTTCGACTGTGTGGATCACCCCACTCTCGAACAAGTCCGACGCATACAGCACAGATTCGAAAAGCTGACTCTATCCGTCTATAGCCTTAGCAACATCCGGCAATATCCGACATTTCGTCGCTATGGCCTGCTCAACGGTACACGCCACCTCGCTGGCCCATTCTGCTTTGCCCAGGGTAGCAGCCAGACGGAGAACGTGAATGCCATTATGAACAACCTCTATACTATTCGCCAGGTAGCACGCGGATACCTGGTAACTGGATGCTATGGTCAGCGCGCGCATTATCTGCTGAGCCTGATGATAAAACTGGCCGATCACGGCTGCCTTCGCCCTTTCCAGCAATTACAAAGCCATCACTATCCCGAAAACCGGGCTGAGGTCATTGCCTATTTCTCTGGCTGTGAACTTACATCTGCCCTGCTTAACCATGCCTCCCAATTAACGGCAGAAGAGGAAGTACAGTGTGTTCAACTCATGGCAGGGAAACACCAGGGACTCACTCAGCAGTGGTTAAGATTGAATACCTTTGCCAACCACATCGAAAACGCGGTCAGGCAATACCTCACCGAAAAGCACAACGGCATTGATGCCGTATGCAACTAAAAGGGAGGGAATATTATGAAGTCATATCACCACAGTCGGTCGGACTGCTTTGAGATTGAACAGGCAGATAACCCGCTTGTGCTCAACCCTCTACAATGCCATACCTCATTGTGCATACATGATGAAGGATTACTTCACACTGCAATGTCTCACCGTAATATAAGCAGAATAGATCCGGTTGCATCCCAGATAACCTATCCTGGACATGACGTTACCACGTTGGCTGAGCACGCAGACTTCCCCGATGTGACCGTGCTTCTTTTGATGGGAAAAACCCATTCAGCAAGCGTACTTGTCATCAAACGGCTGGTTGCGCTCTACATTGTACTGATCAGCGAATTACCTTCACTTCCCTTTACGCACGCCCCAGATATTGACCCAGTAGATACACAGATCCGTTCTGTACTGGATGCCTTCGTCTCAGGAAAGTTCACGAGAGCGGCATTTAATGGCCCACTGCCAGTTTCCGCCTTCCTACTCGCAACAATAGGACTGGCAATTGCTCGCTATGCGCAAGAGCACCGGTTACTGAGAATTGGGCATCGTATCTGTAGCCAACCCACCCCATGGGCTGTCTATATGCAAAGACTCATGAATACGCTATTGCTGTGTCTGAGCCGAACTGCCGGTTGGCTGGTGCGCTATTACGACAGTGTGAACAGTAAAGCCCCCTTTATTCGTCCACAGGAGCTTTACGCTGATGAAAAAAAATAAGCACATAACACGGTTGATTATCATTGGCTGTGGTCCGCATTTTATTGACCATTACAGTGAGGTATTGATCAAACAGCGCCCGGATATTGAAATTGCCATTGTGGTTGATCTCTGGCGCCGCAAAGACGCAGTCATTAGCGCGATGACGGCAATGGGACTTTCTCCAGAACGGTTCATCTTCTTTGACGAGGCACATCGTAATGTCCCCTCTCTGGATGAAATTCGCTCACGCTTAAATCACTTGCCAGAGCTTGAGGGCGTTGGTGCAGCGCTGATTTGTACAGAACCGAAAGCGCATCTCGCCTATGCACTGTGGTCAACGGAACAAGGTCTGGATGTCTTTATGGATAAACCCATTACCCCGCTGACCCGTAGGAAAATGCCCGCACAACTTCAGCATGAGTTTTTATGTTTGCTAAAGGCGCAGCAACTCGCTGATGTCCGCTTTGTCGTCAGTTGTGAACGCCGTATGCAGATAGGCTACCGCTATATCGATGATTTTCTGTCAACGTTCATGACGCGGTATCGTATCCCGATCACCCACGTCAGTATCCATTTCGCAGGGGGAAACTGGGTATTGCCTGGCGAGTTGACAGATCTGGAAAATCATCTGTTCGAGTACGGGTATGGCGTGCTGTATCACTCGGGATACCACTGTATCGATCTGGTGGCTCGTTTGGCCCGCCTGAACTGCCGTCTCCTGGACGTCGATATGTCCGACTCAGAACTGAAAGTAACAATGGCAAGACACAACGATCTGAGCCAGATGCTAAAACCAGACACCTATCACCACATGGATATTTCTCATCATGTCGATAATCACACCATCCCCCATGGCTGCGGTGAGCTGGATCTGACCCTCAGTGGGCAATACCGGCACCAAAAGCATTTTCGGATGGGCTTTTGCCTGCAATTACTGGAAACATCGGTTTCAGCGCGCCATGTCTCTACCGACCCGCCAGGCAAAGGCAGCGTTCAACAAGAAACCGTACACATTCATCTCGGCAATCTGTGCTCAATTCGTGTGGTTTCAGATTCGTTACGCAAGCTGTCCGATGACGAAATAACGGAAAAATTTGATATCACCATCGCCTGCAACCCGCTGGTCGCTGAAGGTGAACCCCTGCGAAAAATCGACAGAGTACAATTGTCCGAGAAAGAACCGCAATTGCCTATCGCATCCGGCTTGAATGTGTTCGCCCGGCACGCGCAATTATTGGATTTTCTCGCAGGAGGAGAAGCGTATTCTTCACTAGCAAGCCATGCTGACACAATGTCTTTGCTGGTCAAAACCTGTCAGGCTATGCGGGCATTACCCGTCGCAGAAAACGAAGAGAAAATGAGTTAAAACAGATGCCTCTCCATAACAGATTTACACGGGGCCTACCGTTTTGGGCTGCATCTGGCACGGCCGTGGGTTTCTTTCCACTGTTAGCAGCGACACCGTATGGCAGGCTACGTCAGAAGAAAAACAACGGCAGGGAGTGAGACGCGGTAACATGCCCCGCACAGTGCGGGGCATTCCAACCAAACGAGAACTACAGGAGAATACGCAGCATACGGCGCAGCGGTTCCGCAGCACCCCACAGCAGTTGGTCACCGACCGTAAAGGCGGAGAGATATTGCGGCCCCATGTTCAGTTTACGCAGGCGTCCCACTGGCGTGGAAAGCGTGCCGGTTACCGCGGCAGGGGTCAACTCACGCATGGAGATCTCGCGATCGTTCGGCACCACTTTCACCCAGTCGTTATGGGTTGCCAGCAGTTGTTCGATTTCAGGCACCGCGACATCTTTTTTCAGTTTCAAAGTAAACGCCTGGCTATGGCAGCGCAGTGCGCCAACGCGAACGCACAAACCGTCTACCGGAATCACAGACTGGGTGCCCAGGATCTTGTTGGTTTCAGCCTGGCCTTTCCACTCTTCCCGGCTCTGCCCGTTATCCAATTGTTTATCGATCCACGGGATCAGGCTACCCGCCAACGGCACGCCGAAATTGTCTGTCGGCAGTGTACCACTGCGCGTCAGCGCGGTGACTTTACGCTCAATATCCAGAATCGCTGAGGCAGGATCCTGCAATTCTTTCGCCACATCGCTGTGCAGCATTCCCATTTGCACCAGCAGTTCGCGCATATGACGCGCACCGCCGCCAGATGCCGCCTGATAGGTCGCAACCGACACCCACTCCACCAGATCGTGAGCAAACAGTCCACCCAGCGACATCAGCATCAGGCTGACGGTACAGTTACCGCCAACGAAGGTTTTAATGCCTTTGTCCAACCCCTGTTTGATCACATCATGGTTGACCGGATCGAGGATGATGATGGCATCATCGCGCATACGCAGCGAAGACGCCGCATCGATCCAGTAACCCTGCCAGCCGCTTTCACGCAGCTTAGGATAAACGTCATTAGTGTAATCGCCACCCTGGCAGGTGATGATGATATCCAGCGCGCGCAGCGCATCCAGATTATAGGCATCTTGCAGCGTGCCCTGCTGTCCACCCAGTACCGGAGCGGCCTGGCCGTGTTGCGACGTGGAAAAAAACACCGGGCGAATCAGGTCAAAATCACGCTCTTCCTGCATACGCTGCATCAGAACGGAGCCCACCATACCGCGCCAGCCGATAAAACCAACATTTTTCATGGTAACAATCCTGCCTTGGGGTGACACAAAGAATTTGGACTGCCACACAGGCAGTACTGACGGCCGACACACACTCTGTTACCCTGTTCTCGTCAGGTGAATGTCTTGCAGAACAATAGGTTTACCATACGCAAACGCGCGAAAACCGTGGCGCAGGACTAACATGATGACAGAGCGAGAGGTAATGAAAATCGGTTTATCACCAAACTCAGCAAACATTACATAAAGTGATGACTATCAACCTTACAAAATGTATCAGAAGTCGCAAGTGAATTTATTCGATGACACCGGCTTTTTCAGCAACAGGGCTAATGCTGCAACATCATTTGAGGGATAACAGGAGCCAACCACCACCATGAGCGAAATGATCTCAGCAACCATTCTGTTGCTGTTAATTATGGACCCACTGGGCAATTTGCCTATTTTTATGTCGGTACTCAAGCACCTTGATCCCAAGCGCCGGCGGGTAGTGCTGATTCGCGAGATGGTGATCGCGCTTGGACTGATGTTGATTTTTCTGTTTGCGGGCGAGCGTATTCTGGCATTCCTCAACCTACGCACCGAAACTGTCTCCATCTCTGGCGGCATTGTGTTGTTTTTAATCGCAATACGTATGATATTTCCCTCTCAGGAAAGCAACAGCAGCGGATTACCCGCTGGGGAAGAGCCGTTTCTGGTGCCAATGGCGATCCCTCTGGTCGCAGGGCCGTCTATTCTGGCAGCGCTGATGTTGCTGTCGCATCAATATCCCGATCAGTTGCCGCATTTAACGCTGGCGCTCTGCATCGCTTGGGGCATTTCGTTTATTATTCTGCTGATGTCCGATCTCTTTTTGCGCCTGTTGGGTGAAAAGGGTGTCGCCGCGCTGGAGCGGTTGATGGGGCTGATTCTCGTCATGCTTTCGACCCAGATGTTCCTGGATGGTATACGCACTTACCTGATGAAATGATGTCTTTACAGAATTTTTTTGCCCGCTGTGGGCATGGAAGGGATAACCACCGCTATGTTTTTGTTTACCCACTCTCGGCGTATGCTCGCTGTCTTGCTGTTTTACAGTAGCGTGACGGCTGCCGCTTGCCCCAGCACTGCTGGCTTGAGCATCGTGCTACTGCAACAGGGTGTGAATAATCTGGCGCTGGCACACCCGACCTCAGAGGATTTCGCGGTGCTGGCTACGTTCGAAAACAATACCTCGCACCCTAACCGTGGGTTGAGTTTTTACATCAAAACATCGGACGGTTATTCGCTGGTGCCCATCCCGAACAGCGACGCATTTATCTGGTTTGATTACCGTATTGCGGCATCGCGGCAGAAGATTTTTGATTTTCAGTTGGTGCGCTACCCACAAGGACTACGACTGATCACCGCGGAAAAAGTGGGAGAAGATCTAACCGATGCACAACCGGTCAAACTGCAACGTTATGTATTACAGGAAAGCCACGACGATCCCGGGGTGCCGCTTTATACCTGGCATGAAGAGAAAAGTGTCATCACCACGCAATACTATGAGGATGTCGATGCCGTATTGACCGACAGCTCTACGCTCTGCACCCTGCTTTCGGCAGAAGCGCCCTAAGAAGAGAAAAAACGGTGCGTCACGGGTACGCACCGTTATCCGTTACACCGGAGGCAGATCAAACAACAAGATTTCACTTTCTTGTGTGGCATGTACCGAGAGAGTCTCTTCATCCCATATCGCTAGCGCATCGCTTTCGCCTGCTGCCTGACCGTTGATTTCCACCTCACCCCGAACCACCTGAACCCACACGCGGCGGCCAGCCGGAACCTGATACACAGACTGCTCTTGCGCTTTCAGCGCCCAACGCGACAGCGTCATGTCCTGATACACCTTGAGCGAACCGTCACGCGCATCGGGTGACAGCACCAGTTGACGCCCCTGAGGTGCATCAAAACGTCTTTGCTCGTAACGCGGTGTGATACCCGTCTTTTCCGGAATGATCCAGATCTGATACAGGTGCAGCAGTTCATCCTGGCTGGCGTTATATTCCGAATGGCGAATCCCAGTGCCTGCACTCATGATTTGAAACTCACCCGCCGGAATCTGTTCCTTGTTGCCCATGCTGTCTTGGTGCTCCACCGTACCAGACAGTACATAGGTTAGAATTTCCATATCCTTGTGGGGATGGGTACCAAACCCCTGCCCACCTTCAATGCGGTCTTCGTTAATCACGCGTAACGCAGAGAACCCCATAAAGTTGGGATCGTAATAATCCGCGAAGGAGAAACTGTGCCAGCTATCCAGCCAACCATGGTTTGCATGGCCACGCGCCTCGGCCTGTCGTAAGTAAATCATATCGCCTCCACAAATGTTGTCGTTATGTTAAGTCTAACGGGAGGCAGCAAATAAGAAAGCGTAAAAAACTCATCGCTCAGTTCAAAAAATTTAAAAGAGGTGGGGAGAATAAGCAAAAAAAAAGCCAGCACCCGAGCTGGCTAAATAAACACTGGAAGCAATGTGAGCAATGTCGTGCCTTCACAGGGAGCGCGTCAGAACAGAACAATACATGTGCTGGTCTCTCTGGAATGCACGACAATAATAATCATTATCATTCGCGTCTGTAAAGGATTATTTTTTCGTCGCCAATGCACGCGCCAATAACGTGATCGGATGCTCACAAGGCTTACTGGTCGACATCTCAACCTGCCATTTACAGGTTTCGCAATCCGTGACCACCATGTCCACTCCGCTCTCTTCAATCTGGCGGAACAGTGGTGCGCCAATCCCTTGCGATGTAGTGTAATTTTCTTTTTTAAAACCGTAAGTTCCGGCGATACCGCAGCACTGGGATTCCAGCACCACCAGTTCCAGACCAGGAATGCGACGCAGTAAATCCAGCGTGTAAGACGTCCACCCCATTTTCTCCATATGACAGGGCGTGTGATAAGCCACACGCAACGGCAGCGGATTAAGCGGCAGCGTTTTACCTTGTTCTAACAGACGGTACAGCTCGCGTGTCACCAACGTAATACGATCGCGCACCGCATGGTTATCCACACCCAGCAAATGCGGATATTCATCACGCAGCGTGGCAGTACAACTTGATGAAGTCGCGACCACCGTCAAATTTTTATCTTGTACCGCCGTTTCCAGATAACCCACATTTTGCTGTGCCTGTTTTCTTGCCTTGGCATGAAAACCGTTAGCAATCAGCGGCACACCGCAGCACTTCTCTTTTTCCAGCAGTTGCACACCAATGCCCATCGCATTGAATACGCGGATCAGGTCTTTGCCCAACTGCGGATGGTTGTAGTTAACGTAACAACCGTGGAAATACGCAATCTGTTCACTGAACAGCTTCTGCTCTTCTGCCTGCTGACGGTACCAGCGACGGAAAGTGCCGAACGAGTACTTCGGTAACTGGCGTCGGTGGTCAATTTTCAACGCTTTGTCCAGCAATTGCCGCACTGGTTTCAGCCCAGTTGCCGCATTCACTAACGGCGCAAATGGCGTTGATACCGTCCCCATCAGATCGGTATGGCTAAGGATAGTGTCACGCAGTGAAGGACGATGCGGATTATAGCGCGCTTTAGCGCGTTGAATGATGTCACCGATTTTCACATCCGACGGGCAGGCCACTTCGCAGCGTTTGCAGTTGGTGCAATATTTCAGCGCTTCATCATAAAGCGCCGGATCTTTCAGGCGCAGACGTTCACCGTCCGGCCCAGCCTGTTTCGGCCCCGGATAAAGCGGATTTACCCGAGCAACCGGGCAGTAGGTGGTACACACCGTACATTTGATACAGTTATCAAAGCTGGTGTCATTGAGCAGGCTCATGCTACCTCCCCTTGCAGCAGCGTATCGGCAACCGACAACGCGCTCAATAAAGATACCCCCGCGCCACAGCCCTGCGACAGAGGATCGAACCCGGCCAATACCGCACCGATAGCATAGACGCCAGGGACTGTAACGCCCTTGATACTCGGGCGCAGCTTCTCATCGGTTTTCACACCGAACAGCCGATAAGGCTGAGGCGCCAACACATCTTCTCGGCTCCAATCGCTACGCTCTGCGGCGTAGTGCACATCAAAACCAAACACCGGTTCCACAACGCGATCAAACTCGGCCACCAGCCCGTTATTAAAGAAGCTGCCGCTGGCAAGCACAACCTGCTTAGCACGCAACGGAATTTCAGCGTGATTACGAGTATAGAGAGCCTTTTCCACAGCACCGAGATCGGCACGCTCGACTCTGTCTCCCGGCATCACCATTCCCCCTAACTGGCGGAAACGGCGCACCATCGCCTGGTGCAGCCGTACTCCTGGCAACGAAGGGGGAAGCGTCGGCAGCAGACCAACGGGTTTGCCCAAGGCACTTTGCAGCCTCGCCACTGCATCCGGCGTATCCAGCCCCAGACAAGCCGGCAGGATGACCGCATCATGGTCAGAACTCAGCCGAACTAACTCCGCTAACAATGCGGTGGCATTTTCCGGAAGATCCAGCACGCGAGCGATATTTACCGCGCGAAACTCACTGGGATTACCGCGTAAGCGATCCAATGCAGGCAAACGCAGATCGGCACTCTGTGCCGCAATGCCTTGAGCTTGCAGCGCATCTGCCACGATAGAGGCTTGAAAATCGAGAAAGCCTTCAATGCCCACAATCAGCGGATCGCGCCACGCCAAAGGTTGTCCCTGTTCCCGCGTGACAATCTCTGGCGGGCTAAGCCAGCACGGGCGATATTTACCGAGCGGAGTCAAACGCAGATGGTTTTGTTGATGGCTACCTGACATCGTCGCGCCGCAACGAGCCAATAAAGCTTCAGCTTCTGGCACCCAACGGCGCACGGCGGCTTCCCCCATCAGGGAATAGGGATGTTCGGGAGCCTGGTTTGCCAGCGCTGATAGCGCCTCGAGTGGATGATGTACCGGCTCGCCATTCGGCAAAAAAGACAACAGATCCAGCGATCCCGAAGAGAAATGCAGGGCGCTTTGCCCTGAACTGACGATGGCGCAATGTTTGCCTTGCTCCGCTAAACGAATACCGCAGGTGAGCCCGGCTAACCCGCCACCGATAATGACGACGTCATACCGCATTTTGTTCCTCCTGCTGATCCTCAATACTCAACCCACACAAGCCCTGATACACCCAACTGGTGAATTCGCTTTCACGTAGTGCGTTACCCCATGCAATGGGGCGAACGCCTTTCCAGCGCTCGTTCAAAAACTGACTCAACTGCGCCAATGCTTGTGTGGGAGTCGATTGTCCCAACTTGCACAGCAACCCAGCAGCACGACACGCGCAGAGTTCGCCCTGGCAAGTGCCCATACCGACACGGGTACGCCGCCGCAGGTCGATCAGGTTATTTACCTTGAGTGCATCCACTGCATAGCGAACTTCACCCGCAGTCACTGCTTCACATTCACACACCAGACTGCTGTCAGCATATTCGCTAGACAGCACACGCGCAGCGCGATCACCGTGGCGATAAATAGCAGAACCGCGAAGCGGAGCAGAAAACGTACGTGTACCTGACGTTGCGATCGTGGGTTGTTCCGCACAAGCGTTGGCTGAGCCGGGCAGTGGCCTTTCAGCCGTGGTGCAGCGAGCACTGTGCCCCAGTTTTTCACACACTTTATCGGTGACCCACTCCGCCATCAGGCGGTACGTCATTAATTTACCGCCGGTAATGGTGACAAACCCTTCCAGCCCATCACGGCTGGCGTGATCAAGCAGCACGATACCTCGGCTCACGCTGCGTCCACTCGGATCATCATCGCTGGCCACCAATGGACGTACTCCCGCATAGGCACGCAAAATACGCGTCTGCGCCATCATCGGGGCCAGTTTTGCCCCTTCACGCATTAAGATTTCCACTTCTTGTGGCGTAACGGACATGTTATCTATCTGGTCATAGTCCACACGGGTTGACGTGGTGCCAATCAGTGAAATCGTGTCACCCGGAACCAAAATATCGGCATCGGCAGGCTTACGACAGCGATTGATTACCATGTTATTGATACGGTGGCCCAGAATCAGCAACGCCCCTTTAGCGGGGAACATGCGCACACGCAAGTCAGCATATTCCGCAATGCGTTGTCCCCAGATGCCAGCAGCGTTGATCACCACTTGCGCATAGAGTTCGAGAGTGCGTTGTTGTTTATGGTCGAAAACGCGCACACCTGTAACACGATCCCCCTGACGTATCAGCCCCAACACTTCGTGATAGGTCAATACTTCCGCCCCGTGTTCGCAGGCATCGACCATATTGGCGGTGGTGAGCCGAAAGGGATCAACAGTGCCATCCGGTACGCGCACGGCACCGATAAGCTGCGGGTTGGCCGCAGGCTCAAGGCGTAACGCCTCTTGAGGGTCAATAGCCTGCGCGTTGATACCGGCCTGCTGGCAGGCAGCGATAAACTGGGATTGATAGGCCAAATCGTCTTCTGGCAATGTCAGGAACAGGCCGTCCGTCGGCTCAACGCAGTGCCGGGCAATACGTCGTAGAATCTGGTTTTCTTCAATACATTCGCGCGCAGACTCACTGTCTGTTACTGCATAACGCGAACCACTGTGCAGCAACCCGTGGTTACGCCCAGTCGCGCCTGTCGCGATATCAAAGCGCTCCAGCAGCAGGCAACGCAGGCCTCTGAGTGCCAGGTCGCGCAAGGTTCCCGCGCCAGTCGCGCCACCGCCAATCACGATAACGTCGGTTTCGCGGTAGGCTATGCTGTTTTCCATGATGGTGTCACCTTTCCGGATCTTCATTAGGGCTATTCAGACACATAAAAGGAAAGAAATGATTGATAAAGAGCAAATTCGAGCAAAAAACGAAAATAACGAGATATGTATGTAACCATTTCGGGATAAAAGTCACACAAACATGAGGTCTATATAGGGGGTTTTTGTTAAGTAAAGCACAATAATTGCACGACCGTCATAAAAATGTAACATTTTAGCGGTGGCTCACATTGAAACCCTGCGCCATTTCGCTACCATACGCGCGATTTAGCACAAAATAATTATCGCTTTTAAGCGTATTGGAGAAAGTTATGCTGAGTATTTTTAAACCCGCCCAGCACCAACCCAGGGTGAGCGACGATAGGGTCGACCCTCTGTACCGTCGTCTGCGCTGGCAGATTTTTTTGGGGATTTTTTTCGGTTATGCCGCTTACTACCTGGTAAGGAAAAACTTCGCACTTGCCATGCCGTACCTGATTGAACAGGGGTTCTCTCGCGGCGACCTTGGCTTTGCGTTATCAGGGATTTCCATCGCCTATGGTTTTTCCAAGTTTATCATGGGCTCCGTTTCCGACCGCTCCAATCCGCGCGTATTCTTGCCCGCCGGATTAATTCTGGCGGCGGCAGTGATGCTGTTTATGGGCTTTGTTCCTTGGGCCACCTCAAGCATCGCCATCATGTTTGTGTTGTTGTTCCTGTGTGGCTGGTTCCAGGGTATGGGGTGGCCGCCATGCGGACGTACCATGGTGCACTGGTGGTCACAGAAAGAGCGTGGCGGTGTTGTTTCCGTCTGGAACTGCGCTCACAACGTGGGCGGTGGGATCCCCCCACTGTTGTTCCTGTTGGGGATGGCTTGGTTCCATGACTGGCGAGCAGCGCTCTACATGCCTGCATTTGGCGCAATCCTGATTGCCCTGTTTGCCTTCGTGATGATGCGTGATACGCCGCAATCCTGCGGTCTGCCGCCCATCGAAGAATACAAGAATGACTACCCCGCGGATTACACCGAAACGTCAGAGAAGGAACTGACGGCAAAAGAGATCTTCATGAAGTATGTGTTCCCGAACAAATTGCTATGGTATATCGCCATTGCCAACGTGTTTGTTTACCTGCTTCGTTACGGTATTCTCGACTGGTCACCAACCTACCTGAAAGAAGTGAAGCACTTCGCCTTGGATAAATCCTCCTGGGCCTACTTCCTATACGAATATGCAGGGATCCCCGGCACGCTGATCTGCGGCTGGATGTCTGACAAAGTGTTCAAAGGCAACCGCGGTGCTACTGGGGTGTTCTTTATGACACTGGTCACCATCGCGACCGTGGTTTACTGGCTGAACCCGGCAGGCAACCCCGGCGTCGATATGGCATGCATGATTATTATCGGCTTCTTGATTTACGGCCCGGTAATGCTGATCGGCCTACACGCACTGGAATTGGCACCGAAAAAGGCAGCGGGCACTGCGGCGGGCTTTACCGGCCTGTTCGGTTACCTCGGAGGGTCCGTTGCGGCCAGCGCCATCGTTGGCTACACCGTTGACTTCTTCGGTTGGGACGGCGGCTTTATGGTCATGATCGGCGGCAGCGTATTAGCGGTGCTGCTGCTGCTTATTGTCATGATCAATGAGAAGAAACATAAGATAGAAATGGAGAAACGCGCCTAATCGCACTATCCCTCATCTGCTGGCGGCCAAGGCCGCCAGCAACACCATTACACAGCAGAAAGAAACAGACGACGCAGATAATGCGCCACCGCATCGTCAGCATTGCTATCAATGACCTCTAACTGTGGCAGTAAATCTTTCAGCCGCTGATGCGCGTTGCGCATAATGCATCCTTTGCCCGCCATCGACAGCATTTCAAAATCGTTCATGCCATCGCCAAACGCAATGCATGATTTCAGGTTATGGCCCATCAATTTCGCCACTTGCTCCAACGCATGGCCTTTGGATACCCCCCCTGCCATTACCTCCAGGCAGGTGAGCGTTGAGAAACTCACATTAACCCGATCTCCCCAGCGCGCATTAATAGCTTCTTCCAACGGTAGCAGCTTCTCATGACTGTCACAGGTAAAAAATACCTTGCTCACGCCGTCAGTACCGAGCAGACCGGGTTCAAACAATTTATATTTGAAAACCGACTCCTGAAAAAAACGCTCCTCTTCCGGGCGGGAACGGCTCATAAACCATTCATCGTCTCGGTAGACATGTGTCAGCATCTCCGGGTTGCGGTACACCATGCCATAGAGATCGTGTGCAATATCCTGATCCAGATTGTGGCTGAAAATGAGTTCCCCTTGCGTGTTATGCACGCGTGCACCGTTAGAGGTAATCATAAAAGCACTGATTCCCAACCCATCGCGAATCTGCGCCACATCCAGATGATGTCGCCCAGTGGCAAATACAAAGTGGATGCCCTGTGCGGTCAGCAGTTTCAGGGTCTCTTTGGCAAACGGAGACAGGGTGTGATCTGGCGACAGCAACGTGCCATCTAAATCGGAAGCAACGACGTGATACATAACAGTGAACTCTCACCTTTAAGGGGAATGGCGCGACACAGGCCGCAACATTTACGGATTACGGATATTGTGCAAAATGATTAAGAATATGGGTAAACACCTGCGCCCGAATCCCATCTTCTTCAAATAACAGCTCATGGCGAGCGCCCTTAATAACAACCGGAGCCCCTCCAACGCAGGGATGTCCAGCCTCAGCCAACGCCTGACAAAACGCATCCTGACTGCGATTATCCACCACGATATCTTCCTGAGCCTGAAGCAATAGCAAGGGCGTAGTGATTTGCGAAGCCAAGGCGGAAAGCTCGCGCCCAGCCGCCATCGATTCCCGCATCCAATGATAGGTTGGACCGCCAACACGCAAGCCGGGCTCATCGGCATAAGCACGCACGCTGCGACGATAACGCTCACGACTGTGCGTTAACACGTTAATCAAATAAGGCAGCGGGCGCCATTGCCCGGTGCCGATGGCATAGTAATCACGAATACGGGGATGCAACTCCGCCCACGCGACAATACGCGATGCCAACCAGCCCGGCATCGGTAATTTGATACCACACATCGGGGCACACAGCGCTACCGCATCGAACGCATCCGGACGGCGCGCCAAAAAATGCGCCAGGATAGCGCCCCCCATTGAGTGGGCAAGAGCAAAACAGCGCTGGTAACGCTCGGGTTCAGCCGTTTTCACTGCATCCACATGATGCAACCAGAATTGCTCGACATCGTCTACGTAGTCGCCAAAGCGTACCACATGGCCACGATTGCCGTCTTCCAACATCCGCCCTGAACGCCCCTGCCCACGGTGATCCATGATCATCACATCATAACCCGCCCGAAACAAATCGTAGGCGACTTCACCATACTTTACATAGCTTTCAATGCGGCCAGGGAACACCACCACCAAACGCGAGTGCTGCGCCGAGGTAAAACGCACAAAACGGATCGGCACATCGTCCACGCCGAGAAACTCACCTTCCTCGCGCTGACGCCAGAAATCCAACAGCGTTCCGGTGACAAATGCCGCAAACTGCTTTTCTCTTAATAAAAGGTCGGATATTTCGGGTGACATCGCGTTTCTCCTTGATGCACGGCACCGCGCTAAACACCTGCAACGCAGGGTCTACAAGAGAGTTTTGTGATCGCTGGCACAACAATCAGCAATGGCGTATTGTGGCACATTCGACCGTAATGTTTAACAGCGTAACGCAAGACAACCATACCCGAAATGATTCGAGTTGCAGGACAAAACGTTTACGTTTTGAACAACGCCTGCGCTGGCCCTTTAGGGCGAGGCTCATTTATGAGTCTCGTAACGCGGCAAGGGATCGCCGCAGCCAACGCCCCTGCAACGTGGAGTATGGCGGTATATACGCAATCAGGAAGCAGCTATGACCCTCGACTGGTGGTTAACCTATTTACTCACAACGCTTATTCTCAGCCTTTCACCGGGTTCAGGTGCTATCAACACCATGAGTACCGCCATCAGCCATGGCTATCGAGGCGCGGCAGCATCCATCGCTGGACTACAAGTCGGGCTGGCCATCCATATTGTATTGGTGGGTATTGGCCTTGGCGCGCTGCTGTCGCAATCGCTGCTGGCTTTTGACATTTTGAAATGGCTTGGCGCCGCCTATCTGATCTGGCTCGGTATCCAGCAATGGCGCGCGGCCGGCTCGCTCGACCTGCATGCACTGGCAGGCACCATGCCACGGCGTCAACTGTTTCGCCGAGCCATTCTGGTCAACCTCACCAACCCTAAAAGCATCGTTTTTCTGGCCGCACTGTTTCCGCAATTTATCGTGCCGCATCAGCCACAGGTCGCTCAGTATCTGATTTTAGGTGTGACCACCGTGGCCGTCGATATTGTGGTGATGATCGGTTATGCCACGCTTGCTACCCGCATCGCGGTATGGCTGAAAGGGCCGCGCCAAATCCGCTTGCTTAACCGTTTGTTTGGTTCGCTGTTTATGCTGGTCGGCGCGTTACTGGCAACAGCGCGTAAGGTGTAATCCGTCACTCGCCGCCAACCGGCGGCGAGGAAAAAAAGCGGGAGTGCTACGCCATGCTCGCTTAGCGCGAAATAATCAGATGTAGCCCAAAGCCAGTAAATAGCACCCCAGCCAGACCATCGATCCATTTAGCTAAACGCTGATAGCCGCGACGCATTGCAGGCAAGGCAAACACCATTGCCACCAGGCTAAACCACAGCAACGTTTCCAGTGAGATCAGGGCAAAGAGCCCCCAGCGCGCACCGGTACCAACGCTGTCGCCGACAAACAGAGAGAACACGCTACCAAAATAGATCAGCGCTTTCGGGTTAGCCAGATTGGTCAACAGACCCCGCATAAAGGTTTTCCCTTTCGAAGGCAGTTCTAGCGTTTCAACCGTTTGCTGCTCCCCTTTGCGACGCGCTGCGCGCAACATGTGCCATCCCATCCAGCACAAATATAATCCGCCGCCAATGGTAATAGCATCGTGCAACCACGCCATTTTTTGCAACAACAAGTGCAGTCCCATTAACGCAATAGCGGCCCACACCATCACCCCCAGAGAAATGCCCAGCACGCCCATCATGGCCTCTTTACGTGAGCGGCTCGCAGCCGTCTGGGAGACAAAAAAGAAATCCGGTCCCGGGCTCATCAATGCCACGAAATGCACCATCGCCACGGTCAAAAACAGCATCATGATATTTTCCTTTTGTTACAACAGAGACCACAAACACCATCTTGGTTAGCGTACGTCTTCACCATCATCCAGATGTTCGCGAATCAGAGACATAAAGGGTGTACCGAATCGCTCCAGTTTACGCTGCCCGACACCATTAATCGTCAGCAATTCGCCTGCGGTCACCGGCAAGCGATCGGCCATTTCCAGCAATGTGGCGTCACTGAACACTACGTAAGGAGGAATATCACCTTCATCGGCAATGGCTTTGCGTAATTTGCGCAGTTTGGCAAACAGTTTGCGGTCGTAAAGCCCGGTGTACGATTTCTGGTTCGTCTTGGGTTTCAGGTTGACCAAACGCGGTACGGCTAACTGCAAGGGTATCTCACCCCGCAGCACCGGGCGGGCGGATTCGGTAAGCTGCACTGCCGAGTGCAGCGCAATATTCTGCGTCAAGAAGCCAAGGTGAATCAATTGGCGCAGTACGCTCACCCAATGCTCGTGAGACTGCTCACGGCCAATACCATACACCGGCAGCTTATCGTGTCCCCATTCGCGGATACGTTGATTGTTAGCCCCACGTAGCACCTCAACCACATACCCTAAACCGAAGCGTTGCCCCACGCGATACACACAGGAAAGCGCTTTTTGCGCATCCATCAACCCATCATAACGTTTGGGAGGATCCAGGCAGATATCACAATTGCCGCAGGGTGCATGCCGTCCTTCACCAAAATAGTTAAGCAGCACCAGACGACGGCAGGTTTGCGCCTCAGCGAAAGCGCCCATGGCGTTGAGCTTATGCCGCTCAATCTCTTGTTGCGGACCCGGTGGTTTTTCCTCAAGGCAGCGGCGCAGCCACGCCATATCCGCCGGATCGTAAAACAGCGCGGCTTCAGCCGGCAGGCCGTCACGCCCCGCTCGCCCAGTCTCCTGATAGTACGATTCAATGTTACGCGGAATATCAAAGTGCACCACAAAGCGTACGTTAGGCTTGTTGATGCCCATACCGAAGGCGACGGTCGCCACAACCACTTGCAAATCGTCACGCTGGAACGCTTCCTGAACCTGCGCGCGCCGTTCGTTATCCAGTCCGGCATGGTAGGCTGCGACGCTAAGGCCACGGTTTTGCAATCGAGCACTGATGTCTTCCACCTTCGCCCGACTGTTACAATAAATAATTCCGCTTTTACCGCGCTGCCCTTGCACAAACATCCACAGTTGATCGAGTGGCTTGAATTTCTCCACCAATGTATAGCGAATATTGGGTCTGTCGAAACTGCTTAGATGAATATGGGGGTCGCGCAGGTCAAGCAAACGCACAATGTCACTGCGCGTTGTTTCATCCGCGGTAGCCGTCAGTGCGACCACGGGCAGAGAGGGGAAGCGCTGCTTGATTTGCCCCAGCGCCCGATATTCAGGACGAAAATCATGCCCCCACTGGGAAATACAGTGCGCTTCATCGATAGCAATCAGTGCCGGGTTCCACTGAACAAGCTGATCGAAGAAGCTGTCGGTTGTTAAACGCTCAGGCGCGATATACAGCAGCTTGATCTCACCGCTGCGACAGCGGTTCATCACATCCCACTGTTGCTCACGGGTCTGGGTCGAATTCAGGCAGGCAGCGGCAACACCGTAGGCAAGAAGCTGATCCACCTGGTCTTTCATCAAAGAGATCAGCGGAGACACCACCAGCGTCAAGCCATCCAGCACCAGCGCAGGTATCTGGTAGCATAGCGATTTCCCGCCCCCGGTCGGCATGATCACTAGACAATCCTGACCGTTGACGGCAGCCTGAATAACCGCATCCTGGCCGGGACGGAATTGCTGATAACCGAACGTATCGCGCAATACCTGAGCCGCTAACGCTTCCTTATTTAACACTTCCGCCGTAGACACGCGTTCCCCGATCCTCTTTGCATCACATCATCCCGCAGCCGATAAAATCAAACAGGCGCTATTTTCAGCGCCTGTGATAAAAACTGCAATCTTTTGACCACGAGAATTATTTTTTCTGAAAACATGCCTCAAAAGATATCGTTCAGCATTACACCCACACCATAACGCGTCTGCCGATGGTTGTAGTCGATCATCGATTCGCCGTAGCCGCTAAATACCTTGGTATAGAAGCGCACATGTTTGGTTATCGGATAGCTCCACCCTAGCTCCGCATTGCCATAACCGGTGTTCCAGTTGTAATGCCCTGCCACACTGAAGATGCTCTCGCCCCACACGTACCCCACACGAACCCGATAGTACCCCAGATACTTGGTAATATCCGGATTGTCATCCTTACGGTCGGGGATCAAGAACCAAGGTTTGAGATCCACCTTCCAATTGCCGTTTTGCGCCATCAAGCGCACATAGGCGCGATCCCAACTGCGGGAGGTCGGATCCGCTTTGCCGTTCGACTGGTGGTTAAGCCCCACTTCTACGTCACGTAGCGTCCATCCGCCTATGCTGTAATCGGTCGCCCATCCAAGAAACACCTGCGGTTCATAGTTGGTTTCACGAAACGGAGAGGATTCATCGGCGTTCGACATCTGCCACCAGGATTGCTGCGTGTAGGAGACACCCAGCAGTGAATTGTCCCCCATGATGCCGCGCCAGATAGGAAAAGCCAGGCTTAGTTGGAAATTCACCTCATCTTTTCGTGCTTCATTGGCCCAGTCGTAGCTGCTGATCGCCTGTTTATTGATGTTGGTGGTATAGGTATAGAGCAGATAGTTGCTTTCATACGGGTAAAGAATAAAGGGACTATCGTGGTCTTGCAGCAAAGCAGCAATAATACTGCCACGCACTACGGGTCTGTCATGTATAACCTGAATTTTTGCTTCTTCTGCCTGAACCTGAGCTGCCAGCAGCAGCATAACCGCGCCCGCTATTTTGCGCATAGGGTATCTCCGACCAACATGAAAGTAAGGAAAAATGATAGACACGCTCGCTATTATTCTAGCTTCATAATCTGTACTTGAATCATCCACTTCCTAGTTATTCATGCTTTTTTGGAAATAAACAGAAACGCCTCATGAAATAAACAAAAATTTAACGTTAAACTATCATTATTCTCTGTTCTGTTCTTTATTGAGAGCCGCACTCATGTCACTTCCGCTTGTACAACAGGATGCACTGCCTCCTGATGCAATGTTGCCACAGGAAAGCGTTCGCCAGCGAGTCAGCGACATTTTCATCTACCAGATGCCCTTTAACCGGGAACTGGGCTTAGAGCTACGTGAGTTTGAGGCCGACCATGCCATTTTGGTGTTCGACCGTCAGGAACGGTTGGTGGGAAATGCACTGCAAAAAATTCTCCACGGTGGCGTGATTGCTGCGGGGCTGGATGTGGCTGCGGGTTTAGTCTGTGTCGGTAGCGCGCTGTTGCGTCATCAAACCATCAGTGCTCATGAATTCCACCAGCGGTTGGCACGGATGGGGACTATCGATCTGCGAGTGGACTATCTGCGTCCTGGCCGCGGTGAGCATTTTACCTTGACTAGCACGCTGCTGCGCGGTGGGAACAAAATCGCCGTGGCGCGTGCCGAGTTGCACAACGAGTCACAGGTACATATCGCCACCGCCACGGCCACCTATATCGTCGGATAACAGCGAATTATTCGCACGATAACCATATGAAAGACTACACAATCAGAATTTATCAAAACGAAACGCCAAAACCAGGTGATAAGATGAAAGTCGCTGCGGTTTCGCGTACAGTACCTGTTCTTCCGACCGTAGAGTAAATCTTCCGCATGAATGAACAGCAATCACGCCAAGGTGTGTTATTCGCCCTTGGTGCCTATTTCATTTGGGGCATTGCGCCCGTCTACTTCAAGCTGATTGGACAAGTTCCAGCCACAGAGATTCTTACGCACCGCATTATCTGGTCATTTCTGTTTATGCTGGTTCTGGTGAGTGTTAGCCGCAAATGGCGTCAGGTACAGCATGTAATCGGTTCACCCAAAACGCTGCTGATGCTGGCCCTGACCGCCGTATTGGTCGGCGGTAACTGGCTGCTCTACATTTGGGCGGTAAACCACAATCACATTCTGGAAGCCAGCCTGGGCTATTTTATCAACCCACTGGTCAACGTGATGCTGGGTATGATTTTCCTCGGCGAACGCTTCCGCCGTCTGCAATGGTGTGCGGTATTATTGGCTTTTAGTGGTGTGTTGATTCAGTTATGGCAGTTTGGCTCAGTACCGGTGATTGCTCTGGCACTGGCCTTTAGCTTCGCTATTTATGGCTTATTGCGTAAGAAACTCGGCGTGGACGGCCAAACCGGAATGCTGATTGAAACGCTATGGTTGCTGCCTGCCGCAATTATCTACTTGTTTTTTATTGCTGATACGCCAAGTAGCCACCTCAGCAATAACAGTACAACGCTCAATCTGCTGTTGGTAAGCGCAGGGATCGTAACCACCGTGCCGCTGCTGTTCTTCACCGCAGCTGCGGTAAGAATGCGCCTTTCTACGCTCGGTTTTTTCCAGTACCTTGGTCCTACGCTGATGTTTATTATCGCCGTCACCTTATATGGTGAACCACTCGGCAGCGACAAAATGGTTGCATTCGGGTTTATCTGGGCAGCGCTGGCGCTGTTTATCATCGACGCTCTGATGGCCCAGCGGAAATTACGTCGCGTTCAGCGCAGTATGGCGTGAGATGTAACGCGACAGTACGGGACTGAACAGCAGCGTCGAAAACAGCCGCAGCGTTTGCATCGCAATCACAAAAGCCATGTCGACGTTGCTGCCCGCCGCAATGACCGCAATAGAATCCAGCCCGCCGGGGCTGGTTGCTAAATACGCGGTAAGAATATCCACCGGTAGCAACAGCGTTACCCCGTAAGCCATTCCCCCGCACAGTACCATCAGCCCGACGATAGAAGCCATCATATGTGGCAAAGTACGAATTGCCAGCAGGAAAATCGGACGGGTAAAACTCAATCCGACACTCCAGCCGATAAACGCATAGGCCAATGCCAGTATCCACTCCGGCGTTTGCAGCATCAACGTGCCAGTAGAGTGCAGCGCAGCACCGAGGATCATCGGCCCTAGCAGTGCGCCGGACGGAAGACGCAGCCAACGCCCCAGCAGCACGCCGCAAAATGCCACACCTAAGGTCGCGAAAAAACGCCAATCGAGCGCGGGAAACCAGATCAGTGCTGCGGTGTTATGTGCAGCGGTTTCACCCAAGCTCAAGCGCGCCACAAACGCTGCGGCAGCCGTCACCATCAGTACGCGCAGGTATTGCATAAATGCCACCAAACGCACGTCAGCACCAAACTCGCTCGACATAGCGACCATCGCCGAGGCACCACCAGGCGACGCGCCCCAGGCACCTGTTGTACCGGGCAACGCGCTAAACCGAACCAGTAACCAACCAGAAAAACCGCTGGCGGCCAGGGTTGCCACCAGAATGCCCAGCACTAACGGCCATTCATTCAACAGCGGACTCAGAATAGAGAGGGAAAGGCTTTGCGCTACCAAACAACCAAGGATGGCATTAGCAGCCCAAAAGTAAGCCGGTGGCATGCGGATCGTCGCCCCTTTGAGCCCCATGATTACGCCAATAATCATCGGTCCTAACAGAAACGCTGCCGGAACATGGAACCACTGCAATACCAACCCAAACAGCAGAGAAACAACCAGCAGGACTCCCCACTGTGTAAAGGGTGAAACCCTTCCCATAGATACAACCTGATATGACAAAACCGTAGAGGTTTCATTCTAAACAGAAGGGGAGGTTAATTAATATGGAAATGATCGTAGAAGCAAAAAATGAGCGCGTTCCCGGCTTTCGCCGGGAAGCATCAACATATCATTACAGCCAGTTTTTGCGCTTAAAGTAGAGGTACGGCGCCAGTCCAGCCAAGATCATCAACACGATGGCCCCTGGATAACCAAATGACCAGTGCAATTCCGGCATAAACTCAAAGTTCATTCCGTAACTGGAAGCCACCAGCGTCGGCGGCAAGAACACCACGGAAACCACCGAGAAGATCTTGATAATGCGGCTCTGCTCGATATTGATAAAGCCCATCGCCGCCTGCATCAGGAAGTTGACCTTCTGAAACAGAGATTCGTTATGTGGCAACAGGGATTCGATATCGCGTAGTATCTCGCGCGCCTGCTCCAATTGCCCACTCGGCAAACGTGCCCGACGCACTAAGAAGTTTAGCGCGCGCTGGGTATCCATCAAACACAAACGGACCTTCCAGCCCACGTCTTCTAATTCAGCAAGCGTCGAAAGTGCCTCGTCGTACTCTTCACCCTGCCGTCCTTCCATGATGACACGGCTCAACGATTCCAGATCACTATAGATATTTTCGATTTCATCGGCCAACTGTTCAATCTTGGTTTCAAACAGATCGAGTAACAGCTCATAGGCATTACCGTCCACCAGTGTCTGATTGCGCGCGCGCATGCGATACAGGCGAAAAGCAGGCAGTTCACGCTCGCGTAGCGTATACAACCGCCCGTCACGAATGGTGAATGCCACGGTGGAGTTTCCAGCGTGATCGTCCGCATCTTCGAAGAAGAAGAAGGAGTGGATATGTAGGCCGTCTTCGTCTTCAAAAAAACGCGCCGATGCCTCGATATCTTCCAGTTCCGGACGCGTTGCCAGGCTCTGCCCCAACCGGTTTTGCACCAGCTCACGCTCTTCATCTTCAGGCTCGACCAAATCCACCCACACAGAGGCGGCGATATCATCGGTGTCGTCCAGTTCCAGGCGGGATAAGCGGCAGTTATCCAGTTTAAATGCGCTCAGCATAGGCCATGTGCTCCTAGTGCAGTAACAGAGAAAGACTGACGCGATGAATCACAGAAACGGTGATGACATGGCACCAACAGGTTTCAAACCGACGGTGCTGACTCAATATGATGACGGAGGAATACAACATCACCGATAACCACCAGGGCTACCGGAAAAAACAGCTGGGCAGCCTTAGAAATGATTAATAATCAATTGATTAATGAGCCAGTATCGACTGGGTGTGTCCAAGGCGGGGCCCTCCGGAAATAATGATGGGCGCATGTTACGCCGAGATGAAAAAGGCTGTCAACTTTTAAACTGTGACAGATAAAAGATGCACGAATTGTTCAATTCTGCGCCTGACATTAAGCACGGGTAGAGAAGGCGATGTCCCTACACCGCCTCAATGCCATTTAGCGTTCGTCTTCGGGCAAATAGGCAATTGCCCGTACTGGAAAGCCCGGCGCACCGGCAAAATTAGGGAAACTGACCTGAATATACGCCCCTACAGCAGGTACCTGATCCAGATTGTTCATCACCTCAACCTGCCAGGCGTCGTGGTCCAGCACATAAAACTCACCAATCAGTCCTTTATTGCGGCGAAAATCTACAGCGGCATCAGTGTCCAGCGTTTCATGACCTATAGCGGCTATCTGACGCTGTTCAAACAGAAAACGCAATGCCTCGATGGACCAACCCGGTGTATGGCCGTAACCTTCGACATCGTTGTTAGCAAAAGCCTGCACATCTGGCCAACGCTTGCTCCAGCCACTGGCGAATGCCACAAAACATCCCGCAGGAATCCGCCCATGTTGCTGCTCAAAATCCACAATATCTTGCACACTGAGACGGTAATCAGCATCCTGTGCCACCGCCTCTTGCCTGTGGATCACACGCAATGGCAGCAGCAACTCCTTATTGGCAAGGCCATCCAAACAACGTTTGCCCGCGGCAAAATGAGCTGGTGCGTCAATGTGGGTGCCGGTCTGGGTCACAAAGGTGAGCTGTTGGGCAAAAAATCCATCCTGCTCAACGGTATACAGTGTGTTGCGCTGCACGCCGGGAAAGGCGCTAAAGATAGGAATAGATTCCGTTACGCTGTGCGTCAAATCTACCCATTTTTTGCTACGAAGCTGAGTCACTATCTCATCTAACGTCATCCCGGTTGATCTCCTTTTTTACCTCAATACGTGGCTGTTTTGATACCAGTGTTAAACCGTCTCCAACCGCGCATAGGCAGCGACCAACCACTTGATACCCTGTCCCTGAAAAGCAACCTGTAAACGACAATGCTCACCGCTTCCTTCCAGATTAATGATGGTGCCTTCGCCAAATTTGGCATGGCGCACGCGCTGGCCCAACGCATAACCGCTGTCGCTCTGGCTAACTGGCGTGCCCAACCGCTGGTGATTGACTGGGCGAGATACGCTGGCACGCAAGCGCACTTCTTCCACGCACTCGACAGGCAACTCACCGACAAAGCGCGAAGGGCGATGATAGGTTTCTTTACCGTACAAACGCCGACTTTCCGCGTAGGTCAGGGTGAGCTTCTGCATGGCACGCGTCACACCGACATAGGCCAAACGGCGCTCTTCCTCAAGGCGTCCACCCTCATCCAGCGACATCTGGCTAGGGAACATCCCCTCTTCCATGCCGACGATAAACACCTGAGGGAACTCCAATCCTTTGGCGGAGTGGAGCGTCATCAATTGCACCGCATCCTGATAAGCATCAGCCTGCCCTTCACCCGCTTCTAATGCCGCGTGAGACAGAAACGCCTGCAACGGCATTAGGTCCATATCCTCTTCCTGGTAGCTGAACTGGCGCGTCGCCGTCACCAATTCCTCCAGGTTTTCAACCCGCGCTTGCCCTTTCTCGCCGTTTTCCTGTTCGTACATCTGCCACAGGCCGGAGTCTTTGATAGCGCGATCCGTTTGCACATGCAGTGGCAAATCGGCAGTTTCATAGGCCAGTGCTTCCACCAACTCCAAGAAGCGCTGCAATGCAGAGGCAGCACGCCCTGCCAACGCTTTCTCCTGCAACAGCACGCGACTCGATTGCCACAGCGTCACCTGCCGATCGCGCGCCGTCTGGCGAACCACATCCAATGTGCGATCGCCAATACCGCGCGTTGGGGTATTCACCACGCGCTCAAAGGCAGCATCATCATTACGGTTGGCGATTAGACGTAGGTAAGCGAGCGCATCTTTGATTTCCTGTCGCTCAAAGAAACGCATGCCACCATAAATACGATACGGAATACTTTGCTGCAGCAAGGCCTCTTCCAGCACGCGCGATTGGGCGTTGCTGCGATACAGGATGGCATTTTCCTTGAGTGCGCCGCCATTTTCCTGCCACACCTTAATGCGGTTGACAACGAAACGTGCCTCGTCAAGCTCGTTAAAGGCGCAGTAAAGGGAGATGGGATCACCCTGCGCATCTTCTGTCCAGAGGTTTTTACCCAACCGCCCGCCGTTATGCGCAATCAGCGCATTGGCTGCGGTAAGAATATTGCCGGTGGAGCGATAGTTCTGCTCCAAACGAATGGTTTCGGCTTTGGGGAAGTCATTTAAAAACAGTTGGATGTTTTCTACCTGTGCGCCACGCCAGCCATAAATTGACTGATCGTCATCACCAACAATCATCACGCTGGCACTGTCTCCTGCCAGCATGCGGATCCAGGCGTACTGAATACGGTTGGTATCCTGAAATTCGTCCACCAGAATATTAGTGAAGCGTTCACGGTAATGATTGAGAATATGGGGTTTGTTCAGCCACAGCTCGTGTGCGCGCAGCAATAGCTCGGCAAAATCGACTAACCCGGCACGGTCGCACGCTTCCTGATAGGCCTGATACACCTTGAGCCAAGTCTGCTCGACGGGATTGCCATAGCTTTCGATATGCTGTGGGCGCAACCCTTCGTCTTTCTTGCCGTTGATGTACCACATCGCCTGACGCGCAGGCCACTGTTTCTCATCCAGATTCAGCGCCCGAATCAGACGCTTGAGCAAACGAAGCTGATCTTCGCTGTCCAGAATCTGAAAATCCTGTGGCAAACCGGCATCAAGATGATGCGCACGCAGCAGGCGGTGCGCCAGACCGTGGAAGGTTCCGATCCACATGCCGCCCTGACTGGTGCCGATCAAATGTTCAATGCGGTGGCGCATCTCCGCCGCCGCCTTATTGGTGAAAGTCACTGCCATGATGGAGTAAGGCGAACACTGCTCAACGGACATCAACCAGGCGATGCGATGCACCAGCACCCGCGTTTTACCGCTTCCGGCGCCCGCCAATACCAGAAGATTCCCACGAGGCGCGGCAACCACATCGCGCTGTTTATTGTTCAAGCCATCAAGAAGTTCAGAAACGTCCATCGGTACAGTTATCCGTTAACAGACAAGCAGTAACCCCAGGGGCACTTACTTCACTGGTGATTTATACAGCTAAATTAGCAGAATTATAGCAGCGTTGTGAGCAATGCCAACCGGGAAATTTCCACATGTGGCAGTAAACGTGCATCGTCAATATGCATCAAATTGCCTTCATAGAGATTGATCCAGCAAGCCTGCAAACCGTTACGCACTGCACCTGCCACATCGGTGGTCAAATCATCACCCACATGCAGAATCTGCTCCGGCGCCACACCCAGCGCTTGCGCTGCCCGATGATACATATCACCAAAGGGTTTGGCGCGACCGTCCGGCCCCGCGCGCAAGATAAACCGAAAGTAGCGATCCAGCCCGAAGCGGCTGGGGTCGGCATTGCCATTGGTGATAGCCACCAGCGGCCAACGCTGGGACAAGGCGTGCAACGTATCATGGGTTTCTTGCGTCGGGGTAATCTGGCTGCGCCAGTGGGCAAAGTGCGCCATCGCTTGCTCTGCACCATGGCTGGCTGTCGCCGCATCAAGCCCCGCCTCAAGCAGCAGTTGCTCTACCGCCCGCCGCCGCCACTCCGTGACATCATGGTATATCTCGGGCTCCTGCTCACGCAGAACGTCGCGAATGCGCTGCAAATCGGCTGACTGCACCGCACTCAGTGCTGGGTGAAAGGCTTGCAGAAAACGCACTGACTCCACTTGCGTACGCCGAATCACTTCACGGTTATCGTACAGCGTATCGTCTAAATCAAACGTCATGGCCTCAATCGGTGCCAGCGGACGGTAAAAATGCATCATCTCTTCCCTCGTTTGGCACGCGGGTGTGCGGCATCGTACACCGTGGCCAAATGCTGAAAATCCAAATGGGTATAAATTTGCGTGGTAGAAAGATTGGCGTGCCCCAGCAGTTCCTGCACTGCGCGCAGGTCACCGCTTGATTCCAACATATGGGTAGCAAAAGAGTGGCGTAGCTTATGTGGATGGACGTGGCTGTTCAGCCCTTGTTTAACACCCCACTCAGCAAAGCGTTTTTGCACATTGCGCATCGAAATGCGCTTCCCCTGCCGGGTAATAAAGATGGCATCATCTTCCGGGCCAAACAACTCGCGCCGTTCCAGCCATTCACGCAGCCAGTGCACGGCGGTGCGGCCCAGCGGCAGCTTACGCTCTTTGCTCCCCTTACCCACGACCCACACTTCGCCGCCATCCAAATCGACGTGGCGGCACTCCATGCCGACCAGTTCAGCTAAACGCAAACCGGCACCGTACATCACCTCCAGCATGGCGCGATCGCGCACCGCAAGCGGATCGTTCAGATCGATTTCCAACAGGCGATTAACTTCATCCACATCCATGTTTTTAGGCAGATGCCGGCCTGCTTTGGGCGCAGAAATGCCCCGCGCCGGGTTAGCCGTTAGCGCACCTTGCGCTACCTGCCAATCAAGAAAACTGCGCAAGGCGGAGAGACGTAGCGCCAAACTTGCCGATTGTAATCCGCTGCGCTTGCTGCGCGCAGCTACCGAGCGCACACCCGCAGCATCCAGATTGCGCCAGTCGGTAATACCCATGTCATCGAGCATCGCGGCAATGGCACCCAGTTGGCGGCAATAGCTTTCCTGCGTCAGCGGGCTAAGCTGACGTTCCGCCTTCAAATAACGTAAAAATGCGGCGACCGACGTCAACAGTGGCGAAGGCAGTGCGGCCTGGCCGGGCTCATTCATACCCGCTCAACCCAGCGCGCTAACATATCCGGCAGCAGGTTAGCCAGATGTTGCAGCAGCACGGTGCCCATGCCGTCTTGGTAGTGATGACTGTCGCGGCTGCTGAAAATCACCACCCCCAGTGAGTCGTGCTCTCCCAACAGCGACAGCGCCACGGAACCCACCTGCCGCGCCTGCGGTAGCAGTAATAACAACTCAGGCCCATTCAGGCTGCCAAGGTAGTGGTTTTTGTCACGCAGACGCTGTATGCGCAGCGGCTCAAACAACGAACGAGAGAGCGCCAGATGGGTAAAACGCGAGGGCGCGCTGATGCGCCATTTGTCACTGAACAGGCGAATATCCGCGCCGACCAACCCTTGCTGGCGCGCCCAGCGCTGTAGGCGTTCAAGCAAGTCATGCAGACCGTTGGCCGCTGACAAATCGGTCTGTAATGCCAGCAGACGACGGAACAACACTTCGTTGCCGCGTGCCTGCTCCATCAACAAGGTGATCTCTTCTTCCAACTGCGCGATTTGATGCCGCTGACGCGCTAATTGCCATTCGACCAGTGAAACAGTCCCCCGCACGGGGTGCGGAATGTGCATTTGCTCAACCTGCCGAGCATTGCGGATAAAGAAATCTGGGTTCTGTTGCAGGAACTGCAAAATCAGTTCGTCACTCAGTGCGTTCTGGCGTTCTGCCTGTTCCTCGACATGCTTCATAAATGAATAAATCCATCATAAACATGGGTGGCAGGACCGGTCATGTACAACGGATGTCCGACCCCTTTCCAATGGATATCCAGATCGCCCCCCGGCAACGAGACACGAACGTCATCCGCCAATAACCCTTGCTGAATGCCCACCACAACGGCAGCACAGGCACCGCTGCCGCAAGCTTGCGTTTCGCCAGCACCTCGCTCATACACGCGCAGACGTATATGATTGCGATCGACAACCTGCATAAACCCGACGTTGACGCGCTCAGGAAAACGTTCATGGCTTTCCAGTATCGGGCCAAGAATGTTCACATTAGCCGTATCAACATCCTCAACTTGAATCACGCAATGGGGATTTCCCATCGACACCACGCCACAGAGTACCGTGTGATCGTTGGCGCGAAGAATATAGGTTTTCTCCGCTTTGACCGCCCGGAACGGCACACGCTGCGGTTCAAAATCCGGTTCCCCCATATTCACGCGGACCAGCTCATCATCAGTGACACTGAGCACCATCCGCCCGGTATGTGTACTGACCGCAATATCGCGCTTGTTGGTCAACCCTTTTATACGCACAAAGCGCGCAAAACAACGTGCGCCGTTACCGCACTGGGCCACTTCGCTGCCATCCGCATTAAAAATGCGATAATGAAAATCCAGTTCAGGATCGTATGGCGGCTCAACAACCAGCAATTGATCAAACCCAACCCCGCGATGGCGATCCGACAGACGCCGAATCAGCTCCGGCGAAAAATACACATTTTGCGTAACGGCATCGACAACCATAAAATCATTGCCCAAACCGTGCATTTTAGCGAACTGCATTATTCTGACTCCGCTGATGTAACCGGGCGCGGTAATTGCTATCGTGACCTGTTATTCGTGGTAAATAAACAAAACCAGGTTGCTGACAAACCCTTTTAGGTATGTCCGTGTTTCCCGGCGAATCATGACGAGCGGCACTCCGGCGGCTCACGCCGCTACGACCCCATCGTCTCGCTTCACCTAGTAACAGGCTTTGTCATCAGACTGAAAACCGTGCCATTTACGGACGCATCGACGGCTTTTGATGCGTATTCTTCTGTGAGTCTGTGGTGTTGGTCGGCTCACCGTTTGGCATGTAAAGCGGCCCTTTCAGCCCACACCCCACCAATCCCAGCAGCGTCAGCGCCAGAGAAAATGAACGAAATACCTGCTTCATGTCATTAAGACCTGTCAATCATCTATGCATGCTCTCTATAATCGCAGGTGGATCATGAAAAGCAATAGGAATCGAAAATGAACGACAGTGAGTTTCATCAATTAGCGGATGCGTTAATGTTGACGATCGAAGAGGCATTGGATGACTTCGACGGTGATGCCGATATCGATTACGAAACCAACGGCGGCGTCATGACACTGAGTTTCGAGAACGGCAGCAAGATAGTCATCAACCGTCAGGAACCGCTGCATCAGGTATGGCTGGCAACCAAAGCCGGTGGCTATCACTTTAGCTACCGGGATGAACAGTGGGTTTGCGATCGCAGCGGCGAGCCCTTTTTTGGCCTGCTGGCACAGGCATGCAGTGCGCAATCAGGTGAGGATGTCTCTTTCGGCTAAGGAGAGAAAGCGCTCTATTGTCACCAAGGACAACCAGAGCGCTAAAGCATGTGTAGCTGCTGTTTAATCGCAGGCGAGGCGCCTTCTTTGCTCGGCGATATATTCAAATGAGATAGCGTCGTGCTGCGAAAAGGAATCACCTGAGCCCGACCATCCAACTGCACAATCTGATAGAACTGCGGCAGGTTGAAGTTGATAAAGCTGGAACCGTAGGTGAAGCGGTCATGGGACGATGAGTAAAAACGGCTCACGTCACGCACCAACTCTTCCTTACTCCCTTCACAGTGGTGATAAACCTCAACGCGGTTCGATTCATCCAAAATAAAGATATTGAACCCTTGCTCTTCGGGCAGATCTTCAAAGAAGAACTGAATTATCCCTTCGCTCGCCACACCATCGATCACCGCTGGCAGGTGGATATGGTTGGTTTCCACTTGCGTGGGCAACCCTTGCAATTTGTTGTTGGAAATCGCGCCGTAGAACTCAACCGCATTTTCCAGTTTCTGCACCGACACACTCAAGCGTTCGAAGAACAAGCCCCAGGTCTGCCCTGCCACTTTCACCGCTTTAAAGCGACCCGGCTCTTGTCGGGTGCTGGACAGACGCAGCTCGATGCATTCGGAAACCAATTGCTGCACGCGCGTGCGAATCAAACCCCGCAAATGCTGGCTGTAGCAGAACACTTCCAGCGATTCCGGTAACGCTGCGTCCTGATGCATTTTACCCAAAATGGTTTTCAATGCTTCCAGAACCGACTGTTCGCCGTTGAAATGCAGGGTTCGCACTTCATTCCACGAGTTACGGTACAGCAAGTCGATGCTGCCCACCAGACACTGCTGCTGCTCACCGAAGCTGAAGACGTCCAAATGGCGGAAATCAAAGTGCACCACCTGATTGCGGAATGCCGCTGTCGGATCGTGCTCCAGATTAACAATAATCGCCAGATGACGGATTTCACACGGACTGTACAGTGCTTTAGGCGTCGGCGCTGGCAAGCGCAGCGGGAAGTGACAGGAAACGTCATCCACCAGTTCGCGCAAGCGAGCAATATCAACCTGTTCGCTGCCTTTAATGTGCAAACGCGTGTTCGGTGTCAACAGCCCGTTGAAATAAGCCCACGCCACCAGCTTGTTCAGGTAGCGATTATATTCCAGCGGCTGATGGCTGATGATGGCATCCATAGACGGTGCCTGATTGTACAGATACCAGCCAGAGCGATTGGCCCGCCCAGCCGGAACATAGATAAAGGTCAGATCGGCTTCAGACAGGTCCGGCGAAATCTGCGGATTGAGCAACGTCACTTTCCCTGGCAGCGCTTCAAAGGCAGCATAGAGTTTACGCGTCAACACCCCGATATCCTGCGGGCTGGCACTGACGCTCAAATTGTTGCGCCGCGCAAAACGAATCAGGTTGCGATACGTTTGCATCATCGTATCAAGCAATTCATTGTGCGCTTCGCGCACGCGTTCTATTTTCCAATTGGCACGATTATCGAGCATAGCAAGGTGTTCACTGCTCCAGCCCCACTCTTGCACCAACTGGCTCAAAATTTGCCGCCGCCAACCTACGCAGGCTTTTTCGCGCGACAGTTTCTCGCACACTTTGAGATAAAAACAACGCCGCGCCAGATCGAGGCGCGTCGGGTCTCCAATTTGTGTGAGGTATTCGGTCACCCGATCTAACATCATACAATAGGGATCGAGTCCAAACGCGACGATCTCCCCTTTGTGCAGTCGGGCCTTGATATCCATTGAGAGCAAGCGCGTGTCAGGGTATTGCCAGGAATAGGTTTCGAGCAGCAGGGTCTTCAATACCGCTTTATACGGGGAGTCGATACTTTTATACAACTGCCACAGGCTGGCACCAAAATACTCCTCCGCCGAGAGCGAACTCAGGCCCCCCAGATCCAACCACTCATTGGGCGCAAGTGCACCCTGCGCATAGAGCGACAGGACGTATTCATCGTAATGCTCTTCTTCTTCAACCGGCACCATATGCCACAGCAGACGTTTGCCCGCCATGCGCACTGCCGTGCGATAAAACTCATCCAGCAACAGGATATGCTGTGTCGAACCGCAGTCTTCACCACCAAGACTGCCGCTTTCATTATGACGAAAACGGTTTTCATCAATCAGGAAGAAGCTGACATCCACCCCTTGTGCCGCCGCCCATTGTTCCAACAGGGTACATTTCTGCTGTAAACGCTGATGCTCTTCGTGGTCCAGCCAGGATTGGTGACACACCCAGATATCAAGATCGGAAGAACAACTCTGACCGATGGAGGAGGTGCTTCCCATGGAGTAAACGCCAGTGATAGGCAATTCACCCTGTGAATTGATGGCAGGGATCTCCCCCCAACGCAGTTCAATGCTGTCAATGTAACGCTGTTGGCTTTCGTCAGGCGTAAAAGTGCACACACCGTGCGGAACCTTACCTTCAAGGTAACCCGGCATGAGCGGATGATGATGGTGCAATAATACGGGCAGAAGGCGATAAACCTGCTGAAAAGCGGGTTTCATTGCTTCCAGAGCGCGGTCAACTCGCAGTTGGTTGATCGCGTCCAGTCTCTGCTTCAAAGTCTCGATGTAGAAGTACAAGACGGTCCGCCTGATTATCCCAGTGCCTATAAAAAACCCCGTGTTCCAAACTTATCAGGAATAGAATTAGAGGAGTGACTGATAAGATAGTGCTGGAAACGTGATCAATTTAACACCTTGCTCATTGAGCGTAAAGAAACTAAAGAAAGTTAGTTGCTATTAGCTTACTTTCTCTTATTGCCCTTCGCTCTCTGGCATGATTACCCCGCTATCCTCACACCTTATGGTGAAAACGCGCATCTTCCTGTCGCTATGCAGCACCTTCAGCGCCGGAACGCTGACACCTGCACGCCTCAGTGATACGATGGTGCTAAATGATAAAAACGGTATTAAGCATGGTAGACAACACCCTTAGAATTGCCACCCGACAAAGCCCACTTGCGCTATGGCAAGCACAATATGTTCAGCAACGGTTGCAGCAGTACTACCCGGGCTTGCAGGTTGAACTGATTCCCATGGTCACGCGCGGCGACATCATCCTGGATACGCCGCTGGCGAAAGTTGGTGGCAAGGGATTGTTTGTAAAAGAGTTGGAGCGTGCTTTGTTGGAAGACCGCGCGGATATCGCCGTTCACTCCATGAAGGATGTACCGGTATCGTTTCCCGATGGCCTGGGTCTGTATACCATTTGTGAGCGTGACGATCCGCGCGATGCCTTTGTGTCGAATCAGTATGCCAGCGTGGCCGATCTTCCGCTCGGAAGCTGCGTCGGCACCTCCAGTTTGCGCCGCCAATGCCAATTACGCGCCCGCCGCCCCGATCTGATTATCCGCGATTTGCGCGGCAACGTTGGAACTCGCCTAAGCAAGCTAGACAACGGCGACTATGACGCTATTATTTTGGCCGTTGCCGGGCTGTCACGTCTGAATCTGTCAGAACGCATCCGCACGCCGCTCACCCCGGAAGAGTCGCTGCCCGCCGTGGGTCAGGGCGCGATTGGTATCGAATGCCGAGAAAATGACGCCCGCGTGCGCGAACTGCTGGCACCGCTTAACCATGAACAAACCGCCTGCCGTGTTCTGGCTGAACGCGCCATGAATCTCCGCCTCGACGGTGGCTGCCAGGTCCCGATAGGCAGTTATGCTGAACTCAATGCGGGGCAACTCTGGCTAAGAGCCTTGGTTGGCGCACCGGATGGCAGCAAGATGATTCGCGGTGAGCGCATCGGCCCTGCCAGCGAGGCGAAACGCATGGGTATCGATCTGGCTGAAGAGCTGTTAGCCAACGGCGCAGACGCTATTCTGCACGCCGTTTATCAGGGCGCTGGTTCATGACCATTCTGGTGACCCGCCCGTCACCTGCGGGGGAGGCGTTGGTGGAGAGGCTGCGCAAACTCGGCCATCCAGCCTGCCACAGCCCGCTGATCGATTTTTCTCCCGGCGGTGAATTGTCCTCACTGCCAGCGCGACTGGCAGTATTGCGAGAGAGCGACATTCTTATCGCGCTGTCTCAACATGCCGTGCGCTATGCCGCCGCCGCACTCGCTCAAGCAAGGTTACCCTGGCCCTCCGCCCCGGTCTATTACGCCATCGGACGTACCACCGCACTGGCGCTGCATCAGGTTACCTCTCGCGCCGTTGCCTTCCCACCAGAACGTGAAACCAGCGAAATGCTGCTGCAACTACCAGAATTACAAAATATTAGCGGCAAAAACGCGCTATTATTACGAGGGAATGGCGGAAGAGAACTGCTGGCCACAACACTCGCAGAACGCGGAGCACAGGTTAGTTATTGTGAATGTTATCAGCGTAGTCCGGTCTATTATGATGGGCCGGAACAGAGCCGACATTGGCAGCAGCTTGGTATCGATCGTTTGGTGATAACCAGCGGCGATATGCTGCACCAGCTGTATGCGCTGGTGCCAAATTATTATCGCGAATCCTGGTTGCTCCACTGCCAGGTTATCGTTGTTAGCGAACGGCTGGCGCATGAAGCACGTCAGCTTGGCTGGCGTGACGTGCTTATCGCGGACAATGCCGATAATGACGCGCTTGTGCGTTTGTTATCCTGACCGTACAGCCAACCGTACAACAAACCAGACCATGGGATGACCCATTATGACGGAACACCATACCCCTTCAACCCCATCGGAAACGGTGACGGAGCGCCCTGACGCCACATTTTCACAATCCGACGCCACGTCACAAGATGTGCCGCGCCGGGATAATGCGGGAAATGGTCGCGTGCTGGGTGGACTTGCTATTGTTATCGCATTGCTGCTGAGCGGAAGTGTTTACTACCTCGGACAGCAGCAGGAGAAGCAAAACGCCGCATCCGTGGCGCAGTTGAAGGGTGAGTTAACGACGCTACAGCAGCAGTATCAGCAGGAAAAAACGGTGTGGCAAGCAGCACTTGCGCAACAAAAACAGTGGCAGGACAGCACCGCGCACCAGCTCAGCGTGGTCACCCGCGAATCCAGCGAACTCAGCCAGAAACTGGCGGCCCTTTCCAATCATGACACCAGCACGTGGCTACTGGCACAGGCAGATTTTCTGGTCAAACTGGCTGGGCGTAAACTCTGGAGTGACAAAGACGTACTCACCGCGGGTGCGCTCCTGAAAAGCGCCGATGGCAGTCTGGCTGACATGAACGACCCTAGCCTGCTTGAACTGCGCCGAGCCATCGCCAATGATATCAGTGCGTTGGCCTCCGTCAGCCAGGTAGACTTCGACGGTATCATCCTGCGTGTAAATCAGCTAACCGATCAAGTCGACAATCTACGGTTAGCGGATAACACCCAGGACGATGACGCACCTATGGATGAAACTGACGGCGAGCTTTCAGCCACCCTCAGCGAATGGCGGCAGAACCTGAGTAAAAGCTGGCACAACTTTATGTCTGACTTTATTACCATTCGCCGTCGCGACAGCAATGCAGAGCCGCTGCTGGCGCCGAATCAGGATTTCTACCTGCGCGAAAACATACGTGCACGCCTGCTAACCGCCGCCCAAGCCGTACCGCGTCATCAGAACGAGACATATAAACAGTCACTGGAAGCGGTATCCACCTGGGTTCGTGCCTATTTTGATACCAGTGATCCAGGCACAAAAGCCTTTTTAGAACAGGTTGATAGCTTAAGCCAGCAGCCCGTCTCTCTGGATGTTCCTACTACGCTGCAAAGCCAGCCGCTGCTGGAAAAATTAATGCAAACGCGAGTGCGTAATTTGCTGGCACAATCGCCTGCGCAGCAACAGGAGGGCTGATCATGCTGAAAGTGCTGTTCTTGTTCCTGATCCTTATTGCTGGCGTGGTGCTCGGCCCAATGCTCGCCGGGCGTCAGGGTTATGTACTGGTGCAAACCGACACCTACAATATCGAAACCAGCGTTACAGGACTGGCGATCATGCTGGTCCTGTTACTGATCGTGCTGTTTTCGCTAGAGTGGCTGCTGCGCCGCGTGTTTCATACCGGTGCGCGCACCCGCGGCTGGTTTCTGGGACGCAAACGTACGCGCGCCAGAAAACAGACCAAAGCAGCCCTGCTCAAACTGGCTGAAGGCGATTATCTCCAAGTAGAAAAACTGCTGACACGCAATGCCGATCATGCAGAACAACCAGTCGTGAATTATCTGCTGGCTGCCGAAGCTGCTCAGCAACGTGGTGACGAGTTCCGTACCCGACAGTATCTGGAGCGAGCAGCCGAAATGGCTGATACTGACCAATTGCCGGTAGACATTACCCGTGTGCGTATCCAACTGGCCCGTAACGAGGACCACGCCGCACGCCACGGCGTCGATCGCCTGCTGGAATACGCACCACGCCACCCTGAAGTGTTGCGGTTGGCTGAACTGGCGTTCCAACGTACTCACGCCTACGGCGCACTGTTGGATATTCTGCCAGCCATGCGCAAAACCAAGATCCGAACCGAGGAGGAGCTGGAAGCGTTGCGTCAATCCGCCCTACTCGGCCTGATGGAACAGGCTATGGCAGAAGGCGGCAGCGAGGGTCTGAAGCAGTGGTGGAAGGAGCAAAGCCGTAAAGTACGGCAAGACTTGCCATTACAGGTGGCTATGGCGGAGCACCTGATCGCGTGTGACGATCACCAAACCGCTCAGCAAATCGTCATTGACGGCTTGAAACACCACTACGATGAGCGATTGGTGCTACTGATGCCACGCTTAGACGCAGGCGAGCCCGCCCCCTTGGAAAAGGTATTGCGCCAGTTGCTTAAACAACATGGTGACAGCGCATTACTGCACAGTACGCTGGGGCAGTTAATGCTGAAGCAGGGGGAATGGCAGCAGGCAAGCGATGCATTTGCCGCTGCGTTGGCTTTGCGCCCGGATGCCTTTGATTACGCTTGGCGTGCCGATGCCTTTGATCACCTGCGATTGCCGGAACAAGCGGCTCAAATGCGTCGTGAAGGGCTTTTACTCACATTACAAGCACCGTCTTAGTCTCTTTCGCTGCCCCACTCTCTGGGGCAGCGTTATCCCCGTAAGTAAAATTAGCTAAAGAAACAGGCTATTATGCTATTACGCAGTAAAATGAAACCGGTTTCATTTTATATCATCAAAGGAGAACCCCTATGAGCACACGATTCCCCTCCCAATTTCTTTGGGGAGGTGCCACTGCCGCAAATCAGGTTGAAGGAGCATATGATCAAGACGGCAAGGGGTTGTCGATTGTAGATGCCATTCCCGGCGGCAAAGATCGCTTAGCCATCGTAGCGTCTGAATCCTTTGATTTTACGCTGGATAACGATCGCTATACTTACCCTAACCACAAGGGCATCGATCATTACCATCGTTTCAAGGAAGATATTGCGCTGTTCGCTGAAATGGGCTTCAAATGTTACCGTTTTTCAATTGCATGGACTCGCATTTACCCTAACGGCGTGGAAGAAACACCAAACGAAGCTGGCTTGGTGCACTATGATGCAGTCATTGATACCTGCCTCGCTCACGGCATCGAACCGGTAATCACAATCTCTCACTATGAGCTGCCGCTGCACTTGGCGATCGTCTATGGCGGATGGAAAAACCGGGCGCTGGTTGATTTTTTCGAACGTTTTGCACGCACTGTGCTCGAGCGTTTTGGTCATAAGGTCAAATACTGGATGACCTTCAATGAAATCAACAGTGCAGCACATTTTCCGATCATGAGCCAAGGACTTACGGCCAAAACAGGGGCATGGGACGCACAGGCAAAATTTCAGGCGTGGCACCACCAGTTTGTCGCCAGCAGTCTGGCGACTAAAATTGCCCACAACGTTAACCCTCAGATTCTGATGGGTTGCATGATTATCTATGCCACGACTTATGCTTACGACTGCAACCCGGTGAATCAATTGGCCGCCATGCAACGGAATCAGGCATTTAACTTCTACTGTGCAGATGTGCAAGTAAACGGAATCTATGGTCACTCCCGTTTTTGCAACACCGATTTTGACGACAAGTTGGCTTGCTTGAATCTATCCGGCGTCTGAATGGGATTTTATTCCCGCGCCTTGATGAGTTCCGCGCCTGATGAACCTCCAGAAAATATACGGCTTCAATGAGCCTTTCCGTTTTACAGGTTCCTCAACAGGCCGGTGGGCCGTTAGTATCATCAATATCAGTATTCGCAAAACCAGATCAGTAATTCTTTAAACCGGTGTATTTCTGCCGTTATGCTACATAAGTTTGCTGTCGTGCCGTTAGGGCCCAGGCTATTCTGGCCAGCTTGTTTGCCAGAGCACAAGTGACGACAAAGTTGCTTTTCCGGCACAGTAAATCCCTGACCCAATCGGCCAATTTGCCAGACTGGTGTTCCAGTTTTTGTATGAATACCCTGGCACACTGAACCAACAAAGTTCGGATCTTTTTATTACCTCGCTTACTAATTCCCAGCAATGTCGTCCTACCTCCCGTGCTGTACTGCCGAGGTACAAGCCCTGTTGCCGCCGCAAAGTCACGGCTGCTGGCGTACTGCTTCCCGTCGCCAATCTCAGTTGAAATAGTACTCGCTGTCAGTGTTCCGACGCAGGGAATGCTCAGCAAGCGCTGTCCAACCTCATCTTCGTCCAACTTTCGTTTCAACTGGGATTCCAAATCTTTAATCTGCTCAACAAGATAGTGATAATGCTGTTGTAATTTCAGCAATAACTGGCTGAGGTAAAGAGGCAAACTATTATCCTCAAGAATGGTACTCAGTCGGCTAATAACGGCAGCTCCTCGGGGAACGCTAATGCCAAATTCCAGCAGAAAAGCATGCATTTGATTGGTTGTTTTTACCTTATCCTGAACCAGGGATTCACGGACACGATGCAGAGCCCGCATTGCCTGCTGAGATTCCGTTCTGGGCTGCACAAAACGCATAGACGGACGCGATGCAGCTTCACAAATAGCTTCGGCGTCGACAAAGTCGTTTTTATTGCTTTTAACGAACGGGCGGACAAATTGTGGTGATATCAGCTTTGGGGAATGCCCCAACTCTTCCAACTTGCGTGCCATAAAGTGAGAACCGCCACAGGCTTCCATTGCGATGGTTGTAGCGGGGCATGTCGCCAAAAATTCGATCAACTTTGGCCGGGTAAATTTTTTACGGTAAACAGCCTTCCCGCGACGATCCTGGCAATGAATATGGAAAGAGTTTTTACCCAGATCGATACCAATGAGCGCAATGTTTTCCATGATAGTTCTCCGAATGAAAGCCTGTCCTCAGCATAGTACCGGGAAGGAGGGAGTGACCATCTCATTAAATATCCCTACTATGCGCAACGGCTGTGGGATTCATTGGGGGTCACATTGGCGGTAGCGCCCGGCGATCTTGATCTGCTGGCAAGCCATACCGTTGATTACATCGGCTTTAGTTACTACATGTCGACCACCGTGAATGAAACCCACACAAATGGCGACAATACCGAAGGTAATTTGCTCGGGGGGAAACGTAACCCGTTCCTTGATGCCAGCGACTGGGGCTGGGAAATTGATCCCACTGGCCTGCGTATCGCGCTAAACCAGCTTTACGATCGCTATGGTAAGCCCCTGTTCGTGGTCGAAAATGGCTTAGGTGCTGTAGACATACCCGACAGCAATCTCTACGTTGAGGACGATTACCGCATCAATTACCTTCGCCAACACATTGATGCGATGGCGGACGCCATTGCTGATGGCGTAACACTGATAGGCTACACTCCCTGGGGCTGTATCGATCTGGTCAGCATGTCCACTGGCGAAATGTCTAAGCGCTACGGATTTATTTATGTCGATCTGGATGACGCCCTCTCCGGCAGCGGCGACCGCCACAAGAAAAAATCCTTCTCATGGTATCAAAAGGTCATTGCCACCAACGGAGAGGATGTCGCCATCTGAAAATGGTGTAAAAAAAACGCTTGCCAATAAACGGCAAGCGTTGAATAAGATCAGGTCATAAAAGACTGCAGTGGTGTGCCTCACTCAACGTTGTGTCCGAAATATCCGATGGTGTTGTGAAATGCAGTAAAACTGCCAACCACAACGTCATCTGGAGGTGGACGATAGGCACCCATAAATGGCTCTGCATCATTCCCAGGATTATGAAGCCGAAGCAAACATAGAAGATGGAATGAGCATCTACACCCCTATAATAGCATAAATCATGCCAATATAGTTTCACTCCGAGACAGAAAGGCAGTGAATGATTCAATCAATTGAAAAATATGAACTTTAAGGTTTATATTTTCACAAGGTAATGTTTGAGCACCGCAGCTTGACGCTATGTGATCTCCATCATACTGTCTCCATATAGCAACATAACTTTGAGACTTAACACTTAGTCATTATTTTCATAATGTTATATGTCTCCGAATGGAGACATATAAACATAGGATCTGTCGCTTTTTTCCGACAATCTGCTGAATTATCCCGCAATGAAGGCACTAAGATCCTGATGTAGCCGTTGCAGGGACCTTTCATCAAGATACGGTAAATGTCCTGATTCATACCTGAGGAACTGCAAATTAGCGCGGAGCTTTTCGGGCAAAGAAAGATGATTGAGATGATATTGTGCGACAAAATAAGGTGTCGCCAGATCGTAAATACCGCCGAGCACCATGACTTTCATGCGTGGATTCATCTTCATGGTTTGAGACAGCTCAGGCAGCAGATTAAAAGAACGGTTTTTTGGTGCCATATCCCAATGAGAAATCGCATTCGAGTCAGAAACATAGTCTTGTACCGTCTTCACGTTCAATACCTGTGCCAGATAATCTCGGTATGCAGAAATAAACCCTGAACCGATTGTCATAACAGGATCGTATTCGCCCCAGGAGGCTGTTTTATCTAGCGATGCACCCCGATAGCGACCATCAAAGCGGCTGATAGTTTCACCCTGCTCTGTCAGCAGTTTTTTGACGAACAGCGGTCCTGAAAGGCGTAAATCAGCATTAAGCCACTCCCGCGCGGGTATCCCTGTATAGCGGGCAAGTTGTTCAGCCACCTCACCTTTCTGCTTTTCTGGCAACACGCCTCCTTGAGCAAGCGCCTGGGCATAAGGACCAAGAGAAAACTGCTCAACTTCACGTAGCAAATTGTCCAGAGGCCCATTGCTCTGCTGCTGACGCAGATAATAGTGGGCGATAGCCGCATAGGTTGGTAGTGCCAGGTAATAAGGTTGGTCGATGCCGGGATTGGCTTCCGGAAAATCGATATCAATGTCTCGACTCAGAAACTGCGACAACAGAATAATGCCGTTAACATCCACGTTATAACGCGTTTTCAGTGTGTCAGCCAATGCAACCGTGCGGGTAGTACCATAACTCTCACCCAGCAGGTATCGCGGGGTATTCCAGCGCTGATAGCGGCTCAGGAACTGAGTGATAAACTGGGCAAATGCCTGAGCATCCCCATTAATACTGTAAGCTTCATTCGCCTTTTGATACTTTTGCGACTGCCGCTCCTGAGCATTAGCAGCATGGCTAATAAACTGCCCAAATCCGGTACCGGGCGCATCGATAAACACCAGATCGCTGACATCAAGCAGAGAATAGGCGTTGTCGATAACAGGATAAGGCGGTAAAGCGTGCTTGTCCGGCGTGCTGACGACTACCCGCTTCGGCCCCAACCCGCCCATATGCAGCCAAACAGAAGAGGAACCGGGGCCACCATTATAGATAAAAGTGATCGGTCGATTGTCCTTCTTCTCTTTCTTATCCATCATCTTGAAGTAGGCAACATAGGACAATGTGGTGACAGGTTCGTCAGGATCGTCTGTATTCAACGCCAGATTGCCCGCTTCGGTATGATAGTCAAGATTGACCTGGTTAATCCTCACTTTACCTTCGCTCAAGGCAACATCACTCTGCGCCTGAGAATGCTCTGGCATAGATGGCGGAGCATTCATGGCAAAAGCGGGGCTTAAGCACAACAAACTATATAGAAAAAGAAAACGTTGCAGGCTATTCATATTATTCCTTTTAAATATTATTTTCCTATTAGAACCACTTTGTCTCCGATGACCACCCTCTCAATTTCATGCACTGATTGAAAAGCCCTTGACGACTATCTTTATTCACATCCATCACGTAGCTTTGTATTTCCGGTCGTCGCCCAGAAATATATTTTTCGTTTTTACAGTCGTCTCTCTTTCCACATGGCAAATAGTAGGATGTGTACTGTGTTCTTTGTGCCACCTCATTTTTCACCGGATATTTGTCTTCACTCAATGCTTCGCAGGCACCTTTTGATATCGTAAAATCCTCAGCATTTGCGCTATTTTTAACCCATTGCGTCGTGCAACCAGAGAGCATGAGAGTGGCAAATAACAATATAAATTTAATTTTCACTTCGATTCCTTTCAATACAGATTTCTTACACTTCGGCATAGAATTGCATTATTGGTTCATTCCACAGACATAAATTGGCATGATGAATGACACATCGTTTAACTTGTGTTTAACCTATGAAAGAGAAATATCAATAGAGAAATGAAAGGTATTTATACCCTAAATAATTTGAGTTGCAGGACAAAACGTTTACGTTTTGAACAGCACCTGCGCTGGCCCGTAAGGTGAATATCAGGGATGAGATTCATCAATCCCGGTGAGCTTACTCAGGTAAGTGATTCGGGTGACAAATTTGTCTGGAACAAATTTGAACGCCGCATGCGGCGGCCTCGTAAGAGGTGAGGTCCAGGGATGGGCCGAATAATGAGTGCAGCCAACGCACCTGCAACTTGAAGTATGACGGGTATAGCTGTTTTGCTTAAATAAAAAGAGGAATGCAGACTAAATTATTTAGGGGATATACTGGGTATGATTGAACTCTCCGCGCCGTGAATACGGCACGGAGGAAATATCAGCGAGAGGCCAGTTGTTCCAGGCTCTGTTTCGCCAGTTGATGGAGGTAATGTGCGGTAGGAAATAAAGCGCTGTCATCAACACGGAATTTAGGATGGTGCAATGCGTAAGGCCCGCCTGAGCCTACCATCATAAACGTGCCCGGCAGTTTCTGCTGATAGAAAGCAAAATCTTCCCCTATCGGACTGGCATCCACGCGGCGCGCTTCAAAGCCTTCTTCGTCAGCAATACGCAGGGCAAAATCAACCCATTCAGGCGTATTGACCACTGATGGCGGACCCGCGTGCCAAATAAACTCCAGCTCAGCGCCAAAAGTGCTGGCAATTCCCGCCACAATCTGGCGGAAACGCTGTTCAATCAGATCGCGCGCCGCCTGGCTGAAAGTACGCACAGTGCCTTCCACATAAGCAGTATCTGGGATAACGTTCCAGGTGCTGCCGCTGTGTACCTGAGTGATTGACACCACAGCGGTATCATCCGCTGGCACCGTGCGGCTAATAATCGTCTGCACAGCACTGATCAACTGGCCCAGAATGATAATCGGATCGTTACCTTCATGGGGCTTAGCTGCATGACACCCTTTGGCGGCAATCTTGATTTCAAAACGGTCGACACCCGCTGTCAACGCACCATCCTTGCCCCCCACGACGCCAACGGGCAGCGTGGGGTCGTTGTGGATACCAAAGATGGCCACGGCGTTATCCAGCGCACCGGTCGCAATCACTTCTGGCGCACCCAACCCCGTTTCTTCTGCCGCCTGAAACAGAATGCGCACCGTGCCTTTTAACTCAGACTCGATCCCTTTCAACAAAATGGCGGCACCCAGTGCGGCTGAAGAGTGAAAATCATGACCACAAGCGTGCATCACACCTTGGCGCTGAGAAGTGAACTCAACGCCGGACTCTTCCTCTATCGGCAACGCATCAATATCAGAACGCACGATAACCAGCGGACCTTCCTGCAATCCCCCAACTTCGGCGATCAGACCGGTTTTCAACGGAAGGTCCAGAATGCGAATACCTTCCTTTTCCAACACGGCGCGAATCTTCTTGGTTGTTTCAAATTCCTGGTTTGATAATTCAGGGTTCTGGTGCAAATCATGCCGAAACGCCTGAATAAATTGCGCTAAAGGCGCATGTTGAGGTGCTGTTTTCACGATGTATCTTCTCCACACTGTCCGTGCTTAGCGCTGCAGGATGAGCCCACAACGCGCAGGGTGTTATCATTCTAAATAGCTTATGTACCCGTCATACTTCATGTTACAGATGCACAGGCGGCGCTTGTTTGCCGCGTTACGAGACGCATCAACAAGCCTTGCCTTAAAGGACCAGCGCAAGCGCTGCTCAAACGTTAACGTTTTGTCCTGCAACGCGAATTATTCAGGGTATATCACCGCATAATCAGATGTCGTATTCGGTATGTTCCGGCATCTTGGTCATCTGACGCAGGAAGCGCTGCGTCTGAGGGTTATCGGAGAAGCTGATCACCTGTTCCGCTGGTCCCTGCTCAACGATATGCCCGTCGGCCATGAAAATTACCCGGTCAGCAACCTCTTTGGCAAACTGCATCTCATGGGTAACGATAACCATGGTCGTGTTGTTTTTTGCCAGATTCTGAATGACTTGCAGCACTTCATGCACACGTTCAGGATCCAGCGCCGAGGTGGGTTCATCGAACAGAATGGCTTTTGGGTCCACAGCCAGAGCCCGAGCAATGCCCACGCGCTGCTGCTGTCCCCCGGACAAGGTCACCGGATACTGATGGGCTTCCGGCAATAGGCCGACCTGCTCGATCAGTTTGAGCCCAATGTCCTGCGCTTGCTGCTTCGACATTTTTTTCACCACGATCAACGCCTCAGTGATGTTTTCCAGCGCAGTTTTGTTTTTAAACAGATTGTAGTTCTGGAACACCATCGCCGTCTGCTGACGCAGCGCGTAGGCTTCCTTGGTGCTGTAACGGCGCGTATCCAGCACGCGATCGCCAATTTCAATCGTGCCAGATTCCGGTTTTTCCAACAGGTTGAGGCAACGCAGCAAGGTGGATTTACCCGACCCTGAGGGGCCTATAATAGCCACCACTTCGCCCTGTTCGATATCCAGACTGATATTGTCCAGCACCACTTTGTCGCCAAAGCGTTTTGAAAGGTTTTTTATACTGATCATGGCGGCGTCTCCTTAGCGCTGTAATGAGTGGTTCAGTTTCTTTTCCAGCCAGCTTTGCAGTCTGGAATAAACGATGATGACCAGCCAATAAATCAGCCCTACCACCAGGAAGGTTTCGAAGAAACGCAGCGATTCCGCAGCGATCATCTTGCCTTCAGCAAACAGTTCGGATACGCCAAGCGCAAAGGCCACCGAGGTGTCTTTTATCAGAGAGATAAAGGTATTCCCTGTTGCTGGCAACGCATTGAGCATCGCCTGAGGCAGCACGATACGACGATAAATCTGCGAACGGTTCATACCAATTGACAGCCCTGCTTCCGTTTGCCCCCAATCGACAGAGGCCAGCGCAGCGCGGAAAATTTCCGCCATGTACGCCGAGGTTTTCAGACTAAAACCGATAATGGCTGCCGACATCGCGCTCAGGTCGCTCAGCGCCGGGAAAAGCTGTGGCAAACCGAAGTAGATGATAAACAATTGAACCAGTGACGGAATGCCACGAAACAGCGAGATATAAAACTCAATCACCTTCACCAATACCGTGATCTTGCTTTCCCGCAGCAGCGCTAGCATCAGACCCAGTATCATGGCGAAAATCATGGATACCACGGCTAACAACAGCGTGGTCGGTAAATAGAGCAAAACCTGAGGAAACACCTTCAGCAGGTAAGCAAAATCGATATTCATGAGCAGTACCATTAATACTTCCACCGGCGCAAGCACCGGTGGAAGAGAGATGACAAAAAGCGCGTCTGTTAGTGTGCGTGTGGCGCGGTCGTGATGTCCTCACCGAAATATTTCACGGAGAGATCTTTCAGACGGCCATCAGCGCGCATTTTCGCCAGCTCGGCATTGAACTGCTCGCGCAGTTTGTCGCCTTTTTCATCTTTGTGGAACGGGAAGCTGACTTCCTCGATCACCAGCGGATCGCCAACCAGTTTGAACGGCAGGTTACGCTTGTTGATCTCTGCCAACAGGATCGGACGGGAGTTCACATAACCTTCCACGCGCTTGGACAACGCATCATTCATTGCACCATCGCGGGTTTCATAGGTACGGATGGTCACACTACCGTCAGCAAAAGCTTTCTTCAGGTTATTCACATGGTTAGAGCCTAATACGCCCGCCACGGTTTTGCCCTTCAGATCATCCAATGTATTGATATCGGTATTATCTTTTTGCGTGACAATCTGGCTACCGTAGTAGCTATAGACATCGGCAAAGTTATACTTCTCTTTGCGCGCCGGCGTAATCGCCACGACGTTGGCAACGGTATCGAGTTTGTTCGCTTCCAACTGCCCCATCAGGCCGCTAAAGTCGGCGGTAACCCACTCGATTTTATAATTCAGATCTTTCGCGATGGCTTCCGTCACTTCAACGTCAAAACCCACCAGCTTATTATCTTGTTTAAAACCGCTCGGGTAGCTTTGTCCGGTAGAGCCGACGCGCAGCACCGTACTTGCTTCTCCGCCTGCCGCCGCTTTTTTATCCTGAGAATCACAGCCAGCCATCAGAAAGGCAGTGGTAAGCGCTAACGCAGACAAAGTCAGTTTTTTCATTATCATGTTCATGCCTCTCATTGGGAGTTTTTCTTCTTCCACTGGTGATAACCATCCTGGTTCAACACTTTTTCCATATAAATCGTCAGGTGGCCTTTACCCAGATTCGCCTGCCCGACTTCGTTAAAACCGTAATGCTTATACATATTGATTAGCCAGGGGTGGCTTTGCGCCGTGCCGAGAGAAACTGCAGGCGCTTTGAGTTGCCCGATCAGCACCGTTTCCTCAAGCCACTGCATCATCTGGCGGCCAAATCCCTGCCCTTTGTAGTCTGGATGAGTGGCAAACCACCCCAAATGCGGTAAACCATACGGACCAGGCTCCGGTCCCCAGGGGTAACGGATGCTAAAAGACGACACCATAACGCCGTCTTTTTCAAGCGCATAAACACCGTGGCGCGTAATATGACGACGCACCATATCGATATCCGCCTCAGCCGCGGCAAAGTGAATGCCCAATTGGCGAATTGGTTCATAGGCCGCCAACGCCAACGCCAGAAAGGCTTCGTCATCTTCCAGCGTGAGCTGGCGAAAAACCGTACTCATGTTTGATGCTCACTTACGCTGGCAGCAGGCCAGAATTGTCGGCATAACGAATAACTTCATCCACTTTCTGCGGAGCACAGCCTAAATAGTTGACTGGGTTCAGCCACGCGTCGAGTTCCTGAGAGGTCACCTGCGCCGACAACACCGGATCTTCCAGCAGCACATCTTTAAAGTGACGATTCTGTTCAAACGCCTTCATGGAGCACTCATACACCAGGTGGTGTGCAGTTTGTTTACCCATACGTTTGCCAATTTCAAACATCACCTTCTCAGACAACAGCAAGCCGTTCTGCAGTTCCAGATTCGCAAGCATCTGCTTTTCATTCACCGACATACCGCGCAGGATACCCAGTGCATTCTGCAATTGAGCGGAGAGATAAATGTTCACTTCCGGCAAAGCAATCCACTCTGCACGCCAGCTCATGGCGTCACGTTCATGTTCTACTTTCATAGATTCATGAATCAGCGATGCGCTTTTAAAAATGGGTGCAGTCAAACTGGCCAACCCTTCCAATGCCGCCGGATTACGCTTGTGCGGCATGGTGGTGGAGCCTATTTTTCCCGCCGAGAACGGCTCTTCAACCTCGTTGATTTCCGTGCGCATCAGGTTATAGAGCTCATTACCGATCTTGCCCAGCGTACCGCTTATCAACACCACCACGGAGGCATATTCAGAGAAACGATCGCGCGCAGACTGCCAGCCGATGTTCGGCGTACCCAGCCCTAATTTGTCGAGCGTCAGGCGCTCAATTTGCGGCCCCAGTTCGCCAAACGATGCATAGGTACCAATCGCCCCGTTGACGTTACCCACCAATACGCGAGCTTTAATCTCTTTCAGACGTTCCAGATGGCGAACAAACTCATCCAACCATACTGCCAATTTAAAACCAAACGTGGTTGGCAACGCCTGCATACCGTGAGTACGCCCAGTCATCGGCGTATATTGGTACTGCTTCGCCAGTCGCTTCAACTCTACAGCCAATAACTGCGTGTCACGTTCCACAATGGCAAAAGCTTGCTGTAATTGCAGCACCGTAGCGGTATCAACGATATCTTGCGTGGTAACACCATAATGAATATATTCGCCCGCCTCACCGCACTGCTTTTGAATCGCGGTAATCGTGGGCATCAGGGAATGTTTCATACGGACCGCATCCTGCGCGATCTCTTCCACGTTCAGTGCGCTCGCATCCGCTTTTGCGGCAATAGTTTGTGCGGCGTCGGCGGGGATCACCCCTAGTTCGCCTTCGGCTAACGCCAGCGCGATTTCAACGTCAACTTGTTTTGTCAGGCGGTTATGTTCTGACCAGACAGCGCGCATTTCGGGCGTGCCAAAGTTATTCCCTATTAGGAGAAAATCAATGAGATGTGATGCCATAGCTTACTCGTTCGTTGGATGTGTCAGGCGGGATTTTTGTCGTCGTTCTAATCTTGGGAACATAGCATGCGACAAATTGGCCCCTATATATCTTCTGGATCTATCTTATACCCTAAATAATTCGAGTTGCAGGAAGGCGGCAAGTGCGCGAATCCCGATGAGCTTACTCAGGTAAGTGATTCGGGTGAGCGAACGCAGCCAACGCACCAGCAACTTGAAGTATGACGGGTATATATTCAGAAGATAGATCGTTTACCATACATCCTGACGTAACGCTATATTGATGTACATCACACTCCATAAAAAAGCATCACTTGCTGTACTGCGTTGTCAACACCGCATCGCGAATCGCCTCTGGCGCTAGCGAAAACGGTAGAAGCGCGGCACTGGCCGCGGGGAATTTAAAGGTTAAAGACAGCGTATTGGCCAGTTCAGCATAGCGCATTGCCTCCACCGGCAAGCGCTCGGGGGCATCATAGCACTGCAACTGCGCCAACAAATCGGGATCGACCGATCCGTCGCCGCGCGCCACTAACGACTGCACCCGCAAGCCGTAACCCACTTTCTCACCGTGCAACCAGTCATGCAGTTCAGGAACATGCGTCATACGATTATGAATCGCATGGGCCACGCCTGGGGAAGGAGAATCATCGCGCATGCTGTTTGCCAATCCAGCCAGCGCGATATTGGCATCAATCACCTTTTGCAGCGCAACAGTCACCCGCTGTTCGGCATTATCTCTCAGAGCCTGTTCGCCCCACTGTACAAAGGTATCACGCGCAAGTGTCGCCACCTGAACCTTGAGGCTCAGCGCCAAATTATCTCCGTTCTTCGCCAGATAGGGTTGAAATTCATACCATTTGGCAAGTGCATCGACAATGCCCGCTTTCAGATAGCGTACATCGCTACGCGCAATCACCTCACTGTCCACCAACACCATCACCGGCATATGTTGCAACGGCAGCGTCCCTTGATGTCCGCCCTGCTCATCATACAGAATGCTGATCGGGGACCAGGCCGCACAGGTGGCAGCAATCGTCGGCAACGTGGCTACCTGGCCATTATCCAGCCCATCAGCAACCGCTTTGGCACAATCCATCACGCGCCCGCCGCCAACACCGAGAACAAAATGCACGTTGCGCTGCGCTATTTCACGCTGATATCGTGCAATCGCCTCGCGCGTACATTCGCCTTCTAGCAGGTATACATCAAACTGAACGCCAGACTGCGCCAGACTGGTAGAGAGTGCCTGCTCAACTACCGCCCAGGCGCGTGGACTGGTCAACACGGCGATATGGCGTGAAAACGGTACAATTAGCTCACCCACACGAGAAAGCAGGCCAAGATGGTGGTGATACGCACCGGGGGATTTTATGGCAAACACGACAATTCCTTGATTTCTCTACGCTGTACTGACTCACAGACACAAGCACCAAGGAGCAATAGTAAAAGCCCACCAACGCGTTGTAACCGATCGAATGGTCATAAGATATAACGTGATGATATAAATTCCCTTTAATTTTGAATGATATAGTCAGCAGAACAAACAACACTCCCTCACTCTCCTTCAATGCGCATCCCACTGTCGTTTGCCTGCCATTGCCCCCAGGGCTGATGAGCGTGTTGCCCTATCTTTTTAACTCAATGTCGTTTTAAACCAGGCAAATTCAGACAGGAGTCCCATGATGACAACCCGATTGCCTCACCACTTGAGCGCTGCGCTACTGACACTGTTCGCCGCGATAACGCTGGCCGGCTGTGATAATAGCAAAAGTGCAGAAACGCAAAGTAAAGTGCTGCGTGTCGGTACCACGGGTCAAAGCTTTCCGGGTTCTTATAAAGAGAACGGCACGCTAGTGGGCTATGACGTGGAAGTTGCTGAAACGATCGCCCGCGGACTGGGTTACCAGATTACCTGGACTACCGCTGATTTCAGCGGCTTGATGGGGCAGTTAGAAGCAGGGAAACTGGATACCGTGGCCAATAATTTCGTGAAAACTACCGAGCGACAGAAAAAATATAATTTCACCAACGCCTATCTCACCTATGCATCGCAAATCGTCACCAGCATTGAGAACAAAGATATTCAATCACTGGACGATCTCAAGGGTAAAACCGTATCCGGCGTTTTAGGCTCAACCCACGTAACCAACTTGCGCAACGCCTTTCCCAACAATGACATCACCATCCGTACCTATGAAACCCGCGATGGGGCGATGAATGATGTGATCAATAACCGCGTTCAAGGCTATGTCAATTCCCGTCCCATCCTCTTGGCAGAAATTAATAAACGTCACCTGCCGCTGAAACTGGTGGGTGACCCTATCTCCAATGAGCAAGTCACGTTCCCGTTTGCCAAAACGCCGGAAGGCGACAAGTTGCTGGCAGAATTCAACCGGAAGTTGCAAGAGTTGCGTCAGAACGGCCAGTTAAAAACGTTGGCAGAGAAGTATTTCGGCAGCGATAAGGTGCTGGAAGGCGGCAAAGCGGAATAAGTGATTCTCGCCCTCGGATAACGAGGGCTAACTGTTTTCACGGATGCAAAAAGCAAAAAACGGCTGTTCCTTAGGAACAGCCGTTTTTCACGTAAAGTGGTCGGCGAGAGAGGATTCGAACCTCCGACCCACTGGTCCCAAACCAGTTGCGCTACCAAGCTGCGCTACTCGCCGAAATACTTTTCTCAACATTATCAGTATGCATATACTGATTGTTGACGACGTTCGTTGGTGCGAAGAGAGGGACTTGAACCCTCACGTCCGAAGGACACTAACACCTGAAGCTAGCGCGTCTACCAATTCCGCCACCTTCGCATACATTCACGAACATCTGAATCTGGGGTGGCTAATGGGACTCGAACCCACGACAACTGGAATCACAATCCAGGGCTCTACCAACTGAGCTATAGCCACCAATGCCAAACCTGATGATGTATCACTGTACATCTACAACTAACGATAAAACCGGTACTTCCCTTACGGTGAATTGTACCACCGCAGCTCCTGCACACAATTCTTGTAAAAAAGTTATTGGTGCGCCCGACAGGATTCGAACCTGAGACCTCTGCCTCCGGAGGGCAGCGCTCTATCCAGCTGAGCTACGGGCGCATAGCGCCGTTGCGGGTGGGGATAGTACGGATTTAATCTCTGCCTGTCTAGTGCTTTTTTTATCGAAATGATGCGTTTGCTTACGCTTTGCGCATTTCGAGCCGAAAACGCACAGTCAACAGCTATCCCCGCCCATTAATCAGGCTTCTGGTGCAGTTAACGTCTGCTTTTTACGCCCCTCCAACACAGCGTAAATCACGCTAACGGCGGCAAGAAACGCAACCCCAACCAACAACGACATCCGTGTGTCTTCATTGATGTACATGCCCACCAACACACACAGCAGAAAGGCCATGGTCAGGTAGTTCACCCACGGAAATAGCACAGATTTAAACGGATGACCCGCCAACTGCGCTTGATGCTGCTGACGAAAACGTATTTGGCTTACCAGCACCACAAACCACGGCACCATGCCCGGCAGCACGCTGGCGCTGTAGACATAGACAAACACTTTTTCTGGGTTAGGTATGATGTAGTTTAACGCCGATCCTAACAACAGACAAAAAATAGACACGGTCACACCGGCAGCAGGCACGCCGCTGGCAGTGACTTTACCTATCCAAGCTGGTAACTGACGGTTGTTTGCCAGAGAGTAAAGCATACGGCCACAGCTATACATACCGCTGTTACACCCAGAGAGCGCAGCAGTCAGTACAACAAAGTTGATGATGCCGGCCGCGGCTGTAATCCCGATTTTGGCAAAGGTCAGTACAAACGGACTGCCCGAGGTGCCAATTTCATTCCACGGGAAAATGGTGACGATAATAAAAATGGCACCAACGTAGAAAATCAGGATACGCCACAAGATATTATTAATCGCACGCTTGAGGGTAATCTTTGGATTTTTGGCTTCACCCGCCGTGATCCCGACCAACTCGACCCCCTGATAAGACGCCACTACCAGGCACAGCGCAAACAGCAACCCTTTCCAGCCACCCGCAAGAAAGCCGCCATGCGCTGTCAGGTTGGCAAAGCCGGTAGACTGCCCGTGATTGCCAATACCAAAAAAGATAATACCAACGCCCACAACGATCATCACAATAATAGTGGTGATCTTGATCATCGCAAACCAGAATTCAATTTCGCCGTAGAGACGTACAGCAGCCAGGTTGGCCAACGCCACCAGAGCTACACACACGATAGCGGGAATCCACTGCGGCAATTCTGGGAACCAGTACTGGACATAAACACCGATAGCGGTAATTTCGGAAATCCCTACCGCCATCCACATAAACCAGTAACCCCACGCAGTGAGATAGCCAAAAAACGGGCTCATGTATTTATGCGCATACACAGCAAAGGAGCCGGTGACCGGTTCCATATAGAGCATTTCGCCCATTGAACGCATGATAAAGAAAACAAAGATACCTGCGACAATATAAGCCAGCAGCACGGATGGTCCGGCCCACTTCAATGCGCTCGCCGCCCCCATAAACAACCCGACGCCAATCGTTCCGCCGAGCGCTATAAGCTCAATATGTCGAGCTTCAAGCCCACGGTGGAGCTTGCCTTGCGTTTCCTCGTTAGCCATAGATCCTCAGTCTTAAAATGTTGTGTTTCCCTCCCGGTTTCATACCGGGTTTTATTGTGCCCATCCCGCTTTCGAGCGGGTTAGTGCATTTTAGGCAGCATATCCTTCTGCATTTTTGCCTGATTAGCAAATAGTCATTTAAAATCAAATGAGAATAACAGTCTTATTTTAAGACCCAAACGTCATAATAAATACTGATGGCTTCAGGAAGGGTCAATGCCGCTACAGGCGGCCACTGAAGTAATAGGCGAGGAATTTTAAGAGTTTAATTTGACGAGTAATTCGGCTTGGCTGGCTCAACAGCCGATAGAGCCATTCTAACCCTAGACGTTGCCAGACCAGAGGTGCACGCTTTACGTGTCCAGTGAAGACATCATAGGTGCCTCCTACCCCCATATAGAGCGCTTGGGGATGATAGCGACGGCAATCACGCATCAATATCTCTTGGCGGGGAGACCCCATGGCAACGGTAACAATACGCGCACCGCTGGCACGCACCCGCTCAAATACCGCATCGCGCTGATCCAACGGGAAATAGCCATCCTGACTGCCAACAATATTGACCTGCCACTGCGCACGCAACTTCTCTTCGGTCTGGCGCAATATCGCCGATTTTCCGCCCAGCAAAAACACCGGGGTGCCTTCAGCCCCGGCTCTTTGCATTAACGCCTCCCATAGATCAGCGCCTGCGACACGAGCTACCACCGCCTGCGGATACTTACGCTTAATGGCGCGCACAATGCTAATGCCGTCGGCATATTTGTATTCAGCCTCGGCGATCAAATCCCACAGCGCTTTATCCTGCTCAGCAGCTAATACCTTTTCGGCATTAATCGCGATTAACGTACCGCTTTTTACCTCTCCTTCGGCAAAAAGATATGCCAGACAGGCCGCTTGATCCGCAAACCCGTGCAACGGAATATTGCGAATACGATAGAGAGGGACGCAAGCAGGATTTTCCATAATGACTCCTTACGGCATATCCGGAGTTTGCGGCGTCAAAGTGGCTGGTTCGTCAGGCGAACGTGTCCGACGCAGGCGAATCAATCCCGTGCTTTCAAACAGCCAGTAAAGCAATTTCGCCACAAACACACATAGCCCAAACACCAAGGCAAAGAACACGACTCGTGATACAAAAGCATCACCGCCTTCTCGCACCAGCACAATCAGGTTAAAGACGGCACCAAAACAGAAACTTTGCAGCACCGCCGCGCTATAGCGATTTTGGCTACGGCGGCCCGACGCATACAAAGCATCAAACCATTTGACGATAAGACCCACCACTATGGCGCCTAGCGGGATAAATAACACACCGCCCATCACCACCAGCGATCCCAACAACGTAGGCGAAATTGCCAACCCAGAGTGGTTATTGAGCACCTCCCAGGTGAAGTAGTTGGCGCTGTTGAGCACCAAATTCGGGCGCGCAGGCCACAGCCAAGAAGGGATAAAGACGTAAAAATCACGCACGATCGGGGCTAACCCCTGAAATTCAATTTCATCGTAGTGTTGCCACAGCAGCGCCAGGTTTTCCCACGGAGAGAAAGTATCCCGCGTCAAATAAAGGAAAGTGTAAAACGCCTCTGCACCGCTCACGTCCAAGCTATAGCGTTTTAGTGCCAGCCAGAACATGCCCGTGACGCCAATCACCCCAGCGGCAACCAGCATCCACAAGGTGATCCAACCGCGTTGGATACCAATAAACAAAAACAGAGCGAAAGCGATAATGATATTCGCTCGTGTGCCGCCAACAATCAGATAGGTTAATATCCCGAACCCGGCGGTACCCACCAGAAACAATAGCCAGGCTCGGCGCGTCTGGTGCAGGAAATAGACCACCAACATCGCGGGGATAAAGAAATAGAAAAAACGCTTTAAGGCCACACCCGAGACATCGCTGGAAAATATCTGGCTGTAAGAGCGCAGTTTGAACAATAAAAAACCGTTGTTAATAAAGAAGATTGCGACCGTGACCCCGGCTACCAATGCCAGTAACAACCACGTCAGATGCGTTTCAACGCGATTCATCACAAGCCATGGTTCCCCTATCGGGCTGCGTCGCGCCCTTAACCGGGTTTTATAGGTGACGTAATAGATCGCGTAAAATGCCGTCGCCGACAAAAGCGCCTGAAGCAAATAGATTGCAGGGACCACCGCAACGTTAAAGCGGAATGCCAACAGGCAGGTAAAAGGAAAACCGAAATAAAACGTCAGCAAAAACAGCAGAGAGAACAGCACATTAAAGTTGAAGCGTACGCGACGAAACTCCTGCCAGGTCAATATAAGGATAAAGCTGACCGCAAGCACGTATACCGCAATCAAACCGCCAAATTCACCCTGTGTCATCGCTTTATCTCCGCCGCCAACGTCAAGGCATCGAGCCATCCTTGCTGGTAGTTTGGCTGGAAGAAAGCGATACAGTGTTGATCCACGCTTGCGAGCTGGCGTTGAGCTTCACGCACGATGGCTTCCGTCAACGTATCACCATAGAACAGCACAGGAAGGTGCTGTTGTGCCAAATCCTGCCAGAATGGATTCTGCCGACTAATCACAAAGGGCACTCCACACTGAATCAGCAGGCAAAGCGTGCCAATGCCTTGCTGACGCGGGAAAATAAACACACCGAGATCGCAACCGCGCAAGATATTCAGATAATCGTCAAATGCCAACTGTTCACGCAGTAACTGGAACTGCTTCGCGCCAAACAGCGCTTCCCCTTCGCGCGCCACCTGTTCAATATAGGCCTCGTTATTTGCAGGGTATCCCATAGGGACAATGACCCGCACTTGCGATCCCAGTTGCTGGTGAATAGCGCGTAACGCTTCGATATGCCGATTGGTCTTATCACCGGAATTACCTACCAGCACCGTCATCGGCCCAGCCAGGGGTTTGGTGACGGTTTCTTCCGTCAGCGCCGGGTTCATTTTCGTTGGGAAGTAAAGCAACGAGGAAGGCACGCCAACATGCCGCTGCCGATAAAAATCCAGATCGCCACACGTAGCAAATACATGGCCTACACGCCCTTGAGCCAGGCGACGCAGCGCATAGAACAAGCGATGCTTCCACTGCGTGGCCTCTTCATACAGATCCGCGCCCCACACATGCCAATACGCCTGGGTAGGTTTAATCCGCCGGCATAGCAGCGCCAGCCAAATCCACGGGTTGAACTGCCCGTGGAAAAAGAACCGCGTCTGACGATCGGCTCGTGCCCGCGTTACCAACGCTTGCGCTAACGCGCGTTTATTGTCATAGCATGTTAACGTCAGCCCCGGAAACGCCTTCTGCAATGAATCATCACGAGAGGCCACCATAAAGTGTGTCACCACAGGCGCAGGCAATTGGGTTGCCAGCACATCGTGAAAGAAGCGCAGCAGAGTCTGGTTATGGTGTGGGATATCAGACCCCAGCACATGAATCAGTGTCGTCATGGCCGCCTACGGTAAATAAGAAAAACACAACAGCACAGTAAAAAGTAAACCACATAAGTCAACATATAGGCTTGCGTAGCCCCCAATGCGCCGTAGCGCGGGATCAGCCACTGGGAAAAGCCACTCAGCAGCAAAAATTGGCTCAGTTCGGTCAGCAAATAAAAGCGTAGCGCCGCTTTGGCAATTACCAGATAACCAAAGACATAGGCTCCGACCTTCATCACATCGCCCGCCAGTTGCCAGGCAAAGAGATCGCGCATGGGCACAAACTGTGGGGAAAACAGCAACCAGATAGCAACATCGCGCAGTAACCAAACACAGAGACTGACAGCAGCCACTGCGGGGAAGACAAACATCAATGCGCGGCCTATCTCTTGTGCTATCGCCTGCTTTTCCTGCAATCGTGCCAGCGTCGGCAACAAATAAACAGAAAACGCCGCCGTGATAAATTGCAGGTAAGCATCGGAAATTGTACTAACCCCCTGCCACAAACCGACTGCATCCCACCCTTCATGTGCGGCGAGCAAATTACGCATCATGATATAAGCGACGGGCACCGTCACCGCCGTCATTACCGCCATCAGGGTAAATTTCCCCAACTGCACGGCAAACGCGCGATCCCAGACCGGACGCAAGTGATGCCAGCGCAAGTGGGTACGCCGCCACAGCAACACACCCGCAGGCAACGCAATCAATGCAGGCACCATTGCAAGCCCCACCAGCGCACCGGCGTAACCACCAAGTAAAAAGCAGGCAACGAACGCCAGCAGACCCATCAGGCTTCCCGCTATAATTGCCAGCGCATTGCCTTGTGCATCTCGATACCCTTTCAGGATCGCCAAAAAGAAGTTGGCACAGGCTATCCCCATTTGCAGTAATGCCAGCAGGCGGATAACGTCACGATAACGATCGTCGCCAAACAACGCAGTGGCAATCGGCCCGGCAGCCAGCACAAAGACGGCTGCTAACGCCGATGAAAAGAACGCAATCAATGTCGCAGAAGTGCCCAACACCCCGCATAACTGCTCAGGTTGCTGCTGATGACGCGCCACGAGCATGATCACGCCATTAAATATTCCCGCACCTGACAGCACGCCCAACACGGTGATCAGTTGACGGTAATTTCCTGCCAACCCCACACCGCCTGGGCCGAAGGCCACCGCCAGCAATTTGATAACAACCAGGCCAATCGCGATCTTGACCAACGTCGAACTTGCCGTCCATAAGGACGCTCTTGCCAACGACATATCAGGAAAAGAAACTCAGGATGGAATTGATCACTGTACGCTGGTTCACATCGGACAGGTTATAAAACAGCGGCAAACGGACCAGCCGTTCACTTTCACGCGTAGTGTAACGGTCTTCCCCAGAAAAGCGCCCAAAGCGCAGCCCTGCAGGTGAAGTATGCAGCGGAATATAGTGAAACACCGTCAGAATTTCCGCATCTTTCATGTCACGAATAAACGCCGCGCGATCGTCAATATCGCGCAGCTTGAGGTAAAACAGATGCGCATTATGCTGACAGTGTGCCGGTATGGTCGGCAACGCGACACGTCCAGCCTCTGCCAGTGGACAGAAGGCATCAAAATAGTTGTTCCACAGACGTAAACGTCGCTCGTTGATGCGATTGGCCGCTTCCAGCTGTCCCCAGAGATAGGCTGCTTGAATATCCGCCATCAGGTAGCTAGAGCCAATATCGCGCCAGGTATATTTATCTGCCTGACCACGAAAGAACTGGCTACGGTTGGTGCCCTTTTCTCGAATAATTTCAGCTCGATCGATCAACGCCGGATCGTTAATCAGCGTGGCGCCGCCCTCACCGCCAGAGGTGTAGTTTTTGGTTTCATGAAAGCTAAAGCAGCCTATATGACCGATAGCACCTAAAGGTCGCCCTTTGTAGCGGGCCATAACCCCTTGCGCGGCATCTTCCACTACCCACAGATCGTGCTTTTCCGCTAACGCCATAATGGTGTCCATCTCGCACGCCACACCTGCATAGTGTACGGGGACGATGGCGCGAGTTTTCTCGGTGATTGCCGCTTCAATCTTACTTTCGTCTATGTTCAGCGTATCGGGGTGTACATCGACATAAACGATAGTTGCCCCTCGCAGCACAAAAGCATTGGCTGTGGATACGAAGGTATAGCTGGGCATGATGACCTCATCCCCTGGCTGAATATCCAACAAGATGGCAGCCATTTCCAGCGATGCGGTACATGAGGGAGTTAACAGCACCTTTTTACTGCCCGAGTAGTGTTCCAGCCACTGCTGGCAGCGGCGGGTAAAACCGCCGTCACCGCACAGCTTGCCGCTGCTCATGGCCGCCTGCATATAATCCAGTTCTGTACCCACAACGGGGGGAGCATTAAAGGGAATCATGCGGTCTCCTGTAAAACCAATGCGCCGTGCTATGAATCTGCCCACCGCAACGTTGATAGAGGCGCATCGCGCGCGTATTACCCAACTGCGTTGCCACCCACAGATGCGCCACATGCCGCTGTTGGCACCAGTGCTTTGCCAGCGCCATTAACTGCATGCCCACGCCGCCTGGCGCACCCGGCCACGCGGCCAGAAGACCGATGCGAGCCTGAGCCACCTGCGTCTGGCGCAGCGTCACCCAACCGAGCGGTGCCCCTTGAGCGTTAATTGCAATCAGGCAGACATCGTCAAAGGTGCCGTGCACGGCGTTTTCCACCCATTGGGCATAAAAACGACCGCTGTCCGTGGCACGGTACCAAGGTGCACGAAACCGGCTTTGCAAAAAGGAGCGCGCAGCAGCGTCACGCAGCGACGCAATATCCGCAGTATCAGCCACTCGCCAAACCGGAAGCGCCACCTCACCAGAGAGGATTGGCAAGCAAAAATCCACTTCACTCTCTGCAAGTTGGAAACCTTTGGCTGAGAGTGCATCTATCTGCGGCAGATCGCAGGCAGAGACCTTGGCCTGTACCACGGCATACGCCGTCAACGCCGCAAGTGTTAGCACGGGCGCGTCATCACTGAACGACAAACGCGCACTGGGAAGGGCGAAAAACTCACTTTCCCACGGTAACGGCATCACATGGGCATAAATTGTGGATGTCATCGCCCCTCCTATTGTTTCTGTCAGTATTGACGGTATTGCAAACGTCTATATTACTGACTCTCCAAGCTGGCTGACGCCAATTATGCGTCCAACCCCAACCGCTCTCCGGTGTAAGAGCCATCCTGCACGCTGCGCCACCAGGCTTCGTTGTTCAGATACCACAACACCGTTTTACGCATACCGGTTTCGAAGGTTTCCTGCGGTTTCCAGCCCAACTCGCGCGCCATTTTGCTGGCATCGATGGCATAGCGCATGTCATGGCCGGGTCGGTCGGTCACATAGGTAATAAGATCGCGGTAGTGAGTTACACCTGCCGGTTTTTGCGGTGCCAGTTCTTCCAGCAGATCGCACAAGGTATGCACCACGTCGAGATTCTTGCGCTCGTTATGGCCACCGATATTGTAGGTTTCCCCAACGTCACCCGCCGTCACCACACGGTAAAGCGCACGCGCATGATCCTCCACAAACAACCAGTCGCGGATCTGCGCTCCGTTGCCATACACCGGCAACGGTTTGCCAGATAACGCATTGAGGATCATCAGCGGAATCAATTTTTCCGGGAAATGGTATGGACCGTAGTTATTGGAGCAATTGGTGATGATCGTCGGCAGCCCATAGGTTCGCATCCAAGCGCGTACCAGATGATCGCTGGAGGCCTTGGACGCGGAATAGGGACTGCTGGGCGCATAGGGCGTGGTCTCGGTAAAGAGATCGTCCGTACCGTGCAGATCGCCAAACACTTCATCAGTAGAGATATGGTGGAAACGGAAAGCCGCTTTTTTCTCATCATCCAACGCAAGCCAGTAGTGGCGCGCCGCTTCCAGCATCTGGTAGGTACCAACGATGTTGGTTTCAATAAATGCCGCCGGGCCATCAATAGAGCGGTCAACGTGACTTTCCGCCGCCAAATGCATCACCAAATCTGGCTGATAAGTGGCAAACACCTTATCCAATGCCGGACGATCGCAGATATCAACCTGCTCAAACGCGAAGCGATCGCTGCCCGCAACGGGTGCCAACGACGCCAAATTACCGGCATAAGTTAACTTATCCACCACGACCACACTGTCTTGCGTTTCGGTAACCAAATAACGCACCAGCGCCGATCCAATAAATCCCGCCCCGCCTGTCACTAAAATACGTTTCAACGCCATACTCCTTTTGTGTCTACAATCCACTGTTGTTTAATGTTTTCAGGTTCTATCGCACGAAATACACGGTGGTCGACTAACATCACCACCACATCCGCCTCACGCAACGCCACCGACAGTTCCGTCAGCATCACCAATCCGGTCAAACGCAGTGGTAACGCAGTCACATTTGGTTCTACAGCAAGCGTCGTGCCGCTGTGCCACTGCGCAACCATCTCGGTAATCTCTACCGCCGGGCTTTCACGCAAATCGTCAATATCCGGCTTAAACGCCAGTCCAAAGCAGGCAATGGTCACCTCGCTGGCTCGCTTGCCACTCTGCGTCAGACAATCCGCCACGGCCATTTTGACGCGATCGACCACCCACAGCGGCTTACCGTCATTCACCAACCGTGCCGTGTGTATCAACCGCGCCTGCTGCGGGTTTTGCGCCACAATAAACCACGGATCTACTGCGATGCAATGACCGCCAACACCAGGGCCGGGTTGAAGAATATTTACGCGCGGATGGCGATTCGCCAGCCTAATCAGTTCCCACACATTGATATCTTGTTCAGCACAAATCAGCGACAGCTCGTTGGCAAAGGCAATATTCACATCGCGGAAACTGTTTTCCGTCAGTTTGCACATCTCAGCTGTGCGTGCATCCGTCTCTACACACTCGCCTTCAAGAAAAATCTTGTACAACGCACTGGCGTGCGCAGCACAGGCCGGCGTCATGCCACCAATCACTCGGTCATTTTTGACGAGTTCCACCACGACCTGCCCAGGTAATACTCGCTCCGGACAGTAGGCAATATGGATATCGGCATCGTCTCCCGCCTGCTGCGGGAATGTAAGGTCGGGCCGAGCTTCGGCCAACCACGCCGCCATCTGCTCTGTCGCACCAACGGGACAAGTGGATTCAAGTACCACCAGCGCTCCGGGGTGCAACACCGGTGCAATCGACGCCGCCGCTACCTGCACATAGCTCAAATCGGGTTCATGTCCTTCTTTAAACGGCGTTGGCACTGCGATCAGAAAGGCATCAGCGGTCTCGGGTTTATGTGTTGCCGTCAAATAGCCGTTTTCCACGGCAACTTTCACCATGGCACCCAGATCGGGCTCGACAATATGAATTTCACCGCGATTAATGGTTTCCACTGCGTGGCGGTTGATATCTACGCCAATCACCTGTTTTTTCCGTGAGGCGAACGCAGCTGCGGTCGGTAGACCGATATAGCCCAACCCAATTACTACTATCGTGTTGATTTCTATTGCATTGTTCATTATCGTATTACCAAAGTGTTCTTCAGTGCAGCAATAATACGCTGACATGCCGTGCCGTCACCGAACGGGTTATGCGCTCTGCTCATGGCCTGATAAGCAGTGTCGTCGGTCAGCAGTTGTGATACCGCATCGAGAATCGTTGTGACCTTTGTTCCCACCAGCCGCACCGTCCCCGCTTCCACGGCTTCTGGCCGCTCTGTTGTTTCGCGCATCACCAACACCGGCACGCCCAATGAGGGGGCCTCTTCCTGAATACCACCAGAATCGGTCAAAATCAGATACGACCGATTCATCAGATAAACAAACGGCAAATACTCCTGTGGCGGGATCAGAACCACGTTATCAATGCCGCTCAGAATGCGATTTACCGGCTCACGCACATTCGGATTCAAATGCACGGGATACAAAATTTGCGCCTCTGGGTGGCGGCGGGCGATGCTCGCCAGCGCAGTACAAATACGCTCGAAGCCGTCGCCAAAGTTTTCACGGCGATGCCCGGTGACCAAAATCAGTTTTTTACTCTCATCCAGAAAACCGTAGTGGGTGTCCAGGGAATGACGCAATTTTTCGTCGCCAAGAATACGATCGCGCACCCAGAACAGGGCATCGATGACCGTATTCCCCGTCACTACGATCTGCCGATCGCCGAGATTCTCACGCTGCAAATTATCGCGTGCCCGTTCCGTTGGCGCAAAGTGGTACATCGCCAAATGGCCGGTCAGTTTACGATTTGCCTCTTCAGGCCAAGGGGAATACAGATTGCCAGTGCGCAGCCCTGCCTCCACATGAGCGACGGGAATACGCTGATATAGCGCCGCCAAGCTGGCCGCCAGCGTGGTGGTGGTATCGCCATGCACCAACACCAGATCGGGTTTGAACGCCATTAGCACTGGCTGCAATCCTTCAAGGATACGACAGGTTACCTCACTCAGCCCTTGACCCGGCTGCATAATGTTCAAATCATAATCCGGCGTAATAGCAAATAAACGTAACACCTGATCCAGCATCTCCCGGTGCTGAGCTGTTACGCATATTTTCGATTCAAAGGCTTCATCTTGAGCCAGGGCATAAACCAGAGGGGCCATTTTGATGGCTTCTGGACGGGTGCCGAAAATAGTCAACACTTTCACAATGAATCTCTTTCATCAGGTTAGGGGTGGCCCTTTCGAACTGTACGTACAGTTAGCCTATACCCGTCATACTTCAAGTTGCATGTGCGTTGACTGCTCTCGCTCACCCGAATCACTTACTTGAGTGAGCTCATCGGGATTCACTCTCTTGCCGCCTTCCTGCAACTCGAATTATTTAGGGTAACCCGTCATTTACGGCGGGCCAATGCAATGCCCGCCCCAATTAATACACCGATGACGCCCCACATCACCATCAAGAACAGACGACGTGGGCTGTCTCGCTTCACCGGCTCCTCCGGTGTACGCAGATAACGGTATGTTTGAAATGTAGCGTCTAGCGTTGGCTCAACGCTTAATGTCGCCAATATCGCGCGGTTTTGGTCATAATCAATGTCATATCGGGGGCCACTGGCCTGCAAAGATTCCAATTGCGCTTGCAACATCGGACGTCCCAGCAGAAAAAGTTCTGATGGGGGTAATTCTTCTGCGAGGGTATCGGTCTGGCTACGGCTGATCCCCTGCTCTTGCGCAATTTTCAATGCCATCTTCACGCTATTGAGGTCGCGATCGAAGATAGCCTGCGCTACCGCTTCCTGACGCCGGATCTGCGACAGCAAAAAGATCTTACGTGCCGCCCAGGCACCTTTAAGCTCATCATTAAGATGCTGTGCTGCGCGCTGGCTGGCAAACGCTACATATTGACGCAGCAGCCGATTCGCGGCAGCAGGGTTATCCGCAGTTAAACGCACGCTGTCAAAGGTCTTCTTGCCGTCGTCTCGCGGGGTAAACTGAATATCGGCAATCAGTTCATCTAGTAAGGCCGCATCTGCTTTGGCGTCACCTTCCTGATATGATTTATAGTAGTCACTCTGTAACCAGAAATCGCGTCGGGTATCATAAGCGGCAACCTGCATGACAAATTCGTCGTAGACCTTGGCTGACAACGGTTGAGGCTCGGTCGGCAGAGATGCAAAGGCTTTAGCATCCAAATTACGCAAGAACTGCTGTTGCGGATAATACCCTCCCAGCAGCGTGACACCAGGTCTGTCTGTCATTGCCATAGCGCTCCACTCTTGGCGTGCAAGATAGGAATATCCTAGTGCCATCAATGCGAAAGCCAATGCCACACTGGCAATCCAGAATTTCCCTCGCCACAACGCACAGCACAGTCCACGAATGTCCAATTCATTCTCAATGCTGGCCCCTCCACTAACAACGCGGTGATAGGTTTCGCCAGATTTTCCATTAGAAGGATTTTCGTGTTTCATTACTTCCCCAAAGTGATGTGGTTTCAAGTTGAGTGTCGATGATGCTCGTCTCTTTGGCGCGTTCGGCGTTTTATACGCTTGAGAAAACGCGCCACACGCCAGGCCCGTTTCAGGCAATAATCGTAAAGTCCAAAGGCCAGTAAAAATAGCGCTAACATGGCCCATTCAGGAATGAAAGTGAAGTATTCACCGGCCATACCAATGCACGCCAACAGCACCGCAGCCAGTGTGATGAGCACAAATGCCTGATGCGGTGTAAAGCCGGCTCGCATCAGTAAGTGATGGATATGCTGACGATCTGGGGCAAAAGGGCTCATCCCCCTACGCAGGCGGCGATACATGATGGCCACCATGTCCATCAGAGGAATGGCAATCAGCCACAGCGCCGTTACTGGGTTAATGGGATGGTATTTTCCTTGGGTAGATTGCATCAGAATCCAAATAGCGGTGAAGCCCATCATGGTGCTGCCCGCATCGCCCATAAACACTTTATAGCGACGCCCAAAAAAACCGAGATTCAACAAGATATAGGGCAGCGTGGCCGCAATCATGGCAAAACACCAGAGCGCCAAATTATGGTGACCATAACCGTAAAGCAGAATACCCATTGCGCCGAAAGAGACCACGGAAAGGCCGCCGAGCAAGCCATCGATGCCATCAACCATATTAAACGCGTTGATCGCCGCCCACACGGCAAACAACGTCACCAGATAGCCAAACGGCCCGAGCACCATATCCCACGGGCCAAACAGCTCCCCCAAATTACGCAATGAGAGGTGAGCGAAAAACATCATGGCAGCGGCAACCAGCGCTTGCACCAACGCACGCACTTTAACGCTGATATCAAAACGATCGTCCAATGCCCCTACGAACACCAGAATACCCGCACACAGCAGATAAAAGCGGAAATGGGGAATATAGTAGTCCGTCACCAGAAAGGTAAAACACAGGCCAGCATAAACGGAAATACCGCCCACCAGCGGTATCAACCCATGATGGCGTTTACGCTGATTGGGACGATCGACAAGGCCCAGCGGCCCCGCCACACGACGGGCAAGGAATAGGAAAACCAAAGAAAACAGGAATATCAATAATAACTCTAGACGCATAGCGAGTAAGTTTACCGTTTATGGCTACAAGCCGCCGCAGGCTGTTACAGCGACAAAATCATTCGCCATAACAAGGTCGTTCACCACAACATCATTATGCGGCCGACGGTATCGCATGAGCCATGCTCGAAGCTGGCGCTCGCGACGAAGTTATGATGACGCCATCAAATCAGTGCGTACCATAACGGAAAGTATGACGCCGGGGTATCCTAGAATACTCTGGAAAAAGGCTACGTAGTGTAAAGGACGGTAAGTTCCTAAAAAAAACGCCACGACCCGCGTGGCGTTTCCCCCGAGAACCTGTCTTGCTTATGAACGCTTCATCATGTCGAAGAATTCATCGTTGGTTTTGGTCATCGCCAACTTGTTGATCAGGAACTCCATTGCATCGATCTCGCCCATTGGGTGAATAATCTTACGCAGGATCCACATTTTTTGCAGTTCTTCAGAGGTAGTGAGCAGTTCTTCTTTACGCGTACCGGAGCGGTTGTAGTCGATAGCAGGGAAGACGCGTTTCTCAGCAATTTTACGTGCCAGATGCAGCTCCATGTTACCTGTACCTTTAAACTCCTCGTAAATCACTTCATCCATCTTCGAACCAGTATCCACCAGCGCAGTTGCGATAATGGTCAGGCTTCCGCCCTCTTCAACATTACGCGCAGCGCCAAAGAAGCGTTTCGGACGGTGCAGGGCGTTAGCGTCCACACCACCAGTCAGCACCTTGCCGGAAGCCGGTACCACGGTGTTATAGGCACGCGCCAGACGGGTAATGGAGTCCAGCAGGATAATAACGTCCTTTTTGTGCTCGACCAGACGTTTGGCCTTTTCAATGACCATTTCAGCAACCTGAACGTGGCGTGAGGCGGGTTCATCAAACGTCGATGCAACTACTTCCCCTTTCACCAGACGCTGCATCTCGGTGACTTCTTCCGGACGTTCGTCGATAAGCAGTACCATCAGTACGCAGTCAGGGTGATTGTAAGCGATGCTCTGTGCGATATTTTGCAACAGCATGGTTTTACCCGCTTTCGGCGGCGCAACAATCAAACCACGCTGACCACGACCAATCGGCGCAGCCAAATCCAGTACACGGGCCGTCAAATCCTCCGTCGAACCGTTACCGCGTTCCATACGCAAACGTGAGTTGGCATGCAGCGGTGTGAGGTTTTCAAACAGGATCTTGTTGCGGGCATTTTCAGGTTTGTCGTAGTTAACTTCGTTTACTTTCAACAAGGCAAAATAGCGTTCACCTTCTTTAGGAGGGCGAATCTTGCCTGAAATGGTATCACCAGTACGAAGGTTAAAACGACGGATTTGGCTGGGAGAAACGTAGATATCATCGGGACCGGCGAGGTAGGAGCTGTCTGCAGAGCGGAGGAAACCAAAACCATCCTGCAAGATTTCCAGCACGCCATCGCCGAAAATATCTTCGCCACTTTTCGCATGCTGCTTCAAAATGGCGAAAATAATATCCTGCTTACGCATACGAGCCAGGTTTTCCAGCCCCATGTTTTCGCCAAGAGTAATTAACTCAGAAACTGGCGTATTCTTTAATTCGGTAAGATTCATAGTGGTGGGTTCTTAAACTCGGGGTAAATCTCGAACAATTAACGTGAATGGGATGGCAAGGGTCACCGTGCCACTATCATAAACAGCCCTCAATCACACCATTCTGTTTGGCTTGATACGTGAACGTGTTACACGTTGACCACGCAAGCCCGATACAAAACGACGGCAAGAGATCGAGGACACCTGAAACCAATTAATATAATGCTTTTAGATTGCCTGACCACGCTACGGATTCTTATGCCATGTTAGTGCGATATATTGTCACGAACCGGCAGCGTTAAGGTATAGACAGTGAGTAATGCTATAGATTCAAACTTTCAGGCTTAAGCCTGTGAGGCTTAAACATAGGCAAGTACGATATGCAGTACTGATGAATCTAGCACGCTTCATGGCGAGCGGCAAGCGGTCAATACAACAAATCCTCTCTGAACGCTTCCCGCGATGCAGTACGGTAGATATACCCGTCATATTTCACGTTACATGTGCACTGGCTGCACGCGTTATTCGTCCATCCAAGATGCCTTACCCTCAAGGACCAGAAACGTTAACGTGTTGTTCTGCAACGCTAATGACGTAGGATATAAACGAAATCCTCACGCACTGCACGTACGCTCCGGTTTCTGAGCGCTATCCGAGGCCAAACTGGCTGCATTAATGCCCCCCGGATAGGCTCCAAGATGCATTACAAATTGGCGTTCAAGAACTCTTTCAACTGACCTTTGGACAGCGCGCCCACTTTCGTTGCCGCCACTTCACCGTTCTTGAACAGCAGCAGGGTCGGAATGCCACGAATGCCGTATTTGGGGGCCGTCGCCGGATTTTCATCAATATTGAGTTTAGCAACCGTCACGCGACCTTCGAACTCTTCAGCAACTTCATCAAGAATCGGAGCGATCATTTTGCAGGGACCACACCATTCAGCCCAAAAATCAACCAGTGTTGCCCCTTCGGCCTGCAACACGTCCGTTTCGAAACTGTCGTCTGTCAGGTGAATAATTTTATCGCTCATTTTTTACTCCGCAGGATTATCTTTCGCGAGTTGGTGTAGCATTAACCAACAAAGCTTGACTTTATTTCACTGTATACGCTTTCGTAAAGCAATAGTTAGCTGATATTCTACCACACTATGAGCAAAACACACTTGACCGAACAGAAGTTTTCCGACTTCGCGCTGCACCCGCAGGTAATCAAAGCCCTTGAAAGTAAAGGGTTTTATAACTGCACGCCTATTCAGGCACTCGCACTGCCCCTGACTCTTGCAGGCCAGGACGTTGCGGGCCAAGCGCAAACCGGAACTGGCAAGACGCTGGCATTTCTGGCGTCTACTTTCCACTACCTCTTGTCGCACCCTGCTTCGGCAGAGCGTCAAACCAACCAGCCGCGCGCGCTAATCATGGCGCCCACCCGCGAGTTGGCCGTGCAAATCCATACGGATGCGCATGCTCTGGCGGAATCGACCGGCCTGAAACTGGGTCTGGCTTATGGCGGAGACGGTTACGACAAGCAGCTCAAAGTACTGGAACAGGGTGTTGATATCCTGATCGGTACCACGGGCCGTTTAATCGACTATGCCAAGCAGAATCACATTAACCTTGGTGCCATTCAGGTTGTAGTGCTGGATGAAGCCGACAGAATGTACGATCTGGGCTTTATCAAAGATATTCGCTGGTTGTTCCGCCGCATGCCGCCAGCAGCACAACGCCTGAACATGCTGTTCTCCGCCACGCTGTCGTATCGCGTACGTGAGTTGGCGTTTGAGCAGATGAACAATGCAGAATATGTTGAAGTGGAGCCGGAGCAGAAAACCGGACACCGCATCAAAGAAGAGCTGTTCTATCCGTCAAACGAAGAGAAAATGCGCCTGCTGCAAACGCTGCTGGAAGAAGAGTGGCCGGATCGCTGCATCATCTTCGCCAACACCAAGCACCGCTGTGAAGACATTTGGGGCCATCTGGCTGCTGACGGTCATCGCGTTGGTCTGCTGACCGGTGATGTAGCACAGAAAAAACGCTTACGTATTCTGGATGACTTCACGCAGGGCAACCTGGATATTCTGGTCGCCACCGATGTTGCAGCCCGTGGCTTGCATATTCCGGCAGTAACCCATGTATTCAACTATGACTTGCCGGACGATTGCGAAGACTACGTGCACCGCATCGGACGTACCGGACGCGCCGGAGCCAGTGGTTTCTCCATTAGCCTGGCTTGTGAAGAATATGCGCTGAATTTGCCTGCTATTGAGCAGTATACGGGCCATTCTATCCCGGTAAGTAAGTACAATAGCGATGCGCTGATGACCGATTTGCCTGCACCGAAGCGCTTGCCCCGCACACGCAACAGCGGTGGCCCGCGTCGCAGTGGCCCACCTCGTCGCAGCGGCGCACCGCGCGGCAACCGAAAAAGACCGAGTTAAGCATCCATGCTAAATGCTTCCTCGCTGTACGCGGCGATCGATCTGGGTTCGAATAGCTTCCATATGCTGGTTGTGCGTGAGAGCGCTGGCAGCATTCAGACACTGGCGCGCATTAAGCGCAAGGTCCGTCTGGCTGCGGGGCTGGATCAGCATAACCGCTTATCTCAGGAAGCCATGCAGCGCGGCTGGCAGTGTCTGCGCCTATTTTCCGAACGCTTGCAGGATATCCCTCAGGCGCAAACTCGCGTTGTCGCCACGGCGACCCTGCGGCTCGCAACCAATGCCGATGAATTTTTGGCACAGGCTCAGCAGATTCTGGGCTTGCCGATTCAGATAATCAGCGGAGAAGAGGAAGCTCGCCTTATTTATCAGGGAGTTGCCCATACCACAGGTGGCCCGGAAAAACGCCTGGTAGTGGATATCGGCGGCGGCAGCACCGAGCTGGCAACGGGAACAGCCGCACAGGCGACCCAGTTGCTCAGTTTGCCAATGGGCTGTGTTACCTGGCTAGAGCGTTATTTTGGTGACCGTACGCTGACTGCGGAAAATTTTTCCCGAGCAGAGCAGGCTGCCCGTGACATGATACGCCCCGTAGCAGCTCAATTGCATGAACAAGGTTGGCAAGTGTGCGTTGGTGCATCTGGCACGGTACAGGCGTTGCAAGAAATTATGGTTGCCGCCGGCATGGATGAGCACATCACGCTCGACAAGTTGAATGCCTTAAAACAACACGCTATTGCATGCCATAAACTGGAAGAGTTGGAAATCGACGGTCTGACGTTGGAACGGGCACTGGTGTTCCCCAGCGGGCTTTCCATTCTACTGGCTATTTTCCAGGAATTAGGCATTCAGAGCATGACGCTGGCCGGTGGCGCACTACGAGAAGGATTGGTATACGGGATGCTGCACCTGCCCGTAGAGCAAGATATTCGCCAGCGCACACTGCTCAATCTGCAACGCCGTTATTTGTTAGACGGTGAACAAGGCTATCGCGTCAGTGCGTTAACTGACAATTTTTTGCATCAGCTCACGCAGGATTGGCCGCTGGACTATCGATGTCGCGATCTTCTTCACAGCGCCGGTTTTCTGCATGAAATCGGTCTGGCCGTTGATTTCCGTAATGCTCCGCAACACGCAGCCTATCTTATCCGTAATAGCGATCTTCCCGGTTTTACACCCGCGCAAAAAAAACTGTTAGCCATTTTATTGTTAAATCAGAGTGGCGCACTCGACCTTCAGTCATTGAATCAGCAAAACGCCGTGCCGGTGCTGCCTGCGCAGCGCTTGTGCCGTCTGCTGCGCCTGGCCATTATTTTTGCCAGTCGACGCCGTGATGACACTTTGCCTGAAATAGCCTTACGCGCAGAAGGAGACACTCTGCATGTCCGGTTACCTTCAGGCTGGCTGGCAGCGCACCCCCTGCGTGCCGAAGCATTAGAGCAGGAGAGTCGCTGGCAAGGCTACGCCCACTGGCCATTAGTTATTGAGGAAGCGGAGGCCTAACCGCCGCACGGTCTATTCTTTATTCTCGCGCGCCTGCGCCAGTTGTGCGCGCAGGTTCGCCAGATGATTCTGTCCCTTTTGCATGCGCTCCTGAGCACTGACGACTTTGCGCTCCGTTTCCCATTGCAGGTCGTCCTGAGGAAGTTCTAACAAGAAGCGGCTGGGCTCAGGCCGTATCAATTCGCCATACTGACGTCGCTCCTTGCACAGGGTGAAAATCAGCTCACGCTGTGCCCGCGTGATACCGACATACGCCAGGCGACGTTCTTCATCCACGTTATCTTCATCAATGCTGCTCTGATGCGGCAGTAACCCTTCTTCCATCCCCACCAGATAAACATAGGGGAACTCCAACCCTTTCGAAGCATGCAGCGTCATCAGTTGCACTTGATCCGCGTCTTCTTCACTTTCACCGCGCTCCATCATGTCGCGCAGCGTAAAACGCGTCACCACCTGCGTCAGCGTCATCGGTTCATCAAGATCGGAGCCTGCCAGCATTTCTGTCATCCAGCTAAACAGCTGATTGACGTTTTTCATACGCATTTCTGCCGCTTTCGGACTGGTTGACGTTTCATACAGCCAACTTTCATAATCCAGCCCGTGGATCAGGTCGCGCACCGCAGCCACGGGTTCCCGCTCCGCCTGCTGGGCAATTTCCCTCATCCAATGGGTGAAACGTTGCAAAGAGGCCAGACCACGCCCCGACAAGTGCGCCTCCAACCCCAGGTCAAAGCTGGCGGTAAACAGGCTTTTGTTGCGTACATTGGCCCACTCACCCAGTTTCTGTAACGTGGCAGGGCCGATTTCCCGCTTAGGCGTGTTCACAATGCGCAGAAACGCACTGTCATCATCCGCGTTAGTCAGAACGCGCAGATAAGCTAACAGGTCTTTGATTTCCGGGCGTGAAAAGAAAGACGTGCCGCCGGAGATACGATAGGGAATGCGGTTTTGCATCAGCATCTTTTCAAATAACCGCGACTGGTGGTTGCCGCGATAGAGGATCGCATAGTCACTGTACTGTGTTTTGTTGATAAAGTGATGTGCGATCAGTTCTCCTACCACCCGTTCCGCTTCGTGGTCCTCGTTATTGGCAGTAATCACCTTGAGCTCGCTACCGTAACCCAATTCTGAAAAGAGCCTTTTTTCAAATACGTGTGGGTTATTGGCGATCAGAATATTGGCCGCTTTCAGAATACGCCCCGAGGAACGGTAATTTTGCTCCAGCTTGATCACTTCAAGCTGAGGGAAATCTTGCGAGAGAAGCACCAGATTTTGCGGGCGCGCACCGCGCCAGGAATAGATCGACTGGTCATCATCGCCCACCACGGTAAAGCGTGCGCGTGCACCTACCAAGAGTTTTATCATCTCATACTGACTGGTGTTGGTGTCCTGATATTCGTCCACCAGCAGATAGCGCAAGCGGTTTTGCCAACGCTCACGCACTTCTTCATTGCGTTTGAACAGCAGCGTCGGCAACAGGATCAGATCGTCAAAATCCAGCACGTTACAAGCACGCAAATGATCGTGATACAGGCCATAGCAGTGCGCAAACAACTTATCACGCTCCGACTGCGCCGAGGCCGCTGCCTGCGCTGGATCCATCAGATCGTTTTTCCAGTTGGATATGGTTGAAGTCAACTGCTGCAACTGGGTTTTGTCCCCTTCCAACCATGTTTCCGTCAGTTCATTAAGCAGAGCAGCCTGATCCTGATCGTCAAACAGTGAGAAGTTCGCTTTCATCCCCAACGCCGCATATTCCCGTTTGATGACCTCCAGCCCCAAGGTGTGGAAAGTGGCGATAAGTAGCCCACGCGTCTCCTTTCGCCCCAAGGTTTGCGCCACACGCTCTTTCATTTCGCGCGCCGCCTTGTTGGTAAACGTCACCGCTGCAATATGACGCGCCTGATAACCGCACTGACGAATCAGGTGAGCAATCTTGTTGGTGATAACACGCGTTTTACCCGAGCCCGCGCCAGCCAGCACCAGACAAGGGCCGGTGACAGATTCTACAGCATGTTGTTGACTGGGATTCAGGCGCATGACGTTGAGCTCGTAATAAAAACGGAAGCCGATTGTAGCAGAAAGCCTGAAAGATCTTGATGGCTGGATTCCCCCCTTTCTCGATCCACTTCATGCGCGCATCGTGCTACATTGCGTGCAACAGGCATCGGCGCGAGAGCAGCTCTCCCCACGCTCATTAATCCCTACGAATAAAGGTATTCCCATGGCGAAAACAGCATCTGCACTGCACATTCTGGTTGATACAGAACAACAGGCTAATGATTTATTGGACCAACTGGCGCAAGGAGCAGACTTTCAGCAGCTAGCTAAAAAGTATTCTACCTGCCCCTCCAAACGTGATGGGGGAAATTTGGGTGAATTTCGTCAGGGCGATATGGTGCCAGCGTTTGACAAAGCGGTGTTCTCTTGTGAACTACTCAAACCCGTTGGCCCGGTAAAAACCCAGTTCGGTTACCATATCATCAAGGTGCTGTACCGTAACTGAGTGTTCTGTGTTATTGCGCCGCGTCTCACGCGCGGCGCACGCAGGCAATCACTCCGTCATCATCAGCAAGCTGGCATTTCCCCCCGCAGCGGCCGTGTTCACACTGAGAACGCGTTCATACCACAACCGTTCCAGAGGAATGCTGTCGCTGCCGGGCACACACCCTAGCAACGGAACGATTGGCCCTTCCCATTGTGCGAGTTGAAGGTTAACCTGACGCAGCGTTTCGCCATCACCGTGACAGATAACCGCGCCAACACTCTCCCCCTCTCTCTGCCACTCAGACGTAAAGCGTATGCGGTTTTGTACCTCCTGCGGCAGGCCACGTGCAAGCGAGCAAAGCGTCGGGCTCTCAGGCCACAACGCACTGCTGCCCACAGCCAGCAGTGCAGCCAGTTGGCGCAGAATATCGTCCTCTTCTTGCGCCAGGCACAGCACGCTATCACGGGGGATCAACATATAGGTATTGCGTTCTCCCGTCGGCCCAGGAAGTGAGCGTATCACACCGCTGACGGCTCCCCAAGCGCGATAACGTTGCGCCGCTGTTAACACCGCCTGTCGTGTTTTTTGTTGTGCCCAGTCAATCAGCATAGCGAACGCCGCCCGTTCAGGCGTTGTCGCCAATGATGCATCGACCCCCAGTGCATTGCTTGCCGCACTGGATACTCCTGTGAGGGTTATCTGTAAGCGCGGAAGATAGAGCGGTCCGCCCGCTTTAGGACCCGTACCAGACAAACCTTCACCACCAAATGGTTGTACGCCCACCACAGCGCCCACCATATTACGGTTAACGTACTGGTTCCCCACATGCGCTCGTTGTGTAATACGTGAAATGGTTTCATCAATACGTGAGTGAATCCCCAACGTGAGCCCATATCCCAACGCATTGATCTGCTCAACAAGTGCATCCAACGTTTCCCGAGCGTAGCGTACCACATGCAGCACTGGCCCGAAGATCTCACGCTGCAAGGTTGTAACATGGTCTAGCTCAATCAGTGTCGGCAACACAAAGGTTCCCTGCCGCCATGAGGCTACGCATTCCTGCGCGTCAAAAGCCGCCTGAAAGACGGAATGACCTTTAGCCTGCATCAGGTGAATATGCTGCTCGATCTGTTCGCGAGCGTCATCATCAATCACCGGGCCGCAGTCCGTTGCCAGCCTGTCGGGGTTGCCCACGCGGTACTGCGCCATCGCGCCGCGCAGCATGTCCAGGGTGGTATCGGCAATTTCATCCTGAAGGCAAAGCAAGCGCAGTGCAGAGCAGCGCTGCCCTGCGCTATCAAAGGCAGAGGCCACAATATCGCTCACCACCTGCTCGGTCAGTGCCGACGAGTCTACAATCATGGCATTCATGCCACCGGTTTCCGCTATCAGCACGGCGGGCTGACCATGGGTATCCAGCCGTTCTGCCAACGTGCGCTGCAAGCTTTTCGCAACAACAGTGGAACCGGTAAACAACACACCATTGACGCGCGCATCTCGTACCAGCGCAGCGCCGACGCTTTCCCCTGCACCGGGCAGCAGTTGCAACACATCTGACGTAATGCCTGCCTGATGTAGCAGTTGCACCGCTTGAGCTGCAACCAGCGGCGTCTGCTCAGCCGGTTTTGCCAGTACCACATTGCCCGCCGCCAGCGCAGCAGCAATCTGGCCAGTAAAAATGGCGAGTGGAAAATTCCACGGACTAATACAAACCACAACCCCTAACGGGCAAGTATGCTCCGATGACACTACGGCAGACTGCTGCGAGTAATAACGCAAAAAATCAACCGCTTCGCGAATTTCAGCGATAGCGTTCGGCACAGTTTTTCCCGCCTCTCGCACCAACAACCCAATAAACTGTGGATACGCCGCTTCCAGCAAGCTGGCTGCACGTTGCAGGCTCGCTGCACGCTCCGGTAGCGATGCGCCGGTAAACCGCTCCGTCGCTTGCACCGCACTATCCAACGCAAGGCGAACATCCTCCTCACTGGCATCACATACGTAGCCGACGATATCGTGTCGTTGAGACGGATTGGTCACTGGACGAGCTGCCTTTGGCGATGGCGTATCGACTATAATGGGGGCGGCATGCCAGACCTGAGTAGCATCGGCGCATAATGCCGAAGAGAGTATGTCCAAACGATGCTCATCGGTCAGGTCAACCCCTTGTGCATTGCGGCGCTCCGGACCATAAATATGAGCAGGAAAAGGAATACGCGGATGCGAACAACCGGGAGCCCCCTCTTTGTAAGCCAGCGCTTGTACCTCACCAATCGGACTGGCAATCAGTTGCTCCAACGGAACATCTTCATCTGCAATACGGTTGACAAACGATGTATTAGCACCGTTTTCCAATAAACGTCTCACCAGATAAGCCAGCAAGGTTTCATGGGTACCAACGGGGGCATAGATCCGGCAAGGGCGCCCCAGCTTCCCTTCCTCTTCTGACCCCACAACCTGCGTATAAAGTGCCTCCCCCATACCATGCAGGCATTGAAACTCATACTGACCAGGATAGTAGCGTTCCCCTGCCAGCGTATAAATGGCACTTAGAGTATGGGCATTGTGCGTAGCAAACTGAGGATAAATAGCATCCGGGGCCTCCAGCAGTTGGCGAGCGCAAGCCAGATAGGACACATCGGTGTAAACTTTTCGAGTATAGACGGGGTAGTCTTCCAGACCATCCATCTGTGCGCGCTTGATTTCGCTGTCCCAATAGGCCCCTTTTACCAACCGCACCATCAGCCGCCGCTGGGTACGCTGTGCCAGGTCTATCAGGAAATCAATCACAAATGGACAGCGCTTCTGGTAGGCCTGCACCACAAAGCCGATCCCCTTCCACCCCGCCAGAGAAGGCTCATGGCACAAGCGCTCCAGCAAATCGAGGGAGATTTCCAGCCTCTCAGCCTCTTCCGCATCAATATTAATGCCAATGTCGTACTGCATCGCCTGCAGCGTCAGCGACAGTAATCGAGGATACAACTCCTCCATTACGCGATCATACTGCGCACGGCAATAACGTGGATGCAGCGCTGACAGCTTAATGGAAATGCCTGGCCCCTCATACACCCCGCGCCCCTGAGACGCCTTGCCAATAGCATGAATCGCCTGCTGATAGGCTTTTAAATAGGCCTCCGCATCCTGTGCGGTTAATGCCGCTTCACCCAGCATGTCGTAGGAATAACGAAACCCTTTCTGCTCAAGATGTCGCGCATTGGATAACGCCTCATCGATGGTTTCACCGGTAACAAACTGCTCTCCCATCAGACGCATGACGCGGTCCATACCCAGTCGGATAACCGGCTCGCCCCCCTTGTTGATCAGTTGCTTCAAGGTATGCGCCAAACGCGATTCACTGTGCGTCGCGACCAATTTTCCTGTCAACAACAGCCCCCAGGTTGCCGCATTCACGAACAGCGATCGCCCTTTTCCCAGTTGGGAATGCCAATCGCCACTGCTGATTTTATCGCGTATCAGTGCGTCACGCGTTGAGGCATCAGGAATACGCAGTAACGCTTCTGCCAGACACATCAACGCAATGCCCTCTGAGGATGAAAGGGAAAAGGCTTGAAGCAAACTTTGTACCCGCCCCGCACGTCCGTGAGTTTGTTGTTCACGGCGCAGCGTTTGTGCCAGTCGATAGGCCAGCTCCTGCACCGCCGGAGCCATTGGCCCCATAGACACTACCTGTTCGAGCAGTCGCGGCACCATATCACGCTCGGAACGACGATATGCCGCAGTGATGGCATCACGCAGTGATGAGCGGGGCAGTAGGGTATTAGTGAAAGCTAAAAACGGTTGATAGCTTCCTTCCTGACGAGATTGCGGCATAATCTCCGGCGCCCGATCCAATGCCACAGCATATGTTGACGTGATGTCCGGTACCTTACCGTCCCGTTCAAGGGTATCCAGGTAATAAAAAATAGCGTGCTCAATCAACCAATGTGATGTGCGATCAAGGTGCTGCGCCGTACGTTCGATACGATCGCGGGTCGCGTCGTCGAGTTTTACCGCTATAGTGGAGAATCCCATCGTTTCACTCCAGTGAAGCCAAGATAACCATCGATAGTGAGGGATCAGATAACGTTGATTGTTTGAAGGTATACCTTCGAATCTTGGTCGTCGTTATCGGATTATGCAACCTGGTTTGGGCGAGTTGCCATAAGATGCAATGCCGTTAACAAGTGTATAACATCGACGCGACAGGTAAATATAACAAATCGTTAACGCTTTGCATTATAAGAAAAAACAGGCTGCACGGGAGGACCACTATCGTGCAGACTGCGCTTTGCCTGACGTCGTTCCCGTCAGGCTAAACCAACAACATGATTTGCCTTTATGCCCAACGGGATAGACAGGGCGCTTTGACTTGGAGATTCTAATGACAATGAGTACACCCATGCTGGTGACCTTTCTGGTGTATATTTTCGGAATGGTTTTGATCGGCCTGGTCGCTTACCGTTCGACCAACACCCTTGGCGACTACATCCTGGGCGGACGCCGAATGGGCAGTGTGGTCACCGCGCTTTCAGCGGGGGCTTCTGACATGAGCGGTTGGCTGCTGATGGGGCTACCTGGGGCGGTATACCTTTCCGGTATTTCCGAAAGCTGGATCGCTATCGGCCTGACTATCGGCGCTTACCTTAACTGGCGCTGGGTCGCAGGTCGTCTACGCGTTCACACTGAGGTGAATCACAACGCCCTTACCCTACCCGACTATTTCACTCACCGTTTTGAAGACACCAGAAAAATCCTGAGGGTCATTGCGGCCTTGATTATTCTGGTGTTTTTTACCATTTACTGCGCATCTGGCATCGTAGCCGGTGCTCGCTTGTTCGAAAGCACCTTCGGCATGAGCTACGCCACCTCATTGTGGGCTGGCGCTGCAGCAACCATCGCTTATACCTTCATTGGAGGTTATCTGGCGGTGAGTTGGACGGATACAGTACAGGCGACATTGATGATATTCGCCTTAATCCTGACACCCATCATGGTGATTCTTGCGCTTGACGGCATCGACCCCTCTTTGTTGGTCATTGCCGCCAAAAATCCTGCCAATCTGGATATGTTCAGAGGCTTGGATATTATCGCCATCATTTCGCTGCTGGGCTGGGGCTTGGGCTATTTTGGACAACCTCATATTCTGGCGCGTTTCATGGCTGCAGATTCCCACCACACCATTCGCAGTGCACGCCGTATCAGTATGACCTGGATGATCCTATGTCTCGCAGGCGCAGTCAGCGTGGGCTTCTTCGGCATCGCCTACTTTAATAATCATCCGGAACAGGCAGGAAACGTCACAAACAATGCCGAGCGGGTATTTATTGAACTTTCCATGCTGCTGTTTAACCCGTGGATCGCCGGTGTGTTACTTTCTGCCATTCTGGCGGCAGTGATGAGTACCCTGAGCTGTCAGCTGCTGGTCTGTTCCAGCGCCATTACCGAAGACTTGTATCGCCCATTTTTCCGCCCCAGTGCATCACAACGTGAACTGGTGTGGGTAGGACGAATTATGGTACTGCTGATTGCCATTATTTCGATTGTATTGGCCGCTAACCCGGAAAACCGCGTGTTAGGGTTGGTTAGCTATGCCTGGGCCGGTTTTGGTGCCGCATTTGGTCCGGTGATCCTGATTTCCCTATTATGGCCGCGCATGACGCGTAACGGCGCGCTGGTAGGGATGTTGGTAGGTGCAACAACGGTGATCGTTTGGAAACAGTACGCCTGGTTCAATCTGTATGAAATCATCCCTGGCTTCATCTTTGCGAGTTTAGCGATCTTTATTGTCAGCCTAAAAGGACGCGTACCATCCGGGGCGGTGATTAAGCGCTTCCACGAAGCGGAAGCACAGTTCCAGAGCCGCTAAGGCACGATGTGTTTCACGCATAAAAAAGGCGCAACTGTGGTTGCGCCTTTTTTCATTTACGGAGTAATACGTTTATCTTTAGCCTGCAACCGCAATGCGTTTCATGTCGGTCATGTAGCCACGCAGTTTCTTACCGACAGTTTCGATCGGGTGGTTGCGAATCGCGTCATTTACGTCACGCAGTTGCGCATTGTCCACGCTGCTGGCAACTACCGGTTTACCGATATCGCCCGCTTGCAGTGAGGCCATGAATTTCTCTTTCAGCAACGGCACCGCTGCATTAGCGAACAGATAGTTACCGTATTCTGCAGTATCAGAGATAACAACGTTCATTTCATACAGACGCTTACGCGCAATGGTGTTAGCAATCAGCGGCAGTTCATGCAGCGATTCGTAGTAAGCAGATTCTTCGATGATCCCGGCACTAACCATGGTTTCAAACGCCAGTTCCACACCGGCTTTAACCATGGCGATCATCAGTACGCCATTGTCAAAATACTCTTGCTCAGCGATTTTGCCATCAAACTGCGGGGCATTTTCAAACGCGGTTTTGCCGGTTTCTTCACGCCAGGTCAGCAATTTGATGTCGTCGTTGGCCCAGTCTTCCATCATCCCGCTGGAGAAAGCGCCGGAGATGATGTCATCCATGTGTTTCTGGAACAACGGTGCCATGATCTCTTTCAACTGCTCAGACAGCGCGTAAGCACGCAGTTTTGCTGGATTAGACAGGCGATCCATCATCAGCGTGATACCCCCCTGTTTCAGGGCTTCGGTAATGGTTTCCCAACCGAACTGAATCAGTTTTTCCGCATAAGCTGGATCGGTGCCCTCAGCAACCAGTTTGTCAAAGCTCAGCAAGGAACCTGCCTGTAACATCCCGCACAAAATGGTTTGCTCGCCCATCAAGTCAGATTTCACTTCAGCAACGAATGAGGATTGCAGAACCCCCGCACGATGACCACCGGTAGCGGCTGCCCAAGCCTTGGCGATCGCCATCCCTTCACCTTTCGGGTCATTTTCTGGGTGTACGGCGATCAACGTCGGAACGCCAAAGCCGCGCTTGTACTCTTCACGCACTTCGGTACCCGGGCATTTCGGTGCAACCATCACCACAGTGATATCTTTACGAATTTGCTCACCCACTTCAACAATGTTGAAACCGTGTGAGTAACCCAGCGATGCACCCTGTTTCATCAGCGGTTGCACAGCCTGAACCACTGCGGAGTGTTGCTTGTCTGGCGTCAGGTTAACCACCAGATCTGCCTGTGGGATAAGCTCTTCATAGGTGCCTACTTTGAAGCCATTTTCTGTCGCCTTACGCCATGAAGCACGTTTCTCCGCGATAGCCTCTGCACGCAGCGCATAAGCGATATCCAGCCCGGAATCACGCATATTCAAACCCTGGTTCAGCCCTTGCGCGCCGCAACCGACGATCACCACTTTTTTGCCTTTCAGGTAGTTAGCTTCGTCTGCGAATTCTTCACGCCCCATGAAGCGACATACACCCAATTGCGCCAACTGCTGACGCAGGTTCAAAGTGTTGAAATAGTTAGCCATGCACAACTCCGTTTAATCTGTTATTTGCGAGTGTTCAGAAGAGGTTTCCTGTCACGGAAGCCTGAATGTCCTCATGATATGACAGGAAAAGTATTGCTTAAATTGATATATTAACAAGATGACATTGCAATAACTGCAAGACGAAAATGAGGCCGCGCGCACATGGATTTACGAGATTTAAAACTGTTTCTGCACCTGTGCGACAGCCGCCATTTTGGGCGCACGGCTAAAGCCATGCACCTGAGTCCATCAACATTGTCACGCCAGATCCAACGGCTGGAAGAGAATGTTGGGCAAACCCTGTTTTTGCGTGATAACCGCACCGTACAACTTACCGATGCCGGTGAACAGTTAAAGCAATTTGCTCAACAAACGTTGCTGCACTACGAACAGTTGCGCCACGCGATTGGCCAGCGAGGCCCTTCATTGAGCGGTGAACTACGCATTTTTTGCTCCGTTACCGCAGCTTATAGTCATCTGCCACCGATCCTCGACCGTTTCCGCGCCCAGCATCCGCTGGTCGAAATCAAGCTCACCACTGGCGATGCGGCAGATGCGGTGGAAAAAGTGCAATCCAATGAAGCCGACCTTGGCATCGCGGGTCACCCGGAGACCTTACCCACCACCATTGATTTCATGCCTATCGGCAAGATCCCACTGGTACTGATTGTCCCTGCATTGTCATCTCCTGTACAAACGATGGTGCGGCAACCCAATCCCGATTGGGCGCAGATTCCGTTTATTTTACCCGAGCACGGCCCAGTGCGAAAACGCATCGATGTCTGGTTTCGCCGCCATCACATCACCAATCCTCTGATTTACGCGACGGTATCCGGGCATGAGGCAATGGTTTCTATGGTGGCACTCGGCTGCGGTATTGCGTTGATCCCAGACGTTGTGCTGGAAAACAGCCCGGAACCGGTGCGCAACCGCGTATCGGTATTGCTGGAGCAAGCCATGGAGCCGTTTGAACTGGGTGTATGCGTACAGAAAAAGCGACTCAATGAACCTTTGATAGCTGCGTTTTGGCATATCTTGCAGGACAACGTTTGAAGGTTTACCAGCGGTAACTGACGGTGGCAATAATCGTGCGTCCAACACCATAAAAACAGGCCTCGTTATTACTGCAAGAGGCTACATAATGCTTGTCGGTCAGATTGGTAATATTAAGCTGCACCACCACACCTTTCAGTTGTGACGATGCCGCCCCCAGATTGTAACTTGCCATAGCGTCATACAGTATGTAATGCGGCACATTGAAACTTTCCTTGTTATCCCCATAGCTGCTGCCGGTATAACGCACGCCAGTTCCCAGCGTTAGCCCAGCCAATGGACCGTTGTGGAAATGATAGTTTCCCCAGGAAGAGGCCATGTGGCGTGGGGTCGCCGCTGGCCGGTTTCCTGCCGGAGTGCTCGCATTACCACTCTCTTTCGTTTCCGCTTCAGTGTAACTGTAAGCCGACATCAGGCTCAGTTCGGGCGTAATTTGAGTATGTAGCTCCGCTTCTGCACCCTGTGACTCCACCTTGCCGATTTGCTCGTTAAACTTGAGTTTGCTGTTCCACGAGGTAATATTTTTTTGCGTAATATCAAACAGCGACAGAGTTAACAGCGTTTCACTCCCTACAGGTTGAAACTTCATCCCCACTTCGATTTGCTCACCCGTTGTGGGCTTAAAGGGTGTCGAGCCCGGGATACCGCTGTCTAGATTGGGCTCAAATGAGGTGCTGTAACTGATATAGGGAGAGAAACCATTATCAAATGCATACAGCAGCGCCGCACGACGGGTAAAGGCATCATCATTGGATTGCCTTTTGGCATTGTTAAGCTCTCGCTCATAGGTACGAATTTCCGTCCAGTCATAGCGGCCCGAAAAAAGAAGGTTCCATCGTTGCCACACCGCCTGATCCTGTAAATAGAGCCCCACTTGATCAAGCTTTTTAAACGCGTTGCGCGCGAGAGGCAAATCACGGTCATTGTCCAGATAGGTCGCGCCATAATTGGGGTGAGCCCAGTCAAAATTCAACTTATCGCTCGTATTGAACCAGAAGCTGGCATCCCGCTTCTGCCATTTGTAGTCCAACCCGGCAAGCAGGGTATGGTTCACCACGTTGGTCGCGAAGGTCGCTTTCAATTGGTTGTCGATCCCCAGTTCATTGGCATCGGTTTTTTCGCGTTGCTGCCTACGAATTAGCGTGGTATCCGTTGCAGTACCACCCGTGCTGTAAACCAGCGATTTATATTGATCATGTAGTTGTGAGTAACGCAGATTCTGTTGAACAGAGATCGCAGCATTAAAGGAGTGCTCGAAAATATAACCGAACGCTACCTGCTCACGGTTTGATTGATGGTAATTCGGATCGCTGACATTCAGGTTGTAAGGAATATAACCTGCGTTAGTGGCGAACACGGTTCCGTAGGCGGGCAAGAAGTTACGAAAGCCCGCTTCGGGGTCATACTGGTAGCTGGTCAATACGGTCAGGCTGGTATCTGCATTTGGCAACCAAGTCAGCGCTGGAGCAATCGCCATACGTTGTTGCCGGGCATCCTTGATAAATTGTTGCCGAGTATTGGCTATTCCGTTCAAGCGATATAACAGCGAACTGTCATCGTCTAATACACCGCCAAAATCAAACGCTGCTTCGCCAAAGCGTTTATTGCCCGCACTAAGCTGCACGTGGCGAATATTTTCTGCCGTGGGTCGCTTGCTGATCATCACAATTGTTCCACCAGGATTGACCTGACCATACATAACTGAAACCGGACCGCGAATCAGCTCAACGCGTTCTAACAACCAGGGATCGATCTTTCCAATTCCGGCACCTTGTCCGATTAAACCAAAACTCAACCCATCAAGAAATTTAGGCGCATAGCGAAAGCCACGCACAATGGTTTCGTCACTGCGGTTGGAAGAACCGCGATAATTTGGAAGCACGCCGGCAGAGTAATTAAACGCATCGGAGACGGACGTCACCCGCTGTTTGTCCATTTGAGCACGTGTCACTACCGCAATCGATTGTGGCGTCTTTATCAGTGGCGTTTCCGTTTTCGTCACAGCGGCACTCTGTTTCGCCACCATCCCAGTTAAGGGGATCGCGGCACTTCGCACGCCTACTGCAGTCACCACCATAATGTCGCGATTGCGGGTTACCGTCTCAATGGCCAAAGCCAGCGGGGCCATTAATAGCAATGCAGCAACAGAAAGTACCGTACCGTAACCGAAAAAAAGCCGCTCAAAAAAGTCAATTTCCCTTTTCCTCTTAAACATTCATTCGTCCTTCACTGCGATGTTATTTTTATAAGTCATAAAAAAAAGCCAACATGTTCTTGGCCTGATAATGCAAAAAGATTGTCTATCCTCTAAATAATTCGAGTTACAGAAAGGCAACACATGTAACTTGCCGTATTTAAGATATATCTTTCTATTTTTTATGGTCTACAGATAGCACAAGCGAGGAACAGAGAGTGAAGCAGTGTGCCTTGATAGACACAATCACTCAGGGAAACACCTGATACAATGAGTGGATAGCTTAACGCCAGTATGTTGCACCGAGTATCAGTTTTCGCTTCTTAAAATAACGACCAATATTGCCAGCCCCGCATGCAACAAGAAGGCGTTACACGACACAGAAATCTGTTTACGTCGGGCAGCCACGGCACTCTGAGTTGGCGTGCTGGACTGGCGAAGGGACGCATATGGCTGTATAACAAACCTTAATTGCTCAAGGAATGAAACAGGATCCCCTATGAAGCTCTCTGTGTTCTCTGCTGTGGCGGCGCTGGCGGCCTGTGCGTTTGTCCCCTACGCACAGGCTGTCTCATTCGACTGTGCCAATGCCACCAGCGCGCAGGAAAAACAGATTTGCCAAAGCCCGCTGCTCGGTCAATTGGATGATGAACTGGCGCAGGAGTGGAAGACCGCGCGAGCAGCACTGACAACCAATACACAGAGCCAGCCCTTTGAACAGGCATTAAACCTGTTTCAGCGTAGTTGGCTCACTACGCGTAACCAATGTCAGGATGAGGATTGCTTGCGCCAGCGCTATCAGCAGCAACTCAACCGACTGCGCTACCTCAATCAAGTTGCCCAGCACGCGTTACCCACGCCCATTACGCCGATCAAAAATACCGGGTGTTTCCACGGGGCGTTCAGCTACGAGGATTATTTGCAGGATCTTACTAAGGAAGAGTACGACAACCTCGGTAGCTACTTTCAGGAAATGTACGACCAGAAAGCGCCCTATAATGCGGTAGGTTTGGATATGACGCAGGAGAAAGGGAAAATCAGCGGCAACATTTCCGTCGCGTTTCGTTACGCTAACCGACTGGATGACGGTGAGTTTACCGCCCGCCAGATGAGCGATACGCAGGCAATTGGTCGCAGGGAAAGCAGCTTTGGCGGCACCACCAAGATCCTGTTTACCTGTGTGAGCGACGATGAACTGCGCATTTCCACCTTCGACACGCAGGGCGAAAGCTATCTGTTCAACATGGTGATGACGCGACAAAAGCTCTAACGTTCAAAACGCGCTGACGCCGGGAAGCTCGACCAGCTTCCTTCTTCTTGTTCAGGCGTCAGCCGCTTCATACTCTCAATGCCCATCAGATAGCGATACAGTGGCTCCAGTTGGCGAAAACCGTCCGCCAGCGTGGTGACCAAATCAGCAGAAAACAGCGCTTCCATATCTTGCCGAGTGGTCATAGCGGCGAAGGATTTGCGGTTGTACCAGGTCGCCAATGCCTCTGGCTGATCTTTAAGAAGCGGGCGTTTATAACTGTCACCTTCCAGCGTAAAAGTGGGTTCCAAGCACGCGGCCATCGCCAAAAAGGCGTGCGGATTATCGCGCAACGTCTGGCGAAACAGCTCCATGGTATCGCGCGTAGCGCTGTAGTACCCCAACCCATAGCGCCAGAAATCTGGGCCAATTTCGAAAAAATACACAGGCGCGTCCGTCCAGTCTTTGCGCGGGCGCTTAAACGTCAGCCACATCTGGCTGCGGTAGCGGGATTTGTCGTGAGAAAAACGGGTATCACGATGGATACGCGACAAGGTTTTACCAATGGCAGGACGAATTTCAAACTGATCGTCAATCGGTAGCATCGTCAGGCTCAGATCATCGACCAACGCGCGGAACGGGGCAACCAGCGTCTCATCATATATCGCGCGGTTGTCGTCAAACCACTCCTTGCTGTTTTCCTGTCGAACCTGTTGAAGAAAAGTGAGACTCTGCTGCGAGAACCCCTTGAACGTCGTCATGATGGCCTGCCATTGCTAATCCCTTGAATGGCAACCAAGATAGCGCGCCCAACGGCAAAATTCCACCGTTGGGCGCTCTGGTATCAAGCCGCATTACCGGCCAGAAAGAAACGAAACGCCGGATTTTGAGTTTCGTCATGGCACTCGTAACCCAGCGCCTGCAAACGTTGCTCAAACTCCGGATCGCGCTCGGTCACTTCGAACGCGGCCAGCACACGACCGAAATCAGTGCCGTGACTACGATAGTGAAACAGCGAAATGTTCCAGTGTGTTCCAAGTGTGTGCAGGAATTTCAGCAGCGCACCGGGAGATTCTGGAAACTCGAAGCTGTAAAGCTGTTCTCGCAGCGGTTTGGAAGGACGCCCGCCGACCATGTAACGCACATGGAGCTTCGCCATTTCATCATCGGAGAGATCGACCACCTGATAACCGCCTGCGGAGAGCTCTGCAATAATCTCATCCCGCTCCGCATGCCCACGCGTCAGGCGTACCCCCACGAAAATGCAGGCGTCTTTGTCATCGGCGTAACGGTAGTTAAACTCAGTCACCGAGCGGCCACCCAGCAGTTGGCAAAAGGTCAAAAAGCTGCCCTTACGCTCAGGGATAGTTACTGCCAGCAATGCCTCACGCTGTTCACCCAACTCACAGCGTTCAGAGACATAGCGCAGGCCGTGGAAGTTGACGTTGGCACCCGACAAAATATGTGCCAGCCGTTCACCCTGAATGCCGTGCTGCTGGATATACTTCTTCATCCCCGCCAGCGCCAGTGCGCCAGACGGCTCAGCAATTGCACGCACATCTTCAAAGATATCCTTCAGCGCGGCGCAAATCGAATCGCTGTCCACTGTGATGACATCATCCAGATATTCCCGGCACAGGCGGAACGTTTCGTCGCCAATACGCTTGACCGCTACACCTTCAGCGAACAATCCAACGCGCGGCAAATCCACCGGGTGTCCCGCATCCAATGCCGCACGCAGGCATGCTGAATCTTCCGCTTCAACGCCGATCACTTTGATCTGAGGCATCAGTTGTTTGATCAACACTGCTACGCCCGCAGCCAGACCACCACCGCCAACAGGTACAAATACACGATCGAGATGCGCATCCTGCTGCAACAGCTCCATTGCCAGCGTGCCTTGCCCGGCAATGACCGCCGGATGATCGAACGGTGGAATGAAAGTCATATGCTGCTCTTGCGACAGCGCAATTGCTCTGGCCTTGGCCTCATCGAAATTGGCACCGTGCAGCAACACTTCACCGCCAAAACCGCGCACCGCATCCACTTTGATATCCGCAGTGGCGACCGGCATGACGATCAGCGCCTTGATACCGAGCTTACTGGCCGAAAGCGCTACGCCCTGTGCGTGGTTACCGGCAGAAGCCGTTACCACACCGTGCGCTTTTTGCGCATCTGTCAGGGTCGCCAACATGGCATACGCTCCGCGCAGTTTGAAACTGTGCACCGGTTGACGGTCTTCCCGCTTTACCAAAATGGTATTGCCAAGACGCGTCGAGAGCTTATTCATCGGCTGAAGCGGCGTCACCTGCGCCACTTCATATACTGGCGCGCGCAACACCGCACGCAAATACTCCGCGCCGCATGGTGCGTCGGGGAGAGGGAGTGATACCGCCATTGAACTTAGCCTCCCAGCTTACTCTTATCGCGCACCGCACCTTTATCCGCGCTGGTCGCCAGACTTGCATAGGCACGCAGAGCAAAGGACACCTGACGCTGACGATTTTTCGGCGTAAAGGCCGCGTCACCTCGAGCCAGCTCCGCATCATGACGGCGTGCCAGTTCATCTTCCGCCACGACCAGTTCAATGGTACGGTTAGGAATATCAATGGCAATGATGTCACCCTCTTCCACCAGCCCGATGGTGCCGCCACTGGCTGCTTCAGGCGAAGCATGACCGATGGAAAGCCCAGAGGTGCCGCCGGAGAAACGACCGTCAGTGATCAACGCACAGGCTTTACCCAATCCCATGGATTTCAGGAAGCTGGTCGGATAGAGCATCTCTTGCATGCCCGGCCCGCCTTTCGGCCCTTCGTAACGTATAACCACAACATCACCCGCGACCACCTTACCGCCCAGAATGGCTTCCACGGCGTCATCCTGCGATTCGTACACTTTGGCCGGGCCACGGAACACCAGGCTACCTTCATCCACACCGGCGGTTTTTACGATACAGCCTTTTTCCGCGATGTTGCCGTACAGCACCGCCAGACCGCCATCCTGACTGTAGGCGTACTCACGCGCACGGATACAGCCCTGTTCACGATCGGTATCCAGCGACTCCCAGCGGCAATCCTGTGAGAACGCCTGTGTGGTACGAATACCCGCAGGCCCTGCGGAGTACATGCTTTTCACCGCATCATCATCAGTCAGCATGACGTCGTAAGCGTTCAGCGTTTCCGTCAGGCTTTTGCCCAGCACGTTGCGCACATCACGGTTCAGCAATCCAGCGCGATCCAACTCGCCCAGAATACCGATCACCCCACCCGCACGGTGTACGTCTTCCATGTGGTATTTCTGCGTACTCGGAGCCACTTTGCACAGCTGCGGCACCCGGCGCGACAGACGATCGATGTCGTCCATGGTGAAATCCACTTCTGCTTCCTGCGCAGAGGCCAGCAAGTGCAGAACGGTGTTGGTGGAACCGCCCATGGCAATATCCAGCGTCATGGCGTTTTCAAACGCCGCCTTGGTCGCGATATTACGTGGCAGCGCGCTGGCATCATCCTGCTCGTAGTAGCGTTTGGTCAGTTCAACGATACGCGTACCCGCGTTCAAAAACAGTTGCTTACGATCGGCGTGAGTCGCCAGCAGGGAGCCATTGCCCGGCTGCGACAGGCCCAGCGCTTCCGTCAGGCAGTTCATCGAGTTAGCGGTAAACATGCCGGAACAGGATCCACAGGTCGGGCAGGCAGAGCGTTCGATCTGATCGCTGTCTGCATCACTGACGTTCGGGTTAGCCCCCTGGATCATGGCATCCACCAAGTCCAGTTTGATCAATTGGTTAGAAAGCTTGGTTTTTCCGGCTTCCATTGGACCGCCGGAAACAAAAATCACCGGGATGTTCAAGCGTAGCGAAGCCATCAGCATTCCGGGAGTGATCTTGTCGCAATTGGAAATACACACCATCGCATCAGCGCAGTGGGCATTGACCATGTACTCAACCGAATCGGCAATCAGCTCACGTGACGGCAGGGAATAGAGCATGCCACCGTGCCCCATCGCAATGCCGTCATCCACCGCAATGGTGTTGAACTCTTTGGCCACGCCGCCAGCGGCTTCAATTTGCTCCGCCACCAGCTTGCCCAGGTCGCGCAGATGAACATGGCCCGGAACGAATTGTGTGAACGAGTTGACCACAGCGATGATAGGCTTGCCGAAATCGGCATCGGTCATTCCGGTGGCACGCCACAGGGCGCGCGCACCCGCCATATTGCGGCCATGCGTGGTTGTGGCTGAACGGTACTTAGGCATTCTCTGATTACTCCAGTGTGTGTTTCCGCCCCTTTCCTGCTCCTGTTCGGCGATGACTCACACCGACAGACTCATTGGGCCATGAAGCAAAGGAAAGGGGTGTATTAATCTTTCTTGTTACGATTACGGGTTAACCTGATCTAACCAGCCCCATTTGTCTTCAGTTTCGCCGGTAAACAGGCCGAAGAACGCTTTTTGTAGTTGTTTGGTGACCGGACCACAACGGCCAATGCCGACCTGAATACCGTCCACACTGCGCACCGGGGTGATTTCCGCAGCAGTGCCAGACATAAAGACTTCATCCGCCAGATAGAGCGATTCACGCGACAACACCTGCTCACGCACTTCCAGCCCCAGGCTTTGCGCCAGTTTGATGATGGCGTCACGGGTGATTCCCGGCAGCGCTGATGAGGTGAACGGCGGGGTGAACAACACGCCATCTTTCACTTCAAACAGGTTTTCACCTGCACCTTCAGACACATAGCCGTTTACATCCAGAGCAATCCCTTCCTGATAACCGTGGCGACGCGCTTCGCTGCCCACCAGCAGTGAGGAAAGGTAGTTACCGCCCGCTTTTGCGGCCGTCGGAATAGTGTTAGCTGCCACACGGTTCCAAGAGGACACCATGGCATCAATCCCCTGATCCAGTGCGTCTTCGCCCAAATACGCGCCCCAGGGAAATGCCGCAATGATGACATCCGTGACGTAACCTTCCGGCGGATTCACGCCCATGCCAACGTCGCCAACGAACACCAGCGGACGAATGTAGGCGCTTTTCAGGTCATTTTTACGTAGCGTTGCGCGGCAGGCTTCCATTAGGTCATCCACGCTGTACTGCACCGGCATACGATAAATTTTAGCGGAATCGTGCAGGCGGCGCATATGTTCACGGTGACGGAATACCACCGGGCCTTTATGGGAATCATAACAGCGCACCCCTTCAAACACCGACGTACCGTAATGCAGCGCATGGGACATAACGTGTACTTTGGCTTCCGCCCACGGCACCATCTCACCATTGAACCAAATATAATCAGCTTTGCTTGTCATTCTCTTTATCCTTTCTAATGCCTTCAGGCACGTATTTGTTGTGATGTGTGGGGTTGTATTTCAACACAAGCGATATCAAGCAGTTTGCTTAACTGTGTTGACAATAAATCCACCGGCCGTTGGCTGGCAACGGTCAATTCGATATTGATATGGTCGGGGTTGGCGGCCGTCATCATGTTCATGGCACACACCCGAAAACCGCGATGGCGAACCACGCGCAGCACGCGCTCCAGCATTTCGGGACGAAAACGGGCCTGTATGGAAAGTTGATGGTGCGTCATTCTCTGTTCTCCTGCCATTATTCGGTACGTTCCAGCATGGTTTCATTTCCGGCTCCCGGTGGAACCAGCGGCCAGACGTTTTCCAGTTCATCGATAGAGACATGCAGCAAATACGGCCCATCACTGCTCAACAGGGCATCCAGCGCGGCATCGATCTGATCTTTTCGGGTTATGCGTTGCCCTGGAATACCAAATGCGCTTGCCAGGGTCAGAAAATCGGGGTTATCGGAGAGGTTAGTTTCACTATAACGTTCATTGAAGAACAACTGCTGCCACTGTCGAACCATGCCTAACCGTTGGTTATCCAGCAGCACGATTTTTATCGGCAACTGTTTTCGTTTGATGGTGCCCAACTCTTGCACGTTCATCATGAAAGAGCCGTCACCGGAAATACACACCACGGTATCTTCAGGGCGGGCTACCTGCGCGCCAACTGCCGCTGGCAAACCAAAGCCCATGGTACCTAACCCGCTGGAGGTGATGAAATTTTCCGGGCGGGAAAAACGCATGTGCTGCGCGGCCCACATCTGGTGCTGACCAACATCGGTGGTGATTACGGTTTCCGCCGGTTTGCGTTCAGATAAGGCTTTTAACAGAGCGGGCGCATAAATGGCTTCACCCGGATGATCGTAACGCCATGGGTATTCGGCTTTCAGCGCGGCAACCTCTTGACGCCAGGCGTCAATAGCCAGCGGTTGGGCCAATGCAGGCAACAGCATGTTCAACTCCCCCGGCAGCGCCACGTTGGCCTGACGCAATTTACTCAGCTCAGCCGGATCGATATCCAGATGGATAACCGCTGCATGAGGCGCAAACGCATTCAGTTTACCCGTTACGCGATCGTCAAACCGTGCACCGACGGCAATCAGCAAATCACACGCCTGCACCGACAGGTTAGCCGCTTTGGTGCCGTGCATGCCCAACATGCCGAGGTAGTGCGGATGCTCGGCATCAACGGCACCCAATCCTTTCAGCGTAACGACGGAAGGAATGCCCGTCTCGGCAATGAACGCACGCAGGGCAGGCACCGCCTGCGCCATGCCCACGCCGCCGCCGGCGTATAGCATCGGTTTTTTCGCCGCCGCCAGCATGGCGCGCGCTTGTTCTATGGCCTGATCGGGGAAATTCGGCTGGCTGTCATCGACTGGCGTAAACTGCGGGGCTATCTCACTGGTGGCCAACTGAATGTCTTTGGGGATATCCACCAGCACCGGGCCAGGACGACCGCTACTGGCGATGGCGAAGGCTTCCGCCATGATCTCTGGCAGCGACTCCAGCGAATCCACCAGAAAGCTGTGTTTGGTGCAGGCCAACGACAGGCCCAGCACGTCGATTTCCTGAAAGGCATCAGTACCGATCAGCGGTGAAGCCACCTGACCGGTAATCGCCACAACCGGCACGGAATCCAGCAGCGCATCCGCCAACCCGGTGATCAGGTTAGTGGCACCGGGGCCAGAGGTGGCGATACAAACACCCACTTTACCGGTCGCGCGGGCATAACCGAGCGCCGCCATGGCAGCGCCTTGTTCATGACGGCACAACAGGTGCTCAACGCCGCCGTCGTAGAGTGCATCGTAAACCGGCATGATCGCGCCGCCCGGATAACCAAATACGGTATCGACACCTTGCGCCCGCAACGCCTGCACCACCCATTGAGCCCCATTCATAGTTTATTTCCCCGACGCTGCCGGGGAGAAACAGGATTTTATGCTGTAATACATACTCCACTCCCTTCTGTAGTTTTTACCGCCCAACAAAAAACCCCCGACCTTACGGTGCGGGGGTTTTTTGAATTACGGCTTGATTTTTAAGCCATTCTCCGTCTCAGCGACGCCCCGCACGGTGGGTTAATAATCACCACCACGCTAATAATGACTAGGCTAATCACGAGGGAGAACGCTTTCATAAATGGTTTGTTCTGTCATCACTGTCGAACGAATACCTACAGAGTTATCACAGACTCAGCATGGCTGACAACGTTTTTTTTCTGAGGCGCAAAAGGCAACGATAAAAAACCTCCATTTAAATTCAAACAAATCATATAGATATAAACAATTATTCATATTGTGCTTTTTCTTATGAATTTCACATCAGCACACATAACCTCTGCAAGCCAACACCCATCGCCAATGGAATATCGCTGCACAGCAATAACCGCTGTGCGAGCCACTGCTAACAAATTTACTTTTAGGCTGCCCCTTGGACGCCTGATCACGCACTCTGCCCGTATTAACAGGAGGGAAAGTTATGTCGCTGGCTGTTACCTATACCCGTGCAATGATTGGCATTCAGGCTCCGTGTGTCACTATCGAAGCACATATCAGCAACGGACTACCCGCATTGACGCTGGTTGGCCTGCCGGAAACAACGGTCAAGGAAGCACGAGACCGCGTACGTAGTGCGCTGCTGAATGCCGGATTCACCTTTCCCGCCAAGCGGATCACCGTCAATCTCGCACCGGCAGACTTACCCAAGGAGGGTGGCCGCTACGATTTACCCATCGCGTTATCCATTCTGGCGGCCTCAGAACAGATTTGCGGCAACGCCTTGGACCGGTATGAGTTTCTGGGAGAGTTGGGCTTATCCGGAGCGCTGCGCGCAGTAACTGGCGCTATCCCCGCCGCTGTCGCTGCTGGCAAGGCCGGTCGACAGCTTATTTTGCCACTGGCCCATCAGCAGGAAATGGCGCTTATCGGGCAAGGTGAGGTGCTGCTGGCAGAGCACCTACTTGCCGTATGCGCCTTTTTGCAAAGCGGTGAGCCTTTGGTCTGTAGCCAATCAGCAGACGTTCTCGCCCCCGCCCCCGCTTGCGGCCCAGATCTGGAGGATATCATTGGACAAGAACAGGGAAAGCGAGCGCTTGAAGTTACCGCCGCCGGAGGCCACAACCTGCTGCTGATGGGGCCGCCCGGGACAGGAAAAACCATGCTGGCCAGTCGCCTTACTGGGTTGCTTCCCCCATTAAGCAGCGAGGAAGCATTGGAAGTAGCAGCCATCAATAGCTTGGTCAGTGCCGTGGACACTGCACCGAGCGTCTGGCATGTGCGTCCTTTTCGGGCTCCCCATCACAGCGCCTCAATGACAGCACTGGTGGGCGGTGGCGCACTGCCAAAACCGGGAGAGATCTCATTGGCGCACAACGGTATACTGTTTCTTGATGAACTACCCGAATTTGAGCGGCGCGTTCTGGATGCCCTGCGAGAACCGTTAGAGTCAGGTGAAATCGTCATTTCCCGCACGCGGGCCAAAGTGAACTATTCCGCCCGTGTTCAGCTTGTCGCCGCCATGAATCCCAGCCCTTCCGGACACTACCAAGGCATTCATAATCGCCTGCCAGTGCAGCAGATCCTACGTTATCTGGGAAAACTCTCCGGACCGTTTCTCGACAGGTTCGATTTATCGATTGAAGTCCCTCTGCTTCCCCCCGGTACGCTACACCGACAAGGACAAAAAGGAGAATGCAGTGCCGACGTACGCGCACGCGTGCTGGCAGCACGACAAAGACAACTCGTACGAGCAGGAAAAATCAATGCACTACTGACACCACGGGAGATGGATGCGCACTGTCACTTGCAGGAAGAGGATGCCGCCTGGCTAGAGGCATTAATGACCAAGCTGGAGTTGTCTGTGCGTGCCTGGCACCGCATTTTGAAGGTGGCAAGGACCATCGCCGATCTGGCCCAACAGCCGGATATCCAGCGCGAGCATTTGGCAGAAGCGATCAGCTATCGCTGCATGGACAGATTGCTGCGCCGCTTACACCGCGATTTAGGATAACGGACAGGGATAAAAACGGGGCCATTAGCCCCGCGAATGAAAAACTTAGTCGTCACTCTCCGTGTATTCTTCCACCGCATCCATCTGCGGTTTACCGCCAGAGAGCGTATGGAAACGCTTCGGGCGACGAATGCGCGCAATATATTTAGCCCAGGTCTTCTCCATATCGGTGGACGCATCACGCTCACCGCGGCACATAGCGACGAATTGAATCTCTTCCTCGGTTACCGGTTGGCGTTTACCTAGGTCAAGTTCATTCAACGCATAACCATAACGCTCCAGCATTTGTGCTTCTTTAATCGTGAAGTCACCGTGCCGAGAGAAGCCTCGTGGATAAGATTTGTTATCAAAAAAACGATTCGTTGTAGAGAAGCTTTCCGCCATCTTACACGCTCCTAATTCTTTTATGGTCGTGCTGTTTATGGCGCGGAGTATTAGATAGGCTTGACATTCTGTAAAACAAAACATTTAAATCATCACGACAAATTTTTTTTGGAGATGAGCGTGGATACCGAATTACTGAAAACCTTCCTGGAAGTCAGCAGGACGCGGCATTTTGGGCGCGCCGCAGAATCACTCTATCTGACTCAATCAGCAGTCAGTTTTCGTATTCGCCAATTAGAAAATCAACTTGGTGCAAATTTGTTCACCCGGCACCGCAATAATATTCGTCTGACACCCGCTGGCGAGCGCTTATTGCCTTATGCGGAGAGCTTGATGGGTACCTGGCAACTGGCCAAAAAAGAGGTCGCTCGCTCGCAGCAGCATCAATTGCTGTCTATTGGCGCGACAGCATCGCTGTGGGAAGCCTACCTGACACCTTGGCTGCAAACACTCTATCAGCAACGCCCACTGCTACAGCTTGAGGCACGTATTGCACAGCGCCACTCTCTGGTGCAGCAGTTACACGAACGTCGGCTAGACCTGCTCATTACCACCGAGCAGCCGAAGATGGAGGAGTTAACCAGTCATCTTTTAGGAAATTTCTCCCTGGCCTTATTCGCGACGCAAGAAGAGGAGCAGACCGAACGACCTTTTATCAAACTGGAATGGGGCGCGGATTTTCATCAACATGAAGGGCGATTGTTAAGTAACGAACAACTTCCCATCTTGACCACGACGTCAGCACACCTGACACGTCAGCTATTATTGACCACGGGTGGCTGTGCCTTTCTTCCGCGCCATTGGGAAAAAGCCTACCCACTGTTATACGTTCAACAGAATACGCCTCCAGTCATTCGCCCGCTGTATGCCGTTTGGCTGCAAAACAGCGACCAGCAGGCGTTGATCCGTCAACTGCTTAAAACCCCTATTGCCGATATGTTATAAGCCATGCAGCGCCGTTAGGCGCGTCTGGCGACCCAAAATGCGCTAAGTCCTTTTTGCAACACGATAAAGACAAACAACAGGATGCCGATGACAATCTTGGTCCACCAAGAGCTGAGCGTGCCATCAAAAGTGATATAGGTTTGAATCAGCCCTTGAATCAACACGCCAAAGAACGTGCCCAACACCGTGCCCACACCGCCAGTCAAGAGCGTGCCACCAATAACCACTGCGGCGATAGCATCCAGCTCCACACCGCTCGCAGCCAGTGCGTAACCTGCCGAAGTATAGAGCGAGAACACAATCCCTGATAGCACGGCTAGCGTGCTGGACAACATGTAAATCTGGATGGTCGTTTTTCTCACTCGCACCCCCATCAACTCGGCTGAAGTGATATTGCCACCAATGGCGTAGACGCGGTTACCAAAACAGGTTCGGTGTGCCAATACCATCCCAACGATCACCGTCATCAGCATAATCAACGCCAAAAAGGTCAGGCGTCCACCTCCGGGCATTCGCCATGCTAATCCGGCAAGCTGTTGATACACAGGATGCTCAATCGGGATCGACTCTTGAGAGACAATAAAGCTCATACCGCGTACAAAAAACATGCCCGCCAGCGTGATGATAAACGCCGGCAGCTTCAGGGTATCGATGATCCACCCCATCAGTGCGCCGAACGCCGCCCCCATGACCAGCGCTAGCGCAAACGCATAGGCTGGGTGCATACCATAGGTGCCAATCAGCTTGGCTAACAGCACGCCAGTAAAGGCGATCATTGAACCGACGGAGAGATCGATCCCACCGGAAAGGATCACAAAGGTCATTCCGACTGCCACGATCCCAATAAACGCATTATCTGTCAGCAAGTTGAAGAACACACGCGTGGAAGCAAACCCAGGAAACTGACTCAGGCAAAACAGATAGCCGACAATAAAAACGCCGAGTGTAATCAACAGGGGAATATTTCGTTTCAGCATTATTCGTGCCTCCGCAACAAGCGGCGCAGCGAGAAGCGCGGGGACTGCATAATCAGCACCGCCAACACCACCAACGCCTTAAGCACCAGGTTCAACTCGGGCTTGTACCCCGCCAGCAGAATACCGGTATTCATACTTTGAATAATCAATGCCCCAATGACCGAAAGCAGCAGATTGAATCGTCCCCCTAGCAGAGATCCACCACCAATCACCACCGCCAGAATCGCATCCAGTTCAAGCCACAAACCGGCATTGTTCGCATCCGCACCACGAATGTCCGCCGTGATGATGACACCCGCCACCGCAGCACAAATGCCGCAGATAACGTAAGCGGATATTAATACCAAGCGCGTGCTGACACCTGCGTTCCTGGCTGAGCGTACATTGATACCCACCGCTTCGATAAATAGGCCCAGCGCAGTTTTGCGCGTCAGCAACCAAAGCAGTAGCAACATGGCGCAGGCGATAATCACTGGCATCGGAAGGTAGAGCAGCGAACCGCTGCCCAAATGTGCCAGTGCGGGATGTGCAAACGTAATAATCTGTCCTTCGGTAATCAGTTGCGCAACACCTCGGCCCGCGACCATCAGCATCAAGGTCGCCACAATAGGCTGAATCTGCAACACTGCGACCAGAAATCCATTCCACAGCCCACACACCGCACCAGTGAGCACAGCCGCCAGTAAAATAACCGGCAGTGCGTATCCCTGTGCTGCAAGGCTCGCCGCCGTGGCGCCGGCAATCGCCATCACCGCACCCACCGAAAGGTCAATACCTCCGGTAGCAATCACCAGCGTCATCCCCAATGCCAGCAGCGCAACCGGGGCACCGCGATTAAGGATATCGATCAGGCTGCCAAAAAGACGGCCATCCTGCACATGAAGTGAGAAGAAATTAGGTGCAACCAGGCTGTCGATCAACAAGATAACCACCAGCGCCGCAATCTGCGGCACTCCTTTGCTTACACCTAAGCGCACTCGCCGCACGGGTTTAACATGGCTGTTCGTCATGCGCACCTCCAGGTTGTAACGCGATGGCCTGCATCACAGCGGCAACAGAGATCTCCTGATGTGCTAGATGTGCAATCTGCTTTCTGTCACGTAAGACAATAATGCGGTCGGCATAACCGGTCAGTTCTTCCAGTTCGGAGGAGATGACCAAAAGCGCCATACCGCGCTCACACAGTTTTTCTATCAGACGAATAATTTCCGCATGGGCGCCGACGTCAATACCTCGCGTCGGCTCATCAAGGATAAGAAAGCGGGGTTCAGTCGCAAGCCAGCGTGAAAGCAACACTTTTTGCTGATTACCGCCGGAAAGGTACTGGATCTCCTGCTCAGGACCTGGCGTACGGATCCCAAGCCGCTCAATGAACGTTTCTGCAATACGGGTTTGCTCTTTAAACGTCAGCGGACGTAACCACCCACGTTGAGCCTGTAGCGCTAAAATAATGTTTTCCCGCACAGTCGCCGAGCCAACTATCCCCTCCGTTTTGCGGTCTTCTGGACAGTAGCCAAAACCCAGCTTACCAGCTTTACGTGGGGTACGAATCGAGACAGGCTGCCCCCCCACCTTCGCCTCGCCGCTGTCAGGTGTTTTAATCCCAAAGATGAGCTGCGCGGTTTCTGTACGGCCGGAACCAAGCAATCCGGCCAGCCCGACGATTTCGCCCGGCGCAACAGACAAATCAAAGGGGTCAACCATGTTACGACGACCATACCCGCGGAATTCCACCAACGGATCGCCGGTTTCAGAGGCATGGGCAGAGCGCTTTAACAGAGATTCATCGAAACTATGGCCCAGCATCATCTGTACCAGTTCAATACGCGGCAGTGCCGCCGTCATTTCGCTTCCCACCAGTTTTCCGTTGCGCAACACGGTGATGCGATCGCTCAGGCGGTAAACCTGATCGAGGAAGTGAGTGACAAAAATCATACCCACCCCATGCTCACGCAAATGGGACAGAATGCCGAACAGCATGTCGACCTCATTCGCATCCAGACTCGCAGTGGGTTCATCCAGGATCAGTACTTTGGCAGAAAGATCGACTGCTCGGGCGATAGCGATGATCTGCTGAATAGCAATCGAGTAATTGCCCAAGGGATCAGTAACATCTACCCGTAATCCGTAATAGGCGACAATTTCACTGGCAAGTCGTGCCATTTCTTTCTGGTCAACCATACCGAAGCGCAAGGGCTCCCGGCCCAAAAATAAATTGGCCGCGACTGACAAGTTAGGTAATAGATTGACCTCTTGGTAAACGGTACCAATACCTAATGATTGCGCATGCGCTGTATTTAGAGGATCGATCGCTTTACCTTCGAGAAAAATCGCCCCAGCTGACCGATGATAAACCCCCGTCAGCGCTTTTATCAGCGTTGATTTCCCCGCACCGTTTTCGCCTAACAGGGCAACAATCTCCCCTTTGCGCAACGTAAAATCAACGCTATCCAACGCTTTTATGCCAGGAAATTCGACGCTCATTCCCTGAATATCCAACAGCGATTCAGTGTCCATCAGACTCACCTATGCCACTTGCGTTTGGGTGTTGGTTAAAAACCTACTGGTTACAACCTTATTTATTGGTCGTAAAACACTGGGTAACGATGGCGTATTACACGCCATCGTTATAAGGGTTAATAACCGAGGTCTTTTTTGGATTGATATTCCGCTTGTGCTGTATCTGGTAATAACAATCGGGATTCGGTCTGAATAAATTTCTGAGGCTGTTTTCCTTCTTTTTTCAATGCGATTAATGCATCAAACGCCGGGCCAGCCATATTTGGCGTCAGCTCTACTGTGGCATTTGCTTCACCATCAATCATTGCTTTAAAAATATCAGGTACAGCATCGATAGAAACAACTTTAATTTGTGAACCCGGTTTTAATCCAGCCTCTTTAATCGCCTGAATTGCACCGATCGCCATATCGTCGTTATGGGCGTAAACCGCACAAATATTTTTGCCGTTCTGTTCAGCTTTAATAAAGCTTTCCATCACCTCTTTACCCTTACTGCGGGTAAAATCGCCTGATTGTGAGCGAATGATCTTCACATTAGGTGAAGAAGCGATTCCGTCAACAAACCCCTTTTTGCGGTTTATTGCAACGCTTGAACCCACCGTACCTTGCAGCTCAACAACGTTACAGGGTTTACCCGCGACGTCCTTCAACAGCCATTCAGCGGCAACTTTGCCTTCGTAGACGCTGTCGGAGGCAACAGCGGCGGTATACAGAGAAGGATCGTTCACATCGATCATTCGGTCCAATAAGAATACTGGGATTTTTGCTTCCTTGGCTTCCTGGAGAACCGGCGTCCATCCTGTTGCGACTACAGGAGCAATAAATATCGCATCAACACCTTGTGCGATAAACGATCTTACGGCTTTGATCTGGTTTTCCTGTTTCTGTTGCGCATCCGCTATCTTTAAGGTGATACCTCGTTTTTCCGCTTCCTGTTTAGAGACTTTAGTTTCAGCAGAGCGCCATCCCGACTCAGAACCGATCTGGGAAAATCCTACGGTGAGCGCCGACGCCTGTGTTGCGCCACATAATGCTGTAGCGACAGCCATTGCGACCAGTAAACGCCTGTACATAATCTACTCCTTTATGAGCAGCCGATAGCTTCTTGGCTAGATTGCAGGTTTTAACCACACGTCAATGCGTGCAGGTTGTACAGAGACATGACACGCTCCTGACGTTTTCATCAGGGGCTTATCTGTTTTAGTTGAAATATTGGCAAGGCGGGATGAGCAAGCTCACAACCTGGTATTACGATAGGTTTGTACATAATTACAGCTAATTCATTCAGCCATTTTCAGCCGTTTAACACGGAAAAGGAGGCGAATTAATACATATAAAACGTGTGGGAATATCTGCATTTCACAATAAAAATGACGCACAGCAAAAAGGGCTGTCCTCTCGGACAGCCCCTTCGCTTTGTTTAAAGCCTGGCAGTTCCCTACTCTCACATGGGGAAGCCCCACACTACCATCGGCGCTACGGCGTTTCACTTCTGAGTTCGGC
>JADMXW010000011.1:156470-187763 GCA_015548865.1 Serratia marcescens | reverse complement strand
TAGTAGCAAATCAGGCAGCTTTTTTATTATTCCCTGCTGCTGTAGCATCACTCGTTGATGGCTATTATTCCGGATATTATGCAGAGAAGTTTATTGTGTGTGTATAATTTAATCAGAGTAGTGTAAAGATGCCTTGGGGTATAAAACATTTATTTACCCATCGAAACAAAAAAAATAAATAACGAATTGTTTTTTAACGAATTATTTTCTTTTTCGTAAGATTATTTATAAAGGGAAATAAGAATATTTATTACTAAAACACCAATAAAATGGCTGCATCTCCGTCACGATCACGCCGCTACGCTGCCCGTAACGCGTGGCGGCAACCAGCATCAAGCCTTCACAGACCAAATGACACAACACGTTGCCAACCGTAGTATAAAGCACACCATAACTTGAGAATCAGAGGCTGTATGATTCAATATGCTGGAGAATAACGTCGACAGCTTGTTCGGGCGTTAACACGGATGTATCCAGAGTGATATCTGTGGATAGCCAGGGTTCATACTGGCGAGTGATGACGCTCTGCCAGTCGGGCAATATATGCCCAATAATATCTGCGCTGCGCTGTTCAACCCTTTCCTTATGTTGCACTTTATCGGAACAAATCATTTCAATTTCCAACACAGGCACAGCACTTTCTGAAGCTACATTTCGCCAATCCTGCCGAGTGATAGCAATAGGGTTTACTGAATCGGCAATGACATTGTTACCCAACTTAAGGTTATCCGCAGCGATAGCATACGCGACCAAATATCCAGCAGGCCCCATATCAGACATTGTGATTTTTTCTGATTGAACCAATGACTGTTCAATAGAGTCGATACGCAACCAGACCGCGTTCAGTCTGGATGCCAATAAACGGGCAATGGTTGATTTCCCCGCTCCCGGTAGTCCACCAAAGATGAGTAACATAAGCGCCCTTTTGTCCCTGTTCCTACAAGCACGTCTGGTTATCACAATGATAATTCAGCGGTCTTCTCGTTATGCCAAAGACAGGCGATAGAAACCGTATCATGCTGAGTTTCATCGTGAATATCATCATAAAAAAATATGGTTCAACATGACTAAGATCATCTTTTTGCTACTTTTGCTTTATCACAATTCCTATTATTTTGCTTGTCGTTATGTAATGTAATATATAGGGATATAACTATTCGTTCGACTGCCCCTTTCCTAGAATGTTAACGATAAGAGAATTCCCCATGCCTAAACGCTTAATAAAATCCCTTATGGTGCTTCCTTTACTCATGGCCAGTTACACGGCCTGTGCGATCGAATTACATCTGTATGCCGGAGCGGGGTTGAGACAGCCGGTAGAATCCGTAGTAGAACAGTTTGAAAAAAACACCGGCCATAAGGTCGTTATTGAATACGGTGGTTCAGGGCAAATTCTTACCCGTTTTAACCTGACCAAGACGGGGGATGTTTTTCTGCCGGGTTCTGAAGACTATGTTGAAAAATTACAGCAAGATGGGCAGGTGACCGCTTCTTATCCTCTGGTGTATCACACGCCCGTGATGGCCGTAAGGAAAGCGACCGGTGGAGACGTTAAAACGTTGGCCGACCTTGCCAAAAGTCATTTAAAAATCGGCATGGGTGACCCTAAAGCGATTGCACTGGGAAAAAGTGGAGAACAATTGCTGGTCGCCAGTGGTTATGAGAAAGAGCTGAAAGAGAAAGTAGTTGTACAGGCAACCACGATTAAACAATTACTGATTTACTTACTCAACGGTGATGTGGATGCGGCAGTTATTGGGCTTTCTGATGCAATGAAGAATCAGGATACGCTAACCTTGTTACCTTCCCCAGCAGGAACACCGGAAGAGGTGGCCACTATTGCCGTATTAAAAACCAGCGCACACCCAGATGCAGCCAAACAACTTGCTGAATTCTTCGCGTCACCGCAGGGTATCAAGATGTTTACCGATCAAGGCTATCTGCCGATTAAGAAGAACTAATGGAACTTGAGTCAGGTAGGTAACTGAATGGCTAAGCTGGCATTAATTCCGTTGGTGCTTCTGCTTTTTTTGATTGGCGGATCGCTGCTTGCACTTTTCTCCCAGCTTAGCCTTAGCCAGTTTATTCAATTATTGTCAGATGATGAAATTCGGTTTGCGTTGTTACTGTCGGTGAGTACAGCGCTAACCTCTTTATTGCTATCGAGCGTGATAAGTCTTCCTGCGGCCTGGGCAATGTCTCGCCTCTCATTCCCAGGAAAGAACATAATAAACATCCTACTGGATTTACCCATGGTAATGCCGCCATTGGTGGTGGGGATTGGTCTATTACTTCTTTTGGGACAGGAAGGGTATGTTGGACAGAGGGTTCCAACTCTCTCAAAATGGTTATTCTCCCCCTTTGGCATCATCATTGCGCAAACCTACGTTGCCTGTTCAATACAAACGCGCAATGCCTATAGTGCATTTATTTCTATTTCACCGCCTTATATACACACGGCTTATAATTTAGGTTTAACACCGCTAAAAACGTTTTTCCTGGTAGAAATCCCCCTCGTCTGGCGTTCATTACTGAGTGGCTGTGTTTTGGCGATGTCACGGGCACTGGGTGAATTTGGTGCCACGCTGATGCTAGCTGGCGCGACCAGAATGAAAACGGAAACGTTACCGATTGCTGTTTTCTTGAATATAGCCAGTGGTGATTTTTCTTTGGCTGTCGGTTGTGCCCTGTTACTGATTATTTTTTCTATTTTTCTCTTAGTGATACTGCATCTTTTGCAACAACGAGGAAGGCTGGATGTTAAAGGTGAATAATCTTTCCTGCGGCATTCTGGAAAATATCAGTTTCTCAGTTGAACAGGGCAGCTGTACGGCTATTTGTGGCCCTTCTGGCAGTGGAAAAACAACGTTGTTGAACGCCATCGTAGGGAGCATTGATTATCGTGGCTCTATATCAATAGCAGGTCAATGTATCGATAAACGACCTATCTGGCAGCGTCCTTGCCGTTATTTGAATCAGCACCTGTATTTATTTCCTTATTTGTCGGTTGATAACAATCTCCGCCTTGCTCAGTATGCGGCTAAAAAACCACAGTCCAGTGAGAAACGTCACGACTTGCTAAAATTACTCGAAATAGAACATTTGGCTAAACGCTACCCCACACAAATTTCGGGTGGAGAGCAGCAAAGAGCAGCTCTGGCGCGGGCATTGATCAGTGAACCTCAAATTCTGTTACTCGATGAGCCATTCTCTAGTCTCGATTGGCCAGTGAGGTTACGGCTATGGCAGGCAATGAAGGAAATACAGCATCTCTTTTCGATAACGCTGTTGTTAGTGTCACATGAACCTCGAGAAGTCGAGGCGTTAGCTCAGCAACAGTTAAGTCTTTCTAAGGGGTGCCTTTTATAGTGTAAGCATCCCGATAAACCGAACCATTCACTTTTAGAGATCTTCCGACATACTGATTATATCCCGTTGAGGAGATCGCTATGCGCAAAGCCCGATTTACTGAGCACCAAATCATCGCCGTTTTGAAGTCCGTTGAGGCCGGACGTACCGTCAAAGATGTTTGCTGCAAAGCGGGAATATCTGAAGCTGTTGTGGCTCACTGATCCACAACACCTGCACGATAGCATAACCATGGGCGATGCCATCGCGCTGGCTTTCTCGGCGGATAATCTCGCTTACGGGCCGACAGTCATTTGGGCCCCAGGGAAAACACGTATGATATTATCCTTCCCGATGAGAGGACAAGATTGCTGCAATGTCGGCACGCATTGCCGGTGTTATCGCGAAAAATTCGCTGTTATCTGCACAGGTATTACGGTTTTCCATCAATGCTAATTTAACACCCGGCCAGGTAATGGTATTATGCCAAGCTCCTTTAGGAATACAATATACCTTATAAGGCTCCATCATGGTGACAGTATATGTGGGGGATGTGATATCATTATTATTGACAAGCAATAATGCACATTGCCCTGCCAAGAGAATAAAGACTTCATCAGTCAGTAAATGGCGCTCAAGTGTATCTATATTTTGTACATCATTTTCGGGTTTCCAATTTTTAATACCTACAAACCACGCCCCACTTTCAACAATGCCTTTCAAACCTAGACCATCATACTCTCCAACACTCACATCATATTGCATTATACCTGCTCCGTAACATCAGACACATACGCACAGTTTTGCCGGACGCATGTGCCCTATTAATTACCCTAGTTTACTGAAATATATATAATCGTACGATTACCGAAAATGGCTGGCTTTACCACTCGAACCTGAGATTTTAATATAATTTTGTAACGTGGATTTTGCCTGATTCTCCATATTGATCATCATGGACATAAAATCAATATCCGGTGTTTCTTGCAACATGGTCCTTAACCCTTCTTTACAACTGACAAAGGTGTCCGTGCAGACATTGATTTTGTTAATACCGCATGCCACTGCCTGGCGAATATTCTCTTCGCCAGAATCAGAACCACCGTGCAGCACCAACGGTTTTTGCGTCGCTCGCTTGATTTGGCTGATACGATCAAAATCAATTTTTGGTGCCCGATTCGCAGGGTATTTCCCGTGTGCAGTCCCCACCGCAATGGCTAATGCATCCACACCCGTCGCGTCAAAGAAATGCACCGCATCTTCCACTCGCGTATAGAGATCGAATTTTTCATCATCAGCATTGGCTGCCTGACCGATAAACCCGATTTCTCCTTCCACCGTCACATTCTGTGAATGGCACAATGTGACAATATCTTTTGTTCGGCGGATATTCTCTTCCATCGGATATTCTGAAGCGTCGATCATGATAGAGGAAAACTGATGGCGAAACGCATGAGTGATACGTTCATAGTCTTTGCCATGATCCAGATTCAATGCCACGGGCACCGTAGCACGTGCAGCCAGGGTGCGCACAATATTGGAAATGATTTCACCATCACCGTGCTTACTCATTTGCCCTTGCCCAATATTAATAATAATAGGCGCATTTTCTTCCTGTGCCGCACGAATAGCTCCACGCACCAACTCCAGATTAATTACGCTGGCAGAAATAACGCCATAATAATGTTTATTCGCATCATCCAGAATGGTTTTCATTGTTACATACATACGATTACCTCAACATAAATATGAATTAAAGACAATACTGCCCATACCCGATAAAAACAGGGCATTACTCATGAAGTATTTAATGAAAAATCAGTTTAATATGATTACAAATATTTTATTTTCTCTGCCATCTCCGTCAGTAATATTTCCACTTTATCCATTTCATATTCTGACATTACACGCTCAACCCAAGATTGTGTTTGCATCCCCTCCATCTTGGCCACCTGGTATTTCACTTTCAAAATACTCAGCGGCGTGACACTTAATTCGTCCACACCGGATGCCACAAGAAAAGGAAGCATTTTGTCATCGGATGCGATCTCGCCGCAGACATGTACAGGAATATGATGCTGTTTCGCCGCCGCGATCACCTGGCGGATAGCACGCAATACGGCGGGATGATACGACCGATAAAGATGCTGAACCTTACAGTTATTGCGGTCACTGGCGGTAATGTATTGCGTCAAATCGTTACTGCCAATGCTGAAAAAATCACAATGGCGTGCAAACACATCCGCTAACAGCGCTGCGGCAGGCGTTTCTATCATAATCCCGATAGCGATCGTCTCATCAAACGTAACCCCTTCTTCTCGGAGCGACTGTTTAATACGTTCTACCTGCGCCTGGGCTTCGAGCAGTTCCTCAAGTGTCGTCACCATGGGAATCAATATTTTCAATTTACCCCACGCCGATGCCCGGAGAATGGCGCGCAACTGACACGTAAATACAGCAGGATTATCGAGACAGTAGCGTATTGCACGATAACCAAGAAAAGGGTTTTCTTCAGGCGGGATACCAATGTATTCCGCTTGCTTATCCCCTCCGATATCCAATGTACGGATAACGATCTCTTTGTCCGGCATCAATGCCGCCAGCCCCTGATAAAACGCCAGTTGCTCCTTTTCATCAGGAAAATGATTACGGTTCATATAGAGAAACTCAGTACGCACTAGCCCAATCCCATCGGGGCAATGTTCCAGAGCCTTTTGAGCTTCGCTGACAGAGGTCACATTCGCACAGACACTCACTGCAGAAGGCTTGTGTGCAGCATCCATCACACTGCGTTTCATTGCCTCTTTTTGCCGTAATGTGAGGGCGATCTGCTGCTGGTATTGCGCAATAAGCGGCTCATCAGGCTCGACATACACACAGCCTTGATCGCCATCCACAATGATGCATTGATCCTCAGATAGGCAGGTGATATCCATCTCAACACCTACAATAGCCGGAATACCCAATTCTTTGGCGAGAATAACGGAATGTGACGTCACGCCGCCGTTGCACGTGACAAACCCTTGCAACTGCGTAGGGTCGTAGACAATGGTATCTGCCGGTGTCAATTCATCTGCGATAATGATCATGGCATTGTGGCAAGCGTCAGGATCAACAAGCGGTTTATTTGCCAGACAATCGAGTAACATCTTTTCCACTGCACGCACATCTTCAGCGCGTTGATTCAGGTACACCGATTTCGCTTTCAGCAAACAGCTCACCAAGCGTTCCGTTTCATTCATGACCGCATGTTCAGCACACTGCAAAGAAAAAATATGTGATCGTATATTTTCGATATACTCTTCATCTTTCAACATCAGCAAATACGCTTTATACACTTTGGCCATATCGTCAGTGTATTGCTGTAACGCGTTTTGCTGAAACTGCGACATATTTTCAATGCTTTTCTGTTGTGCGGTCAAAAACCGATGCCACTCAACATTCGGTTCAGCACTGACGCCGAATTCTGCATATGAGCGTGTTTTATGAATGACATGAATGCGCCCTATCGCAATACCAGGAGCAGCGCCAATGCCTTTTAAAATATACATTCCTTACCTCTGTTTTCAGACTATTGCAGCACGGCAACAGGACTACTTAATGCTGATTTCGAAATCGTCGATTTCAGGTTCTTCATCAGCGGACGCATCCTGCTGATCAGACGCTTTCAGTGTGGGTTTCAGCACGGTGAGTACCGCAGCCGTAATCAGACTGCCGATGATCAATGCCGCGACAAATCCCCAAGGATTCCCCATGATAGGGATAACAAATATCCCGCCGTGTGGAACCGTACTGGTGACATTCCAAAACATGGTCAACCCTGCAGCACTGGCAGCACCGGCCATACAGGCGGGGATGACACGTAAAGGATCGGCAGCTGCGAATGGCAGTACGCCTTCGGTAATGAAGCATAACCCCAGAGGAAAGGCTGCCTTCGCCGCTTCAATTTCGCCTTGCGAATAGCGTTTACGACGAGAAATAAAGACGGAAAGCGCAACACCGATCGGCGGTACCATACCCGCAACAATTTTCGCGGCCTCCGGCCCATAAATGCCTTGCGCAAGCATCGCGTTAGCGAACAAAGAAGCGGATTTATTCACCGGGCCGCCCAGATCAAAGCCCATCATTGAACCGATAATTACCCCAAGCACCATGCGAGAGCCGCCCATCAGACTCCCCATCCAGTCAATTACCGCGGCTTGTGCGATAGCGACCGGACGACCCACAAACAAATAAAACGCCAGCCCGACAATCAAGGTGGACAAGAGCGGAATAAATAATACGGGCATCAAACCCTGCATGCTGGAAGGCAACTTCAGGTAGCGCCTGATAAGCAGAATGACATAGCCCACCAAGAAACCCGCCAGCATTCCGCCCAGAAACCCAGCCTTGATTTCAATAGCCACGAAACCAAGAATCAATCCTGGAGTAATCCCAGGGCGCTCTGCAATCGAATACGCAATACCGGCGGTAAGCACAGGCACCACCAAGCCCATAGAAACAACACCAAGCTGGTTAATAAACCACGGCAGGGTCTGTGTCGCGTTGGCCACAAAGGCCCCCCCGAAGATTTTAGCGATCGCCATACATAACCCAGCGGCGACCACGACGGGAATCATGTAGGACACGCCCGTCAACATGTGTTTTTTGAACTGTAGGTTGTAAGACATTCTTTTTCCCTCATCAGATGGGGTTAATTGTTTTGCATTTTTTCTTGTATTTTCTGGATCAATGATTTAGGTGATTTTACAACTGTTGAAATCGGCACTTCGACCACCTGTTTATCTTTAAAACGTTCTAATCCCCCGACGCCGATATCGGTTGCAAAAATAACAATGTCAGCATTCGCAATATCCTCCTGACTGAGTTTATCATCGACGCCAATAGAGCCCTGAGTCTCGACTTTTATGTTATGACCTAAGCTTTTCGCGGCTTGAATCAACTTTTCTTTTGCAATGTAGGTATGCGCAATACCTGCGGTACAGGCAGTAACTCCAACGATGTTCATTGTTCACTCCAGATTATTCAGTTAAAAATAGAGACCAATTCCTCAGTGGATTGCGCTGAGAGTAATTTTTCACAGACATCTTCTTTTCCTAACATACGTGCGACTTGCGACATCATTTTGACAAAATAATCATTTTTATCTTTTTTATTAACAGCAAAAAGAATAATCACTTTAACCGGATTACCGTCTAACGACTCCCAGAAAATAGGTTCTCGTAACAAGCCAATGGCAATACAAGTCGTATTAACAAAATCTGATTTTCCGTGAGGAATAGCTATATATCCACCAATACCTGTCTTACCTTCACTTTCGCGGTGATAAACATCCTGGATAAAACCTTTCGGATCGGCAACTGCGCCATCCTGATAAAGCAAATCAACCAAAAGTGACAATGCATGCTGTTTATCTGTTGCCTGCATATTAACGCTAATAGCATTTTTATTAATAACATCTGAAAGTATCATACAGGGTATTATCCTTTTACAGCGAATAATGACACAGTACCTAATATTAATATTCCGCACATAATAATGAAGCCAGTTCATTAATGGCACGCTCTTCATCATCGCCTTCTGCTTTAATGATGATGGTATCGTTTTTACATGCTCCCATACTCAATACCGAAGTAAAACTCTTGGCATTAAATGTTTCACCGTCTTTTTCAACAGTAATTTTGCTTATGTATGACGTGGATTTATCCACAAAATCGGCTGCGGGTCGTGCGTGTAACCCTTCGTCACTTTTAATAATAAACTCATACGTTTTCATAATATTTTCTCATTTTCGATATCATGGATTAGGTATTCATATAACGCTCGCCCGGACGAACATTGACGTAACATTTTCATGGCTTCTTCATTTTCCACCCAACTGGCTAATCGGGTATAGAATCCAGCAACATTTCCATCAATCTTCCCATTAGGTTCTTTTCTGAAGGCAACCATAAAAATAACATCACAGTATTGTCCTTCTCCCCAGAGAATGGGTTCATCCAATAATATTAGCGAGATAAAGTTCTGTTTTACCAATGCAGGATCACCGTGTGTTAATACCACGCCCGCCGCTATCTCTGTTGAAGAAGCATTCTCGCGCGCCATCACAGATTCCAGGTATTCTGGTTTAATATAGTGCGCGGAGACCGCTTGTTGACAAACGAATGTCAGTACTTCGTTTTTACTCATATTGGCATTCAAGACAAACATCATATGTGGCAAAATATAGTCTTGGAAATCTGTTTTTTTTCCCTGGTGTTGTTGCATTAAAGTTTGCAGCATTTTGTTCTTTTGCATCTTTTTGACTGTTTCTTTGATCAAGGAAAGGTCATAAGGCAACAGTACATCGTTCACTTGAATCGTGGTTTCTTTATCGCGATTCAGTGGCACTGTCGTGATTACCAAATCACAGAAATTTTCATCGAGTCGATTCAATTCTCTAACGGATATAATATCTACAATATCAACCTGCGTAATCGCGCGCTTAATTTTTTGCGCCACGAACTGAGAAATCCCTATGCCATAATTACAAACAATCGCGACTCTGACCTTTTTGAGTGCCATACTTTGCGCATTCTTGATACACAAGGTGATAAGGCCAATTTCGTGCTCTGATAACGTGATACCATAATGTTGTTCATACAATGCACGACACAGCTCTACCTCTAAAAAAAGATCCAAGTAAGATAATTTAACCTGCCGGGCCAGTGAGTGTGTCGAATCGGTTTCTGCTCGGTTCATATCAAAAGCAAAGCGATACAACATCGGTCGAATCAGAAGGACAAGGCGAAATAACAGTTGTTTATCTCGAGATAACTCACTGCTCACCACATGACTGAGTGAGGCGATAAAGGTGTGCGTTACCCGTTGCAAATTTTCCGGTGATGCAAAAATCGCGTCCTGAACAGATTTGTCTTTAACTTCATTCAACTCGCTGGTTAATAGCGAAACGGTAATATAGTGCCGACTCCCTTCGGAAACTGTTATCCCTGATAACGATGCCAACTGCTGGCAGACATAGTGTGCCATTTCTTGTTCGGGACACCGTTGTACATTGACATAACACGGATGAATCTGACCGGGAGAAATATCCTCCTCTTGCCCTAACCGATGCACCGTCAACATGAAACTAAAAATCAACCAGACATACCCGTCATAGGTATAATTAATACCAAATCTCGCTTCTAATGCCTCAATACACTGGACGATAGCGTCATAACAATGACGTTCATTTTTAAACACGGTCTTGAGTGCAAGATAGTCAAGATCGTCCAGATACTTTTGTTTAGCAATATGGCTGGAAACCATCGGACGAGCACTGCCTTCTGTTTTCAGACAACGTTTTAATTCGATAAACAAAAACCAGAAAGCTTTACGTCTTACCGTTTCACAACACTCAATACCATAATATGCGGCCGATTTTTTCAGTTCGATACCCCGCTGTGCCAACCACAGCTCAGCTTCATTCACATATTTTTTTACAGCACCTTTATCCAGATAAACACAATCGGCCAATTCTTGTAGCGTTGTTTTTGGTTGAATCAAGAGCAATATTAATAACCGACACATGCGATTCTTGATGCGACTATCCACTTTCTTTTCCACGAATGTGGCTGCAATTTTATCGTAGGCCGCTCTGTCTATATCAAGGAAAAATCCTCTATTTGTTTTTGCGACTAACTTGCCGATATTGTGATGGCATACTTCTTGCCGAATAACGTCAAGATCGCTTCTTACTGTTTTTTCTGAGTAAGAGACTTCATCAGCAATATCTTTTACTGTGATGTAATCCCTCACCCCCCAGAGCAGTTCAAAAATCTTTCGTTGCCTAACAGTAAATAGCACCACGATAATAACCTCATCAGAAACGTTTTATTACATTCTCTCTGTTCTTCCGTAACTAATGTAAGCGCTGTTCTTGCTATGATTGATACTATCAGCCATAAAATATTTATCAAAACCAATCAATGACACAATAGTTTTACCTTTTCCTTCTTTTTTCCATATTCACTGGATCAAGATCACATTTTATTTCCACACTGTTCATCATTTGTTTTTGTTATACTTATCACATTCCTATCTTATTTCTGGGAAATTTATTGGCATTGATCACATATTATTCTCGGATTGAGAGAGAAATCAGGAGAACATGAGAAACGGAAATATGAAAAGAAGGCAATGATAAACACGAAGACAATCGCTCCGCTAAATCAGAAACCCGATGAACCAGAGCATTGTCACTGGGTGATATGCCACCCGTTATCTATGAGAGGGAAAAATGGGCCAGAGATCCTCATTGGCAGTGGTACTAAAAACCGAAGGAACTACAGCGCCAAGTGAGGTGTGCGCATCTTAGAACCACGATGGGAAGGTTTCCCCCTTAGATGGGTTAGCGCTCAAGGGGAATATTTCCGACCAACGGGCAAAGCGCATATCGGATTTCTTTTTATCACCAGGGTCACTGCCGTTTGCCAGTAGCTTTACGCGCTTCATCACGCCACGCTCTTACATCGGCCAGAGAGACATCACATTGCCATCATCTTCTGTTTGTCGCCAAAGCGATACTGTAAGCGCCATGTTTAGGCCCTCCCTCTCGGTATAAGCATTATCGAACTGGAAATACCATTATCTGTACCAACAACGGTTGGTAGATGTACGTTGAAGTCAGTTGACCCTGAGAGAGTTAATATAGCGGGAAAGGGAGATAACTACTGGATTTCAGACATAAAAAAAGCCACCCGAAGGCGACTTAATTTACATACTAATGGTGCCGAAGGCCGGACTCGAACCGGCACGTCTTTCAACGGTTGATTTTGAATCAACTGCGTCTACCGATTTCGCCACTTCGGCACTGAAGTAGTATGCGGAAAACGAGGTGCATTATACCGTTTGAGATTGATGACACAACACTATTCCGCACTCTGACGAGTTGAATGCTGAAAAAAACAGCGTTAGCGCACTTTTTTGCGCATTTTCCCGGCACGTGGTGACGTACCGGATGCACTCAGCGTCGTTTTAACAGCAGAAACAGGCTGATAACCATAAACAGCAAGCTCGGCACCAGCGCCCCCAGTACGGGCGGTAGGCCGTAGACCAGGCTGAGTTGACCAAATACCTTGTCCAGCACATAGAACAGGAAGCCAAAACTGATACCGGTGACAATGCGCACGCCCGCGGGCACATTACGTAATGGCCCAAAGATAAAGGAGAGCGCCATCAGCATCATCACCGCCACTGACAGCGGTGCGAACGTCTTGTTCCACATGTTCAGTTTGTAACGGCCCGCTTCCTGTCCGCTCTGCTTCAGGTAGTTGATGTAGTCGTACAGGCCACGAATCGAGAGTGAGTCTGGGTCTAACGCCACCACGCCCAGCTTGTCCGGCGTCAAGGTGGTTTTCCACTCTCCGCTGATAGTCTGGTTACCTGAAATCTGTTTGCCATCGCGCAGGTCTGATTCATCAACCTGAGAGAGTCGCCACAGCTTGGCATCATCATCAAATTCAGCTGATGCGGCATAGCGCACGGAGAGCAGTTTCTGTTCCGGATTGAACTGGTAGATATTCACGCCCGCCAGCTCTTTATCCCCCACCACGCGTTCAATATAGATAAAGTCGTTGCCATCTTTGGCCCATAGCCCGTTTTGGGTCGAGAGCATCGAGCCGCCATACATCATCTGCGAACGGTAGTTGCGCGCCATTTGTTCACCGGCAGGTGAAATCCATTCGCCAATCGCCATGGTAAGCAACACCAAGGGAATGGCAGTTTTCATCACCGCACCGGCAATCTGTAAGCGGGTAAAGCCAGAGGCCTGCATAACCACCAGCTCACTGCGTGTCGCCAGCGTTCCCAGCCCCAACAGCGCGCCAAGCAGCGCCGCCATCGGGAAAAAGATTTCAATATCCTTTGGCACACTCAGCAACGTATAAAGGCCCGCCCCCAGCGCGGTATAGTCGCCACGTCCCACTTTGCGCAACTGATCGACAAACTTGATGATGCCCGACAACGAAACCAGCATGAACAACGTCATCATGATGGTGTTAAAGATAGTTTTGCCGATATAGCGATCCAGTACGCCAAACATCAGGCTGCTCCTTGTACTTTCACCCGCGCGCGTAACCGGCGCAGAGGTACGCTGTCCCAAACATTGAGCAGCAGCGCAATCCCGATATAGGCCAGATTCGTCAGCCAGATCCATACCATCGGGTCAATTTTTCCCTTGCTGGCATTGGAACGCAGCGAGCTTTGTAACAGGAAGAAAATCAGATAAAGCAACATGGCGGGCAACATGCTTAGCACGCGCCCCTGGCGTGGGTTCACCGCACTGAGCGGCACCACAATGATGGCCATTATCAGCACCGAAAGCACCAGCGTAATACGCCAATGAAACTCGGCTCGGGCGGCGTTCTCATCCGACTGCCACAGTTGGCTCATTGTCATCTGTTCTACGCCGGTGTTTTGTAGCGACACGTTCTGATGCCCGATAACCGCCTGATAGTTGGTGAAATCCGTGATGCGGAAATCCCTTAACATCGCCGTACCTTCGTAGCGGGAACCTTGATTGAGCGTCACTACCTGTGTGCCGTTTTGATCAACATCCACTCGCCCACGGTCGGCAATCACCACCGAAGGACGTGCATTACCGCTCGGGCGCAACTGGGCCAGAAACACATGCTCAAATTCCTGCCCTTTGACATTACCAACAAACAGCACCGCATTGCCGCCCTGCGCTGATTGAAACTGCCCTTCCACCAGTGCCGCTACGCTGGGATTGGCCTTGGCCTCTGCCATCACGATGTCCTGATGACGCGAAGACCACGGGCTGACCCACAGTGCATTGATCATCGCCATCACACCGGTCACGACCGCCAGAATAAATGCCGCCTTGAGCAGCACAGTCTTGCCCAGCCCACAGGCATACATTACGGTGATTTCGCTCTCGGTATACATGCGGCTGAATGTCATCAACAGCCCTAAAAAAAGGCTCAAGGGCAGAATGAGCTGCGCCATCTCAGGCACGCCCAGCCCCAGCAGAGAGAGCACTAAGTTTGTCGGGATTTCACCATCAACGGCCGCACCCAATATCCGTACCAACTTCTGACAAAAGAAGATCAGTAACAGAATAAACAGGATGGCCAGTTGGCTCTTGAAGGTTTCCCGTACCAGATATCGTATGATGATCACGCTTAATTAAACCTGTGAAAACTTGTCTTTTTGCAGGAAAGTCGATAATTTCATCGCTAACTCGCCATTTATACGCATTTGTGGCAACCTTTGTCGCTATGATGCATTACAGCATACCGCGCGCCCGGCGTTGTATCAGAACCTGCTTATCATCACCAAAACAGTTTCGACGCGCCGTTAAGATTAACACAGGTTAGATAAGTGTAACGGCGGGAAAGTATTACGGAGTGTCACATTCTAGCCGTTGGCCCCGTCTTTGTCTTTAAGATTCAGGAGAGTACATGGAGTTCAGTGTAAAAAGCGGTAGCCCGGAAAAACAACGCAGTGCCTGCATTGTCGTCGGCGTGTTTGAACCTCGTCGTCTGTCCCCTATTGCCGAACAATTGGACAAAATCAGTGACGGTTATATCAGCGCACTCCTGCGCCGCGGTGAGTTAGAAGGCAAAGTGGGGCAATCCCTGCTCTTGCACTACGTGCCGAACATTCTGTCAGAACGTATTCTGCTGATTGGCTGCGGGAAAGAGCGTGAGCTGGATGAACGTCAATACAAGCAAATCATCCAGAAAACCATCAATGCGTTGAACGACACCGGTTCAATGGAAGCCGTTTGCTTCCTGACCGAGCTGCATGTCAAAGGGCGCAACACTTACTGGAAAGTGCGCCAGGCGGTAGAGACGGCAAAAGAGACGCTTTACACCTTCGATCAATTGAAAAGCAATAAGGTTGAACTGCGTCGTCCACTGCGCAAGCTGGTATTCAATGTACCCACGCGCCGTGAACTCACTAGCGGCGAGCGCGCTATTCAGCACGGGCTTGCCATTGCGGCAGGTATCAAGGCAGCGAAAGATCTCGGCAATATGCCGCCGAATATCTGTAATGCCGGTTATCTGGCCTCTCAGGCACGCCAACTGGCGGATACCTACAGCCCGAATATCGTGACGCGTGTGATTGGCGAACAGCAGATGAAAGAGCTGGGCATGAACGCCTATCTGGCCGTAGGACAAGGCTCGCAAAATGAATCGCTGATGTCGGTGATTGAATACAAGGGCGATCCTAATCCGGAAAATCGTCCTATCGTGCTGGTCGGTAAAGGCCTGACCTTTGATTCCGGCGGTATCTCTATCAAGCCCGCCGATAGCATGGATGAAATGAAGTACGACATGTGCGGTGCCGCCACGGTATATGGTGTAATGCGCATGGCCGCAGAGCTGGCGTTGCCGCTGAATATTGTCGGGGTGTTGGCTGGTTGTGAAAACATGGTTGATGGCCGCGCCTATCGCCCAGGCGATGTATTGACCACCATGTCAGGCCAAACGGTTGAAGTGCTGAACACCGATGCTGAAGGCCGTTTGGTGCTGTGCGATGCGCTAACCTATGTGGAACGCTATGAGCCAGAACTGGTGATTGATATCGCGACCCTGACCGGCGCCTGTGTGATAGCACTCGGCCATCACCTTACCGGGTTGATGTCGAACCACAACCCGCTGGCGCATGAGTTGCTCGGGGCATCGGAACAAGCGGGCGACCGCGCCTGGCGCTTGCCGTTGGGCGATGAGTTTCAAGAGCAGCTAGAGTCGAACTTCGCTGATATGGCGAACATCGGCGGGCGTCCGGGCGGTGCGATTACCGCCGCTTGTTTCCTGTCGCGCTTTACCCGCAAATACAACTGGGCACACCTGGATATCGCGGGTACTGCCTGGCGTTCCGGTAAAGCCAAAGGGGCAACAGGCCGTCCGGTGGCAATGTTGTCACAATTCCTGCTCAATCGCGCTGGGTTAAATGACGTAGAATAAAAGGACGCCGTGCTCTGCCGTTCTCGGCAAAAGCCGAGGGATCTCTTACAAGAAGTATGCGTTTCATTTGTGGGAGATTCCCGCCTGCGCGGGAATGACGGTGAGTTCGCAGGAATGACGATAAACTCACATGAATGGCGGTTAGTTTGTGGGAATGGCCCAGAGAACAGACATTGTCAGCAACCCAGGGGCGGTTTATATCGCCCCTAACCTACAGTAAACCATGAAAAACGCAACGTTCTACCTTCTCGAACACAGTGACGACGTCGGCGGACTCAGCGCTTGTGAGGCGCTGGCCTGCGAGCTGGCTGCGGAGCGTTGGCGCAGCGGGCAGCGTGTGCTTATCGCCTGTGAAGACGAGCAGCAAGCGTTACGACTGGACGATGCGCTGTGGCAGCGCGATGCCAGCGCTTTTGTGCCGCATAATCTCGCCGGTGAAGGCCCGCGACAAGGTGCGCCCGTCGAGCTGGCCTGGCCTCAACGCCGGGGCAGCACCTCTCGCGATCTGCTGATCAGTCTCTTGCCGCAGTTCGCAGATTTTGCCACCGCTTTCCATGAAGTGATAGACTTTGTCCCTCATGAAGAATCCCTGAAACCGTTGGCGCGCGATCGCTACAAAGCGTATCGCAGCGTCGGCTTTCAATTGACTACGGCGACGCCGCCAACGCACTGAATAGTAGACATAATGGATACCAAATATAACCCGAAAGATATCGAACAGCCGCTCTATGAGCGCTGGGAACAGCAAGGCTACTTCAAGCCAAACGGTGACACGAGTCAGGAAAGCTTCAGCATCATGATCCCGCCGCCGAACGTCACCGGCAGCTTGCATATGGGCCATGCGTTCCAGCAAACCATTATGGATACCCTGATTCGCTATCAGCGTATGCAAGGGAAAAACACCCTGTGGCAGGCGGGTACTGACCACGCGGGCATCGCCACCCAGATGGTGGTTGAGCGTAAAATCGCTGCCGAAGAGGGTAAAACGCGCCACGATTATGGCCGCGACGCCTTTATCGAGAAGATCTGGCAGTGGAAAGCAGAATCCGGCGGAACCATCACTCGCCAAATGCGCCGTCTGGGCAACTCCGTGGACTGGGAGCGCGAACGCTTCACCATGGATGAAGGCCTGTCAAATGCGGTGAAAGAAGTGTTCGTTCGCCTGTATAAAGAAGATCTGATCTACCGTGGCAAACGTCTGGTGAATTGGGATCCCAAACTGCGCACCGCCATCTCCGATCTGGAAGTGGAAAACCGCGAGAGCAAAGGTTCTATGTGGCACCTGCGCTACCCGCTGGCGGATGGCGCAAAAACCGCCGATGGCAAAGACTACCTTGTGGTCGCCACCACGCGTCCGGAAACGGTGCTGGGGGATACCGGTGTTGCGGTCAACCCAGAAGATCCGCGCTACAAAGATCTGATCGGTAAGTTCCTGATCCTGCCGCTGGTCAATCGCCGCATTCCTGTGGTTGCCGATGAGCACGCCGATATGGAAAAAGGCACTGGCTGCGTGAAGATCACCCCAGCGCACGATTTTAACGACTATGAAGTCGGTAAACGTCATCAGTTGCCGATGATCAACATCCTGACGTTCGATGGCGACATCCGTCAGGAAGCCGAAGTGTTCGATACCAACGGTGAAGCAAGCACGGTATACAGCAGCGATATTCCAGATTTCCTGCGCGGCGTTGAGCGTTTTGCCGCGCGTAAAGCGGTGGTTGCTAAATTCGATGAACTGGGCCTGCTCGATGAAATCAAACCGCACGATCTGACTGTGCCCTACGGCGACCGTGGCGGCGTGGTGATCGAACCGATGCTGACCGACCAGTGGTACGTTCGCGCTGGTGTACTGGCGAAACCGGCGGTGGAAGCAGTGGAAGATGGCCGTATCCAGTTTGTGCCCAAGCAGTACGAGAACATGTATTTCAGCTGGATGCGTGACATTCAGGACTGGTGTATCTCCCGCCAATTATGGTGGGGCCACCGTATCCCGGCGTGGTACGACAACAGCAGCAACGTTTATGTAGGCCGTGATGAAGCGGAAGTGCGCCGCGAGTACCAGCTTGCCGACACGGTTGAACTGCGTCAGGACGAAGACGTGCTGGATACCTGGTTCTCCTCAGGTTTGTGGACCTTCTCCACCCTCGGCTGGCCGGAACAAACGGCAGAGCTGAAAGCGTTCCATCCAAGCAGCGTAATGGTGAGTGGCTTCGACATCATCTTCTTCTGGATTGCGCGCATGATCATGCTGACCATGCACTTCGTGAAAGACGACGAAGGCAAGCCGCAGGTGCCGTTCCACACCGTGTACATGACCGGGCTTATCCGCGATGAAGAAGGGCAGAAGATGTCCAAATCCAAAGGGAACGTCATCGACCCACTGGACATGGTAGACGGCATCTCCCTTGAAGACCTGCTGGAAAAACGCACCGGCAACATGATGCAGCCACAGTTGGCAGAGAAAATCCGCAAACGCACCGAGAAACAGTTCCCGAACGGTATCGAACCGCATGGCACTGATGCTCTGCGCTTTACCCTGGCTGCACTCGCCTCTACCGGCCGTGACATCAACTGGGATATGAAGCGTTTGGAAGGTTACCGCAACTTCTGTAATAAGCTGTGGAACGCCAGCCGCTTTGTATTGATGAATACCGAAGGACAAGATTGCGGTTTTAACGGTGGCGAGAAAGTGCTGTCACTGGCCGATCGCTGGATCCTGGCCGAATTCAATCGCACGGTGAAAGCCTTCCGCGAAGCGTTGGACAGTTACCGCTTCGATATTGCCGCCGGTATCCTGTATGAGTTCACTTGGAACCAGTTCTGCGACTGGTATCTGGAGCTGGCTAAACCGGTAATGAACGGCGGCAGCGACGCAGAATTGCGCGGCACACGCCACACGCTGGTTACGGTATTGGAAGCACTGCTGCGTCTGGCTCATCCGATTATTCCGTTTATTACCGAAACCATCTGGCAACAGGTTAAAGTACTGAAAGGGGTTACCGGCGATACCATCATGCTGCAACCGTTCCCGACCTATGATGCCGCCGCAGAAGATGCGCAAGCGCTGGCCGATCTGGAATGGATCAAGCAGGCAATTACTGCCGTGCGTAATATTCGCGCTGAGATGAACATTGCCCCGGGCAAACCGCTCGATGTCCTATTGCGTGATGCAACGCCGGAAACGCAACGTCGTGTGGAAGCAAACCGCAGCTTTATCCAAACGCTGGCACGTCTGGCAAGTGTTCAACTGCTGCCTGCCGGTGACAAAGGCCCGGTTGCGGTCACTTCTCTGCTGGAAGGCGCAGAGTTACTGATCCCAATGTTGGATCTGGTGGACAAAGACGCAGAGCTGGAGCGTTTGGCGAAAGAAGTTGCCAAGGTTGAAGCGGAAATCAGCCGTATTGACAGCAAGCTTTCCAATGAAGGCTTTGTTGCACGCGCACCTGAGGCCGTTATCGCCAAAGAGCGTGAAAAACGTGACGGCTATGCGGTAGCGAAAGCCAAACTGTTGGAACAGCAGGCAACTATTGCTGCGCTGTAATCAATAGCCACTTTAGGCGAGTAAAAAGCCCGGACGTCACCGTCCGGGCTTGAAGTCGCTGATAAACTGACCTAACACAGTCCTTCCCGCTCTCCGTCATTCTTGCAAAGGTGCTGAGGTATCCCCAGAAAAAATAACGCAAAAAGGCATTATTCTAATCCTTTGAATTATTTTACGTTATGTCGCGTAAAAAATAATGCTGAGAAGAACGAGGCCACAGGGTGAGCATCAGGACGCCGCGAAAGTCAGCGCCGCGTCGGACAAAAATGCCGGGAGCATTGCACAAAAACCATATTCAATGGTATTACAGCGTAAGAAAACGTAATTAGCCCCTATCAGTATAAGAGTAAGCACCATGACAACCGCCCTTCCCCTTTCACTGCGGATGCGCCCCATTACCGCACAGGACAATGCTGCCATTGCAGCAGTGATTCGCCGTGTTTCGGCGGAATTTGGTCTAACGGCGGATAAAGGATATACGGTCTCAGACCCCAATCTGGATAACCTGTTTCAGTTGTATAACCACCCAAACAGCGCCTACTGGGTCATCGAGTACGAAGGGGAGGTGGTTGGCGGCGGCGGTATCGCGCCCTTGCAAGAGGGAGAAGCTGACGTGTGTGAACTGCAAAAGATGTATTTTCTGCCGGTATTACGCGGCAAGGGGCTGGCGCGCCAGTTGGCACTGCAAGCGCTCGATTTTGCGCGCCAGAAAGGGTTCCGACGCTGCTATCTGGAGACCACCAGCACGTTGACACAGGCGATTGCACTTTATCGGAAACTGGGGTTCGAACACATCCCACACGCCATGGGCAATACAGGTCACGGTGATTGTGAAGTCACCATGCTCAAGCAACTCTAAAGCAGCGTGCCGAAGGTCGCTTCGGCACGCCCAATAACACGCTCACGGAGCTGTTCGCTGTCCGTGAGCGTCAGAGAGAAATTAATGACGTTTGCCGTCATCATCCTCATCATAAAAATCGTCGTCTTCGCCTTCTTCTCCGTCTTCGCCATCCGGATCTTCGAAGTAGGTGCCCCAACCGTCGTAATTAACGTTGTGACGCGCCGCCAGCTCGATTAACTGTTCTACCTGCTCATCAATCAGATCGGCATTGAGCGCAACCTCACTAATGGCATCACAACACATCAGCAGTTTACCTTCTTCTACTTCCAGCTCTTCTGCATCTGTCACTTCGTAGCCCAGTTTGAAGGCATCTACCGCCACTTTTTCCAACGCGTCGAAATTCTCAGCCGAAAAGTGGTGTTCGATGGTATACAGTGCATCAGGATCGCTGCCATCATCGAGTAACTCTTCGATAATCAGGCGCGTTTCTTCCCGTTGTTCTTCCAGTAAATCGCGGTTTGCCATGTGTCTGTCCCCCGTTAATCTCTACGTTATTACTGTATTCTCCCACACCCCCGGCAGCCTCTCCACCATAAAGTTTGACGCCGCCTCTTGAAATTGAATAATTACACATATAAAGTGAATTTTAATTCAACCAATAGCGTTGAGCCATATGGAGATAACCACAATGAACTCGTTCCACCAGCGTCACTTCTTAAGATTAATGGATTTTTCCCCTGCTGAGATCAACGCACTGTTAACATTATCAGCCCAACTGAAAGCCGACAAAAAGAACGGCACAGAAAAACGCCACCTGCAAAATAAAAACATCGCACTCATCTTCGAAAAAGATTCGACCCGTACTCGTTGCTCTTTCGAAGTTGCTGCATACGACCAAGGGGCACGCGTCACTTACCTCGGCCCGAGCGGCAGCCAGATCGGCCATAAAGAGTCGATGAAAGATACCGCCCGCGTTCTGGGCAGAATCTATGACGGTATTCAATATCGCGGCTACGGCCAAGCGTTGGTAGAAACGCTGGCGGAGTATGCGGGTGTTCCGGTATGGAATGGCCTGACCAACGAGTTTCACCCCACTCAGCTGTTGGCTGATTTACTCACCATGCAGGAACATCTGCCTGAACACGCCTTGCGCGATATGACGCTGGTCTACGCTGGCGATGCACGTAATAACATGGGCAACACCATGCTGGAAGCCGCGGCCTTAACCGGACTCGATCTGCGACTGGTCGCCCCCAAAGCCTGCTGGCCCGATGCCAATCTGGTGGCTGAGTGCCGCGCGGCGGCCGAGCTGACGGGTGGGAAAATCACGCTGACTGAAGATATCGCCGCGGGTGTCGCCGGTGCCGATTTCATCTACACTGACGTGTGGGTCTCCATGGGAGAGGCCAAAGAAGTGTGGCAGGAGCGGATTTCGCTGCTGAAACCCTATCAGGTCAATATGGCGATGATCGCAGCCACCGGCAACCCACAGGTTAAGTTCTTGCACTGCCTGCCCGCGTTCCATGACGATCAAACCACTATCGGTAAGCAAATGGCGGAGCAATACGGTTTGCACGGCGGCATGGAGGTGACCGATGACGTGTTTGAATCCGCACACAGCATTGTGTTCGATCAGGCTGAAAACCGCATGCACACCATCAAAGCAGTGATGGTTGCCACACTCGGTCAGGAGTAACGTTAGCGCACCGTGATACGCTTACCGCCTGGCAACGGAGTCACGGATAACCAGGCGCCCTTGATGTTGACAGGGCGGTGTCTGCGTGACATCGCCTTCTGATGCTGCAACCAAGCGGCCAATAGCATCCTGAATCATGGCAGCGATAGGGACATGCACCGTCGTCAAGGCGGGGGAAAAGTAGCGCCCAATCAGCATGTCATCAAACCCCGCCAACGAGATATCCTGCGGCACACGCTTGCCGGCATCCAGAAACACTTTTGCCGCCCCGATAGCCATATCATCATTAGCTGCAAGTACACAGGTTGCATCAACATTGCGAGCCAGCAGCGTTTGGGCTGCGCGGTAACCGCTCTCAGGTGTCCAGTCCCCTTCGAGGCGCAGCGCGTCGTCATGTTCGATGCCCGCCGCTTTCAGCGTATCAAGAAATCCAGCAAGACGCTGTTCACCAGAGGGAGAACCGGGTAGCCCGGCTATAAAAGCAATACGGGTGTGTCCTTGATCGAGCAGATACTGCGTCATAAGCTGGCTGCTATGGTAATGCTCAATGTAGACAGCATGGTGCTGGTGATGAGGCAGTTTACGGTTAATCACCATGATGGGTGTCTCGTGCTGTTCGATCAGCGTTTCCAGCGCCTCTGCCGATAAAAATTTGGGATAGACGATGATGGCTTCGCAGCGTAGCGCCAGCAGCATACCAATAGCGTTACGCTCATCCTGCGCACTGTTTTTCCCATCCGCCAGAATCAGTTGGCGCTGACGCTTTTCACTGCACGACGCCGCCTGATAGATCATCTCTGAAAAAAAGGGCCCCTGATACAAAGAATTGGTGATAACCAAACCAATGGAGTTGGTTTTACGGGTGGCTAACTGTCGGGCAAGCAGGTTCGGGCTGAATCCCGTTTCTTCGATGGCGCGAAATACACGTTGGCGCATATCTTCACGTACTACATTTTTACCGTTAAGTACGCGAGACACGGTTGCTTTAGAGACGCCCGCCTTCTTCGCCACGTCCAGTATTGTAATCATTTTTTTCCTTCCTTAGGGCGCGCGCAGCTATGGCGATGCCATCATCAAATGTCAGCGAGGAGACAGCACAACAGCACTCCTCATCGTTACGCGATGAGCACAAACCGCCGCATCACAAAACAGGACGATATTAATACCTATACAGGTGATTATGGATAAATTTACGAAGGGGGATCAAACATCCGACGGCGCGCCGCGTGCGGCACCGAACGTCATCGGCACCGCGCGCAGTCGCGAGATTACAGCACCAGTGAAGCGTCGATCTTCACCACCGCTTTGCGTACCCGTGCAGGCTCACCCACGGCACACAGCGGCTTGTGTACTTCCCCTGGGAAGAAGACAACAAAATCACCCGGTTGCATGACAAAGGTTTTTTCCTGCTCACCCGCAGATAAAAACGCAATATCTTTATCTGCCAGCCAGTCAGTGTCAGGTGTGCCCGCAGGCAGGTTACTGAAGGTCATGCCTTCAACGCCGTTCAGCACAATCTGAATATCCAGATATTTGGCATGGTATTCGGCACGACGTTGCTCAAAGGCTTCAGTACTGTCATTGGAAACCAGCACAAACACGTTGTTACCATCGACATCGTGCTTACCCAGCGGGGTATCGACCGTAATGTTTGCTTTTACGTACTCGATCGCTTCGCGCAGTTTGGCTGGCAGATAAGGAACCAATTCAAGATGGTGGATATTCCCGGTGATCATAGTAAGTCCTCTCATGAAAAGTAAAACGTCGTTTTAGCGAACTTTATACTCCGCCATAGGCATTCTCGCTAGTCCACAGTGGCAAAAGTGCTACCTATCCCCTTTATTTTCCTTAGTCTAACGCGTAAGGTTTTCCGTAAGCAACCGATTGCCAATGCCTAAAAATGCGACTATTGCGCATAAATTATCGCTTGAAATAGCAAATCTCGCGCGTATAATGCGCCACAATTTGCCAGGAGGAACCATGTGCGCTTGCATCACCACATGCTGTATTTATCACGCTGCTGACCCCTTTTTTCGTCAGCGCGCCGCCTCTTTTCCGGCAATCACCGATCGTTTAAAAAAAGCCCCTCGTTGAAGGGGCTTTTTTTTGCCTGTTATACCGGGCGAACCTCGTCTGCCTACAGTGGCTGGGCGAAAGAAAGATGTTTCAGGGCTAACCGTTGGGAGAAAAGCAAACATGGTCAATCCGCTTTATCAAAAACACATCATCTCGATTAACGACCTCACCCGTGAAGATTTGGAGTTGGCGTTGAAGGTGGCCGCCAGCCTGAAAGCCAAACCGCAGCCGGAGTTGTTAAAACATAAAGTGATCGCCAGCTGTTTCTTTGAGGCCTCGACGCGCACCCGGCTTTCTTTTGAGACCGCAATGCACCGTTTGGGCGCATCCGTGGTCGGCTTTGCCGACAGCAATAACACCTCGCTCGGCAAAAAGGGCGAAACGCTGGCGGATACCATTTCGGTCATCGGCCACTATGTAGATGCCATTGTTATGCGCCATCCGCAGGAAGGCGCGGCGCGTCTTGCCACCGAGTTCTCGGGCGGTATTCCCGTGCTCAACGCAGGCGACGGTGCTAACCAGCACCCGACACAAACCCTGCTCGACCTGTTCACCATTCAGGAAACCCAAGGGCGTTTGAATAACATCAATATCGCCATGGTCGGTGACCTGAAATATGGACGCACCGTGCACTCCCTGACGCAAGCGCTGGCGAAATTCGACGGTAACCGCTTCTACTTCATCGCACCAGACGCACTGGCGATGCCGGATTACATTCTGGCGATGTTGGAAGAGAAGAACATCACCTATAGCCTGCATACCAGCATTGAAGAGGTGGTTTCTGAGCTGGATATTCTGTACATGACGCGCGTACAGAAAGAGCGGCTGGACCCATCTGAATACATCAATATCAAGTCGCAGTTTGTGCTGCGCGCGGCCGATCTGGGAGCTGCCCGTGACAATCTTAAGGTGCTGCATCCGCTGCCGCGCGTTGATGAGATAACGACGGATGTCGACAGCACGCCTTACGCCTATTACTTCCAACAGGCAGGCAATGGCATCTTTGCACGTCAGGCGCTGCTGGCGCTGGTATTAAATCGCGAACTGGTTCTGTGAGAGGGGAAAGCATCATGACTCAGGATAACAAATTACAGGTTGAAGCCATTAAACGCGGCACCGTTATCGACCATATCCCGGCGCAGGTTGGCTTCAAGCTGCTGACGCTGTTCAAACTGACCGCTACCGACCAGCGCATCACCATCGGGCTGAATCTGCCCTCCAATCATTTGGGGCGCAAGGATCTGATCAAGATAGAAAATATTTTCCTGACAGAGCAACAGGCAAACCAACTGGCCATCTATGCACCGCAAGCCACCGTTAACCAGATTGATGACTACGCGGTAGTACGCAAGCTGGTTCCCAGCCTGCCGGAACGTATTGATGGCGTGCTGACCTGCCCGAACAGCAACTGTATCAGCCGCAGTGAACCGGTCACGTCCTCGTTCAGCGTCAAACAACGCGATGGCGATGCACACCTTAAGTGCAAATACTGCGAGAAAGAGTTTGAACGCCAGGCTGTACTGGCTGACCGCTAAGCAAATGTGCGACGCACGCAGGGTAATCAATGCCATTGCCTGCGCTGCGCTTTTCTGAATAATGGTAAGTTGTATCCCGCTCGGCGCTGGCCCAGCGGGAATTGTCCCTTCGAAAATAGTCACGTCGAAATCCAGGAGAAGCCATGTCACGTAGCATCAGCACGGAACACGCCCCAGCCGCTATCGGCCCTTATGTACAAGGTGTCGATCTGGGCAGCATGATCATCACTTCCGGTCAGATCCCGGTAAACCCGAAAAGCGGCCTGATAGCCGAGGACATCGTCGCACAAACGCGTCAGTCTCTTGAAAACGTGCAGGCAATTGTGGAAGCAGCCGGCCTGAAAGTCTCCGACATCGTGAAAACCACGGTTTTTGTTAAAGATCTGCAAGACTTTGCGACTGTTAACGCCACTTACGAAGCCTTTTTTACCCAGCATCAAGCGCCGTTCCCCGCTCGCTCTTGTGTGGAAGTCGCGCGTCTGCCAAAAGATGTGAAGATCGAAATCGAAGCCATCGCAGTACGCCGTTAAGCGAGAACACGGTAGCATGGGGCGACATCGTTGCCCCTTAATGTATCGTTTCACCCAGCAATATTCTTGCCCTGCTTATTGTTATTCCCCTACGTTTATTATGCTTTCTTGTTCGTTATTTTTCTTAAGCCACAGGCATAAAAAACTGTTAATTAAATCAATATATTATTTTTATTTCGCTCAACTGTACTGCACACCCTTTCTACGCTGCTCGAAATTCTTTGTTCCAGGTCAAAAAAATCGCGAATTTCTTTTTACCCAAAACTACATATAGTGTCTATCATAATTACAGATACTACATATAGTAGTTATCCACAATATCATCCACATCCCCCCGCAGCCCTTGTCCGCCGCGGATTTTGCTTGTGGACAACTTTGAGGAACGAACGTTGAAACCAGTAGTGATTAAACGGGACGGTTGCCAGGTGCCTTTTGATGAAATGCTCATCAAGCAGGCTGTCGAACGCGCTGCACATGCGGCAAACGTTGATGATACAGATTACTGTGCAACCGTGGCCTGTGCGGTCGCTCAACAAATGCAAGGGAAAGCGCGTGTGGATATCCGCGATATCCAGAACGCCGTTGAAAACCTGCTGATGTCTGGCCAGTATAAGCAGCTTGCACGTACTTATATTGAGTACCGTCATGATCGTGATGTCGCCCGCGAACAGCGTGGACGTTTGAATCAGGAAATTCGCGGTCTGGTTGAACAGAGCAACATGGCTCTGCTTAACGAGAACGCCAACAAAGACAGTAAAGTGATCCCCACTCAGCGCGACCTGCTGGCTGGGATCGTTGCCAAGCACTATGCGAAGCAGCATATCCTGCCACGCGATGTGGTGCTCGCCCATGAACGTGGCGAAATTCACTACCACGATTTGGACTATTCCCCCTTCTTCCCGATGTTCAATTGTATGCTTATCGATCTCGAAGGCATGCTGACCAAAGGGTTCAAGATGGGCAACGCGGAGATTGAGCCGCCAAAATCCATCTCCACCGCCACCGCAGTGACCGCCCAGATTATCGCCCAAGTAGCGAGCCACATCTACGGCGGCACTACCATTAACCGTATTGATGAGATTCTGGCTCCGTTCGTCACGGCCAGTCATAAAAAGCACCGTGAGATTGCCGCTGAATGGCACATTCCCGATGCAGACGCCTATGCGCTATCCCGTACCGAAAAAGAGTGTTACGACGCTTTCCAGTCACTGGAATATGAAGTCAATACGCTGCACACAGCCAATGGTCAAACACCGTTTGTTACCTTTGGTTTCGGTCTCGGTACAAGCTGGGAATCACGCCTGATACAGCAGTCAATCCTACGCAACCGCATTGCCGGATTGGGCAAAAACCGTAAAACAGCCGTGTTTCCTAAGCTGGTGTTCGCTATCCGCGACGGTGTCAATCACAAGGCGGCCGATCCGAACTACGACATCAAGCAGCTGGCGTTGGATTGCGCCAGCAAACGTATGTACCCTGATATCCTCAACTATGACCAGGTGGTTAAGGTTACCGGCTCCTTCAAAACGCCAATGGGCTGCCGCAGCTTCCTCGGCGTGTATGAAGAAGAAGGTAAGCAGATCCACGATGGCCGCAACAACCTGGGCGTAATAAGTCTCAACCTGCCGCGTATCGCGCTCGAAGCCGAGCACAATGAAGAACGCTTCTGGAACCTGCTGGATAATCGTCTGCAACTGGCGAAAAAAGCGCTAATGACACGCATTGCTCGCCTGGAAAACGTCAAAGCTCGCGTCGCACCGATCCTGTATATGGAAGGCGCCTGTGGCGTACGCCTGAAAGCCGATGACAACGTTGCCGAGATTTTCAAAAACGGTCGAGCCTCCATTTCACTTGGCTATATCGGTATTCATGAAACCGTTAATGCACTGTTTGGCAATCAGACACATGTGTTCGACAATGAACAACTGCGTGAGAAGGCTGTTGCCATCGTCGCTCGTCTGAAAGCCGCGACCGATCAGTGGAAAGAAGAAACGGGTTACGGTTTCAGCCTTTACAGTACGCCGAGCGAAAACCTGTGTGATCGTTTCTGCCGCATAGATACCGCTGAATTTGGCGTGGTACCGGGCGTGACCGATAAGGGTTACTACACCAACAGCTTCCACCTGGACGTGGAGAAGAAGGTGAATCCTTACCAGAAAATCGACTTTGAAATGCCCTACCCGCCGCTGGCAAACGGGGGATTCATTTGTTACGGCGAATACCCGAATCTGCAGCATAACCTCAAAGCGCTGGAAGACGTCTGGGATTACAGCTACAGCCGAGTGCCTTATTACGGCACCAATACGCCGATCGATGAGTGTTATGAGTGCGGCTTCACCGGTGAGTTTGAGTGCACCAGCAAAGGCTTTACCTGTCCGAAATGCGGCAATCATGATTCTGCGCGCGTATCCGTCACGCGCCGAGTGTGTGGCTATCTGGGCAGCCCGGATGCACGCCCCTTTAACGCAGGGAAACAGGAAGAGGTCAAACGCCGGATCAAGCATCTCGGCAATGGTCAACTGGGCTAATCGGCCCGCGCAGTGCCTGATGGTCGCAAGGATGCGGCCAGCTTTGTACTTTTACCGGTGTCAACCGACGCCGGATACCGCTAACCAGCGAACAATTCTCTAGTAAACAATGTAATACCATGAATTATCACCAGTATTACCCAGTTGATGTGGTCAACGGGCCCGGCACGCGCTGTACGCTGTTCGTTTCCGGCTGCGTGCATCAGTGCCCCGGTTGCTACAACAAAAGCACCTGGCGCCTCAATTCCGGACTGCCTTTCACTCAGGCGCTGGAAGAAAGGATTATTGCCGATTTGCAGGATACGCAGATTCCGCGCCAGGGCTTGACGCTCTCCGGTGGCGATCCGCTCCATCCGCAAAACGTACCGGACGTACTGCGTCTGGTGAAACGCATTCGCGCCGAATGTCCCGGTAAAGATATCTGGATGTGGACAGGCTACATACTGGCTGAGCTCACTCCCGAGCAACAACAGGTCGTGGCACTCATCAACGTGCTGGTAGACGGTAAATTCGTACAGGATCTAAAAGATCCTGCGCTCATCTGGCGTGGCAGCAGCAATCAGGTCATCCATCATTTACGGTGACATTAACAGGCTTAACAGTGCAGATCCGGCGCGAGCGGCGGGCTGCCCCAGGCACGCAGCGTCTCGGCTTCAAGCACGGTCACACTCGCTTTCGGCTCGGGTGAAAAGGCATGATTTATGAGTGCACGCGCTACCGCTTTACCTTCAATTGCTCTCCATCTGGCGGGCAACCATTTGAACAGCGGAGCTGACAAATGCTCCAGTGGTCGTCGCGTTGCTCGCTCACCCAACAAAAGTGAAGGGCGTACCAGCGTCAAATGCCGCCATCCTTGCTGACGCAGCGCCGCTTCCGTCTCACCCTTGATGCGTGAATAGAAAAACGGTGACGTAGCACTGGCACTCATTGCGCTCACCGCTAGCAGGTGTGTGGCGCCCAGCGCTTTGGCCCGCACAGCACCTTCAACAACCAGCGCATAATCAACAAAGCGAAACGCCTGCTTACTACCCGCAAGTTTACGCGTGGTTCCCAGACAGCAGAAAACAATATCGATGGGTTCATGCAGTTGATCCAACGCAACGCGCAAATCTTCATGACAAGGGTTGACCAGATTTTTTTGTGCGGGCAGTGGCTTGCGCGTCGGCGCATAGACAACTTCCACCCGGCTATTCTCCAGCAGTAATTTCAGTAATTCCTGCCCAATTAACCCCGTTGCGCCTAGCAGTAATACTCGGCTCATGGCTCCTCCTGTTGCCAGATTCAGTCATCTATCCGTCGTTTTCCTCATGTCGATGCCAATGGCGTTTAGTGCCAAACCCCAATGTATTGTCCGTCATCTTCAATGCATCGATACGTAAGCGCCAAATGGGTGAGGAAGCACCACGTGCGATGGGAAAACGCTGCGTATAACGTTCCCGGGCCGCCACCGCCTCTTCACCCTGTAATTGTGTTGCCTGCCCGCAGAACTGAACGCCTTTTATCAGCATCACCGTCTTGGGTTGACCAGCAATCGTCCCGGCAATCGCAGGGTAGCGCAACATAATTTCACCATGACGCGTCGAGTTTTCCGTCATGATATAGAAGGCGACTTCCGTTTCGTCATAAGTATAGAAGCAGCTGGCACACCATAATTCCGAATTTCCTCCTACACAGAGCGTCAACACATGCAGCTTTTTCATATAGCGGGAAATAATGGGTAACTCATTTCCTTTGCTCATCAAGCATCTCCTGGTGCGATGACACGCATAAAACCCGCGCCATAAACGAGCGTGTTAAAACAAAAATCAGAATATTACGCATTACCAATTCCGCCCCTACCTTCCCTGCCCCATTGTGATTGCAGGGTAAAATCTTATCGTAGTTCGATAAGTTACTCGTAACCTCTCATAATGCGTCATAGCGATTAAAAATCAACCTGTTGTCTACATTACACACGGCAAAAATGAAAACAGGCAGCGTACACAATGCAGATATCGCTGACCACAGGCAAAGGATGAAAAATGGGGTTGGCATCTAAAATAACAGATTAAGAGACTATTCCTTGAGAGCCCGTAGACTTACCATTCCGGCCCTGGGTGTAGTGGTTCACTGATTCCGGACATCTCAACAGCCTGTTAACGTAACAACAGAAAATTGAGGTGATCGTGCAATGACTCAACGTAAACAAACCAAACGTCGTTTTTCTCCCGAGTTCAAGCTGGAA
>JADMXW010000011.1:0-156370 GCA_015548865.1 Serratia marcescens | reverse complement strand
CAGAAAATTGAGGTGATCGTGCAATGACTCAACGTAAACAAACCAAACGTCGTTTTTCTCCCGAGTTCAAGCTGGAAGCCATCGAGCAGGTAATTAAATACCAACAGCGTGCTGTTGATGTTGCCCAATCGTTGGACCTGGACCCCAACCAGCTTCGTAAATGGATACGTCAGTATGAGGCTGAGATTCAAGGCATCACCCCTGCTGGGGTAGCGTTGATACCGGATCAACGTCGGATTCAGGAACTGGAAAAAATGCGTCCCCATAAACACAACGGGGGGTTATCACCTGCGAGTATGAAAACCAATGGGAAGAGGCTACAAAGGCGTCCTAATTTTGTGATCCACTACAGCCTCATACCCAGTAATTCTTTCTGGCCTTCAATATTGATACCCAGCGCCAAGAACACGGATTTATTGATAACGCGGCTATCCTGCCGGACTTTCAGGACGATGCAGACAAGATAAATAATGGGATAGATCGCATCCAGTGGACGATTCTGCCATTCGACAACCTGTTCCATGACGGCATCGGTGACCTTCTATACCAGCGCAGGTGAGACATCAGCGTCATACAGCTCTTTAAACGCAGCCGCTATCTCGTGGGCTGTCATACCTTTAGCGTACAGCGACAGGATCTGGTTATCCATCCCGGTGATCCGAGTCTGGTTTTTCTTCACCAGCTGCGGTTAGAAGGTGGCTTCGCGATCGCGAGGAGTACGCAGTTCCAGTGGGCCATCACCAGTAGCCACTGTCTTTGTCGAGTAGCCGTTGCGGGCGTTAGAGCCCGTTTTAGCGTGGTTTTTGTCGTAGCCTAGGTGGTGGGACATTTTGGCGTTGAGAGCCGCTTCAACGCTGATTTTCTTCAGCAGGCGATCGAACTGGTTGAGATCCTCAGGAGTCTTGAGATTTTTGGCCAGTTCGTTAGCCAGAGCCTGCAACTGCTTTTGATGTTGGAATGAACATATCAAAATAAGGCAATTACACAAATTTATGTACAGGCTCCACTTTCATTGTAATCCGAATCGATGACACTTAAATATGGCTGTTTACAGTACCGCAGTCTCTTCACTTTATTTTTACCGTAGCGCATACAGAAACCTAATATATCGCCGTTGACATGCCGGAGAAGTTCTTATTAGTACAATATTTTCCTTTTCTTAAACGGAATCTATGGAGAAGGTTTTGCATCAAAATCACGATTTCTCTTTTACGCGTGTTCCCCTCTCAGCCAGGCATAGTCTTTTCATTCTTATCATGATTCGACAGTTTACCGAACACTGGCCCGCAGTAAGGAAAGCTAATAGCATTCATCTGTAAATTCAAAATGTTCAGAGATTCAAACATGGAATCCCAAACTGGAAAATAGGAAAAGGTTATCTATACTCGGTTGAGTCTAACCATCTCAACAACCAGATCCAGATAAGGAACGAGACGATGTAATTGACATCACATGGAGGGGAGTCAATTCAATTAATCGTTTAATGGTCTTGAGGTGACTATGTTTTTGATATTGTTACGCTCAATGCGTAAGTATCTTTGGTTAAGAATACTCGTGTTGGCGCTAATTTGCAGTTCCGTAGGTTCTGGATTGACATTCATCATGGTTTTTGGGGAGCTGGCCAAATTGAACGCGGCACCGTCTTCCTTTGCCTTGGCGTTTATTTTGTCAACATCACCGGGGTTTTTGGGGAGTATTGCAGGAAAATATCTGCTTGCACGTATTGAAGCAAAATATTGCTTCATGATCGCTGAATGCATTGGCGCACTGGGTTTGATTATTCCCTGGTACGGATTGGTTCATGGTTCCGTGACCATCCTGCAGCTTGCTGGCGTTGCCTCGTCGGTATCTGCGGGGATCACCATTCCTGCCATTAATCATTATACTAAAGCTAAACTTGCTCCAGAAGATATTGGTGCAGGTGCGGTTATCGACACGCTGGTGTTTGCTTGTCAGGTTTTATTTGGCATCGGTGTTGGCGTATTACTTTATGGTACCGTTCAGAGCAATACCTATTTGTTGGCAAATCTGCTCAGCTACATCATAGCCATTACATTTATATTTTCACTGCCAAAGCTGACGAATTATGCAGAACAGAATGTTTACGCACAAGGGTTGCCTAAAAGGTTGTCATCTAAACAGCGTGCTAGCCTCTATTTATTGCCGGCACTGGCAATGACCGGAGCACCGGCTATGTCGCTCCTGCCTACATTGGTCCACAGCAATAATGACCAAAAAGAAACTCTGCTGTTTTTATTGTTCGCCCGCAGTCTGGGACAACTCCTTGGGCCGTTTTTGGTCAAGGAAGAGCGTTACAAGAATCAGTCATCACTGTTTATTATTGCGTGCATGACGGCATTTATTATGTGCTATTTGTTCGTTCCGCTGACACCGTTCCTGAGTGTTTCGTTACTACTGGTTTTTTCTGCCCATGTATTTTCCAATATCATCTATAGCCTTGGCTGGTACAGTTTGCTGACGAACTTTGACAATGTTCAGGTAGCAGCAGCCTCTGCTAGCAGCTACAGAAAACAAATTATTATCGGTGCAGTGATCAGTATTTCAGCGGGCATGCTGGCTGACAGAGTAGGCAGTTCGCTGGCACTTTTCATTTGTTCTATGACAGGGTTGTTGCTGTCTTCTCTACTGATTTTGCATGTAAAACGTCAGTCTTAATGACATTAAAACGGCCGGTATTGATACCGACCGTAGCTTCAGATTTTATGAAAAAAACCAGCAACGGAACAACGCATATTGTCCCCGGCACTGACATCAACCTTCTTGATGCAGTGTGAATAATTTGGTTTTATGATCACAAGTCGATTGGGTTTTGGGTAAATAAATGTCCCGAGCCCAGAATCATTGATACTGCGTTCACGGATGGTCCATCCAAACTCCGGTCCGACTGCCCCCCCGGTTATCCCAGACATGCGTAAAACCTCTTCAGAAGCATTGTAGGTCTGTTCGGACAGTCCCGCACTGGAATTAACAGGTGTGTTGATGACACAAAGCTCCCCACCCCAATTAGGTTTCCATTCAGGATGCGCATAAAATATGTATGCCCCTTTATATTGGGCATCGTCTTCATGCCAGCCCAGCCCGCTACCTGCTGGATACAGGAACGTTGTGAGTGAAAATGCATTCCAGTCTTCCCTCAGAAAATTACGCAGACGTGAAGTTATTATGCTGATTTTTTTACTTAAAATATTAATACCAGCAGTAATGACATTATCATCCTGGGTGGTTTTTTCTGTCAGTAATGAGTAAAAATAACTGACACTTACCAAAGGCTCGCCATCGGTCATCCTCCATGATTTTGACCACCCCTGAGAATGGACGAGGTAGTAATTCTCAAATTGCATATATAACTGAAGGGCGAAGAGCTCATCGCTACTCAAAAATTCGTCAAAAATCAGATAACCTTCCCCTTCGACTATATTACTCATAATGGCTTCTCCGAGTTGAAATATTTCCCTGTCTCATTTTCTAACTTCCATTCTTCGATGAGTGATTTCCAGTGAGGTAAAAAGGCGTCCCTGATGTGATATAAACGTGCGGCCAGATTAAATCGCATCATTATTGCAGAGTCCAATGCCTCATTTATCCATGTCAATTCTTCAGCCCGATATTCCTCTGAAAGGTATTGCGCTACTTTACGACGATATCTAACAATTTCCCCGTAAACGTAACAAGCATTAAAAGCCTGGGTATAACTGAAAGTTCGATCTTGCCGTTGAGGGAAATTGATCAGCGACTCCCCCAGAGTTCCTTGACAGTATTGATTACCATGAAATGCGTTGAACGTGTGTACTTGATGATGGAGTGCTTCGTGATAAAGGTTTTCGACGAACCCAAGAAACCCGAATTCTCTTGGAAGCTTATGGAACGGTGGAACAAAGAAGAGTGTGGCATCGGAAATAAAGGTAACATGTGGGAGTTCGTAAAATGATGCACTCCCATTATTGGCGTTTACATTTTTAGGAACCAACCATACCAATGTTGAGATAAAATCAGCGATGAATGCCATTTCACTCTCATATAACGAAGAAAACCTTTTCACGCCGTCATTAATAAATGCCAATCGATTATCACATACCGGAATGCTGCCGATATCAGAAATCCCCATCAGCAATGCCATTGCCTCTCCTGCCTCAGTATTTGTCCAGTTAAATGACCAGTTCCCTATGTCAATCTTTGAGAGGTGTTTTCGAGGTAATGTAAAAAAACATCTATCATGCATGGCGTGATCGCGAACTTGTGCGCAAATAGGGGGCCACTTTTCGCTGATATCTCTGTGAAGGGCCGATTCCTCACAACATGAGTAGTAATCATTCAGCATATCGTTCCCGTTATAGGAAAGTATTGACATTTCACCCTCCAGTTAAACGCCATTGATTTCTCTCAGAAATTTGAAATTTACCCTCTCCTTGCAAGGTAAAGCGCTTGGGATATAAAGCGTATGGCGATAAGTAACTTTTGAAAGTAATGTCTCGATATCAGAAAGCTCACCTTGTAACTTATCCGCACATTGTCCTTTTTGGTTTGAGGCACTCAACAAGAAAATCGGAGTATTGGCTGGGTAATGCTTTAATAGCTTTGACTTCAAATATATGACTTTATTTGAAGTCTGCGGTGATGAGTAATCCGTATTAGCATTACCAATAGAGCAGACATGATAAATAAAATAATTGATACAAGGATCCATTGTATAATCATAGATAATCAACCTATTCACATCAAGTATACTGACACCTTCTTCCAGTGGGTCAATACCAATATGATTGATCATCGCGTCGAAACTTGAAATTCCAGGATAACAATGAAAAGTAAAAATCCCATCCTGAGATAATTTCTGTAGTAATTGAACGATGGTCACGCCGACTCTCGGGTGACCAGGAACGATAAGGCCTACATGAGCACACTCAGTAAGCACATTTGAGATGTACTGGATAATTCTGGTGTAATTATCAACATCAACACCGCCATCTTCATACAAATGCGAGAGGTCTTCATGGAGTATTTCATGATGGGAAAGATATTCGTCCAGACCAGCAATGTCTCCGATCCAGAAAACCCGATTTACACTCTGAATGACGGAAAAACCTTCTGTGGTAATCTGATTGACACCCAGCATGCCACTGCCGATGACAGAGATTGTACTCATTAAAATTCCTTTTAAAAATGCCTCAATACGGGATTGAGGCATGGAATATTTAACTAGAAGCCACCGATAACCTTAGCCAAGTTCATGGGAGCGGCCGCTTGCAAGCGCGGGTGTAGTGACTTAGTCGAGTCAAATCCGCCAATAACCTTGGCAAGATTCATCGGTGCTGCAGCCTGTAAACGTGGGTGCATTTTGATGTTAACTTTTTCCATGAATATATCCTTATTTTCTATTGAGTTAATGAGATTGTTGGTCCACATCTAACTTCTCAGAATGACTGGTATTTCATGCATTAAAAGTGAGATCTTTGCTGATACATCACGCCTATGCGTTAATAATCGTACAGACGGCATAGCATAGACAATTCAAATTTACAGTATATTTTTCCATCATTGAAACAACAATTAATAAACAAGGTTAATATATTTAGTCGAAGCTGATGATTAGAATTAGAGCGGGGTTACTCAAAAAAAGTCTAATTAATTATGCTGATAGCCTTAAATATCAATGGTTATAGAGTGATGAAATTTAACATTTGCTATTTAGTTAAAAATCAAATCGCTTCCTTGAGCAATTATCTCCCTTTTCGTTATGCAGTCAAAAAAAGTAATAAATACAGACGGTACAAAATTCTGGCGGGTTCCAGCTTACAACCCCAGTATTGGATTTATTTTTGACTTGCATTGCAATTATATTCTGCTCAATTCTCTCTCCGAGAAGAACTTATAAACCTGTTGGTATCATTGAGCCAATAACAGATGTAGTGGTTCACTGATTCCGGACATCTCAACAGCCTATTAACGTAACAGCAGAAAATTGAGGTGATCGTGCAATGACTCAACGTAAACAAACCAAACGTCGTTTTTCTCCCGAGTTCAAGCTGGAAGCCATCGAGCAGGTAATTAAATACCAACAGCGTGCAATCGTTGGACCTGGACCCCAGCCAGCTTCGTAAATGGATACGTCAGTATGAAGCTGAGATTCAAGGCATCACCCCTGCTGGGGTAGCGTTGACACCGGATCAACGTCGGATTCAGGAACTGGAAAAAATGCGTCCCCATAAACACAACGGGGGGTTATCACCATGCGAGTATGAAAACCAATGGGAAGAGACTACAAAGGCGTCCTAATTTTGTGATCCACTACAGAATATACGCTTTTTACCTGAGCGCTTAATGGTGTCAAAGCGTCCCGCCAACATGGCGGGACGCTGGGGTTATTTGCTGGCAGACTCCATGCCAACCAGCCCGACTTTCAAATAGCCGGACTTTCTCAAGGTATCCATTACGCGCATCATGGTTTCATAATCCACGGTCTTGTCTGCCTGGAAGAAAATGGTCGTTTCTTTGTTTGCGCCCGTCTGTTCATCCAACAGGTTGGTGAGGCCGGTTTCGCTCACTGGAATATCACCAACATAAAGCTGCTTATCCGCTTTAACCGTTAAATAAACCGGTTTTTCCGGGCGGGGTTGCGGTGCCGCAGAGGACGCAGGCAAATCAACACGAATATCAACTGTCGCCAACGGCGCTGCCACCATAAAGATAATCAACAGCACCAGCATCACGTCAATGAACGGCGTAACGTTGATGTCATGCATCTCGTTGTCACCGCCCGTATCATCGTGCAAATGCATCGCCATAACTTAGCCCACCCGCAGTTTTTGATTGGCTACGGTTAAACGGTTACCGTTACTCGCTGCCACATCCAGATCGCGGCTCACCAGCAGGAGCACCTGTGCAGCAACATCGCCCATCAGCGCTTTGTAACTCCCAATCCAGCGGGCAAATACGTTATAAATCACCACTGCTGGGATAGCCGCCACCAAGCCGATCGCGGTGGCCAACAACGCTTCAGCGATCCCTGGTGCAACCACAGCCAAATTGGTGGTTTGCGTTTGTGCGATACCAATAAAGCTGTTCATAATGCCCCAGACTGTACCGAACAGCCCGATAAAGGGTGCTACAGCCCCGACAGTTGCCAGATAACCGTTGCCGCGCCCCATATGGCGACCGGCAGCAGCAACGCGGCGCTCCAACCGGAATGAGGTGCGCTCTTTGATCCCATTATTGTCATCAGAACGCGCAGAAAGGGTTAGCTCATTTTGTGCATCAGCCAGCAGCATCGCTGCTGCGCTGTCAGATTTGAATGTCTCAACGATATCCGCTGCGTCATCTAACGTACGAGCCTGTTCCAACGCTGCACATTCACGACGCAGACGACGTTTAGCACCGACCAGCTCAACACTCTTACCAAAGAAGATAGCCCAGGTAACCACAGAGGCCAGCAGTAAACCGATCATGACAGATTTCACCACCAGGTCTGCATGCTGATACATGCCCCACACGGAAAGATCGGTTTTCATGATGTTGCCCGCACTGCCTTGCGGTAAAGCCAGCGGTGATGCGGGAACCGCAGCAACCTCTGTGGCCGAAGGTTGCTCAGCAGCAAGGGGCTGCGCTGTCGCTGCGGCCTCTGGTGCACTGGCAGCAGCGCCGTTCGCAACTGGCGTGGCGGCGGGTGCCGCGAACGCATTTCCACTTAGTCCTGCTGACGTTACCAGCCCCGCGGTTAAAACCAGAGCCGTCAACATGCTACGGGAAAATGCGCTGAACGCGCCGCGTTGTGTAAGCCAGGCGGACAATGCCTGGAAAGAAATATGACCGACAGCCGTTTTCACGCTGTGCCTCCACCTATACCAATGAATAGTGCAACGAATCGACGTAAAATAATATCAAACTCAGCACGAATTGATAGTGGTTCTCATTACTATTTATGCTTTTTGAGCACGAAAAAACCCTCATAACCCTAAGGGAAGGCACTGATTTCAACTGTCATCTTCAGCGATCTGCCATTTTACCAGCCTTCTGACAACAAAAGTCACGTTCTGTGATCGACCTTTAGTTATTACACCATTGTTTGTTAATCAGCGATAAGTTGTCTTACAGGAAAAATCTTATTTGCAATAATTAATAGCACTAAAAACAATACCATAGATAAACAAAAGACATAGAAGAAATCGATTACAATCAATTGTTTCATTTGGTTACCTATATTACGCTTTTGTGATACGAGTCATTCCGCAAAGTGGTATAATAGGTTAGTTTACCCCTGAATATGAGGGGAAATTATTATGACTTAATTTTTTAATTCTCTTCATTACGCACCGGGTTTTATTTATAGAACAATAATAGTCGTACCACAAATATATCCATCAATACTTCTGGAGACCCGAATGAAGCTATCCAAAACACTGATAGGCATCTGCCTAAGCTCCGCCACACTGTTGATGAGTTATTCAGCCAGTGCATTGCAAATCAAAGCATCCGACGTTCACCCCGAGGGCTATCCCAATGTGGTAGCCGTACAAAAAATGGGAGAAAAATTAAAAGCCGCCACGGATGGAAAACTGGAAATAAAAACCTTTCCAGGCGGGGTGTTAGGTGATGAGAAGCAAATGATCGAGCAGGCGCAATTGGGTGCGATTGATATTATTCGTGTATCCATGACCCCCGTCGCGGCCATTTTGCCCGAAATCGAAGTGTTTACTCTACCCTATATTTTCCGTGACGAAGATCATATGCACAAAGTGCTGGACGGGAAAATTGGTCAGGAAATTGGTGACAAGATTACGAATAACAGTAAATCCAAGCTGGTATTTCTCGGCTGGATGGATGCAGGCACGCGTAACCTGATCACCAAAGCACCGGTTGCTAAACCGGAAGACCTTAAAGGCATGAAAATTCGTGTGCAAAGCAGCCCTGTAGCACTTGCCACGCTGAAAGCCATGGGGGCCAACTCTATCGCCATGGGCACGAGTGAAGTGTTCAGCGGTATGCAAACGGGCGTCATCGATGGCACAGAAAACAATCCGCCGACATTCGTCGCGCATAACTACATGCCGGTTGCCAAAAACTTTACCTGGAGCCGCCATTTTATTATTCCTGAACTGTTCCTTTATTCCAAAACCAAATGGGATAAACTCACCAAAGATCAGCAGGAATTGATTCTTAAATTTTCGAAAGAGGCGCAACTGGAACAGCGCGAATTGTGGAATGCCTATAATCAGCAGTCATTGGATAAAATGAAGGCTGGCGGCGTGAATTTCTACGACATTGATACCGATTACTATTACAAGGCGACACAACCGGTACGCGATCAATTTGGTGCAAAATACCAAGATCTGATCAAGGCTGTGGAAGAAGTGAAATAGTCTATCGTTAATAATGCGGGCCGGTTTAGCACTGGCTCGCCCATTATCCCTAATAGCATAAGTTACCCCGGCAGACATTATTACGTTGCACAGTCTGAGTTTTGTCATGGGCTAAAAGCACGGACGATATCCCAATAATGGCACAGGATAATGGCGCAGGGTCGTACAGGTGGAAACAATGGGCCGTATTTATATTTCTGCAATGGATACTCTCTATCTCATTGCCATGTGGGTTTCCGGGCTAACGCTTTTGGTCATGACGCTGATCATTCCCGTTGGCATTTTCGCACGCTATATCCTGAACTCCGCCCTCTCCTGGCCGGAGCCCGTCGCCATTATCTGCATGGTGACCTTTACCTTTGTCGGCGCAGCAGTCAGCTATCGCGCGTGTTCACACATTGCCGTGAGCATGGTGACCGACAGACTCTCTGAACAAGGCAAGCGCGTGTGCAGCGTTATCACCAACCTGCTGATGTTACTGATCAGTCTGTTTATTCTCTATTACAGCACGCAACTTTGCATCGAACTGTGGGAGCAGCCCGTGGCTGAGTTTCCGTTACTGACAGCCGGCGAGACCTATCTGCCGCTGCCGATCGGCTCTCTGATCACGCTGCTGTTTATTGTCGAAAGAATATGCTTTGGCCCGCAGGATAAACGTCCTGTCGTGATGCTGGGCAGCGCTTAATCCGGAGGCATTACCATGGATGCATTTATTTTAGTTGCTACGCTGGCTGTTCTGCTTGCCGTTGGCGTGCCCGTCGCTTACGCCGTTGGCCTCAGTGCCATTGCAGGCGCATTCTGGATTGACCTACCGCTCGAGGCGGTCATGATTCAGATAACCAATGGGGTGAACAAATTCTCCCTGTTAGCTATCCCATTCTTTATTCTGGCTGGCGCTATTATGGCTGAAGGGGGCATTGCCCGCCGGTTGGTGAACTTCGCTTATATTTTTGTTGGCTTTATTCGCGGTGGCCTGTCGCTGGTGAATATTGTGGCCTCAACCTTCTTTGGCGCCATCTCCGGTTCATCGGTTGCAGACACCGCCTCCATCGGCTCAGTAATGATTCCGGAAATGGAGAAAAAAGGGTATCCGCGTGATTTTGCCGCCGCTGTAACGGCTAGCGGCTCGGTGCAGGCTATCCTCACACCACCTAGCCATAACTCGGTCATTTACTCGCTGGCCACTGGCGGCACGGTGTCCATCGCGTCTCTGTTTATCGCAGGTATTATGCCTGGGTTGCTGCTGAGCTTTACCATTATGGTGATGTGCGTAGGCTTTGCTCATAAACGCGGCTATCCCAAAGGTGAGCGAGTGCCTTTCAAGCAGGCACTGAAAATCTTTGTTGATACGCTGTGGGGGTTGATGACCGTGGTCATCATCATGGGAGGGATTCTCTCTGGGATCTTCACCGCCACCGAATCTGCGGCGATTGCCTGCGTGTGGTCGTTCTTTGTCACCATGTTTATCTACAAAGACTACACTTGGGCAGAGCTGCCGAAGCTAATGTACCGCACGGTTAAAACCGTCACCATCGTGATGATCCTGATAGGTTTTGCTGCAGCCTTCGGTGCCATCATGACCTACATGCAGTTGCCAAGCCGCATTACCGAATTCTTCACCTCTATCTCGGATAACAAGTATGTCATTCTGATGTGGATCAACATCATGCTGCTGTTAGTTGGCACGTTGATGGACATGGCACCGTTGATCCTGATCCTGACACCGGTACTGTTACCTGTCGCCATTTCGCTCGGCGTCGACCCAGTGCATTTCGGCATGATCATGCTGGTCAACCTGGGTATTGGTTTGATCACACCACCGGTAGGTTCCGTGCTGTTTGTTGCCAGCGCAGTAAGTAAGCAGAAGATAGAGCAAGTGGTGAAAGCCATGCTGCCTTTCTACTGCGGGCTATTCCTCGTGTTGATGCTGGTTACCTACATTCCAGCCATTTCTCTGTGGCTACCCAAATTGTTCGGTGTCCATACTGGGTAACATCGTATCGATTCCGCCAGCCCATCGAGCAAGACGGGCTGGCTCTTCCCTTCGTTCTCCAGCATGACATCATTTCTATCTCCTCAAAAACAGTGACTCTGACCATTTTTCCCTCAGAATAAAAAACGCCATCCCCCTCCTCTCCACACCATGTTAACGTAACCTTTTCCATTATCTTTGGTGAAACAGGCATGAGCAGCAAGAAAACAGCAACGGCGCTGGTCTCGGCAGGACGCAGCAAAAGATACACCCAGGGATCGGTCAACAGCGTTATCCAACGCGCCTCATCTCTGATTTTTGAGACGGTTGCAGACAAGAAACAGGCAACCATCAACCGCGCAAAAGGTGGGCTGTTCTACGGACGTCGCGGTACGCTGACACACTTCTCTTTGCAGGAAGCGATGACGGAACTGGAAGGCGGCGCGGGTTGTGCGCTGTATCCGTGCGGTGCAGCGGCTATCTCCAATGCGATACTCTCATTTGTTTCGAACGGGGATCATGTGCTGGTCACCGGTTCCGTCTACGAACCAACACAGGCGTTCTGCGATAACGTCCTGAGTAAATTCAATGTTACTACCACCTATTTTGATCCACTTATCGGTGCCGGTATTGCCGATCTGATTCAGGAAAATACCAAAGTGGTGTTCCTTGAATCACCTGGTTCGATCACCATGGAAGTGCACGACGTGCCTGCCATCGTCAGCGCAGTGCGGCGGGTTAACCCTGATATCGTGATCATCATGGATAACACCTGGGCAGCGGGTATTCTGTTTAAAGCGCTCGAGTTCGATATCGATATCTCTGTGCAGTCTGGTACCAAGTATATCGTCGGCCACTCTGATGCCATGCTGGGCACAGCTGTCGCCAACGCTCGCTGCTGGGATCAACTGCGCGAACACTCGTATCTGATGGGCCAAATGGTCGATGCCGACACCGCTTACGTCGCCAGTCGGGGACTGCGTACTCTCGGCGTTCGCCTCAAGCAGCATCAGGAGAGTAGCCTGCGCATTGCCCACTGGCTCGCAGAACGGCCAGAAGTCGCTGTCGTCAACCACCCGGCACTGCCGAGCTGTAAAGGGCATGAATTTTATGTGCGTGATTTCATCGGCTGTAACGGACTGTTCTCCTTTGTGCTAAAGCAAAAGTTGAGTAAGGAGCAACTTTCCGACTATCTGGATAATTTTTCACATTTTAGCATGGCCTACTCTTGGGGCGGTTTCGAATCCCTGATTTTGGCTAATCAGCCGGAAGATCTGGTCTCAATTCGTCCCGCAGGCGGCGTTGACTTCACCGGTACACTTATTCGGTTACATATCGGGCTTGAAGACTGTGATGATCTGATCGATGATTTGACAGCCGGATTCAACAGAATTCACAAAGTGTGACGGCGATATCCCTTGATATGGCTGCGGTGGTGTGTGTAAAGCGTGTATGATGAACGGAATAAGTAAGACATAAAAACCGCTTTATACGAATAACAGAGCTTATGTCGCCGAGAGGCGTTCGTATTGGCGACACTAAGATCTTGGCCCTACGCTATTGCTTAGCGACACAGATTGACTCGCTCGCCTTTTGTGCGAACAGGGTCGTACTTTGGGCCCCTACACCTGGCAGGAAGTAATATGAGTGTGGTTCACGACATCATTCAGGCGCTGTGGCAGCAAGATTTCAGTGCATTAGCTGACCCAAAGGTTATCTGGGTTATCTACGGCATCCTTTTCACAACGTTGTTTTTGGAAAATGGCTTGCTTCCGGCCTCTTTTTTGCCGGGCGATAGTCTATTGCTGCTTACTGGCGCCATGATCGCCAAAGGCGTGATGAGCTTCATTCCTACCATGTTACTGCTTACTATCGCGGCCAGCCTCGGCTGTTGGTTTAGCTATCTGCAAGGCCGCTGGCTGGGGGATACGCGCATCGTTAAAGGATGGCTGCTACAACTGCCTGCTCACTATCACCAACGCGCCTACCATATGTTTCATCGGCATGGATTGGTGGCATTGCTGATTGGCCGTTTTTTGGCGTTTATCCGCACCTTGCTGCCGACTATGGCAGGGATTTCTGGCCTGAATAACCTTCGTTTTCAGCTATTTAACTGGCTAAGCGGCTTTCTGTGGGTGTTCGGTATTGTCACATTGGGCTATGCTATTAGCCATGTGCCACTGGTCAAGCGTTATGAAGACCAGGTCATGACTGCCCTGATCATTCTCCCTATCGTATTACTGATCAGCGGTTTGGTTGGCATGCTGGTGATGCTGTGGCATAGAAGACGTTCCGCCGCCTAAAGCATTACCCCTCCGGACTATTTCGCAACGGTACTCGTTACCCTATGATTTTCTTGATGTTATACACAAGGAAAACAGGTACCGTTAAATCCTCCCACGGCTTTGTTGCTATTTTCAGCTAGACTTAACCGACATGTCCTGTCCATTGCGAACAGGGTTGAAGGGATCCCATTCATCACCGTATCCGGTGGCTGAACACTAACCGAGCCCTTGCCGCCGTAGGCAGGGAGGATTCTCGAATAAAGGAGAATGACATGACGACGCAACCCATGATCAAACTGGCCGACGGCAACATTATGCCGCAACTCGGCCTGGGAGTGTGGCAAGCGACACACTCCCAAACGGTGGCCGCCGTGACCGATGCGCTACACACCGGCTACCGAGCTATTGATACCGCTGCGATTTACAAAAACGAGGCTGGCGTTGGAGAAGCATTACAGGCCAGCACGCTACCCCGCGACCAACTTTTTATCACCACTAAACTGTGGAATACCGATCAGTCCGATCCGCAAAAAGCACTGGAAGAGAGCCTGCAAAAACTGCGACTGGACTTTGTCGATCTCTATCTGATCCATTGGCCGGTTCCGGATCAGGATACTTATGTTGAGGCTTGGCGTGGCCTGCTGCGTTTGCAAGAGCAAGGGCTGGCAAAAAGCATTGGTGTGAGCAATTTTCATCCACATCATTTACAACGTCTTAAAGCAGAAACCGGCGTATTCCCGGTAATCAATCAGATTGAGCTACACCCTTTATTCCAGCAGCGCCAATTACACGCCTGGAATGCCACACACCAGATTCAAACCGAGTCCTGGAGTCCGCTGGCACAAGGGGGTGAAGGGGTATTCGATCAACCGCTGATCCGCCAGCTAGCGCTGAAATACGGCAAAACGCCTGCGCAGATCGTGATCCGCTGGCACCTGGATTCCGGCCTGGTTGTGATCCCCAAATCCGTTACACCCACGCGCATCCGAGAAAATTTCGATGTGTTTGATTTCCGTCTCGACAAAGACGAACTGGGGGAAATCGCCAAGTTGGATGCCGGCAAACGTCTGGGACCAGACCCCGATGTTCCACGCACTAATTTCCCCACCAAAGACTAATATTCTTTCCGCCACTCACTGGTGGCGGATCCCCCTTCCCGCTCCATAGGCCTTCCCCTGCAAGCAGAAATATTAAATAACAATCATATCACTCAATCATCTTGAACAAACGCCAAACAAGCGCCCCATATACATTGCTCAGGTATAAGTCCCACGCCATGATTCATGACGCAGTTTAGCTGTTCGTGTAATCACCCAAATATGATCAATATGGAGATGTTACCGATGAAAAATGCAACCAAATATTTGTTTCTGATAGGTATACTGGGCTTTACTGCGGCACCCCACGCACACATGGTTAGCTACGAATCTCCCCCTTGGCAGTCTTATGACAATGACCCGGCAACAGGGCCGGATGAAGGCACTGCAGAATGGGAACACTGTCGCGCTAGGGGTGGTTGTCAATAATTTGACAAGATAGCCAGCCTCACAAGCAATGAGGCTGGCAGCAAGACAGGTTCAATCTGATACCTGAATTTCGTAAATGTCGCTACGGCAGTATATTTCACAATATTCGAGCAGGCCATTTTGCGCATTGTACGTATGCTGGCGATAAAACAACAACGGCATACCTGGATGAATATTTAGCAAACGTGCCGTCTCCGACTGACAGGCAACTGCCTTAATACCTACCTTCTTTTTCGCCGGAATAATCCCTTGCTCAGCCCAATATTGGTAGAGGGAATGCTCCAGAATCTCCGGCGCCGGCAACCATTTAAGCGGGATCCATGTGGTTTCCAACGACACGGGCTCACCATTGATCAATCTCACTCGCCGCAGTTTGGTCACCCGCTCACCTTTCAACGCGGGAATGTGACCGGCAACTTCATCTGGCAAAAGAAGAGTGGTGCGCTCCAACCAACGATTACCTGCAACGCCACCCGATTGCAACACTAACGTGGTGAACCCTGCCCCCTTATCATCCAGCGAATAGTCAAGACGCTGGCTAATGCGCGTCCCGACACCTTGTTGGCGTACAATCAATCCTTTATCTTCCAACAACGCTAAAGAGCGTGAGACCGTAACGCGTGACAATCCCAGTTGCTGGGCAATCATGCGCTCAGCGGGCAAGAACTGACCGGCAAGCGATTTATTCTGGCTGATGCCCTGTTCCAAAATCATCGCCAATTGCATATAGCGTGGTGCTGAAGAAGGTTGCTCAAGTGTGTGCCTTACCCAACGAAATAGCTCCTGCATAATACGGCCTTATATTGTTATTTTATGCCACGAACAGCATACACCCGACAGATGTCATCTTGCCGAGAGCAAATTACCATTACCATGAGACAAGCTTTAGGACTGGCATTGGCATCTCAATGGCATTTAATTGGACTTGATTTTATCATCTAAATTGTATACATTAAATACAGACGTGCCAACACCAGTGGTGTCATTTAGCTACCCAAAAAACCGCATCTCACGACACAGATCACAATAATATATTGTTATTTAAGTAGATCGTGCGATGAGAGCAGAACTCAGAACAGGCAATGTCATCTGGGCTCGCATACCTCAATGGTATATAAAAGGACTTTTTAGCAATGCCAGGAAAACGCGCGACTGCGCCATCGAATGGTGTCTCGAAGAAGCTGTGCATTGAATAGTAAAATTAGAAATGCAGTCCATTAACGTGGAGTAGTATATCCACTAAATAATTCGAGTTGCAGTAAGCGGTCTCGTGATAAGTGATAGGCATGGACCAAATAGCGAATGCAGCCAACGCATCTGCGACTTTAAGAATGACGAGTATAAAGACAACACACGGCAATAAGCAGTAACAAGCAGTACTTGGTACCTAGCCTATTGGGTACATAACAACACCTTTAACAGTCGTTTTATTTTGTCACTCGGTATCACTCGTTTTACCCACGTATGAACTGAGAAAGGGTGCGGTCATTCTATTTTGGCTGCACCTTTATTTTTTCTCACCGATCGCTAACAGGGTTGATTGCGATGACTCCCCCAAAACGACTCGCATTCCACACACCACAGTTCAACAAACACATTAAATAACTGTCTGTCCTGCCATTACGCTGCTATGTTTTAACATCAGAACCTCTCTTCGGCATGGCTGCCATCATACAGTGTCACTGCACCTGCCCTTTCCGCCACCCGCTTCATTAAGGCTAACAAGGAGCCGCCGTTATGGGTGAAACACCACAGAATAAAACCTGGCAAGTTGAAAATATGGGAATCGATATTGTTCCTCCCGCTGAACGCACAGGGAAACCGCTAGAACTGTTTTGGATTTGGTGTGCTGCAAATATTGGCATTCTTGGTATCGTTTATGGTGCCATCATTGTCTCGTTTGGATTATCGTTTATTCAGTCACTGCTTGCCGCAATTGTCGGCGTCGCCAGCTTTGCTCTGGTGGGATACACTTCATTTGCCGGGCAAACAGGTCGCACAGCTACCCTGACGCTCTCGCGTGCAGTATTTGGCCTAAAAGGTAATATTGCTCCTACCGCATTTGGCTGGTTTACACTGATGGGCTGGGAAGCAGTGAATCTGACAACCGGCACGCTGACGCTGGTTGCCTTGTTTGAAGCCATGGGTTTCACCAACAGCACAACGCTTACAGCTGTCTGTTTGATCCTGTTTGGCGGCCTGACTATCGTAGTAAGCATTCTTGGGCAAAACACCCTGATCCTGATGCAAAGCTGGATTACAAAAATCTTCGGCACCATGACGCTTATTGTCGTCGCGTATATCTTGTTCAATACTCCCTGGGATGTCGTGCTCGCGATGCCTTCTGGCAGTTGGTTGACAGGTTTCCTCCCTGCGGTATCCGTGATTGCGGCAGGCACAGGCGTCGCCTGGGCGATTGCTGGGGCGGATTACAGCCGCTATCAAAGCCCGGCCACCACGCGCGGTAGCGTCTTTTACGCTGTCGTGGGCGGCTCAGCGTTACCGCTGATTTTGCTGATGTTGGCAGGCATTTTACTTTCCTCACAGTTACCGGAGTTAACCAGTTCGGCCAACCCCATCGCCCTTATCGGGACGGTATTACCGCAGTGGATGTCAGTGCCCTATCTGCTGACGGCAACCGCAGGTATTGTCACTATCGCCGTGCTCAGCCTCTATTCCGCCAGCCTGAACTTGCTGGCTATCGGCGTAAAACTGCGCCAGTCGGTCGCGGTTTCTTTGGATGCCGTGTTGGTAGTGGGTGTTGCTATCTATGTTTTGTTTGTGTCGCAAGATTTCCTCTCACCGTTTATCTCCTTTCTGATCTTTTGTGGCCTGTTTCTCGGCCCGTGGTCAGCCGTCTTCATTCTGGACTATATCTGCCTGCGTCAGCACCACGGCTACGACAATGATGCTGTGTTTGCAGTCAATGGCAAGAATAGCGGTGTACGCTGGGTGCCGCTAATGTGCTGGCTACTGGGTGCGCTTACCGGGTTAATGGTCACAAAAACCGGCTTTATCGATGGCCCATGGGCAACCGGTATCTTCGAAAACTCGAGTCTGGGGCTATTTCTTTCCTTCGGTGTCAGTTGCGTGACGTATGGCATCTACCTAATGCTACACCCCAAGGAGAACCACTAATGCATGAAGGAAAACCCCTCCGGCAAGTACTGGTGATTGGCGGTGCCTGCGGCGATATGCTGCTGGGTGTTCCGCGTATGCCACTCAGCGGAGAAGATGTGGAAGCCAAAGATAACGGTCTGCAAATCGGCGGCTGTGCCTTTAATGTGGCACGCGTGCTCACCCGTCTCGGTGCTTCGGTGCTAAATGGCATGCCTGTGGGAAACGGCACTTGGGGCAACGCAGTAGAAGCCGCCATGAAAGCACTGCGCCTGCCAGTACTTATGCGCCATCCTGACATGGACAACGGCTGGTGTCTGGCACTGGCGGAACCAAGCGGCGAGCGTACCTTTATCAGTATTACCGGATGTGAAGCCCATATCACCTCTACGATGCTCCAACACCTACAACCCGCTGCCGATACACTGATTTATGCTAATGGCTATGAGTTGTTTGGCACGGGTGGTACCGCGTTACGCGCCTGGCTCTTGGCGCAACCTCAGCAAAAACTGATCGATTTCGGCCCGCGTTTACCTCATATCCCGCCCGGTTTTATCAGTGCGCTGTTCGGCAGTCGCACGACATTGACGCTGAACCGTGATGAAGCGCGCCACTTGCTGGGCGACGGCGATATTATCTCACTGGCGCAGCAGTATGCAGCGCACAGTGGGCTTACACTGATTTGTCGCCTGGATAAGGAAGGGGCATGGATTTGTCCACCGGACGGCAATCCAGAATCCGTGGCTCCGTATCCAATAACAGTCGTGGACAGTATTGGCGCGGGTGATGCACATTGTGGCGGGCTACTGGCTGGCCTCTCTGCAGGCTGGCCGCTAAGGCAAGCAGTCGATCTGGCCAATCGTGTTGCCGCTTGCATGGTTGCCACTCAAGGCTCATCGCAACCTCCCGACTGGAACATGCTACACGAGTATTTTCCTGACGCCGCCACACTGCCTGCCTTCCCCACATGCTAATCCCAGAACACGCTTATTCGGTACGTCCTGTTTGGGGCGTACCGCGGCTGGCGCGTCGAAACAGTGTCAGCAGCGTTTTCACCGGTTCATCCAGCGGTGCCAGCGCCCGTCTGACAATCAGGTGCAGCGGCGTGGCGCGGCGCGTGCCGTGTCCTAACGCCAGCGTTTTTAGCACACCCGATGCCAACGGGGCGGTAATCCACTCCTCCGGCAACCAGCCATACCCTACCTGGTGCATCACCGCTTCAATCGCCGATTCGACGGTGGAGAAGGTCCAATATTCGGTAGCAGCCATCATCGCCAACGGCATGCTGTTCTCTCTGGACGCGATTCTGACCAGCGGATAGCGCAGCAGCGTCTCTTCACGTAACGGCACGGGTTGTTGATGCAGAGGGTGATCGCGGTGTGCCACGGCGATAAAATCGATGTTCATTAGCCATTCGCCCCTTCCCATCATGTCTTCGCGCCGTGTCAGCACCGCTACATCGGCATCAACATCCCATGGCTGGTTCTCCAGTATCTCCGTCAAGTGAACATGGGTATCAGGGTGCAACTGCTGAAATTCACGTAAGATGGCAAATAACGTCTCGCGAGGGAATACGTTATCAACCACCAAATCGAGGCGCGTGCGTACACCATTTTTAAGCGTAGCCGCCTGTGTCTCCACATAATGAAAAGCATTGAGCAGCGGTCTGACCTGCGCCAACAATAGCGCCCCCGCCGGCGTTATCTCCGCTTTACGTCCTTTGGCTTCCAGCAGTGCCACACCGAGGCGCTCTTGGAGCAGCGCCAGATTGTAGCTTACCGAAGACTGGCTGCGGTGCGTTGCTTGCGCCGCGCGGGCAAAGCTCCCCAGCGCGATCACCTTATCCAGCAAGTCCCATTGTTCCAACGTCGTCTTGTGCATAATTAATCTAAATTTTGGATGAATTAGATAGGAAATCAGCGTTATTAATTCACAGAGTGACGCAATATGATCCTGACATCAAGAACAAAAGGAGCATGACCATGAGTACATTTGATAAGCACGATCTCAGCGATTTTGTCGGCAAACATCTGGTTTATACCTACGATAATGGCTGGAACTATGAAATTTACGTGAAGAACGACCACACGCTGGATTACCGCATTCACAGCGGCATCGTCGCTAACCGTTGGGTAAAGGATCAGTTTGCCCATATCGTTCGCGTTGCCCAAAGCGTCTATAAGATTTCCTGGACAGAACCTACCGGCACGGATGTCAGCCTGATAGTCAACTTGGGCGATCGCTTGTTCCACGGCACCATTTTCTTCCCGCGTTGGGTCATCAACGATCCACAAAAAACCGTGTGTTTCCAAAACGATCATATCCCCACCATGGAAGCCTACCGCGCTGCGGGACCTGCCTACCCAACGGAAGTGATCGATGAGTTTGCCACGATCACCTTTGTGCGTGATTGCGGCCCAAATAACGAGAGCGTAATCGCCTGCCCAGCCAGTGAACTGCCCGCTGATTTTCCTGAAAACCTGAAATAACCCTACGGCCGAGATTACATAAGGAAGATTATGAACATAAAACAGATTGCCTTGATTGGCGTGATAGTAGCAGGCATGGCCACCACATCCGCCTATACCGCGCCACAGCAACTGCCCGGATATGCCCCTGGTGCCGAAGTTATTCAGGTGACTTCTACACGGGGACAAATCGATACCATCAGCAATGTGATCTACAGCCAGATCAAAGGCCCACGAGCGGTACGCCAGTTGAGGATGTCGTTTCTCATCCCACGAACTGCCGTACCAAAACCAGCGATTCTGTACTTTCCAGGCGGCGGTTTTACCTCAGCCGATCATGAGAAATTTATCGAAATGCGTATGGCGCTGGCTCAGGCAGGCTTTGTAGTTGCCGCAGCAGAATATCGCACTGTGCCAGACACCTTTCCGGCGCCGGTACAAGACGGCAAAGCAGCCGTGCGTTACCTGCGCGAGCACGCCGCAGAATATGGTATCGATCCGCAACGCATCGGTGTACTGGGCGACTCCGCAGGAGGCTACCTGGCACAAATGCTCGGCGTAACCAACGGCGAAAAAGCCTTTGATAAGGGAGACTACCTAAGCCAATCCTCTGATGTGCAGGCGGTGGTCACTCTTTATGGGATCTCCAATCTGCTCAATATCGGTGCTGGCTTCCCAGAGAATATTCAGGACGTGCACCGTTCACCGGCCTCAACAGAAGCGCTGTTGGTGCATGGTGCAGCATTCCGCGATTTCCCCGGTGCTGCTATCGGCAAGGATGAGAAAAAAGCCCTTAATGCCAGCCCTATGGGGCATATTAACGGCAAAAAACCCCCGTTCCTGATCATGCACGGCAGCGCAGATACGCTGGTTTCTCCAGTACAAAGTGCTCAGTTGTTTAAGGCATTAAAACAGGGCGGAAATCCGGCAGAGTATGTGTTACTTGAAGGAGCGAATCACGGCGATTTACCCTGGTATCAAGAGCCGTTAATTCATCGTGTGGTGGAGTGGTTCAAACAGACCCTAAAGGTTTCTGCAACACAACCTGCAGCGACAGCACAACAGAATCCAAACGCCAATCTGTAATACAAAACTGCCATACAAAACAAAGGGGGGCCATACGCCCCCTCAGGCTAATGACAAAGTCACGTTGCCCCTCGTCATCCTCGGCTTCCCTCTCGTCATCCTCGGCGCAAGCCGGGGATCTCTGTGAGGAGAAACGCATTTCTTCAGCAAGGGATTCCCGCCTGCGCGCTGAGGGATCCCCACAAATTTAGGTCAAATCTTTTTGTTGGTGCAGTGAACGTTTCGTGCGCGTTAACCCGCGCGGTTATTTGCACGGTACACCGCACGCGCCCGACTCGGGGCGTTCAATCGCCTTCGCCCCGAGCCCCCTGGCTTTGCGCGGGAAATAACGCCGCTACGCGGTGCCTTCGGAGCCCAAGCCCACTGACGGGCCGCCAGCGACGCGTTCCCGACGCGGCGCTGACTTTCACGGCGTCCTGCCGCTCACCCTGTGGCCTCGTTCTCCTCAGCGCTATTTTTTACGCGACATAACGTCAAATAATTCAAGGGATTAGAATAATGCCTTTTTACGTCATTTTTCTGGGGATTCCCGCCTGCGCGGGAATGACGGTGGTGGACGGAACGGAAATGACAGTAGTGGGCGGGAATGCCCGTGGGGATAGGGCTGTTTGTCAGCAACCCCTGGGGCCGCCCCCCTATATTGGCGTTTTACTACTGCACAACCAACTGCCCGGTAGAGCCACGATCCGCCATCTCCAGCGTGTGGCTGTAGTAGAGGAACGGAAATGAGGCTGATGATGATTGGGTGAAATAGACTAACAGTTCTGCATCGCCATCAACCCACACGGTATCTTTCCAGCCACTCTGATCGGCAGCAGGAGCCGCTCCGTTGACGCTACGAACCAGAAACATCGCCCCCTGAATATGGAACGGCTGCGGAGAGTCAGCATGAACAATCCAGCGTTCACAGCGCCCTTCCTGCGTCTGCACATCTGTACGTGTCATATCCCACATGGCACCGTTAATACCCGGCAGGCTATCCCCCAAACGAAACTCCCGTGTCCGACTGATATTCGCAGGCAGCACAATATCCGCCCACAAGCGGACGGGAAGATTGTTCGTCACCAGTGGAAGCAAACCGGTAGGCTTTAACGTCAGAATTTGTGTTGATACCAGAATGCTGGAGGGTTCAAACAAGCCGCGCAAACGCTCCATCAGCGTAGCCGCATCGCCCGCTGTCAGGGTCACTTCACCGCCCTGAGACATATCAATCAGAATTTCACGACGTTCACCCGGCGCGAGTGAAATCTGATTTAGCGCCAGCGGCAGGGGTAAAAAGCCCAAATCACTCGCGATAAGGTGCATCGGGCGGCCATCACTCAGGCGCATTACATAGCGGCGTGCATTGGAAGCGTTCAGTAAACGCAGGCGCACCCAACCGCGTGAGACTTCGACAAACGGCTCTTGTACGCCGTTCACCAGCAGCGTATCGCCGACAAAGCCCCCACTGCTAGGCGGGTTGTATATCGGAACGCCAAAGTTATCCAGGCGTTTGTCCTGGATAATCAGCGGAAAATCATCCACACCATAGTGATTCGGTATCGGCAGGTTCTTACTGGTGTTGTCTTCTACCAGCCACAGCCCAGCCAACCCCTGATAAACATGCGGCGCCATGCGATTTGGCGTGTTGGCATGATACCAGCAGGTGGCTGCCGCCTGACGAATCGGCAGCACTGGCGCCCAGTCTGTACCTGGGGAAATCATACGCCCTGCACCGCCCATTAACGGACCAGGCACCTGCAAGCCACTGACGGTCATTGAGACTGGCTCATTCAGGCGATTACCGTAGATCAGTTTAACATCATCGCCACTGAACACTTTTACCGTTGGGCCCAGGTAACGTCCGTTGACGCCCCACACCGCGGTCTTGCGGTCACCAGAAAATGCCCAGTGAGCACGCTGCATGGTCAAAAAAAGCGGCTGCCCACGGCGAGACTCCAACAGTGGCGGAATAGGTAACGCATTTTGCTTACCCTTTGCCTGCGCCGTCGCAGGTAACCCGCCCGCACACACTATAAGCCCCGATGCCTGAATAAACTGACGGCGGCTGAGTGACATAAAAACTCCGTAATCTTGCTAACCAACCGTGTACGCCCTCCAACGCGGAGGACGTAAAAAAACGTTAACGCTTCGCTGCTTTCTCCCGTTCGGCCACTTCGGCATCCAGCTCAGCCAGGCGCGCGGCCATCACATCATGACAGTACGCAGCCAGTTCACGAACCTGCTCTTTGCCATAGGCAGAAGTGTCAATCGGCGGCAGCATTTCAACAATCACATAACCGTTATCCCACCGGTTCAGTTTGACTTTATTGTGCGTATTACTCACACAAATCGGCACAATCGGTACGCCGGCACTGATAGCCGCATGGAAAGCACCGGTTTTAAACGGCATCAGCCCACGGCCACGGCTACGTGTACCTTCTGGAAACATCCAGATAGAGATATTGCGCTCTTTAATGTGTTGAACGACTTGCGCAATGGTGCCGTGCGCCTTGGCACGGTTTTCTCTGTCAATCAGCAAGTTACCGGCTAACCAGTAGAGCGGTCCAAAGAAAGGTATCCACACCAGGCTTTTTTTACCGACCGTTACCGTGCCAGGTTGTACTGCATTCGCTGCCGTCACCATATCGTAGTTATTCTGATGGTTAGCAATATAAATGCAGTTACCGTAGTGTCCCGCATCTGCTGGCACTCTGACGTCGACTTTTAAGCCAAACAGGGTCGAAAGCCGCCCAAAAGCATGGCCGAATGTTGCCACATGGCGCGGATTCTTCGGGCTAAACAGGCAGTAAACCGTACCGAACAGACAAATCAGAATGGAAAAAATCACCACTACCACAAAACGGATAATGAATAACATAGCAACCTCATAAGCCAACCGCCGCCGCTAGTATAGCGACTTCGGCATAAAACACACGGGTAATCCTTTGCCGTGGGCACCAGCACCATCAACCAGGTAAGGAAGGGGAAGAAATACCTGATACCGCCATCGGGCGATACCAGGCAACACTTTATTCCTCGCTGTCATCCTTCGGTGCAGGCGGCGCATCAACCTCAATACGGTCAATGTTTTGCAACCCACGCAGCAGAGTGCCCTTGCGGCCCCGCTCACCGTGATGTTCGCTCGCACGCACCACAATTTTGCGTTTGCCGGAGAACAGTTTCACCGTTGCCAGCGGCGACAGTACCAACAGAATTGCCAAGCGATCCTTGCCCGCAGCGAAATCAGCCGAAGAGATGGAGATGATCTTGTTACCTTTACCTTTCGACAACTGTGGCAGGTCGGACACAGGGAACAACAATACACGGCCAGCAGCAGTAACCGCCATCAGCAAGTCGTCATCGCGTTCTACCATGATAGGGGCCAGCGCTTTGGCGTTGTCCGGCAAGGTAATCATTGCTTTACCAGCACGGTTACGCGCCACTAAATCATTGAAGGTACAGATAAATCCGTAGCCTGCATCCGATGCCATCAACAGGCGCTGTTCATCCGCAGCCATCAGGACGTGCTCAATGGTTGCCCCCGGCGGCGGCGTCAATTTACCTGTCAGCGGCTCACCCTGACCGCGCGCTGACGGCAGCGTAATGGGATCGAGGGCATAGCTACGCCCGGTTGAGTCGATAAACACCACGGGCTGGTTGCTCTTACCGCGAGCGGCTGCACGGAAGCTATCGCCCGCCTTAAAGCTCAGCCCAGAAGGATCGATATCATGCCCTTTGGCACTGCGCACCCAGCCCATTTCTGACAGTACAATAGTGACCGGTTCAGACGGCACAAAATCGTGCTCGCTCATGGCTTTAGCTTCAGCACGCTCATGCAGCGGCGAACGGCGATCGTCGCCATACACTTGCGCATCAGACTGAATCTCTTTTTTCAGCAGGTTGTTCAGCTTACGTTCTGACGCTAACAGCGCTTGAAGCTGATCGCGCTCTTTTTCCAAATCATTTTGCTCGCCACGGATTTTCATCTCTTCCAGGCGCGCCAAGTGCCGCAATTTCAATTCCAGAATGGCTTCAGCCTGGGTATCACTCAGCCCATAACGGCGCATCAATTCGGCTTTGGGCTCATCCTCAGTACGGATGATATGGATAACGTCATCAATGTTCAGGAACGCAATCAACAACCCTTCCAGAATGTGCAAACGCTTGAGCACTTTTTCTAAACGGTAGTTGAGACGTCGGCGCACGGTATCACGACGGAACACCAGCCATTCGCTCAGGATCTCCACCAAGCCTTTAACAGCGGGGCGGTTATCCAGACCGATCATATTCATGTTGATACGGTAGCTTTTTTCCAGATCCGTGGTGGCAAACAGGTGGTTCATCACCTGATCGAGATCGATCCGATTAGATCGCGGCACCAGCACCAGACGCGTCGGGTTTTCATGATCTGATTCATCGCGCAAATCATCGATCATCGGCAGCTTTTTCGCCCGCATTTGGCTAGCGATCTGTTCCAATACTTTCGCCCCCGAAACCTGATGCGGCAACGCTGTGATCACCACTTCGCCGTCTTCTTTCTTCCACAAGGCACGCATCCGCACGGAACCACGCCCCTGCTCATAGACGCGCCGCAACTCATCACGCGGTGTGATGATTTCAGCTTCAGTAGGGAAATCAGGCCCTTGAACGAACTGCAATAAATCATCAAGGGACGCGTCCGGCTTTTCCAGCAACGCGACAGCAGCAGCCGCCACTTCACGCACGTTGTGCGGCGGGATGTCCGTCGCCATGCCGACAGCAATACCAGTGGTGCCGTTGAGTAGAATGTTGGGTAGACGTGCAGGCAACATTTTCGGCTCCTGCAAGGTGCCGTCAAAGTTTGGCTGGTACTCTACGGTTCCTTGCCCCAACTCGCCCAACAGCACTTCGGCATATTTGGACAGGCGAGACTCGGTATAACGCATCGCAGCAAAAGATTTCGGATCGTCCGGCGCCCCCCAGTTACCTTGACCATCAACCAACGGATAGCGATAAGAAAAAGGCTGCGCCATCAGCACCATCGCTTCATAGCAGGCGCTGTCACCGTGCGGGTGGTATTTCCCCAGCACGTCACCCACGGTACGGGCGGATTTTTTAAACTTGGCGCTGGCGCTCAATCCCAGTTCCGACATCGCATACACAATGCGACGTTGCACCGGCTTGAGACCGTCACCGATAAAAGGCAACGCCCTGTCCATGATGACGTACATGGAGTAATTCAGGTACGCGTTTTCTGTAAACGTATGCAGCGCAAGACGTTCTGCGCCGTCATGAGTTATCTCACTCATCGATAATCCTTACGCGGTGACTCAATGATCATCCAAAAACAGGGTCAACATACCCTCAATAATTCTCGTTGCAGGAGCGCGGCAAAAAAGTGAACCCCGATGAACTGACTGAAGCAAGTCATTTGGGTGAACGCGTGCAGCCAACGCACATGCAACGTGACATATGACGGGTATCCCGCAAAGCGCTCATGTTGACCGCGCGGTAATGTATGCGCAGATAGTACAGCATCTTGCCAGCCACTGTCACAAACCTCAGGAGTATTCCTCCCTTAACACGTCATCAGTTTCCGTTGAGTTCCTTCATTAAGAAATCTTAATGCCGCAATCGTGCTGATAATGATTATATTTGCTATCTGCTAATGATTATCATTTAGCTATGCGCGGCGCCATACCGCACCGATGACAATATCGGCACCTCCATTTTTACGTACTCAAACCATCGCGAACCCAAGAGCTCTATCATGTTAAATCATAAGAATATGAATAACATTTTGCTGACCGGCGTCCTGTCCGGTTTGGCATTTGGCGCCAATGCGGCGCAAAGCGCGCAGGGCAAATCGGACAATGCCCAAAAAGAATCCCAGGACACCATGACGGTACTTTCTCCCCGCGTGGAGCGAGAGGCGGGCACGAAAACCACCCTGACGGCAAACGACCTCTTGAAAGAAGGTGGTAATACCTTCGGCAATATCATGCGTTACCAGCCGCTGGTCAGCGCACCGGGCGTCAGCGCCGGGGCTACCGCGGGAAAAAGCAGCTACGATCGCGGTGGCTACAGCGGATACAACATTCGCGGGCTGGAAAATAACCGCGTCTCTATCGATATCGACGGCGTTGAGCTTCCCGCCGCAACCGATCGCGGCACCTCCACGCCAAGTGGTCGCGTTCAGGCAGGCAGCACTGGCATCGGCCGCGGTGATTACCTTGATCCCTACCTGTACGGTTCAGTAGATATCGCTTCCGGCGCTACCGACGTGTCTAACAGCAATAACGCGCTGGGCGGCTCTGTCTCTTTTGTCCCCAAATCGCCGGATAATTTCCTCAGCAGCAACAAACACAGCTACTTTGGCTACCAGGCTGGGTATGATTCTGCCGATCGCAGCTTCCACAACGGGATTACCGCCGCTGGCGGTGACGACACCCTACGCGGCGTGGTGGTCTATAGCCGCCGTGACGGTAATGAAACCGAAAACCACCGCGATGCCACCATCGACAGCAACCCGGCCAACTGGCACTCCAATGCGGTACTGGCCTCCGGGATTTGGCAGGCAACCGACCTGCACCAGCTAACCGGCACCGTGGAGTATTACGAGAAATTTAACCACAGCAACTTCCCCACCTGGAATGTCAGCGCCTCCGGCAGCTCCACCCGTGATGGCAGCACCTCATTTCAAGACAGCAAAACGCGCCGCTGGGGCGTGAGCGTTGCCGATCTGTATACGCCGACTGACGGCCTGCTGTTTGACAGCCTGAACAGCAAACTGTTCTTTAGCAAAACCGAAGCCCACGACTACACCATTAGCAATGCTGCGTCACCCACTCAAGTGTGGAGCGGCTATGATACCAACACCGTTGGACTGGAAAGCAAAGCGACAAAAGAGTGGCGTAATCATCGGTTTAGCTATGGTGTAAACATTCGCCAGTCTGAATCCGAAAGACCGTTGACAGCACAAAACATAGCAGCCGATGGGTTACCCATTCAATTGGGTCGCCCTCAAGCGGACAGCAAACTCATCAATGCCGGTGCTTTTGTGCAGGATAAAATGACCTGGGATGTGGCTGGCCATGATTTCTCCATTATCCCTGCGGTGCGTTTCGCCTGGCAACACGCCAAACCTGAAAATACCGATAATCTGTTTACCAACACCAGCGGCAACGTGACAGCAAGTGACACGGCCAAAATGTATGGCACCAACACCGATGGACAGATCTTGCCTGCGCTGACCTTCCAGTACAATCTGAAACCGGATCTGTTGGCTTACGTGCAGTACAAACGCGGAGCACAATTCCCTAACGCGGGACAACTGTATGGTGCCTGGTCCTTGGGTTATATGGGCACCTCAAGCTCCTATGCCACGATCGGCGATCCTAATCTGAAAACGGAAACCAGCGATAACTATGAGCTGGGACTGAAAGGCCGGATTGCCGATGGGGTAACGCTTAGTGCTGCAGCATTCTATAACGATTACAAAAACTTCATTGCCAATGGCTACTACCGCCGGGCAGGAAATCCCGATCTGTTTGCCAATCTGCCGAGCACCATCAGTACGCTCTATCTCACCGAAAACCGTGATAAAGCGTATATCTACGGTGGTGAGTTGAGTGCACGTTTCGAACTGGGCACCTGGTTTGAACAAGCCAAAGGATTCAGTGCCCGCCTTGCTTACGGTTATAGTCAAGGTGCCTCTAAATCCAGCGCCTCGGGTGATCGCTACGTCAACCTCGATTCTGTGACTCCACAAAAAGCCGTGGTTGGTCTGGCTTATGACGATCCGAGCAACACCTTTGGCGGTGCATTGATCACCACCTTTACCAAAGGGAAAACCGCTGACTACGCCGCTGGCCGTAAACGCGTCGGTAATGGTAATGCCCTGGGCTCAGACAACTACACCTTTATGCGCGTACCGGGCTATGGTTTGGTGGATCTGACCGCTTACTACCGCATTACCAAAAATGTACGCGTCAACGGCGGTATCTATAACCTGACTGACCGTAAATATTGGGATTACCAGAACAGCCGCAATATCGAAGCGCCCACCAGCACCAGTGCTAACGATCCGCATTACTACGATCAGCAGCTCTCTATCGCTCCGGGGCGCACGTTCCAACTGGGCATGAGTGTGGATTTCTAATCACCGCGTTTATTGCGTGAAATGAGATAAACACAAAACACGCCCCTGTAAGGCAGGAAAGCCGGTGTATTGGTTTTCCTGCTTTTTTTGCTTATTCGTCTCCTAATGCACTCAGCGTAAAACACCTGATTTATTGACTGACGGTCAAGAGTGTTATGCCATTACACCTGTTTTTCATCCGTTGTCTACGCACTACACTGCCTTACTTTCATTAAGCAACCAGGGTTATCGTCACCATGCAAAACATTCTGCTGATCAACGCCAGCAAATCCTTTGGTCACTCCAAGGGTCAATTGAACAACACGCTCGCGGATTTTGCCTCCACCTTGCTTAGCGAGCAGGGCCATAACGTGCAGGTGACCAACGTGGATCAGGGTTATGATTTGGACGAAGAGGTACAGCGCTTTTTATGGGCGGACACCCTCATTTACCAAATGCCTGGATGGTGGATGGATGTGCCTTGGATCTTAAAAAAATACGTCGATGAGGTCTTTACTCACGGCCACGGGGCACTGTATGCCAGCGATGGCCGAACCCGCTCAGACGCCAGCAAAAAATACGGCTCAGGCGGCCTGCTGCAAGGACGAAACTACATGCTTTCCCTCACCTGGAACGCACCGTTGGAGGCGTTTACCGATCCCGACCAGTTCTTCCACGGTGTTGGGGTTGACGGCGTTTACCTGCCGTTCCACAAAGCGAATCAGTTTATCGGTCTGTCGCCGCTGCCGACCTTTATCTGCAACGATGTGATCAAGCAGCCGGATGTGGATCGCTATCTGGCCGAATACCGCAAACATTTGACCCAACTGTTTGCCTAAGCGTCTTACAGCAACTGTTGTGCCATTTTCTCGCTGAGAAAATCGAGAAAACAGCTGATACGCGCAGTCAGTTTGGTGTTGCGGTAGTAGACCGCATTCACCGGCATGCGCGTTTCGATCGTCTGTTGCGCAAGCACCGGTACCAATCGTCCGTTTATCTGATCGTCTTGTGTCATAAAATCAGACAAACGGACGATCCCTTCTCCTTGTAGCGCCAGTTGGCGCAGCGTTTCACCACTCGATGCCACCAGCGCCGGTTTAATGCGATACAACTCACCGTTAGCTTTGCGTACCGGCCAGACATTGAGCGCATCCACATGGGTAAAACCGAATAGAACGTGGGCGTCCAGCGCCTCCACGGTCTGCGGCACACCGTGGCGTTGCAAATACTCGGGGCTGGCCAAAATCCGCGTGCGCGTGCTGCCCAGCAAGCGCGCATGAATACTGGAATCCCTCAAGGTGCCAATGCGAATCGCAATATCCGTGTGCTGTTCCAACAAATCGATAAAGACGTCATCGGTATTCAGTTGTAATTGAATGTGTGGGTAACGACGGCGAAATTCGGGAATCAGCGGCACAATGGCATGTTGCATAAAGGGGAAAGCCGCATTGACGCGTAGCATACCGCATGGCTGCTCACGTCCGACGGCCATTAACTCTTCCACTTGCTCAACGCAAGCAATCACTTCACGCGCTTGCGCCAGAAACAACTCGCCTTCCTGTGATAACGCCAAGCGGCGCGTGGTACGGTGCAACAGTGTCGTATCCAGTTTGGTTTCCAGTCGACGCAGCGCACGGCTGATACCGGAGGCCGTTTGCCCCAACTGCTCTGCTGCGGCCGTAATTGACCCGCTGTCGATGACCACCACAAACGCCTGTAACTCTTCCAGCGTGACTTTCATTGCTTCTCGCTGCCGTTTCTCCGCCTCAGATGACGCCATCATAACCGGTTATTTTGATAAATAAAAAAAACCTCGGTTTGCGCACACCCAACCAAAAATTTAATCAAAATCACAAAACATTAACGCAAAAAATTTTCGTATTGCGCATAGTTTTGCGCAAATGCTACACCATCAGCAACACGTCATGTTTCACCAAGGGAAAATTGACCCAATGAGCAGCAACACCACACTGAACGCACAGTTAGATGCCCTGATAAAAGGCACCCTCGGCCTGAAAGACGAAGGCCGCTTTCATGAGCCCAATCTGGATGGCACGCCGGGAGATTACATCTCTTTCAACAGTTGGGAGTGGCCGCAAGGCGTAGGCTTGTACGGCCTGTTCCGCCTGTGGGAATTCACCCGCCGAGACGACCTGCTTGCCACCCTTAACACCTGGTTTGATAAACAAATATCACAGGGCTTACCACCGTTAAACGTGAACACTACAGCCCCGATGCTGCCGCTATCGCTACTATGGCAACATACACGGGATGACAATTACGGGCGCGTGCTAGATAGCTGGGCAAATGATGTCATGACTCGATTACCGCGCACGCCGGAACAAGGGTTCCAGCATGTGGTGTCCGACGGCGTGAACGATATGGAAATTTGGGACGACACGCTGTTTATGGTGGTGCTGTTCCTCGCGCACTACGGCACGGTATCAGGCCGTCAGGAACTGGTTGACGAAGCCGTACGCCAATTCTTACTGCACGCACGCTACCTTAACGATCCGAAAACCGGTCTGTGGTATCACGGCTGGAGTTTTGCGCAAAAGAGTAATTTTGCGCAAGCGCGTTGGGCGCGTGGCAATGCGTGGATCACCGTCGGGATTCTCGATCTGCTCGAGATTGCCCATATCGATAACGGTGTGCGCCTCTATCTGCTGGAGTGTCTCAACGCACAAGTGAACACACTGATCGCACTACAGGCTGAAAGCGGTGCCTGGCACACCCTGTTGGACCATCCTGACAGCTACGAAGAAATCTCCGCCACTGCAGGTTTTGGCTATGGATTGCTGAAAGGCGCACGTCTGGGCCTGGGTGATGAGCGCTGGCTGGCTGCTGGGAAAAAAGCGTTACATGCAGTGCGCCAGAATATCGATGCACAGGGCACGGTACAGAATGTCTCGTATGGCACTCGCATGGGCCGCACGCTCGATTTTTATAAAGAGATTCCGCTTCAACCGACGGCCTACGGTCAGTCGCTCGCGATTTTATGCTTGAGTGAAGGCATCCGTATTGCGGAATAAATGATCTACAACGCATGGTTTCCGGGGAATACCTAATGAAAACAGACAATATATATCGCCGCGCTTTGCAACAAGGTGACGCTATTCGTTACTGGCACTACTCCGATATCGCCAGCGAACGTTATGACGTGCCGGATGTTCCCATGCAGGGTGATATGGACCCGTTTTTCTTCCTGAGTAAAAAGAAAAACTTCATCCCGCATACTTATCCTTGCCGGGTAGACTTCCAACAGCGCTATTTGGAGAAGAAGCCACAACCGTTCGCGGCGTTCGAGCCCACCCGATGGTGGTTCCCGTTTGGTTCTGACCGCGTAGACCTTTCTGGTTTCTGGTTCCGCCCCACACGAATCGGTGCCTGGGCACAAACCTGGCTGGAAACCGAAAACGCAGGAGACATTACGCTACGTTTCACCACCTGTGGTGGCGGTATTCTACGCGTTAACGATGAAGATGTTGCCTGGAGCGCAGCCTACCAGCGCAATCTGGAAAACACCATTGAGGTCACCGTTTCCCTAAAACCGGGGCTAAACGATGTTCGGGTCTGGTTCGACGATCTGGCAGAACGGGATATCCGCTTTTTCTTCCAACTCGATTACATGGCGGGAATCCCCGTTAATGTGGCGCTGGCCTCACCGATTTCTGCACCGGGCGTCGCTGAAATGGAAGCGCTATTGGAAGGGGTTTCCTTCGAATACTCCGCCTACAGCCACGGAGATATCAACTTATGCTTCCCCGCTCCAGCAAGCGTACCGCTAACAATTGCCTGCCGTGTTCTGGGCGATTTCATTTCTCTGGATAACCCCATCGAGTTGGAAACCGAATTGCGCCCAGGGCAGCAGGTGGCGCGAATCGCGAATACCGCACAGCTTCCGGCGGATTTCCGCAACTTTGTCATTACGCTCTCCAGTGGCGAATTCCATATCAGCCGCACTCTTGGGGTTGAGATTTGTCATGCTACCGCGCAGCAAATTGTGCCAGAAACCTTATCTGCGCGTATTGCCGAAGCGCTGCAAACGGTCGCCACGCAAGGTGAATACAGCAGCGTCAAAGCGTTAGCCAGACTGGCTTGCGGTATGACTGATGAAGAAACCCACGCTATGCTGGAGGGGGTACTGCCCTCAGTGCTGGATTGTCATGATTGTGCCGACTTCACGTTAGTGCCGTTGCTGTGGTGCCGCATTGCCTGGGGTGATGCCATCGCACCAACCACCAGGGAAAAGATCGACGCCGCCATCCTGCATTTTCGCTACTGGATGGATGAACCGGGCAACGATGTGCAGTGGTACTTCTCGGAAAATCATGCGCTGCTGTTTCACACTGCCGCTTATCTGGCGGGCAGCTTCTTCCCAGAAGCAACATTTGTCCGTGCCAACCGCAGCGGATGCGAGCAGGCTGCCGCAGGCAAGCAACGGGTGCTCGATTGGCTCACCCATTTTGAATCCTGCGAGATGGCCGAGTGGAACTCTGCACCGTATTTCCCGGTGGATTTGAAAGGGTTGACCGCATTGGCAGCACTTTCTCCCGATGCTGATATTGCCGCACGCAGTCGCCGTGCCATCCAGCGTTTGATTGAGCAAATTGCCCGTTCCTGTCATCAGGGTATATTGACTGCCTCCCAAGGGCGCTCTTACGAACACACATTGCGTGCCGGACGCTCATTGGAACTGGCTGCGATTTCCCGCCTACTGTGGGGCAAGGGCAACTACGGCTGCCGCTTCCACGCCTTACCACAGTTGGCTTTACTGCTGCGCGACCACGGGTTGACCCTCGATCCGGCACTGGCAGAAGTCGCCATGTGGCAGAAACCGACAGCGCAAGAGTGGTGCTTTGCCCAAGGAGCCAACCGTATCGCCAAGCTGTACCACTACAAAACCCGTCATGTGGCGATGGGCTCTATTGCCGGTTATCGCTGGGGCGAGTGGGGATATCAGGAAACGCCGTTGCATCTGCGTATGGGCGACATTCCCGAGGCACAGGTGTGGATCAATCATCCTGGAGAAACCATACATGGCGGATTCGGCAGGCCTTCCTACTGGGGCGGTTGCGGTACGCTGCCGCGTGTCCAGCAATATCGCGGATTGGCGGTGCTGACCTTCACCCCCCATGAAGGGCAGCCAACATTCACCCACGCCTGGTTGCCACAACACATCTTTAGCGACGTGCGTATCAGCGCCGAGCGCATCGCGTTGCAAAGCGGAGCCGGTATGGCGTTGTTGTTTGGCTCGCACCCCTTTCACATCGTGGAAACAGGCCCGACACGCCACTGTGAAGTACAGCAGCACGGCAAACAGACCACCTGGTTGGTACGTCTGAATGATACGGACGACATTCATTCGCTGGACGACTTTACGCAAACCTTCGCCAATCTCACCGTGCAGCATGAGGCCGATGACGCCCTGACAGTGCTCGATCCGGTCTACGGCGAAGTGCGCTTTCTGCCTGATGGCCGCGTGATAGCGCAAGGTCGCACCCTTGACCCTAATGCCTGGAGCGTGGCCGGCACACACTGTGAGCTGACGCTGTGACACCTTTTTTTATAACGCAACACCACTGACAACACCGCTATACCCTACTGACAACCAACCGCTCAGGCTATCAGCCTGAGCTGGAGAATAACAATGGACACCCAAGTTAGCCAAAAAGAAGCTGCTGTCCCTCATGGCGACAGCCAAACTACCGCCAGCACGCCCCCCAAAGGACGCTATCGCTGGACCATCTGCTCGATGCTGGTGTTTGCCACCACGGTAAACTACATGGACCGTCAACTGCTCGGGTTGCTGGCACCAATGCTGCAAAAAGATATCGGCTGGACGCAAATGGAATACAGCTGGCTGGTCAACGCCTTCACCATTGCCTACGGTGCAGGCACACTGATTTGCGGCCGTATTATTGACAAGTTGGGCACAAAAATCAGTTACGCCGCCGCGATGGTGGTCTGGAGCGCCGCCGCCATGCTACATGCCGCCGTCGGCACCGTGGTCGGGTTTGCGATTGTGCGCGTCATCCTTGGGTTAGGGGAATCGGCCAACTTCCCGGCGGCGATGAAAGTCATCGCAGACTGGCACCCTAAAAAAGAGCGCACACTTGCCACTGGGATTCTGGGCGTCGCCGTTAACCTTGGCGTCGTCGTCTCCCCCGCCTTGATTCCGTTTATCGCCATTCATTACGGTTGGCACGGAGCGTTTCTTATTCTTGGTGCAATTGGTTTTGTCTGGCTTATCCCGTGGCTTTTCCTGTTTGGCAAACCACAGGATAAAGCCTCTGCCGAAGAGCTGGCCTGGATCCGCCAGGACAAGGAAGAGCATGTCAGCGTGGAATCCATCAAATGGACACATCTGCTGCGTTACCGCCAACTGTGGGCCTTTGCGCTGGGCAAGATGCTGACCGATCCTATCTGGTGGTTCTTCCTGTTCTGGCTGCCAAAATGGCTGAACGAAACCCGTGATATCAATATGGCAGGATTGGGTGTGCCGTTGATCATGATCTATCTGTTTGCCATTGGTGGCAGTCTGGGCGCAGGTTGGTTGCCGGGCAAGCTGATGAGTATGGGGTTCAGCGCTGCTAAAGCGCGCAAAACCACCATGTTGATTTGTGCCTGTGCAGTTATTCCGATTTTTGCCGCCACGCAAGTGGAAAGCCTATGGCTGGCCGTTGCCATCGTCGGGTTGGCTGCGGCGGCACACCAAGGCTGGTCAGCAAACCTGCTGACATCCGTGTCCGACCTGTTCCCCAACGCAGCAGTAGGCTCGGTCGTCGGCATTGGTAGCACCTTTGGCATGATCGGCAGCGTGATTTTCTCAACGGTGATCGGCGCCGTACTCGAAGCGTCAGGCAACTATTGGGCACTGTTTGCCATCAGTTCTGTGGCCTATCTGGTCGCCTGGGGCGTGATGTATCTGCTGCTGATCCCCAATATGGAACGGGCTAAATTCAAATAGCCGCTCAACACATTTCATCTACCATCATGAGGGCAATTACGCCCTCATGATACTTTCAACGCTGCCACAGACTGACGCTCGACCATGGCACACGCCAGTTCAATACGCCTCGGGATCGTCACGTTGCCAGCAATAATGTCCTGCAACAACTCGAGCGCAATAACGCCGATCTCCTGCACCGGCAAGTGCACCGTGGTAAGCGGCGGCGATGCAAACTCTGCTTGTGGTAAATCGTTCATCCCTACAACCGAAATATCCCCCGGCACAGCCAGACCTAAGCGCTGCAACCCGTTAATTGCGCCTAACGCCAAGGAGTCATTGGCACACAGGATCGCCGTGCAGGTACGTTTTTTTTCACGAAACCACGATACCACTGCCTGTTCAGCCAGTTCGGGAAGCCAATCCGTCACGCTTATCACCTGCTGCTCGGAGCATGGCAGTTGAAAATAATGCATCGACTCCTGCCACCCCTCGTACCGCTGTTCAATCGTTCGTCGGCCAGGATGGGTCAAGAACAGAATATCGCGATGCCCGTGCGAAACCAGATAGTCAGCCGCCATCCGGGTTGCCGAGCGATTACACGGCATCACGCTGGAAAGCCGCATTAGCGGGTCTTCACTGTTCACCAGCACCGCGGGTTTTTTCAGGTTCACCACCACATCCAGAATCGCGGGATCATCGACAGTCAGTGCCAGCATGCCACCGATATCGTCCTGATTAAGCAAATCGGTAAGCGCCTGTGTGCCTTTATCAGACAGCGGATGCGTCACCAAATCCAGCCCCAGCACTTTTGCGCGCTCTTTCAGCCCTTGCAACACATACCAACTGAATTGATAACGGTGATAATCCAGCATCGCCACCTGAGAAACAGCAAGAACAATGCGAGAGCCCCCCATTTCCAATGCGGGGCTGTAGCGCACCGCCCGCGCTACTTCCAATATCCGCGCCCGTAGCGCCTGACTCACGCCCTTCTCGCCACTGAGTGCACGAGACACCGTGCTTAATGAGGTACCACAGCGCGAAGCGATATCTTCTAGCCTTACTCGGCGCGCTCCGCCATCGAGTTTTTCTGTGTCACCCGGATCTTTTTTGTGATTTTTTTCCATAATCATACACAGTTGTTAAGGATTAAGAGGCACACTTACTCTACTGTGAAGCCATGAAGTCTGTCAGCGCCTTTCACGTTGATTTGTTGGTCTTTGGCCTATATTAGGAGAAAAATCGCCATGATAGAGACAGAGAGATTAATTTTGCGCCAATGGCGCGACGAAGATTACCCCATTTATGCACAATTAAATGCCGACCCAATGGTGATGCGTTATTTCCCGGAGCTCATGTCGCGGGAGCAAAGCGATGCACAGGCAGACCGAATCAGAAGACATATTGCCACCAAAGGCTGGGGCTTCTGGGCAGTGGAATTGAAATCAAGCGGTGAATTTATTGGGTTTATTGGTTTGCATGAACAGCAAGAAGAGAGCGGAATTCCTCATGCGCCGCTGATCGAGGCCGGCTGGCGTTTGCAAGCGCAACACTGGGGAAACGGTTATGCCACGGAAGGGGCAAAACGCGCGATTCGCTATGCCTTTGAGGAACTCGATGCACCCGCGGTCTACGCTTTTACGCCGCTGCAACATACTGCTTCACAGCGCGTAATGATAAAAGCAGGCATGACCAACACCGGTAATGATTTTAACTATTCCAAAATACCGGCGGGTCATGCGTTGGAGCGGTTCTGCTTATATCGCATTGCTCGATAACGGAATCATACTTCAATATCCGCCCGATCGCCCTTCTCTTGTAGCCAGTTGCGGCGATCCTCCGAGCGTTTCTTCGCCAGCAGCATATCCATCATCGCCAGCGTTTCGGTCACATTATCTTCACTGATGGTGAGCTGCACCAGGCGGCGGGTATTGGGATCAAGCGTAGTTTCACGCAGTTGTAGCGGGTTCATTTCACCTAACCCTTTAAAGCGCTGAACATTAGGTTTGCCCTTCTTACGCTTAAGCTGCTCAAGCACCCCAGCTTTCTCTTCCTCATCCAGCGCGTAATACACTTCTTTGCCCAAATCGATACGGTAGAGCGGTGGCATTGCCACATACACATGACCACCCGCAACCAACGGACGGAAATGGCGTACAAACAAGGCACACAGCAGCGTGGCAATGTGTAAGCCGTCCGAGTCGGCATCCGCCAGAATACAGATCTTGCCGTAGCGCAACTGACTGAGATCGTCGCTGTCCGGATCCATGCCGATGGCGACAGAAATGTCATGCACTTCCTGCGAGGCCAGCACTTCATCGGAAGAGACTTCCCAGGTATTGAGGATCTTACCCTTGAGCGGCATGATGGCCTGAAACTCACGCTCACGCGCCTGCTTCGCGGAACCGCCCGCAGAATCCCCTTCCACCAGAAACAGTTCCGTTTTATTCAAATCCTGTGAAGTGCAGTCTGCCAGTTTCCCCGGTAACGCCGGACCGCTGGTCAACTTCTTGCGCACCACTTTCTTGGCCGCGCGCATGCGGCGCTGAGCGCTGGAGATCGCCAACTCAGCCAGCATTTCAGCCGCTTGAACGTTTTGGTTCAGCCACAGGCTAAATGCATCTTTCACCACACCAGAAACAAATGCGGCGCACTGACGCGAAGACAGGCGCTCTTTCGTCTGCCCGGCAAACTGCGGATCCTGCATTTTCACCGACAGCACGTATGCGCAGCGTTCCCAGATATCTTCAGCGCTGAGCTTCACACCGCGTGGCAGAATATTGCGGAATTCGCAAAATTCACGCATTGCATCCAGCAAGCCCTGACGCAGGCCGTTAACGTGTGTCCCGCCTTGGACTGTCGGGATCAGGTTGACGTAACTTTCCGTCAACAGTTCGCCGCCTTCCGGCAGCCACAGCAGTGCCCAATCCACGGCTTCAGTGTCGCCTGCGATAGCGCCAATAAACGGTTTTTCCGGCAGCGTCGGCAAACCGTTGACCGCTTCACACAGGTAATCGTTCAGGCCATCCTGATAGCACCAACGCTGTTCGGTATTGTTAACCTTGTCTTTAAACGTAATCTCTACGCCAGGACACAGCACCGCTTTTGCTTTCAATAAATGCGTCAGGCGCGATACAGAAAAACGCGGACTGTCAAAAAAGCTGGCATCCGGCCAAAAATGCACGCGGGTGCCGGTGTTGCGCCGCCCACAGGTACCACTGACCGTTAAATCTTGCACCTTCTCGCCATTCTCGAAGGCAATATCATAAACCTGTCCGTCGCGGCGCACGGTAACCTCCACACGGGAAGATAACGCGTTCACGACAGAGATCCCTACGCCATGCAACCCCCCCGAGAACTGGTAGTTTTTATTGGAGAATTTTCCCCCAGCGTGCAGACGACACAGGATCAGTTCAACGGCTGGCACCCCTTCTTCAGGGTGGATATCTACGGGCATGCCACGGCCATCGTCAATCACTTCAAGCGACTGATCTTCATGCAGGATAACGTCAACACGGCGTGCATGACCCGCCAGCGCTTCATCGACGCTGTTATCAATCACTTCCTGCCCCAAATGGTTGGGGCGTGTGGTATCGGTGTACATCCCTGGACGGCGGCGCACCGGCTCTAGACCGCTGAGCACCTCAATGGCATCAGCGTTATAACTTGATTGACTCATATTCGCGTTATTCGTTGTTTAAATGTGTAAAACGGAATGGCGCTGAGATGACGCACTGTCCACGGGCGACGCGTTGTCGTTGTTCGTGTCAGTGAGGACAATGCAGTACAGGACGGATTAATCGTCGCTCAATCCAAGGAAACGCACAATAGGGTCAAAATAATGTTCAAACCCAACAAAACTGTGGTTCCCGCCCGATTCTACCGTCTGGCGACAATCCGTGTAATACGCCACGGCCTGCCGATAATCCAGCACTTCATCCCCAGTCTGGAGCAAACACCACAGCAAATCCGGCGCTTCGAGTGATTCAATCTGCATCACTTTCAGGTCGTAAATATGCCGAGACTCTAGCACATATTCTTCACCTGTGTAGGGGTTACGATATTCGCCGAGATGTTCCAGCAACAATTCGAAGGGTTTCACCGCCGGATTAACCACAACGGCGGGCAGGGTAAAACATTGTGACAGCCAGGTAGCATAATAGCCACCCAGCGACGAGCCCACCAAACCAAGCGGACGCCCAGCCCGCTCCATCACCAACGACTCCAATAGCTCAGCGGCTTGCGCCGGATAGGGGGGCAGTTGTGGCACCAGCATCTCTATCTGGGGATGGTGTTGCGCCAACCACGCGGCCAGCGCCGTCGCTTTAGCCGACTTCGGCGTGCTGTTGAATCCGTGAAGGTAAAGTAACGTAGGCATTAATAGCCGTCCGAATCCATATCGGGCAAAAACTCTCTGCCGCTCAAACGGTCAACGCGCGTCTCCAGCGTACCGTCCGGTAACAGATCCAGATAACGCCAGCCCGGCCCGACATCGTCAATGGTAAAGTTGGTACAATGCGGTTTGAACTGCACGCAGGTGGAGGGCGTCGCCATCAATCTCCGGCCATTCCAGTCAAGGTCCAGTTCCTGATGAATATGCCCGCACAGCACATTTTTCACCTGCGGATAACGCGCCAGCACCGCATCCAGATGGTGCGCATTACGTAGGCTATGCTGATCGAGCCAAGTACAGCCTGAAGCTAGCGGGTGGTGATGCAGCAGTAACAGCGTATAACGGTCTGGGAAACGCACCAGACTGCGCTCCAACCACTCGAGTTGATATTCGCTCAACTCACCGTGGGGCACGCCAAATACCTGGCTATCCAGTAAAATAATTTGCCACGCGTCACCCAGCAGCACATGCTTGGAAGGGGCGATGCCCGCTTGCGCCAGCACATCCACCATCGCAGGCTGAAAATCATGATTCCCCGGCAGCCACACACAAGGCGCGGGTAACTGAGCGATGCCGCGCGTAAAATGGTGATAGGCTTCCTGAGAATGATCCTGAGCAAGATCTCCCGTTGCCACAATCAGGTCAACATCCTGCCCCTGTGCCTGAATGGCGGCCAGCACGGCATGGTAACTACGGTATGTGTTCACGCCGAGCAACGTCTCATGCTCGCCAGCAAACAGGTGGGTATCGGTTATTTGTAAAATCCTGATTCTGGCCCCACTTGCCACAGGAACTTTCAGCAGACTTTCCAAAAAATAGTATCCTTGGTTACTGAAATCTGTCTAACAGACTGGAATCGGCATTTAGCGGAGCCGATGCAAAACCATACGCCAGGCAGTACCTTAGCCAATCAGCAAGAAACTGATTAATTTGATGCTTTTCATCACGTTGATGCAATTTTTTGTTCGGGTAATCATAACGTGCTTTAAAACGGTAGATCTGCTGACTGGCACACACTTCCGCAACCAGCGCGTCATGGTAGAGCCGCACGCTCAACGTTGGCAGGCTCCAATAGCTGACGGCGGGCGCTATCTGCTGGATTTCAACCAATGAGGTATAACGCGTGGATTCCACTATTGTTAGGCGATAGCTTGCATTATTTACATGATAAACCGCACTTTCTCCGACTTCATCCTTTCGCGGCAATAAACGACGTAATTGTGCGAAATTCATTTCGCACAATCGCATCATGGCCGGAAAATCCGGGGTATAGCGTTTCATCTGCTCACTCCGTCCACGCCTGTCTTAATTGTGTATGGTGCAACGCTAACCATTGCAGCGCAATGACAGACGCTGCGTTATCAATAATCCCGCTTTCCACCCAGGCATAGCTCTGCTCGCGGCTGACAACATGCACCCGAATATCTTCATTCTCTTCCGCCAGACCGTGAATACCCTTTGCCGCGCGGGCATCCACTTCTCCCACCATCACCGCAAGGCGCTCACTGGTGCCCCCCGGACTCGCCAGATAACTGATGATCGGCTTGCAGCGCCCGACATTGAGCCCCGCCTCTTCCTGCGCTTCACGCCGCGCTACAGCCTCTAGGCTTTCACCGGGTTCAATCATCCCGGCAACCAATTCGAACAGCCACGGCGTCGGACTGGTGTCATAAGCGGCGATGCGGATCTGTTCAATCAACACAACTTCATCCCGAACCGGGTCGTAAGGCAGCAACACAACGGCATGCCCACGCTCCAAAATTTCCCGGCTAACCTCACCGCTCATCTCACCATTAAACAGCCGATGACGAAAACGATAGCGCTCTAGCGAAAAAAAACCATCGTACAGCGACTCTCGTGCAATAATTTCTACATCATCTTTATTGAAAGTCGCTGGATTGGACGCAGACACAGCCATACCTCAACTCCTTGCGAGCAATAGCAGGTACGAGTTACGTGTCTCATGTATCATGATGGACATCGTACTTGCGATGCTTTGTGATAAATTGAATCAATATACCCTAAATAATTCGAGTTGCATGAAGGTGGCAAAGAAGAGAATCCCGATGGCAGTGATTCGGGTGAACTACTGCCGCCAACGCACGTGCAATTTAAAGTATGATGGGTATAAGAGACCTATTTGACCAAACGTTAGGGTATGAGAGCAAATTAAACCCCCTAATGGGGTCGGTCAGGGGGAAGATGGCACGTTCAGCCAACTTATCCTATTGGCACATTCTGATAGAATCTGCCCGGATTTGTTTTTTGACAGCGCTATCTCCGCTACATCGTTGCTTTAGCTGCACAACAAGGAATGCACATGAAGAAATTGCTCCCTCTTCTTATTGGTCTGAGCCTGAGCGGCTTTAGCGCCGTGGGCCACGCGGAAAATCTGTTACAAGTCTATCAACAAGCTAAAACCACTAACCCGGATTTACGCAGCTCAGCTGCGACGCGTGATGCCGCCTTCGAAAAAATCAACGAGGCTCGCAGCCCTCTGTTACCTCAACTCGGGCTCGGGGCAGACTACGCTTACACCAACAATTTTCGCGGGACGAATGACGGTATCAACAGCAATGCTACCAGCGGCTCGTTACAGTTGACCCAGACACTGTTTGATATGTCAAAATGGCGTGCTCTGACGCTGCAAGAAAAGCAGGCAGGCATTCAAGACGTGACCTACCAGAGTGCCCAACAGACACTGATTCTGAATACCGCAACAGCCTATTTCAACGTGCTACGCGCCATCGACTCACTTTCCTATGTCAATGCGCAGAAACAGGCTATTTATCGTCAACTCGATCAAACCACCCAGCGCTTTAATGTCGGGTTGGTAGCCATCACCGACGTGCAGAACGCCCGAGCCCAATATGACAGCGTATTGGCCAGCGAAGTATCTGCGCGCAACACGCTGGACAACGCGCTGGAAAATTTGCGCCAGGTCAGCGGTAATTTCTATCCGCAACTGGCAGGACTGAACATTACCCGTTTCTCCACCGAGAAACCGGCAGCAATCGCCACCTTACTGAAAGATGCGGAAAGCCATAACCTGAACTTATTGTCTGCACGCCTCAGCCAGGATTTAGCGCGCGAGCAGATTCGCTCAGCAGAAACTGGTCATATGCCAACGTTGGATCTGACTGCATCTTCTGGCGTAAGCAACACCAGTTACTCGGGTTCTACAGGCAGAAACATGAGTGATAACGATGCAGGCCAAAACAAGATCGGCCTGTCATTAACGGTACCGATCTACAGTGGTGGCGCCACCAGCTCCCGCGTGAAGCAAGCACAGCACAGCTTTGTCAGCGCCAGCGAATTGCTTGAAAGTGCACACCGCTCCGTGGTGCAGACCGTGCGTTCTTCGTTTAACAATATTTCTGCCTCGATCAGCAGCATTAACGCTTACAAACAGGCCGAAGTCTCTGCGCAAAGCTCCCTAGATGCGATGGAAGCAGGTTATCAGGTGGGTACGCGTACCATTGTTGACGTGCTGGATGCCACCACCACGCTGTTCAACGCCAAACAGCAACTCTCCAATGCGCGTTATGACTACCTGATCAATCAGTTAAACATAAAGTCAGCGTTGGGTACATTGAACGAAAACGACTTACAGGCGCTGAACGCGGCACTAGGTCAGGACGTTTCCACTTCACCGGTATTTACGGACAACAGCGCGCCGGAGCCAAAAGCACCACGCAGCTAATAACGCCTTACCCGTCAGCAGTTGAATACCTAAAGGAGATACTTATCGTATCTCCTTATATTACTGACAAACCCTTTTCGGCATGTCCGTCTTTCCTGGCGAATCACGACGAGGGGCGCTCCGGCGGCTTACGCCGCTACGACCCCATCGCCGCACTTCGCCTAACCAAAGATGTTGTCGTCAGTCTGAGGAGATATCCATCGTATCTCCTTTTTGTTTGCCTCGGATTTATTCCAGGCGGCCCGAACCCGCAATAAAATGTATAGCAACGTAAAGAGCAGACGTTCTGACAGGCGTAATGCTTTAAATTCAGCCAGTCATCCCCTATGCTAGTGCACACTTGGCACACCTTTGGCATTGACGCCTTACCCTCTGGGATAATCATATGAAACGCACAGAAAACATACAGAAGGACGCATTCCGAAAAGGGTGGCGCTCCTATCGCCTGGCACCGGTCGCGCTCGCGATCAGCGCCGCTTTTATTCTGGCCGGTTGTGAACAGACCGACGAAACCGTGTCGATGTATCAAAATGCAGATGACTGCTCGGCGGCAAACCCGTCCATGAGTGCTCAGTGCACCACGGCGTATAACAACGCGCTGAAAGAAGCAGAAAAAACCGCACCGAAATACGCCAGCAAAGAAGACTGCGTCGCGGAATTTGGCGAGGCACAATGTACACCTGTGCCAGCGCAAGCAGGCACCGCAGCGCAACCCACGCAAACCAGCAGCTCCTGGATGCCATTGATGGCTGGCTACATGATGGGCCGCATGATGAGCGGAGGTGCGGGCTTTGCCCAGCAACCGCTGTTCTCTTCCCGCTCTCCAGCGAGTCCGGCCAACGGCCAGTTCGTTGATGCCAGTGGTAAAAGCTACGGGGCCGCGACCTCTGGCCGTACCGTTACGGTACCCAAAACCGCGCTGGCACCTAAACCCGCGACCACGAATACCATCACCCGTGGTGGTTTTGGTGAAAGCGTAGCCAAGCAGACCAGTATGCAACGTAGCAGCGCCAGCACCGGTTCCAGCTCCTCTTCTCGCAGTATGGGTGGCTAAGGAACATAAGCATGAAGCGCGTTGATATTGTCGAACGCCCGGATTGGCGTGAGAAGGCTACAGAGTTTGGTTTCAACTTTCACACCATGTACGGCGAGCCCTACTGGTGTGAAAATGCATACTACCAGTTCACACTGGCGCAAATTGAAGAGTTGGAAGCCGCGACTGCTGAGTTACACCAAATGTGCCTACAAGTGGTCGAAAAGGTGGTCAGCAGCGACGCGCTGATGACCAAATTCTGCATTCCCAAGCATACGTGGGAATTTGTCAGAAGCTCCTGGCGCAGCCAGCAACCCTCACTCTATTCGCGCCTCGATCTGGCCTATGATGGAAAAGGCCCGGCAAAGCTGCTGGAAAATAATGCCGATACACCGACATCGCTGTACGAAGCGGCATTTTTTCAATGGCTGTGGTTGGAAGATCAAATCAACGCCGGGAACTTGCCGCAGAATGCCGATCAGTACAACAGTATTCAGGAAGCGTTGATCGCACGGTTTGAAGAACTCCGCCTTAATCACGGTTTCGGTCTGTTGCACATGGCCTGCTGTCAGGACACAGAAGAAGATCGCGGTACGGTGCAATACCTTCAAGACTGCGCACTGGAGGCGGGTTTGCCCACTGAATTCCTCTACATGGAAGAGATTGGTCTGGGTGAAAAAGGCCAGTTCACTGATATGCAAAATCAGGTGATTGGCAATCTGTTCAAACTTTACCCGTGGGAATTCATGCTGCGTGAAATGTTTTCCACCAAGTTGGAAGATGCAGGTGTGCGCTGGCTGGAACCAGCCTGGAAAAGCATTATCTCCAACAAGGCGCTGCTGCCGATGCTGTGGGAAATGTTCCCCAACCATCCAAACCTGTTGCCCGCCTATTTTGCCAATGATGATCACCCTGCACTCGACAGCTACGTGGTTAAACCGCTGTTCTCACGCGAAGGCGCCAATATTCAGATCGTGAAAAATGGGCAGCAGATCGCCTCCGTTGACGGCCCTTACGGCGAAGAAGGCAAGATCGTTCAGCAATATCACCCACTGCCAACCTTTGGTGACAGCCATACGGTGATTGGCAGTTGGCTGATCAACGATCAGCCGTGCGGTATTGGCCTGCGAGAAGATCGCGAACTGATCACTCAGGATCTGTCACGTTTTTACCCGCATATCATTCTGGACTGATTCATCACTGTAAGAAAAAACCACCGACATTGAACGCCCCCCAAAAGTTGTATACCCAACGAGTAGGGGTGGTAGAGGTATTTTATCCAATCAGTACAGCTGGGTCAGCCCCTCCCTGACAAGGGATCGTGATGACCCACCGTTGTATACCTCCACCATGTGGTTCAGACAGCGCGCAGGCGACCAGTCTTAGTTGACCACGACACAACAGGTTCACTGGGCACGAAATGTTGTCACGGTATCCCATGCAACCTGTTGCAATGTCTTGGCTGTTTGTTCCGACATATCGCTGTCCACCGGAAGTGCACCACCAACAGGCGAATCACCATAAAGCGTTGCAAACAAAACGCAGGCGGTAAGATAGGTTCCCGCCAGTGATGGGTGATTACCATCACTGTGGTAAAGATTAATGTCAGGATGCAGTTTCATTGACTGGCGAAAAGCCAAACCCACTGGAGCCATGAAACTCCCTGTTTTCTGTGCAATACTCAAATAGGCTTTTTCTAATTTATCGGTCTGTTCGGGTTTATTTTTTTCAGCCCACGTCATAAAAAACACCACTTTCGATCCTGCTTTATGTGCCGATGCAGCCATCTGCGTTGCTGAATCAATAAAGTAGCGACGAGTTTCATCATCGGCAGAAATCGGCTCGGTAGAATTTCCCTGCAAGACAACAACATCCCATTTTTGCAATGTATTCTGAAATGCCAGATTAGGGATATGCCAGCCTAAACGTCCACTGGAAATAGTAATACCACGAAAAGCGTAATCTTTAGCCCCCTCAGGTAACAAAGAGCGAGTCAGGTCACGCAATCGCGTGTTCACATTATTATTATAATGGGTATAGGAATTACCGTAGAGCGCAACTGTTTTATTCTCACCACGCAATTTATCCTGCGGTTTAGCAGCAATAATCGTACTTTCCTGAGCACAAACAGTGAATGTCAGTAAACTGATAATGACGAGCAGAGACCTTTTCATCACTGATCCTCGATGTTGTCATAGAAGATGATGCTTATAGTAATAAGAACAATAATTCGTGATAGGGGAATTTTATTTTCCCACATAAAATATGTGACAACATACACAAAAAGAAATTACTTTTCTTATAAAGGAAGAATTATTGTGCGCAACGGTATCTGAACACAAGAAAGAATTAATTATGTTATCATCATCACATTTTTGTAAGTAATATTCACAGAAAAAAAGGGAAATTTATATTCCCATTTTTATAAGGCTGACATTACGTCAGAATTCTATTCTTCCCGACATTGTTAAACACCTATCCCAGCATGCGTTATTGGCATAGACCGTTTGAAACAGCGCAGGGCCAAACAGGTAAGTCACATCGTTTTTATGGGATTGGCGCGAGGTTATATGCGCATACAGGAGCTCATTATGCGAGGTCATCAAAGTTCTGTATTTGATTCTGAACTGTACTCCGCCTTATTTACGCAACCCGAGATGAAAGCAATCTGGTCAGATGAAAATCTGATCCGCTGCTGGCTCACGTTTGAATCCGCCGTTGCTACCGTGCAAGCAGAGTTGGCGATCATTCCCGCACAAGCTGCCACAGAAATCACGGCCATCTGCAATAGTGTGTCCCTTGATTGGTCTCGATTAGCTGCCGAAACCCAATCAGTGGGTATGGCAATCAAACCCCTCATTGATCAAATTACCGATGCTGGCACACCACTGGTAAAAAAATATTTGCATTGGGGGTGCACCACGCAGGATCTACTGGATTCCGCCCTCGCCTTGCGTCTCAAACAAACGTTGCAACTGCTGCGCCGTCAACTCATACAGTTAGGCCAACGTTTGAAAGCGATGGCGCTAACGCACCAGGGAACCGTGATGGTCGCAAGAACCAACGCTGTTGATGCATCAGCCACCACCTGGGGGCTGCAGGTCAGCAGCTATCTTGCTGAAATCACTCGTCATATCCAACGTCTGGATCGCCTCTACCCCGCTGCCACGACGGGATTATATGGGGGTGCCGTCGGCAATCTCGCATCCGTCGGGCCACAAGGTATCGCGATTCGTCAGAAACTGATGGCTGCGTTAGGATTACAGAGCCCAATCGGCATGATGAATGCCAGCCAGGATCATGTCGTGGAAACCATACAGTTCTTTGCCTTGGTTCACGGTACATTGTGCCGTATTGCAAATGATGTTGAAACGCTGGGTCGCACCTCCATTGCCGAGTTACGCGAAGGCGAAGGCGGTGGAGGCTCAAGCACAATGCCGCACAAAACCAACCCGCGTGCCAGCAACATGATCCAGACCTTATCCCGCATGGGGTGGACATACGCGTCAGGCGCAATCAACTTGCTTGATCAACAGGATGTACGTGCAGCGTCAATGCGCGTCCTCAACTGGACATGGGTGCCCGAAGCAGCACTGACACTCTCTTCCAGTCTGGAACGCGCCATTCGGCTGATTACACATTTGGTCGTAGATACAGAGAAGATGCGTGCCAACTTTGCCGCATCAAAGAACTTTATTATGTCAGAATCCCTTGCGATGAAACTGGCGGAGAAAATCGGACGTAGCGCGGCGTATGATTTAATGAAGCAGGTATTAAAAAATGCCGATGGTTCACAGGATCTACTGCAATGTGCGCTAGGCAGCTCCGCTATTTGCGAGGCACTGACAAAAGAAGAAATGGTCATGGCATGTGATCCTGCCTCCTATCTGGGATGCAACAACGCCTTGATTGATGAAACCATTGCTGCCTTTGATAGCATTCATCCCTAGTACATTTTAAGCTCTGCACCTCTCACGAACAAACCACTGGCGGGAGAGGTGCCACGTTATCCGGGAAGAGGAGAGAAAGTATCAAAAAAGGCAAATAACGTTTCCAGTTGCTCAAAATTCCCCTCTTCTTCTCCTTTTTCATACATCAGGTGCAACACCATCTCGATAAAAAAGAAACCGATAATTCTACTCTTAAAAACGGATTGGGCATCGCTGGGTAAAACAAATTGCACATTGCTGAATTTACCGTAGGGGTTTGACTCTGAATTGGTCACTAATACCACAGTGGCACCTTTTTTCCGATACCATTCCGTGATACGTATAACCACCCGATTAAAACGATAATAAGAAAAAACAATCAGCACATCCTGACTGTTCACACTCAACAGTGATTTGGGAAGGTCGCCCACATCCATAGAGAGCAATGTCACACCACTGCGAAAGTATTTTATTAGTGTTGAGAAGTGTTTAGCCATGGCATGTGAGGAAGCAGGTCCGATCACGTATAAATGCCGATCGGTATTCATTAAAAGATCAATAAATTTGTCAACGCTGGCAATATCTATATTATTTTTAAATTGCTCAAACAGTGTGGTGACATTACTATTAAACTCCGTAATAATCTCCTGCGTAGTGATATTGCCTTTCATTTGAGTACGGGATGCCAATGCAAAGGGTGGTACCATTTTTTGCTTGGCCAACGAGTTTTCCAGTATATGGCGAAAATCAGAATAACCGGTGAACCCTAACTTATTCAGAAAACGCCCAACCGTTGCTTTGCTCACTCCCGCATTGCGCGCCACGTCAATAATACCGTGAAAGGGTAATTCATTAAAATGCTGTTGAATATACGTATCCAGCCGACATTCGGATTCCGTCAATGCACTCAACAAAGATACTTTCTCTATATACTCATCGAGTGTCATGGATGTATTCCTTTTCATAACAATGGCCCTTGATGCAAAGACAGATAAAGACATAGTAAATTCTTTATCAAAAAATTACTTTATTATTCGCAACAAAAACACATTAAAAACGTTAATACGTGATGTAACAGGTATCAATATGCGATCGTGCGCACAATTTATTACGGGAAACGCACATTCTCATTTAGCACTGAATGTGCTGCGCCTACCATAATCCCATCGAAAGACCCTGAAAACTTTATATAGCCTATATCCCTTACACACATGCAGCTTTAAATATGGCGAACATATCGCCGTTATTATCTTGTGTGCCGATAGCGAGAAAAAAGGACAACCTCATGACTGCATTTATCATTGCAATAGTGATTACTGTCATTGCTGCGTGGCTCATCATAAAAAACTACCAACCACAAACCGTTTTGTTGCTGGCTGGCTTGGCATTACTGACAATAACAGCCATTATTTCCCCCGAAAAAAATATCCTGTATGGAAAATCCCCGTCAACAGGGGCCATCTGGATGGATATATTTGCCTTTGCCAAAGAGTCACTCGCCACACAAGTTGCCGGTATTGGTTTGATCATCATGGCGGCTGGCGGGTTTGCAAGTTATATGGATCACATTAAAGCCTCAAATGCGATGGTCAATGTGTGTATTCGTCCTTTGCAGATGATTAAAGCACCGTATGTCATACTGGCTCTGGGTTATATTTGTGCACAATTATTGCACGTTGCCATTTCAAGTGCGGCGGGCCTCGCCATGCTGCTGCTGGTCACTTTTTTTCCTGTTTTAGTGCGTTTAGGTGTGAGCAAAGCCGCCGCTGCCGCCATGATCGGTTTGTGCGCATTCATGGATCTGGGGCCTGCTGTTGGTACCGCCAATTTGGCGGCTAAACACGCGGGTATGGAAACTGCCATTTATTTTGCCCACTACCAAATGCCTGTCGCTGTTGCGGTCATGCTGGTGGTCTCCGTGCTGGTTTATTTTACTGCCAAATATTACGACAGAAAGGACGGACACTGTGTCGCTAATCTGGATAACCTCCCCCAGGAAGGAGAAGGGGAAAAAACTCCAGCACCGTTATTCTACGCACTTTTACCCATTTTCCCTGTCGCACTGGTGCTCATTTTTAGCCCGCTGGTGATCGATAGCATTAAAGTGGATGTGGTCACCGCCATGATCATGGGCACACTTCTGGCTTTCATCTGTGAACTGTGTGTTAAACGTGATTTCCTGACCTGCTGCAAAGGAGTGCAAGTCTTCTTCAAAGGCATGGGTAGCATGTTTACCAGCATTGTCTCCTTGCTGGTGTGCGCTGATATCTATGCACAAGGGATGCAAAAAATCGGGGCTGTTGATTTCTTGCTGGAAACCGTACAAAACGCGGGCTTTGGCTTTGCCAGCATGACCGTCGTGATGACATTGCTGGTCGGCGTTACTGCCGTGCTGACAGGTTCCGGCGTTGCCGCCTTCTTCTCTTTCTCTGGCATGGCACCCTCTATTGCCACCAAATTTGGCGAAAGTGCAGTACACATGATACTGCCGATGCAATTGATGGCAGGAATGGGCCGCTCAATCTCTCCTGTTGCTGGCATCATTATCGCCGTTAGTAAAGCGGGGGAGTGCACACCTTTCATGATCGTGCGCCGCACACTGATTCCTGCGCTCGGCGGTATTCTCACCATGTTGTTGGTTAATTTCCTGGTGTTTTAGTCTCAAATAAAACCCGGCGTCACTCACTGCAGCACGCAGAGATGACACCGGGTTACACACCATTAGCACGTAATCAGGGCGCGACTACGAATTTTACCTGCCAGCAGCCATTCTGCTGCTTCAATGGAGTCCGCTTAAAAAACGGAATCTATCTTATCACTCGTCTAACGTTATACCTGTAGCAGAATCGACAGATTGGGCCTACGGAAATAAGCTGATTGATAGCAAGTTAATTTGCGTAGCTGAGAAGAACTACAGCGAAAATATCAAATCTGAATTTGAAGTCGCCGTGAAAAATGAACTTCACTAACACCATGATGCAATTGAACTAATTCCCTCTCAAATTAAAGAACACGCTCTCTTCGCCGATATTCAATAGCGAAATTTACATCATCGAAAAAGGACTTTTATGAAAAAGCGACTTCTGTCCGCTCTGCTGTTTTGCACCTTCAGCCCTCTGTTTACCGCCCATGCTGCCAGCACCGCCACTCTGCCTCTCGATGTCAACGCTATCTATGATGAAGATACCGACCTGGTAAAACGTGCAGAACAAGGCGATCTTGAAGCACAGAATCGCTTGGCTTACATCCTGACAACCAGCGGTTCAGACAGTACCTGGAAAGAAGGGTTTATGTGGCTGAAACGGGCTGCGGATGGCGGGCATGTGCTCTCACAGTTTGCCGTAGGCAAAACCTACTTCACCTCGAAGAAAATTCCATATGACCCACAGCAGGGACAGGCGTACCTGGCTAAAGCAGCAGATGCCAATTTACCTATCGCACAAATGGCGCTGGCAAGCCTGCTCGCTGACGGCAAGGCATTGAAAAAAGATGTCAAAGCATCAACATTTTGGGCAAACCGTCTGCTCAACAATGCCAAAGCATCAGAGAGCCACAAAAAAACGGCGCAAGATATTCTGGATTCGCTGAAAAACGACTAATTTTGTCTTAAATAAACCAAGCCCGCGCTCAGGGCACGGGCTTGGCATTCTCACATAATTAACGACCGACTTGCACTGACAACATACTCAAGGCTCCCATCACAATGCCATCAACGGGCACAGTGATTGGCTCTTGACCATCCCAACTCCCCAGCACATACAACAGTGGTAAAAAGTGGTCAGGAGTCGGGTTCGATAATGCGGCCCCTTTATGTTGCATAAAGTCCACCAACGGATGGTTATCTCCTTGGTAGTTCAGATTATCCTTAACAAACTGATTGAAGGAGACTGCCCAATCATAAGGCGTGGCATCGCCGTCCCATTTCACCATCCGCAGGTTATGCACCACGTTACCGCTGGCAACGATCATATAACCCTCATCGCGCAGTGCTGCCAGTTTGGTGCCCACTTGGTAGTGGTACTCTGCGGGTTGCGTGCCGTCCACGCTCAACTGCACCACGGGAATATCCGCATCTGGATACATTTTGATCAACACGCCCCACGACCCGTGATCAAAGCCCCACTGCTCGTGGTCAGCAATCACTGGCAGCGGCGCCAGTGCCTGTTGGATACGCTCTGCCAGTTCAGGCGAACCCGGTGCCGGATACTGGGTATCAAACAGCGCCTGAGGGAATCCGCCAAAGTCATGAATCGTGCGCGGTTTTTCCATCGCCGTTACCGCTGTGCCACGGGTATACCAGTGAGCGGACACCGCGATAATACCTTTGGGGCGCGGCAATGTTTCCCCTAGCTGACGCCATGCGCGGGTATATTCATTCTCTTCCAACACGTTCATCGGGCTACCATGGCCGAGAAACAGTGCGGGCATCCGGGAAGTGTTCATAGAAGTATCCTTAGTGAGTCATATTGATGTGCCGGTGCACTCGATAGGATTACTTTACGCCCTTTTTCGTCAGGAGAAAGTCACCGGCAAGTGATGAAGAACATCAAGAAATTTGAATCATCACCTATAAACACCAACCCTATTCCTACACTTAGATTCCCAATCCTCTTTCACAATGCCACCCTGTTTCCCGCCATTCGAGGCTATGTGTAATCCTCAATCCAGAAAGAAACGCTTCATCATGCGATACCACAATAATTGCGCCCGGAAACGTGGACAGCGCAAACTCAATTGCCTGCGTTGAAGTCAGATCAAGATGGTTGGTGGGTTCGTCCAGCAACAGCAATTGTGCCGGTTCGCGGCGCCAAAGCACGCAAGCCAGTGCCGCTTTCAGACGCTCGCCACCGCTTAATAATGCCAGAGGCAGAACAACCTTATGCGCATCCAGTTGCAATTGCGCCAGCCGGCTACGCAGTACGCCCTCCTCTAGCAGTATATTTTCGGTATTCAGATGCGCCAGCACTGATAAAGAGAGATCCAACCGTGATAGGTGTTGATCAAGATAAGCTGTCGTGACTGACACTCGGCAGTCACCACTGAGCGGTGCTTCATCCCCCACGATCAGCTTAAGCAGAGTCGATTTACCACAGCCGTTCGGCCCGCGAAGCGCTACCCGCATAGGGCCATCCATCCTCCAGTTGAAAGGAAAATACTCGACGTGAGGCAATACGAGGTTCTCCATCACCAGCACTTGTTTGTTGGGTACGATATGGCTTGCTGGCAGTGTGAACAATATCGGAGTATCTTCCTCTACCCTTTCTCGCGCTTCACTGACAGCAGCATTAAGCGCATCGTTTTGCTCACTGTGCTGCTTACGCAGCGTGCCTAAACGTGCTTTTGCCGCGCCTTTATACTTCACCCGCTCAAATGATGCGATATTCAGTGTATCAACCGTACGTAAGGTCTGTGCTGACCTGCGCTGACTGGCATCATGCTCTTTTTGCATACGCAGACGGGTGCGCCGACGACCGATAGTGGCATGTTCCAATGCTGCTTGGGCCGCCTGTTGCTCAGCCTGACGCTGACGCTGATAGTCATCATAATTGCCACCGTAGCTGCGCAGCCCTGCTGAGGTCAGTTCCAAAATTCGTGGCATCATAGCCAGTAGCTCACGATCGTGTGTTGCGACCAACGCACCACCTCGCAGCTGTGAAAGCTGCTCGTAAAACCATGTCCGAGCCTGTCGATCGAGGTGATTGGTTGGCTCATCAAGCAATAAAAAATCGGCATCAGCCATAAACGCCGCACACAGCAATGCCCTTACTCGTTCACCGCCGCTCAGTTCAGCAGCACGTTTATCAGGAGCAAATGCGGGTAAACGGGCTTCGGCAAAAGCAATCTCAAGACGCTCCTGCAAATCCCAAAAGCCGTCAAGGTGATCGAGATCTTCCAATTGATAGTCGCCAGACTCTATTCGCTGCCGGGCCATAAAAAGGTCCTGGTAACCCAGCAACTCCGCCAGCGTCGTCGATGGAGAAACGGCATGCTGCTGAGCAACATAAGCCAGAGAACCAAACCGTTCAATATGCCCAAAAGTCGGGGTTCCCTGCCCCGTCAGCAGACGTAATAATTGGGTTTTCCCACAGCCGTTACGCCCAACCAAGCCGCACAGCGAAAGGTTAAGCGATAGATTTAACGGGCCAAAAAGTGTTGAGCCTGTTGCCAATTGACAGGTGACGTGATGCAAAATAAAAAAGGGGGATTGCGCGCAATGAGCCATAAGCACTCCTGAATGAAATCAATAACCCTCCCTAATAACGCATTAGCGTTAAGTAAGGAGCCAAATTCATCAGTCGTGTTTGTTCATTTTCAGGTTGCGCTCCGGCGAGACGAGAAATTCGTCATTGCAAAGGTTAACTGACCCTAAGACCTGCCTCAAGGTTAATTTTTATCTCGTTAAGAAACGAGATATACAAATGCCGAGTATCGTTATTCAGCAGGTTTTTTTGCTCAAGGCCCGCAATCCCTAGCGTGCTGAAAGAGGAAAAACTAAGCGTAAACATTAATCTTGTGACCGCGTTTGTTCGTCCCATCTTGCGATGAATCAGCCTTACGCGTTGTTGTCGCTGTAGAAACCGAGCTGTTCTTCTCCGCTTCTTGCCTTTGTAGTCGAGAAATTTCCTCGTAAAGAGCTTGTATTTGCTGTTGAATAAGTTCTATTTGTTTTTTCAACATATTGCGCTCTTCATCTGATTCTGCCCCAGCGGCTTTCCCAGTCAGCTCTTTCAGGGCTTTGGTCAACTTAACGATCTGTTTTTGTAATTTTTGAATTTTCTGCTCTACCGAATTTCCGTTTGAAGGAACCTGGGTAGCAAGCTTTTTTAGAATACCTGAAGTGATGCTGCCTACAGTTACGCTCATTGTACCTCCATGCACAGATAGGGGGATTATTGGCCGAATGCTGCCTGCCATCGCCAAACGGGTTAATCTTAGCGTGCATTTTGTACAACAAACACAAAGAAAAGCTCCCAGCCAAGTATGCCAGTTTGCTGTAACGTGTAGGGTGGTTAAAATGCAAAAACCCCGCCGAAGCGGGGTTTTGTTGTGAGTGAAGTCGACCGATAAGCCGGGTTCTGTCGTGGACAGTCATTCATCTAGGCCAGCACTCACGCACTGGCTCAAGCAGCCTACCCGGGTTCAGTACGGGCCGTACCATGTGAACCCCTATTTGGCCTTGCTCCGGGTGGAGTTTACCGTGCCGCGAACGGTTACCCGCCGCGCGGTGCGCTCTTACCGCACCCTTTCACCCTTACCTGATCCCACTTGCGCGGGCCATCGGCGGTTTGCTCTCTGTTGCACTGGTCGTAGGTTTTACCCTCCCAGGCGTTACCTGGCACCCTGCCCTATGGAGCCCGGACTTTCCTCCCCTCCACTCGTCTCCCCCGAAAGGGACAACAATGAAGCGGCGACTGTCTGGTCAACTTCGGCGCGAATGATAGGCGAATTAGCCTTGGTTGTCATCCTCTGTGTCGTCATCCGCGTCATTTTGCGCCAACGCATAGCGATACAGTGCGTTCTTTTTCACGCCGTGGATTTCCGCCGCCAGCGCCGCCGCCTTTTTCAGCGGTAGTTCAGCGCGCAACAGTTCCAGAGTGCGCAGCGCTTCTGCCGATAACGCACTCTCATCTGGCTGAAAACCTTCGACAATCAGCACCATCTCACCCTTACGACGATTCTCATCCTCTTTCACCCAGGCCAGCAACTCCCCTACAGGAGCCCCTTGAATTGACTCCCAGGTTTTGGTCAGTTCACGCGCCAGCACCACATAGCGTGATTCTCCCAGAACCGCCGCGACATCGACCAGACTATCAATTAAGCGGTGGGTGGATTCGTAGAAAATAAGCGTGCGTGTCTCTTCAGACAGTTGTAATAAACGGTCTTGACGCGCCTTGGTTTTGGCGGGCAGAAATCCTTCGTAACAAAAACGATCCGAGGCAATACCTGCCGCCGACAGCGCAGTGATCGCCGCACATGGGCCCGGCAGTGGCACCACTCGCACCCCTGCTTCACGACAGCGGCGCACCAGATGGTAACCGGGATCATTAATCAGCGGCGTGCCAGCATCAGATACCAACGCAATGGATTGCCCTTGTTGAAGCTTATCCAGCAGTTGCTCTGCCTTTTGCTGCTCGTTGTGATCGTGCAGTGCGAACAACCGCGCACTGATAGCAAAATGTTGTAATAACAAGCCGGTATGCCGAGTATCCTCGGCGGCAACCACATCCACCCCGCGCAGGACGCTTAGCGCACGTTCTGTGATATCGCCCAGATTGCCAATTGGCGTTGGCACAATGTAAAGCGTGGATGCAGAAATGTCTGCTTGTTGTTCATGATTCATTGTTTCATCCGGGTTGCCGATTTAATATTGAGCATCTTTATAAAAAAACCACTGGATACAGTATGCTTCCCAATCATTTCGTCCGTTCACAAACAGGGCGTATCGCGTCTGTTTTATTCGCGGCGCTGCTTCTTGCGGGATGTCCAGGCCAGGCGCCACAACCGCCTTCACCCGATGTTCAAGGTCAGGCCGGAGCCTCCTCTTACTACTACCTGCAACAAATGGAGCAAAGCCGAGATAATAACAAGGCTGGCTGGCAATTACTTGCGATTCGTGCCCTTATTCAGGAAGGAAAGCTCTCTCAGGCAACCGAGCAGTTCAACGCATTGCCCACACAGTTGGCACAACCGCAGCAGCGTGAGCAGCAACTGTTGAAAGCCGAAATCGCGGCTGCCAACAATGACAGCACCGGCACGGCCAGCGCCCTGCAAGGGCTTGACGTCAATGCCCTCTCGGCCGATCAACAGGCACGTTACTACCAGGCGCAAATTAATGCCCATCAGGGACAGCCTTCTGCTGATCTGCTGCGTGCCTATATCGCCCAAGAGCCACAGCTCAAAGGTGACGAGCATCAAAAGAATATCGATCAGACTTGGGTAGCTCTGACACAGATGTCCCCACAGGCCGCCAGCAGTATTCTGATTAACGCCAATGAAAACATCCTGGCTGGGTGGATAGATTTGCTCACCACTTATCAGAACAATCGTGAATCGAGCGATCAGTTGAAAGCCGCACTCAGCGACTGGCAAACGCGCTATCCGCGTCACCCAGCGGCACAAACGCTGCCAACACCGCTGGCCTCAGGTCAGACTGCGCTGCCCGTTTCCGGCGGGGGTATTGGCGGCGGCATCGCGTTGCTGTTGCCGCTCAACGGCCAAGCCCAAGTGTTTGCTAACGCCATCCAGCAAGGGTTTAACGCGGCGAAAAGCGGTCAGGCCAGCATGACGTACACCGCTCCGGCCGATAGCGCCTCCGCGGCAACAGATAACGGCGCGGTAACGTCAATCAGCAGCGCCCCGTATGCCACCTCCGCCAGCGTAGCCCCCGCAGCGATGCCGGAAACCACTAATAGCGTGCCGGTAAAAGTCTACGACACCACGTCGCAACCTGTAGCGAATCTGGTAGCGCAAGCACAGAAGGATGGCGCATCACTCATTGTCGGACCGCTGTTGAAAAATGACGTTGAGCAACTGGCTAATCAGCAACCAGCCGTCAATATTCTGGCGCTCAATCAGCCGGAACATGTACAAAACACCCCGAATATGTGTTTTTTTGCCCTTTCGCCGGAAGATGAAGCGCGTGACGCTGCGCAATTTATTCATCGTCAGGGCAAACAGCAGCCATTACTGCTGGTGCCGCGCGGTGCATTGGGCGATCGCGTGATTAACGCATTTGCCCAGGCCTGGCAAAGCCAAGGGGGTAATACGTTGCTGCAACAACGCTTTGGTAATACGGCTGAGCTGAAACAGGCCATTAACAGCGGTGCAGGGTTGAGCCTGAACGGTCAGCCAGTCAATGTGATATCCTCGGCAGCACGGCCGGGAACCACTATCGGTGGGTTAACCATCCCGACACAGATTGAGCCAACGGTCAGTACCAGCGGCAGCAGCAATGTCGATGCCGTCTACATTCTGGCAACGCCGGATGAATTGGCGCTGATCAAACCGATGATCGATATGCGTACCACCTCGCAGTCCCGTCCGGCTTTATTCGCGAGCTCTCGTAGTTTTCAGGCGGGACTGGGACCGGATTTCCGTCTTGAAATGGAAGGTCTCCAATTCAGTGAGATTCCCTTGCTGGCAGGAAGCAATCCAGCGCTGATGCAACAAGTGGCTAGCCAGTTCAAGAATGACTACTCACTGGTACGCCTTTATGCCATGGGGATGGATGCCTGGGCGTTGGCGAATCACTTTGCCGATTTACGTCAGGCATCTGGCCAGCAAATTACTGGCGCGACAGGAACGTTAACAGCCAGCGCAGATTGCGTTATCAATCGCCAATTAACCTGGCTGCAATATCGTCAGGGCCAGTTGGTGCCCGTCCCCTGAATCGACGGATAATAGGCTCACACTACGAACAACAGGCCCGGCGCTATCTGGAACAACACGCCGGGCTGACGTTCGTTGCCGCCAACGTGAACTATCGTGGCGGTGAGCTTGATTTGATCATGCTGGATGGATACACCTGGGTCTTTGTCGAGGTTCGTTACCGCAAAAATGCACGATTTGGTTTGGCGGCAGAGAGTGTAACGCCACGTAAGCAGCGGCGGTTGTTGGTTGCCGCTGCACTGTGGTTAGCGCAGCGGCAGCAGAGTTTTGACACAGCAAGCTGCCGATTCGATATACTGGCAATTACCGGCGAACACTATGATTGGTTGCCAAACGCCTTTGGCGCATAAGCACCGCATATGGACGGTGTCATTGTCAGAGAAAAGATCGCTTTCGATCAATGGATCGCTTGGAAAATAGGTTAACGCAACGTGCTGGATAGAATAAAAGTCTGTTTCACCGAAAGTATTCAAACACAAATCGCCGCAGCGGAAGCCCTGCCCGATGCGATCGCCAGAGCAGCCACGGCACTGGTGCACTCATTACTCAACGGTAACAAAATCCTGTGCTGTGGTAACGGGACTTCCGCCGCTAACGCACAGCATTTTGCCGCCAGCATGATCAATCGCTTTGAAGCAGAGCGCCCCAGTTTACCGGCGATTGCACTAAATGCGGATAATGTGGTCTTAACCGCGATAGCGAACGATCGGCTGCATGAAGAAGTGTATGCGAAACAGGTGCGTGCATTGGGGCAAGCGGGGGACATTCTGCTGGCGATCTCTACCCGAGGCAACAGCCGCGATATCGTGAAAGCGGTGGAAGCCGCGGTGACGCGTGACATGACGATTGTCGCTCTGACCGGGTACGACGGTGGAGAATTGGCCGGCCTGCTTGGCCCTCAGGATGTTGAAATCCGTATACCTTCTCATCGCAGCGCCCGCGTTCAGGAAATGCACATGCTGACGGTTAATTGCCTGTGCGATTTAATTGATAATTCCCTTTTTCCACACCAGAACGATTAAGGAGCACCCCCATGAGGATTTGTTCTGCATTTGCCGTGCTGTCTGTCGCCCTGTTGCTGCAAGGTTGTATTGGCGTCGCTGCCGTTGGTGGTGCCGTTGCAACCAAAACTGCGACCGACCCCCGAACGGTAGGCACGCAAGTGGATGATGGCACATTGGAAGTACGCGTTTCCAACGCCATTAGCAAAGATCAGCAGTTGTCCAAGGAGGCGCGCATCGTTGCCACAGCGTATCAGGGCAAGGTGTTACTGACAGGGCAGGCACCAACCACCGATCTGGCTAGCCGTGCGAAACAGATCGCCATGGGCGTGGATGGCGCGACAGAAGTCTATAACGAGATCCGTAAAGGCACGCCTGTCTCAATGGGCACCGCGTCTATGGATACCTGGATCACCACCAAAGTTCGCTCTCAGTTACTTGCTACAGACACAGTGAAATCATCCAATGTGAAGGTGACGACCGAGAACGGTGAAGTCTTCCTACTGGGTCTGGTAACCCAACGCGAAGGACGTTCTGCTGCTGAGATTGCCAGTAAAGTGAGTGGCGTTAAACACGTCACCACTGCTTTCACCCTTTTGGAATAACCGCATTTTGCAGCAAAAAAAGGGTGCCTCAGCACCCTTTTTCATTTCCCAACATCCTGCTTACACGCCAGGCGCACTCGCAAGCGAAGAGAGTAACCAAACATCACGTCGCGTCTCCTGGCCTATCTCTCCACCAACATCCTGTTTGTCCCCAGACATGCCAGACAGAAACGTGGCAAAACCTGCCTTTTCAATACGGTTGCGGTAACGCGTATTCCCTTTAGCCTCATCGACTTTGAGCATCAAGGGAATTAAACGGGCGTTTTTCTGATCGAACGATTTGTAAGGCCAGCGATTATCCTTGTCCAAATACGGTGCCAGGAAATTAAAGGCATTGGCGATACCGCTCCCCTGCGGTGTGCGATAGCGCCACAGATCTTCCCCTACTTTATCCGCCAATATCGCCATATTGGTAATGGCTTGCAGGTTGAAATAGCTGTAGTGAAAAGAACGGGTACGAGACAGTTCTTCTGGCTGCGCGCCGTCATCTTGGATCTGGTGGTTCAGCTTGGTACGTTGCAGCGCCGCCATCGCAGACACGATATCTTTTTTGTCGAGATACCAGGCAATACCGGCCACCTGAGCCGCATACCAGCTACCGTGGTTGTTTTTCGCTTCCGACTCCCGTTTCGCCAGCTTGCTGGTTTGCAACCAGTTCAGATACGACGTCATCCACTCACGCATCTGTTCGTCATCCTCTTTTTTCCATCCCTTGTAATCGCGCAGCATGATCAGCGAATCCACAATACGCGTGGAGAAATAACGTCCATCAAGCACGCCAGCACCACGTCCTGGCGCAATGCCTGGCACACCCTGGGCAAAATCAAGATTGGGGTTCATGCGGGTTTCAGGGTTGAGAAACCAGGTGCGAATCAGTGAAACAGCCTTATCTGCATAAGCAGCGTTATCGGAGAAGTACCAGGCCAACGTCAGTACATACACCTGCTCGGTAAAATCCTCCAGCCGGACACCATCAATGTCATCACTCTTGCTGACCGGGTTTATAACGCCGTCACGGCGCACCCAAGGTAATCCATTAGATTTGCTGCTATCGGGCCACCAGTAGACACTGAGGCTCATATAATCGTGTTTAGAGCCACTGGGTGGCATCATTCCCTTTTCCGTCACACTTGGATTCGGTTTATCGAGGGCTTTCTCGGCCTGAGCGATCAGCTCGGTGTAAGCGAGTCGCGTTTGAGGCTTCTCCGCTCCCTGCTGCAACTGCTGCTTGACCGCCACCAGAACCGACTGTTGGAGAAAGGCGTAAGGATCACTGCTACGTTCCTGCACTTGTACTTGCGCCTGCGCCTGCATCACGACACCGCCAATGGCCCACAACATCAGCGCACATACGCTAGCCAGCCTGTTAAACATCCCCACTTGCATAACTTCCCCTTTCAACGATAGTCAGACTTATAAACGGCAAGTTATCCCTCAACGCAGTCCGTTAGTCCGCAGAAACTCTTCGCCCCCTATCTGGGACATTTGACGCAAGATCCACTGTTGGCGTTGACTCACATAGCGTGAAGGCGCACTGACCCGAAAACGGATCGGATTCGGCAATACCGCCGCCAGTAGCGCCGCTTCACTGGCCGTCAAGCGGCTGGCGGGTTTGTTGAAAAAATGCTTCGCCGCCTGCTGCACACCGAAAACACCCGGACCAAACTCAACAATATTCAGATAGACCGTCAAAATACGCCGCTTGGTCCAAACCAGCTCGACCCCCACCGTAATACCCGCTTCCAGTCCCTTGCGCAACCAGCTTCGACCATCCCATAGGAAGAGGTTTTTCACCGTTTGCTGCGTGAGCGTCGAGCCACCGCGCACGCGTGCACCATCGCGCTCATTGTGTGCCAGCGCCGCCCTGATGGCTGCCACATCAAACCCAGCATGCTCGGGGAATTTTTGATCTTCTGCGGCAATCACCGCCAGTGCCATAACAGGTGCAATTTCATCCATCGGTACCCAGCTCGAGCGCGCAACGTAAGAAAAGTCACCACCCAACCAAGCGCTGACTTGTCGCTCCACCATAACGGCAGAAAACGGTACTGGCACAAACGCAAACAGCAAGATTCCCGCCAGCCATAGGCCAAGCACGGATAAAACGCCGCGTATCACCCAGCGTTTTATCCCAGAAATCAGACCGCGTTTTCTACCGCCAAATCTCATTCGATAAAGCCCAACACACGTTCGACCAATTTATCTATGCCTTTGGCTGCTTCGCTAATGGAGTTCGCTAGCATATAGGCAGGCGTCGTCACCACTTTGTGTTGCGCATCTACGACAATATCATCCACAGGGCAAACAATGTGCGTGCCACCCATCTCTTCTACGCATTCAGCGGTGTCAATATCATTACCAATTGTAACTCTCACCGGCTCACCCAACAGTTTCGGCAATAGCGCAGGTGCGATGCAAATAAAACCAATTGGTTTATTTTGCTTATAAATTTCTCGCGTGAGTAACGCCAATGATTCGTCAACCTGACACGCCGCCCCTTGGGTGGCGAAATCACTTAAATTCTTTGCCGCACCAAAACCCCCAGGCACAATCAGCGCATCCAGCTGATTAGCATCTGCCTGAGACAGAGGTTGAATTTTTCCACGGGCGATACGCGCTGATTCCACTAAAATATTGCGATTCTCATGAGTTACTTCACCCGTCAGGTGATTAACCACATGAAATTGTGGTTTATCTGGCGCAAAGCATATCGCTTGTGCACCGGCGCGATCGACGGCAAGCAGCGTCAGCACTGCTTCGTGAATTTCGGCGCCATCATAGACGCCGCAACCGCTCAGAACGATGCCGACTCGTTTCATCATATTTTCCTTCATTTCATTACATCAACTAATTGATTTTTTGATTGACAAACACTAATCTACATCACACATTTTAATGATTCTTGTAACAAAGATTTCTGCATTTGCTATTTTGTTGCTGGAAGGTTCGTCACCTTACGACGTTGCGAATACTCGCACCTGCTAACTGAAACTGCTGATAATTATCAAGCAGGTGCATAGTTTCCCTGGTGTTGGCGCATAATTCGCGCACCCCGGCCTCGGCCGGGGTCATTTTTTTCTAGCCCCCTGAAAAATCCTTTATTCCTCAGACACATACCGACAACACCGCAAAAAATGCACCTGTCATGCGTGCACCCGCTATTTGCGGGTGCGTTTCTCCTGTTCAGCCACCCAGACCTTCAACACATCAATATCGTGCTGCCAGTCGTGTTTCAGTTCATCGATCCACTCTTGCACGTTATCCCACCAGGCTGGCAGCGTCGTGGTCTGGATTTGCTGCGCAACCTGTTGCAAATGGCGCAACCCGACAGAACCCGCGGCCCCTTTGATTTTGTGCCCCTCTTCGGCGATGCCTTTCTGATCGCGAGCCGTCATGTTGGAATCCAGCACGGCAAGGTAGCCCGGCATCATCTGTTCAAACATGGCAAGACTCTGATGAATTAGCGACGGCCCAACCAGATCCAGATATTGTTGCAACATGGGAATATCAAGCAATGCTTCTCGAACCGGTTCCTGCGCGTCGCTATCCGCCATCGTCAACTCTGGTTCGTCCTGATAGTCCCAATATTGTTTGATAACCGCAGTTAACGCTGGCACCGCCAGCGGCTTACTCAGCACGTCATCCATGCCCGCATCGAGATACTCTTTTTTATCCCGTAGCACGTTAGCCGTTAAGGCAATCAGCGGCGGCAAGTCTCGCCCGATGTATTTTTTGCGCAGCTCACGCGCAACGTCCAGTCCGGCCATGTCCGGCAATTGGATATCCAACAGCACCAGATCGAATTCGTCTGGATCAAACATCGTCAGCGCTTCCTGCCCGGTCATCGCGACTTCCACGCTACTGCCCAGTTTCTCCAGCACCGAACGCGCCACCACTACGTTCAACTCAATGTCTTCTACCAACAGCACGTTGAGCGCGGGTAACGGCAACTCATCCTCTCCACCGACAATCACCTCATCTTCCAGCGCAGGGGCAGTAACCGTCAGGGTAAAGCAAGAGCCTTTGCCCTGCGTGCTGGTAACATGGATATCGCCCCCCATGTTCTGCGCCAGACGCTTGGAAACCGCCAACCCAATGCCGGTACCAGTCGCAGGCTTACCACCATGTTTATCTTTTACCTGATAGTACATGGCGAAGATTTTCTCCAACTCATCTTCTGGAATGCCCATGCCTGAGTCTTCGACATCAAAGCGCAGTTGACTGCCCGAGTCGTGCCAGACACGCACCACGATTTTCCCTTTCTGGGTAAACTTCACCGCGTTACTGAGCAGGTTCCACAAAATCTGGCGCAGACGCGTGCCGTCGGTAATCACCCGCTGTGGCAGCGGCGGATGTTGTTCAACGACAAGCTGCAGCCCCTTCGGCTGGGCCAGCAAACCGCCCAGGTTTTCCAAATCTGCCAAGAAGCCAATAAAATCAATAGGCTGATTATCCAACTGCACCTTGCGACGCTCCTGTTTGTCCATCTCGATCACGTCATTGAAAATATTGCCCAACGTGATAGCGCTGACATGCAGGGTTTTGAGGTATTTTTCTTGTTCTGCATCAAGGTGAGTATCAAGCAGGATGCGACTGAGGCCGACAATGCCATTAAGCGGCGTACGAAGCTCGTGGCTGATCGTTGAGATAAAAGTGGTCTTCTCCCTGCTGGCGTTCTCTAACGCGTCCTGATAGCGCTTACGCTCGGTTATATCGCGTCCAAAACCCATGAGTCCATGTCGTTTGCCCATTCTGTCGTAGAAAGGCACCTTACGCAGCTCGAAACAGGCTTTTCGCCCGTCGGGATAAACCAACCACTGTTCATACGTGAGCGACACGTTGTGACGGAAAACCTTCTCATCCGTTTCCATCACCTTTTCCGCCACATCAGGCGTGTAAACGTCTTTTGGCGTCAGGCCAACCAGTTGCTTCTGGCTCCGTCCCAACAGCAATTCCATCGCCCGGTTACAGCCAGAGAACTCTTTATTCTCATTACGGTAGTAAACCAGGTCCGGCGAGGCATCAAGAAACGATCGTAACAAGGCCGATTGCTGCTCCAGCTCCACCTGCGCCTGTTCACGTCCGGCGATCTCCTCCTTGAGCTTGCTCAGCATCATCAGACGCGCTTCTTCTGCTTTTTCGCGATCGGCAATCTCCTGATTGAGCTGAGCAATATTGCCCTTTAGCTGCTCGTTCAGCGTCTGGTCGCGTAGACGCATCTCTTCAAGCTTTGCCACCAGCTTGGCCAGACGTTGGCGCGACTCCTCCAACTGATCCACCACCACAGAGAGGAAATAGACCGCCCAGGGAGTGATTAACAGGCCAAAAAACACCGAACGTACTACATCGATATCTTCGACCTTGCCGGTCAGCAGCAACGTGACTGCCATCTGCACGGCCATTGCCAACAGCACCAGCACCGAGGCCAGTAACAGTGAAAAACGCACCAGCCCAAGCTTTACCATCAAATCGACGTAGTACTGCGCCAACAACCGGATCTGCTTCATAGAGAATTCCCTTGGATACCCACCTCGCCATCATAACGTAAAATGCTACGTTATGCGGTGAGACAATCACCACAACACGCTAACGTCAACCGAGGATAACCGGTTGATATGGCTGACCGAGCGCGGAGCCTTGCACCCCATGCGCCTGAAGATATAAGTCCAGTTCTACCATCCCGGTCCAGCGGTTCTCACACCAGAGCGGCGCCAGCAACGTCGGCCGCCGGGCACTGGCAGAAATACGGTGGAACACCACTTCTGGCGGCGTGTGGCGAATCATCTCACCTGCCGTGGCGACGTACGTTTCCAGCGGCAATTCATTGAGTCGCCCCGCGCGCCAAGCCTTCGCCATGATGCTGCCGTCAACGATGTGCAGAGGGTGAAGCTTGATGCCCTCAACGCCGGTATCCACCACGCGTTGCAATGTTGCCATGCAGTGATCCGCATTCTCTCCCGGTAGCCCCACAATCAGATGGCAGCAAACGCGCAGGCCGCGCTGGTGCGCACGCTTTACCGTTTCCTGATAGCAGGCGAAGTCGTGACCACGATTGATGCGATGCAGCGTTTTATCCCAGGCACTCTGAAGCCCCAATTCCAACCACACCTCATATCCTTGTTCACAGTAGCCTGCCAACAAATCCAATACGCTGTCCGGCACACAATCAGGGCGCGTACCGACACACAGGCCGACAATCTCAGCTTGACACAAAGCCTCCTGATAAAGCCTGTCCAGCATTTGGACCTCGCCGTAGGTGCTGGTATAGGCCTGAAAATAGGCCAGGTAGCGCTTGGCGCGATTGACCTTGCCCGCTTGGGCATTCAGTTGCTCAGCGATGCTTTGGCGCTGCATGGCTTCATCAGCGAAAGAGGCCACATTACAGAACGTGCAACCGCCACGCCCAAGCGTGCCATCCCTGTTTGGGCAGTTAAATCCCCCGTGCAGCGTCAGTTTGTGAATCTTTTCCCCATAACGACGCTGCAAATCCCCGCCAAACATATTGATTAATTTTTGCAATTGCATATTCTAACCTACCCCCTGAGGGAAAGCAGACTACCCTTCTCTTACTGCGTTCGCGATGACCGCGATCAATCACGCACATCCCAATGAAATGCATTTTTATTCGCTTTTAGTGAAAATAAACTCACATTCCTGTTGATTAAATTTTCTTATCCCTTGCACTTGCTTCATGAAAAGATGAAGCATTACTTAAAAAGAGTTTCATAAAATCTAAAAGTGGATATAGACAGCAGAATATTCTATAACGTAGAGATAACGCAGCAGGGTGAAGAGATGTTCACGCTTAAGCATAGTGATACAGCTCACACTTCATCCGGCAGCCAATAAGCGGCTCAGTGGGTATTTTTTCAAAAAAATCATTTGTTTTCATAATCATAACTAAAAATTATCCCTCAATCGCACATTTTGCATTGATATTTGACCTGAACTGGCTTTCTCGCTAATTTGGGAGTCCGCTGGAAGCTTTCCCGACGAGTCCACGACCCGTCATATTTATGCAGTTAGAAAAGAAAGACTCCCTCTTAAAGCAAGTCATAGTCCACTTGTAAGACCGTCACGAGAGGCCGAAGAAGAGAACGGCAGGATGCGCGACCCCGTCATCCGCCACCGTTCAACGCCACGGTGCCGAACGAAGTAGGTTGTGAGAGTCACACAGAGCCTGGGGAGGTTCACTGAGATATGTTGTACGATGCATCCCAAGAGAGAGACAACTGTGGTTTCGGATTGATCGCCCATATAGAAGGTGAACCGAGTCACAAGGTCGTGCGTACTGCGATTCACGCATTGGCACGTATGCAGCACCGCGGCGCGATCCTTGCTGACGGCAAGACCGGCGACGGCTGCGGCTTGTTATTACAAAAACCCGATCGTTTCTACCGACTGGTAGCCGAAGAGCACGGCTGGCGATTGGCGAAGAATTACGCCGTGGGCATGATGTTCCTGAATCAGGACCAAGACCTGGCCCGCGCGGCACGTCGCATTGTGGAAGAAGAGCTGCAAAATGAAACCTTGTCCGTGCTGGGATGGCGTGAAGTGCCCACCAACCCCGACGTGCTCGGTGAAATAGCGCTCTCCTCGTTGCCGCGTATCGAACAGATTTTTGTCAACGCACCGGCAGGATGGTCGCCGCGCGACATGGAACGCCGCCTGTTCATGGCACGCCGCCGTATCGAAAAACGTATTCAGGATAAAGAATTCTATGTCTGTAGTTTCTCCAACCTGATCAACATCTATAAAGGTCTGTGTATGCCGGCGGATTTGCCGCGCTTTTACCTGGACCTGGCAGACTTACGTCTGGAATCGGCCATCTGCCTGTTCCACCAACGTTTCTCCACCAATACCGTGCCGCGCTGGCCGCTGGCACAGCCGTTCCGTTATCTGGCACACAACGGTGAAATCAATACCATTGCCGGTAACCGTCAATGGGCGCGTGCACGCGCGTACAAGTTCAAGACCCCGCTGATCCCCGATCTGCAAGACGCTGCACCGTTCGTCAACGAAACCGGCTCTGATTCCAGTTCACTGGATAACATGTTAGAACTGTTCCTGAGCGGTGGGATGGATATCGTGCGTGCCATGCGTTTGCTGGTCCCACCCGCCTGGCAGAACAACCCAGACATGGACCCGGAACTGCGTTCGTTCTTTGACTTCAACTCTATGCACATGGAGCCGTGGGATGGTCCGGCGGGTATCGTAATGTCCGATGGGCGCTATGCTGCCTGTAATCTGGACCGTAACGGCCTGCGCCCGGCGCGCTATGTCATCACCAAAGACAAACTGATCACCTGCGCCTCCGAAGTGGGGATTTGGGATTATCAGCCGGATGAAGTGGTAGAAAAGGGTCGCGTTGGTCCTGGTGAATTGATGGTTATCGATACCCTCGAAGGCCGTATTCTGCACTCCAACGAAACCGACAATGACCTCAAAGGCCGCCATCCTTACAAAGAGTGGATGGAGAGAAACGTCAAACGTTTGGTGCCGTTTGAAGAGTTACCGGACGATCAGGTTGGCAGCCGTAAGCTGGATGACAACCTGCTGGAAACCTACCAGAAGCAGTTCGGTTACAGCAGTGAAGAGCTGGACCAGATTCTCCGCGTACTGGGTGAAAACGGCCAGGAAGCAACCGGTTCAATGGGCGACGACACCCCGTTTGCCGTACTTTCCAGCCGTCCGCGCATCATTTATGACTATTTCCGTCAGCAGTTCGCTCAGGTGACTAACCCGCCGATCGACCCGCTACGTGAAGCTCATGTGATGTCTTTGGCAACCTGTATTGGCCGCGAAATGAACGTATTTTGCGAAGCCGAAGGCCAGGCGCATCGCTTAAGCTTTAAATCGCCGATCCTGCTGTATTCAGATTTTACCCAGTTGTTAACGCAGGATCAGCAGCATTACCGCGCAGAAACGCTGGATCTGACATTTGATCCGCGTGAAAAATCGTTGCAGCAAACCGTTGAGGCCTTGTGTGACGAGGCAGAGCACAAAGTGCGTGAAGGGGCTGTGTTACTGGTGCTTTCCGACCGCGCTATCAGCGAACACCGTTTGCCGGTTCCAGCCCCCATGGCTGTGGGCGCAATACAGCACCGGTTGGTGGAAAAAAGCCTGCGTTGTGATGCTAACCTGATTGTCGAAACCGCCAGTGCCCGCGATCCACACCACTTTGCCGTGCTGCTGGGCTTCGGCGCTACCGCCATCTATCCGTATCTGGCGTATGAAACGCTGGCGCGCATGGTCGATAGCCACACCATTGAGAAGCCCTACCGCACAGTGATGCTCAACTACCGTAACGGCATCAATAAAGGGTTGTACAAAATCATGTCCAAAATGGGCATTTCTACGGTTGCCTCGTACCGGTGTTCCAAGCTGTTTGAAGCGGTTGGCTTGCACAAAGAAGTATCAGCACTCTGCTTCCACGGCGTGGTTAGCCGCATCGGCGGTGCTAACTTCGGCGATTTCGAGCAGGATCTGCAAAATCTGGCAAAACGTGCCTGGCTGAAGCGTAAAACGCTGGAACAGGGCGGCCTGCTGAAATTTGTGTACGGCGGGGAGTACCATGCCTACAACCCGGATGTGGTCAATACACTGCAACAAGCAGTGAAAAGCGGTGAGTACAGCGACTACCAGCAGTATGCCAAACACGTCAACGAACGCCCTGTGGCGACGCTGCGCGACCTCCTGGCCATTAAACCGCAGGAAGGCGCAGCTATCCCAGTCGATGACGTTGAGCCCGCCAGCGAGCTGTTTAAGCGCTTTGACACCGCAGCCATGTCTATCGGTGCATTGAGTCCGGAAGCCCATGAGTCACTGGCGGAAGCCATGAACACGCTGGGCGGCTACTCTAACTCCGGTGAAGGCGGAGAAGATCCGGCGCGTTACGGCACCAACAAGGTATCGCGCATCAAGCAGGTGGCATCAGGTCGTTTCGGTGTTACGCCAGCCTATCTGGTGAATGCCGATGTTATCCAGATCAAAGTAGCGCAAGGTGCCAAGCCGGGTGAAGGTGGTCAGTTACCAGGCGACAAAGTGACGCCGTACATCGCCAGACTGCGTTACTCAGTGCCGGGTGTGACGTTGATTTCACCGCCACCGCACCACGATATTTACTCAATCGAAGACTTGGCTCAGTTGATTTTCGACCTGAAACAGATCAACCCGAAGGCAATGATCTCGGTCAAGCTGGTTTCTGAACCGGGTGTAGGTACCATCGCCACTGGCGTTGCCAAAGCTTATGCGGACCTTATCACCATCGCAGGTTATGACGGCGGCACCGGTGCCAGCCCGCTGACGTCGGTGAAATATGCAGGGTGCCCGTGGGAACTGGGGCTGGTGGAAACCCAGCAGGCGCTGGTAGCAAACGGCTTGCGCCACAAAATCCGTCTGCAAGTAGACGGTGGGCTGAAAACCGGTGTTGATATCATCAAAGCAGCGATTCTGGGTGCAGAAAGCTTCGGCTTCGGTACTGGCCCCATGGTTGCGCTCGGCTGTAAATACCTGCGTATTTGTCACCTGAACAACTGCGCCACCGGTGTTGCAACTCAAGACGACAAACTGCGCCGCGATCACTATCACGGCCTGCCAGAGCGTGTGATCAACTACTTCAACTTCATCGCGCAGGAAACTCGCGAATTGATGGCAGAACTTGGCATCAGCAAATTGGTGGATTTGATTGGCCGTACCGATCTGCTGGTGGAATTGGACGGGTTCACGGCCAAACAGAACAAGCTGGACCTCTCTGCGCTGCTGCAAACCGCACAGCCGCAGCCGGGCAAAGCGCTGTTCTGCACCGAGAGCAATCCGCCGTTTGATGAAGGCCTGTTGAACAAAGCGCTGCTGTCTCAGGCACAACCGCACATTGCGGCGAAACAGAGCAAAGCGCTCTACTTTGATATCCGCAATACCGATCGTTCCGTCGGTGCAACGCTGTCCGGTGCCATCGCCGCTCAGCACGGTGATCAAGGGCTGGCAAGCGATCCGATCAAAGCCAACTTCTCCGGCACTGCCGGACAAAGCTTCGGCGTATGGAATGCTGGCGGCGTTGAACTGACACTGACCGGTGATGCCAACGACTATGTGGGCAAAGGCATGGCAGGCGGCTGTATCTCTGTGCGTCCGCCCGTCGGCTCCGCGTTCCGCAGCCATGAAGCGAGCATTATCGGCAATACCTGCCTTTACGGCGCCACCGGCGGCAAGCTGTTTGCCGCAGGCCGCGCAGGCGAACGTTTCGGCGTGCGTAACTCCGGTGCTATCACCGTGGTGGAAGGCATCGGCGACAACGGCTGTGAATACATGACGGGCGGCATCGTTTGCGTGCTGGGTCGTACCGGCGTCAACTTTGGTGCAGGCATGACCGGTGGCTTCGCCTACGTGCTGGATGAAGACGGCGAATTCCGCAAACGCGTCAACCCTGAACTGGTGGAAGTACTGTCTGTCGACGATTTGGCGATCCACGAAGAACACCTGCGTGGCTTGATTACCGAACACGTACAGCACACGGGCTCGCAGCGCGGTGAAGAGATTCTCGCTAACTGGCCAGTCTGGGCATCGCGTTTCGCACTGGTGAAACCCAAGTCGAGTGATGTGAAGGCATTATTAGGGCATCGTAGTCGTTCCGCAGCCGAATTGCGGGTTCAGGCGCAGTAAGAGGGCATTATGAGTCAGAACGTTTATCAATTTATCGACTTACAGCGCGTTGATCCGCCGAAGAAGCCGTTAAAGATTCGCAAAATCGAGTTCGTAGAAATCTACGAACCCTTTTCCGAAAGCCAGTCAAAGGCACAGGCAGATCGCTGCCTTGCCTGCGGTAACCCCTATTGCGAATGGAAGTGCCCGGTACATAACTACATTCCCAACTGGCTGAAACTGGCGAACGAAGGGCGCATTATTGAAGCGGCTGAACTGTCACACCAGACGAACAGCCTACCGGAAGTATGCGGACGCGTTTGCCCGCAGGACAGGCTGTGTGAAGGCTCCTGTACGCTCAATGCGGAATTCGGTGCGGTCACCATTGGCAATATCGAGCGCTACATCAATGACAAAGCGATCGAAATGGGATGGAAGCCGAACCTGTCCCAGGTGAAACCCACCGGTAAGCGTGTCGCCATCGTGGGGGCGGGCCCTGCAGGCCTTGCCTGCGCTGATGTGTTGGCGCGTAGCGGTGTGCAAGCCGTGGTATTCGATCGTCATCCTGAAATCGGCGGTTTGCTGACCTTCGGTATTCCGGCATTTAAGCTGGAAAAAGAGGTGATGATCAAACGCCGTGAAATCTTTAGTGAGATGGGCATTGAGTTCCAGCTTAATACGGAGATTGGTAAAGATATCGCGCTGGAGACCTTGCTCGCCGATTACGACGCGGTATTCCTGGGGGTGGGCACTTACCAGTCTATGCGTGGCGGATTAGAAAATGAGGATGCGCCCGGCGTATATGACGCGCTGCCGTTCCTGATTGCCAATACCAAACAACTGATGGGCTTTGAAAACGCGCCGGATGAACCCTACACCGACATGAGCGGCAAGCGCGTGGTGGTATTGGGTGGCGGTGATACCGCGATGGACTGTGTACGTACCTCCGTGCGTCATGGTGCAACGCACGTTACCTGCGCCTACCGCCGTGACGAAGTCAATATGCCAGGCTCTAAGCGTGAAGTGAAAAACGCGCGTGAAGAGGGCGTAGAATTTCTGTTCAATCTGCAACCACTCAGCATTGAAATCAACGGTGCCGGTAAAGCCTGCGGTGTAAGAATGGCGCGCACCGAACTGGGAGCACCGGATGCCAATGGCCGCCGTCGCCCAGAAATCGTCGAAGGTTCCGAACATGTGCTGGAGGCAGATGCGGTCATCATGGCGTTTGGTTTCCGTCCACACAAAATGGAATGGTTGGCGAAACACGGCGTGGAGTTGGATAGTCAAGGCCGCATCGTGGCGCCAGAGCAGAGCGAAAGCGCTTTTCAGACCAGCAACCCGAAAATCTTCGCCGGTGGCGATGCGGTGCGCGGTTCCGATCTGGTCGTGACAGCCATTGCTGAAGGCCGCAAGGCCGCAGATGGCATAATGAACTATCTGGAAGTGTAATCGGCAACGCTATCTATCAAGGCGGCGCAAGCCGCCTGAGCGCGCTGACAAACCCTTTTAGGCATGCCCGTGTTTCCCGGCAAATCACGACGAGGGGCGCTCCGGCGGCTTACGCCGCTACGACCCCATCGCCGCACTTCGCCTAATTGCGGGCTTTATCATCAGTCTGAGGCGGCGTAAGCCGCCTTTTTCTTGTACGCTCGATGCGGGTAGTTCAGTTGCTGCTATTGAACTGATCGAGGATGTCCTGTTCTGTCAGCATGGGAGTTTGTTGGACAAAATCATAAAAGTCCGGTTTGCTTTCGATATAGATCTGGCTCACCAACCGTTTGCGATCGTCTGGGAATATCCCCGCAGACAGCTCATACGTTTGCGTTTCCAGCAGCAGGTAATAGAGATGGGTACCACAGATTCGGCAGAATGTTCGTTCAGCCCATTCTGACGAGCGATAATGCGTGATGTTCTCTTTCCCACTCATCACCACACCTTGCTTACACTCTACCGCCAAAAGCGGCCCACCGCCCCATTGGCGACACATATTGCAATGGCATACGCTGACATCATGCACGCACGTTTCTGGCACTTCGACAGTCACAGCACCGCATAAACACTGGCCTTTGGTCGTGTTCATCATTCCCCCTGCCGTAATCGGTTGTTATCCTTAGCTTTCTATAAATATTTTGCCATAAAAAAGGGGCATAACCGGCGGTTGCCCCTTTTCTTGTGAATGCGGTTATTTCACCACTCGCAGCGATGGCCGCCCACCGCGCGGGGTCGGTGGCGGATCGTCATCAGGTGGATTAGCGTCTGTAACGTTATCTTGCTGCTCATTATCCACAACCGACATCACCACACCGGGTGTTAATGCCTCTCCCTGCACATCTGTGAGGTTATCCAGCTCATAGGCGGGCTCCGGCTCAAACATCGTGCCAGCGCCATTCTCACGAGCATAAATGGCCAGTACCGCAGCCATGGGGACATAGACCTGACGCGGCACACCACCAAAGCGAGCATTGAAACGCACACTGTCATCTGCCAACTCCAGGCCACCCACAGCACGCTGCGCGATGTTGAGCACTATCTGCCCGTCACGGGCGAACTCCATTGGCACCATCACGCCCGGCAGCGATACATCAACCACCAAATGCGGCGTGAGTTGATTATCCAGCAGCCAATCATAAAAAGCCCGCAATAGATACGGACGGCGCGGAGACAGTTGAGACAACGCCATACTGATTTAACCTCGGGTGTGCAAACGGATTTCACGCTCAGCTTCGGTCAAGGATGCCAAAAATGCATCACGTTCGAAGACACGCGTCATATAACCTTTCAGCTCTTTCGCACCTGCGCCAGTCAACTCGATGCCCAGAAGCGGCAAGCGCCACAGCAGCGGTGCCAGGTAGCAATCGACCAAGCTGAACTCTTCGCTCATGAAATAAGGCGCTTCATTGAACACAGGGGCAACGGCCAACAACTCTTCGCGCAGTTGCTTACGGGCAGCATCAGCTTCCTGTGCATTCCCCTGCATGATTTTTTTCAGGAGGGAATACCAATCAGATTCGATACGATGCATCATCAGGCGGCTGGTGCCGCGTGCAACCGGATAAACCGGCATTAACGGAGGATGAGGGAAACGCTCATCCAGATATTCCATGATGATGCGAGACTCATAAAGCGTCAGTTCACGGTCGACCAACGTCGGAACAGAACCGTACGGGTTGAGGTCAATAAGATCCTGCGGCAGGTTATCCATATCCACCTGCTCAATCTCGACACTCACGCCCTTTTCCGCCAAAACAATGCGAACCTGATGGCTAAAAATGTCGGACGGACCAGAAAACAGCGTCATCACCGAACGTTTGTTGGCAGCGACAGCCATGAAAACCTCCAAGTTTATCGAGAAATACGACTAATAACTAAACGGCGCTATCCTGCATAGCCCGGACTCACTGTACGTGAATGTCCACAAGAAAAACGTCTGACGGCATCAACATTCGGGAAAATTACCGGCTGGCATACAGGCACAAAATCGGCAAATAGTTTATCAGATTTTGTGCGTTCTGTGGGGAAAGAAGCGCGAATTCATTACTAACCCTAAGAAAAAGAAGAGTATTTTTTCATCTAAAAGGGCAAAATACGCGAAGAACGACACGCTTTACATGTAAAAAGGACAAAAAAAACCCGGCGTTTGCACCGGGTTTTTTTGCGTTGATTTGCAGCGATAAACGCCAGAAATTAACGTTTGGAGTACTGCGGACGGCGACGTGCTTTACGCAGACCAACTTTCTTACGTTCAACTTCACGAGCGTCACGGGTAACGAAGCCCGCTTTACGCAGTTCAGAACGTAGAGACTCGTCATACTCCATCAGCGCACGGGTGATACCATGACGAATGGCACCCGCTTGACCGGAAATACCACCACCTTTAACGGTGATATACAGATCCAGTTTGCCAACCATGTCGACCAGTTCCAGCGGTTGACGAACTACCATGCGGGCAGTTTCGCGACCGAAGTACTGTTCCAGGCTGCGCTGGTTGATAACGATATTGCCGTTGCCCGGTTTGATGAACACGCGAGCGGCGGAGCTTTTGCGGCGACCAGTGCCGTAGTATTGATTTTCAGCCATTGCCTATAATCCCGATTAAATGTCCAGAACTTGCGGTTGCTGTGCCGCGTGGTTGTGCTCGTTACCTGCGTAAACTTTCAGTTTACGGTACATAGCACGACCCAGCGGGCCCTTCGGCAGCATGCCTTTAACCGCGATTTCAATCACACGCTCAGGACGGCGGGCAATCATCTCTTCAAAGGTCGCTTGCTTGATACCACCGATGTGACCGGTGTGGTGATAGTAAATCTTGTCAGAACGCTTGTTGCCGGTTACAGCAACTTTGTCAGCGTTCAGAACGATGATGTAATCACCGGTATCGACGTGCGGGGTGTATTCCGCTTTATGCTTACCGCGCAGACGGCGAGCCAGTTCAGTAGCCAGGCGGCCCAGAGTTTTACCGGTCGCGTCAACAACATACCAGTCGCGTTTGACGGTTTCTGGTTTAGCTGTAAAAGTTTTCATTAAAAGCTTACCCAATTTAAGTTACACGTTGGTGAACACCCAAACGCTTCAATAAATTCAGAAATAAAGTGTCGAGGTTCACACGGCATCTAGTCCAGCAAACCTACCCCTTCGAATAGCCATGCCGGCGCGATTAACGTTTCGGGAAAAAAACGTTGTTGTAACGTGGGGTCGCAAGATTATAGAGAAGTCGATAACAAAGATCGACCCTTTTTCATCTGGACCGCAATAAATTACGTCCCAGATGTTCATGTGGGGTGGGCTCAGGCAAGATGAGGCTGGCTCAAGTACTCTTCACTTTGCATCTCTTGCAAGCGAGACAGACAGCGCTGATATTCGAATTTCAGATGCTCTCCCTGATAAAGCTCGAACATCGAAGTTTGCGCTGCGATCACCAACTTGACCCGACGTTCGTAAAATTCATCCACCAGCGCCAGAAACCGGCGCGCTGCGTTCTCCTCTTTGGTTCCCATCACAGTCACGTTGTGCAGCAGAACCGTGTGATAAAGACGCGATAGCGCAATATAGTCATTCTGGCTGCGCGCATCCAGACACAGCGTAGCAAAATCGACGGCCAGTACTCCGTCGCCCGCACTGAGCGTCGGCATAGGCCGGTGGTTGATCTCCAGCACCGGCCCCGGTTCAGCAAATGCCCGGCCAGACAAGCGAGAGAACATCTGGCGCATTGCCGCTTCGGTCTCAAGCGACAACGGCGTCAGGTAAAGGTGCGCCTGAGTGAGCGTGCGCAGACGGTAGTCGATGCCTGCATCCACATTACGTACCTCACAGTACTGCTTGATCAGATCGATGGCAGGCAAGAAACGACTGCGTTGCAAGCCGTTACGGTAGAGGTTATCCGGAGGAATGTTCGATGTGGCGACCAATGTTACCCCGCGAGCAAACAACGCTCGCAGCAGTTCAGCCAGCAGCATGGCATCGGTGATATCAGTGACGAAAAACTCATCAAAACAAAGCACGTCAGTCTGTGCCTTAAATCCTTCAGCCACCTGCTCCAACGGATTTGTTTGTCCCTGTAGCTGGTTCAGTTCTTCGTGAACCCTCAGCATAAAACGGTGGAAATGCAACCGCAGCTTGCGCTCGGTAGGCAGACTCTGGAAAAACAGATCCATCAGCCAGGTTTTGCCACGCCCGACACCACCCCACATATAAAGCCCCTGCACCGGTGTCACAGGCGTTTTATCCGCAAGCCCCAACCAGTGTCGCCACCGGCTCAGCCGCCCATCGGATGCGGGAGTCACCTGCGTCACTTCACGCTCTAACAAAGCCTGATAAATGTCTTGCAGCGCGGTTACCGTTTGCAGTTGTACCTCATCAGGCTGATACTCACCCACAGCCACTGCATGCTGATAGTGTGCCAATGGCCCAGCATGCGGCAGAGTCGTCGGTTGTATCATCTCTGTTTCTCCCTTCATCCGTCATTTTCCGAAAAAAAGTTAGTCGTGTTTTATCGCTCGTTACCGGCGATTCGCTCCGCGATCGTCGCATTTTTCCATGATATCACCTGAAATAGATCCCAATAACCTTACAGCGTCGCGTTTCGGGACTCCACTCGGACGGCGTTAGCGGTTATAGTGGCTATTATGAAGTGAAAAAACCCTACGGGACAACGACGTCAAAAGAGGTGTCTTTATGACTTGGGAGTATGCGCTAATAGGATTAGTTGTCGGCATCATCATCGGTGCTGTTGCCATGCGCTTTGGCAACCGTACACTGCGGCAGCAGCAAGCGCTGCAAAGCGAGTTGGAAAAGAGCAAAACAGAGCTGGAAACCTATCGTCAGGAGCTGGTAGGCCACTTCGCGCGCAGCGCTGAACTGTTGGATAACATGGCAAAAGATTATCGCCAGCTCTATCAGCATATGGCGAAAAGCTCCAGCAACCTGCTGCCAGATTTGCCCGTGCAAGAAAATCCGTTTCGTTACCGATTAACTGAAGCGGAAGCAGACAACGATCAAGCACCGGTAGACATGCCGCCACGTGATTACTCGGACGGCGCTTCCGGACTACTGCGCGGCGAGCGCCCTCTGCGCAAATAATTGCACTGCTATACCCCAAATCATTCGAGTTGCAGGAAGGCAGCAACGCAGTGAGTCCCCAGGAGCTTACTCAAGTAAGTGACTGGGGTGAACGAGGAAAGCCAACGCTCCTGCAACTTGAAGGATAACGGGTATATCCCCTTGCGTGAGGGACCATAACCTTCACGCGCGTTACAACCTTGATTTTTCCCTTCCCTGAACAACATTGACGATAGTTAAAGTCTATTGACGAAAGAACAGTGAACTTTACACGTTATTCGCTGGTCGACTCTTCACCAGTCGTTTAAGTTTATATATCATCATTTTATTCATAATTGACATTCTGTCGATGGTTCGCAGGTTGTGAGAGATAACTTCAAATGAAGAAAAAATCATTATTATTCAGCGCACTGGCAGTAAGCATGAGTCTGGCATTGTCATCGCTTCCTGCAGCGCAAGCTGCCCTGCCCGCCGTAGTGGAGGGTCAACAGTTACCCAGTCTGGCGCCGATGTTGGAAAAGGTGCTGCCTGCGGTGGTCAGTGTGCATGTGGAAGGTACGCAAACGCAGCGTCAACGCGTACCGGAAGAATTTAAATTCTTCTTTGGCCCGAATGCGCCTTCGGGCAAGCAAAACACCCGGCCCTTTGAAGGCCTGGGTTCCGGTGTGATTATCGATGCCGCCAAAGGGTATGTCCTGACCAACAATCACGTCATCAACAACGCAGACAAAATTCGCGTGCAGTTGAATGATGGCCGGGAATATGAGGCTAAACTGATCGGTCGTGATGAGCAGAGTGACATCGCACTGCTGCAATTGAATGACGCCAAGAACCTGCAAGAAGTTAAAATGGCTGATTCTGACCAACTTCGCGTAGGGGACTTCGCCGTTGCTGTCGGTAACCCGTTCGGCCTCGGCCAAACGGCCACGTCCGGTATCATTTCTGCGTTGGGTCGCAGTGGCCTGAATCTGGAAGGGTTAGAAAACTTTATCCAGACGGATGCCTCCATCAACCGGGGTAACTCCGGTGGTGCGCTGGTGAACCTTAAAGGCGAACTGATCGGGATTAATACGGCGATCCTGGCACCTGGCGGCGGCAACATCGGTATCGGTTTTGCTATTCCCAGCAACATGGCGCAAAACCTGGCGCAACAGCTTATCGAATTCGGTGAAGTGAAACGTGGCCTGCTAGGTATCAAAGGCAGCGAAATGACCGCCGACATGGCGAAAGCGTTCAAGGTGGAAGCGCAACGCGGCGCCTTTGTCAGCGAAGTGTTGCCGAAATCCGCTGCTGCTAAGGCGGGGATCAAAGCCGGTGATGTGCTGACCTCTCTGGAGGGCAAACCCATCAACAGTTTTGCTGAGCTGCGTGCCAAAATCGGCACCACAGCGCCAGGTAAAACAGTGAAGATTGGCCTGCTGCGTGAAGGCAAACCACTGGAGCTTTCTGTGGTTCTCGATAACAATACCTCTGCCGCCACCAGCGCCGAGAGTCTTTCTCCTGCCTTGCAAGGTGCATCGCTTGCCAATGGTCAAGCGAAGGACGGCAGCAAAGGGGTACAAATCGAAGAGGTCGCGAAAGACACCCCTGCAGCACAAGTGGGCTTACAGAAGGGCGATATCATTATCGGCGTTAACCGTGAGCGGGTGGAAAACATCACTCAGTTGCGCAAAATTCTGGAAAGCAAACCCAGCGTGCTGGCGCTGAACGTTGTACGCGGTGATGAAACAATTTATCTGTTGCTGCGATAAACGACATATACCCTGGCAGTTCAAACGGTAACGTTTGAACTGCGCTTGCGCTGGTCCGAGTGGGAATCTCAAGGATGAGATTCATTAATTCCGAATCACTTATTCAATTAAGTGATTCGGGCGACAACTCTGCCGGAAGCTGATGTGAACGCCGCTTGCGGTGACCTCGTGAAAGGTAAGCACAAATGAGCTTAGCCAACACTTCTGCAACATGAGGTATGGTGGGTATATTCTCAATACCATAAAATAAGACACGATACATGCTGTGTTCGGTAAACTCATGTTATCCTCCGTCTACCTATCCATTTCCCTGTACGTTTTATGCTCGCAAAACTCTTTCGCTCCGCCATTATTGGTGTGATCGTGGCTGGAATTCTGCTCGCGATCATGCCGTTGCTACGGCCAAATACCGCACTGTTTTCCTCCTCACACAGTATACAGAGCGAAGATGTGCCGTTGAGCTACAATCAGGCCGTTCGCCGCGCTGCGCCAGCAGTCGTTAACGTCTACAGTCGTGAATCTGACAACGAAAACAACGGAGAACTGAATATTCGCCTGCTCGGCTCTGGCGTGATCATGAGCGAAAAAGGATATGTGCTCACGAATAATCATGTGATCAATAACATCGCACAGTTGGTTATCTCGTTACAGGACGGCCGCGTCTATGAGGCAAGCGTGATCGGCACAGACAAATTGACCGATCTGGCCGTAGTGAAAGTCGAGGCCGCTAATTTGCCCGTTATCACCATAAACGAGAAACGCACTGCGCATATCGGTGATGTCGTACTGGCTATCGGTAACCCTTACAATCTGGGACAAACGGTTACCCAAGGCATTATCAGTGCAACAGGTCGTGTGGGGTTGAGCCTAATGGACGGTTCTGGCTCCGGCTTCGGAGGGCGACAAAACTTTCTGCAGACCGATGCATCTATCAACCACGGTAATTCAGGCGGTGCGTTGGTTAATACACTGGGTGAATTGGTAGGCATCAACACCCTCACCTTTGATAAAGGCAGCGATGGAGAAACACCGGAAGGCATTGGCTTTGCCATTCCGGTAGCGCTGGCAACCAAGGTGATGGGGAAACTGATTCGTGATGGTCGCGTGATTCGTGGCTATATCGGTATCAACGGTGCACAGGCGGAAGGGTTATCACCAAACAGCACTCTGGACGGCAATAAACGGTTGCAAGGCGTGATCGTGATGAATGTCGAACCCGGTGGCCCCGCAGATAAAGGGGGCATGAAAAAAGGCGACGTGCTGCTTACCATGAACAACAAACCTGCCGTCTCCGTGATTGAAACCATGGATCAGGTGGCTGAAATTCGGCCAGGTACCGCAGTGCCAGTCGCCATTCGCCGTGGCGATCAAGAGATGATGCTGACGGTAACAATTCAGGAATTTCCTGAGGGCTAACGCTACCAGTATGAGCAGCATCACTGCTGCTCATACTGAAATAGGATTATGCGTCGTTACTGCTCACACGCTCGATGTTAGCACCCAGCCCACGCAGTTTGTCTTCAATGCGCTCGTATCCACGATCGATGTGATAGATACGATCGACGATGGTTGTCCCTTCCGCAATACAGCCCGCCAGCACCAAACTGGCTGATGCACGCAGGTCGGTCGCCATCACCTGAGCACCAGAGAGAGTATCAACACCGTGGCAAATCACGGTGTTGCTCTCAATCTCAGCCTGCGCGCCCATACGGATTAACTCCGGCACATGCATAAAGCGGTTTTCAAAGATAGTTTCGGTGATAACACCGGTACCTTCGGCCACCAAATTCAGCAAGCTGAACTGAGCCTGCATATCGGTGGGGAAACCAGGATGCGGAGAGGTGCGCACAGTAACCGCTTTCGGGCGTTTGCCATGCATATCAAGGCTAATCCAGTCATCACCCACTTCAATATCTGCACCTGCATCGCGCAATTTTGCCAGTACAGCATCCAGCGTATCTGGGCGAGTGTTACGGCACACAATGCTGCCACGAGAGACAGCGGCAGCCACCAGGAAAGTCCCCGTTTCGATACGGTCCGGCAGCACACGGTAAACACCACCACCCAGGCGCTCAACGCCTTCGATAACGATTTTGTCACTGCCCGCGCCAGTAATTTTTGCTCCCATCGCATTCAGGAAACCCGCAGTATCGACAATTTCCGGCTCGCGTGCGGCGTTTTCGATAATGGTGGTACCTTCTGCCAGCGTTGCCGCCGTCATGATAGTGACGGTCGCCCCCACGCTAACTTTATCCATGACGATATGTGCGCCCTGCAAGCGTCCGTCAACAGTGGCTTTGACATATCCCTCTTCCAGCACGATCTTGGCACCAAGCTGCTCCAACCCAGTAATATGCAGATCGACCGGACGCGCGCCAATCGCGCAACCACCGGGCAGAGAAACCTGCCCCTGACCGAAGCGCGCCACCAGCGGCCCCAACGCCCAAATAGAGGCACGCATGGTTTTCACCAGATCGTAAGGTGCGCAGAACACGTTAACGTCGCGAGCATCCACATGCACCGAACCGTTGCGCGTCACATGAGCCCCTAACTGGCTGAGCAACTTCATCGTGGTGTCGATATCACGCAGCTTGGGAACATTTTGGATTTCTACCGGCGCTTCCGCCAGCAGGGCCGCAAACAGGATGGGCAGGGCAGCATTTTTCGCCCCGGAGATGGTGACTTCACCAGTGAGCCGGGTAGGACCCTGCACACGAAATTTATCCATAGTAAAAAGTTCTCAGCTTGCTAAATGTATTACAGGGCACACAGCCATCGCTTAAAAGCCGTTCAGCTTGCGATCGCGCTGCCATTCTTCCGGTGTATAGGCCTTGATGGAAAGCGCATGAATGCGGTTGTCCGCAATGTACTCCGCCAAAGGTGCGTATACGGTCTGCTGCTGTTTGACACGACGCATGCCAGCAAAAATATCCCCCACGGCGACGACCTGAAAATGGCTACCATCGCCCGTTACGTGGACTTCTTGCAGTGCCAATGCCTTCATCAGCACCTCTTTGATCTCGTTATTTTCCATCGCTCTCGATTCTGTATTCAGGGGGAGGATTATCAGCCGTGTATCTTAGATGAATATGCCGTTTTCTTAAACAAGGAAATCCCTCTTCACGAACGTAAAGAGGGGTGTTTGAGCCTATGCACGGGAAAGGTAAAGAAAAAAATCAAACGACAGGAATAATGTCGTTAAGATTGTAAAGCGCGATCAGCGTTTTCACCCGCTCACTGGCACCGGTGATCGAGAACGGTGCCTGAGAAGTTACCTGCTGCTGGTAGACATGAGCAAGCAATGCCAGCCCTGCGGAATCAACCCGCTCCAGTGCGGAAATATCCAGCACATGCATACCTGCCAGCAGTGTCTCGCGCTGCTGCCAAAACGGCAGCAGCGAATCACGATCCAAATCGCCGGACAGCGCCAGCGTCGAGTCTTGCGACGTCCAGCGCAGAACTTCAGCCATTCTTCTGCTCCAGCGTAATGGGCTGACGAGCAGAAGCCTCCAGCTGTTTCGTTAACCCATCAACACCCTGTTGACGCAAAATGGCTGCCCATTCGTTTTGCTTGGTGGTGATCATGCTCACCCCTTCGGCAATCATGTCGTAAGCCTGCCAATTACCGGTTTGGCTATTTTTACGCCATTGGAAATCCAAACGCACCGGTGGACGGCCGCCATTGTCAATGATGGTCACACGGATGGGAATAATGTCAGCACTGCCCAGCGGTTGTTCCGGCGCAATCTGGTAGTTCTGTCCGTGATACAGCGCCAGCGCCTGACCGTAGGCCTGTGCTAAATAGGCTTCAAACGCTTTGAAATAGGCATCACGCTGCGCCGGAGTCGCTTCTTTGTAGTAGCGGCCCAGCACAAGAGCCCCTGCATAGCGGATCTGAACGTACGGCAGCAGTTCTTCTTGCACGATTTGGCGCAAGTAGTTCGGATCCTGTTTGATACGAGGTTGCTCCGTTTTCAGACGCGTAAACGTCTTCTCTGCCGCATCGTTCATCAAACGATAAGGGTTAGTTTGATCCGCCGCGCTGGCGAGAGGTGCCACGACCAGCAGTGCCACCATCAGTAAACGTTTTAACATACAGATGTCCTCTTGATTATTGTGCTGCGGCCGGCGCTGGGGTAGACGGCGCTGGCGTCAATGCCGGATCGTTGTGCGGCACAGATTCCGTTTTTCCCGTATTGTCGGTGCTATCACCCCCGCTCTTATATAGGAACTGGCCGATTAAATCCTCCAGCACCATGGCGGATTTGGTGTCCTGAATCACGCCGCCATCAGCGAGGATTTTGGTTCCCATTTCTTCATCTTCAAAACCGATATTCAGTGCCAGATATTGTTCCCCCAACAATCCGGAAGTACGGATTGCCAGCGAGCTAGTGTCAGGAATATGGTCATACCGGCGTTGAATATCCATAGCAACGCGCGGCAAGTAGGTTTTGGTATCCAACGAAATATCTGCAACGCGACCGATCACCACGCCGCCGACCTTTATCGGAGAACGTGCTTTCAGGCCACCGATATTGTCAAACGTGGCATACAGTCGGTAGGTCTGTTCGCTGCCGATAGACTTCACGTCGGCGACTTTCAAACAGAGAAAAATAATGGCGCCCAGGGCGATCAACAGGAATACGCCAACCCAGATTTCACTTCGCTTCGTTTGCATCGACTCAGTTCCCAAACATCAGTGCTGTCAGCACAAAATCCAATCCCAATACCGCCAATGACGAATGCACCACCGTGCGGGTCGTCGCCCGGCTGATCCCCTCAGAGGTCGGGATCGCATCATAGCCATTGAACAACGCAATCCAGGTCACGGTAATCGCGAATACCACACTTTTAATCACGCAGTTCAGCAAATCCTTGCGCCATTCGACCGCGCCCTGCATTGCTGACCAGAAAAAGCCATCGTCGATGCCCTTCCAGCTAACCCCGACCAATGCGCCTCCCCAAATGCCGACCGCGACAAAGATAATGGTTAGCAGCGGCATGCTAATGAGGCCAGCCCAAAAGCGTGGGGCCACAACGCGTCGCAGTGGGTCCACTGCCATCATCTCCATACTGGAGAGCTGCTCGGTGGCTTTCATCAGGCCGATTTCTGCCGTCAAAGCTGACCCAGCGCGGCCGGCAAACAACAGCGCCGTCACGACCGGTCCCAGCTCACGCAGCAAAGAAAGCGCCACCATCATGCCCAGACTGGCCTCAGCGCTGTAGGTAGTCAGCACAAGATAACCTTGCAACCCCAGCACCATACCGATAAAGAGACCAGACACGAGGATAATCAATAACGACTGCACCCCGACGCTGTGTAGCTGCTTAAGCAACAGCGGTCCTTGTTTGCGTAGTTCGGGGCGGCCTATCAACGCATTAAACAACATAAAACCGGCACGGCCAAAGGCAGCACAGGTTCGAATTCCCTGGCGTCCGAACGACGCCAATGCTTCTCGTAGCATGAATGAATTAACTCCCGGAGCCTAACAGGCTGGTTTTGTAGTCACCAGCAGGGAAGCGAAACGGCACGGGGCCATCGGCGATGCCGTCAATAAACTGCCGCACCCGAGGATCAGTGTTAGCACGCAGTTCATCCGCCTGCCCGTGTGCGACAATGTGCTGATCGGCAACGATGTAGGCATAATCCGCAATGCTGAGCACTTCCGGCACATCATGGGAGACCACGATACAAGTGACACCCAACGCATGGTTCAATTCATCGATCAGTTTAACCAGCACACCCATGGTGATCGGATCCTGACCGACAAAGGGTTCATCGAACATGATCATTTGCGGATCGAGCGCGATAGCGCGGGCCAATGCCGCTCGCCGGGCCATCCCGCCCGAGAGCTCAGAAGGCATCAGGTTGGCTGCACCGCGTAACCCCACCGCTTCCAGTTTCATCAGCACCGTGCTACGTAACAGCGTCTCTGGCAGTTGCGTATGCTCACGCAGCGGCCAGGCCACGTTCTCAAACACGGTAAGATCGGTGAACAGTGCACCAGACTGGAATAACATGCTCATCTTTTTACGCACGTCATACAGTCGAGAGCGAGAGAGCATCGGAATATTCTCTCCGTCAAACCAGATCTCACCGCTGTCTGGTTGGAGCTGACCGCCAATAAGACGCAGCAGCGTGGTTTTACCAATACCGGAAGGCCCCATGATCGCGGTGACCTTACCCTTGGGTACGGTTAATGAAACATCGGTGAAAATGGGCCGCGCTCCGCGCGAAAAATTGAGCCCACGGATTTCAACCAGATTAGTGGCATCATGGTTCATGCGATATTTTCCTTCACTCACTCCCCTTGACGATCGTCGCTGTAATACGTATATGACGAGCAACAACCGTTGTATTTCCTATCAAGCTTAACGGCAGGTTTCAGGCAAAGCCCGAGTTTTACAAAAGATTACCGACAATTCTTACCGAAAAGGGCGGGATCCTGCTGCCATAGGTTTTACTTTTTCTGCACAGACAGTCAAAATTACCCCTCTACGATGTAACGCAATTTTTGCTCGACATTCGTCCGCGCACTGGTTTGCGCCCTAAATGATGAGCGTTTCAGCAAGGCGGAAAACGCCTCTGCAACGTTAAGCATAATGGGCATAACGCCTAACGAACCAGTGATTATACCTCAATAAAGGACGCTGCATGCTTTTTGCGATAGTTCTCTTGGTTATTGGTTTAATTCTTTTGGTGTATGGTGCTGACCGTTTGGTCTATGGCGCAGCTGTTCTTGCACGCGAGTGGGGCGTTTCTCCTTTAATTATCGGCGTGATGATTGTCGGCATTGGCACATCACTGCCAGAGTTGGCGGTGTCGGTTACCGCTGGGCTAAATCAGCAAACAGACATGGCTGTTGGTAACGTTTTAGGGTCAAATATCGCGAATATCTTGCTGATTCTCGGCAGCGCCGCTTTGATCCGTCCGTTGACCTTCCGATCCGATCTACTGCGGCGTGAGCTGCTCCCCATGCTATTGATCACGCTGCTCAGTGGCGGCGTGCTTTACAATGGCTACCTCAGCCGACTTGATGGCGTCATTTTGCTCGTTGCGGCGGGCGCCTGGATTGTGCTGATGCTGCGTATGGTGCGCCAGGCGCAACAAGATGGCAGCGACAGCCTGGCACGCGAGCAATTAGCAGAGTTGCCCCAGGCGCAGGCTGATGGAAACCAAACGGTTGCCGTGCTCTGGCTGCTGCTGGGGCTGATTATTCTGCCGATGGCAGCGCGTATCGTGATTGATAATGCAACGGTGATTGCTCGTCATTTTGCCATTGATGAATTGACCATTGGCCTGACAGTACTGGCGATCGGCACCAGCCTGCCCGAATTGGCAACCGCCATCGTCGGTACCCTGAAAAAAGAGGATGATATCGCGCTGGGTAATCTGATCGGGTCAAACATCTTCAATCTGGTTATCGTGCTTGGCATCCCAGCACTGCTTTCTCCAGGAGCGGTGAACCCGCTGGCATTTCAACGCGACTACGGTGTGATGCTCGGTGCCAGCCTACTGCTGACACTACTCTGCCTACGGAAAAAACGCCATATCGGACAAGGTGCAGGGGCGCTGTTGCTGTGTATGTTTATCGCTTACCTTGCGACGCTATTTTTTCTGTACTAGCGGCGCATTACTCGTTTCATTGGATTATCCAAATAGTCAGGATTAACAGTTATGTCCAACGTTGAACAACAGCCCGATTTCGATTTCCAACAGGCGGGCAGACACGTTCTTTCCATCGAACGCGACGGGTTGGCCCATCTGGACCAGTATATCGATGACAATTTCTCCCGCGCGTGTAAAACCATGTTCCATTGCCAAGGCAAAGTGGTGGTAATGGGAATGGGTAAATCCGGGCACATCGGCTGTAAGATGGCCGCAACATTCGCCAGCACCGGTACGCCTTCCTTTTTTGTCCATCCAGGCGAGGCCAGCCACGGTGACCTCGGGATGATCACCGCACAGGACATTGTGATCGCCATATCCAATTCGGGTGAGTCCAATGAAATCCTGGCCTTGATCCCCGTGCTTAAGCGTCTAGGAGTGTTTCTGATTTGCATCACCAGCAACCCGGAAAGCACTATGGGCAAAGCCGCTGATATTCACCTCTGCGTCCATGTGCCGCAGGAAGCTTGTCCGTTGGGGCTCGCCCCGACATCCAGCACCACGGCCACATTGGTCATGGGCGATGCACTTGCTGTCGCGTTGTTACAGGCGCGAGGTTTTACCGCCGAAGATTTTGCGCTTTCTCACCCCGGTGGCGCACTGGGCCGCAAACTTTTGCTGCGCGTAGCGGATATCATGCATACCGGAGACGAAATCCCTCACGTTACGCGGGATGCGTCATTGAGAGACGCATTAGTAGAGATCACCCGAAAAAGTTTCGGTATGACAGTGATTTGCACGCCAGATATGATAATCGAAGGCATTTTTACCGATGGTGACCTGCGCCGGGTCTTTGATATGCAGATCAATCTGAATGACGCTCGTATTGCCGATCTGATGACATCAGGTGGCATCCGGGTGGCACCGAATACGCTCGCGGTGGATGCCCTGAACCTGATGCAATCGCGTCATATTACGTCTCTGCTGGTCGCACAGAGCGATCGGCTAGTCGGCATTGTCCATATGCATGATATGCTGCGCGCTGGCGTGGTGTGACGGTAGCCGGGATTGCCTTTTCGACAATCTCTGATTAATGGTGATATCAAGGATATGTGTTTATGAGTAACACCCCGGCGCAAACCGCCACCTGCTACGGCCCGATCGCGAATCGGGTGTTGGAGAAGGCTCAAACCATCAAATTGCTGATTTGCGATGTCGATGGCGTACTCTCCGATGGTCTGATTTACATGGGCAATCAAGGGGAAGAGCTGAAGGCATTTAACGTGCGCGACGGTTATGGTATCCGTTGTCTGCTAACGTCCGGCATCGAGGTTGCTATCATCACGGGGCGTTCTGCACCACTGGTGGAAGACCGTTGCCGCACGCTGGGTATTACTCACCTTTATCAGGGACAGTCAGATAAGATTTTGGCCTTCAACGAACTGTTAGATACACTGTCGCTTTGCGCCGATCAGGTTGCCTATATTGGTGACGATTTGATTGATTGGCCGGTGATGGCACAGGTAGGCCTCAGCGTGGCCGTGGCAGATGCACATCCTCTGCTACTCCCCAGAGCAGACTACGTGACCAATATCCCTGGAGGGCGCGGTGCGGTGCGCGAATTATGCGATCTTATCCTGCTAGCACAGGGTAAGTTGGATGAAGCCAAAGGGCTATCGATATGAGTACATCATCACTGTGAATGTGTTACCACTGTGATTTTGCTACAACATGAGTTTGCGACGACCATGAGTACGTTTTTATTATGAACAAAACGAAGCGTTGGCTAACTGCGCTCTTGGCGCTCATTGTGTTAATTCTGATTGGCTGGAACCTGACGGATCAGGACAGCGCGCCACAAACGGAAACACAGGATAATGCGGTGCCGACCTACACCAGCGACGAAACCACCACGCTCGTGTACAACCCGCAGGGTGGTCTGAACTATCGGCTCGTGGCGCAAAAAGTGGAGTATTTTAACGCGGAACAGCTCACCTGGTTTACGTCACCTGTTGCTACGTTGTTTAACGAACAAGGTGTCGCAACCTGGTCAGTGCAAGCCGATCGCGCCAAACTGACCAAAGATAAAATGTTGTTCTTATATGGGCATGTGGAAGTCAACAGTCTGACCAATGACTCACAATTACGGCAGATAAAAACCGATAATGCGCAAGTTAACCTGGTGACACAGGATATCGCTTCCGATGACGAGGTGACGTTATTCGGAGCCAGTTTCCTCTCCAATGGGATGAAAATGCGCGGCAATTTGCGTAACAAAACTGCCGAATTGATTGAAAAGGTAAAAACCTCTTATGAAATTCAACACCAATAATGCCTGGCGTCACGCCGCCATCGCCAGCGCGCTGTTAGCAGCAAGTCTGCCCGCACTGGCCGTGACAGGGGACACCAGCCAACCGATTCACATTGATTCTGCACAGCAGTCATTGGACATGCAGGGCAATACTGTGACCTTTACCGGCAATGTCGTGGTCAAGCAAGGGACCATTGAAGTGAAGGCCGAGAAAGTCGTGGTCACGCGTCCGCAAGGCTCACAGGGCCAGGAATTGATTGAAGCCTTCGGTAATCCCGTCACCTTCTACCAGATGCAAGATAACGGCAAACCGGTTAAAGGACGCGCGCAGAAAGTGCGTTATGAATTGGCACAAGATAAGGTCACACTGACAGGTAACGCCTATCTGGAGCAGTTGGACAGCAACGTCAAAGGCGATCGCATTACCTATTTGGTGAAACAGCAGCAAATGGAAGCCGTGAGTGATAAAGGCGGACGAGTGACCACCGTGCTGGTACCGTCGCAGTTGCAGGAAAAAAACGATAAAGCCGCCGCACCATCGTCCCAGAAAACAAAGCAGCAACCACAGGTAACTGAATAACCTATGGCAACATTAATCGCAGAAAACCTGGCCAAGGCCTACAAAGGCCGTCGCGTGGTAGAAAACGTAAGCTTAACGGTCAACTCCGGTGAAATCGTCGGGTTGCTCGGGCCGAACGGTGCAGGGAAAACCACGACATTTTATATGGTTGTCGGCATTGTTCAGCGTGATTCTGGGCGAATCGTGATTGATGACGAAGAGATAAGCCTGCTGCCATTACATGAGCGTGCACGCCGCGGCATCGGTTATCTTCCGCAGGAAGCCTCCATTTTTCGCCGTTTAAGCGTTTACGACAACCTGATGGCCGTGTTGCAAATTCGCAAAGATCTCACGCCAGAGCAGCAAGACGATCGCGCCAATGAGTTAATGGAAGAATTCCATATTATTCATTTACGCGATAGTCTGGGACAATCTCTGTCCGGTGGCGAACGTCGCCGTGTAGAGATCGCACGCGCGCTGGCAGCTAATCCTAAATTTATTTTGCTGGATGAGCCCTTTGCCGGTGTCGATCCGATTTCGGTGCTCGACATAAAAAAAATCATTGAGCACTTGCGCGACAGTGGCCTGGGCGTGCTGATTACCGATCACAACGTGCGTGAAACGTTGGACGTGTGCGAACGCGCCTATATCGTCAGCCAGGGGCAGCTTATTTCCCACGGTTCACCCAGCGAAATCCTGGCGGATGAGCAAGTGAAACGCGTCTATCTGGGCGAAGGCTTCCGACTTTGATACTGTAACGTTTGCAATGGGCGTTCCATTTAAGGGAAAGTGACACGAGTTATGAAGCAAGGTTTGCAACTCAGGCTAAGTCAACAACTGGCCATGACGCCACAACTTCAGCAGGCAATCCGTCTGCTTCAGTTGTCTACGCTTGAACTCCAGCAAGAAATCCAACAGGCGCTGGAAAGCAATCCGTTGCTTGAACAAACCGACAGCCACGATGAAATCGATGCACAGGAAACGAGCGACAGTGAATCATTAGATACACGCGAAGCCCTTGAACAAAAAGACATGCCGGAAGAACTTCCGTTGGACGCCACCTGGGATGAAATTTACTCCGCAGGCACGCCCTCAGGCACCGGCACGGATTACCGCGATGAAGAACTGCCTGTCTATCAGGGTGAAACAACACAAACATTGCAGGATTACCTGATGTGGCAAGTGGAGTTGACACCGTTTTCTGATACCGATGCGGCCATCGCTACCTCAATTGTGGATGCGGTAGACTCCACGGGCTATTTGACCGTCCCGCTGGAAGACATTCTCGAGAGCATCGGCGACGACGAAGTGACGATTGATGAAGTGGAGGCGGTGCTAAAACGCGTACAACGGTTTGACCCGGTTGGCGTCGCAGCGCGTGATTTGCGCGATTGTCTGCTCATCCAACTTTCTCAGTTTGCCCCCGAAACGCCGTGGCTGGCGGAAGCAAAGCTTATCGTCAATGAATATCTCGATCTGCTGGCCAACCATGATTTTCGCTCGTTGATCCGTTCGAGCCGTATCAAAGAGGATGCGCTGAAAGAGGCGCTGGCCTTGATCCAATCGCTCGATCCACGTCCGGGTCAATCAATCAATACCGGCGAGTCAGAGTATGTGATTCCCGACGTGCTGGTGCGCAAACATCAAGACCGCTGGGTGGTGGAACTTAACACCGACAGCGTGCCTCGTTTGCAGGTCAATCAGCAGTACGCCGCGCTGGGCCACAGTGCACGTAACGACAGCGACAGCCAGTTCATCCGCAGCCACCTGCAAGAGGCCCGCTGGCTGATAAAAAGCCTTGAGAGCCGCAACGAGACGCTGCTCAAAGTCACGCGTTGTATTGTAGAACAACAACAGGACTTCTTTGAGAAAGGTGAAGAGTTCATGAAACCTATGGTGCTGGCAGATATCGCTCAGGCTGTGGATATGCATGAATCCACCATATCACGCGTCACAACCCAGAAATTTCTTCACAGCCCACGCGGCATTTTCGAACTAAAATATTTCTTCTCCAGCCATGTAAATACCGACAGCGGCGGTGAAGCATCATCCACCGCAATTCGGGCGCTGGTGAAAAAATTAATTGCAGCGGAAAACCCCGGCAAACCCTTGAGCGACAGCAAGCTGACGACGCTGCTCGCCGATCAGGGAATTATTGTCGCGCGGCGTACCGTGGCAAAGTACCGAGAGTCTTTATCCATCCCGCCGTCAAACCAGCGTAAGCAGTTGGTTTGATTTTCACAGAGAAGGAAGACGCTATGCAGCTGAATATCACCGGACACCACATCGAAATCACACCCGCATTACGCGAGTTCGTTAACACAAAATTTGCCAAGCTGGAGCAATACTTTGATCGCATCAACCAGATCAATGTGGTGCTTAAGGTGGAGAAAGTGGAGCAGATTGCCGATGCTACTCTGTTCGTTAATGGCGGTGAACTGCATGCCACATCCGAATCTGAAGATATGTATGCCGCCATCGATCTCTTGATCGACAAACTGGCGCGTCAGTTAAATAAACACAAGGACAAACTCAAACAGCACTGATCGTCATCTCCGCCTCATGGCGCAGGGAAAAAACGCCTCTGGCACCATGCCAGAGGCGTGAAGAGATGAGCGGGCCGTTAAGTGAACACAACATGAATAACGATCCCATTTTGCAACTCAGCGCCGTATTACGCCAAGAGTGCACCCGCAGTGCCGTTCATTGCCAAAGCAAGAAACGAGCGCTGGAAATCATCAGCGAATTGGCGGCCAGGCAGTTGAACCTCCCCACCCCACTGATCTTCGAGGCATTACTAACGCGTGAGAGAATGGGCAGCACCGGTATCGGTGGCGGTATCGCTATTCCACATGGCAAACTCGACGATGATAATGCGCTGGGAGCAACTGGGGTCTTTATCCAGCTTGAGCAGCCAATTTCTTTTGATGCTATTGATAATCAAGGCGTAGACTTGCTTTTTGCCTTGCTGGTTCCCGCAGAACAATGTAAAACCCATCTACATACGCTAGCGCTTGCCGCCAAGCGCCTGGCGGACAAAAGTGTTTGTCGGCGTTTACGCGCCGCACAGAGTGATGAAGAACTCTACCAGATTATGATTGAAGGGGATTGATTCCCTATAATGGAAAGCGCGCTACGATTTGCGTTACAGGTGAGTCACACGGTCAAGGTGTAACAGAAAAAGGCAATAGCCGGAGGGGAGTCGTCGGATGGTGCTGATGATTGTCAGTGGTCGCTCAGGTTCAGGAAAATCTGTGGCCCTGCGCGCCCTAGAAGATATGGGGTTTTATTGCGTGGATAACCTGCCTGTGGTGTTATTGCCGGAATTAGCAAACACCTTGGCACAACGGGATATCTCGGCAGCAGTGAGCATTGACGTGCGCAACATGCCGGAATCGCCAGAAATCTTCGAGCACGCCATGGATCAGTTGCCGCCAAGTTTTGCGCCTCAACTGCTGTTTCTGGATGCCGATCGCAATACTCTGATTCGCCGTTACAGTGATACACGCCGTTTGCACCCCCTTTCCAGCAAAAATCTCTCGCTGGAGAGCGCCATCGATGAAGAGAACGATCTGCTGGAGCCATTGCGCTCCCGTGCCGATCTGATTATCGATACGTCAGAAATGTCCGTGCATGAACTGGCGGAAATGCTGCGTACCCGTCTGTTGGGCAAGCGTGAGCGTGAACTGACCATGGTGTTCGAATCTTTCGGTTACAAGCACGGCATTCCCATCGATGCGGATTACGTGTTTGATGTGCGCTTCCTGCCGAATCCCCATTGGGATCCGAAATTACGTCCAATGACCGGGCTAGACAAGCCGGTTGCCGCGTTCCTCGATCGTCATACGGAAGTGCACAATTTTATTTATCAGACACGTAGCTATCTTGAACTTTGGTTACCGATGCTTGAGACCAATAACCGCAGCTATCTGACAGTAGCCATTGGTTGTACTGGCGGCAAACACCGTTCGGTCTATGTTGCAGAGCAACTGGCTGACTATTTCCGTTCACGCGGCAAAAACGTGCAATCTCGCCACCGCACGTTGGAAAAACGTAAATAATGGCCGTCAAGCACACCGTCATCGTCAAAAATAAACTGGGCATGCACGCTCGTCCGGCGATGAAACTGTTTGAACTGGTGCAGAGCTTTGACGCTGAAGTGATGCTGCGTAACGAAAACGGCGTTGAAGCGGAAGCCAGCAGCGTTATTGCCATGATTATGCTGGATTCTGCCCAGGGTAAGTACATTGAAGTAGAGGCCAGTGGCCCCGATGAAATCGCCGCCCTGGCTGCCGTAGTGGAGCTGTTCGAAGCCGGATTCGATGAAGAATAATGTGAGCGCCCCCCCTCTGACAGCAACAATGCCATAGGTTATAACGCTGCTTTATGTTATAACCCCACTATAAGTTATATCGCATTTTCATCAACACCCCCGCGTCGCTGGCGCGGGGGTGTTGCTTTATAAATGCGGTTCATTTTTTGTATCGGTATTGTTTTTTCATATAAGCAGTATGTGGTTATATCCCTGTGGAACCCTGAACTTACTGCAATGACATAACATGTTTTGTTAACACCCTTGTTCTATACCCTAAATAATTCGAGTTGCAGGCAGCTAACACATCTGCAATCTGAAATATGACGGTATATCAAGGTTATTTTTGACCAACCTACTGGAGAGGAGTATGACGAAACCTAACCTGACTATCAGCGAGCTGGATGCAGAACGCTTAGACCGGCTGTTGGAACAACCCGCGTTTGCGGGCACACCGATTGCTCAAGCGTTGAATGAGGAGCTGGATCGTGCCGAGATTTTGCCCTCAGAGAAAATCCCCTCAGATGTCGTCACCATGAACAGTCGGGTATGCTTTCGCGATTTAAACACTAACGAAGAGCACACCCGAACACTGGTTTATCCTGCCGCCATGCAAGACAGCAAGGAACAGCTTTCCGTGATGGCACCGCTCGGCGCAGCCCTGCTGGGTCTGCGTGTAGGGAATACCATCACCTGGCAGTTGCATAACGGTGCAGAAACTCGCGTGGAAGTACTGGAATTGCTCTATCAGCCTGAGGCCGCTGGCGAATACCATCGCTAAGCACGCGCCCACTGCCCTGGTTTCAGGGCAGTAATGTTCCCCATTTAGACCCCGGCAATTTTCATGCTGGGCAACAGGGCAGAACCACACTGAATATTGCTGCGCGTTTCGATATCATCGCCCAGAGTGACAATATTACGCAGCATGGTTTTCAGGTTACCCGCAATAGTGATTTCGCTCACCGGATACTGAATTTCACCCTTTTCCACCCAGAACCCTGACGCGCCGCGAGAGTAATCACCCGTCACTGCACTGACGCCCTGCCCCATCAGCTCGGTGACCAACAGGCCTTTATCCATCTGCTTGAGCATCTGTTTGAATCCCAGCCCCTGTCCCGCAATACGCCAGTTGTGAATGCCGCCAGCGTGACCGGTGCTCTGCATGCCAAGCTTACGCGCCGCGTAGCTGGTCAATAGCCAGGTTTGCAACACACCGTCTTTAACGATTTCTCGCTGCGCAGTACGCACCCCTTCACTGTCAAATGGGGTAGACGCTAATCCTTTACGCAGATGCGGAAGCTCTTCGATGGTGAGCCATTCCGGTAGAATCTGCTGGCCCAACTTATCAAGCAGGAAGGTCGATTTACGATAGACGTTGCCGCCGCTGATCGCCCCCACCAGGTGACCAAACAGGCCGGTGGCAACTTCAGCCGCAAACATCACGGGCGCTTCCATCGTAGGAAGCTTGCGCGGTGATAAACGAGAGAGCGTGCGGCGAGCACACTCTTCGCCCACCCACTCAGGGCTTTGTAAATCGTCCAGCGCGCGTCCTACCGTGTAAGCGTAATCGCGCTCCATATCTCCGTTCACCTCAGCAATCACACAGCTCGACATAGAGTGGCGACTCGACAGATAGCTTTGCAACATGCCGTGGCTGTTACCGAACACTTTGATTCCGTAGTGGCTGTTGAAGCTGCCGCCTTCAGTATTAGTGATACGCGTATCCGCTTTTAGCGCTGCCTGCTCGGCGCGAGCGGCCAGCTCGATGCCTTTTTCCGCATCCAGAGCAGCAGGGTGAAACAGGTCAAGATCGGGCGCGTCGAACGCCAGCAACGCTTGCTCTGCCGGGCCAGAAAAAGGATCGGGCGAAGTATAGCGAGCGATATCCAGCGCAGCCTGAACGGTGCGGGCAATAGCCGCAGGGCTCAAATCGGTCGATGACGCACTGCCTTTACGCTGCTGGTGGTATACGGTAATCCCCAATGCACCATCGCTATTAAATTCCACATTTTCAACCTCGCCGTAGCGGGTGCTTACACTGATCCCTGTGGTTTTGGAAATGGCCACCTCTGCTGCATCCGAACCGGCACGAGCCAGCTCCAATGCCTGTGCAACTGCCTGCTCCAATGCTTTACGCTGTTCTGCAACCTGAGTGATTATTGTCATCGTTCTGCCATACTAAGTTAAAAGCCGTTCAGAAGCCGGGAAATGGCATCTGTGCCGTGCCCCCCTTCTGCGCCTAAAGGTGTATGCTTGAGTCTAACAGGATATCAGGATAATTTCGCAAAAAGCCCAAACCTGTTAGGATCGGCGTCTTTTTTATGGCGTTAACCACGTCACATGCCCGAACTGTTACGGAAAGAGATGATGAATAAACACCCTGAAGAGTGGCTGGACGACGTACCGGACCCGCACGCCGAAGATGATGATGAAGACGATGAGATCATCTGGGTCAGCAAAAGTGAAATAAAACGCGATGCAGAAGCACTGAAAGATCTCGGCGTAGAGTTGATTGAACTCGGCAAAAATGCGCTTGAGCGCATCCCGCTGGATGACGATCTGCGCGCGGCCATCGAACTGGCACAACGCATCAAGAAAGAGGGCCGCCGCCGTCAGGTTCAACTGATCGGTAAGATGCTGCGCGCCCGCGATCCCGAGCCGATAAAAATCGCGCTGGATAAGCTGAAGAACCGCCACAATCAGCAAGTTGCCCTGTTTCACAAACTGGAACAACTGCGCGATAGGCTGATTGAAGAAGGGGATGATGCCATACCGGATATCCTCGCGCTCTACCCGACCGCCGATCGCCAGCAGTTGCGTTCACTGGTGCGCAATGCACAAAAAGAGAAAGCCGCTAACAAGCCACCTAAGTCTTACCGCCAGATCTTTCAATATCTGCGCGAACTGGCTGAAGAGCAGGCCTGATTTCTTGTGTGTGGTGGGGTCGGCGTCATCGTCACTCCACCAGCGCATGCTGATAGCGATGCAGTATCTCCGTGATACGACCGACCGACTTGCCGATTTCCGGTGCTATCTGGCGCTGGCGTAACGCAACCTGATACTCGTCCAACATGCTCAGCAACTGGGTAAAAGCGTGACGACGGGGGATATCTCGTCGGGCTTCGCTGACCTGCTCTGCCGCCTGACGAATACGGTGATGAAATGCCGATAACGCACTGTCCATCGGCAGCGTCAGCTGCCGCATGCGCTGGTGCAGAATAATCAGCGACAGCGCCAGACGATATTTGGCAATATCGTTAGGAAACAGGGTCAGCAACAGATACAACTGCTGATAAAGCGCAGGCAAATGGTTCTCACGCCGTTTGGTCGGATTGGTTGTCAACGCCGATACCGCGCTGTAAACAAAGCGGTTAAGTAGCGTCTGCCCGGTACGCGCACGCGAATTATCACGAATCAGCAGGATAACCAGCCACGCCAGCAAACAGCCAATAATCTGTCCGATAGCGCTATCCAAAAAGTGGCTAAGATTAAACGTCATCGGGTTATCCAACACCAGAATATTGATGGTGCTGGCCAATGCACCCAGCGATCCCATGCGCCGCTTCTGCACTTCTATCCCAATGATGAACGCCACGATCCCCAAACTTACACACAGCAGCAGCATGCTTTGCTGCGTGGACGGCAGCACAAACATGAACAACAGCGATCCCAGCGGCAAAGCGTAGACCGTACCGATAAGAAAATCGACCGCCATACGTTTAGGGTTAGGCAAGCGCATTGCCAGCGCCGTTACCACAGCGATCATCACCATACAGGCACTGCCTGAAGTCCACCCAGTGATAAGCCAAAATAAGCATCCTACCGCCGTCGCAACGCCTGTGCGCCAACCGTTAATCATGGCGTGATGACGTTCAGCAGAGACAGCTTTTACCATGACCTCATCACGCAGCAGCTCACCCTCGAGTTGCGTCAAACGGGCGTTGGTCTGTATCCCTTTCGCCAACAACAGATAGCGCGTGGCAGCCCCTACCCAACCAATCAGTGTCGGCGGCACACTCTGGCGTTCTCCCGCCGCAATGGCGTGGCGGAGCTGCTTCACTCGCTTACGCACATCCGCCATCGATTCGACTGGGGCATCAATCAGCAACGCCAGACTGGTTCTGAGAGGTTCGGGTTTATCCTGCATCACCAGATAGGTTTCGCACGCCTGGGTAATCAAGGTAAAAGACTGTGCCAGCAACGCTTTAATGCGCCGATGGCTGTTTTGCCAGCGCGCTGATTCAAACATCAATTGGCTACGCATGCCGCCAAGCGCAGTGCTTTTACGCACCAATCCATGCCAGGCCACGTCAATCTCTTCACGCGTTGCGCCACGGATGCACAGTTGCAGCAAGTGATAGTGTTCCAGCAGCAGCCCTTCCAGACTGCTGTCGATGTGTTGTTTGATAGAACGCGGGGTGAACAGCAGATCGGCCAAAATCGCACAAACTATACCTAAAACAATCTCGCTACAGCGTTCAACGGCGAACTGCGGCGTCAGCAATGGCGCACTTTGAGTGGACACGATGATAATTAATGCGGTATAGCCCGCCAATCCCCATACATAGGCGTTTTCCACCTTGACCAACGATGATATCCACGTACAGAATCCCGCCCAAATACAGCACAACAACAGCATCACTACGGGTGCACGAATGGTGGCGATGATAATCACCAGCGCTCCGATACAACCGATAAAGGTACCCGCAATACGCAATATTCCCCGGTGCCGAATCGCCCCAGAAAAGGGATCTCCCCCCGCGGCGAAAGCCGGGCCTGCTGCAACGATGGCAGCAGTCAGCACAGACCAACGCGGCGTTTCCAACTGAAAGTGGAAACCGAGAAACAGCGACAGCACCACGGCAAAACTGAGTTTGCAGGCAAAGCGCCAGTGGGGAAACGCAGGCATTTTCATCATGGCCTCGCCTTAGCCAAACTCACGCAGCCGATAGAGCAAACGAATTAACGGTGAAGGTTGCTTGTTTTGCGGGGCTCCAGCCTGTGTGATCACCACTGTAGCCGTAGTGCCTGCCGGATAAGGAATATCACGCTGTTGATCCAGATGGATCCTCACGGGTACGCGCTGAGCCAGACGTACCCATTCCAGATTGGCATCCACGGTTGCCAATCCTTTACTGTCTACGTTAGCGCTGCTGTTAGTAATCGCCGCAGCCACGCTGTCCACCGTGCCATAGAACAGTTGATCGCTACCCAGTGGCGTTATCTCGACCCGATCGCCAGTATGAACACTCGCCAGCTTAGTCTCTTCCATATAAGCCACCAGGTAAAAAGTCCCCTTTTTCACCAGAGCCACTGCGGTCGCGCCGCGCGTAATATATTCACCGCGCTGTACATTAAGGTTGGTCACCCAGCCGTCTGCAGGTGCGCGTATCACGGTGCGCTCAAGATCCAGCGTTGCCAACGCCAGTGTCGCTTGCGCTTTGGCTAACTGATGCTGTGCGGTTTCCAACGCGCTACCAGACTGATCGATAGCTTCTTGCGACATGGCCTGAACCCCGAGACGTGTACGCCGTCCAGACTCGCGCCGTTTTTCATTGACCAGCGCCAGGTAGTAGTCCACATCCGCCTGTGCTTGCGCTTGCGCTTCCTGAAAACGGGGTGGATCAACGACAAAAAGCACATCCCCTTTTTTCACCTGCTGATTGTCATGCACCGACACCTCGGTAATCAGTCCGCTGACATCAGGCGCAATCGCCACGACATCTGCACTGAACTTCGCGTCTCGTGTCCAAGGTGATTCGGTATAGAACGCCCAGACGCGCAGCAGCGCAATAGCCGCCAGCAGCAACACGCAAAGCGTGATACCCACACGCAGCAGCTTTTTTGTTACCAGCGTGACAACAGGAAGTTTTATAGCAAGGGTTTTCACATTGACCTCAAAGGGAGCAGCGAAAGATCAGATAAAACAGGCAGCAAAACAGTGCAGTATTGAACAGCGCTGGATGCCATACCACGTCATAAATACCGGTGGGCTGTAGCACACGGTTCAGCACAAAAAACAGTACCAGTGATACCAGCAACACGAAGAATACGGGCGGGAATGACAGGCCAAACAGCACCATAACCGGGAGTGAACTCATCCTCTTTTCCTTTTCATTTCAACTGACGAATAAACGATACCGACCGTGTCGCCGCAGACACAGGCATGAGGGTTCATTACCAACGACAACACCGACCTTTCGCTAAAAGGATGAAGGGCGCAACACAGTTCAAGAGAAATTGCAGGTTGTTTAGTAGAAACGAACGCGGCCTGTCACCTGATGGAAACAAGCACCGCCCAATACTCCGGGTATTTTTCCCGCCCGATTCGTTCGGATGCGTTATATTATGGATGGTTATAACTGTGTTATCTACGATGTGTGATCTAAATCACTTTTAAGCCAGAGTGAATAATGGAAAGACTAAAGAGTATGTCGGTCTTTGCCCGCGTAGTGCAGTGTGGCTCGTTTACCGCTGCTGCCCGGCAATTGAATATGAGCGTTTCTGCTGTCAGCCAAACGGTGACTCGACTGGAAGAGGAGTTGCAAATCAAGCTGCTCAATCGCAGCACCCGCAGCATTGGGCTCACCGAAGGGGGTAAGATCTACTACCATGGCTGCCGTCGTATGCTGCATGAGGCGCACGAAGCGCACGATCAGCTCTATGCCTTCAATAACACGCCTATCGGTACGCTGCGCATTGGCAGTTCTTCCACCATGGCGCAAAACGTGCTGGCGGCCATGACAGCAGAGATGCTGCTGAAATACCCAGGGCTTTCCGTCAATCTGGTTACAGGCATTCCCGCCCCCGACCTGATTGCTGACGGGTTGGATATCGTCATCCGCGTGGGTGCATTGCAGGACTCAAGCCTCTTCGCCAAACGTCTCGGCTCTATGCCGATGGTGGTGTGTGCCGCCAAACGCTATTTGACCCAGCATGGCACGCCGGAAAAACCGTCTGATGTGGAAAGTTTCTCCTGGCTGGAATACACCGTACGTGCAGACAGCGAATTTGAGTTGATCGCCCCAGAGGGGATTTCCACCAAAATCGCACCGCAGGGCCGCTTTGCGACTAACGATCCGCAGACGCTGGTGCGCTGGCTAAAGACGGGTGCAGGCATCGCCTATATTCCATTGATGTGGATCATTGATGAGATTGCTCGTGGTGAAGTGGAAATTCTCTTCAGCCGCTATCACTCCGATCCGCGCCCAGTTTATGCGTTGTATACACGAAAAGATAATCTGCCACTCAAAGTACAGCTTTGTATCAATTATATGACGGAGTATTTTAAGAACGTTGCGCAGATTTATCAAAGCCATAGAGATGAAACGTTAGGAAAATGATTATTAACACAAGCATGGTTTAGTCTGAAAGTAAACTTTGGTATAAATTATTTTCACTTCACTCTCGTTATAGTGATATTTTTAAACTGAGAGTGAATGTATGACAACAGCATTGAATATTTCTGGAAGTTGGTTTTCAAGAACAATTTCAATTCATGAAATCGAGGAAATAAAAAACGCTAAAGATCCAAACGAAATAAAAAGCCTGTGGGATAAAATTGCAGACTGGTTTTGTGGAACCAATAAAGAAAATGCCAAATTGGCTTTGTTTGAACTCATAAATAACGAGGATGCCGATATAAAAATAAAAGCCTTTAACCAGCTTAAATCTATGGCATCACCTGCGTTTAAAGATGCGTTCACCTATACAACAACCGAGATAAATGATACCTCGTTTACCGTCAATCTGTCTATTGGCGCTCTGTTTTCTACGGGTGAGATCTCTACAGCGGGCGAAACAATCAACCTGAGTGACCACATCAAGACGTTCACGGAAAGATGTTTTAGCCAGGATGAGGACACTAATTATTTTACCCAATTGAAAAAAGATATACCAAGAAGTAAAATTTATTTTTATAACACCAACGACGAGAAGACCCAATTCAAAATAGAAGATTTATCGACCGTTGAAAATACAATATCAGAAAAACAGAAAAAATCGCTAAATGTGGCATTATCTCAAATAGGATCAATTGATATAATACAGCAAATAAATGCATGTTCAAAAGAGATGCTAATTGTAGGAAGTCCGAGTGGAAAGACATCTTTTTCTTTAGATGAGAAGGGGAATATCTTTGTAGAAATACATTTATTTCAAAACCTTGATGCTTATCATCACTCTGTTTATCAAGAATATTTCCCCGATTCAAAATATCCCTGTTTACACGCGAAAGCACGGGTCAATATCGCCAGCAACGGCAACTGTGATATCGTCGAAACAACCCTATCACACCCTGGCATTGAATAACCACCGCCACGCATTTTTACAATCACATGGCGGTGGCAACAGAGCAGAGTTACGCAGTACCCCCCACCGTCATGCTGTCCAGTTTCAGCGTCGGTTGTCCAACCCCTACGGGCAAACTTTGCCCTTCTTTACCACATACACCAACGCCCTTATCCAGTGCCAGATCGTTACCCACCATGGATATCTGCTGCATAGCTTCGATACCGGAGCCAATCAGCGTCGCCCCTTTAACCGGCGTAGTCACCTTGCCATTCTCGATCAGATAGGCTTCAGAGGTTGAGAACACAAACTTGCCAGAAGTAATATCCACCTGACCACCGCCAAAGTTAGGCGCGTATAAGCCGTATTCTACGCTCGCGATAATATCTTCCGGCGTCGACTTACCTGCCAGCATGTAGGTGTTAGTCATACGCGGCATGGGTAAATGGGCATAAGACTCGCGGCGGCCATTGCCCGTAGGCGCAACCCCCATCAAACGAGCATTAAGCTTGTCCTGCATGTAGCCTTTAAGCACACCGTTCTCAATCAGCACGTTGTACTGCCCCGCAACGCCTTCGTCATCCATCGCCAGAGAGCCGCGGCGCCCTTCCAGGGTGCCGTCATCCACCACGGTGCACAGTTCAGAGGCCACCAGCTTACCCATTTGTCCGCTAAATACCGACGTACCGCGGCGGTTAAAATCGCCTTCCAGTCCGTGCCCGACAGCTTCATGCAGCAGAACGCCCGGCCAGCCCGCGCCCAACACCACAGGCATTGTACCTGCAGGCGCAGCAACAGCAGAAAGGTTGACCAGCGCCATACGCACCGCTTCTTTCGCCCAGGCTTCCACTCGTGCTTCACCGTCCACAGTCTGCCAGAAGTAGTCGTAGCCCACACGAGCTCCGCCGCCGCTGGCGCCGCGTTCACGTTTTCCATCCTGTTCAACCAGCACGCTAATCGACAAACGCACCAATGGGCGCACATCGGCCGCCAGCGTGCCATCCGTTGCCGCCACCAGCACATTTTCGTAAACACCGGTCAGGCTGACACTCACTTCCTGCACGCGAGAATCGGCAGCACGCGCCACGCTGTCTGCACGTTGCAGCAGCGCAATTTTGTCCTCGCGGCTCAGGCTGTCCAGTGGGTTGAGCTGCGGATACAGCGCTCGGTGCACACTTTCGCCCAGAGTATGTACACTGCCATTTCCCTGCTCGCGCACAATGCTGCGTGCCGCTTGTGCACTTTGATGCAACGCATTGAGCGTAATCTGATCGGCATAGGCAAACCCGGTTTTTTCTCCGCTTACCGCACGAATACCGACCCCTTGGTCGATATTGTAAGAACCGTCTTTGATAATGCGGTCTTCCAACACCCAGGATTCATGGTAACTGGATTGGAAATAGAGATCGGCGTAATCCAGGCGACGTTCATTCAATACCTCTAACACCGAGAACAGGTCTTGCTGGCTCAAGCTGTTAGCAGTGAGTAACTGTTCACTGACAAACGAAAGACTCATATTTTTTCCACTTTAGTTCACATGAAACCGATGAATAAACGGCACGGAGCCATCACTATGTCGACGCATTAACGCCGCTCCTGCGCCGCGCTTTTTTGTGGCTCACGCAGGATTTCCTTAATCGTAGGCTGATCCAAACTGCCATGAATCTGGTAGCGAATCAGCGAGATTTTGTTCCAGAGTGGGGCCAGCACTTTGCTAGCCGCGAACACGGCGGCACCTATCACTGGGTTGACCACAAATGCGGTAGCGACCCCAACCGTGGCAGAAATTTCCGGTGCAATCACCGCTTCCATCGCGATCTGCCGGTTAGCCAGATCGACACTGCCCTTCATAGCGATATCGGCTTCCAATCCGTCTACCAGCAGATCGTCGGTATGCAACACACCGTCCTTGATCCAGGCAGTGCTGCGGATGGAGTCAAAGTAAAAGCCTTTCCCGAAAGTATCGCTAAAATCAAACTGCAATTTGCGCAACAGTGCATCAAAGCTCACCAGCCGCAGTAAACGCCCCGCCTGACCCGTTCCGACATTGACCACATCGCCCTTACCAATACGCGTGTGCAAAATACCACTCAGGCTCGCCAGATGCGGAGCCCAAGGAGAACCACGCCAATAGAGATCATAGTCAACATCAAACGTTGCTGCGCGCAGTGGTGTATCAATACCAAACCAGTCGGCATTTTGCTCCAGCGTGCCACCGGTCAAACGCCCTTTCAATGCCGTACGAACCCCTTCGGCATTCTCCTGCCAACTGCCGCTGGCGGTCAGTTTAGCTTTGCCGGTATCAATAACGCCGTCACTGAGCGTCAGCTTATCTTTTTCTGGTTGCAGCGTCGCCGTTATTTGTCCCAGATTCTGCCCGGCAATCCAGCATTCGCGGCAGGCAAGTTGGAGTGCGGGCCAGTCTTCAAAGCGGATGCTAGGGTCATTGAGCGGTGATTTCTTCTCAGCCAGGGCGATGGGGTTGGTCGCTTCATCCCCTTTCCACTGCGGGTTGTAATAGAGATAACGGATATCAGCACGCCACATTCCGTTCTGCGGAACTGTCAAGCTAGCATCAATCTCACGCCCGGTGGTGTGAATTTCATTACCCTGCAACGTATTGCGACTATGGAGTACCACATCATGCCACTGCTGACCTAACAGTTGCAGCGTTGGCGTACGCAGCGTCACACTTTCCGGCACATGGACACTGCTTTGCGACCCTTTACGCAAGGCGACATCGCCACGCAGGGCGGGTAACAGTCCTAACCAGCGCTCACCGTCCAACGAGGGCAGTGCCAATACCAGTTCAGATTCTTCCGGCAGTGCGGGCGGCGTTTGAACCCCCTGCTGCCAGACTGCGCGCGCTAACGTCAGCGCATCACTACGCAGCAACCACTGGCTGTTAAACTGCGCCGTTTTTCCCAGACTGCCTGAAAGCGTGAATCCTTTAAGATCCCCTTTAGCGGCTATCTTGAGTGGCAACGCCGTTCCCTGTGCTTTATTGAGTGGCTCAGGTAAGCGAGTGCTTACATTTTTTAAATCGGCATCGACAGTGACCTCATAGGTCTCAATGCCTTTGTGAGGCAGATTCACCGTCACATCGCTTCGCCAGGCGGCCGTTCCCAACAACGCGGTTTGCAACGGTTTCGGCAGTCCTGGGAACTGAGTTGGAGCCCATTCACCGTTCAACCCTACCTTCACCAGAAATGCTTTTTCCTGCTCTTCCGTGCTGAAACTGAACGTGACGGGCTGCCCTAACCAGTTAGCGGCTATAGCATCGCTGCTCAAAGTGCCATTCTGGTAATGAAAACGCCCTTTGAGCTGTTTTAGCGTACTGTTCAGCGGCTTGATATACAGACTGTTGTTGCTGAGTTGAATATCGCCACTCGCTTCTACGTCGCTATGCGAAAGGGGAATATCAAGGTGCAACGTGCCATTGACGTTGCCGCCAATTTGCAGTTGCTTTAGCGCGCTTCCCACGCTGTCCTTGAGCGGCGTTTGTTCAAAATAATGACCGACATCGGGCCCGGCACCCTGTAGTTCGCCGTCAATCAGCAACTTTTCCTTACTGTAGTCAGGAATGGCGGCAAGAATGTTTCTTCCGGCAACATTCCCTAACTGCGTTGACGGTGCCGACATCCACAGACCATTGTTGGCAAAGTTGAGATCGATATCCAACGGTGACAGTGCGGGCCAACCGGGTTCAAACTCAAAGGTGGCAGCGCGCAGTGGCACCCACACCTGAAACTGGCCTTCGTTATGCTCAAAGGGGAAATGTGACGGGTTACCGGCAAAAACCAGCGTGGCGTTATCTACGTGCCCACCTTTTAATGCGCCTGTGAGGTACTCCACCAATTCTTTACCCATCAAGGGCTCAGGGAAATAACGCCATGCATCGGACGCATTGGTTAGTCGAATTCCCGCCAGAATATCCAGACGCGGCTCCTCACGTACGGGGTGGCGGTACTGGAAATCGCCTTGAACCTGTAGCGCACGCGCCTGTACATTCAGCCCATTACTCCACACTTCCCAGCCGTCATTAGCATTACGCCAATCCACCGTGCCGCTTGCCTGCTGAATATCGAACGGTGCACGAAATTGATTGCCGCTCGGCAGTACGCTTTGCGGCAACGCAAACGTTACGCGTCCACGCGCTACGCTACCACTCAGCGTGCCAGAAACCTTCTCGCCACCCGGTAGCCACTCCCATGCCTGCCAGCGCAAATCGCGCCATGCTGCCTGAAAGCGGCTTTGTTCCGGTTGCTTTAAGGGAATATCAAGCGCCAACAGTGTCAGAAGGCCTTCAGGTTGCAACGCCTCCCAACGCGTTTTAAGCTCGGGAGTTACCGTAGACAAAAGCGGCAGCAAGTCACGCAAACGCGCCAGACTCAACTCACTGGCACGTACCCGCAGCATTTCTTGCTGAGCGGCCGACGATGCGGGTATCCAGCCAGCCGCCAGGCTGCCCTTCGGCCAGGCCACCCCGTCCGTTGCCAGATTCAAAACGGGTACGGTCACCTGCCAGCCTTCATCCTGCCGCGTGGCATGCAGTGCCATATCGTCTACGCTCAGATGATGAGTGATATCGCCCTCTTTCCATGCAGCCGTTCCCTGTGCCAGAAAGACATCACTGGCAAACAGCGCGCCATTGCGCACCTGCAACCAAGCCGCCAGATTGAAATTAGCACTCTCCAACCCGGTATTGTTTTTTAACCACCGGCTGATCCAAGGCTTCATATCAATATTATCGGCCTGCAAGTACACAGTGCCATCGTTCAATCGCCCTTGTAAATCCTGTAAATCCATGCGTACCTGCACCACGCCGTGCTGCCCATTGAAACTCGACAGACTGATTTGCCCTTCGGCACGGTGCCGGTTATTTCGGTTCAACCAGGTTAATTGCGGTATGGAAAGTTCAGCACGATCGCCAGAAGGCGTGAGGAAGGAGAGATGGCTATCACGCAGATCGAAGTGATCGAACTGTTGAAGAAACAGCGTGCTAAGACGATCGGATTCGATCAGGCTGCCATCAGCCCGCTGCCCGGTTAACGTGGCATCCAGCGTCAGATGCATACGGTGGAAAGTCAGATCGCGAAACTGCCAACGCGCATGCAACAGCGATTGCCACACATCCAGCGCCAGAGTAATCTGCTCCGCTTGCCAGCGCGCTACTGGCGAAGCACTCTGCAATGAGTCGATAACAAGGGTCGGACCGAAGGACTCCCAACTGCCTGACAGACGGCCAGCCTCTACCGTTACGCCCGTCGTCGACGTCACCCACGCCATGATTTGCGGCCGGAAATGATCGAGCTGCGGCATCGCTAATCGTAAACCACTGACCAGCAGCGCCACAACAACAACGATCGTGGCGCCCGTAATCAGCAGTAGGCCGGGCAGTCGCCTCACACTATTCTCCTTGATCTTCGTCGCAGGCGACGCGGGGAAGTCATTATTCTAGGGTATTCATTGATGCAGGAATTACATCATCACCACGTCAAACTGTTCCTGGCTATACAGCGGCTCAATCTGTACCTTCACCTGCTTACCAACAAAGATTTCCACTTCCGCCAAGGCATGGGACTCTTCGCTTTTCAACACATCAGCCACGGCCGGCGATGCATAGACCAGGAAGCGGTCGGTATCATAAGCATGATGCACACGCACGATTTCACGCATGATTTCGTAGCAGACGGTCTCAACGCTTTTCACCGTGCCGCGGCCATGACAAGTTGGGCATTCATGACACAGCACATGCTCAATGCTCTCACGAGTGCGCTTACGCGTCATCTCCACTAATCCTAGTTGAGAGAAGCCGTTAATACTGGTTTTAACACGATCTTTGGAGAGTGCCTGTTCCAACGAGTGCAACACCCGGCGGCGGTGATCTTCATTACTCATATCAATGAAATCAATAATGATAATCCCCCCCAGATTGCGCAGTCGCAGTTGACGCGCTATCGCCTGTGTCGCTTCGATGTTGGTGTTAAAGATGGTTTCATCCAGATTGCGGTGACCAACAAACGCCCCGGTATTGATGTCGATTGTCGTCATCGCTTCCGTTTGGTCGATGATCAGATAGCCGCCGGATTTGAGTTCCACCTTTCTGTCAAGCGAACGCTGAATCTCGTTCTCTACATCGTAGAGATCAAAAATCGGCTGGCGTCCTGCGTAATGCTCCAGCTTATGGGTTGTTTCTGGAATATAGTCGGTAGTGAACTCCAGCAATGCATCATAGGTCAGGCGGGAGTCGATACGGATGCGATCTAACGCCGCTCCGGCGAAATCACGCAGAATACGCTGCGCCAATGCCACTTCACCGTAAAGCTTGCATTTACTTTGATTGCGCTTTTTACGTTCGCTGACTTTGGTCCACAAGCGTTTGAGGAAGGCGGCATCTGATGAAAGCTCATCTTCACCAATACCTTCTGCCGCTGTGCGAATAATAAACCCGCCCTGCTCATCACAGTATTCACTGACAATTTTCTTCAGGCGTTCGCGTTCAGCTTCGCTTTCAATACGCTGTGAAACGCCAACGTGGGCAGCACCAGGCATAAAAACCAGATAGCGCGATGGCAGCGTGATATCGGTGGTCAAGCGGGCCCCCTTGGTACCGAGCGGGTCTTTCACCACTTGCACCATCAAATCTTGCCCCTGACGCACCAACTCGGCAATATCACGCACATGGAAGTTTTTCTGCTCTTCCCCGGCGACACATTCGGTGTGGGGCATAATGTCGGACGCGTGCAAGAACGCGGCTTTATCCAGACCAATATCGACAAAGGCGGCCTGCATGCCCGGCAGGACGCGGCTGACTCGGCCTTTATAGATATTGCCCACAATCCCGCGTTTCGCTTCACGTTCAATGTGGATCTCTTGCAGGATCCCGCCGTCAATGTAGGCAACGCGCGTTTCCGACGGCGTCACGTTGACCAGTAACTCAGCTGTCATTTTCTGCTCCTGCCGTTCGTAACGCTATAATCTGATTAAACAATTCATTAGCTTCCACCAGCGGCAACCCGACAACCGCGTGATAACTTCCGCTGATCGCTTTGACAAAACAACCGCCTTTGCCCTGGATGCCGTAAGCACCGGCTTTATCCATCGGCTCGCCGCTGGCGATATAGCGCGCAATGTCCTGCGGCGTCAGCGGACGAAACGTCACGTCGGTCACCACCAGCGTACTGCACGTCGCGCGGCGATCGGCCAACGTAACCGAGGTCATCACCTGATGCCGCCGCCCCGAAAGTGTGGCTAGCATCTCTGCAGCATGGGTCTCATCACGCGGTTTTTCCAATACCTGCCCATCCAGCACCACGATGGTATCCGCCCCTAATACCGGCAAATCTTGCGGTGCCGCAGCAACACCGGCCTGCGCTTTATCCTTCGACAGGCGACGCACATAATCCTCTGCCGTTTCATGTGATTCCCGCTGCTCGATAACGTCCACCGGCAGCAGTTGAAAAGGGATTTCCAGCAGCGTCAGGAGTTCACGGCGGCGCGGAGATGCAGAGGCCAGATAGAGCGCTGTCATATTTCCTTTTAACCTATTTTACTGTGGACGTTCCAAATATGGACTACGCCCTTATTGACTATTGTACTGTGAACTGGCGGCGAATTTTGCGCATTAGCAGGAATAACCAAGGCCACAGTACGCCATCGACCACACAGTTCCACAGATTCTCCGGCCTGAACGACACATTGCTTACCAGGAACTCCGCCCAGAAGACAATTAGATCCATCACCAGCGATAACACCATGACAATCAAGGCTTGTTGCCATAACGCCATGTTGCGGAACAGTTGAAACTTGAAGGCAACGAGGTAGGCGACAATACTGAGCGCCAACGCACGCACGCCAAGCGTAGACCCCAGAATAAGATCCATCACCATGCCGAGCACAAAGCCAGTACCAACGTTGACCCGATGCGGCAGCGCCATCACCCAGTAAATCAGAAATAGCGAGAGCCATGAGGGCCGGAAATGATAGAACTGTTCCGGCCAGGGCATGATTTGCAACACCATGGCGATCAGGAACGATAGCCAGATGATCCAGTTGCCATGACGGCGATAGCGGTTCATTGGCGTCCTCCCTGTGCGGGTGCAGCAGCCGGTGGCGTATTCCGTTGAGATGGCTGACCTTGAGATTGACTCGCCCGTGGGGTATTCCCTTGGAAAACATTCCCCTGAGGGACATTTCCTTGAGAGGCACTCCCTTGAGAAGAATTGCCTTGAGAGGAACTACGCACGGGCGTATTTTTCGGCGGCACATTGCCTGATGGCGCAGCAGCAGGTGCCGTATTGGCCGGAGGCGGCGGTGGGCCCATCTCATCAGGTGAAGGCAATACCTGCGGCATCATCTGCATCAAGCGCTCGTTGGCGACACGGTGTACTTCTTGCGGCGGCAAGCCTTTACCCGAAGCATCATCGACGCCCCACAGCAACAGCAAATAGCGTAAACGTTGCAGCCCAGCGGTAGGATGCGCCTTGATAACGGTGTAGGCGCGTTGCGTATCAACCTTCACTTCAGAGACAACGCCCACCGGATAACCTTCAGGGAAACGGCCACCCAATCCTGACGTCACCAGTACATCGCCCACGCGAATATCGGTGTTGTTTGGCAAATGCTCCAGTTGCAGGTCATCAGTACAACCATTACCGGCGGCAATGACGCGAATATCGTTACGTAGCACCTGAATCGGCAACGCGTGGGAAACATCACAGATCAGTAGCACACGGCTGGTCAATTGACCGACAGCAACAACCTGTCCGACCACGCCTTTATCACTGATAACCGGCTGCCCTTCATAGACACCGTGCGCTGCCCCTTTATCAATCACCACCTGATCGCTATAGGGGTCAGTGCCTGCCGAAATCACCTGTGTCACCATCTTCTGCTCGTCCTGACGCAGCGGGGAACCCAAGAGTTCGCGCAGACGCGCATTTTCCTGTTTCAGTTGGCCTAGCAGTAGCAGATCGCTGTTACGCAACTGCAACTCCTGACGTAGCGCACGGTTTTCCAACGCTAACTGATTTTTTGTCGCCAGCGATTCAGAGACATTATCCAATACTTCACGCGGCCCGTTGGCAAGAAAATAGAACGGGCTGACCGCCGTATCCATATAGGTACGGATCTTGAGAAAGGTCCCCAAGCGGCTGTCGGCGATAATGATCGCCATGGCCGTGAAGACGGCAAGAAAAAGTCGCAATTGCAGGGAAGGTCCCCTGCTAAAAATCGGCTTCATAAAGGTTGCGTATTCCTCAACGCGAATAAAGAACGCCCGACACGCTCGAAACTAAAGATACCATTCATGTTTTTCACCGCCGTCATGCCCGCAGAAACGCTGGGGCCGAGGGGCGTCGGGCGCAGGGAATTACGCTAATGGCGATACCCGTGAAAACGGCTCGCCACAGAATAAAAAAAGAGGGGCTACCCTACGGGATGAAAAACAACGCTGTTTCCCCATACGGTTCCCCTTCCTTTTATTCGGCAATATTACTCTTCGCTGAACAGATCACCGCCGTGCATGTCGATCATTTCCAGCGCTTTACCGCCACCGCGCGCAACACAGGTCAACGGATCTTCGGCAACCACAACCGGTATACCCGTCTCTTCCATCAGAAGACGATCCAGGTTACGCAGCAGCGCGCCACCACCGGTCAACACCATGCCACGTTCGGAAATGTCGGACGCCAGTTCTGGCGGACACTGCTCGAGTGCAACCATCACCGCGCTCACGATGCCGGTCAACGGCTCCTGCAACGCTTCCAGAATCTCGTTCGAGTTCAGGGTAAAGCCGCGCGGCACGCCCTCAGCCAGGTTGCGGCCACGGACTTCGATTTCACGCACTTCGTCGCCCGGATAAGCAGAACCAATTTCGTGTTTGATACGTTCCGCCGTCGCTTCACCGATCAGCGAACCGTAATTACGGCGCACATAATTGATAATGGCTTCATCGAAACGGTCACCACCAATACGCACTGAAGAAGAGTAGACTACGCCGTTAAGGGAGATAACCGCCACTTCCGTCGTACCGCCGCCGATATCCACAACCATGGAGCCTGTTGCTTCAGAGACGGGCAACCCAGCACCAATAGCAGCAGCCATCGGTTCTTCAATCAGAAAAACCTCACGCGCCCCAGCCCCTTGTGCAGACTCGCGAATGGCACGGCGTTCAACCTGCGTGGCACCTACCGGTACACACACCAATACGCGCGGGCTCGGACGCATAAAACTGTTACTGTGCACTTGTTTGATAAAGTGCTGCAGCATTTTCTCGGTCACAAAGAAGTCGGCGATAACACCGTCTTTCATCGGACGGATCGCCGCGATATTACCCGGAGTACGACCAAGCATCTGTTTTGCTTCATGGCCTACAGCAGCGACGCTTTTAGGCGAACCGGCACGATCCTGACGGATGGCGACCACAGACGGCTCATTCAGTACAATGCCCTGCCCTTTAACATAAATCAGGGTATTGGCGGTACCCAGGTCGATGGACAAGTCGTTGGAAAACATGCCACGAAATTTTTTAAACATAACGAAAGGATAATCCTGCAAGCTGGGGGCGAAAAGAAATCCGCCTACTTTACCAACCACACGGTGCAGCGACAAGGCACGACAGCGCTCTGCATCGGTGAAAAATTCCCCTGTGTTATACGCATCGCGCTCCCCTGCAAAACGGTCAGGGCGATATTTCTTTGTGCGGTAAAGCGAGTTACCGCTTTTTCACGCAGTCGGATGCGTATCTACACAGGACACAAAATCTAACATTTTATCGGCCAACTCGCGCAATCAGCACACACTAACCGATTTATCTACTTCAAATAATTCGAGTTGCGGGAAACTGGCAAGCGAAAAAATCCCGATGAGCATACTCAAGCAAGCGATCGGATAAGTGAGCGCAGCCAACACACATGCAACGTGAAGTATGACGAGTACAAACCACGCATTCTACGTCAATTTACCCGCGACATTCACCCTAAACACGATGCCTGGGTGAATATTTTTTCAACTCATCGCTAACAGGGATCGACGCGGCAAAAAAATCGCCCTGACCACCATAGACACCGCGGCTCAATAGCGTATTCCACTCTTCCTGGGTTCTCACACCCGCAGCAAACACTTTTGCGGAAGTGCCCTTGCAGGCTTCGATCAAGCTCTGAACAAAAAGCTGATTCTCCGTCCTACGTTCAAAACGACGTACCAATCCGGGATGGAGCTTGATAATTTCCACCTGTAACGTTTTGATATAGGTCGTACTGACCAAGGTCAATCCAGCTTGCGTCACCGCCAGTCGGCACCCCAACCCCACCAGCGTATTTAAAATCGGACGCAGGCGCTCGATATACTGACACACATCTGACTCAGCAAGTTCAAACAAAATGCGTTGACGCTGCTGTTTTGGACATTGCAACAGCACTTCTTGTAGCCAACGCCAGAAAGGGCGTTGCAACAACGAATCTACATTCACAGGCATCGCCAACGTCTCTTCCGGCCAAGAGGCCGACAGCGCAATAATTTGCGCCACCAGCAGCCGGTCATAGTTGGGGGTCAGCCCCAGTTGCTGAACCAGAGGCATATACTCTGCTGCAAGCAACACCTGTTTGCCATCCGTTATGCGCGGCATCATTTCCCTGTGATGAACCACACCGTCTCGTGTCACTGCTGGTTTCTGGTATAGATGAGGGCCACCTTTCGCCAGCGTCTGTTCCAGCAGCGTGCGCCATTTAACGCTGCCGCGCCCCTTGTCCGGTACCTGCCTGTCAAACACACACCAGCCGTTGCCCCCCAGCAATACCGCATTGCGCGTGGCATCTTCCACACTCTCCATCACTTGTTCAGAGCTCTGCCCGCTGACATAGGCGCAAATACCGATGTGCAGTACATCTTCACGATCAATAAGCGGCGTGATGGGCAAGATATCCAGTGCTTTTACTAACTGCGCAGCGATAATATCCGCTTCTTTAAGTGTGCGGTGCGGTAGCAAAACGGCAAAATCGCTGCTGAAATAGCGCGCCAACAACGCAGAAGGGTAACGCATGACGAACGTCGAGAGCATGTTAACCAGCGTATTGCGGTAATCGCGCAGCTCATTGGCATAGCCATGCGTTTCCTGCAAGGTATCGAAATCCGGCAGGCGAATCATCATCACCACACCGTGGGTGCCAACATTTTCCGCATCTTCTAGCTGAGTGGTAAGCTGGTTGTCGAAAAACAGGCGATTGCTTAATCCGGTCTCTGCGTCTTGTGCAGCGAAGGCACGAATAAGTGTATCAAGTCGGCTGCGTTCTTCGCGTGCGTCAGAGAGATCCGCTAACAATTGATCGAATGCTCCGCTGGCGCTGTCGGGCCATTCATGCACTGAACCGTGTGCTACCGATTCGCGCTCCCCCCTCAGAATGCGCTTTGCGCGCATTTCTAACTGCTCATACCCTATTACTTTGCGACGAAAGCGCCGCAGAGCAAACACCAGCAGCGCAGGCATACACACCATCGCCACGACCATGGCAATGGTAGAGAAAATCCAGCGGGGTGAACCGATAAAGGGGTCAAGATAAGTGAGGTTGACACGAAAATCTGCATTTTGCATCAGCGGCAACTGCACCACATGGTGCGCATAATCGCCCTCTACACTCAGCATTTCCGGCAACCGCAGAGAATATTGCAAGTTTTGATCGAGGTCGCGGATCTCAAGCAGTACAACGCCTGCCGCTTTCATCATTGAAGGAAGCCAAAACTGCAATCGCTCAGGAGATTGTACCAACAGCGCCTGATCAACACTGGTCGCGATAGCATGCAGTTGGTTATCCACCTTGTGGAGATTATCATCAATAATAGTGACTAACCCTATGATAAACAACAGAGATATGACGAGCACCAGCGTCATCGTCATCAATGAAGAAAATTTCGTCATCTGCCCATCCCTGCATCCTCTCGCCGCTCGAGGTCACATCCCCCGCGCCGTGTTCACCACTATTGCTAATACTACCTGTTACAAATATAGACACTAAAGGATTTTCCAAGACTTTTCCTCCCCGGTCACAACTGCGCGGCGAACATTGGGTGGGAAATACCGTCAAGGACCTCTCAGCCACGCCTTTTAGCTGCATGTGTAATACTCTGCAATGAACTCTTTTTTGCTCGTGTCGTCTTATCTTCCATACTTACGGCATGCAGCAGCCATAACCCTTGGAGCATCACCATGTCTGACTCTCGCCGTCAACGCCAACCGAGTGCCGCCGACATTACCCCTGAGGGGATTTTTCACCAGCGCCGCACCGTGATGAAAGCACTGGGCATCGCTACTGCCACGCTGAGCCTGCCGCTCAGCGCGCAGGCTGACGTGCTGGACTGGATCACCGGTGGCAAAAAAAAGCCAACGGCATCGCCGCCAACACCACTCACGTTTACGCCTGAATCCAATACCGCCGCATCACTAACACTGACGCCAGAGGACAAGGTCACTGGTTACAATAACTTCTATGAGTTTGGTCTGGATAAAGCAGATCCGGCGGCCAACGCGGGGGGGTTGCGCACCGCAGACTGGAAGATACAAATAGAAGGGGAAATCGCTAAACCTGTCACGTTGGATATGGACGACATCACCAAGCGCTTTCCGTTCGAGGAGCGTATCTACCGCTTTCGCTGCGTCGAGGCCTGGTCGATGGTGATTCCTTGGGTTGGATTCCCTTTAGCGAAACTGATCCAGTTTGTAGAACCTACCAGCGCCGCACGCTATGTTGCTTTTCAAACCTTGTATGACCCCGAGCAAATGCCCGGACAGAAAGACCGCTTTCTCGGTGGTGGGCTTGAGTATCCGTATGTAGAAGGGCTCACAATGGAAGAGGCGCTGCACCCCTTGACCCTGTTGGCTCTCGGCGTGTATGGCAAAACATTGCCGCCGCAAAACGGTGCCCCCATCCGCTTGGTTACGCCGTGGAAATACGGTTTCAAGAACATCAAATCCATCGTGAAAATCCGCTTTACGCGCGAACGTCCGCCATCAACCTGGAATCTGGCGGCACCGGATGAATATGGCTTTTACGCCAATGTGAACCCGCATGTTGATCACCCTCGTTGGTCGCAAGCCAGTGAACGCGTGATTGGTGCAGGCGGACTCCTGAACGTTCAACGCCAACCAACACTGCTGTTTAACGGCTATGCCGATCAGGTTGCACACCTCTATCGTGGTCTGAACCTACGGGATAACTTCTAAATGCGTCTGACACTTCGACATGTGTTATGGCTGAAAATCGCCTTGCACGCTACAGCAGTATTACCACTACTGTGGCTGTTTTATGCTATTCAACAAGGCGCGTTTAGTGCCGATCCGGCCAAAGATATCCAGCATTTTACTGGAAGAATGGCGCTAAAACTGCTGCTGGCGACACTGTTGGTCACGCCATTGGCGCGCTATGGCAAACAACCACTGCTGATCCGCTGTCGCCGCTTGCTCGGTCTGTGGTGTTTCGCTTGGGCAACGCTGCATCTGACCAGCTATGCTCTGTTGGAACTGGGGATCGCCAACTTTACGTTGTTGGGCCAAGAGTTGATTAATCGCCCTTACCTGACATTGGGTGCGCTCAGTTGGCTAATGTTGTTGGCTCTTGCGGTAACGTCGTTTCAGGCGACACAGCGCGTTCTTGGCAAAAACTGGCAACGCTTACACAACCTTATCTATGCGATCGCGGTTCTCGCGCCCATCCATTATTTATGGTCAGTAAAAATCTTATCGCCCCAGCCTGTTCTTTATGGACTGTGTGCACTGCTCTTGTTAGCTCTACGTTACAAAAAGTTCCGCCAATGGTGGCATTAGTGCCGAAATAGCGATATTCATGCAATACCCCCTCGTAGCAGCCGCGCCAAAGCTATTTGCGGAGATAAGACCAGTATTTAGCTGCGAATTGCCACGATATGGTTATAATGCCCGACCTTATCGCCCGGTGAACAATTTACGTTGCCAAAAGGTGACAAACGATGTGCTTCGCGCTATGTTGTGCGACACGTTTTTCTACAAACTGGGTGTATCGCGGGAGATAACGGCACAATGGCAGAGAGATTTCACATTTTGCTTTTGAACGGTCCCAACCTGAATATGCTGGGAACCCGTGAGCCAGAGAAGTACGGCAGCACGACGCTTGCAGAGATCGTCAGCGATCTGGAACGCCAGGCGCAGTCGCTCAATGTTAACTTCTCCCATGTCCAATCCAATGCTGAGCATGTGCTGATCGACACCCTCCATCAGGCACGCGGTAACACGGATTTTATTTTAATTAACCCGGCGGCATTTACCCACACCAGCGTTGCATTACGTGATGCACTTCTGGCCGTGGAAATTCCGTTTATTGAAATCCATCTGAGCAACGTGCACGCACGCGAACCGTTCCGCCATCACTCTTACCTGTCCGATGTGGCAGTGGGGGTGATTTGTGGTCTGGGCGCAGATGGGTATGGCTATGCGTTACAGACGGCAGTAAAACGCCTGTCCACGTCAAACTAAACAAACCCATTTCAACAAATGAGTACGGAACCACATCCATGGATATTCGTAAAATCAAGAAACTGATCGAACTGGTTGAAGAGTCCGGCATCGCCGAACTGGAAATTTCAGAAGGTGAAGAATCAGTACGTATCAGTCGTGCCCCAGCAGTGCCGGCCTACCCCATGATGCAACAAGCCTACGCGCCGATGATGCAACAACCCGCGCCTGCATTGGCAAGCGCTGTGGCTCCTGCACCAGAAGCGGCAGTAGCTGCTCCTGCCGCCGTTAGCGGACACATCGTACGTTCCCCCATGGTCGGTACCTTCTACCGTACCCCGAGCCCGGATGCGAAAGCATTCGTTGAAGTTGGACAACAGGTTAACGTCGGCGACACCTTGTGCATCGTTGAAGCCATGAAAATGCTAAACCAAATCGAAGCCGATAAAGCGGGTGTGGTGAAAGCCATCCTGGTTGAAAACGGCCAACCGGTAGAGTTTGATGAGCCACTGGTTGTCATTGAATAATCGGTTGTCATCGAATAACGAGGCTTACCATGCTAGATAAAATCGTTATCGCGAACCGCGGAGAGATTGCGCTGCGCATTTTACGCGCCTGTAAGGAACTGGGCATCAAGACTGTTGCTGTTCACTCTAGCGCGGACCGCGATCTGAAACATGTGCTGCTGGCAGATGAGACCGTGTGTATCGGCCCGGCTCCGTCAACCAAAAGCTACCTGAACATTCCGGCTATCATTTCCGCTGCGGAAATCACCGGTGCCGTGGCAATTCACCCAGGCTACGGATTTTTGTCCGAGAATGCGGACTTCGCCGAACAGGTTGAACGCTCCGGCTTTATCTTCATCGGCCCGCGTGCAGACACCATTCGCCTGATGGGTGACAAAGTTTCTGCCATTTCTGCCATGAAAAAAGCAGGCGTGCCGTGCGTACCAGGTTCTGACGGCCCATTGGGCGACGACATGGATAAGAACCGCGCTTTTGGCAAACGCATTGGCTATCCGGTGATTATCAAGGCCTCTGGCGGCGGTGGCGGCCGCGGTATGCGTGTCGTGCGCAGTGAGGCCGATCTGGAACAATCCATCATCATGACCCGTGCGGAAGCGAAAGCCGCGTTCAATAACGACATGGTGTATATGGAAAAATATCTGGAAAATCCGCGCCATGTGGAAATTCAGGTATTGGCCGATGGTCAGGGCAATGCTATTTATTTGGCGGAACGCGATTGTTCTATGCAGCGTCGCCACCAGAAAGTGGTGGAAGAAGCGCCAGCCCCCGGTATCACTGCAGATTTGCGTCGCTACATCGGCGATCGCTGCGCCAAAGCCTGTGTAGATATCGGCTATCGCGGAGCGGGTACATTCGAATTTCTGTTTGAAAACGGCGAGTTCTACTTTATCGAGATGAACACCCGTATTCAGGTTGAGCATCCGGTAACGGAGATGATTACCGGTGTCGATTTGATCAAAGAGCAGTTGCGCATCGCCGCGGGCCAGCCACTGTCCATCAAACAGGAAGAAGTCCATGTGCGCGGTCATGCGGTGGAATGCCGCATTAACGCCGAAGATCCCAATACATTCCTGCCAAGTCCAGGCAAGATCACGCGTTTCCACGCACCGGGGGGTTTTGGCGTTCGCTGGGAATCGCACATTTATGCCGGCTATACCGTGCCGCCATATTACGATTCCATGATCGGCAAGTTGATCACTTACGGTGAAAGTCGCGACATCGCGATTTCCCGTATGAAAAACGCCTTGGCGGAATTGATCATTGATGGTATTAAAACCAACATTGAGTTGCAGCTGAAGATTATGAACGACGAGAACTTCCAGCACGGTGGAACCAACATCCACTATCTGGAGAAGAAGCTCGGCCTGCAATAATCTGCGACGCACAAGAGTACAAAGGCCCGCTATGCGGGCCTTTGGGTTGCTGACAAACCCTTTTCGGTACGTCTGTATTTCCTGGTGAGTCACGCTGAGGAGCGCTCCGGCGGCTTATGCTGCTACGACCTCATTGCCCACGTCACCTAATGACGGACTTTGTCAGCCGTCTGAAGGCCAGCCATGCTGGCCTTTTTGCTTGTTGGTACCGCTATACAGGGAAAAACCATGGACAAACGCTTCCCCCAAGCGCACAAAGAGGCGCGCTGGGCACTGTTCCTGACGCTATTTTATCTCGTAGGCTGGATAGTCACGGCCTACGTGCCTGACAATACTGCCGGACCGACCGGTTTGCCACGCTGGTTTGAATTCTCCTGCCTGCTGCTGCCGCTGGTGTTTATCGTGCTGTGCTGGCTGATGACGCGTTTAATTTTTCGCGATATTCCGCTGGGAGACAACGATGCACAATGATGTCATTCTGCCGCTGGTCGTCTACCTGATGCTGGTGTTCGGGCTGTCGATTTACGCTTATCTGCGCCGTCGCGAAGGCAATTTCCTTAACGAATACTTCCTGGGCAGTCGCTCAATGGGGGGGTTCGTGCTCGCCATGACGCTGATTGGCACCTATGTCAGCGCCAGTTCGTTTATCGGCGGACCGGGTGCTGCTTATAAATACGGCCTCGGCTGGGTGCTATTGGCGGTGATCCAAGTACCGACAATGCTGCTTTCTCTTGGCATTCTGGGAAAAAAATTCGCTATTCTGGCACGACGCTACAATGCGATTACCCTAAACGATATGCTGTATGCGCGTTATGGCAGTCGCCTGCTGGTATGGTTTGCCAGCCTGAGCCTTCTGGTGGCTTTTATTGGGGCGATGGCGGTACAGTTTATCGGCGGTGCTCGCCTGCTAGAAACGGCTGCTAACGTACCCTACGATGTCGGGTTGCTGATTTTCGGCGTCACTATAGCGCTTTACACCACTTTCGGCGGTTTTCGCGCCAGCGTGCTTAATGACGCAATGCAGGGCGTTGTAATGCTGATTGGCACCGTATTGCTGCTGGTGGCCATCATCTCTGCCGCTGGCGGGTTGGGTAGCGCAGTAGAGACGCTGCGTCAGATCGATCCCGCCCTGGTAGACCCACACGGCAGTGGGCAGACGCTCACCTTCCCGTTTATGGCTTCATTCTGGGTGCTGGTATGCTTTGGCGTTATAGGATTGCCTAACACCGCCGTTCGTTGCATCTCATACAAAGACAGCAAGGCGTTGCATCGCGGTATTATTATCGGCACCATCGTGATTACCGTCCTGATGCTGGGTATGCATCTGGCAGGCGCACTGGGGCGTGCTATCATGCCCAACCTGACCATTCCCGATCAGGTGCTGCCTGAACTGATGGTGAAGGTGCTGCCGCCACTGGCAGCGGGTATCTTCCTTGCTGCGCCCATGTCCGCCATTATGGCCAACATCAATGCGCATCTGCTGCAGGCATCCGCAACCATCATCAAAGACCTCTACCTGAGCGTTAAACCGCATCAAGCGCAGAATGAACGACATATCAAATGGCTCTCCAGCGCCACTACGCTGCTTCTGGGCGTGCTGACGCTGCTGGCCTCCTGGCGACCGCCTGAAATGATTATCTGGCTCAATCTGCTGGCGTTTGGCGGCCTGGAAGCGGTGTTCCTGTGGCCGCTGGTGCTGGGGCTTTATTGGGAACGCGCTAACGCGACCGGTGCGCTCAGCGCCATGATGGTCGGTGCCTTATGCTATACCCTACTTGCCACCTTTAAGCTGAATCTGATGGGCTTCCACCCGATCGTCCCTGCACTTTCATTCAGCCTGCTGGCATTTCTTATTGGTAACCGTTTTGGCAGCAACCCTGTGCCAGACGCTGCCGTAACACCTTCACATTAACGGGAACAGAGGCTGCTATGCCGTGGATTCAACTTAAAATCAATACGACGGGCGCGCAGGCTGAACAATTGGGCGATGCGCTTATCGAGAGCGGGGCGGTGTCCGTCACTTTTCAGGACACCCATGACACACCGGTATTTGAACCACTGCCGGGTGAAACCCGTTTATGGGGCGATACCGACGTGATTGGGCTGTACGACGCCGAAACCGAGATGTCGGACGTCATTGCTCAACTGGAACAAGAACCGCTGCTGGGTGTCGGTTTTCGCCATAAAATCGAGCAGTTGGAAGACAAAGACTGGGAACGGGAATGGATGGACAACTTCCACCCGATGCAGTTTGGCAAACGTTTGTGGATCTGCCCAAGCTGGCGAGAAATCCCAGACCCAAATGCCGTCAATGTGATGCTAGATCCTGGTCTGGCATTTGGTACTGGCACGCATCCCACCACGTCTTTGTGCCTGCAATGGCTCGATGGTCTGGATTTGGCCGGCAAAACGGTTATCGATTTTGGCTGTGGTTCCGGTATTTTGGCCATTGCGGCACTGAAATTGGGGGCAGCACACGCGATTGGGATCGATATCGATCCTCAGGCCATTCAGGCCAGCCGAGACAATGCGCAACGTAATGGCGTATCAGAGCGTCTTGCGCTCTATCTGCCTAAAGACCAACCCAATGACTTATCTGCTGATGTCGTGGTCGCCAATATCCTTGCAGGCCCATTACGCGAGCTAGCGCCGTTGATTAGCACACTGCCTAAGGCGGGAGGACATTTAGGCTTATCGGGCATTCTGGCCTCTCAGGCGGAGAATGTGGCGGTCGCTTACGCCGACCTGTTCGAACTCGACCCGACCGTTGAGAAAGAAGAGTGGTGCCGTATTACCGGCATCAAACGCTGACCGTCATGACGAGTGCCATCAGCCATGCTGAATGGATTGACGGCACTCGCCAAAGCAATTGATGCAAAGCCACTGTGTGATAAACCGCCTGTTATTGCGTATGAAAACGCCATTAAATACGGAGTGTCTGTGTATTCATGAACGGTCACACAGAAATGTTTTATATCAGCATGGTTGGACCAATAAGTGATTTGTCTTATAACCTGCTGTAATAAAAAGACAATTGAGAAATTTTATAGCGCAAAGATACATTTCCTTGATCTGTTCCGCTCAATTGCTCAAAGTTTGGCCTTTCATCTGGCGTAAAAAATGCGTAATATACGCGCCCTTGCAGACACAGTATGGTCACTCTTTGTCTATGCACATTGGACAATTTCAGCTAGCTAATCGATTGATCGCCGCCCCCATGGCTGGCGTCAGCGATCGCCCATTCAGGACGCTTTGTCATGACATGGGAGCTGGGATGACAGTCTCCGAGATGCTCTCCTCCAATCCGGAGGTGTGGCGTTCGGATAAGTCGCGTCTGCGTATGGTACACAGTGATGAACCTGGGATCCGCGCCGTGCAGATTGCCGGAGGCGACCCTGATGAAATGGCGGCGGCAGCTAGAATCAACACCGATTTTGGCGCGCAGATCATTGATATCAACATGGGGTGTCCTGCAAAGAAGGTAAACCGCAAGATGGCGGGTTCTGCGCTACTGCAGTATCCGGATTTGGTAAAACAAATCCTTTCCGCCGTGGTAAAGGCGGTGGACGTACCGGTCACGCTGAAAATTCGTACTGGCTGGGCACCGGAGCACCGTAACTGTGTGGACATTGCCAGACTGGCCGAAGACTGTGGTATCCAGGCGCTTACCGTACATGGCCGCACGCGTGCGTGCCTGTTCAACGGTGAGGCAGAATACGACAGCATTCGGGCGGTTAAGCAGGCCGTTTCCATTCCCGTTATCGCGAATGGCGACATTACAACCCCGCATAAAGCCAGAGCAGTTCTTGACTACACCGGGGCTGATGCCTTGATGATAGGACGAGCTGCTCAGGGAAGACCCTGGATCTTTCGGGAAATCCAGCATTATCTGGACACGGGGGAGCAGCTGGCACCGATGCCATTGGCAGAGGTAAAGCGTTTGCTTCTCAAGCACATACGGGAATTGCACGACTTTTATGGTCAGGGCAAGGGATTCCGTATTGCTCGTAAGCACGTATCCTGGTATCTCCAGGAGCATGCCCCCAATGACCAGTTTAGGCGCACATTCAACGCCATTGAGGATGCCAGCGAACAGCTGGAGGCGTTGGAGGCATATTTTGAAAATCTTGCGTAAACAGAAAAAGAGCTGACAGAACTATGTTCGAACAACGCGTGAATTCTGACGTACTGACCGTTTCTACCGTAAACTCTCAGGCTCAGGTAACCCAAAAACCCCTGCGCGACTCGGTTAAACAGGCACTGAAGAACTATTTCGCTCAACTTAACGGTCAGGATGTGAATGACCTGTATGAGCTGGTATTGGCTGAAGTTGAACAGCCACTGTTGGACATGGTGATGCAGTACACCCGTGGTAACCAGACCCGAGCTGCACTGATGATGGGTATCAACCGCGGTACACTGCGCAAGAAACTGAAAAAATACGGCATGAACTGATACTGGTTCATCACCGTGCATTTTTTGGAAAAACGCTTGTCAGAAATGACGGGCGTTTTTTCATAATGTTTATACACGGCTTGCTGAACAACACTCAAAGCACAAAACAAGAAAAGGCCGCATGAGCGACCTTAAAACTGCATATCAACAATTTGTTAATCAAACGGGAACTGAGAAGCGATTCGACACCAAAAAACATGATAGTTTTCCCAGTCCGCAGCCCCGCTTCCTGTTCACATTTCAATATCTTTAAATCGTTGATCAAATCTCAACGTCAATGCCGTTTCGCTTTAATAACGCATTGAAGTTATGGAGTTCCCAGATGGTTTTTCCCTGTTGAATTTGAGCACGCAGTTTCACTTCTTTTTCATCACGACTACGCGAAGCAGCAAGCACTTCTTCAATCTTCTCACGCGGGATGGCAACAATACCGTCGTCGTCGCCGATGATCAGATCCCCAGGGTTAATCGTCACGCCGCCAAAAGAAATGGGTTGATTGATTTCACCAAAGGTTTCCTTAACCGTCCCCTTAATGGAAATGGAACGGGAGAAAATCGGGAAGCCCAATTTGTGGATACGTTCCGCATCTCGAACCCCGCCGTTAGTGACCAATCCGGCAATACCACGGCTAAGAGCCGCTGTTGCCATTACATCGCCAAACGAACCTTGTTCCGTGTAATCTCCCGCATCAATCACCAGAACATCACCGGGTTTTGCCAACTGAAGCGCCGCGTGGATAGTGAAATTATCCCCAGCAGGGGTCTTCACCGTAAATGCTGAACCTAATACACGTAAGCCGGGATAAATCGGCTTAATGGCGGAGTCTACCGCACCGCGTCGACCAAAGGCCTCATGTGCAGTGGCAGCGGTAATTTCTTTAAAAGCGTCAATCAGTTCCTGGTCTGGGCGAATGAAATCTTGAGTAAGTTTTGACATGGTTGTGTTTTCCGTGAATTAAGCTGGGTTAAATACATTGGGTGCGACGGTAGCGACTTTTCGCGGAAATTCTTCGCGGTAATCACGCAGTCCTTTACCGGGCAATGGGCTGTAGGGGCGCTTCTTAAGTTCGTTGATATCGAGATCGATTCCCAGTCCCGGCGCTTCGGGCACGTCGGCCCAGCCGTTGGCAATCGTTATGCTTTGGGTGGCAATTCCCTGAGTCGGTTCAATCAGGTTGACGAACACTTCTGCAATATTGAAGTTGGGGATAACGGCAGAAAGGTGAACCGTCGCTGCCAGCCCGACAATTGGGCTATTGTAATTATGCGGTGTAACAGCCACGCCGTGCGGCGCGGCCAGCGCAGCAATTTCCAGCATCGATAACAAGCCGCCGACAGCACAAATATCCGGGTTGATAATGTCCGCCGCGCGTTTCTCAAACACCGGCACAAACCCTTCTTTGGTATAGAGCGCTTCACCCAGCACGATCGGCGTGTGAGTGCTGCGTTTGACCTCGACGGTCAGATCGATGTTTTCTGGCGGGCAGGGCTCTTCGTACCAGCCGATATCATATTCTTCCAGACGTTCAATCACGCGGATTGCATGATTCGGTGCCAGGCGACGGTGACCGTCGATCAGCAGTTCCACATTTGGGCCCACCGCCTCGCGCACCGCCTTCACATTCTCCACCGCGGCGGTTTCATCGGCGCGTGAGATAAAGGTGCGCCACGGACCGGGGAAGGGATCCCATTTGATGGCATCATACCCTTGAGCAACCACGTTCAATGCGCGTTTAACCGTATCGTCAATGCTCTTGGCACCGAACCACCAGCCGTTGGCGTAAAGGCGAATTTTTTCGCGCACCGCGCCACCCAGAATACGGTGCAGCGGCAGCCCCGCTTTCTTACCGACGATATCCCATAGCGCCAGCTCAATGGCACTCCAGGCGCACAGCAAGTCAACCGAATTACGGCGGATAGCAAAATCATCAAGCAATGTCTGACCAAGATGACGGATATGGTAGGCTTCACGTCCGATAATAAGTGGAGAAATGGCATTGAGGTATTCACTGACGACCTTCTCCTTGGTATTTGTCACATAGGCTTCGCCCCAGCCATGAATGCCTTCATCTGTATCCACTTTGACAAAAAGCAGGTTTTTCCCGACCCCTGGATGATAAAAAAAGGTTTCTATCTTTGTGATTTTCATTGCGGCCCTTATTGGTAATATGGAAATGTTTTCTCGTTAAAAACAAATACCAACTTGTTTTACCTTCACACCGGTGTTCGAATGCATTTATTTTCCGGGATCTTCCTTCATCAACAGATCAGCATCGGCGTCATGGTAAAAATCTCAGAGCGACAAGATATAACGCAAAATTGATAGGTAAACATAGCCAATATTATTCTAACCATTTCCACTTAATGAATAATCAGCATGGAAATTAGGAATAAACGTATAACTGTTCAATATTATTAATCTATCCCCTCCTTATTCCATATTTGAAAAATAATTAGTCCTTATTTGAATAATGTTCTACCGGATAATCACTAGACAAAAAATTTAATCGCCTTATTCTCGGTGACATTGTCTTATTTCCATGCCATTCGTTGTCGCCCTCATATCTGTTTAATGGGGATGAGTTTATTGTTCCCTGACTGATTAATATATAAAAAAATCATGACAGCCTGAAATGATGATTATTTGGAGATATCCCTTTGGCCACCGTAATAAATACAGATTTTCCACGGCCCCGTGCGGAGCAATTGGCAACGTTACAAACGGCCAGCACCGCACTGCTTTATCGGGCAGTAGGGCAACGTGGCGCACTGCATTCATCCATTAAGCCATTGCGCCCTGGTTTCCGACTGCTGGGTGCCGCGTTCACCGCAGCAGGATTTCCCGGTGACAACCTGACGGGGCACGCAGCCATCACGCTGGCACAGCCGGGAGACATCCTGGTGTATACCGTAGACGGTTTTACACAGGGTGCTTCTTTCGGCGACATGATGGCGACGCTGGCGGCTACGCGTGGGCTGGGCGGTATCCTGATTGATGGTGCCATTCGCGATGCCGCGATATTGCGCACCTGGGATCTCCCCGTCTTTGCCCGTGGCATTAGCCTGAAAAGCCGAGGCGAAAAGGCGCAGTTAGGCCCACTCGCCGCCCCGCTGACAGTGGCTGGCGTGGCAATTTCTCCTGGCGATGTGATTGTGGGGGATGACGACGGTGTTATCGCCATTCCCTATACCCAGCTTGATGAGACGATTGCACGTTTACGGCAGCTACAGGAAGAAAAAACACGCTTGCTACACCGTTTCTCTTCCACTGCAACCCAAGAAGATTGGCAGGCACTGAAAGCGTGGGAATAGCCGTTCAATGACTGAATTAAGCACCATACCAACAATAAAATAACTGAGGAGTATCGCTTTATGAACACATCGGGGATATCACGCCGTCGCTGGTTGCGTTTAGCTTCCGCATCCTTAGTGGCAGCAGGGATCGCATTAGGGTCGTCGGCCATAGCGGCAAACGGTGACTGGCCAACCAAAACCGTCAAGCTGGTGGTGCCCTTTCCACCCGGCGGAGGCACCGACCTGTTAGCACGCGCCCTGGCGGAGCGCCTGAGTAAATCATTCGGTCAGACGTTTGTGGTGGAAAACCGACCGGGTGCAGGAGCGGCTGTCGGCACCGAATACGTGGCTAGAGCGACCGACGGCCACACCTTTTTGTTCGCCTCATCCAATCATGTGACCGTACCCGCACTCAACACCCACCTGCGCTATGACATCTTTAAAGATTTCAAATCCATCACGCTGGTGAGCGATCAGGCCAGCGTCTTCGCCGTCTCTCCTGACCTGCCAGGGAAAAACCTGACGGAAGTGCTGGCGCACATCAAAGCCAATCCGGGAAAGTACAATTACGGCACTGCGGGCATCGGCTCTGGACAGCATCTTAGTACCGCCTATTTACAACAGTTAACAGGTATTGATGTGGTGCATGTACCACTCAAAGGTCAGGGCGAAATCATTTCCGAACTGCTGGGCAAGCGAATTCAATTGGGTTTCTTGGTATTGAGCACGGCTGTACCCTACTTTGAGGCCGGAACTATTCGCCCGCTGGGTGTTTCAACCGAACAGCGCAGCCCGTTTGCCCCCGATATTCCTACCCTTTCAGAAGCAGGTGTTCCTAACTTTGTTGCCCGTTCCTGGCTGGGACTGCTTGGCCCAGCATCGACGCCAGATAGCGTAGTGACGCGACTGCACGATGCTGTGGTCGGGTACAAGAATGATCCGAGCTACATCGCGATTACCGATAAGGCAGGAATGACGTTGGTCAACAGCACGCCAGCGGAATTCGATGCCGAAATAAAACGCGGTTACGAACAATGGCGCACTGTGGTGACCAACGCCAATATCCAGCAGCAATAGGCCAGGAGAGCGCCATGAGCGAGACGAAACCGATAGCACAACAGTTACTGCCTTATGCCGATCGTCTGCTGGGCACGCTAAACCCGCAGTTAATCAGGCAAGTGGAGATTCCCCGTCCCTCTGCTGAGATCATTCAGGGGTTTTTATCATTGCCCGACCTGACTTCGGTGGTAGCGGATATCCTTGATGAGTTGGGCTACGACACGGCGATTCCGGCACAGACGCTACGGCCACTTGCGCCGGGGCAGCGTATCGTCGGACCGGCGGTGACAGCGCGCCAAAGCCGCGCCAGACAGTTACCCGGTTTCACGTTGTCCGCAGGCAACGCGCCGCAAGGCGGCGGTATCGACCAAATTACGCTAACGCAACCCGGCGATGTGTTCGTGGTTGATGCAGCAGGCAGCACCGATGCCTCGAGTTTTGGCGGCATTCTTGCGACGGCGGCGAAGGCCAAAGGGCTCGCAGGCGTGGTGGTTGACGGTGCCGTGCGCGACAGCGGCAGTATCGTTGAATCGGGGCTGAAGGTCTGGTCACGCAGCATCACGCCGCGCACCGGTAAGCGCCGTCTGGAACTGGTAGCGTTTAACGACGTGGTCAATATCGGCGGCGTTCAGGTCAGGCCTGGCGACCTGATTCTGGCGGATAACGATGGCGTGATTGTCGTCCCCAGTGAGGTTGCGCAAACCGTGCTGGATCGCGCTCTGCAAGCGGCAGAGAAAGAGAGCCATCTGTTGAAAGCACTGGAACAGGGGGCATCGGCGCGCGACGCGGCGGGTATTCTGTCCCCCGGCAAGTGGTGATACCCCGCGTATCGTCAAAACATCACGCTTAAACCACGATCAATTGAGGTAGACCCATGTCTGTAACGCACAAACATTTACAGGGTGAATTCCTGTCCGGCATCGCGATTGCTCTGCTTGGCGCAGGTGCCATTACGATCGCCAATACCGAACATACGCTCGGTACCGCCGCCAGAATGGGTGCCGGTTACATGCCAACCATTCTGGGGGCATTGCTGGTGTTTCTGGGGGGATTGATTGCCGTGCGTGCCTGGCTGTCATCGCCACGCCGTCGCGCCCCCGACGAAGTGGGCTTCACCCTGCGCGCTCCGCTATTAATGCTGGGCGCGGTGATTTTATTTGCCCTATTGGTTGATCAGTGGGGCATTATTGTTGCCAGCCTGCTAACCGTGATTACCGCCGCCATTGGCAGTCGTGAAGCAAAACTCAAAGAAACGCTGGCGCTGGCGACGGTGCTGGCATTTTCTGTTCCGCTGCTGTTTGTTCAGGTGTTGGGCCTACCGCTTAAGGTATGGCCGCTATGATCCCAGATGTATGGCAGGGGTTGTTCCACGGCCTGTCGATAGCACTGTTACCGAACAACCTGTTCTATTGCTTTTGCGGCGCGCTGTTTGGCACGCTGGTCGGCGTATTGCCCGGCGTCGGGCCGCTGGTCACCATCGCGCTGTTGTTGCCGTTTACCTTCACGCTAGAACCGACCAGCGCACTGATCATGTTGGCAGGGATTTATTACGGTGCGCAATATGGCGGTTCTACCACATCGATTCTGCTGAATATGCCGGGTGAAACCTCCTCAGTGATCACCTGTCTGGACGGGCACGCCATGGCGAAACAGGGCCGTGCCGGTCCCGCATTGGCGATTGCCGCGCTGGGGTCGTTTTTTGCCGGAACGCTGGCGACGTTTGTCATCGGTTTTTTCTCCCCGTCGCTCGCCAGTATGGCCATTCGCTTCGGACCGGCAGATTACTTCTCTCTGCTGGTGCTAGGACTCATTGGCGCAGTCGTATTGGCACAAGGTTCGCTGCTAAAAGCGATCACCATGGTCGTGGTTGGATTACTGCTGGGATTGGTGGGTACAGACATTAACTCCGGCGAATTACGTTTCACCTTTGGCATTCCTGAACTCGCTGATGGCATCGATTTTGTACCGCTGGCAATGGGTGTGTTTGGTATTGGTGAAATTATCCGCGTGTTGGTACAGCAGGAAAAAAGCGGCGGTACAGTGATTGAACACGGTAAGCTGATGCCAAGCGCACAGGATATCCGTCAGGCTTCGCCCGCCGTTTTACGCGGTTCATTACTGGGGTCAGTGCTCGGTCTGTTGCCGGGGGGTGGGGCCGCACTCGCTTCTTTCGCCGCCTACACGGTGGAAAAGAAGCTGGCAAAAGACCCTTCCCGATTCGGCAAGGGGGCTATTGAAGGGGTTGCTGCGCCGGAATCCGCCAATAACGCGGCTGCGCAAACTTCGTTTATTCCACTGCTCACGCTGGGATTACCGTCAAATGCCATTATGGCTTTAATGGTGGGAGCCATGATGATCCACGGTATTAATCCCGGCCCACGTATTATGCAGAGCGAACCGGACCTGTTCTGGGGAATGGTAGCAAGCATGTGGGTGGGTAACGCGATGCTGCTGGTGCTTAATTTACCGATGGTCGGCGTGTGGGTCCGTTTGTTAAAAATACCTTATCGTTTATTTTATCCGGCCATTGTGCTGTTTAGTTGCGTCGGTATTTACAGCGTCTCCAATAATGCATTCGATCTGTTTTTAGCCGCCCTGTTTGCTTTATTAGGGTATACCCTAGCGATGCTACGCTTTGAGCTTGCGCCGCTGCTGTTGGGCTTTATTCTCGGGCCGATGATGGAGGAGAATTTACGCCGGGCATTGATCATCTCGCGCGGAGATTTCGGTATTTTCGTTCATGAGCCCATCAGTTTAGGGCTATTGATTGCATCGGGATTACTGCTGTTAATGACACTGGCACCCATGGTGCGTTTGGGCAGGGACAAAATCTTCGTTGAATAGCTTGGAAAAAGAAGGGTTGGATACGGAGCGTGAGTGTGAAACTCATGCTCCGAACTCATCAGCGCTGCAATGATTCATCCAACTGGACGATCAATTCTGGCGAGGGTGAAAGCTGCCCGCGTTCAATCTGGTGAATAGCATCAACAATCGCGGCATTCGCCGGAGTAGGCACCCCGACCTGCTGGCCGACCTCAACGATAAGGCCGTTCATATAATCGATTTCGGTGCGCCGTTGGCGGCGGATATCCTGCCCCATCGAGGGACGCTGGTGTTCACTTTGTGTCCCGAGTTCCACATACGATAAAAAGTTGGCCTCGGCCTCCGCCAACGCGTGCGCATCGCCTTGTGCCGCCTTAACCAATACCTCTGGCGTACTGCGATTAATAGCATCCAGAGCCAGCCCCTGCGCCAACCCCACCTGTGCCGCTTCTCCTCCTAGCCGGATGGCAAAGCGTCGAACCCGTTCATGACGAATCAGATCGTTACCGGTCAGGCCGCTGGCGGCGGCAATCGAATTACGCATCGCATTGATGCTGAGTTTGGTCCAACGGTGAGCATACAAGTCAGGCGTTACCAGCACTGAATCGACAGGCTGTAACAGTTCCCCCACACGCTGCAAACGCGGCGTAACGCCACCGCCAAACTCGCCCACGCGCAGCGTTCCCGGCGCACCACGCTGGTTACCGCGACGCACCTTGCCCGGTGCATACAGCTCGGCCGCGATGGTAATGACAATGCCCAGCGTATTCTCCTTGCCGGCAACCGACGCCACGCGCGCATCGTTGATACAATTCTGTGTGGAAGCAATCACGCCCTCAGGCCGGATAAAAGGGCGGATAAACTGGGTGGCCCACAGCGTGTCGTAAGATTTGAGCGCCACCAGCCCAATATCAAATGGGGGTTCCAGGTGCAAGCGCTGCGCGTCGCCAAGGTGAAGAATGTTTAACGGCACGGTGAAACGCTCTTCCGGCGTCAGCCCTTCCAACGACAATCCGTCACGCTGGATCGCCTCAACATTTTCAGCCCAAGGATCGACAAGCGTCACCTGACGCCCGGCACGGGCCAGATAAGCGCCGAGATAGCCGCCAATCGCTCCCGCGCCGATAATTAAAATACGTTCAGACATGATGATTCTCTTCCGGTTATCGTCACCATGCCCCGTCTGGTATGCGGGGCAAAGCTTATCGGAATGAAAGGAAAGGTTCCGGGTTAGGTTGAATGCCGAGCCCGCTGTTGATGCGGTTACTGAAGTTAAAATAGGCGGCAATAGCAACCACCTCGATAATCTCCTGCTCCGTGACACCGCTTGCACGCAGCGGTGCCAAATCGCGTTCTTCCACGGTTTCCGGTGCTTGCGTCAACTTTTGCACATAGTCGGCAATCGCCCGCTCGCGTGGGCTTAATTCCGCGTCACGGTAGTTCACTTCGATACCGCCCACCCAGAGCGCATCACCGGTGATCTGCCGTAGTTTCGCCGCGTGCCCCCAAACGCAAGGACGGCAACGGTTTTGTACGCTCACCACCAATGCAATCAATTCACGCTCTTTACCGTTCAATCCACCCTCGTATTCCACGGTCAGCGCACGGCTGAGTGCATCCTGTGCCAGCAGCACGGCAGGAAATTGTCCCAATACTGCCTGCATGTTGCGGATAAAACCGCGTGTCTCGATGGAGTCCTCGAATAACTTTTCTGTCTCTTGCGTCGTTGTCGTATTTTTCAGTTTTAACCAAGAGATATTCTTTGTTTTCACATTCTTGATGGACATAGCCGGTGTTTCCCTTATTGGTTTAGCGATACGGATGTTTAATGAATACGGTCTGCATTAACTGTCATTACGTTATTAATACTTAATAAAAAATAATGAATGGGTTGTTTTAATGCTGACATTAAAATAAGAAAAACATAATTAAAGACGACAATCCAGCGCTATTTACATTGCCAATATTAGACTATTTATAGCTAAAAAATGAAATAGACACCAAGGGCATTCTCCGTATGATTATTTGGATTAGTGATTAATCAGGACACACTGACGGGAATGAAGCATTATCTATTTCGCCGGCTTGCACAGGTCAGTATTGTCGCCGGATTAGTGATATTAGGTAATTTTATTTTACTCAAATCGGTACCGGGAGATTTGGCGGATGTTATTGCCGGAGAATCCGGTGCAGCAACGCCAGAATATATGGAGATGTTACGCGCGCAATTTGGTCTCGATCAATCTGGTTTTGAACAGCTGACTACCTATTTTTCTCAGATAGCCCATTTCGATTTGGGATTTTCATTTCGTTATAACCTGCCCGTACAAACATTGATTCTGGAGCGACTGCCCGCCACACTGCTGCTATTAGGCAGTAGCCTGCTGTTTTCTGTGATATTTGGCGTCATCCTGGGGTGTTTTGCCGCACGCTATCGCCATGGTTTTTTCGATCAGGGCGTTACGCTGTTTTCCGCCGTGGTTTTTGCTATACCCGTGTTCTGGTTCGGCTTGATGGGCATTGTGCTGTTCGCAGTGCATTTTCGTTGGTTACCCATCGGCGGCATGGTCACAGTAGGTGCAACGCCCGGCCCCCTTGGCGTTGCAGGCGATGTCGCCTGGCATCTGATTATGCCCGCTATCACGCTGGGTTTATCACATTTAGCGCTTTATGCACGAGTAACACGCGCCTCCATGCTGGAAGTCTATCCGCTCGATTTTGTGCGTACTGCGCGAGCGAAAGGCATCAGCGAAACGGCGGTAACCCTGCGCCACATTTTGCGTAATTCACTTTTGCCCGTGGTCACGCTTACCGGTTTACAGCTTGGTTCTCTGCTTGGCGGTGCCGTAGTCGTCGAAACCGTCTTCTCCTGGCCCGGCATGGGGAGACTGGCTTTCGAAGCCGTCTCCGATCGCGATATCAATCTGTTACTCAGCCTGTTTCTCTGCAACTCGTTGTTGGTGGTCTTGAGCAGCCTACTGATTGATATTCTGTACGGCGTGCTTGATCCACGCATTGGATTAGCGTCATGAAAATCCGCCCTGACGTTCATCTCAATGCGTATCTGCGCATCGGGCTCTACCTCTTAGCGGGGCTGTTAGTTATCGCCGCCTGTGCTGGGCTGCTGTTCCCCGGCGATCCTCAGGCAATGGTCGGGCCACGCACGCTGTGGCCACTGCAAAATGCACAATTTCCGTTAGGCACCGATCAACTCGGGCGCGACGTTGCCGCACAATTGGTGCACGGTGCACGGGTATCATTAGCCATTGGCCTGGGCGCGGCACTCATTGCCACAGTGATTGGCGTCAGCGTTGGTGCAGCTGCGGGCTATCTCGGCGGGTGGTATGACGATGTGCTGATTCGTCTGTGTGAATATTTCCAAACTATCCCGACCTTTCTGTTTTCGATGGTGCTGGTCGCGCTGCTCTCCCCCTCTCTCGGTAGCGTTGCGCTGGCAATTGGCCTCACGTCATGGACCGAAATTGCGCGCTTGACCCGTGCCGAAGTGTTCAAAATACGTCATGCCGACTATGTGTTGGCCGCCGAAACCATGGGCATCGGCCATCTCAGCATCGTACGCCAGCACATCCTTCCGAACAGTGCCGCGCCGGTCATTGTGATGATATCCGTGGTGATCGCCCATGCCATTCTGGTCGAAGCTGCCCTCGCGTTTCTCGGTCTGGGCGATCCCAATACGGTGTCGTGGGGCGCGATGATTCGCAATGCCAGACCGTTACTGAGAACCGCCTGGTATCTCATCGCACTGCCGGGACTGGCAATTTTTATCACCGTTATGAGCTTTACGTTGTTAAGCAACGGCCTTACGGATCTGCTCAATCCGCATAAAAGGAATTCGCATAAGGGGACAACAAAATGACCGCACCGCTACTTCAGGTTCAGGATCTCTCCGTTGCGTTTCTAGCCCACCATGCGGCACCGCAACGCGTGGTGCACGGCATCAGTTTCGATCTTTTCGCCGGTCAAACATTGGCACTGGTGGGAGAGTCCGGGTGTGGTAAAAGCGTGACTGGGTTGACGCTGATGGGGTTATTACCCGAGGCACATAGCACAGGGCACGTTCTGCTGGGTGACACCGATATTTTACATACCACGCCGCGCCAGCGCCGTCAGGGCGGCGGCCCGACATTGGCAATGGTATTTCAAGACCCGATGAGCGCGTTGAATCCCGTGCTGACCATTGGCAGTCAGTTGGTTGAGGCTATCCTTGCTGCCAGCTCACTTTCCCAACGCGAGGCCAAAACGCGCGCACTCGATCTGCTTCTGCAAGTGCGTATTCCAGAACCCGAACGCCGTTTTAACGAATACCCACACAAGCTCTCTGGCGGCATGCGCCAGCGAGTGGTTATCGCATTGGCACTGGCTGCGCGCCCGGCAGTATTGATTGCCGATGAGCCGACCACTGCACTGGATGTCACCATTCAGGCCCAGATACTGCAACTGCTGGTCAGCCTCAAAGACGAGTTAGCTATGTCCCTGCTGCTGATTACCCACGATCTGGGGGTGATCGCCGAAACCGCCGATCGCGTTGCCGTTATGCGCCACGGCGTCATCGTTGAAGAACAGGATGTGTTTTCCTTTTTTGATGGTCCACGCCATCCCTATAGCCGCCAGTTGCTGCTGGCTCGCCCCCAGCCGCGTGCGCGTCATGGCACAAGGCCGCGCCTCCACAGCGTCAATGATGCCCACAGCACCGAGGAGGCTGCGTAATGTTACAGGTGCAAGATTTACATGTGACCTATCCAACCCCGCAAGGCAAGGCGTATGCCGTCAACGGCATCAACCTTGAGGTCGCCGCGGGCGAAACGGTCGGTATTGTCGGTGAGTCTGGCTGTGGCAAATCCTCATTGGCCCGTGCCGTGATGCGACTGCTAGAACCGAGCGCCGGACGCATTGTGATCGGTGACGTTGACGTAACGTCGCTGCCGAAACGAAAACTGCGCCCGTTGCGCCAACGCATTCAGATGGTGTTCCAAGATCCGGCGGCATCGCTCGATCCGCGTTTCACGGTAGGTCAACTGATTGGCGAACCGTTAACGCTGACGGAAAAACACCAGGCTACACGCGATAAACGCGTGTTGGCGTTAATGGATGACGTCGGGTTGCCTGCTGCGCTGTTCAACCGTTTCCCACATCAGCTTTCCGGCGGTCAGCGTCAGCGAGTTGCTATTGCACGCGCCATCGCGCCCCGCCCAGACATCATCGTGCTGGATGAGCCCGTCTCCGCACTGGACGTTTCGTTGCAGGCACAAGTGTTGAATTTACTGGTGGATTTGCAGCAGCAGTATCGAATGGCGTACCTGTTTGTCAGCCATGATATCGGCGTGGTGCAGCACATGGCAGATAGAATCGCCGTGATGTATTTGGGGCGCATTGTTGAAATAGCGCCTTATGCCGACATCATGGAATCGCCGCAGCATCCGTACACCCAGGCATTACTTCAGGCGATCCCAGTGATGGACCCTCGCCGTTCGCGTATTGCCGATAAACAGATACTCACTGGGGATGTACCCAGCCCGCTCAATATCCCCAGCGGGTGCGCGTTTCATACCCGCTGCCGTTTTGCTACCGATCAATGTCGCCGTACCGTACCACCCTTGCATTCCATTGGTTCGGATTCTCTCGTCGCTTGTCATTTATCCGCGCCCTCAACGGAAAGCCCGTTCAGATAGAAACCTGTGAAGTCACAACAATAAAAACCTTAACCACGCATACACACCAGTAAGGGGAAATTCATGCCTAAGTACATTCGTTTTCTAAAGTACATTCGTTTTCTGACACGCCTGTTGATAGGGACTCTGCTGTTGAGTGGCGGTCTGGTCAACGCCGCTGAGCCCGTGCGTGGTGGCACGCTTATCGCGGTCATCAATCCGGCACCGAGCGTGTTGAGCAGTGCCATCAACAATCATTTCTCGGTTAACGCGGTATCGCCCAATGTGTTCGATGGTCTGCTCTCTTATGACAAAGACATGAATCCGCAGCCGAGCCTGGCATTGAGTTGGGAAACCTCCGCAGACGGTCTCTCCGTGCGCTTCAACTTGCGCCCTAACGTAAAATGGCACGATGGCGAACCCTTTACCTCACAAGACATTCGCTACAGCGCATTAGAACTGTGGAAAAAACTGCACCCTCGCGGGCGTACTACCTTTGCCAATCTGGTTGATGTCGAAACGCCCGACCCGCTGACGGCAATATTCAAACTGTCTCAACCGTCACCGATCTTACTCAGTGCACTGAGTGCGGCAGAATCTCAGGTATTGCCCGCACATCTGTATCAGGGTAGCGATCCGCTGAAAAACCCACACAATATTGCGCCGATCGGTACCGGCCCATTCCGCTTTGTGACCTGGCGTCGGGGTGAGTTCATTGAGCTGGCGCGCAATGAAAACTATTGGGATCAGGGTAAACCCTATCTTGATAAACTGATTTTTCGCCTGATCCCAGACGATGCGTCACGAGCCGCTGCGTTTGAAACAGGAGAGGTAAAATACGGCCCATTCGATCCGGTTCCACTGGCCGATATCGCCCGGTTGAAAAAAAATCCGGCGCTGAAAATTACCAGCGAAGGCTATAACTGGCTCTCTCCCTTCTTTACTTTTGAATTCAACACGCAAGATCCGATTCTGCGTCAGGTAAACGTTCGACAAGCGCTGGCTTACGCGATTGACCGTCAGGGGTTGATCGACAGTGCGTGGTACGGCATTGGCAAAGTCGCTACCAGCCCTATTCCGCATTATCAAAAATATTTCACCAATGATGTTCCGCATTACCCCTACGATGCCAAGAAGGCGGAACAACTGCTGGATGCGGCAGGCTACCCGCGCGGTGCCAACGGCGAGCGCTTCTCACTGTTTTTCGACTATGAAGGCAACAATGAATCCTTGCAGAACACCGCAGAGTTTTTGCGCCAGAACCTGAAGCAGATCGGCGTGACGTTAAAACTGCGCACGCAAGACACCCCAACCTACTATCGTCGGATTTACACCGATTATGATTTCCAAACGCGTGCAGGGCAGTTCTCCGCGATGATCGATCCGGCCATGGGTCTATACCGCCTGTATGGCACAGACTCTATTGTCAAAGGCGTGCCAAACACCAACGGGGCGCGTTATTCCAATCCGGCGCTGGACGCAATTATCAAAACCACACAAACGGACACCAACCCCGCGAACCGCTTGAAAGCGTTCCATGAATGGCAACGTATTGCGATGACGGATTTGCCTAACCTGCCGCTGTTCGAGTTACAGCGTCAAACCGTTTACAGCTCGCACCTGCACGGCATCAGCGACACGCCAGACCAAACCTTCAATTCGTTGAAAAATGTCTGGCTGGATAAGGAGGGCCAGTGATGGCTCCTCACATTGCTGTTGTCGGTGCAGGCGCAGTAGGGGGATTCATTGGTGCGCGTCTGACCGCAGCAGGAGAAAACGTTACGCTCATCGACCGCTGGCGAGAGCACGTAGACGCCACTCGTCGCAACGGCCTGCGCATTGACGGCTCAGCGCCGCAGGATAACGCCATCGTGCCGGTGCGTATTCTGGCCGACGACGAGATTGAGAGCCTGAAAGCGCTGCCGCCGCTCGATATCGTCTTCATCAGCGTGAAATCCTATGACACTCGCCGGGCAGTTGAGTTGGTGTTGCCCTATCTTCACGCGGATGCCGTGGTTGTCTCGGCACAAAATGGCTGCAACGAAGCGACGCTTACCGAGATTGTCGGCGCGTCGCGAACTGCCGGATTGATCGCCGCGCGCATCGGCGTTGAACTCTCAGGGCCGGGGGTGATTCGCCGCCGCGTGATCCATGGCAGCCCCGGCATTGATGTCTTTCGCATCGGAGAACTGGACGGGCAGCGTAGCGCGCGTATCGAGGCGTTGGCGACGCTGCTGCGGCAGGTGGATTCCGTCGCAGTAATCGATAATCTGGCTGGAGAGCGCTGGTCCAAACTGGCGGTCAATGCGATGCGCAATGGCGTTTCTGCTGCCACAGGCTTGACCATTGATGCGTTAGACAGCCACCCGCAGCTGCGGCGTTTTTCCATCAAGGTGGCGGGCGAAGCGGTGCGCGTCGGGCAACGATTAGGCTATTCGCTGACCGCGCTCGGTGCCATTCCCGCCGCGTTGTTTGCCGCCGCCGCAGACGGCAATGCATCTGCATTCGCGGAGATCGAACAGCGCCTGATTGAGGCGGTGCAGCGCGGCGCTACCGGGCAACGACCGTCCATGGGGCAGGATATTTTGAAAGGTCGACGTACAGAAATCGATGAGATCTACGGCCTGGTTATTCAACGTGCAGCAGAACTCGGGATTCCGGTTCCGGCAAACCAAAAAGTGTATGACCAAGTGCGAGCCATTGAAAAAGGCACTCTTACGCCCGCACCGGAAAATCTTTTAAACGCCGAATAATAATCTTTATTCACTCAATGCATCAGGCTGGCGGTGACGCGTATTTGACTCGCTCACCGCCACCGGCAAGGCCGCCAACCATCCAGACACTTCCTCAAGGCTTAGCACATCGGCATAGCGCGCATTGAGATCCAGCAAGGTGAAATCCAGCAACGACTGGCTACGATCGCCAATCACGTCACGCGGTACCATCACATGAAATCCCATCTGGAACGCCTCAATGGCAGTGGCACGAATACTGCCGCTGGCCGTAACGCCCCCCAGAATAATGGTGTCGATACCTTGCTGCTTCAGCCATGCTGCCAAATCATGACCATAAAAATCGGACACATAGCAGGTGGAGTGATTACGCTCAAAAGGCGCATCCGCCAGCGCTTCATCAATGCGGTTCAAGTAGGCATCTTCCGTCAATGTGGTAATAAACGGGTATTTTTTTCCCCACAGCCAGGAAAACGGGTGCTCTGGCCGATAAACCGTGCGGGTAAATACCGTCGGTAGCCCACGCTGTGCCGCCATCGTCAGTAATCGGTGTAGCCCCGCTTTATCAAAAGGGGTATCGATCGCTAGCGTCGAGCCAGAATCCATATAGGCATAAGTCACATCCCGCACCAAAATCGCTGCTTTGGTGCCAAAACCTATCTTATGCGCAAAACCGGTCTGTGAGAAAACGCGCTGAATCTCATCTGCAAGGTAACGGCGCTGGCCACCGGGGGTGTAAACCACCTTCAGCCCGTAGGTTTTGACTTCTCCGTTATCTTCCAGCCGACGCAGCGTGCTGGCGGAGATACCCAGCATTTTAGCCGCATCAGAAACCGTCAATAATTTATCGTACATTACATAGTGTCCCATTGACCGGAAAAGCGAGCTATAGACAAAACCGGTGCTTCCTGCACATGTGATCGTGAGCCGCCTTCTGAATAGAAGGCGGCTATTGCTGACAAACCGTTTTCGGCACGTCCGTGTTTCCCGACGAATCACGACGAGGAGCCATTATGGGGCACATCCATGTACCCCACCCTATGGGCCAGCGCATACGCTGTTCAAATTTGCTCCAGGCAAATTTGTCGGCGGCTTACGCCGCTACGACCCCATCGCCGCACTTCGCCTAACAACGGGCTTTGTCATCCTCGGCTTCGTTCTCGTCATCCTCGGCGAAAGCCGGGGATCTCTGACAGATTGAACGCGTTTCTTCTGTAAGAGATTCCCGCCTTCGTGGAAATGACCGCAGTGGCGAGAATGACGGTTTTAAGTGAGTCAGTAATCATCTGTTATGCCTGACAGAGTGGCGGCAGGCAAGCATGCCAGTCCGTTATTTGCTGATAAAGCATCCCCAAATCCACCAGCGCCTGTTCATTCCCATGGCGGGCAGCCCACTGCATCCCCATTGGCAGCCCCGTTGCGGAAATACCCACCGGCAGCGCCAAAGTTGGCACACCCGCGTTGGTAAACGGCATATTGTAAGCAGGAGACCCCGTCGCCGCCAGACCGTGCGGGGCTAATGTCGGCGTCGCCGGCGTCATCAGCATATCCACGTCATCGAACAAGGCCGCCAACTCATGGCGATAACGAACACGCACCTGCTGTGCCTGTAGATACTCTTGCGCAGAGATAGCGAGACCTTGTTGCAGAAACTCCTGCAAATATGTACCGAACAGCGTGGGCGTCCGCAAGAACACTTCGCGATGATAGGCAGCGCATTCGGCCTGCATCACAATATGGTGCGCACGGCAGGCATCGTCGAAACTGTTCGGTAGCGTGATACGTTTGAGTTTCACGCCATGCCCAGCCAAGGCATCCATTGCCTGCAAGCAAGCCGCGCCAATTTCAGCATCTCCCCCAGCATAATAGGGATGTTCGACAATCCCCACCGTGTAATCGTGTTTCTCGCGCAGTTGCAGCGGTGTATAGGGCAGTGACAGCGTGGTGTCATCACGCGGGTCTGGGCCAGAAAGCGCATTAAACACCAGCGCGGCATCCTCTACCGTCGTAGTAAAAGCGCCCACATGATCCAGTGACCAACTGGCGGGAATAACCCCCGCCTTGCTGATGCGCCCATAGGTGGCTTTCAACACCGTCACCCCGTTGAACGCCGCCGGACGAGACAGCGAGCCAGCCGTTTGCGTGCCCAATGCCATCAGCGCCATACGCGCGCCAACGGCAGCCGCAGAACCGCTGCTCGAGCCACCGGGGGTATGCGTCGGGTTCCAGGCATTACCGGTCTCGGGCGGCGTCCCCAGGTTGGCAAACTCGGTGGTGGTCAGTTTCCCCAGCAGCAAGGCTCCCATGCCATCGAGTTTATCGATCACGCTGGCGTTTTCACTGGAGATATTGCCCTCCAGCACCTTTGATCCGCCTTCCGTCGGTAAACCACGCGTGTGGAAAATATCTTTGGCACCGTAAGGGATGCCAAACAGTACAGGCTTACAGGCGATGGCTCCCATTTGTTGGTCCAATTCAAGGGCGCGCTGGCGCGCCCCTTCTTTATCGAGGTACCGCCACGCCTTAATTTCACCGTCGCGTTGCTCGATACGCGCCAGAAAATGGCTCAACAACTCGCTCGGAGAAACCTTGCGCGCAGCCAGTTGCCGCCGGGTGGAGGCAATCGTGGCAAAGGGCGAAGTATCCAACATGGTTTTCATACCCGATATAGCTTTCATGCATTCATGTCCTTGTTATGGCTTGGCAGCAAACTGGCCATCAACGATTTGCGCATAAGGCATATCTTGCGTGATGTTGCCAACAAATTTCTGAATATCGATAGCCGTGGTAAAGGCCTCTGGCGAAATGACGGCGTTGGCAGGGTAGACATTGCTGTCAATCATCCGCTGCACCGCAGCATCAACCACACTGCCGTCCAATGCTGCGAACTCCTGACGGGCTACCTGTTTGGCAACATCAGGGTTCTGATGAATAAACGCCAGAGATTCGTTGATGGTTTTAACAAAGCGCGCCACCAGTTGCGGGTTATCCGCAATCATTTTTTCTGAGGTGTTGATGGTAGAAAATGCATACTCAGGGTAGTCGCGGGTAAAATCGTAAACCACTTTCAGCCCTTGCCCCACACCTTGATCCGCCTGCGGTTCGTACACCACGGCAACATCCGCACGGCCCGCTAACAGTGGCCCCAGTTCCGAACCATTTTGCACTTCGTTAATCGCCACGTCCGTCTTCGGGTTTAACCCATTTTGGCCTAACAAGCGTAACAACAGCGTGTTAGACGTTCCCGGGGCCAGACCCACCACCACACGTTTGCCTTTCAAATCTGCCGGTGAGGTGAATTTGAAATCGGGTTTAGCCACAATCCATACTGGCGCGCTGTTGGCCACCGCACTCACTGCCTTGGCCTTACCGCCTTTTTGCTGCGCGAACCCGACATGCTCCGGACCGTGTACGGAGAACTGCGCTTCACCGGAAAGCACCGCCGCCAACGCAGTCGGGCCTGAGCCCGCCGAGCGAATAGACGTCACATCTATCTGATTTTTTTCGAATAACCCTTGGTGTTTGGCAACATATACCGGTAAGTACAACAAAGAGTGGAACGCCTCCGTCACCAGCACGCGATCGGGCTTGGCATCAGCCGCTGACACATTGACGGAACCCGCTGTAAACAGCGCCGCGCACACCCATGCAACGATTTTATTCATCTCACTTTCCTTCTTAACCAGTTAAGGAACAACGGAACGGATACCACTAGCGATGTGTTTGCTGACGCTCCCAGGGCAGCAGCCAGCGTTGCAGTTGAACCACCACCAGATAGAGCACGATGGCGACCAGCAGCAACGTAAAGACACCAACCCACACCACATTGAGATTGAAAAGATTGCCTGCGACAAAAATCATTTTCCCCAGACCATAATCGGAAGAGATGAACTCACCGCCGATGTTGGCAATCAGAGCAAAACCGATGTTCAGTCGGAAAGCGGCGATAATCCACGGCAAGGTCGACGGTACCACCACCTTACGGAAAATCTGGTTGCGATTGGCCCCAAGGGAGCGCATCAGGTTGACCTGACTATCATCAATCTGGTGCGTGCCCTGCCATGCGGAGAGCAGCGCCACAACATAGGTGGCGATAAAAGCCAACGCTATTTTGGAAAACAGTCCGGAGCCGAACCAAATGATGATGATCGGTGCCAGAGCAATCTTCGGCAGGCTGTTGAGCGCGATGAAAAACGGGTCGAGAATGCGCGCCAGCGTCGGGGTATGCCACAGCAGCAGCCCGGAAAAGGAACCGAGCAAGCTGCCCAGCACAAACCCGGTCACAGTGGCATACACCGTGACGTAGGTGTTCTGAAACAGTTCACCGTTACCCACCAGACGCACAAACTCCTGCCAGATGCCTGCTGGAGATCCCATGAGAAAAGCATTGACCACACCGGTATTCACCCCGAACTGCCACAAAGCCACAATGCTGGCAATCAGCAAGGCGCGCCAGCCATTGTCACGCAGTAGCGACAACCAGCGCTTTCTGCGCTGACTTCCCTGGCGTGAACGACCCGAGGCCGTTTTATCAGCAACGACGGCAGACTTGTTCATGCATGGTCCCCCAGTTGGATATCCATATCAGCCCAGATCGCATCGAAGAAGGATTGGAACTCGGGATCCTTGCGCGCGCCCATGGCGGAACCGTGCCGTTTGGCGAGGCCAATATCGTAGGTTTTCTTGTTCCAAGTGGGCCGCTGTGACATCACGGCAATGCGATCAGACATGGCAATGGCTTCACCAATGTCATGGGTGATCAACACCACGGTTTTTCCGTATTCATTAAGGATCGTCAGGATCTCCTCTTCCAGCACCAGTCGGGTTTGGTAGTCCAGCGCCGAGAAAGGCTCGTCGAGCAGAATGATGTCAGGATCGATAACCAGCGTGCGGATCAACGCGGCACGTTGACGCATTCCCCCTGACAGCGTAGAAGGATAGGCATGAGCAAAATCGCCCAGTCCATACTTATCGAGGTAGGTCATCGCTCGCTCGTGGCGTTCCTTCTTCGGCATCTCGCTGATTTCCAGCCCGAGACAGACGTTATCCAGAATGGTGCGCCACGGAAACAGCAGGTCTTTTTGCAACATGTAACCCACTCGCCCTTTTCCGGGCATAGCGTAGTACGGGTCGAACACCTGAATTTCGCCCGCCGTCGGAGGCAGAAGCCCCGCGATAATGTTAAACATGGTGGTTTTGCCGCAGCCGCTCGGCCCGACAATGCTGATAAATTCCTGGTGATAAATATCAAGGGAAATGTCTTTGATAACGTCGACTGCGTTATCGTCGTGATCTAAAAACTGTTTTTTTACGCCTTTCATGGCAATCGCCACCGCAGGAGCAGCAGGATCGCCAGAAGGCATTTTTTCTATTGCAGGTGAAAGGGTCATCATACACTCCTGACTAACGGCGTTTCCGGCTGCCAACAACGCGAAGCCGGATAACAAGGATGTCGATTGCGCGCACTTCACCGTGCAATAACTTGTCAAACTTGTCTAATACGACAAACTTATCAAACTTGTCATTCCTTCCATAACATTGGCATCAGCCCGCACCAGCAAACGAGTACACTGCCCGTTTCCCCCTTTCAGGTATAAAAAAAGCGTCTACCTAAAAGGCAGGCGCTTACAGACTAATGACAAATTCTATCAGTCGCCCTCGGTGTAAGCCGGGGGCCTCTTACAGAATGAACGCGTTTCGTTTGTCGGAGATTCCCGCCTGCGCGGGAATGACAGGGGTATGTGGAAATGAGCGTTTTAGATAGGTTTGTCAGCAACCTCAATAGCCGACGGTAAAGCGCGATTTCAGATGGTTGCCCTGCTCCAGTTCATCCACCAGCGCGACGGAAAAGTCACCAGCAGAAATGGCGCTGTTGCCCGCCTCATCGACCAGCAGGGTATCTTTGCCCAAACGAAAGTGCCCGGTACGCGGCCCCGGCGTAAACAGCGCGGAAGGAGAGAGGAACGACCATAACAGCTCATCGTGCTGGCACAGCTCGGCGAGGAATTCAGCACCTCGCGTGGCTTCCGGGCGATAGGCATCAGGGAAATCTGGGGTATCTAACAAGCGAGTGCCAGCGACTTCTAGCGAACCCGCACCGCCCACCACCAAATAGCGTTTTACGCCCGACTGGCTGACAGCCTCAATCAGTTGCGACGGTTCGATCGCCTGAAAGCGTACCGCACTGATCGCAGCATCATGACCGCGCAACGCGGCACTTAGCCCATCGCGATCGCTGACATCTAACGCCAGTGGTGTCACGGCGTCATGCTGTGGAATGGCGGCCGCATTGCGCGCAATCGCCGTTACCTGATGGCCACGCGCCACCAACTCTTGCAGAATCTCGCTACCGGCCATGCCGGTTGCACCAATCAGAGCAACTTTCATCCTGTTCTCCGTAATCAGATTGTGTCACCAAGTTCATAGATTGAGCTTGCCACTGACCTTAGTGTAAGACATCGCGTGAACAAGATAAGGCCTGATATCTGAGCAGCACTGTTGCAGCATTCGAACAAATATCAGGAAATGGTGCATGAATGCAGCAGGATTGGTGCGAAAAAGAGAGCAATTCCGAGGCATCCCGGCAATCTACCAAATGAATAGCGCCGGGATGATCGACGGCTAAAAAAGCGTATCAGTTGAACGCCTGATTGAGCAGAATGGAGGTGATCACGCCCGTTGCCACCGCAATCAGCACGTAATTACCGTCGATATAGCGCCACTGGTGGCCTGGAGGTGGGCTGGGTAGACCATAGCCGCGCCAGTCTCGCACCCAATAGCGATCGCCACGGTACGGACCAGGGATCGTGTACCCGGCGCGAAAATCATAGCCGCGCCAGCGGAAGTGATCGCGTCTATCGTCATAGCGTTCTCGGCCTCCCCTTGGGCCATTATCCCAGCGCGGGCCTGGGCCTCGTCCGCGATCCCAACCTGGGCCACCTTCACCACGGGGGCCGCCATTCCAATGATGCCCCCCTTCGCCTCTCGGGCCATCAGGGCCGTGCGCATAAGCAAAGGAAGTGGATAGTGGACCGAGAACCAGTGCGGTCATGACGAGCGTCAGAATGATTTTACGCATGTGTGTATCCTCAAGATAACGACGGTAGCCGCCGTTGCCGCTACTATCAGCCTTCTGCTTGCGCTCGAATATCTCCTGTATTCCTAATTACACGGCCCCTGACGCGATTTTACATTGCTTAACGCTTTCCTCACGCGAGAGCTGAAGACAATGGCAAAAGCGCTGCAAAACTCAAAAATCAACATCTGGGCTATATTCATTTCAGTTCTAAATCATCGTCTAATGTGATTTAGAACCTTATGGCTTACGTCGTAGATTATTTAGCATCGAACGTTATATAACGTTCTCCATCACACGATAGGTAAACGCAATGAAGACATTGGCTTTGGCAGCATTCACAGGCGCACTGTTGATGGCGGGTACAGCCGCACAGGCACAAGACGATCTCAGCGCCATCAAGGCCGCGGGTGTACTCAAGATCGGCACAGAAGGTACCTACGCACCTTACTCCTTCCATGATAAATCAGGAAAACTTCAGGGCTTCGATGTGGATATCGGCCGGGCTGTTGCTGAAAAACTGGGGGTAAAAGCCGAATTTGTCGAAGGTCGCTGGGACGGCTTGATTGCCGGTGTGGATGCCAAACGTTATGACGCGGTAATTAACCAAGTCGGTATCACCAAAGAGCGTCAGGCCAAATTTGATTTCTCCAAGCCGTATATCGATTCCAAAGCGGTTCTGGTGGTGCGCAGCGACAACGATACCATCAAAAGCTTTGCCGATCTGAAAGGCCGCAAATCAGCACAAAGCCTGACCAGCAATTTCTCCAAACTGGCCAGCAGCCACGGTGCTGAAATTGTGCCCACCGACGGTTTTAACCAATCGCTGGAACTGGTGCTAAGCGGGCGTGCAGAAGCAACGTTGAATGACAATCTGTCATACCTTGACTTCAAAAAACAGAAGCCGGATGCCAAAGTGAAAGTAGCAGCAACCGCCACCGAAGGTGATCCGTCCGGTATTCTGGTGCGTAAAAACCAGCCAGAACTGGTTGCCGCATTAAACAAAGCGCTGGATGAAATCAAAGCAGACGGTACCTATAAAACGATAGCAGTGCGATACTTTGGGGAAGATGTTTCCCAATAATCGTCAAGTTCTACCCTAAATAATTCGGGTTGCGGGGCCGTGAACGTTTTGAACAGCGCGCAGTCAACGCACAGGCATTTGAAGTATGGCGGGTAGATAAGGTAATCGCGCATGCCACCATGGCTACAACTTATGGCAGACTCCTTCTGGAGTCTGCTTTCTGCTGGGGTACAGTTTACAGTACCTCTCGCTATTCTCTCTTTTGTGCTCGGATTAGCCCTCGGCATTCTGGTGGCATTGATCCGTCTTTACGGTCCCAAGCCGCTGAAATGGGTGGCAGATTTTTACGTATGGGTGATTCGCGGCACACCGTTGCTGGTGCAGCTGTTTTTAATTTTCTATGGGCTGCCTAATGCGGGTATCACGCTGGATGCTTTTCCGGCTGCACTGATTGGCTTCACACTCAATGTGGGGGCCTACAGTTCGGAAATCGTGCGCGGAGCCATCCTTTCAGTGGCAAAAGGTCAGTGGAATGCCGCGGCTTCTCTGGGCATGAATCGGCGCCAGACACTGCGCTGGGTGATTATTCCGCAGTCCATTTTCGTCTCTATACCGCCGCTCTCCAATACCTTTATTTCATTGATCAAAGACACCTCGCTCGCGGCTGTCATCACTGTGCCTGAGATGTTTCTGGCAGCACAGCGTATTGTTTCCGTCACCTACGAACCCTTGATCCTTTATGTAGAAGCTGCGTTGATTTATTTGCTGTTCAGCACGGTACTGAGCAAGTTGCAAACCCGGCTCGAAACCTACTATCAACGCCACATTCCCCATTGATTTTGCCTTCCTGCCTCGTCTTGGGGCAGGTGGCTTTTCTCACCCCGTGTCGTTCCCGCAGAAGTGGGCACTTTGCACTCAAATAGCGCATCTTTTGCAGCAAAGTGCCATTTAAGTGCACCCCAACCGAATAAACCTTATTACGACTCGGCAATCTTTCTATTTTCTTGTTATTTATCATCAAAATAAATTATTGGCATCGGTTTTGCTTAACCCTGTCACGGCACGCTACCGTCTGACAAAAGAACGGTGCCGACAGACAGGAATGGTGCAGCCGGATGGCTGCTACCGCACAGCAACACACAACGACTGAGCTACATAGGATAATTATGAAAAGAATGCTACTTTCCACGCTGGTTGCCGGCGCATCCCTCTTCGCCGCCATCAATCAAGCCCATGCGGGTGCAACATTGGATGCCATTCAGAAAAAAGGATTTGTTCAATGTGGTATCAGTGATGGCTTGCCGGGCTTCTCTTATGCGGATGCCAGCGGGAAATATTCCGGTATTGATGTAGATGTTTGCCGCGGCGTCGCTGCCGCTGTGTTTGGCGATGCCAACAAAGTGAAATACACCCCGCTGACGGCCAAAGAGCGTTTCACCGCACTGCAATCTGGTGAAGTGGATATTCTGTCGCGTAATACCACCTGGACCTCTTCCCGTGACGCTGGGATGGGCATGCTGTTTACTGGCGTGACGTACTATGATGGCATCGGCTTCCTGACCCATAACAAAGCGGGCCTGACCAGTGCGAAAGAGCTGGACGGCGCTACCGTGTGTATTCAGGCCGGTACCGATACCGAACTGAACGTGGCAGATTACTTCAAAACCCACAATATGAAATACACGCCGGTCACCTTCGATCGCTCTGACGAAAGCGCAAAAGCACTGGAGTCCGGCCGCTGCGATACCCTGGCTTCCGATCAGTCTCAACTGTACGCTCTGCGTATCAAGCTGAGCAAACCCGCTGAATTTATCGTATTACCAGAAGTTATCTCTAAAGAGCCGCTGGGACCGGTAGTACGTCGCGGTGATGAAGAGTGGTTCTCGATTGTACGTTGGACCCTTTTCGCTATGCTGAATGCGGAAGAAATGGGTGTGACCTCGAAGAACGTTGACGCACTGGCCGCCAAGCCAACCACGCCAGACATGTCTCACCTGCTGGGTCACGAAGGCAACTACGGCAAAGATCTGAAATTGCCAACCGATTGGGCATTCAAAATCATCAAGCAAGTCGGTAACTACGGTGAAATTTTCGAACGTAACGTCGGTATGGACAGCGAGCTGAAAATCAAGCGTGGTCTGAATGAGTTGTGGAACAAAGGCGGTATCCAGTACGCACCTGCCGTACGTTAATCGCTAACAGAAAATGGGTGCCGCGCCAGGGTGCGGCACCTCTGTATTCCCGCTTTTTCCGTGTTCCTGCTATTGAGGCACTCGCATGCAACAACGCCCAACCGTGAAACGTGATTTTTCACTATCAAATCCAGCGGTGCGCGCCTGGCTGTATCAACTTCTCGTCATCGTTATTGTGATTGCCGTGGCGGGTTATCTGTTGCACAACACCGTAACCAATCTGGCCCAGCGCGGTATTACCTCCGGCTTCGCGTTTCTGAACAACAGTGCGGGCTTCGGTATTGTTCAGCATCTTATCGACTACCAGCAGGGCGATACCTATGCCCGCGTATTTCTGGTAGGGCTGCTCAACACGCTGTTGGTCTCAGCGCTGTGTATTATTTTCGCTTCGGTGCTGGGCTTTATGCTCGGGCTGGCGCGGCTCTCGGATAACTGGTTATTACGCAAACTGTCCACGATTTATATCGAAACGTTTCGTAATATCCCGCCGATTTTGCAGATTTTCTTCTGGTATTTTGCTGTACTGCGTAACCTCCCCGGCCCGCGTCAAGCGCTTAACGCGCTCGACATTGCGTTTCTTAGCAACCGCGGTCTGTATATTCCGGCCGGAGAATGGGGTCCCGGCGCGCTGGGCGCTTTCTTCGCGTTAGCCATCTCGTTGGTGGTGGGGATTGTACTGTATCGACGCAATAAACAAATTCACACACTTACCGGACAATATCACCGCACTTGGCCTATTGTTCTGGCATTGTTAATTGTTCTACTTGGTTTGAGTCACGCGCTGTTTGGTCCTGCCCTGCGCTGGGATATCCCACAGTTGAAAGGGTTTAACTTTCAGGGTGGCATGGTACTGATCCCCGAACTGGCTGCGTTGACGCTGGCATTGTCAGTCTACACCTCCGCTTTTATCGCAGAGATCATCCGTTCCGGTATTCAATCTGTGTCATATGGGCAACATGAAGCCGCTCGTTCCCTGGGACTACCCCATTCGATCACGCTGCGTAAGGTGATTTTGCCGCAGGCACTGCGCGTCATCATCCCTCCGTTGACCAGCCAGTACCTGAATATCGTGAAGAACTCGTCGCTCGCCGCTGCGATTGGTTACCCGGATATGGTTTCCCTGTTTGCCGGTACCGTGCTTAACCAGACAGGTCAGGCCATTGAAACCATTGCTATTACCATGTCGGTGTATCTGATTATCAGCCTGATCATTTCTCTGCTAATGAATCTGTATAACCGCAAAATTGCACTCGTGGAACGCTAGAGGCCGCTATGACGACACTGTCACAACCACAACAACACCGTCAGGCCGCACTCTTTGCACTGTGGCACTGGGCCAAAAAGAACCTGTTTTCCAGCGTCCCGAACAGCCTGTTGACGCTGCTATGTTTCTGGCTACTGTGGCAAATTCTGCCACCGTTGTTTAACTGGGCACTGTTTCAGGCCAACTGGGTTGGCACTACCCGCGCTGACTGCACTCGCGATGGCGCCTGCTGGGTCTTTATTCAGGCTCGCTTCGGCCACTTTATGTATGGGCTTTATCCTACTGAAGAGATCTGGCGTATCAACTTTGCGTTGGTTTTGGGTTTACTCAGTATTTTACCGATGTTCTGGCGGCGCATGCCGCGCCGTGGGCGCTATATCGCTCTGTGGGCGGTGTGCTATCCGTTATTGGCCTGGTGGCTGCTGTATGGCGGATTCGGTGGGCTGACACGCGTGGAAACGCGCCAGTGGGGTGGATTGACGCTCACGCTGATCATCGCAGCGATTGGCATTGCAGGCGCATTGCCTTTAGGCATTTTGCTGGCGCTGGGCCGACGCTCATCAATGCCCGTCGTGCGTATTCTGTGCGTGGTGTTTATTGAGTTCTGGCGCGGAGTACCGCTGATCACCGTGTTGTTTATGTCCTCAGTGATGCTGCCACTGTTTCTCACTGAAGGTACTAGTATCGATAAGCTGCTACGCGCATTGGTAGGCGTCATCTTGTTCCAGTCAGCCTACGTTGCAGAAGTGGTCAGAGGTGGGCTTCAGGCTCTGCCAAAAGGGCAATATGAAGCTTCTGCTGCATTAGGGCTGGGCTACTGGCGCATGCAAGGGCTGGTTATCCTGCCTCAGGCACTAAAGCTGGTCATTCCTGGTCTGGTAAATACCATCATCGCGTTGTTCAAGGACACCAGCCTGGTCATCATTATCGGCCTGTTCGATCTGTTCAGCAGTATCCAGCAGGCAACCGTCGATCCTACCTGGCTGGGTATGTCGACCGAAGGCTACGTTTTTGCCGCCATGATCTATTGGATCTTTTGTTTCAGCATGTCGCGCTACAGCCAGCATCTGGAAAAACGTTTTAACACCGGACACAAGTCGCATTGAGGCCCTCATGAACCAGAACGCATTAAAATCAGATAACTATATGATCACACTGGACAATGTGAACAAGTGGTATGGACAATTCCACGTTCTGAAAAACATCAACCTGCATGTAAAGCAGGGGGAACGCATTGTGCTATGTGGACCTTCTGGGTCTGGTAAATCGACTACTATTCGCTGCATCAACCACCTGGAAGAGCATCAGCAAGGCAAGATCATGGTTGATGGCATCGAATTGGACGGGGATCTGCGCAATATCGAGAAGATCCGTGCCGAAGTGGGGATGGTATTCCAGCACTTTAATTTATTCCCGCATCTTACGGTGCTGCAAAACTGCACGTTGGCACCTAGTTGGGTACGTCATATGCCCAAGAAAGAAGCTGAAGAATTGGCAATGCATTATCTGGAACGGGTTCGCATCGCCGCACATGCTCATAAGTTTCCAGGTCAGTTATCCGGTGGGCAGCAGCAGCGCGTAGCGATTGCGCGTTCCCTGTGTATGAAGCCGAAAATCATGTTGTTCGATGAACCCACCTCAGCGCTGGACCCAGAAATGGTGAAAGAAGTGCTGGATACCATGCTTGGGTTGGCTCAAGATGGAATGACCATGTTATGCGTAACGCATGAAATGGGCTTCGCTAAAACGGTGGCTGACCGGGTCATATTTATGGATCAGGGGGAAATTGTCGAGCAAGCTGCGCCTGACGAGTTCTTCAGTAATCCGCGTTCAGAGCGTACACGCACTTTCTTGTCACAGATCCTGCATTAATGTCTTTTACGGCCTGCGCCAAGCGTGGGCCGTTTTATTCTGCCGTCATGATTGTACGACTCATCCCTGCATATCATCCATTTTTAACAACATCGCACTCGAACCCCGCGCAGGAAAGCATGGTTATGCGCCCTTATTATCCAACAAATAAGTGAGTATCACTTGGTCGTCCGCCGCTGTGAACACAGCCCACAGTGCAGGTCAGCAGTACGGCTATCACAATTAGTTTCAGATATAAAAGCAAACAAAAAAGCCTTCCATCTTACGACGGAAGACTTTTTGTCTATTTGGCAGGGGCGGAGAGACTCGAACTCCCAACACCCGGTTTTGGAGACCGGTGCTCTACCAATTGAACTACGCCCCTAAATAGGGTGGCGGAACGGACGGGACTCGAACCCGCGACCCCCTGCGTGACAGGCAGGTATTCTAACCGACTGAACTACCGCTCCACCGATACTTTTTCATTACCAGACACCGTCTGATAATCGATATAAAAACCTGGCAGTTCCCTACTCTCACATGGGGAAGCCCCACACTACCATCGGCGCTACGGCGTTTCACTTCTGAGTTCGGC
>JADMXW010000010.1 GCA_015548865.1 Serratia marcescens | reverse complement strand
TAGTAGCAAATCAGGCAGCTTTTTTATTATTCCCTGCTGCTGTAGCATCACTCGTTGATGGCTATTATTCCGGATATAATGAAGAGAAGTTTATTGTGTGTGTATAATTTAATCAGAGTAGTGTAAAGATGAGCGCGGACATGAGGATTTCATTTACCAACCCACACAAATAACTATATAACTTATTGTTTTATAATATCATTCTCGTTTACACAAGAATGATATTATAGCAAGGAATAATATGTCTTCCCATTTATCAGGCCAATACGAACACGTTATCAGTTGATCTGCGAAGCCCGCTGAAATAAATCGTCCCACATACCGTTAACCAATATCTGATCCGGCGGCGAAAGCTCACCATTTTTAATGGCCTGCTGCACGCTGTCGCAAACACGCTGATAGAGCGCCTGAACGGTTGTTTCACCCTGTTCTTCAGCCTCCGCCACTGCCAGCGTCAAATGACCGCGCAGGTAGCCACCGGCAAAAAGTTCATCATCGCTGGCATGCTCTACCATATCATCAATCAGCGCGAGAATACGCGCTTCACATTCTGCGATCATCTAACATCCTCACTATTTACGTTTACCCGCATCAGTTAAGATCGGCGGGATACGGGAACTGCTCCGCCGTCAAAGGCGGCGTATTGTAAAACGATTGCAATGCCTGAATAAAGCGCAACGGTCGTGCCGGGATACCCTGCTCAAGATACGCCATCACCTGGGCATGTACTTTACGCTGAAAGACAATGCGATCTGGCTCGATATCCCCTTCCAGATTATCGCAACTCACATTGAAGGGAAAACCCGATGCCACGCAAAATAACCAATCAAACGCCTGTGGCTTGATTTCAACCTGCTCGAACTGCCCCTGGGTTTCGGCATCGCGTCCATCCGGACAATACCAATAGCCGAAATCAACCAGCTTACGTCGTGCTTCACCGGCAATACACCAGTGCGAAATCTCATGGAATGCACTGGCATAAAACCCATGAGCAAACACAATGCGATGATAAGGGAGTTGTTCATCGGCTGGCAGATAAATAGGTTCATCATCCCCTTTTACCAGCCGGGTGTTATAGTCCTGTTCGAAGCACTGCGCGAACAATGTGATCAGATCGCGGTAATCGTGTGTGGAGCTTGCGGTAGATGTGGTCATGACCAGAGATGTCCTATCCATTGGGCAATATCGCTGCCGTGATTATCATAAATCAGCTTCGCACTCATGCAGGCCGACACAATCACCAGCATAGGACGGATCAGTTTCTGCCCTTTGTTAAGCACCATACGCGCTCCCAGGCGCGCTCCCAGCACCTGTCCAACCAGCATCACCAGACCAACCCCCCAGACCACCTGACCACCGAGAATAAAGAACAGCAGTCCACCGAAATTAGAGGTGAAATTAAGCACTTTGGCATGTGCCGTCGCTTTGGGCAGGCTGAAACCGCTGAGTGTAACAAACGCCAGCGCATAGAAAGAACCTGCACCCGGGCCGAAGAAGCCATCATAGAACCCAATACATCCGCCCGCTAAAAAAGCAAAGGGAAGACCAGACAAGCGCTGCTGACGGTCTTCATCCCCAATTTTAGGCATTAACAGAAAATAGAGTCCGATACCGATCACCAATACAGGCAGGATCTGGCGCAAAAATTCTGCGTGAATCTGCTGAATCAACCAGGCACCGAAGGTTGAGCCAATAAAGGTCAAGGCTATAGACAGTTTTTGCTCGTTTAATTTTACTGCGCGTTGACGGACAAAATAGAGGCTGGCAGAAAACGATCCCCCGACAGCCTGCAACTTGTTGGTTGCCAGTGCTTGAGCAGGGCTCAACCCCGCAGAGAGCAGAACAGGAATGCTGAGTAATCCTCCCCCACCCGCAATTGAGTCAATAAAACCGGCCAGCACCGCAAAAACAAACAATACCCCGAGCATTTCGGGGCTAACTAAAAACCATTCCATGACTTAGTTCACCAACAGATGTTTATCGAGCAATGCCTGACATGAGGCCGGTAATGGGGGTGGCGTTTTCACTGGCGATTCAGCGCTTGGCTGACGTGGCGTAAACCAACTGCTCAGCTCGGCTCCGCAGCCATCACCAGCGGGTGGCGCGTCCTGATCCTGGCACTCCAGGCTATCCGCCGGGCAGCGTAACCGCACATGCATATGTGCCCGATGCGCGAACCAAGGGCGTACTTTGCGCAGCCAGTCACGATCCTGTCCAGCCTCTTGGCACAGCTGTTTTTTAATGGCCGGGTTAACGAAAATACGCGTAACTTCATGGTCCTGTGCTGCGAGTTTGATTAACGCCGTCACTTGCGGTTGCCACAAACGCGGGTTCACCTGACGTCCGTTGGCAGAAACCAGATCGATAGGCTGCGGTTTGAGAAGTTGCTGTGCCGTCCAACGTTGTAGCGGCATCTGTAGCCAAATATCCGCATCCAGACCAGACTGATGGCTGGCATGACCGCTGCTAAATCGTCCTCCCGCAGGCATCCCCATATCGCCCACCAGCACAATGCCGCCGGTTTGCTGCTTCACTTTGGCACTGAGTCGCGTGATAAATGCCAGTAAATCCGGATGACCGAAATAGCGACGTTGATCAACACGCATCACCTGATAATTTACAGATTCCAACGGCAACGGCTGCGCACCGACAATACAGCCATTAGAGAACGCGCCGATAGCCTGCGCAGTGCCGGGCACCGGATGCGCAATCTCTTGCCACGGGGTTTTCGCCCATACACCTGTGCTCAACAGCACGGCAATGGCCCCCACCAACCCTTTTTTCATGTTTAGCCTACCAACGAGGAACCAGACTCACGACGTCCGCACATTGAGCACGCTGACGCAACAGATGATCCATCAATACTATCGCCATCATTGCCTCTGCAATCGGCACCGCACGGATTCCCACGCAGGGATCGTGGCGGCCACGAGTGATCATTTCCGTTGCTTCACCCTGTCGGTTGATGGTTTTCCCCGGCACGGTAATGCTCGAAGTCGGCTTCAACGCTAAGTGCGCAACAATCGCTTGCCCGCTGCTGATGCCTCCCAACACGCCACCCGCATGGTTGCTTTGGAATCCCTGTGGCGTAATTTCGTCACGGTTCTCGCTTCCGCGTTTGGTGACAACGGCAAAACCATCGCCGATTTCAACGCCTTTTACTGCATTGATACTCATCAGGGCGTGAGCCAGATCCGCATCCAGACGATCGAACACCGGCTCACCCAAACCAGCGGGCACCGATTCGGCGACAACGCTGACTTTGGCACCGATGGAGTCCCCCTCTTTTTTCAGGGCACGCATCAATTCATCCAGCGCATCGATTTTGTCGGCATCAGGGCAGAAAAACGGGTTTTGCTCAACGATCTCCCAATCTTTCAGCTCACAGGTGACATCCCCCATTTGCGCCAGATAGCCGCGCACCTGAATACCGTGTGTCATTTGCAGGTATTTTTTGGCAATGGCACCGGCTGCGACGCGCATTGCGGTTTCACGGGCCGAAGAGCGGCCGCCGCCGCGATAGTCACGCACACCGTATTTTTGTTCGTAGGTATAATCGGCATGACCGGGGCGGAATACGTCTTTTATCGCACTGTAATCCTGAGAGCGCTGATCGGTATTTTCGATGATAAGACCAATGCTGGTGCCCGTGGTCATGCCCTCGAAAACGCCAGACAAAATACGCACCTGATCCGGTTCGCGGCGCTGGGTGGTATAGCGAGAAGTACCGGGACGACGGCGATCCAAATCGAGTTGAAGATCCGCCTCCGTCAGTGGAATACCCGGCGGCACACCATCAACGATACATCCCAGGGCAATACCGTGGGATTCGCCGAACGTGGTGACGCGGAAGAACTGGCCAATACTGTTGCCTGCCATCACGGCTCCTTTCTGTATAACATCACTATTCTGTACAACATTATGATTGATGCTGCCGATGCAAGTCCGGCATAACCGGTATGTTTATTGCCGATACGCTGCAAAATGGCTGTGGCAATCAACAAGTTGATCTTTTGTCAGCATGAATACGCCGTCTCCACCGTGCTCAAATTCCAGCCAGGTAAACGGAATATCCGGGTATTGCGCCATCAGGTGGACCATGCTGTTGCCCACTTCACAAATCAGCACACCTTGTTCGTTAAGGTAATCCGGTGCGCAGGCCAGAATGCGGCGTACCAAATCCAATCCATCATTTCCAGCAGCCAATCCCAATTCCGGCTCACGGCGGAACTCTTGTGGCAAATCAGCCATATCTTCCGCATCAACATAAGGGGGATTGGTGACAATCAGGTCATACTGGAGCGGTGGCAATGCACGGAACAAGTCGGAGCGAATCGGTGTTACCTGCTGTTCCAAACCGTGTTGCTGAATATTGAGCTCTGCTACCGCCAACGCATCGCTGGAGAGATCGACGGCATCAACCTCTGCCTCAGGGAAAGCGTGCGCGCACGCAATCGCAATGCAACCACTGCCCGTACACAAATCGAGAATGTGCTGTGGTTCGTTGGCCATCAATCCGGCGAATTGTTGTGAAATCAGTTCACCAATGGGCGAACGCGGTACCAACACGCGTTCATCAACAAAAAACTCCAACCCGCAAAACCACGCTTTGTTGGTAAGATAAGCCACGGGCAGACGCTCATTAACGCGGCGAATCACTCGCTCAACGATACGTTGGCGTTCCGATAATGTCAGGCGCGAGCCGTACATATCGACGGGGAAATCCAGGGGTAAATAGAGTGTCGGCAGCACCAGTTGCAGCGCTTCATCCCACGGGTTATCTGTGCCATGACCATAATAGAGCTCGGCCGCGTTAAAACGGCTCACAGCCCAGCGCAGCATATCCTGCAAGGTATGCAGGTCTTTGACCGCTTCGTCGACGAAAATTTTATCCAAGTTAGTCCTCCACAGACCCCACCGGTCCGGAAATGCCGCTTAGTTTGCCATGAAGCCAACGACAAATCAGCAGATATCACCTGTCGGCACAGAAATCCTACCTCTCTGCCTATCAATCAATTCCTCCCTCATTCTTCTCACGGCAATGATAGCTTTGGTATTAAAAAGGTAGCGCAAGCAATATTACAGGTTACACTGGAGCAAATGTGATTTATGCCATATGAATTGATGCCCTGACGCCAGGCCGCCCATTGGGAAATAGATACGCCGACGTGAAAAGGACCAAGAGATTCACAACGGGGTGAACCTAATGAGTAGAAAACACGCGGTGAATGACGACGACGCGCAATTATTCCGTACCTCGGTAGCCGGAACAAAAACGCTGCGCCAAGATACCTATGCGCACCGCCCCCAGCGTCGTCATTTTGAGGGGAAGCTGCCGCCGCGCAAAGCGTTGCAAGAACAGGTGGATGCCAGCTTTTATTTCTCTGACGAATTTCAGCCCCAGTTGGACAGCGACGGCCCCATGCGTTATGTGCGCCCCGGCAGCAGCCACTATGAGCTGAAAAAACTGCGACGCGGCGACTATTCACCGGACCTGTTTCTCGATTTGCACGGATTGACACAGTTGCAAGCCAAGCAGGAATTGGGTGCCCTACTTGCAGCTTGCCGTCGCGAACACGTTTACTGCGCCTGCGTCATGCACGGCCACGGCAAACATATTCTTAAGCAGCAAACACCACTCTGGCTGGCACAACATCCTGACGTATTGGCCTTTCATCAAGCCCCCAAAGAGTTTGGCGGCGACGCAGCGCTATTGGTGTTGGTTGAATTGGATGCAGCTTATGGTCAGATAAAATCGGGGACCGAACCACCGCGATAATGCGCGCTGCGGGTGCGCATTATCGTATGGCATAGGCAATGCAGTATCACGATTTGAGTGCAAGCTGGGTCGGGCTGATTTGCCAATCAAACACACCCGCTCCCGACTGCGCATTGAGCGTAACGCAGGCCACCGCAGAAGTGGCGAACATCGGCGCTCCGGTTTGCGGACTCAGCTCCGCCACCAGATAGCCCACCAGGGGAAGGTGTGAAACCACCAACACTGACTCGACCCCCTCACCGGCCAATGCCAATAGATAGTCACCGACGAACGCAGCATCGCCTCCCGGTGTCAGTTCCGGCAAGCAATCTTCTTCATCAGGCAAAGAAAGGATACCACGTAGGGTAGACAGGGTTTGCTGGGCGCGGACATAGGGGCTAACCAAAGCACGCTCAATACCTATCTTCTGGTCATGCAACCAGAAAGCCATCTGACGCGACTCTTCAACACCGCGTGCACTGAGCGGGCGAAGCGCATCACTGGCCGCGTCAGGTAATGCATCACCATGACGCATAATCAAAACTTGCATATAACACCGCTATAGTAAAAAAACTTCGTTATATTATGCTGTTAACGCATCTTACCCGAACAATCCCATCCGTGCCGATGCCGTCCGGGCAGAGGGGCAAAAAGTGCCGTTTTGTTGCAAATTTAACCGAAGCACAAAAGATGTTTTTACCTTACATAGGAAGCGCGAGTCAACCGATTTGCGCTCGCTGCCAAGGGAGCGCACACCTTACTTCGCCACCAACACATGCATTATGGCGAGATTACACACATGAATCATCAGGTTAAATGATGATCTTGCCTTTACCTGCTGCTGTCTACAGAACAAAAAAAGCGAAAAACAACATTTTTGGCACCACGCCAAGGTTAAAAACCAGAGTAAAAGTCCAACAAAAACCACCAAGTCGAAATTTAAAACTAACAGCGTGCGTAATTTGGCTTTTTCATTTCTTTTTCCTTTTTATCAAATTTCTTACATTGTTAAACAAAGGGGTGGCATCTATCTTTATGAAGAGTGTTTTATGTCAATTGTTATTAAATTTATTTAAACGCACACCATAATCGATTATTCCGTGCTGCTGCTCATGACAGCAAAAGCACCATAGTACCTTTATTTTTACTGTTTATACCTAAATAATTCGAGTTGCAGAAAGGCGGTAAATGCGGGAATACTGATGACTTACTTAAGTAAGTGATTCAGGTGAGTGAGTTAAACCAACGCATATGCAACTTGAAGTATCACAGGTATATATTGCCCACCAGAGAAAGCGATGATCTAAAAAGGGTTGAACGTTTATAACCCGTACGCTTTGTCCATTTTCCCTGCGCCACTTTGTTGCGGTGAAAATGAAAAAACCTGCGCGCCGCCATGCTTTCCTATTTTAAAACGACATTACGTTTATCGGAATTATTGTGTGCGGTACTTGTATGAAGGAAGGGCAATGAATAAGCAAAAAGCGGCACTCGCCGCACTCTCTTCTTTATTCCTGTTTTTGCCAACAACGTTTGTTGAAAGCGCCACTATTACCGGCAATATCGCCGTATCCCTGACAGTAAATTCTACGTGTCTGGTCAACAACGTGAGCAGTGGCACATTCGGAACCCTGGCGTTTGGTCCAGTAGCGGATTTAAACAGCAACGTTGACGCCGAAGTAAGTAGTTCTGGCCTTTCGGTGCTCTGTTCGTCTGGCACTGCCGCCACGCTGGATATCGGGGCAGGTTCAAACGATTCCGGCTCCGTGCGCCATCTTACCAACGGCGCAGGCACCCCAACACTGATTTCCTATCGACTTTATAGCAACAGTGCACGTTCAACAGAAATTGCCATCGGAGGCACCATCAACGTTTCCGCGGGAACAGGGGTAGCCCAAACCGTGCCCATCTATGGCCGTATTGTCGCTAGCGAACAAACGCTCAAATATCCCCCTGCGGGCAACTACACAGATACCATTACAGCAACGCTTACCTGGAACTGATAGACAGGAGAACCCTATTGCCATGAAGGCTTACACAGGGAGAATCACGGGCATCAGCGCATGGCTGTTTTGCCGCGATCTTATGCCGCTGCTGGCAGCGCTGCTAAGCGTTGCCAACCCAGTGATTGCAGTGACGGTCAATGCCTCATTTGATGTAACAGCCACGTTGCAAAATGGCTGCCTGTTTGGCGTTAGCAGCAGCTCAAGCAACATGGGAACCCTCAGCTTCGGCTCACAAAGTGCCACCGCAACCAACGTGGACGTGGTCAGCAGCACAGGCAGCGGTTCAATCGTCGTCACCTGTACGCCCGGTTCTTCAATCTCAATTGCACTCGATTACGGCGCAAATGGCGGCAGCAGTGCACAGCGCTACATGAAAAACAGCGCAGGAACACGCACGCTGCCCTATCAACTCTACCGGGATGCCGCGCGTTCTCAGGTATGGGGTACTGGCGCGCTGGCGCTCACAGTGCCCTCTTTTCCCAGCACGACACAAACCTATACAGTGTATGCACGCTATTTTGGCGCAACACCGCTGCCCGCGGCTGGGCAATATACCGACAGCGTCACCATCAACGTGACGTATTAACTGCAGATGAGGTGCGCAGCAGTCATTAGATAATGCGTAGCGGTGTTAATAAATACGGTGTTATTAAAAACAATAAGGCGTTGGCATGAAAATACCGAAAAGTCGTGTGGGTCGATTTTTATCTATTGCCGTACTGTTTATTTGTTCAGGCGCATTTTCCGCCAGTTCTTTGCTGGTGTGGCCGATTTACCAAATTATTGAAGCAAATAACAACAGCTCAGCGCTATGGCTGGAAAATAAAGGGAATAACACCGTAGGTTTGCAAATTCGTATTATGACCTGGCGTCAGATGCAATATGAAGATCGCTACGCCGACCAAACCGAAGTGATACCCACACCGCCATTCATTAAACTAGAGCCGGGTCAGCGCAGCATGATCAGGTTGATGCGTGTCGCGCCACCATCGACCACTCAGGAACGCGCTTTTCGCATCGTGATTGATGAGATAGCCACACCTTATCTGCCCCAAACCAGCAACGCGACCTCAGGCGTTCAATTTCAGATGCGTTATCTGTTGCCATTGTTTCTTCGGGGCACAGGCAACGATAAGCCCAATATCTCAGCCCCGCCCCTGCAATTGCACTGGCGCATTGCGCCTGTCAACGGCAAGCCCTACCTCTATGTACGCAACGAAGGCCAAACGCATGCCCGCCTAAATAATGTGTTTTGGTCCACCTCACCACAAGGAAAAGGGTCGCGTACCATCATCAGTGAGGGATTTTTAGGGTATGTTCTACCGGGTCAGGAAATGCGCTGGCCGCTTCCGGCATCAGCGGCGGCACCTGGCGCAAATGCTATTCTGTATACCCATTTGACGGATGCCCCTGACCCTGTCGTTATTACACGCGGCTAAGCCTGATGTCAGGAAGGTTGAAGCAATCATCACAGCGCGCTTGCCCAAGCGTCTTCTTGCTTGCAGGGAGTGTTATACTGTGCGCATCAGCCTCATTGGCGGCCCAGGAGTTTGGCGACTTACCGCCCCCGCCTACAGCCCCCCCTGCTCAGGAACAAACCCTTTACTACCTGACGCTGGCAGTAAACGGATTCAGCGATAATCTGGTCGTCCCCGTTACCGTTATTGGCGATCGCTACGCAGTGGACGCCACCGAACTAACCCGCAGACATATTAAATTACCCGCCAATGCATCAGGTCAAATAGACATCAATACGTTGCCTGATGTGACGGTGTTCTATGACAACCGGGTACAACAACTCCAATTGACAATACCAACAGCGTGGCTACCACAGCAACAGCTCAACGCAGGCGATGACAGCGGCACACCGCGCCTGTCTGCACACAGCAATACTGGTCTGCTGTTTAATTACAACCTGTTTTATACTTCACCACCACAGCAAGGCGACACGATGAACGCGCTGATGGAACAGCGCCTTTTCAGCGACTACGGTACGCTCTCTAACTCGGGGCTATGGGTGATCAAAAGCCCCTATACCGACGATGGGAGCCGCTATCGTCGCTACGATACCTATTGGCGCTATAGCGACAGTGAGCGGATGGTCAGTTACCAGTTTGGCGATCTCATCAGCAACTCGCTTACCTGGAGCCAATCAGCACGTATGGCGGGTCTGCGTATTGGGCGTAATTTCAATCTGCGCCCGGATATCGTTACCTATCCAATGTTACAGTATGCGGGCTCTGCTGCAGTACCTAGCACGCTGGATCTGTTTATCAACGGCTTTAAAACCAGCAGCATGGCGCTCAACTCCGGCCCATTCACCCTGACCAATACGCCTTATCTTAATGGTGCAGGCGAAGCAACCATTATCACCACGGATGCCCAGGGAAGGCAGATCGCCACCAGCGTGCCTTTTTATGTATCCAATACGCTGTTACGTCAGAGGCTTAGCGATTTCGACCTCTCCGTTGGCGTGCTGCGTCAAACCTATGGACTGGGCCAGGATCGCTATGCGTCAGACCCTGCATTCAGCGGTTTCTATCGCTATGGCGTCACACATAACCTCACGCTCGCTGGCCATGGCGAGACGGTGCGTGGCCTCACCCTGTTCGGAGCAGGCGCTGATATGGCGGTGGGGCGTTGGGGCACACTGAGCACAGCTTACAGCCACAGTGAACAGAACGGGAGCGGTCAACAATACGTCTTCGGCTATTCCTACTATGGCAACGCCGTGGGGTTCAACGTTCAACACCAACGCCGTACGTCTCGCTATCAGGATCTCAGCACCTACACCACGCCGGGTAACATGAGCAAAGAGAGCCTGCAAGCCACCCTTAGCAGCGCGTTATTTGGTTCGGTAAACGGCACCGTCGGCATCGGCTACTTCGCCATTACTCCGTTTAACGATCCGCGCACGGAGCTAGTGAATCTCTCCTACACGCGACAACTCTGGGGCAACAGCACGCTCTATCTGGCGGCCAACAAAACGCTGGGCGACCGTGGTTACAGCACGCAGCTTCAGGTGATTATCCCCTTCGGCAGCAACGATACATTCAATACCAGTGTGCAGCGTAATAACCAAGGTGAGAGTCTCACTACGCTTGGTGTGACGCGCACACTTCCTCTCGATGGCGGTTTTGGTTGGAACCTGGCCTACAGTGCGGGCAATGATCCTTATCATCAGGGCGCTCTCAGTTGGCGCGGCCCGTATAACCAGATACAGGGGGGGATTTATGGCAACGAGGGAAGTCAAACGCAATGGGGCGAAATGAGCGGTTCAGTTATTTATCTGGATGGCAGCCTATTCCCCAGTAACCGTATTAATGACGCTTTTATTGTGGTCGATACGCAAGGCTATGCCGATGTGCCTGTTCGTTACGAAAACCAGTTAGTTGGTCACACCAATCAACAAGGGCGACTGCTGATCCCGTGGGTTACATCCCACTACCCTGCCAAGGTAGAAATCGATCCGCTCACTTTACCACCAGATATAGATATCTCAAGTGTTGAAACACGGTTAGCCGTAAAGGAAGGCAGTGGTGCACTGGCCTCTTTCGCCCTCAAAAAGGTACGTTCAGCCAATATTGCGCTACGTAACAGCCGCGGTGAAGCGCTGCGCGTCGGCACCTGGATTACCGATGAAGCCAGTGGCAGCAGCACCATCAGCGGTTATGACGGTTGGGTCTACTTCGCTCAATTAGGTATTCACAATCGCCTGTCGTTTACTCAAGAAGATGGACGTCGTTGCCACGTACAATTTTCACTACCAGAGCAGCAATCCATGCAGGCACGCGTTGGCCCGCTGACATGCCAACCCGATAACCCAGGATAACATGATGCGTATACTCTTCCTTTGCTTCTCGCTTGTGCTACTCGGTCTCAGCTATGCGCCGATGACATGGGCCCAGTGTCGTGTGCCCAGCACCTCATCTTCTCTTGGCAGCGCCAGCGCTATCGCACTCAACGGGGCATCACAAACCTCTCAGGCCAGTACCGGCTTTAACTGCGATGCGCCCACACTGTCACTGGTGGGGACCAATCGCGTCATTGCTACGTTCGGCACAGGAAATAACGCTTCCGGTGGCTTGCGCCAGTTAAAACATGCCACGAAAAGTGACGTTCTGCCCTATACGTTGTGCGTCGATCAAAGCTGCAACAACATACTCGCCCTGAATGGTTCATACACCTGGACGAATTCGACACTTTTGGGACTCTTAGGACTGTTTACCGGCCCAAACAGCACGTTGCCACTGTGGATAAAAACCAGCACCGGCGCCGTGCTCTCTGCGGGAACCTATACCGATGTCATCGCCGTTAACTGGGACTATCGCGTTTGCGATATAGGTATTGGTGAACTCTGCCTGTACTATTCCGGCACACCAACCTCCAACATTACGCTCACGTTGACCGTCACCAACGATTGCCAGATCAGCAATACCAACAATATCGATTTTGGTAGCGCGGCTTTTCCCTCCGCCTTCACGGCTATCAACAGCAGTCTGGGCGTGCGTTGCGCTAAAGATGGCGCTTACAGCGTAACGCTAACCAGTACGCACCCTGACGATGCCAACTGGCGTCGGATGACCGCGACCGTTTCCGGTACGAACTACTATCTGCAATATCAGCTTTACCGCGCCGATAACAGCGCCTGGACGGAGAGCAACAACTATTCGGGAACCGGCACGGGTTTGACGCAGACCATTCCGTATACGGCACGCATCAATGCAAGTCAGGCAAATAAACCGGCGGGGAGCTACAAAGATACGGTGAGTGTGGCGGTGACTATCAATTGACTCCCTTCCGGCTAAAAGCCGGAAGGGGGAAAGGATTAATGATGAAAGCGTGCCGCACTTGCTTGCATGGTCAGAAGACGTTCGCACGGCGCAAAGCGCTCCCCATATTGATGCTGCAGTGCTTCTAACGTTTTAACGACTGTGTCGATCCCTAAATGATCCATGTAGTGGAATGGACCGCCGAGAAACGGAGGAAAGCCGATGCCAAACACGGCACCGATATCACCGTCACGCGCACATTGGATCACGCCCTCATCCAGGCAGCGTGCCGCCTCATTTAACATCATCATCACGCAGCGCTGAGCCACCAGCGCATGATCGAGATGCGCTTTTGGCGTTACGCCCAATAAGGGATAAATGGCACTATCCACCTCACGCGGCGCGCGCCAAAAACGGCGTTGGGTGCCATAACGGTAAAAACCTTTGCCATTCTTACGTCCTTTGCGCCCATCCTGCAAAATGGCCTCAAACGTGGCAGGCGCCTGGAAACGTTCACCCCACGCAGCCACCAGAATAGGGACTATTTTGGTGGCTACATCAATGCCTACCTCATCAAGCAGGGTTAACGGCCCAACAGGGAAACCAAAGCGGACCAGTGCCGCATCCACCGTTTCCACAGGCTCCCCTTCCAACAGGCAAAAGGCCGCTTCGTTAATATAGGGAGCCAGAATGCGGTTGACATAAAACCCGGCTTTATCCGCTACCACTATCGCAGTTTTTCCCTGCTGGCGAGCAAACGCCACCGTGGTCGCGATGGTCTCAGCACTGGTGCCCGCATGGGGAATCACTTCAACCAATGGCATTTTGTCTACCGGACTGAAGTAATGCAGGCCAATAACCTGCTCGGGGCGCTGTGCCCGTTCTGCGATCTGGTGTATTGGCAATGAGGAGGTGTTGGACGCAAACAGGGTTTCCGAGCGCGCATGCTGTTCAATATCCGCCACCATGTTTTGCTTCAGCGCCAGATCTTCAAACACGGCTTCGACAACAATATCGGCATATTCGAAACCGTGATAATCGGTACTGCCGGAAATAAGCGTCATCAAGCGCTGGCGTTCTGCCGGTTTCATTCGCTTACGCTGCACGCGCTTGCTCAACAAGTCCCAACTGTAGCGCAGTGCGTGATTGATCCCTTCTTCATTGATGTCTTTAATCCGTACCGGGAGCTGTGCGCGCTGAGCCGTCACGCTGGCGATGCCGCCGCCCATCAACCCACCGCCGATAACCCCCACACGGTGTATCTCACGGGGAGCAGCAGACGCACCAGCCTGTTTTTTTAACGCATTAGTGGCAAAAAAAAGGCTACGCAATGCAGCCGAGGCTGGCGTCATCACCAGTTTGCCAAACGCGCGCGCTTCCTGTTTATATCCTTCGCTTATGCCTTTATCCATGCCTCGCCGTATCACCTGAATGATGCGATCGGTCGCGGGATAATTGCCTTGCGTTTTGGCTCGTGTTTTCTGTTTCACCACGTTAAATATCACATGGCGCGCAGGCCAACTGTTCACCACGCGCGTACGCCAGGGCAATACGGTCTGTCGACGCTTCCCTTTTTTCAGTAACTCGGCGGCAGTTTCCAGCAAGATACTGTTAGGAACGGCGTCATCGATCATGCCCAGCTTGAGTGCCTGTCGCGCTTTTACAGACCGTCCCGTCAGTATCAAATCCAGCGCACGATCGACACCAATAAGACGAGGCAAACGCTGCGTTCCGCCCGATCCCGGCAGGAGCCCTAGCTGCACTTCCGGTAATCCCAGCACCGTTTTGTCATCCAGTGAGCAAATGCGATAATCGCACGCCAGGGCCAGTTCAAGGCCACCGCCCAGGCAAGGGCCATGAATGGCTGCGACCAGAGGGAAAGGAAAGGCACCAAATGTGGCAAACGTTTCCTGACCTTGCCGCGCCAGAGCTTCGGCTTCTTCTGCCTGTGTGCAGGCATCAAGCATGGTGATATCCGCCCCAACAATAAACGAGTCGGGCTTACCTGATATCAAGATGACACCACGCAGGGTTGCATGTTGCTGCGCCTGACGCAGTACCGTTTGCATCTGTTCTGCAAACGCACTTTTCAGTGTGTTCATTTTCTCGCCGGGCACGTCCATGGTGATCACAGCAATATTATCTGGCCGAACGTGCAGCGAAAACGCCGAGGGTACAGTCTCTCTATCGCTCGGTGTTTCCTCAATATTGTGCGCTTGTTTCATGGTGTCACCTCCAGAACCATTGCCGCCCCCAGCCCACCTGCCGCGCAGGCGGTGACCAGCCCAAACCCGCCACCGCGCCGTTGTAATTCATGCAGGGTCTGCGTAATCATTCTGGCACCGGTAGCCGCAAACGGGTGCCCGTAAGCAATGGACCCACCCAGCACGTTGAATTTGTCCATGTCCACCTCTCCCAATGCGGATGTACGGTTTAGCTTATCCCGTGCAAAATCAGCGCTGGCGAACAGTTTGACGTTTGCCAGCGTCTGCGCCGCAAAGGCTTCGTGCATATCAATCAGCGTGAGATCGGCAAGGCTAAGACCCGCACGATCTAACGCCAGCGGCGTGGCATACGCCGGCCCCAACAGCATGTCTTGTTGAACGCCAATGGCAGTAAAAGCATAACTTTTCAGGTAACCCATCGGCGTTAACCCGAGACTACGCGCTTTTCCTTCACTCATGAGCAGCACGGCAGCGGCTCCATCAGTGAGCGGAGAACTGTTAGCGGCGGTGACAGAACCGTGCACACGATCGAACGCAGGCGACAAACGGGCATAATGCTCCAGCGTGGAATCATGGCGTATGTTGTTATCCTCTTTGAGCGTTTGACGGTACGGCGGCACATAGGCTGTCATCACTTCTTGGTGCAGTACGCCTTGTTGCCAGGTTTTCGCCGCCAGTCGATGCGAACGGTGGGCAAAAGCATCCTGATCGGCACGGGAAATGCCATAGGTTTTTGCCATTTGCTCCGCAGTATCGCCCATACGCAGCCCTGTAGAGTATTCCGCCACGGGTGGCGAGACCGGCAACACATCGCGCGGACGCAGGCGTGACAGCAGTTTTAGCCGTTGCCCCAACGTGCGGGCCTTGCTGAGATCCAGTAACGTCATTGCCAAGTTTTTCGTTACGCCTATTGGCGGCAGTGAGAACGTATCCGCACCGCCCGCAATGCCCACCTCTGCCGTACCAACCATGATGCTTTCCGCCACGTTAACCACCGATTGAAAGCTGGTCGCACAGGCCCGGGAAACGGTGTATGCATCTGTATGCACACACATTCCTGTGCCCAATACAATTTCGCGCGCAATGTTGGGTGCAGCAGGCATTTGTACCACCTGACCAAACACCAGCAGATCGACCCATTTGGGATCAATGCCATACCGAATCAGCAGTTCACTTACCACCATTTTGCCTAAATCCATGGCGGGAATGCCGCGATACGCGGTCGCTTGACGAGCAAAAGGCGTGCGCAATCCACTGACGATCGCGACCCGTTCGCCGCCACGGGTTATCAGAGGTAACACCTCGCTCATAAACACTCCTGTAAACAGAGAATTAAGAATATGTTCTAACAGGTCAGACCTGAATAGAGTGTTAACCAGAGCATTACATTAAGCAAACCGGTTCAATACAAAATGAGAGCGCCACCTTATGCCAAACAGATTTATGCGCGAAAAAAGCAGGAGGAGATGAAAAGCAGGCACAGCAAGGAAGGAAAAATATGACGTGCGGCACGATGCGCCGCACGGTATGACTGGGATGCTTAACGCAATCCCAGTTGGAAGATCAGCGTTTCAGCCTGGCAACTGAAAGTGAAATCGATATCCAGTTGTACACCGTCTTTCACATCAACAAAGCGGCTGTCGATCTGGCATGGCTCTGACTCTACCGAACGGGCTTTTTCCGTCAGCGCCGTTAGTGTGTCCTGCGCAGCAGCACGGTCAGCAAACACTTTGCTGTAAGATGCAGTGCAGTCGGTGTTATCCATTACTGTTCCTACATCCACACAGCAGCAAGCGGCGGTTTCTTCAGCAGAACATTTGTTTATCGCGTTTGTCATGATGCTTTTCCTCTACGGGTAACGATCTGCCCGGGCAGATTTGATCCGGTTCAAAAATATCACTTTTCACGCTATTTTACTCAGCAGGCTCGCTAAGCACTAGGACTTACTGCACATAAGGGCATTTAGTGATCAAGCTCACATCTTTTTGTTATTATTAGGTAAATTTACTCGCCTTAGACCGCGTATTACTTAACGAATGTGTTAACTGGATCTGGTTTTTGCATCAATTTAGAAATATTTCAAACACACAATTGCAACATTTCATCACTCCCCACTTATACTTTCGCCAACTGGTCTGATTTGTCAGCCCACCAGCGCCCCCTACAATGCGCGTCCCTTGTTACGGTATGTAACAAAGTCAAATAACAAGTACACGATGAGGTTTTGGTCATGAGCCAGAAAAACCTGTTTAAACACTCTGCAGTAGCGATAGCAGTGGCACTGGTTTCAGCACACGTTTCCGCCGCAGGCTTCCAACTCAATGAATACTCTTCATCCGGGTTGGGGCGTGCGTTTTCTGGCGAGGGTGCCGTGGCCGATAATGCAACATCCGGCAGCCGCAACCCCGCCACCATGACAATGTTCGATCGCACCACCGTCTCCGGTGGTGTGACTTATATTAATCCGGATATTGATATCTCTGGCTCAAACCGACTCACAGGTAATGATGCCAGTGCGAAAAATATCGCACCGCATGCCTGGGTGCCAAACATGCACCTTATCATGCCGTTGAATGACCAGTGGGCGATCGGTGCTTCTGCCACTACCAATTACGGATTAGCAACAGAATTTAATGATAACTATGCAGCAGGTTCGATTGGGGGCAAAACCGATCTGGTTACTTCTAACTTGAACCTGAGCGCTGCTTACAGATTGAACCAACACTTTAGCTTTGGTTTGGGTGTCAATGCCGTTTATGCAGATGCAACTATTGTGCGTCATCTAGGGGATCTGAATGGACTTCCTCCTATAAATGGCGGTCTTCCACGTTCTACTGAAATATCCCGTCTAGAAGGTAAAGAATGGGGCTACGGTTGGAATGCCGGTATTCTGTATGAAATTGATAAAAATAACCGCTTCGGTCTTACCTACCGCTCAAAGGTTGATATCGACTTCAGTGGTGATTACAGCAACCAACTGCCAGCAGGATTGGGTGGACTAAATGGGGCAACAGTGCCGGGTAAATTGACACTGAACCTCCCTGAAATGTGGGAAATTTCTGCTTACCATCGTGTCGCTCCACAATGGGCAGTTCATTATAGTATGGCTTATACAAGTTGGAGTCAGTTCACTGAACTGAAAGCAACGGGCAGCAATGGCAATACCTTGTTTGAAAAAGAGGAAGGGTTCCGTGATGCTTACCGTATCGCACTCGGCACTACCTACTATCACGATGATAATTGGACTTTCCGCGCCGGTATTGCATTTGACGACAGCCCAGTCCCAGCAGGTAAACGTACCATTTCTATTCCCGACCAAGATCGTTTCTGGTTAAGCGCAGGTACCACATATGCGTTTAACAAAGATATGTCCGTAGATGTGGGGGTTTCCTATATGCATGGCAAAAGCGTTGATATTTCCGAACATGCACCAGGAGCCTTCAGCTCTGTTGCCTATGACTTTAGTTCCAAAGGCCGCGCCTGGCTATACGGCGTGAACCTGAACTACACCTTCTAATCACGACTGTTAGTCGATAAGAGAGGCCGCTAATGCGGCCTCTCTTTTTTGCTCAAAGTACGACAGTTTGCGCTGTGTTACTCCGGCTTCACCTCAATGTAATTCAAGTGCAGCGTATCGCTAGTGTAACGACGGATCTGATTAGTGAGATCGATATCGCCATCCAGTTTCTTGCCATAAGAAGGCACGATCGCTTTCAATTTGCTCTGCCATTCTGGCGTCGCGACCTGCTGCTTAAATACTTTCTCTAGCAGACTCAGCATGATAGGTGCCGCAGTTGACGCTCCGGGAGAAGCCCCCAACAGCGCAGCGATGGTGCCATCCTGCGAGCTGACGATCTCGGTACCCAGTTTCAGCACGCCACCTTTATCCGAGTCTTTCTTGATAACCTGAACGCGTTGACCCGCAATCGCCAGACGCCAGTCTTCCTTTTTCGCCGCCGGGAAATACTCTTTCAGTGCGGCGAAACGATCGTCATCATCCATCATCACTTGCCCAATCAGGTATTTAACCAGATCGAAATTATCCAGCCCAACATGCGTCATTGGCATCAGGTTTGACAAAGTGACAGAGCCCGGTAAATCCCACAGTGAGCCATTTTTCAGGAACTTGCTGGAGAAAGTGGCAAAAGGACCAAACAGCAACGCGGGTTTACCGTTAAAAATACGCGTATCCAGATGCGGCACAGACATCGGCGGTGCGCCCACGGAGGCTTTGCCATACACTTTTGCCATATGGCGTTTTACGATGTCAGGATTGTCGGTGACCAGAAACTCTCCGCCCACCGGAAAGCCGCCATAAAGATCCGCTTCGGGGATACCGGATTTTTGCAATAACGGCAGTGCCGCCCCACCGGCGCCAATAAAGACAAACTTGGCATTGATGGCGTGCTCTTTTTCGCCGTCTTTCAAATCCGCATAGGTAATGCTCCAGGTGTGGTCCGCATTACGTTTTATCTCATGTACTTCTGCATTCAAGCGCAGTGAGAAGTTGTTTTTGGTCTGTAATCCAGAAACCAGTTGGCGCGTAATTTCACCGTAATTGACATCTGTGCCAATCGGCATGCGCGTTGCGGCCACTTTTTGTGCTGGATCGCGCCCTTCCATCACCAACGGTGCCCAGGATTGAATTGTTGCATGATCGTCGCTGAACTCCATGCCACGGAACAGCGTACTGTGTTGCAATGCCTTATAGCGCTGGTTCAGAAAGGCGGTATTCTCATCGCCCCAGACAAAGCTGATGTGCGGCACACTGTTGATAAACAGGTTCGGATCGTGCAGAACGCCATTCTTGACTTGGTAAGACCAGAATTGGCGCGAAATTTCGAATGCTTCGCTGATCTCAACCGCTTTACTGATATCAATGGAGCCGTCAGCCTTTTCTGGTGTGTAGTTAAGCTCCATAAAGGCCGAGTGGCCGGTGCCCGCGTTATTCCAACCATTGGAGCTTTCTTCGGCAACCTTATCCAGACGTTCAACCATAGTGATTGACCAGTCGGGTTGCAGTTCCTGAAGATAAGTCCCAAGTGTGGCACTCATTACACCACCACCGATCAGCACCACATCTGCCGTTTTTGCGCTATCCGCTGCGTCTTCCGCCCATGCGGGCAAGACAGCGGTTCCCGCCAGGTTCAGGCACAAGACCAAAGCCCGTAGTTTTTTCATACTTCTATGCCTCTGTTTATTTTAGTTTTGTCGTTGCAGGTGAATCTCTACCTCAACCATCCCAGACGTACGTCATTCCCATGCAGCATTTAAACTCAGCGTGAAAATGCGCATTACATCGCACATCCGTACAACATTATTGTTACAGAGGCGGTGAAAATAAATTTTTGTAATTAAATAAAAAGCAACAATACAATCATTATTGATTAACAAGCAGTGATAACAACGTGTTTATTGAGGTTATTGCAGTGTTTTATTTCAGATAAAGGAGCAGAAAGCAAAAGGCTCCACCAGGAGCCCTTTTAAGTTTGATGTTAGAGAAATGGCTATTTGGCCGGTGTTGCTGGTACGGGATCCGGTGCATCGATCTCTTGAAGAGAATCTTCGATGGCTGCGGCGTTCGGGTTTTCTTGTGGAGACAGGCGGCCACCGCGCGCCAAGAAATCATGCCGTTGGAAATAGGCTTCGCGCACCATCAGATAAGGATCGGACGAGTTTCTCAGCAGGCCATCCGAATCCAAAAGTTGTGCACGCGTTTCGACCCCTTCCACAACCCATTTACCCGCGGAAGCCCAGAACGTCAGGTAACTCAGCACCGGATAGAGTGTATCGACCATACCGCCACCATCTTCACGCAGCGTCGCACTGCCGTAGCCCGGCAAAACCACATAAGGACCATAGCCCACACCATAGCTTCCTAAGGTGGTGCCAAATCTGCGCGGCTCTTCTTTTGCCAACTTCGGATTCGCCACGGAAGCCAGATCAAATAACCCGCCCATACCCAGCAGGGTGTTCAGGAAAAAGCGGTTAAAGTGGATCATCGCTTTATAGGGATCGCCCGACACAAGATAGTTTGCCATCGCGGCGGGTTCTTCCAGGTTACTGAAAAAATTACTCAACCCATTACGCGCAGGTTTCGGTACATAATCACGCCAGGCAACGGCTACCGGCCGGACGACATAAGGATCCAGCACATTGTAATTGAAGTTGAACATGGTGCGGTTGAATCCCTCGAGTGGGTCGGAACGACCTTGGGTTGCTTTATCCGAAGAGCTGGCGCACCCAACCAGCATGACACTGGCCAGCACCACCCCACTCAAACGGTTATTCATAGTGATTCTCCCTGATAAAATTGCATTTCGCCCACGTTACAACCGTATAGCATACCCCCGACCCGTTTCAACGCTTTGATTGCGAAGAACGCATTCGGACAAGAAATAGTCGTTGTTAGTGTAACATTTTATTGCGCTTCATCGTGGAAAGCTAACGTAATAGTGCTTATTTATGCGTGTGTTACTGAACCAAAGCGTAAAAAACGCATTTCTCGCCGCCCACTTCATCGGGCACAAGGCCCGCTGCTGGGCATTCTTCACACTTTTTTGCCATCGATTGACGTGATATTAAGCAATCGCACATTCATGTGCTTATGCTTACGGCCAAAATGCGTATAATGTCCCCGCGGAAGTCCCCATAGTTAAATGGATATAACGAGCCCCTCCTAAGGGCTAATTGCAGGTTCGATTCCTGCTGGGGACGCCAGTCACACTTCTTTCAACGTCTACTCAAGTTAACAAACCCCAGATACAACAAGCCCCTCAGCGAAATTTCTTATATCAACGTCTACTACAATCTATTGCAATCAACGGATATGTGGGGGGTACATTTGGGGGTATCTTAGAGGATCTTTAAGAATGAATGGCTCGGTTCACTGGGATACTTACAGAATGCCCCCTATGAGTAGCAGGCTCAGAGAAATACACACTCATTTTTCCGACATTACTCTGTGGCTCTTCTTCTGTTCCCGCATCCGTGCAACCTGCACCACGCAAACAGGATTTGGCAAAAACAGGTTCTGTTGCCCGCATGGGCGATAACACCAGCAAGGGGGAACGGTTCAACGCGGACTGTTTCGCACATTCCTGAATGGGCAATTTATAAGCGGTATCACCGATAATAATTTTTCCGCTGCCGGAAATAATGACACCGCTACAGTCGATGCCATCGCCAATATTCCGGCTTGAACTCATTTGATATACAGATCCCAATTAACGTAAGTGGGCACTCATATTTTACTGCAAGCACAACGTTGACAAGTAGATGTAGCATTAATTACTCATATTGCCTAATAGCGCAAACTACCTAACAAGATATCACAGATATTTCATAAAAATAAAAACCATGACAATAAATAAGACGACATAAAACACGCCTTAATTTAATCGATATAAACTCCAGTTTCTATTGAGCGTATCACTTCATATATACGATAGTTTCATATATATCATCAAACCTTATAATTCAAAATGCTATTAATGATAATAATATGTGTTATAATATATTCAATGATTTTAATGAGAGTTTATTTTAATGGATGAATACATCATAAATAAAAAAGTTATCTTTAATGTACAGGAGGGGTTGCTATACCAGATTGATGATAAATCAAGAATAGAAACGCTTAGTCCTCCATTGACAAACTTATTGCATTACTTGATATCACATCGTGATAAAATTTTCACTAAGGAGTCTATTGCCGAAATTGTTTTAGAAAAAAATAACCGTTCCCCTTCTACAAATAATATAAATAACTATCTATCCCTTCTCAGAAAATCATTGCGTAACGTTCAGATCGAGGATGCATTTATAACTATACCTAAGGTTGGTATAAGGTTTGTTGCCGATATATCCTCTTATGAAGAAGTTATGCCCCCCTATCCTAATAAAATAAAAAGCAAATTTTTCTATCTCATTGCCATTATTATTATATTTGTTTCATTTACTTTTTTTATTTTCTTTGATAAAGAAAATTATCTTAATGGATACATTATTCTTTACCAAGACTCTTCATGTACTATTTACACTAAAAAACCAGTGCCATTTTATCTTGAAAATACATCATCATACTGTAAGTATGGCAATGAGGTCTTCCTTTTTCATAAAAAAAATTCGCCCAACAATGTGCATTTTAGTGATAGATATCTTATTGTCGCGTGCCAACGAGGAGGGGTAAACTGTGAAAATCACACAAAAATATACTAATTACACAATATTATTGATTTTAATAATCATTTTTTCAATTATGTTTTTCCACAAAAAAAACATAATTGAAAACAATTTATCCTGCACTACTTTCATCACAGTAGAATCAAAAAAACCAGGTAATGAAAGCATGATGAAATTCATGTATCGAATGATGTTTGACGGTACCGAAAATGGTATCGCTTCATTTGATGGTGACTATACAGATACTCAAGGTGTGAAAACAAAGATAGCCAGATATTTTAAATTCAAATATAAAACAAATGGCAACAATTTATTCATAAGCGATTCTGAATTCATTAAAAACATCACTGACACTGCACCAGATGATATTATCCCTTTCAGTAAAACTGAGGTATTTCAAGTTAATAAGTTTACACCAACATCAGTCATGATGGAGTCAGTCTCCCCAACGTTTGTATGTAACTTAATTTCTAAATAGTCCATAAAAATATATATCACCCCAGCCTGGAACAGTTTGAAAACCAGAATCTCGCGTGGGGCTATGTCCACTTTACGTAGAAAGTATCACAACTAGAGCGTTCGCTTGTGATGTTCGACAACACGGCTCACAAATGAGATACAAAAAGAAGCCTACTTTTTTCTTCGAAACTGTCCTAATACAAAAATGAACAATGGTAATGACGAGAAATATCGCTACCCTGGAGGGGTAAGACGAATGAGATGCCTCTATTGGAAAAGGGCCATTGGGCCCTTTTCCACAGCTCAATTGAACATCGATTTAAACATGATAGCGCTGATTGTCTAATCACCCCTAAGAGGGTTACTGGTATCCTCCCTCTTCTGATGTCAGGTGAAAGGCGCGGTACAGAGCATCCAGCCGTTCTGACAATACAAAGGTAAGAATTTCTTTAGCCTCAGCGTGATCTAACGCCATCAGTGCATAAGCAAGCGCGCGGCATTGATCGATGAGCTCTTCCGGTTCCAGAGGCGCGTTATCAAACATAACATGCCCTCTCAGCCAGCAGGGCGTCACCGATAGAAAACAGATCGGCACAGTGTTGTGTCAGAAAGGCAAAGCAAAATTCAGGCTGAGTTTGGGTAGAGGTCGAAACCATTACGGTGATCGCCGATAGTAGGAAAAACACCACCATCAGAGTTTCCACGCTCATGATTGGTGGTAGCCCAGACGGAGGTGGAAATACCGGCACTATCGGAAACCGGCCAGCCCGAAGGCTGCCCCGCCTGAGCCACCATTGTGTTACGAATAGGATTCGTAAAGTATGGGTGTGCTGAGGCTACGATACAAAAAAGACGCATAGCGCGTCTGGTATCGCCGATAGTAAACACGGGTTTCCACGCCCGGCTGCCGATTTTGCGACAGCAAGCAGACTATACTTGTGAGCTCTTGCGCTAACAAGTTTTTTATCTGAAATTCTGTGGCTCATTGGGTGATGATGAGGTATCAAGAAAAACGCAACAGCGTCTTCTTAATACAAAAAACCACACCTCTGTCAATTAACATTGACTCGACAGGTGTGGTTTAGTTTATACAGAGGTTTTTATTCTGAAATAATCAAGAATAATGCGCCAATGATGTTGGCGCTTTTATTAGCTGCCTCGTGTACATAGCACCGCTGCTCTCCACTTGCATGATGGATTTGCAAAAAATGCATTTCGCACCAAGTGGGTTCCATGACGAAACATCAAAATGTGACGTTCGGTATTGGGAGCCATGACAACACGGGCATTTTAGAAATAACGTAGAAATAACGAACCTATCCTTTACTTACAGCGCAACCACGTTCGCGGCTGCTGGGCCTTTAGGGCCATTCTCAATTGAAAACTCAACTTTTTGACCTTCATCCAGAGTACGGAATTCGTTGCTCTGAATCGCAGAAAAATGAACAAAAACATCTTTGCTGCCGTCAGTCGGGGAAATGAAGCCAAAACCCTTGTCTGCGTTGAACCATTTTACTAAACCAGTCATTTTATTAGACATATCTATTACCTTCTTAATGAGCCTTTCGGCGAACAGGGCTTGAGTACAGTATTGAATCAGAGCGTAAAGATGAAACTCAAAAAGAAGGGGTATCGAGGATAACTCTTAGATGTGAGAACTGCTTTAGTAAACTGCATTGATCATGTCTGCTTATCAAACCGACGCTATTATTAACTCATAAAATAGATTGTATTGCAAGCGTTATCAAAAAATCGTGTTGACGGGCCGTTGAGACAAATGGCACTGGCTGGAAAAACATCGTTAAACGGCCCTTTCCTTCCTCACTTTTAATTTATAACACACTGTATTTTGATTCGATGGAGCCTCACCGACAATATAAGGCTTACGCCTTATTCCCTTCCATCATCAAAAAACACATCATTCAGTTATTAAGATATTTTAACTTTCTGAATCAATAGCGTGTATTTAGAAGCTATCCCAATAGGCATCATTGATGAAGACACTTTGATGACCAACAGCCCGCAGAAATTGGCACGAACACGGAGTGCGTAAGGATTTCAAGCAATTGCCGGGGCCGAAACAGCATGCAAAGGGCCAGGCGCTTACCTGATGCTAAGCGTTGACACTGCTTAAGGAATAAATGTTATGCCATTGCAAATTTCACATTACCAAGCTTCTCCTCTTATCCACAACATCCCGCAAAACAATTGCGCTACGTTGGTGAAAGAAGCAATAAAGTCACTTGTATCCGCTCAGTTCAGTGATTTCTGCGGCAAGATAGTGGAGATCATCAATATGTTAACAAAGACCTATGGTGAAAAACTCACTTGCTCACAGCTTAACAGAGAGTTAGATACTTTTTTTAACCCGCAATCTGGCTGGAAAGCAGAAGCCCTGTTTGACTATGGTGGCAGCCTGCAAACAGGTTATCGCAGCAAACAACTCAATGGCACCACTTATCTTATCACCGCCCCAGCGCACGACCTGCTTGAAGAAAACACGGTTACCGCACAATTATCAGGAGGCCGTTCTGCAGCATCCGTGCTGGATGAGATAAAAAATAGCTTTCCCATGGGTCAAATTAAAACCCTGATCCCTATCGCCCAAACGAATCCATTAGGCGTGTTTGGCCCACGCGGCCACTTTGTGTTATGTGAAGTCGATATCAATGAGGGAATAATCAGCGCGGTGGCGCTTCATGATTCAAAAGCGGGATTGGTTGATGTCTTCTATCAAGGCGCCGATCGCCTTAAGGAACAGTTGCTGGCCAGAGAGAATCTAGGGTTGAACAAGCAATCTGTCCTCACTGCACATCATCACGGACACCAGCATCTTTTCAACGGCAACGACTGTGGACGTTATGCCCTGTATTACGCGAGCACCATTGTCGATACAGATTCTTTAGCAAACACTTCCACAAAAGAGGCCATGGCATTTTTTTCGCAACACTGCGTTAAATAAACTCATGGGTCATCACCCGCCTGACCGTGATTAACACTATGTAACTTAAGCAAAGTAACGCAACGTTTGCATACCAAAAACCCTAGCACAGCTATGGAATTATGTTTTCCCCTCAAACCAATAGTGGTATAACACCTTTGTCAGTGCTGTTATACCATTAAATAATAATACCTTTTTAGTGCCTATCCCAGTAGGCGTCATTGACGCAGCCAGTTTGGCTCCAGACAGCGCGCAGAAACCTGAACGTAAACAGAGTACGTGAGGATTTCTAGCACAGCCCACGGACACACTGGCACGTAAAATAGCCTTAATGGGGTAGTCGCTTATTGTCACGTCAGGGGAATAATTATGGCTGTATCGGATTCCGCACAGCATCAGCAAAGCAAACCTGCTTCGGCACCCATTTCAGGTATCGCTCTGCTGGTCGCCAGCGCCTTCTTTATGGAGTTTCTTGATGGCACAGTGATCGCCACCGCATTGCCGGACATGGCACGCTCATTCGGCGTTTCTGCCGTTGACCTTAATATTGGTATCACGGCTTATCTGTTAACGCTGGCGGCGCTCATTCCTGCCAGTGGCTGGGTTGCCGAGCGCTTTGGTGCCAGAACGATTTTCAGTTTGGCATTGGCAATATTTACCTTTTCATCGTTGTTGTGCGGCCTGGCGGAATCTGCAACGCAGTTTGTTTTATTACGCGTAGTGCAAGGTTTCGGCGGTGCCATGATGGTACCCGTGGGTCGTCTGGTCGTATTAAGAACCACCCCAAAAGACCAACTGATCAAGGCGATTGCCACGCTCACCTGGCCTGCACTGGTAGCACCGATCATCGGGCCACCCTTGGGGGGGTTCATCACTTCCTATGCCAGTTGGCACTGGATTTTTTTCCTCAACGTGCCGTTAGGGATTATTGCCATTATTGTCGCACTGCGCTTAATGCCTAATCAGAAACCGAAGGAGAAGCTGCCGTTTGATGGACGAGGGTTTATCTCCACAGGGATCACAATGCTATGTCTGGTTTCTGGGTTGGAAATGCTAAGCCAGCAGCAAAGCCACCCTGCTTACGCTTTTGCCGTGATCGCTGCCGGAATACTCGCTCTGTTTTGGGCCATAAAACACCTGCGCACAGCGTCTACCCCATTGATTCGCCTTGACGCATTGAGCGTTCCTACATTCCGCATCACCATGCGAGGAGGATTTGTTTTACGCGCCACCATCAGTTCTGTTCCCTTCTTACTACCACTGATGTTTCAGGTCGGATTTGGCATAGATGCCTTTCACTCTGGTGCGCTGGTACTGGCAGTTTTTGCCGGCAACCTGGCAATGAAACCAGCAACAACGCCGCTCATCCGTTATTTTGGTTTTAAAAAATTACTGATCGGTAATGGCGTTCTTTGCGTGCTTTCTCTCGTGGGCTGTGCACTGCTGAGCCCAGATACACCGCAAGCCATTACACTTGCAGTGCTGTTTTTAGGCGGCCTGTTTCGTTCCATGCAATTCACCGGGATCAGTTCCCTGGCCTTCGCCGATGTTCCTGCGCAAGAAATGAGTTCAGCCAATACACTTTTCAGCACCTCGTTGCAATTGGCAAACGGTCTTGGCATTACGCTCGGCGCACTGTGCATTCGCTCGGGAGCCTGGCTCAGCGATACGTTTATGTTGCCCGCCATACCGGGTATCAGTTTTCGCATAGGGTTCGCCATAATTGCGCTGATTACTGCCTTGGCACTGTGGGATATCATCAAGTTAAGTGCAGATGCTGGCAACAATGTTTCCCGTAAATCCAAATAACCTGTGTATACCCTAAATAATTCGAGTTGCAGGATAAAACGTTAACGTTTTGGATAGCGCTTGCGGCGACCTCGTGAGAGGCGAGGCCCAAGGATGGGCCGAATAGCCAGCGCACCTGCAACATGAAATGTGACGGATATAGAGGCGTAGAGACGTTTTCTCGCACTACGCTCATTTTCTGACAACGCCCTCTTTTGACCAATTAACCTTGGCAAACTATCAAAAAACACGCCACATCCACAGTTATCGTACGGAATAACAGAAATCATCTATTATTCATTTTAAGTATTAAAAAAGCTCTTTTTTTGGCCGATAGTATGCTCATGGGTTTGTGTTCTATGCACATGCAGATAAGCTCGATGCACCAGCATTTAATAGCCGGAGGCAGGCATAGTATTCCTCAAAACCCAATGTATCGTCATTGCGCACTAATATGTTAAGTGGCTGTTTTGTCAGAAATATTTAACTGACATTCTTATCTCTTTCGCTTTACCTCAAAGTGACGTGTTGGCATTAAATACTGCCAGTAATGAATATATAAAGGAGTTATATTGTGGTTATTCCAGATATTCAGACTCAAAATCTACATGGCGCCACTTTTCAACCGAACGTCTCGACCGTGGATGTGATCAAGTCCCCCAACGCGGTTGCGGCAGTCAATACTGAGAGTAAAACAGGATCTTCATCTACTGGTTCAGACCCTTCAGATACGTTCTCTCCTGCCAACAGCACCAAAGTGACCCTTTCTTCTGACAAGGCGCGTGCAGCCCGGAGCGATTCTGCCGAGAGAAAGCAGGCCGAACATAAGACAGATGATGACGAGGCTGCTACAGGTAATGAATATTCGCTGACCATGACAGGCATTCCCCTGTTCGGCGGGAAACTGGTTTCAGTGATTAAATACCCTGACGGCGAATCAGAAATGTTTGATACCATGACAGGAAAGCGGATTTCACAAGAAGATCTTGCTTTACTCGGCTTCCTGCACGGTGCTGATCCCGAGCAAGTACTGAATTTTGAAAGCAATGAATCTTACAGCGGGCTTACTGCGGCTGAGGTCTATCAGCGTATCCAGGAACTGCTTGGCAAAGAAAACGGCAGCGACGTTTAATGCAGGAGACAGTTTTGTGCCCACGCTGACATAACGGTTGTCAGCACGGGCCACCACGCGAAATCATCGCGTTACTCGTCAATGTGACAGCAGGGGCACACATGCACCTCAGCGGCGCTTATTGCTGTTACCCCCGCACAATCCCACTCTACGCGCACTGTTTGCCCTTCTGGGAGTGAATGGTGCAAATATTTACTGACAGCATCCTCGGTCATACCGGTTATCTCTTCCGTCGCCAGCAGCGTGTCCCCGACGTAGACACGCGCCACGGCATGGGCCGGTTTTTTCTCACCCCCTTGTAACTGATACAGGTGATTCACCGTTAGTTTGATACTCGACATCGTTCTTCTCTCTACATTTCGGCGGTGTCGCCACCCAAGCTTGGATAATCGGTATAACCCGTACGATCGCTGGTATAGATTGTCTGCGGGTTCAGGGCATTAAGTGGCCCACCGAGACGCAAGCGCTGTACCAAATCGGGGTTGGCAATATACCAACGTCCAAACGACACGGCATCCGCGCCGCCTTCATCCAACAGTGCCTGTGCTGACGCTATCGTCAAGCCATCATTGGCAATGTAAGCACCCGTAAAATGTTTACGCACCAGCGGACCATACAGCGTACTGCCCGAAATATCCTCACGACCAAAGATAAAGGCCAAGCTTCGCTCATCCAGTTGCTGCGCCACATAGCTAAATAATCCAGCCGGGTCGGAGTCTTTCATGGAGTGGGTATTGGACATCAGGTTTAAATGCACGCCAACACGCCCCGCAGGCCAGACTGTGAGAACTGCATCGACCGTTTCTAACAGAAAACGGGCGCGATTTTCAATGCTGCCGCCATAGCGGTCCGTTCTCTTATTAGAGCCATCGTGCAGAAACTGATCCAGCAGATAGCCATTGGCCGCATGTATCTCTACACCATCAAAACCCGCACGTTTGGCATTTGCAGCCGCTTTACGGAAATCCTCAACAATGGCAGGGATCTCATTTGTTTCCAGCGCGCGTGGCACCTCATAGCTTTTATAGGGCCGAAGGGTGGCAACATGGCCTTCTGGCGCAATCGCACTCGGTGCAACCGGCAATTCCCCATCCAGATAAACGGGATCGGATATGCGTCCAACGTGCCAAAGTTGCAGGACAATTTTCCCGCCTGCCGAGTGGACTCCCGCAGTGACTCGTGCCCAACCGGCAATCTGTTCATCAGACCAGATCCCCGGCGTATTGGGGTACCCCACGCCCCGTGGTGAGATGGAAGTGGCTTCGCTGATAATAAGCCCGGCATTGGCACGCTGCACATAGTACTCCAGCATCAGTGGTCCCGGCGTTCTTTCGTTAAAGGCTTTCATGCGCGTCAACGGCGCCATCACAACACGGTTAGACAGCGTCAGTTCGCCTATAGCGACTGGCTCGAATAAATTCGGCATAAGCATTTTCCTTTCTCAGAAACCGGCCTGAAGGCGGCGTAGATACCCTAATTCATTCACATTGCAGGGCAAAACGCTAACATTCGAACAGCGTTTGAACTGGCCCACAGGGGAAACCTCAGGGATGGGGTTCATCAAACCCGATAAGCTTACTCAGATAAGCGATTCGGGTGAGCGGCTGCCGCCAACGCCTCTACAACGTGAACTATAGTGGGTACACACGTCTAATGTGTCTCGTGTTGTATCACGGCACACACATTCGATTCGCAACAAATAGTGCGAGACAGATCACAGTATAGGGTCAAAATGCGCCGTCAACCGCTACCTTATTAATACGGGTAACGATATACATCATCGGGCATTGTAAATTAATGACAAACTGTAATTTCAAATGCTTTTTCTGGTCAGATAACCTTTCTCGCGTTTTCCTGTCAACCTCCAGATTATTGGTAGCATTAATCGCCATAGCATGCCTTTTTTTCGCTTAAAGACGCTTTCGGACACGCTGCTTTTTAATGCTATTTATTACTTTTTCCTCTCTCTCCCTATTGATATTCAACCCCTACCAGGCGTAGATTTAGCGCCGATTCCATCATAACGGGAATACCCGTTCATGACAGACGGAAAGCCCTCGCTCTGCGTCGGTTCGCAGGGGTAAATGTTTTCCAAAAGAGACGCACAATCGGAATCGTTGCAGGCGTATGTTTGCTGGAGATGACAATCAGTGAAGTATTTCTTTATGGGTATCTCATTCATGCTAATGGTATGGGCGGGTACTTTTATGCTGATGATTTAGTGACAAGGTCATCGCGAGTTCGATACCAAACAGCATAAAATAAATAAAATCGAAAAAAAGAAATGAACAAGGGCTGAGCGAATAATCGCTCAGCCCATTTTGTTGGCAACGTTTCCAAAAAAAGTCAGAAAGAGAAACCGGGGACAAAGAGTAGAATGCAGCCACTTACCGCCAACCAGGGACCAAATGCCAGCGGTTGCTCGAAATCGCTACCGCGACGCCAACGCCACAGACAAGTCACGACCAAACCACCTAGCGCCGCCAATAGTACCAATTGAGGCAGCGCTTGCCACCCAAGCCAGGCGCCGAGAGCGGCAAGCAGTTTAAAATCGCCCGCGCCAAGCGCATCTTTACCCGTCAGGGTTTTAAACAACCAGTAGACCACCCAGAGCGCAAGATACCCAGCCATTGCACCGATAACCGCGCTCTCTAATGGCACAAATGCGTCGCTGAGATTAATGAACAATCCCAACCACAGCAATGGCAACGTCAACGCATCCGGCAACAGCAGCGTCTCGGCATCAATCGCCGCCAAAGCGATAAGAAAGGAAATCAACACTAACGCCCCCAGCAAGGATAATCCTGGAGGCCACAGGCTGCCTGCCACCACAAACAGTATCCCCGTCACCGCCTCCACCAGCGGATAACGCCAAGCAATAGGCTGATGGCAGCATCGGCTGCGCCCACGCAGAAGAAGCCACCCCAATACCGGCACGTTGTTTCGCAGGGCAATAGGCTGCTGGCAATGCGGGCAATGAGAGCGTGGCCACCATAAATCGTAGCGCGCCTGTGCGACCAGCGCCTCCCCATCAGCGCTAAGCGCAGCTTCATCGCGCCATTGCATTTCCAGCATAATTGGCAAGCGATGAATTACAACATTCAAAAAACTACCAATGATCAACCCCAACACCGCAAGCGCACTGCACCAGAGCAGAAGATACGCTTCAGAAAACGCTATCAGTTGATCCACGCCGTGCCTCGCATATCATGATCCTCGTATTGGTTGGCACCGCCTCTGCACGCTATCGTTTCACACGCCATAAGGGACGACAACCGGTAAAACACACGCAAATGCTAACTTGTGCATCGGCGCGCAATTAAAGCGCTAAGCGCCCTTGAAAACGCAACAGACGCCCACCTTGAGTATCGGCATTTCCCTGCGTGGACAAGATGCGTCCAATCGCTTGCGGCATGGCATCGCCGCTGGCAACACGACCATCAAATTGATATTCCCCACTGGCGGCCAGACTGCCCTTCCCCGTAATCTGCACATAGGGCGATTGCTGGCGCAAAGCCATTTCCAACCGACCTTCTCGGCAATTGAGCTGCGCCTGAGGCTGAGCCAGTGCAACCGTGCCAAGCGGTGTTCCCAATGCGGCATCCTGCCAGTTCAGCGTTGCTGTCAGCGATTGGCACCCTCGAGGGTCGATAACAGCCTGTTGTAAGCGCAATTGCACATTGCCCTGTGCACTAACAGGCACAATGAGCGGTAGTTTGTTCACCACGTAAGCGGCAGGGACAGAGACCTGCCACTGAAAAAGCTGCGCCTGCTGCCAGCCACGGATCACACCTTTCCCACGCGGCCCATCAGGACTATCGAAGGCCACGGCTAGCGCGGGCATCAGGCTGGAAAAAGTGACATCCCAGCTCACCGCGCCGATTTCACTGCCACGCCAGCGTACCGAATCTACCTGCCCGTGCCAGACTGTGCCGGAGACACCGTTGACCGCGAGATCCGAAGGTAAAAACCGCGTTAGCAGTTGAGCAGGAGCATCGAGCGCCAGGAAAAACAGATATCCTGACAACAGCAGTAGCGCGCCCAGTATTTTCGTTTTGGTTGCCCGCGTTTTATTTAAGGGGGGATTGATAGCATCAGCTTTCATTCGCACGCTCCATCACCAGCTTGGTGATATCCACGCTTCCAGGCGCACCGTCCACTGCATGCACATCGAGCTGGAGTACGCTCACCCCCTGTTGCTCCATTTCACTCAACCACTGCATGAGCAGAGTGAAATCACTGCGTTCGAGTGTTACTGCAACCTGATTCCCTTGCGGTTGTAGCCGCGCCGCTCTCAAACCGTAACGACTGCTGCTTTGCGAGATCAATACGGGCAAGCTGACATGACGCGACTCCGCAGTCGCAGAGGTTGAAGGTATTGCAGCCTGTGCGATACGAGGGGCTTGCTGGCGCAGCCAGGCGACCGTTTGTTGTTCTCTGACCAGCGTGCGCTGCCATTGTTCACTGCGCTGATGCCAGGGCTGCCACAGCAGGAAATAGCAGGCAGCCAGCACCAACGCACCACCGCCCAGCACAAGTAGCCGACGTTCCCGCGCAGTAATACTGAACCAATAGCGATGCCATTGCGTCATGACGGCGTTCTTCATGGCTGCCCCCTTAACGTCATTTGCGCTTCAACACGCGTACCATTCTGACGAATCTCACCATGTTGGATCTGGTAGTAGCTTTCTGCCTGTTGCTGGAACTGTTCCAGCTCTGGATACGCCGGAGCACTGTATGCCAAGCGAATTTCACGTCGATTACCGTCATAGGCCAGCGAAGTCAGTCTAATATCCTGATTCTCTCCCAACAACGATTGTAAGCGGTTCATTGATTGCAGCAGGCGTGCTGTATCACGCTCTCCCCCCACCTGCTGCAAATGCTGTTGCATCTGTACCCGAGGATTCACCACCTGTGTTTCTTCTGGAAATATTTGGCGATAAACGCGCACACTTTCTTGCCGCCAGTATGTCGCTTGTTGGTACTGCTGGTAGTGTTGCCAGACGCCATCTGCCAACAGTAACAGCAGATAACAAGCTGCCAGCGCTGCCACACCGCGCCAGGCATCCCACCCGCTATGCCATACCCTCACCGGAGCAAACGCACCTTGCTCCAGTCCTAAAGAGGACAACCTCGGCGTTTGTGCTGCCAGTTGTAACAACGGTGTGGCAGGCTGTGATGCCCAGAGACCAAGAGAAGGGGGCGGCTGACTGTAGCTGTCACCGTGTAGCACCGGCATCTCTTCGTCGGTTTCATCTTCTTGCTCGCCACGCTCCTTATCAGGATGCGTTTGTGGCAGAGCAGCAAGCAAGGCGGCATGCCAGCTTTGTTCCGCTGCCATACCCTCGCCAGTTGTCGAGCGAAATAGCCACAGTTCGCGGTGGCACAGCGCACTGAGACCCGATTCTGGAATGGGCAGCGCCATCACATCCGGCAGCATGATGTCAGGTTTGATGGAAAGGTCGGCACAGAGCGTAATCCACTGCTCCATGCTTTTTTTGGCGACAACAGCAACCGTGGCACGATCGCCTTCCCACCCCAAAACGGCACAGTGCACCGTTTCTACATCAACAGCCAGGCGATCCTCTAGCATAAACGGTAACGCCTGCTGTAGCTGGCGGCGCGCCTGACGGGTAATGTTCAGCGAGTGAAACGTCACGGCCGTCGTCGGCACCAGCACCAAAGCAGAATGAATCCCCGGGTATCCCGTCAGTAGCTCGCGCAATTGTTGTACGCTGCCCAGCCCTTGGGTCACAATACGCGCTTCACTGCCGCGCGCGATCAGCCATTCGATATCCGTATCATCCCCAGCCAAACGAACGATCAGGCGCGGCTTATCAGAAGCAAGCGCCCTGCCACTGCGGTGATGCGAAGATGCCGCCGCGCGACGGAGCAACACACGTTGAAAATTAAACGTCTTCATACTGTTCCTGTTCATGGATTCACTGTGCGGTAACCGCCTGAATACCGTCGTACTACGGACACTGTTTTTCCATCCCGATGCAGCAGGCTGGTTTGATAGAAGTCTCCGCTGTCGCCCATGCGAACCCGCATGTACGCAAAAAACCAGTCACTTCTCGCCACCAACACACGCTGAGCGCTGCTTTTGTTAATGTTAGGAAATCCGTCTTGCGACAAGAACGCTGCACTGCTTTGCCATCCCGCAACGGGGCGCTGTTGCAACAGTGTTTTTGCCTGCTCGCTACTCAGCGTATTGAGAAACAGCGCGGAAAGCAGCGGCGCTTGATATTCTCGTAACGTATTAATGTTTATCTGCAATTTTTGTAGCGGCAATGCACAGACAAACGGCAGCAGGCGCTGGTAAAGCGTCGCATCCACACCTTGAACCATACGCAATTCGCTGATATCCACCATCGACTGGTTGGCCGTACGGTAGGGATCTGGCAGAGCCATATAGGTTTCATCTTCTGCGCCATTCGCCATCGGCTGACTGTCTTCATCAACCCAGTCACGCACGGCAGCAACAATGCTTATCGCCTGCGCCGGATCAACCCCTAGATTGATCAACAACCAGCGAAATACCTGTGCCGGATAAGGCGTACTGACCGCCGTACTGTCGTCGCTGATGGTTTGGTTAATGGCATTCAGGTTGAAACATGACAGACCGTCCTGCACATAGCCAAGGATCTCTCCACCCTCAACGGGAAACTGGCGTCCACGCTGCGCCCAGTTTTGTGACAGTGTTGTACGCTCTGGGGTTACCAGCGCATCGCGCAGGATCACCTTGCCTACAAAGGCCTCAGCCCCCAGGGCATACCATTTCGCCTGCTGGTGCCCTAATTGGCGATCGGTACGCATAAACACTTTGCCCTGTCGTTCAGCAATGCTGGCGGCTACCGTGACCATCAACGCCAGAATCAACAACACCACCAGTAAGGCAACACCGCGCTGGCGCGACTTCATGTTTTCTCTCCCGGCGCGATAAGAAACAGACGTGACACCTCACCGTAATCGCGCAGCGTTAAAATCACTTCAATTCCTTGCGGTAACTGTGAGGTATTGCCCCACGTATTCTGCCAACCGTTACTGCCGTAAAAACGTAACCGAAACCCCTCTACCTGCGTCAGTATCGCTTTCTGCTCCGGCTTTTCGCCGGGGATCGGATCGACGTAGCGATAAAACAACCGCTCTAATTGGCTATCACGCAGCCGATAAGCAACGCCCTGCAATTCGCTGCGCGGTAAAATACCCAGCGGGTTAAGCCAGCCATTACGCGTGAAACGCAGATAGTCATCTTCACTTTGCATCTGTTTGCTGCCGGTAAAAAAGAATGCGGCGCTTCCTCGGCCGTGGCGCGCAATAATATGCGAAAGATCGTCTTCTACCTGACCAAACGCACGCTGCAATTCAGACAAACGCTGTGCTTTACGCGCAGAAATTTCATCATTACGCATCACGCCGTTCAGTATCTGAAAAGCACTGACGCTTAAAGCCGCAAATATGCCGATGGCCAGCAACATCTCTACCAGCGTAAAACCACGCTGGGCGCGGATTACCTTGGGCTGCTGACGCACCGTTTTACCGTCAATGAGGGCTTCGCTCCCCATCATTGTTTCACCACATAGCTACGCAGCACGGCATCGGCCGCATTGCTGTTTTTATCGCGTCTCACTTCTACGTCGAGTGCGCGAAACTGCGCATCGCCGGTTTCAACACCTTGCCAGCGCCAGAACCAGCGCTCGCCGCCAAGCGAGCTCACCCCGCTCACCCAACGTGTTTCAGGCCAACGTTTCTCCAGCTTCAACTGTACTTGCTGATTTTCTGCCACCCATCCAGCGAAGGTTTTCAACTCCAAACGATTTAGGGTACTGACCTGATAGATGGCCGTTTTCATTACGGCCAATCCCGCCAATGCAAACACCGTTAACGCCACCATCACCTCAAGCAGCGTCATACCTCGCTGCGGTTTCATAACCGCGCCCCTTGCATGCCTGCGCGCTTTTCTTGCACCTCCTGCGAGGTCATAACATTGCCAACCGCATCCACTTGCACCCAGGCGTTTTGGGTTTTAGGCTCGGCATTGAACACCAGACGGAACGGTGTTACCTCACCACCTGGCAAAATCAGGATGTCAGGTTCATCGTCACGTCCACTGGAGGCGTCTTCGTGGGCACCGCGTTTCAGCGCTTTTTTACTTTTGATGTCTTGCAGCTCAAGCCGCAAGCGTGCGGGTAATGTTGCTGAGGGCGTAATGCTTTGCGGCCGCCAAGGTTGCCAGTGATAGCCGAGAAACTGATCGCTGTGAGAACGTGACGTTTCTCCACCGTCATTTGGCAGCAATTCGATAAATTGCCAGCGGTTCGGATAAATACGCACGCCGAGCACATGCTCATTCAGTTGACTCTCTTCCACGGCAAAATCGAGCTGCGCACGGAAATAGGCCATCTGCCAAGCGCTGTCACTCTGTCTGTCGGAGGGAAAGGCCATCATCACCAGGCTGGCCGCTATCCCTGCCAGCAAAGCAACTAACATCATCTCCAGTAGTGTGAAACCGCGTTGCTGTTCCATCCTGCCCTACCTTGTGTTACCTACGCTATTTACCACCGATATTCCAATTGCCGATATCGTCTTCGGTATCCGGCATGCCATCCGGCCCCATAGAGAAGATATCCAGCTTGCCGTGCTTACCAGGGTTCAGCAGTTGGTAGTCTGAACCCCATGGGTCCTGCGGCAGACGCCGGATATAACCATCCTGCGGGTAATTTTTCGGTTCAGGCTGGATCACCGGTTTTTTCACCAGCGCTGTTAGCCCCTGTTCGGTGCTCGGGTAACGCTGGTTGTCCAGGCGATACATATCCAACGCGCTTTCAAGCGCCACGATGTCACTCACCGCTTTCTGACGGTCGGCTTTATCTTTATTCCCCATCAGGCTTGGCACCACCATGCTCGCCAGCACACCCAAAATCACAATTACCACCATGATTTCCAGCAGCGTGAAACCTTGCTGCGGTGTGCGGCGCCGTAATGGATGGCAAGGCATCACGTTATGTTGTTGCATATTGTCTTCCTTATCTCTTATACCCTTACTCAGGGATTACGTTACATGCTCATCATGGTATTCAGCTGCAACAGCGGCTGAAGAATAGCCAGAACGATAAACAGCACTACAGCGGCCATAGAGACCACCAGCAGCGGCTCAAAAAGCCCGAGGGCCATAGACATTTGGGCGTTAAACTCTCGATCCTGATTATCAGCCGCTCGCTCCAGCATGCTGTCCAACTCGCCGCTGCGTTCACCGCTGGCAATCATGTGACGCATCATGGGAGGAAACAGCGCAGTTTGTTCCAACGCTTTGTGCAGGCTGACGCCCTCACGCACTGCCTCGGTGGCCTGAGACAAGCGATGGCGAGCATAGTCATTGCTCATCACATCGCCACTGATGCGCATCGCCTGCAATAGCGGCACGGCGCTGGCGTTAAGAATGCTGAGCGTGCGCGCATAGCGGGCAGTATTGAGGCCGCGCAGAATGCGCCCAACCACCGGTACACCGAGCAGGCGACGGTGATATGCCAAACGACGCGTCTCTTGCTTGAGCAGTGAGCGCGCGACGATAGCACCGACAATCAGCGCAATCGCAAGCCAGGGTCCAGCACTTCTCACCAGATCGCTCATGCCCATCAGCACACGGGTTGACAGCGGTAAGACCTGCTTCATATGAATAAACTGCTCGACTACCTTCGGCACCACGACAGAGAGCAAGATGCTGACGACAGCAATGGCCACTACCGTCAATACACACGGGTAGATCAACGCCTGCTGAATGCGGCTGCGCATCTGCTGGCGTTGCTCTGTGTAATCCGCAAGCCGGTTCAGTACCGTATCCAGATGGCCTGAGGTTTCTCCTGCCGCGACCATGGCGCAATAGAGACGACTAAAGCAGCCAGGAAACGCTTTCATCGCCTCAGCCAGTGAATGCCCCTCCATCACCTTGCTGCGAACCCCACTCATCAGGTTGCTCAACGCGGGCTTTTCGCTCTGGCGCGCAACGGCATCCAGCGCCTCTTCCAGCGGCAGTGCAGCAGCCACCAGCGTTGCCAATTGGCGCGTCAATAGCGCTAAATCAGCCGCACTGATGCGCGTGGTTCGGCGCAGCGAAAAACGTTGCGTAGCGGATGCTCTGCCTCCGCCTTGCCCTTCACTCAACGCCAGCGGCGTCAAGCCACGCTCGCGCAGCAGTTGTCGCGCATGGCGTGCAGAATCCGCTTCCTGACTGCCACGACAGCGTTTTCCGCGCTCATCCAGTGCCTGATAGTGAAACAGCGCCATCTCACTCCTCCTGCGTTACCCGAATCACTTCTTCCCAAGTGGTCAAACCGGCCAACACCTTGTTGATACCGTCTTGGCGGATGGTAAGCCGTTCTGAACCTAGCAGGCGGGCAATTGCCAACTCTCCGTCGCCACGATGAATAGCGGCGCGAACATCGTCATTCACCAGTAAAAGTTCATGAATCCCGGTTCGTCCCCGGTAGCCAGTAAAGCTACACTGCGGGCAACCCACCGGGCGGTAAATGACGCTGTGTGGCGCAGTGCCCATCTGCTCTGCCTGTACTGCATCCACGGTGTATGCTTCACGACAATCGGGGCACAACGTCCGTACCAGCCGTTGTGCCAACACTGCCAGCAGCGAAGTCGAAAGCAAGAACGGTTCGACACCCATATCCTGCAAACGCGACAGTGCACCGAGTGCGCTATTGGTATGCAAGGTGGAGAGCACCAGATGACCGGTCAGCGAGGCCTGTACCGCAATCTGCGCGGTTTCTCCATCGCGAATTTCCCCTACCAACACCACGTCCGGATCCTGGCGCAAAATGGCACGCAGCCCACGAGCAAAGGTCATGTCCACTTTGGTGTTGACCTGCGTCTGCCCGATACCGTCCAGTTCATACTCAATAGGATCTTCCACCGTCATGATGTTGCGCTCGGTGGCGTTCAAACGGCTCAACGCCGCATATAACGTGGTGCTTTTTCCGGAGCCGGTCGGTCCAGTAACCAGAATGATGCCGTGCGGGCGGTTGATCAGCATGTCTACCTGTTGCCGTAAGGCTTCTGACATGCCCAGTGCCGCGAGATCGAGCTGAACGCTGTTCTTGTCCAGCAGACGCAATACTACGCGCTCACCGTAGCTGGAGGGTAAGGTAGAGACACGCACGTCAACAGCCCGTCCGCCTATGCGCAGCGCCATACGGCCATCCTGCGGAATGCGTTTTTCAGCAATATCTAGACGTGCCATTACCTTGATGCGCGACACCAGCAACGAGGCCAGCTTGCGCTGCGGACGCAAGATCTCACGCAACACGCCATCAACGCGAAAACGGATCTGTAGGTGCCGTTCATAGGTTTCAATATGAATATCCGAAGCTTTGTTTTTGATGGCTTCTGTCAGCATGGCGTTGATGAGACGGATGATCGGCGCATCGTCGTCAGCATCCAGCAGATCGTCGCTGTCCGGCAGTTCCTCCACTAGCGTGTAGAAATCCATCTCATTGCCGATGTCTTCCATCAAGCGCCGCGCTTCATCAGAATCGCGCTGATAGCAGACGATCAGTTGTCTTTCAAACTCTTGCTCACTAACACACGCCACAGAAAACGCGTTACCCGCCACACGGCGGGCCTCCATCAATGCGCTAGCCGTGGTTGCCGCATCGCACATCAGGTTGTGCTGCTGTGTTGCGACATCCTGCAACAGCAGGATGCGATGAGTACGCGCGTAGGCAAAAGGCAAAAGTGGGCGCCATTCCGGCGTGCTGGCGTTAAGCTCGCTCATCGTCCCCCCGTGGGATAGAGCGCGGTAATGGATGCTTTCACCTGACGGAATGTTTGTGTGTTGCCACTGCCGGGTAAGCGTAATTGTTTGTCATGCAGCAAATTATCGCTGTTATCACCTTCTCTTTGCTGCCCCCGCTCTTCACTGAACGAGCGGTATTTATCGCTGGAAGCGGTTTGATACTGCTGACGATCGCGAATGATGGTCGGTCGGATAAACAGCATCAGGTTGCGCTTCGATACTTGTTTGCTGTTGGAACGAAACAGCGCGCCAATCACTGGGATATCACCCAGTACAGGCACGCGTGAGGCGCTCTCGGTGGTGCTTTTATCCAGCAAACCACCCACAACGACCGTTTCACCGTTTCCAACCAATACCGCGTTGCTGACAGTACGGGTGTTGAAGGTTGCCCCCAATTCAGAACTGCTGCTGGATGCAGAATCTGCCACGCTGGAAACTTCTTGCTCAATCTCCATCAGCACCGAATCCCCTTCGTTGATTTGGGGTTTGACTTTGAGCTTGATCCCGACCGTTTTACGTTCAACGGTTTGGAAAATATGGTCCCCAGAGGTGGTCTGCGATCCCGCCAGCACAGGCACTTCCTGGCCGACATTGAAGTTGGCCTCCATGTTATCCAGCGTAACAATACTTGGCGTCGCCAGAATGTCGTTTTTACTGTCGCTGGAAATGGCGGTCAGCAACATCGACCAGTTGCCTTGGTAGAATCCTGCCGCCATGCCATTAAAGCTGCCAAGCGCCGTACCCAATGCGGTGGATACGGTGCCATCTTTGCGATATTGATCAACGCCGGTTACCACAGTGGAAAGCGGCAGTCCGGTGTTGGTGAACTGCGTCATCCCGGCGTGTTTATTGCCCCATTGAATTCCCAGATTCAGACCATCAGCATCCTGCACTTCAGCAATAATCGCTTCTACCAGCACCTGTGGGCGACGAATATCGAGGCGGTTAATGACTTGCTCAAGATCACGCATCACATCCGGTGCCGCATTCACGATCAGGGCATTGGTCTGCTCATGCGCTTTAATGGAGATATCGCGGCGCAGCGCAGTGCCAGGCTGCGTGCTTTGCTGATCTTTTTGCAGACTGTCGCTGACTCCTGTAAGCACCTCCACCAGATCGGCGGCTTTAGCAAACTTGAGATAGATAACCTTGGTGTTACCCTGTGCTGCCTGCTGCCTATCGAGTTGTCTGATCATGGCGATCACGCGCTCGCGTGATTTAGGTTCACCACGAACCAGCACGGCGTTGGTACGCTCATCCGCAACCACGTTGGCGGTCATCGCGCCCGGCAGAGCTGTTTTTTCGTCAGATTTGTTCAGCTCGTTTACCAGTTTCACCACTTCGGCAGAAGAGGCATACGAGAGTGGCACCGTGACCACATTGCGATCGCCAGTTCTGTCTACGCGCTCCACAATATCCATCAAGCGTTTCACTACCGCAGCACGACCAGTCATGAGCAACACATTCGACGGCTCATAATGCACGACGCTGCCAGAACCCGCATTGTCGTTTAGTTGGCGCAACAGCGGCGCTAAATCACGCGCGGCAACGTTGTTAACCGGCACGACGCGCGTTACCACTTCATCTCCGATACCCGGCTTGTTATCCGTCGCGACGGGTATCGATGAGGTTTTGGCATCTTTGGCGGCAATCACCTTCAGCACGCCGTTATCCATCGGCACCACAGCAAAACCATATACGTCCAACACGCTGAGAAAGAACTGGTAATACTGTTCTTCGTTCATCATGTCGTAACTGCGCACCGTGATAGAACCACGCACAGCAGGATCGATAATCACGGTTTTATTCAAATTTTTACTGACGGTATTGATGAACTCCTGAATATCCGTCCCTTTAAAACTGGCAGAAAATTCCGCGCCCCAGCACCAAGCAGAAACCATCATGAGAAGGCCCGCCCCCGCTAACCGCAAGCCAGTCATTCGCCGCCCTTTGCTAAAAACACGTTGTGCCACCTGTTCATCTCCCGTTACGGCTCATCTCTGCCCGCGTGCTGTTCATTCTCATCTTCCACCATCCCATTAAGGGTCAGCGTAATATCCTGGCGCTGTCCGTCGCGCTCTATCGTCAAGGTCAATTCGCTTAACTGCGGCAGTTGCGCCATCGCTTGCTGCCCTTGCTCCACATCACGCAAATCCATACCGTTAAGCGCCACCGCCAGATCGTTGTCATGCAACCCCAGGCGGTAGAACAGCTCGGTTTTTTTACCCGGATTCAGGCGATAACCTGCTAACGCGTTATCTTTCATCTGAGGTACGATCGAGAGATATTCCATTACCTTCATCGGTTCAGATTTCAACGTATTACGTACTGCACTCAGTGCCGCAACGGGCGGCTTGGACGCGCTACTGATACGGTTGTTAGTCGCGCCCACTTCATCACGATACAGATAGAGCGCTTCATAACGCCCTTGGTGTTCAAGTACGATACGATCGGCAGAGATGGTCACAATCCGGGCTTCATAGCCGGGAACAGCGTCACCGACGCCACGGCTGAATTGCCGACCATCTTTGGCGATAATCACAATGGCGCGATCGGTCTGGCGACTTGCAAGAATGCCGGTCACAGTAAGTTGCAGAGAAGAAACCGGGATATCTCCTTCCAACACGCCTTCTGGCACGGGCTTGAGCGAAGTAGCACTGGGAGAGCGACCAAACAGTGTGTACACGGTGGCTTGTGACTGCGTTGACGTGGCATGAGCAGGTGAGAGAGAGACGGTGTTCACTGTGGGTTGTGCTGGCAGCAACACCCGCCAGGTCCAGACGGCAAGCTGTTGGCAAATCAGCAATAACAGCAGCCCCATCATCCCAAGCCTGAGCCAGGAGGAAGGCAAGCGTGTGCCGATTGTCAGCAAATGTTGTACGCGTTGTTGCATAACCTAAGGCATTCTCCTTTCCCCACGCCATTGCTGGCGTGGGGATGGCGTTACGATACGGCGTTACTGCGTTGCTGCATCACGCGTGATGGTTTGCGAACCCGTCGTGGTGATGGTTTCGTCGTTTACGCTGTCTTTCAGCTTGACGTTAGAAACCCCTTCACCGAAGCTCCAGGCTTGTGCGCCACTTAATACGTTTTCAAACGTGACGTTTTTGAACTGGCTGTCATGCAGGAAGCCAATGGCCGTTGCTTTAACATTGCGGAACTTCACATCTTCAAAATCGAAGTTCTTATGATACGCATCGCGACCTAGATCAAACCCATACGCAGTCTGCATTGCTGATTGAGTCATGCCATCCACTGCAATGCTGCTCTTCTTGTTGGAGCCATCGATAGTGATGTTGTACACCGTGATATCGCGGAACTGTGCCGGTTCGCTGGCAGGGAGCGTATCGTTGGTATCCGCGCTGTAAGCGATGGTGAAAATAAACGGCTCGTTGCCGCCAATATCTTTCATCGCGTTATCACGGAACAGCACGTCACGCGCGCCACCGCCGTAATAAGGGCGGCTCTTCATGCGCAGACCCACATCAGTCATATACATGACGTTGTTTTCAGCGACGATCTTCTCGATCCAGGCACCGGTATGGCTTCCTGCAACCACTGCACCGTGACCTTCGCGGAAGTAGTTGTTGAAGATCCAGGCACCGCTTTGGGCTTTCTGAGCAAACTCAGCAACACCCGCACCGTAGCCTGCAGCGAAGTTGACGCTGTCATCCCCAGTATCAAAGAAGTTGTTGAATACCATGACGTTTTGGCTGTTGCCGAACTCAATACCATCGGCGTTATTACCGTCGTAGGTTTTGTGTTGCAGCCCATGCATCACCACGTTTTCTGATTCCAGCGCCATCACACCGTGATAGGCCGGGTTCAGCACCGTCAAGCCACCTACATAGAGGTTACTTACGCCACGCAGCGTCATCATGGATGAGCGACGGTTTTTATAGGCATCGTCTTGTGTCAAACCATCCGTCATTGCAGCAGCCGTCTGGTTTTTCGCCAGAATACCGTCGCTGCTGACCTTACTGGCGCTACTGGCGCGGATTTGTGGCAGTTCATTACCCAACTCATCGGTGAGGGTTGCTGCTGGTTTGCTGGTGCTCAGCCCTGCCACCCAGCCATTACCGTCAATACTGCCCTTACCCACGATACGGATGTTTTTGAAGGTGCCTGCATGACTGCTGCCTGCGTCATTCGCTACCAATGCGTTAAGCAAAGACGGTGGGCGCTTGGTCAGTTTTTCACCAGCAATAGTGTAGGGATAGAGATAATAGCCCTTCGTTAACGGATAATCGGCAGGATCGTCTGAACCAAGCAACCGTGTTCCTTCGGTAATTTCGAAGGTCATATCGCTATGCAGGAAAAGCGCGCCGGTTTTAAAGACACCGCCACTCACCACCACTTTACATCCTTGCGGATAAGTGGTGATGGTGCAGGAGTCGATAGCATTTTGAATTACGGTGGTATTCACCGTGGTGCCATCATCAACTGCACCCAGTGTTTTCACATCCATCACATACGGCGTTTTGCTGGTGCGTTGAGTGATGGTTTCGCTGTCTACTGACTCTTTGCCATCAGCATAGACAGTGCGTACCGTAAACTTATATTCGGTATCCGGTTTCAAACCGTCCGTGCTGTCTGCCGTAAAGTTGTGGAACTTGACGCGCACATGCCAGTTATCTGCATCAAATTTGTTGTAGAAGTTATCGATATACGGTTTGGCAGGCGAATGTTTATCTTGATTGTCCAGCGTGCTGCCCAACAGTTTACCGTTCATATAAACGTTGTAATCTTTGATTTCACCGCTCGCTGCTGTGGGTTTTTCCCATGCCAGCGTAATGGTGGTATCGTCAAATGCCAGCGTCGGTACTTGCAATTTCTGTGGTGCTGCGGAGCGGTCAACCGGAGTAGTGGTATGACTGGAATTATTATCACAACCGGCTAACAATCCCCCCAATACTAATGTTGCGCACAGCGTCAATCGGGTTTTTGGTAAAAAATGCGTCATAAAATCATTTCCCGTGTAATAGTGAATATTAACTATTCTATTGCCAACCCTAAAAAAAACGGTTTTAAAAACCATCCATGGCGATTAATCAGTCAGGCAGCGATATTGACAATTTTCCTGCGCCCGCATTGTCCAAAACATATTTTTCAACGGCAGCTATAGATTTACCCACCGCATAGGTATAAGGCGGTTCCCAATCGATATCATTGGTGCAGGTTTCTAATGCCCAACTTCCTGGCGCTTTGCCTGCACTTTCCGCCGCCGCCTTTTCTTCTTCCTGCAATGCAGTACATTTTTCAATAGCGATCTGATTCAGATTTTTAGCCAGTGCATCATTAAACCAGGAGCCGTTGTCTTTAAATTTGCTACCTTTATAGGCGCCAATAATGGTACTTTCCTCTGCGCCTGCCCCCTGGAAATTAAATACGTTCCCTTCGGATAAAATAGAAGAGGCGTAACCCATGCCGATAGAATAAAGAATGGGGTAATCGGCATCTGTGGCACCACGGTGGTAGTTATTTACTAAATGCACCTGACCGAAACGCACGCGCGGGGCGCGTTGGGTTAAATTACTCCACAGGTTACCTTCAAAGGTAATGCGGTATTCGCCTTCATCACTGTCGCCCGAGCCGATAATGGTGGTTTTATCGTGTTCCTCGAAAACGTTATAAGAGATGGTCAGGTAATCAGCGCCATCTTCAATATCCAGCAAACCGTCATGGCGTTGGATGTGTTTACCAAACAGTACTTGCTCTTTGCTGTCTGGATATTCACCGTCGGTAAAGGTACAGTGATCGATCCAGACGTTTTTGCTGGCATTGATGGAGATTGCGTCATAGCGCGCATTCCAGTTGCCGGATGCACCATCACCAGCATCCCAGGCCGGTGCAAAGTCACGCGGTGCCTGGAAGGTAATATTACGAATAATGATGTTACTGTTATCTGTTTTGTTAAAGGTGTGGCTCAGGGTGTTGATTGACAGATAGCCTTCTTCCAGTCTTGCATCCTCACCAACGCCTAAAACAGTGGTATTGGGCGGTACCTGAAACTGAATTTGCGCTTTCTGGTTGTTAGCATATTGCGAGCGCTGGCCATTCTGTTTTTTCAACAAGCTCAGTTCCGTTTGCGCCGCTGCAGCATCAGCGCCACCGGCATCGATCGTCGCTTGCAACTGCGCCAGATAATCTTTGTCGAATGCTTTTACGTAAAGGTCAAAATCAAAGGTCGTTTTATTGGGTTTGGTTTTGTAGTAGGTAGCATCGGCGTAGCTACCATTGCCTAAATCATCACCACGAATGGTGCCAACCCAATAGATAATCTTGGGCTCCAACTTGGCCGCTAATTCTGCCGTAGCATCCCCCGCAATATAATTAGGGCTGCGTACATTGCTTAATGCATCTTTCAGTTCCTGACGGGAGCTGACAACGTAAATGCTTTCAGCGCGAGCACCTTCGCCCCCGGTAGTGGCTGCAGCTAGCCCATCAACATCCTTATACTGCGCAGCCCAACCAAACGGTACAGTTTTAACCGGTAGCGTTTCATTAGCCAATTCCGTGTGTGATGAGCTGTTATCACATCCGGACAAAAATAAAGAAGACAAAGCAACGCAGAGAACGCTATAACGGAAACGCCGATTATTTTTCACTAACATAAAATTTTATCCCTCAGTATTGTGACAAAAAAAGGCAACATCGTGCCCTGCAGTTTTTTTCACCGCATAAAAAATTATTTTTTAGGTTTTTTGATATATTTTGATTATTTAAATAAAAAAGATCCCAACCAAAGGTTAACATGGCTTAACTTGGTTAAATTTTATTTAATGTAAAAAAACAATTACATTTTTATATGCAAATTTTTCACATCCTTCATTTTCCACCATGTTGTAATAGCAATAAAAGAAACGATATATCTTTAATAGTAAAACACCATTTCATTAGCAGAGTCATTAAAGCATATCTGCGCCTTTTTTTTGAGACTAAGCTCAAGGTTTCATTAGTAGTGCAGAGGCAAATTATGACTTTTTCACGAAATCGAATTCCCGTCACAGAACGGTCAGGCAAAAGCATTTAACGCTGTTCATTTGTCACAAAATCGGGCATGTAAAGAAATCATCAAGACACACGTACTGTGCATGCTACCCATGAAGTCATCCTCGATTCGCGTCTGACGCACGAGGAGGCATGTTGAATCTAATAAGGAAAATCCCTTGTGGAACCGATAGCTTCTCCCCGCATTTCGCCACGCATGCACCTGACAGCAACTTATGCTATGCCGGGGTACCTGTTGGCGACCTATGCGCTGCTATTGTTGTTGCTCGGGTGGTTTGCCCACCAGCGCTGGATAGAGAGGCCCGCGAGCATTGTGGTACCGGCTACGGTACTGCAAAAGCAGAGTGAAAACACACCGAGCGAGAGCATGCCGCAACAGGCGCAGACCGCGCTCGAAACACTGCTCCCAAAACCGGCTGCTGCGCCATCCCCTTCTCCAACCGTAGTGCCAAAACCGGCTAAAGTGGAAAATGGTCAAGTGCCACCACTCGTTTACAGCGCGCATGTCTTCACCTCAGATCCAGCACGACGCAGCATTACGCTTAACGGTGTGCGCTATCTGGAAGGCGAGAGCCCAATGGAAGGGTTGGTTATCGAGCAGATTCAGCAAGACATCACGTTGTTCGATGCGGACGGCGAGATTTTTATTCTGGATGCCCTTTCTGACTGGCCAGGCGGCGATATCAAAGAAGTGGGCGCGCAATAGCGCCCAGGTGCATAATGCGATGCGTATTACCTGAAATCTTTTCTGATGAAATCAATAAACGGGGCTAGTGAACGGTTGAACTCTGAACACTGCGCCTCTTTTGGCGTGCCATCCTGCAGCAACCCTTGATAGAGATTTTCGCTACGAGAAGCCAACTGTGTGAAATTGACTGCATTCCACCCTTTCTGCTGCGCCACGGCCAACGCTGCACGCTGGAGCGTGCCATCATCGGGAAAATCACTGCGATTACATTGGGATTTCAAATAGCGGCTGGCCGCCACCAACGAAGCAATTTGATTCAATTGATCGGCCGCAGTCACTGAAGACACTGACGATGCCGTACCGGAACGCGTCGGAGCCTGGCAACCGACCAACGAGATGCACAACAAGGTGACTGCTGAAAATGCCAACAAAGGGGACCGCATGACTACTCTCATCTTTTGTTGTAATGAATACCGGAGGGGGAGTGTAACAAAACCATCCACGCGGTGGCTCAATGCCAAACCCACTTTGCTCACAAAATGAAAAAAAAGTAAGGCAGACATCCGATATCTCTCCAGCTAACGCCGGGGAGATAAAACACCAAAAGCATGTCACGCGAGAGGTTGCAGACAAACAGCCTGCCCACATCATCATTCCCGCGAAGGCAGGAATCTCTTGCAGGTGAAACGTGTTTCTTCTGGCAGAGATCCCCGGCTTTCGCCGAGGATGACGAAGTGAAGTGACTTTGTCAGCAATCTGAAACGTGTCACGCTACCGATGATTTACCGGCAGAGAGAAGCCCATCAGCACGGAACATCGCCTTGATACCGCGCACCGCTTGCCGAATACGATCCTGATTTTCAATCAATGCAAAGCGAACATGTGTATCGCCGTAATCACCGAAGCCAATACCGGGAGAGACGCACACTTTGGCATCTGCCAGCAGCCGTTTGGCAAATTCCAACGAACCTAAATGCGCATAAGGCTCTGGGATCTTCGCCCAGACATACATAGATGCCTTGGGTTCATCTACCATCCAGCCTGCTTCATGTAACCCTTTAACCAACACATTGCGACGCTGGCGATACTGTTCGGCAATATCACGTACACACTGTTGATCCCCTTCCAGGGCCGCAATGGCCGCTACTTGCAATGGCGTAAACGTACCGTAGTCGTGATAACTTTTGATTCGCGCCAGTGCGTTGACCAGCTCTTTATTGCCAACCATAAAACCGATGCGCCACCCAGCCATGTTGTAACTCTTGGACAAGGTAAAAAACTCAACGGCAATATCCTTCGCTCCCGGCACCTGCATGATTGAGGGCGCTTTCCAGCCATCATAAACAATATCGGCATAAGCCAAATCGTGTATCACCAGCACGTTATACTGTTTCGCCAGCGCCACGACACGCTCAAAGAAATCCAGCTCAACACACTGCGCAGTTGGGTTGGAAGGGAACCCCAGAATCATCATTTTTGGTTTGGGAATACTTTCTCGGATGGCTCTTTCCAGCTCGTTAAAGAAATCTACGCCCTCCACCAGCGGCACAGAGCGTACCTGCGCACCGGCTATCACTGCGCCATAAATATGAATGGGATAGCTTGGATTAGGCACCAGTACCGTATCGCCATGATCCAACGTTGCCAGCATCAGGTGCGCCAGCCCCTCTTTGGACCCGATAGTGACAATAGCTTCACTTTCCGGATCGATCTCAACGCTATAACGTTCGTCATACCAACGCGAAATGGCGCGGCGCAAACGTGGAATACCACGAGAGGTCGAATAACCGTGGGTATCTTCCCGCTGCGCTACTGTGCACAGTTTCTCGACGATGTGCGGCGGTGTCGGCCCATCCGGGTTGCCCATACTGAAATCAATAATGTCCTCACCACGACGGCGGGCAGCCATTTTCAGTTCGGCGGTAATGTTAAAAACATAAGGGGGGAGACGATCAATGCGCGTAAAACGGCGCGGAGAATTGGAATCTGCCATAACATCCTCAAGATACGTGAGCGCCCGGACCGTCCGAGCGACGCTTAGCCCCAGTGGGCTGATGCTCTTATGAGCTAATCGTTACGCTATCGTAGAAATTGTTAACTGTCGAGAGAGCTGACAAGAAAAATTTAAAATAAAGGATAAAGAGGATGATTGCCGAGTTTTAATTAGCGAAGTGAATACTGAAGGGGTATTCATTAAAAAACAATTATCCATTGCATTATTAGTGGGCCCAACTTTATGGCATTGCGCCAAAATGGCGCAGAAACCAACAAACAAAAAAACCTTTAAAAACATACAAATATGAAAAATAAGAAAACAGTATGAACGTAATTTTTTATAAAAAACCGATGAAATAACAAAATCACGCACAACACAGATTAAAACACCAAAAAATAAAACAATTACTTAATTCAATCTCCAATTTTACCAGAAATGACACTGTATTATGCTAAAAACGCCGCCATATTGACAATAAAAAGCCTGTGAATATCATCAAAGGTAATCAGCTGTTATCAAGATAACAATCATTGACGCGTCTGATAGCGATTTATCATTTATTACGAAAAAATTTTAATGAGGAAAGATAATGGATATTAAAAAGCCCTATTTGCTTTTTCTTGGCGATGCGCACGATCAGTTAGCCGCCAAGGTCGCTATCGGCATCAAGCAGTGGCACCCAGAATATTGTGTTGGTCAATACCGCATGGCAGACTGCCACGCAGATTGCGGCTTGCCTGATTTGGATATTGCAGCAGCACGCGCCGCAGGGGCACAGACGCTGGTGATCGGTGTTGCCAACCGTGGCGGCATTATCTCCCAGCAGTGGATTGCCATTCTGCGCGAAGCGTTAGAAAGCGGTATGGATCTCGCCGCCGGGCTGCACAACAAACTCGCTGACGTACCTGAGCTACGTGAATTAGCCGCAAAGCTGGGACGTTCATTGTTTGACGTGCGCCACCCAACAGAAACCTATCCGGTAGCAAACGGTCGCAAGCGCAGCGGCAAGCGTCTGTTACCCGTCGGCACCGATTGCTCCTGTGGCAAAATGTACACTGCACTGGCCATCGAAAAAGAGATTCTGTCTCGCGGCGGTAAGGCGACTTTCCGCGCTACCGGCCAGACCGGCATTCTGATCAGCGGAGCAGGCGTGAGTATTGATGCGGTTGTTTCTGACTTTATCGCAGGCGCGGTTGAAGTGCTGGCCCCAGCCAATGATGCGGATCACTGGGATGTTATTGAAGGTCAAGGTTCTCTGTTCCACCCTTCATTTGCAGGCGTGACAACGGGGATTATTCATGGTGCACAACCGGATGCTCTGGTGCTTTGTCATGAGCCTACGCGCAAAACCATGCGTGGCGTTGACTACCCAATCCCTGATTTGGCTGCCTGCATGGCGCTCAACCTGTCTATGGCTCGGCTGACCAATCCCAATGCTCGGTTTGTTGGAATCTCCGTCAACACCTCCGCGCTAGATGAAGATGCCGCGCTCTCTCTGCTGGCAACCATTGAAGCAGAATTCGGTCTACCGGCAGTGGATCCGGTTCGTCATGGTGTGGGCCGCATCGTTGAGCAATTGGCCAGCCTATGACAGAACTTACCTTATCCCGAGAAAGCTGGCCGTTGCGTGAAGTATTTACCATTTCACGCGGCAGCAAACGGCAGGCAGATGTGGTTGTCGCCTCACTCCGCGCGGGTGATATTACTGGCTACGGCGAGTGTCTGCCCTATGCTCGCTATGACGAGTCGGTCGAGAGCGTAACAGAGCAAATCGCGTCGCTTGAGAGCGACTTGCGCAACGGACTGGATAGACTCACGCTGCAATCCCGTTTGCCTGCGGGCGCGGCACGCAATGCACTCGACTGCGCACTGTGGGATTTGGAGTGCAAGCTTTATCGCCAGCGCATCTGGCAGCGGCTCAGTGTACCAGTGCCGCACACGCTGGAAACCGCCTACACCTTGTCGCTGGACACGCCAGAGCATATGCGCCAGGCAGCAGAGAAGCAGGCACATCGCCCTTTGCTGAAACTGAAACTGGCCGATCAACACGATCTGGAACGCGTTGCCGCAGTGCGCGCGGGAGCCCCCTCTGCACGCCTGATTGTGGATGCCAACGAAGGGTGGGATGAAGCGCTCTACACCCGGCTGGTACCCGAGCTGGTCAGTCTTGGCGTTACCATGATTGAGCAGCCCATGCCCGCAGGGAAAGATGAGGTACTGGCATCGCTACCCCGCCCCATTCCGATTTGTGCCGATGAGTCTTGTCACGATAGCCATTCACTGGCCGCACTGGTGGGACGTTATGACATGATTAACATCAAACTGGATAAAACCGGCGGCTTAACCGAAGCGTTGCGCCTGCGTGATGAAGCAGTAAAGCACGGGTTAAAAATTATGGTAGGCTGCATGGTCAGTACGTCGTTGGCGATGGCGCCTGCGTTTATCGTAGCACAGGGGGCTGATGTTGTTGATTTGGATGGCCCGCTGTTGTTGCAACGCGATCGCGATACCGGGCTGGAATACCAAGGCAGTATCATCAATCCGCCTTCAGCCGCGTTGTGGGGATAGTGCTGATTCGCGTGTGGTCTGGCACGCACTTTCTATGCTGGGCCATTTACCTTCTTTAGGAGTGTTGTAATGCAACGTATTGTGTATGTTGACGGTCAGTATGTAGAAGAGCAGGACGCCAAGGTTTCCGTTTTTGACCGCGGTTTTTTGTTCGCCGACGCCGTCTACGAAGTGACTGCGGTCATCAATGGGAAGCTGGCTGAATATGACGGCCACATCACGCGCTTGCAGCGTTCCTGCCGTGAACTCGCCCTGCAACTGCCGGTATCGATTGATGAACTGAAAAAGATCCATCTGGCGTTGATCGAAAAAAACCAACTCCACGAAGGGGCTATCTATTTACAGATCAGCCGAGGAAACGCGGGTGACCGCGATTTTCACTTTCCCGGAGCGGAAGTGAAATCCACGCTGGTGCTGTTTACTCAGGCGCGTTCGGTTATCGATAACCCGAAAGCGGAAACGGGTCTGCATGTGGTAACCTGCCCGGATATTCGCTGGCATCGCCGTGACATCAAAACTGTCAGCCTGTTGGCAGCCTGCCTGGCAAAGGAAGTCGCCCACAGTAAAGGGGCCGATGATGCATTTCTGGTGGAAAATGGGTTTATCACCGAAGGCAGCTCCTGCAACTGCTATATCGTGCTGGCGGACAATACCGTGGTTACGCGTCAACTGAGCAATGACATTTTGCACGGCATCACGCGGCAATCCCTGCTTGAGCTCGCAGCCAAGGACAATATCTCACTGGAAGAGCGCCCGTTCACGCCGGAAGAGGCATACCATGCCAGCGAGATATTCCTCAGTTCAGCCACTACTTTCGTACTGCCCGTAATTACACTGGATGGCAAAACCATCGGCACCGGCAAACCCGGTCCGATCGCCAAACGGCTGCGTGAAATCTACATTGCCCGGGTGAAAGCACAGGTCGAATAACGGCGTTATTCAGGCTCATGACAAAGTCACTTGCCCCCTCGTCATCCTCGGCGAAAGCTGGGGATCTCTGTGAGAAGAAACGCGCTTCGCCTCTATGAGATTCCCGCCTTCTCGGGCATGGCGGTGGTGGCGGGAATGACAATAGGCATTTTTGTTATTCTGGCAGCAAGGTATTGTCCGAGGCGTTTTCTAACACCATTTTCTGCGGGGATGCCAATGGGATGCTCGCCGTGCGCAGGCGTTTAATAATCTCAAACAACAAATCGCTTTTCGCGCCCGACACCATACGAGGGCTGGCAACATAGCCGGTAACGCTCAACACCATGCCTGTCGGCGTCAGTTGGCTGAAGCTCACCGAAGGGGTCGGAGTTTCTAAAATGGATTCATGATCGCCGTAGGCCCCGAGCAGGATCTCCCGTATGGTTTCAGGATCGGCATCCAGAGGGAACGTCAATGCCAATGTCGCCACTCCCATCGCATTGCCCATGGTTATGTTACGCACATTTTGCGATATAAACTGCGAATTTGGCACAATCACGGTGGAGCGATCGCTCAATTGAATTTCTGTGGCGCGCACATTGATACGTCGGATATCCCCTTCTACACCACTGATATTAACCAAATCGCCGACTTTGACCGGTCGTTCGGTGAGCAAAATAAGCCCCGAGATAAAGTTTTTGACAATCTCTTGCAGGCCAAAACCGATCCCCACCGACAGCGCACTGACAATCCACGCCAGCTTATTCCACTGAATACCCAAGGCGGCCAGGGTCAACAGGATGATCAGGATATAGCCAATATTGGTAAACAGCGTAACCAGCGAAGCGCGAATGCCCTTTTCCAGCGTGGTCTTCGGCAGGAAATCATCCTCTAACCAACGCCGGGACGAGCGCAAAACATAGATGCCAATCACCAGACAGACCGCAGCATTCACCAGATTGGCCGGAACAATGCTTAACGACTCCAGCCCCTTGCCACCCCAAATTTCCACCGATTTTTGCAACAGTTCGATCGGTGTCGTGGTGCCAAAGGTACCGTTTAGCAACGCAACTGCGCCCATCAGGATCAGGAATACTTTTCCACACACCGACACCAGAGACGTGGCCTGTGCCAGATGACGATCGTCCAGATTGAGAGAGCGTTTAATACGACGCCCGCTGGCAGTATGAGGTGAAAAAAGGCTCTCACTGAGATCCGTCACCAGTGTTATCAGCAGATACAGACAGGAAAGCACAATACCTATCCAAATCAGCTCATAGATCAAGAAACGCGCTAGCGAGATATAGCCAATCGCCAGTGAAATCAACACGGCGATAGCCGTCAGCAACGTAGCCAGATGAACAAGCCCTGACAAAGTCGAGCGCGCTTCCGGCTGTTCACCCGCTTCCACCATCTGCCGCCGAACCTGATTACTGCGCAGCGCAATAGCTCCCACCGTCAGCGCCAGCGCTAATGCAGACAGTCCGTTACCCACGATAGTGACCGCAACAGAGGTGCCTACGGTAGTGTTGAGCTGTTCAAGCATGCCAAAAACAAACATCAGGCTAGCAGCAATGATGGGGAACGGATCCATTGCTTTGGCAACCGGGTTAGCAATGGAGGGTAAGCGCCAGGAAGGACGGTGATTGGAAAGAAATGCCCGTCCCAATCCAGCAATCATGGCACTAAATATCGCCAGCTTAACCAAGTTATCCAAAAAATTACCGATGGGGACAGGCACATCTCCGGGGCGCATCAGAATGAACTCAACCAGATTAGCGGCAAGGCCAATAGTGGTGACCGACGAGAGTACCGTGGCTGAAGCAAGAAAACTGCGGCGCAGGCGTCCTTCCGGCAGCCAGCGGATCCCGCCACGCGCCAGATATTTTTCCAGCAGCCGCTGGCCCACCGTGGCTAATGCCACTGCCAGTAATAGATAAAATAACGTTCCGTAACGCCAATCTGGTTCCCAGGTTGCACTCAATGTGTCACTGAACTGAGCCTGAAATTGCGACAGCCGCTTTTCATCTTCCGCCTGAGACGCCAGCAACGGAGACCAGAAGCTTGCACCCAGAATACTTCCTGAATTGAGTGCCAACTGGGTTTTTAGCGCATTACGGCGTAGCGTGATGATCTGCGCTGAGAGGTTGATGGCGCCGGTACGAATAGCCTGAATCTGCTCCAGTTGTGCATCCAGTTTGGTTTTTTGCACATTTAAACTGGCACGTTTACGTGTTACCTCACTGGTTTCCGTTATTGCCATCCCCGGCTCTGGTGCCGGCCCCAGCACATCGACTTGCGCCTGAAGTTGTGCCTGAAGCGGCGCCAATGCCGTGGCTAAATCATTAACATTACCGATCAGTTGCTGTACAGCGTCATTCAATTCACCGTACTTGCTGTCGCTGGCGGCGTTGGAGACCTGCTGCTTGATGCCATCCAACTGCTTTTGCAATTTGGCAACTTCACTGTCTACATTGATTTTTGCGGCAGCAGCCACATCAGCAGACGCGGTGTTTTCAGCGGCAGTAGCCGGTAATGGGAAACAGAACAGGGTAAATAATGCGGCAAAAAAGACTGAAAGCCACGCTTGCGCAGCCTGCCGAGACACTCGCATTAATAGGTTTCGTTGCATCAAATGGGACTCTTCTCTTGGCAATTGTCAGACCAACATGCGCTTAATACACAATAGATCGCCATTATACGCAAGGGGGATGAACAGGAAGAGAGTTAACAGATATCGCACAAAATTGTACAGCGATTCACCGGATGACATAATTCCAAGCGCAATGCGTTGACTCATTAAAGCGTGTGGGTATAATCCAGCCCACTGTTGTCAAACGACACAGCCGCATCTTGCTATGCGCCCTTAGCTCAGTTGGATAGAGCAACGGCCTTCTAAGCCGTAGGTCACAGGTTCGAGCCCTGTAGGGCGTACCATTTCGAAGTAAACAGACGTCAACCGACGTCTTTTTTTATGCCTAAATGTCAGTGAATTAGCTATAAATCTGCTGTTTTCAGTCAACCAGACGCTACCGACATCTCCGTACATCAAGTAGGATTTGTTGGTATATAGGAATGTGACGGCATCCAAGCGATACATGTAGTTTATTGAACGGCATGGCCTAAATCTGAGGCACTATCGGGCAAGATTGGAGAGAAAAATGTTTGTTCTCACAATCAGTCGAGTTACCTGACAACGTTATTGGGTATTATCCGACTATCCAATATTATCAATAAGTTCGAATCATCACCTACATTCTTCAGAGTCCAAATCTCTGCCAGCATAATCTAGACACTTTCGAGTCGTGGATAATGAAGTAGTTCATGTTTAGTCAAATGGCTTCTGCTGCGCAATCCAAACGAGCATCTTCAAGCTGGCAGCATAATAATCATCCTGTGCCAAGATCTGCACGTTAGTGGACAGGTTCCCCATTGTTAAATCACGTACTGCCAGCAGTCCTTCATTCATCATATACGGTGCCGTATCATTAGTAACAACGTTCACCCAGGCCGGAGTACGATTGCGGTCATAATTCTGCCACCAGCTTCTCCACGGCGTAAGAAGTGTGCTTTGCGGATTCCACCAGATAACGTACAACGGAATACGAATGGCATCAAAACTCATGAGCGGAGGCCACTCTTTTGCTGGGCTAAGTTTGCCATCGACTGACAGAGACACCCAGTCTGTTGGCAGATGTGAACGCCCCCAGCCCATTTTTCCCAGTAGCAACGATCCGTCACGGATCAATTCATACCAGACGCTCAAATGGCTGCGGCGAGCAAAATCCTGCCAGGCCTGGAAGATAAAATAGGACGGGTTGAGATTCACGTAGCTGTTAAAGTGAAACCCTTTTACCCCCGGTAGCATCACGCGGTAGCCCGCATACAAGATCACCGTATTCTTGATCAACGCTTGAGTAATCGCATCCGACGCCGTCGCGTAATGGTTGTCATTCCAGCGTTGGCTCGCTTTCAATAGCGCCCACGCGATCAGTATATCGCCGTCAGAGGCGTTGTTCTTATCCTTAACAGGATCAGCTTCAACGGGGTTATAACGCCAATAAAAAAGTCCATTATCTTTGTTTTTCAGTGTGTTGCTAGTCCAACTCCACAGGCTGTTAAACGTAGCCTGATCATCATTAGCGACAGCCATTAACATGGCATAGCCCTGGCCTTCGGAATGGGAAATGTTTTTATTACCGGTATCCACAATACGTCCATCAGGCATCAGAAAGCGCGCTTTGTAACTTTCCCAAGCTTGTCCCGCCAGAGAAAATGACGAAAACAACATACTCACCGTCACGACTATTGAGGTAATAACACGTTTAAACATAAATCAGCTCATTGTGGGGCCGCTGCATAGTAGAATACAACGTTTGAAAGGGAATGTTGCCGCTCGTGACTAAAGGTGACATGTAATTTACCCCCCTGTTCTCTCAACCAACGAGAATATACCCCTTCGAGTATGGCACAAAATGCATGGCACCAGCGCATCTGGCTGTGTTCATCTCGTGAGAGGGGGAACGCCTGATGATGAAAGGTGATACGTTCCTCACTGGCATTGATATCAATATACCCCCAGTTAAAATCCTCTAATCTGGCATTAATGTTCGTTTCCAGTTCACCAATGGTGGTTGACTCAGGCAGAGGAAAACGCTCCGCAAACGCTTCCCCCATCTGGCGCAGGAACAGCAGACTTTCGGTTTCTCCAACGTTCATTACCATGTTATCAATCATGATAGACAGCAGATCAAACCAGCCAGCCGGTGTTTGCTGCTTCTGGAAATAAGATAACAATAAAGGACTCACTGTATTTGATGTCATTATTTATCTCCCAACAGATACCGGAAATAGAGCCCAGCTGTACTTTCGTTATAATTACCGAAGGTGTCGTAACCTACTTTCCCACCGATGATCATGTTTTTATTGAGGGTATAATCCACACTGCCACGGAAGGTATAACCGATACCATTTTGTGACTCACCTTTGTATTGCGCTTCTTTGGTAAACCCAAGATCGGCCAGTTGCTGCAACATGCTCTGGGCTTCGGGGTCATTCGGGAAATAATTGCTCTTATCCTGGGTATAGGATTGGTAACCTACCGACCCGCCGATACTGAACTTCCAGTTATCAATTTTCTGTGAAAAATCGACCGGTAACGACACACTGACGTAATTTTGTGGGCTGAAGTATCCCCCTTGGCCAAAAGTGTAATAGCTCAGGTTTTTGGAGAAATTCATCCAGCTTACACTCAAGCCTGTCTGCACCTGGCGAAAGCTATCATGCCACGGCCGTAAATAGACCCCGGCACCGGCGTTCACACTGGTATTACTCGCCACGTTTTCACCGACGTAGCTATAACCACCGCCGCCAACGAAAAATCCGGCATCACCGTCGTCATAACTCAGTTGAACGTTACCGCCATTTTTGGTGACCCGTCCCCAACGCTGACCTGAATATGCATCTTTGAGACCGACATAAGAAAGCAGACTGTCGGTGACGGCCCGGCGTTCAGCGGTCAAGATCAATGAAAGATAATTGGTCAGTTTGGGCGACCACTTCACTCCGCCAACCAGCGTGCTCAAATCCTGCCCGAGTGGAGTACTGCCGATGTCCAGGCGATAATTGTCACCCCGCAATGCCATGTTGAGCTCAATACCGTTAGCGTTCTGCGAATCTGTTGATGAGTTGATGGTATTGTTATAGTTCGCCATATATGTTGAGCGGCTTAATGCGCGCAGCCGGCTCGTACTGGAAGTATCTCCCAACAAGGCTGTCAGCCTTTTATAACCCGCATCGGTAAACGGTGATAACGTGCTGGAGTCAGTAAGGTCACTAAGATCCGTGAACTTATCCGTATTGCCATCATTTGCAGGAGAGTTATTGGCGGTACTGATCGAAGTACTGATATTGCTTACCGCATTAGCCAACGGATTCGATCCAAAGCGCCGCCAGGCATCACCCGATGCGTTACCGGCACTTAACGTTATCGGCGTAGCGGTAAATTCAAAACGCGACTCACCAAACGGTGAGCTGGCCCAGGTGAGTGGTGCTTTCGCTTCCGTCAGCTTACTGGTGCCCGATTCCCCATCACGACCACGAATTTCAACCCCTCCCTGTAGCCACATTCCCGTCTTTTCGTCCATCCGCTGCATCATGTCATCAACCTGACGCAATGTACGATTTTGCGTAGTTTCCATCGGCAGATCGGTTCGGGTTGTGCCGGGTAATGCGGTATTCGGCTCAGGAGCCACCTGTGGTACTTGCCAGGGCAATACCGTGCCATAGAGCGATTTTACCCCACTGGCTTGCGCTGTCGTTTTGCTTGTGGCGATAAAGGGGTTATCGGCCAGCAACACGCCGCCAATCGTCGGCGTTGAAGCACTGTTCGTAGACGTCAATCCCACCAGCTTGCCACGCGCACTGCGCAAATAGGTCATTGCCTGCTGGTGGTTGCCTTTGCTCTCTTCCAGACGCGCCAGTAGCAGCATACGTTCTGGAGAACTATCGGGACGCAGGCCGCTGGCGAGCGTAGACGCCTTCTGCACATTACCGCCCGCCAACGCGACATCAATAGCGCCCACACGCGCAGCCTGATCCTCGGTGTCACGGGTCATTAGATAGTCATAAAGCACACCCGCTTCTGTATTCATCTTGCCCGTTTGATACAAACGCGCCATAGCAAACATCAGATCTGTGTTCTGTGGATCGCTTTGCAGCGCACGGATAAGCTTGTCATACGCAGTGGCATAGTTGCCTTGCTCACGCAAGGTGTCAGCTTCATTAATAATATAGCCATCACGTACACCTGCCAGCTGCGCTGGCGTACTGCGCGCCTGGATTTCCGGGCTGGATATAAAAGCCTGCGCCTCCTGGCTCAATCCTGCTTGATTTAAAACCGCAATCTGATCGGCATAATCTCCTGCGTTGCCCTGTACCCCTGCTTTCATGTTATTGCGTACCAGCGCAACCGCTGCAGTCAAGTCTCCCGTACGAGCCAACAAGCGTGCCAGTTTCCCGGCATCAATCGGCGATTTTGGCGGCTGGCTTGCCAGCGCTTTAAGGGTGTTTGACGCCGCAGTGATGTTGCCCTGAGACAGGTAACGCTCTGCTGTCACTATTTGTAAGTTGTAGTTCGCCCGTTCCGACAGTTCACGCATCTGAGTGTTCTGAGCAGACCGAGGGATACGAGCCAGAAAGGCACTGGCCTGCTGCCAGTCATCATTTTCGCTGGCAAAAAGCGCTGCCGCATACAGAGAATTGCCCCCAGCACCTTCGCGCCCCGCAGGCAACATCACCGTCGCCGCTTGAGCACTCTGACCGGATTTTTGCAATAATCGAGCAAAATCAAGACGTAGCCACGGATCATCAGGAATGCGTGCAACGCCTTGGCGCAGGACATCCATCGCTTGGTCAGTCTGACCGCTAGCCGCCAGCTGCTGGGCTTGACGACGAATAGGATCGCCCGGTGCGCCCGTTGCAACCACACGCGGAGCCAGTTTTTCTTGCACATTTGCCGGTAACGTTCGCAGCACAGCTTGAGCATCTTCTGTTTTGTTCTGCTCATGCAGCAAGTAATAGAGATTTTGACGAGCCTGGACATTTTGCGGTTGCTCGCTCAGAAGGCTGCGCAATGTCTGCTCTGCTTGCGAAAAATCGTGGTTTCGACGTAGCGCATCGGCACGGAACAGCTTTGCCGCCGTCCCTCGTTCACCGCCCTCTTGCGCCAGCGAGGATGAGAGCACCAGAGCCTGGCTAATATTCCCTTCTTCCAGCATTTTCTGCGCTTCGGCGAGTTGACCATAAAATGCAGTATCGGTGGCCTGCTCTTTACGTTCGTCGGACGCCTCACCGCCCAGACTGGCAGCTCGATTCAGATATTGTGCTGCCGTTTTATAATCGCCACTACGCTGTGCAATGTACCCCAACCCGGCAAGCGCATCGGCATCATCCGGGTTGGTCTGCAACACCTGCTCAAACTGGCGTTTTGCCGTGCTACTATCACCGCTGTTCAGTGCGGTAAAGCCAGCGCCCTTCGCTGTACCGCCAATATTCTTGCGGTAATAGTTCTGGACGTCTGTATCCTGGGGATGACGCTGCAACCAGGTGTTATAAAAACGTTCGTCCCCCGCTTGTGGCCCAAGCCACAATAACGCTTGGCGTAAGCCATCATCGGCATCTTTATTACCGCTCGCCATCTGTTCCAGCAATAAAATACCATCGCGGCGGGTATCTTCACGCCAGGTCAACACTTTACCCAGTGCCACGCGAGCCGCGTTGTCCTGTGGATTTTGCATCACAACCTGTTTTAATTGCGAAACCGCCTGCGGGTAAAGTGTTTTATCACCCGCCATCGTCAGGTAGTATTCTGGTGCCAGACTCAGTGGTGGCGTATCACCGTTAAACATACTGCGCCACGTCGCCAGCGCGGCAGGGATGTTGCCGCTGCGTGCCTGCTGGCGGGCAAGGGAGATCTGGCCCTGTGGTACTCGCGCCAGTTGGTTAGCATTATCCAACGCCTGTAGATTGGCATCATTGGGTGAAACCTGCGCCAAGCGAGCGCGCCACAAAGCGGCAGTTTGCAGGTCTCCATTTTGTTGTGACCACAAGGCGATCAGATACATCGCCTGGGTGTTGTTGGCATCCACCATCAACACCTTTTTCAACGACTCTATCGCCAAGTCATCATGAGACTTTTCATGCCAGTAGTTGGCCTGATCGAAGAGAGCTTTAAGTGCAGCATCATTCTGTGCTGCCAAAGCTTGCCCCAATATACCAAACGTGAGGACACCGGAGAGGCACAGCCTCGTCAAGCGGCGGGCGTTATTTATTGTCATTTTTATCACCCTCTTAGTTGCGACCATCCAGATTCAAACGTTTTTTCGCACGCCTACTCAACCAAGCATACAATACCGGTCCTGCGATACAGCCAAGCAACAGACCGAAGATCGCGAGCATTGCCGAATGCTGGTTTGCATACCAGATAATCATCATGTGCGTAGGCATTTCTCCACTCGGGAACTGCTCTCCCACACGGAAACTACGCACACCGTTTTCATTGGTAATGATGGCAGCATCGCCACGGATGCCAGCATTAATGTGGGCTGAAGCCAAATCATCATGCAGCCGCGAGAGTTGTTCATCATTGCTGCCCACAGCCAGCACGACTAAACGTGAGTTGTCCCACGGTGACGGGAAACTGACGAACCCTCGCCAAGCGCCATTGGATGAGAAATACCGGTCAGCCTCCAGGCTGTCCGCATTCCAGTCTCCCATTATCCAGCGCTTAACACGCTGCAAGGTGGTGAGTTCACGCACACCGAGAGTACTGTCATGCACCACAAAGGGGGATCCGTTCAAGATAGCGCGGTTGAAATCATACTGTTCCAGATTAGTGACAGCCAGAATATCGCGGTTACCCAGCATGTCGGCGTCGGTACTCGATGTCGATATCCCCAATTTTACCCTGTTATGCCCAAGGGTAGTGCCGGTTGCATTGCCTGAGCGTGCTGCCATATTCAGCAGTGTGGCAATCTGCGTTTCGGTGGGTTTCTCCGGTAGCATCAATATCGTTTCTGAGTAATCAGCATGGCGGGAGAAAGGAAAGGAAGCCCCCACAAAATAAGAGAGGTTTGGCAATAATGAGAAGTGACGTGTGTGGCTCAAATCGATCCACGAATTGTCTTCAATACGGCTCTTAATATTGCTGTTCAACAACACACTGCAAGGTGCGTCATCTTTTGGTTTAATATTGAAGTAAAGTGAAAGCTGGTTGTCACCGTAAATCATGTACGGCTCCAGCGGCATATTAAATTTTTCCTGACGCGCATCGCCCCCCATTTTATGCCACAGCGTCTCGAGTACGCCTTGTTTATTGACCGGCAGATTGTGCAGGAAGGTATCATTCAAGGTCATACTTAACCAAGATCGGTCTTCATCAATCCAGTTTTCCGAGGGAAAACGATAACCAATATGCAGTGGGATAGTTTCACCGTCCCATAAAAACAGGTCAGGTGCAGCACGGAAAGCAACGCGTAGCGCATCATGCCAGAGACCGGTCGCTGTCAGTGTTTGATCTTTACGGATCAACTCGGAGAGCTTCACGGGCCGATCAGTTGGAATCCAGCGCGGTGCATCGTACGGTTTACTCGTCGGGATCGTTTGGGCTGTAACCTCTAACGAAGGGGTTTGCAGGGCAAAATGACCTTGCGTTAAGCGCCAGGCCGCAGCGCGCAAGTCATTTTCATCTTTTCCTACCAGCAACAACAATTTGTATACTGGGTTCGCTGGGTTATCAACGATCGTCAGCAGGGGCAATGTGGTCTGCGGCAGGGTTAAGCCACCAATTTGCTCACCAGGGTGGCCAATCAGGATGCCATTCTTCTCCGGAAGGCGGTCATGCCAGACAGCGAAGGATACACCGCGGTAATCGGCCTGAATCCCCATCCACGAGGCGATTAATACCCCAGCACTGAGCGTATCCGGGCTTAACGTGGCAGGGAACGCCATAGATATCGTCGCCGGTGTCATCTGCATACTGTCAAAGAACGGACGAGGAAAGTGGCTCAGATCAGCGCCGATATCTAACTGTTGACCTTCCAGCTCAAAATGCGTGTCTGGCATGATCGTAACACGGTATTTATCCGTCAGATCGCGCTGGCACTGCATGTCACCACCATCGTTCACTTTAACACTAAGGTTATTGCTGGAAACCAGCAATGCGGACGGAATGTCTAACTGAAATTGCGTAGTGTCACCTTCTGGCGTCGTCAGTGGCACGGTACCAATAGGTTGACCATTGAGCATCAACTGCATGCTGGTATTGCGTTCCGCCATTTCTGCAGAGATTTTCAGTATCAATACCAATCGTGCGGTAGTGATAACTTGATCCAAGGGTAACGTAAAAGTGGCCCCCCCTTGGTTCTGCCCGCCGCTCAGAGAAATTCCTTCAGGAAACCCCATCTGTGCAATACTGACACGGTTCACAGACGAAGGAACAAAGGCCGTCGACGTTTGCTTCAGGGGCGCAGGTGTCGGCTCATTTAAACGCAACAGCGACTGGATTGAGATATCTTCCCCATATGCAGGCATGATAAACAGAACCCCAACCAACAAGGCCTGTATTGTCAAACGTTTCATACGTTCTCTTCCTCCTGATACGCAACCTGAGTCTGCTTCGTGCGTAGCAGTTTGTTTTCGCGACGTTTTTTCCAAGTCAGCCAGAAAAGATCGAACACACAACGCATAATGGTGCCAAGAGAACGGAGCGGGTTATCCTGCGGCTTAGGCGGATTGATCCATGCATCAGCGCGAGAAAGTACAATACGCACCAACTCGCGGCGATGAGAGAGTGGGATGTCATCAAACATCAAACGAATCGATGTCTCATCACTGGCAATAACTTTTACCGGAATACTTGTTGCACCGGACTGAAGTAGCAGTTCAACCTCTTCTATTTCGTCATTCAAATGCCGCTTATCAGGGGCAAGAACGCGGCAACCGCCCATCGACAGATCAGTGGTTTCGCTACGTGAAACAATACCGCTAGCATGATGCAACAATGCTGGAATGGCCGTATCTATACGAATAGTTTTACGCGTTTGACGGGTTTCACACGCTACTGCAATCGCTGCCAGCAAAAAAAACAGACTGTATAGCCCCCAACCCACATTAAGGGCTATAACGCGCGGATCAACGCCAAAGTAGTCATGAGCAAAGGCTCGCACAATACCCGCGGTTACGCCCACCCCCAATAATACTGCAATGACGAGATGCGGGCGCACCACTCTAAAATCGAAATAACCTACATCCAGCAGGGCACCTTTATCGGTCACATTGAACTTGCCCCGTTTCGGGAAAATCATCGTCACCATGGTCGGTAGCGCAATATGGAACGCCAACACCAGGTCATATATTTCGCCCCAGAAGCTATAACGATAGCGACCGTTTAGTCGTGAGTTCACATAGACGGCAAGAAATAGATGTGGCAGTGCATAAGCAAAGATCAGGTTAGCCGAAGAGTGAATGATGTTAAGGTTAAACAGTAAATAGGCGAGTGGTGCGGTTAAAAATGCGATACGCGGCAACGCAAACTGGTAATAGAGCATAGAACTCAGATAGCACAGCCGTTGTGGAATGGTCAGCCCTCGCCCCAGTAGCGGGTTATCAAGACGAAAAATTTGCGTCATACCGCGTGCCCAGCGGGTACGTTGGATCACATGCAGAACAAGGCGTTCGGTAGCCAAGCCCGCCGCCAGCGGAATATCAATAAACGCAGAACCCCAGCCACGACGCTGTAATTTCAGTGCTGTATGCGCATCCTCAGTCACGGTTTCAACCGCGAATCCCCCTATCTCCTCTAATGCGCTACGGCGAATCACGGCACAGGAGCCACAGAAGAACGTGGCGTTCCAGTTATCATTACCCCGCTGGATAGGGCCATAGAACAGTGCACCTTCGTTGGGAATATTCCGCCCGACGGAGAGGTTACGCTCAAACGGATCCAGGGAATAGAAATAGTGCGGGGTTTGCACCAGAGCCAGCTTCGGGTCTTTTAGGAAGCCACCAACGGTTGCCTGCAGGAAAATACGCGTTGCCACATGGTCACAGTCGAACACGGCAATAAGCTCACCGTGAGTGAGTTTCATGGCATGGTTCAGGTTACCGGCTTTAGCATGATTATTATCATTACGCGTGATATAGCCTACATTGACGTCAGCAGCAAAGACGGCAAACTCACGGCGCTTACCGTCATCCAGCAAGTAGATATTGATCTTATCGCGCGGATAATCAATACATTGTGCTGCCAGTACCGTATCACGTACCACATCCAGTGGCTCATTATACGTTGGAATATAAACGTCTACTGTCGGCCATTGACTTGTATCATCCGGCAACGGGACAATTTCGCGTTTTAATGGCCAAGCCGTTTGCAAATAGCTGAGCAACAGCATGACCCAGACGTACACTTCGGCCAAAAATAATCCCATCCCAAGGATGGTCTCAATATCAGAATTAAAATGCAGGGTTTGCGTCAAGCGAAAATACATATAGCGAGTCGATAAAAGAATCGACATCACTACCATAATTACGGAGACACTGCGCTTTTTACTGAAGCCCAGTAAAAAGAGAACGCCGATACTGAGCAGACCAAAAATATACTGTTTCTGGCTATCCATCGGCGTAATGATAACCAGCACAGCAACGGGAAGCATTGCCAGCATGAGCAAAATGTAGAGAAATTTTTTCATAGGTTGCCCTGAGCGAATTAGAAACCCGATATTTTCGATTTACTGTGAACCGTACCGTCCCCAATTTTTACACCTAAAATACCTGCAACCCGTCTAGCAATAAGTTCGATATCAAATGCCGCTGCAGACGCAGGACTGAAATCAAAAATAGATTGCTGTGAGGCGTTCGACTCCTGGACACTTTCATCGCGATGAATAATACCCAAAAGTTGATTACCGAGTTTCTGCTCCATAAATGCCGTGACATCACGACTAATCTGCCGACGGCTGTCACTCTGATTAAGCACAAAGAAATGGCCCATTTTTTTATTCAATACATCACCGGTCAATCGGTTACTTTCAATGTACGGCAACAGAGAAAGGGAAGCTGTGTCTGCCAGCAGTGTGATCAAATGAAGATCAGCCAAGCGCGACATGGCCTTCAACGCAGCAGACGGACCAGGCGGAAAATCCGCAACAATGATTAAACCAGGGTGATTTAATAAGGTATTAAGTCCACGAATGAGAAAGTGCTCATCGTGGGCCAGATTCTCTTCAAATAACTGCCGCTGTTCTTCGCTCGCATCACCATAGGGTAAAACGAAAAGATTACCGCCCGTGGTCAGGATAAACTGACTCCAGTCGGACGATTCCGCGGCTTTGGCAACATAACCGCGGCCATCGGACAGGGGTACACCAAAATGCAGGCGCAATGAATTTTGTATGTCAAAGTCTAACGCCAAAACTTTGCTACCTGATCGAGCAAGTGCATAAGCCAGGTTTGCCGTCAGCGTCGTTTTCCCAACACCCCCCTTCGGCGAACAAACACAGATCAACGGCATGAAGCGATCCTTTCTAGTAAAGATTGTAACGGTTGATTTTTTTCAACACTGGTTTTCACTTCTGCTGTTTTAGGGGCAAATAGTCTCTGATAGTTAGTCGGTGCAACTGGGGGAATAGCCGGTTCAGTTGGTGTTATGGGTTCAGAAAATTCAGACGCAGGCAATGGGGAATCGCTGCGATCCACCGGCATAACGGTTTGAACCGATACAGATGAAAACGACTGAGAAACGTCTCGCAGAATGGAAGCCGGAGCAATAGGGGCGACCGGAGCCACATCACTTTTACTTTCGGTTTCTGCATTAATAACAGGTGCACTTTCACTATGGGCAAAAAGTGCAGGATTGACCTGGTACGGTGATGAAATAGGTTTACCCATGGTCAATTGACTGTCATCAGAGAAGGATGAAAGCTGCTTGATGAGTGCCCAATCCCCCTGATAAAGTGCTACGTTTTGCGCTGAAAAGTCTTTGAAATCATGCTGCTGATTATGAGTCTTATCCCTAAACCTCTGCAAATCATCATAATGGCTCATAGTTATACTCATTATTTACAAAATAATATGCACGCATACCGATATGATCACAGAGTTCAAACACAACCATGTAGTAAATTAGGCAATGTTCTAAAGTGCGGATACAAAGTATACATTACATCCATTAATGATTTATTTAGCTATTGCATGGTGAAATAGCCGTTTAATAGCCATGTCTACCATAGATACACATTAAGTATATGCACTAAATTTCTTTCTAACGAAAAAACGTTAAAATATTAAATACCAATTCGTTATAAGTGTAGATCTAGTTATGACTTATTTTTTATAATTTTTCCCCAAATTAAAAAATGGTTATATCTAATTGATATTTAAGATAAAATAAATCATAGCTACTCATCAATGAATCCTTATTCTGTAACCGTTTTCATCATACAACGCGTCGCGTGATATTATTTTCAACCAGATTTATCTCCAAAAGACATACTTTATTTTGTGATACATCCAATAAGTAGAACATGTGTTTTTCGATGAAGACTCAGATGAACTTACCCATACAAAATGGGCATGTCCCTGAGCGAGATGCTGATTTTCAAACTGTTCCAGGCGAAGGCCACCACAAGCACTATGCTGATGCCTACAGTTATAATCACACGCGATATCATTAAACCTGTCCATGTGCTCGATAGCCTTTACCAACAGTCAGCGTATGTAGCCACTTCAATATGAAAATGTTATGCCGCTCACCGATGTAAAAGTCACTCGGGGCGTTTGTATGAATCACAGCTTCACGACTGGTGCCTACGTCATCGTCAGACATGTCCGCATCAACAGTTCTGGTTTGCCTACTATGAGGCGGGCTCAACCTTGCTGTGGTGATTGGCCTGCGATCCGATGCAGTCATCGACTGGTCAATGTCATTGTTCACACGGAACAGGGTGGGCAGGATCAATGTCATCTGGAATTTCCCTTTTTATTAACGTTAAATTTCATCAATAACGCCGCAAATTCCTTGCTACTGTCTGATGTAAATTTATTTTAAATACGAAAAGATGTCTATTTTTATATAAATACATATAATATAAACTCATCTCTGATAAAAATTTCTTTCTTTCCAATTATACACCTCGAGATTTATATTGCATCTCATAAATAAAATTTCTGATTTTTTTATAATAGTACGACATCTTAAGTAATTTATAAAAAAACCAATAAATTCATAGTGATTCTCCATTTTTTCTTGAGAAAACAATTCGATTTAATAAGAAATTATGACATTAGCACAAAGGTAGTAATTAAACACCGGTGTCATTTATTAAAATTAAGCATGGTATGTGTAAATGAATAAACTCGTTCTGCCTATTATTGTTAGCGTTATTTTACTTTCTGGTTTAGCAAATGCTACTTCAACCGGCAATATTACGTTTAACGGTAAACTCAGTGCTAACACCTGTGATGCTATCGTCGACGATCAAGCAGCCGATGCCACCGTGACGTTGCCTACCGTTAATACAAACCAGTTGGCAGCTACCTATGATATTGCTGGTGAAACGGGGTTTACCATGGTGCTCAATAATTGTTCTGGCGTATTAACCAGTGCATCTGCATTCTTTAAACCGGGCCCCACGGTGAATACCCTAACAGGTCGTTTGAAAAACCTTGGCACGGCCTCTAACGTCAGCCTGCAACTGCTTGTCGGCGCTCCCCCTACAAGGTTGATTGAAGTGGGTAATCAGAATCAGTTCCTCAGCAATTTATATGAAGATATATCAACAGGCAGCGCCACCTTGAAATACACCGTACGTTACTTTGCGGAACAGGCAACGACGCCGGGAACAGTAACGAGTTACGTTGTCTATTCTTTGCAATATCAGTAATGGCTTTGACGTAGGCGCAAAAGTACGTGGGGCTGGAAGATTGAGAAATGCACCGTGCTGATCGACGGTGCACGAGAAATTAAACTGAACCTGCGGTTAATTCGTCAGCTAATTTCTGCCAGTCAAATGTATCCTCAGGGTGATAAAACAAGCCTCGTTCAGCCATTTGCTGCGGCAGATAGCGTTGAGCCTGCACCGTTGACTGGCTCATATGCGCTTGGCTTCCCACGTCTCGCAAGGTTTTGACCACTTCTTCCATCTCCTCGCTGCGACGAATACCATGTTGCGCCACGCGGCTAATCAAATAACCAGGAAATTCATCCAGCCATCCTAGGCTGGGAAAGCTGGCATGAAGTGATGCGAGTACATCTTGCTCAACATTATATTGTCGAGCGGCAAACAGACATTCGGCTGTGAGCGCCTCCAGCCCTTTAATGAGTACGCTGCGACACATTTTAATGGCGGACACTTTGCCTACCTGCTCATCGCCCCACTGCGCGTTAAAGCCCAACCTGCACAGCATGGCGGTTGTCTGATGCGCCTGAGGGCCACCAATAAGCAAAGGGGTTTTGAGACGCGCTGGCGGCACAGGGGCCATCACGGCCACGTCGACATAAGCTCCCGGTAGAAAGGTGCTGGATGCCTGTCGTTTAGTTTCGGGGGCTACAGAGTTGAGATCAAGAAAAAGCTGACCTTCATCCAGTAGCTCCGCACTTTGTCGTGCGACATCCAGCGCAGCCCCCGCCGTCACGGTAGAGAAAACCAGCGCTGAATCTTGCAATGCCTCCGCCAGCGAGGAGGCTGCCCGCACGCCAGCCTGACGCGCCTTGTCCAGCATTGCCACACGATCTTTACCCTCAAGTTTGCAATCCCAGATAGTAACCTGATGATCCTGTGCCAAGTCACTCGCCAGAATGCCACCTGCTTCGCCAAAACCAATAAAGGTGAGCTTAGTCGCCATGTTTACTCCTTGCCTGGCCATACATTGGCTGGAATAAACACCTTGCCCGAAAAAAGTAATCTGGCGGTGCGCACCAAACCACATCCCGCCAATTCCCCCTTGTCGTCACGCCGCAACACCACACTGAACTCTCCCGTAGGATGCTCAACACTGAGGGTTTGCTGCCGGTCAGCGCTGTTGGCGACATCGGATATCCCTGCTGCCACTGACCCTGGGATCAGACAGGCGCTTGCCACGCTTACCGCACCAAACACGCCGATTGACGCGTGACAGCGGTGTGGGATAAACGTACGGCTGGAAATGGCGCCGCCGTTACGCGGCTCAGCAATCAGTGTCATTTTAGGCACCGTGCGTTGTGCGACATCGCCCAGATTCATGCGCGGTCCGGCTTGCAGGCGTATTGACTCCAGCCGTTGCTTAAGTTCACTATCGTTATCCAATGCTTCACGCGATTCGTAACCTGAACGATTAAGGTCGCGCGCTCGTAGCAAGATCACCGGCATGCCATTATCAATACAGGTAACATTAATGCCGTCAATCTGATCAACCGCATTGCCTGTTGGTAATAGTGCACCGCAACTGGAGCCGGCCACATCAAGAAAATTAAGCACGATTCGACTTGCCATACCCGGCACGCCATCAATGCGGGTGTCTCCTTGATATTCCACCCCGAACGCATCGCAAGGAATATCGGCAATCGCCAACTGCCCGGTATTCTCCATAAAAATCCGTACTTGCGTGATCGGTGCCGAGACCTTCACCAAACCTTGCTCAAGGGCAAAGGGTCCCACGGCAGCCAAAATATTGCCGCAATTCTGGCCGTAATCGACACTGGCTTTCTCTACGTTGACTTGTGCAAACAGGTAATCAACATCCGCATTGGGACGGACTGAAGGTCGAATAATAGCCACTTTGCTGGTCAGCGGATCAGCGCCACCAATACCATCAATCTGCCGTACATCGGGCGATCCCATCACCGCCAACAGGACAGCATTGCGTTGAACGGGATCCTCAGGCAGATCATGAGCATTAAAGCAGGCTGCTTTTGATGTTCCACCGCGCATCAACAAACAAGGAATGCCACGTTGAGACATATTACTCCTCCGCCTGGTCAGACGAATCGAAATAGCGCAGACCTTTCGCCGCCAATAGCGGCCGCATATTGTAAATATCGAGGCCCAGTTCACCGTTGTGCAAACGTTCACGCTTTGCCGTTTCGTTTGCCAGACGGCTTTGTGCTCGCGCCAGTACGGTCTCGCTATCGCCATAGGGTACGATCACTACGCCGTCATCATCAGCCACAACCACATCGCCAGGGTTGACCAGTTGTCCACCACAAATTACCGGCACATTGACCGATCCCAGCGTCTCTTTTACGGTACCTTGTGCGTGGATATAGCGCGACCAAACCGCAAAACCCATCTCGCGCAGCGTTTGTGAATCACGAATGCCAATATCGCCGACCAATCCCACGACACCTCGTGCCTGCAACGACGTCGCCAATAAATCACCAAAAAAACCATCACCACAGGGGGATGTTGGCGCAACAAGAAGGATATCGCCGGGTTGACAAAGCTCTACCGCTACGTGAAACATCCAGTTATCTCCCGGTGTCACCAGCACGGTAACCGCGTTACCGGCCCGGCTGACCCCCTGTTGAATCGGACGAATTTCACGGCATAACAGCCCATGGCGTTGTTGTGCTTCGTGAATGGTTGCTACCCCCGCCGCCGCAAAGGAGGCGAGCACAGCGTTTTCTGTGCGCGGAATATGTCGAATGGCAATTCCCTTTTTATTTAACAGGCTCATGCAAGATTCTCCGTTACTCGTGGGAAGATACTTTGGAATCCTTCCGCATGTGAAATCACCCGCGAGGCGGTGATACCGACATTACGCTTCGCTTGCACACCGCGTTGCAACGCGACGCGTGTATAGTATTCCCACAAATGTTCCTGTCCCTGCATGCACTGGATAGCCTGGTATTTTTGTTCCCACACGCCGCTGATATCCAACAACACATCGGGTTTCCAATTACACTGTTCCGGTTGATGCGGTTCAAAACAATATACCGGTGGCGCTTCCACCACTTTTTCTCCCGGACGATACCCTTCTGCCTGCGCAATGATACGCGCCTCTTGGGCCAGGTTGGACGCCAAGGGATGATCATAGTTGTAGGGATCGTGCATAGAATGGGTCAACACAAAGTGAGGCTGCACGCGGCGATAAACATCGGCCAGGCGAAATAATGTCTCTTTATTCGCCCCAAGGGGATAATCGCCGATGTCAAAGAATTCCACAGTGGCACCCAGGATATCGGCCGCAGCTTGGGCTTCTTTCTGGCGATGTGCTTTCACGGTGGCTTCGGTCATATTGCCTTTACGCCATAACTTAGCGGATTCGCCGCGTTCGCCGAATGACAAGCACACAATATGTACCTGATAACCCTGTTGGGTATGTAACGCAATAGCGCCGCCGGCACGCCAGACAAAATCAGCGGAATGGGCACTGACGACAAGGGCACTTTTGGGGTTCATCGGAATAGACATGGTAAGTTCCTCAGTTGTTGTTTTTTTCGAGTTTGGCAGCAACAGCGGAACAGGAGGTAATTCATAACATTGCATTAGGTATGATTTTTATTTATGTTGCTCATTTATCAGCCCTAAAGAAAAAACGCTATCTCTGATGTGGAGTGTCAAAATTAAATCAATAAATATCATGCAATTAAGGTTTTTTTGCCAGATAGCGCATTGTGGTAGCATTACGCGTGCTGCCAATGATTTATTTCGTACTCAGTCAGCAATTACCCGCGCCATTCGCGAGTTAGAAATCACGCTTGATGCCACGTTATTTGAACGCCATTACAGCGGCATGGTGCTAACTGATTATGGTAAGTGCATTTTGCCACGTGCATTGCGCGCCATTCGCGATCTGCAAGATATTCCAGCCTTGCTGGCGCAGCTAAATGAGCGAGTAAAAATTCGGCAGCAACACCCCGAACCCGCATGGTTGTTTAACACCCGGCGGCTGCAGATTTTTTTGCAGCTCTATCATGCTAACCACACTCAGATAGTCGCCTCGCATTTGGGCGTAACCCAGCCGGCGATCAGCGCCGCCATGAAAACGCTGGAGAAGGGCTCAGAACTGCCACTGTTTCGTCGTACTCCTGAAGGGATGCGACCCACGGCGGCGGCGGCATTGATTTATCCCAATATCAGCAGATCGCTAAATGAGTTGGAACATATTTGGCAAGATTTGGCTGCCCGACGCGGTATTTTGACCGGTAGAGTACGCATTGGCGCATTGCCGCTCAGTCGTTCGCAACTATTGCCAAAGGCGATCAGTGCCTTTCTGGCACAACATCCCAACATCACGATTATGACCAATGAAAGTCCCTATGAGTCGCTGGTTTCCGAGTTGCGGGCGGGTAATACTGATTTTATCATCGGTGCATTACGCCAGAATGATGATCTGAAAGATCTCGCCATTGAACCCTTATTCGAGGAGGATATGTTAATTCTGGTGAGGAGCCATCATCCGCTGCTCGAGTTAGATGATCCGGTGATGCAATTGGAACAATCGGAATGGATACTTCCGCGTTCAAACACACCCTCTCGTTATTTGCTGGACAAAGCATTTTCAATCATGGGGTTAATATTACCCACACCCGTGGTCGAAACCGGTGATTCCGCGCTGATAAGGGGATTGCTATTAAATTCGGATCGGGTTGCAGCGGTTTCAGCCAGTCAGATGCGTTTTGAAATTGAAAACGGCATGCTTAGTGTACTGCCCGTGAAATTGCCTGAGACAAAGCGACATATCGGTCTAACTTTTCGTCAGGGTAATCTACCTTCACCCGCAACCATCGCTTTGCTCGCGTTCATTCATCAGCAGGTTCAGGATTAAATACAAAAGAAGGTGCGCTGAATCAGATTTATGACCAGCCATTTTTTACCTGCTGCTCGCGGCTCGATACAATAACGCATGATTGCTTCAAGCATTATCTGGACGCATTATGGATATTAAGCAACTAGAGTATTTTATTTGCGTGGCTGAATTGGGAAGTTTTACCCGTGCGTCTATTACGCTGGGGATTGCCCAACCGGCGCTGAGTCGTCAAATTCGCCAACTTGAAGTTGAGCTTAGCCAAAGTTTACTGGTACGTAATGGGCGCGGAGTTTATTGCACCGAAGGGGGAAAAATACTTCTGGAACATGCCAGAGGGATTCTACACCAATTAGCACGCGCCCGTGGTGAATTAGAACGCTTACGCGGTATTCGCCACGAAAGTATTGCTGTGGGTTTGCCCCCGACGCTGGCGCGCTTTTTAACGTTGCCACTGGTCACCGCTTTTCGCACCCAGATGCCTGAGGCCACTATTTCCGTGACAGAGGGGCTGAGTAACCAGATTCAGGAATTATTGATCAAAGCAAGAATCGAAATCGCGTTGCTTTACCATAGCCAACCATCACCGGATATTGAAACGGTTATGTTTCATGAAGAAGAGCTGTTTTTAATCGAGTACCAGCGTCCTTCAGAGAAAGACACCGTAACATTGGAAGAACTTGCTACCATCCCTCTGGTCATGCCCAGTCGCCAGCATGCCTTTAGGCTCCTACTGGAAGAAGCAATGAACGCGCATAATCTCAAACCCATCTATGCCGTTGATGTTGATGGTGTCGGCACCATACTCGAACTGGTTACTCATGGTTTGGGGAGTGCAATACTCCCAAGAAAGGCGATTATAAATTTTGCGCAGGCAAATGACTTACAACTCAGGCGTATTGGCGCAACCGGTCTGTTCGCGCGCCTTTCCCTTGCCACCAGCACGCGCAGACCACATACCATGCTACAACAGGCAACGATTAAACTGATTAAAGATCTGATAACCGCATCCTGACGTCACCCAGACGATCCGCTGTTGGCCACTCAAATGCAAAAGATTTACACCAAGAAGAGGGTAGCCGCCGAGTGATGCGGCACCCTGTTTTGATCCGCTACGTTTAATAATGCGGATGAGCCGCAGCTAACGCCGTGGAAAGTGCGGTCACCTTGTTGACTAACCTGCCAACATGGCTGATATCCACCTCAATCACATCCCCTTCGCGCATAAATAACGGGGGCGTACGTTTTTTCCCTACGCCACCAGGGGAGCCGGTAATGATCACATCTCCCGCATCAAGAGGGCTGAAGCGGGAAATGTACTCCACCAAACTCGCAATGGAATGCACCATATTACGCGTTGAATCATGCTGCACCCGTTGACCATTGAGGAAAGTACTTATTGATAAATCCTGAGGGTCGCCGATTTCATCACGGGTAACCATCCATGGACCAAAGGCTCCCGTTCTGCGCCAGTTTTTTCCTGACGTAAACCAGGTGTATTGCATATCACGCACTGATCCATCCATAAAGCAGCTATAGCCTGCGATAGCATCCAACGCGTTTTCACGGCTGATATTGTCAGTATGTTTCCCGATGATAACTGCAAGCTCTCCTTCGTAATCAAATTCATTACTGCTGTCAGGCTTACACACCTCTGCGCCATGGGCGGTGAGCGAATCAGCAAAGCGAACAAAAAGAGTAGGCGCATCGATGGTCTGCTCAAATTCAATGCGCTTTTCCATATAATTCATGCCCACACAAAATATTTTGCCGGGATTATCAATCAGTGGCAAAAAGTGCAGCTCTTGTGCAGGATAATCTGGCGCACCGAGATTCATTTTAGCCAGGTCAGCGATAGCGTCTTCGGCCAACACGGATTTTAGATCAGGGAAATAGGCAGAAAGGCGTTTTCCCATATCAAAAACCTGATCGGCAACAATAATACCCCAGGTTTTTTCTCCCGTTTCCGGGCTAATAAAACTTAGCAGCTTCATACTTTTCTCATCACGACAGCCTTGCAGCTGTCGATTTTGTTTTAAAATTAGTTACGCCAGTTCCTGAACTGGATTCCTGATTTCATTATTCAATTTATCTAAATCAAGTTCTTTTTCCCAAGCCGATATCACCAGGCAGGCAACGCCATTACCAACAAGATTCGTCATTGCCAAACCCGTGCCGAGAAAACGGTGTACACCAAGAATCAGCACCATACCTTGCACAGGAACGATAGGGACAATGAGTAATGTACTGGTCAGCATCACGAACGCTGCGCCAGCAATACCACTGGCCCCTTTTGAGGTTAACATCCCAACGCCGATGATGATGAGTTGATCGGTTAAACTTAAATCGATATTCATGGCCTGCGAGATAAAGATTACTGCCATGGTCAGATACAGATTAGTACCGTCAAGATTAAAGGAATAACCGGTAGGAATGACCAAACCAATCACTGACTTTGAACAGCCCAGTTTTTCCATTTTAGCCATTATCTGCGGCATCACTACTTCTGAGGAACTGGTGCCTAACACAATCAACAATTCATCTTTAATATAATTGATAAATTTTAATATGTTGACCTTGCAGAAATAACATACCAACCCCAGAACAACCACAACAAAAAATACACAGACCACATAAAAACTACCAACCAACTTCATCAATGGTCCTAATGATCCTGCACCATATTGGCCCACGGTAAACGCGATGGCACCAAAGGCACCTAATGAGGAAAGTCGGGTGATCATGTTAACGATTTTAAAAAATACTTGCGAGAAACCATCAATCACATGATAAACAGGGCGACCTGCTTCCCCCAACGCTGTAAGTGCCCAGCCAAATAAAACGGCGATCAGAAGAATACTTAATATGCTCCCTTGTACGAAAGCACTGACAACGGTATCAGGAATAATATGTATTAAAAAACTGACAAAATCTAGATTATGGGCTTTTTCTATATACCCGCTTACGAGAGAGGCATCTAAGTTTTCCAGCTTCACGTTAAATCCCTGACCAGGATTAAACAAATGACCGCCAAGCAAGCCAATAACTAACGAAAACGTTGAGATAACTTCGAAATACAGCAGCGTTTTCCCCCCCACTCGCCCGACTTTTTTCATATCGTGCATGCCGGCTACGCCAGTGACAATGGTACAAAACACCACAACACCAATCATCATCTTGATAAGTTTAATGAAGGCTTCACCCAGTGGGGCCATTTTCACGGCCATGGTTGGCCAAAAATGACCTAGCAATATACCGAGTACAACACCAATAAAGACTTCAAAGTATATTGTTCTGTAAAATGGTTTCTTTTTCATGAGTGCCTCTAATGTAGGGTTTTCATTTTATAATTGTATTGTCAATGTGATAACGTGCTGAGGTTATTTTTATATCACGTTATGCTACATTACCGTTTTTTGATAAGCTTGGTATAAAGATTTCATGGCACATTATTGCTATACAGCCCAATAAAGTCGCATAGGGTTTTCAACCAGAAGTTTTTGTTGTAACTCTGCCGACGGCGCAATAGAGGGAATGATATTCACTAATAGTCCATCATCCGGCATATGATGTTTCAAATTAGGATGCGGCCAATCTGTTCCCCACAATACCCTGTCAGGGAAATGCGCTACCACATACTTGGCAAAAGGAATAACATCTTGATAAGGCGCTGATTGCCCATTTATTGCAGCGGGTCCGGTATGTGTCAGGCGTTCCGGACAGCTTACCTTGCACCACATATTTTCATGTTCGCGCATCATCTTGATGAAAAGCTGGAATTCGGGTCCATCCAGCGGTTTGGATACGTCAGGACGCCCCATATGATCGATAACGACCTTAGTAGGAAGTGTGGTAAAAAAATCCCATAATTCTGGCAGATCGGCAGCTTCAAAATAGATAACAACATGCCAGCCCATAGGTGCAATACGCTGTGCGATTTCAAACAATTCTTCTTTAGGCGTAAAATCAACCAGACGTTTGACAAAATTAAAACGAACACCACGCACACCAGCCTGATGGAGTGCACGCAGTTCACTATCACTGATGGTACGTTTAACCGTCGCCACGCCACGTGCCAGTCCATTTGCGGCATAAAGCGCATCCACCAGGGCACTATTATCATCCCCATGGCAAGTTGCCTGGACGATGACATTTCTCGCGAATCCTAGTTTGTCACGTAAAGCAAAAAGCTGCTCTTTGGGTGCATCGCAAGGCGTATATTTTCGCTGCGGCGCGTATGGAAATTTTTCTCCTGGGCCAAAAACGTGACAATGTGCATCCACCGCACCGTCAGGCACAACGAATTGTGGTACTGAGGGTTCAGGGTGAAAAGGTAACCAGCCCGGCGTTGTAGAAAATTTCATTTTGACTCCAGTTTCTTATATATATACTGCATTTGATGTAAAGTGATTCCCTGTAAGTTGACGCATAATTCAATAAATCTTATATATACATGTCAGATAATTTCCTCGACACGCATAGGTCTTACAGATAAATGCCTGCAATGCTTAACACGAAAATTACTCAAGATGGCGAATATAATAAAAACCAAATGTTTTTATTATAGAGGCGTCTATTTTTAAATATGTCTGATACCCTTGAATGGCAGTATGGAGAAAAAAAGAATGACTCGCTACCAGCATACCTATCTATCTGATATGCCATTGTGGTATTTCGTGATGAAGGGCAAACATTAACCATGACCAACATTCAGCGTATCAATGGCGTCAATACGGGCATGACACCGTACAAAGCTCGGTATCCTGCGACGAGGTCGATAAGCGACGGAACGGCATGGGTGATGTTGCTTTGATGAAAATGGCGGCGTTTTGTGAAATGCATCACGATAAATGCATCCTCGGGGTTGCGATAAACGCCCTACCGGTGGTGCATCAAAGGTTGAAACCCTGATATAACTGATTTTTTATATCTTGCTACATCTTCGATGTATTTTCCCAGTGTTTACATGGCCCTCAGCACCATTGAAGGCCATTTCGTGATGTGTTCTTTAACTCCCGCAATGGTACGTTTTTTAAATTCTACATTCGGTCTGCAATTTTACTGTTGTGGCAAACCCCACAGTAGACAGCCCCCGCATCAGTCCCCATACTCGATGCAATGACTGGCAAACAGCCATTACCACATCAAATCATCGGGCACTTTAAAATCAGCGTATGGATCGTCCTCATCCTGCTCTTCCTGACTAAGCGCACTATTTAATACAATACTGCTCGCATCGCGCTGCGCAATTTTGTCGGCTACGCTCGCAGGAATAATTGCGTATTCACACTCGTCTTTGTTATCAACAACCAAGCGAGCAATCGCAAGACGACCGCTAATCAGCTGAGATTGAATGGCCTTATCCACAACGACCTTTTTAATCAAGTTATTATCTGTGAAGTTAAAATCAATATTGCCTTTTGAAAGGACGATCCTGTTCATTTCAATGAGTTGCTTCACCTGTGCTTTATATTCTTTAGATAAAGCGACCTGCTTTTGCTGCTCACTCAGTTGTTTATCACGTTCAAGCTGGGCTTTTTTATTTTCTTCCACAGCCTCTCTTGCCTCACGCGCCTGAACTCGTGATTTTTTAGCCGTTCTCTGGACCTTGGCCATTTTTTTACTGGTTACTAATCCCGCTTTTAGCATCTGCTCTTGTAAGGTCAGTTTTGTCATCTTCGTTTCTAAGCCCGTTAGTCATATCTGGGATTATATCTGTCTTTTTTGAATCTGTACCTGATTGCAGTATCCAATCACTGTGTGACTTCCCCCTTGTGCAAGAGTGGCATACCACAGCATCCGCAATGCTGCAATTCGGCTTATGTCTGGCGCAAGATCCCTGCACAGGATCACTCAGAGTGATTTCAAACGTTAAGGAGTTTCACCGCGGCATCGATATCTATCTCATCTTCCGAGAAGATGAGCGTTGTTCCCTGGAAAGTGGTGATTGCCAACTTTTTCAGCGTGCGCATTTTACCAGGCGTAGCGGTTGATTTTGGCCGGATGTTCCCCATCAGAGCGCCCACTGACAACACCGTATTTTCTTTATCAATGCGGGTATCGGCTGGCACGTCTTCGCTGTAAACCAGGTAAGACTTGATCGATGTAAGCTTAAGGCGTTCACCCGCAATATAGATATATTTGCCTTCCGGGATGACTTTCACTGCATAAGCTGACAAACCTTTGTTATTCGTGGTGGGCTCAAACGTTACCGCAGCATCTTTTTTAATCAGATCCGGATTGGCAACCTTAATCACATGAAAATAACGATTTTCACCATTTTCATCTTTGATGAATCCAAAGCCTTTATCTTTAAACCAGGTTGTGATCGTTCCGTTCATCGCCATTACCGCCTAATTAATCGTTTATCTACTCATTTTTTACAGCGCGCAGTGTAAAGCACAATGCCTGTACAGACCAAGTCTTTGGTTAACGTCTGATGGGGAAATGCCTGGTATGCAAGGGACTATTCATTCCCCCACTGGTTCAGGAAAGTTGCTATCTCATCGATGCGTTGCTCAGCAATACCCGCCTCATTAGCCATCTCTTTCTGCGCATCTTCACTGATCTCCTCGTTATTCATTAAACGGGTAATCAGCAGTTGGAAATAACGCGCCAGAGGATCGCGCTCTGACGCTTTCACTTGTTCCTCGGATTCTGTGGAATACTCATCCACGATGTCATAATATTTCAATGGTATTTCATTGTTCATAAGTCGCTTCCAGGGTTTATGCCCACGTCAGTGGCTGTCTGTATCACCGGGCTTCGATAATATCATTATTACTTCATTTTCTGTCATTCATGTTGCGGTCATACCCCATAATCATGAGCGTCTCATGACGTAAGCCGCGACCATGTCTGACACAGGCCGAATGCATATAAATCAGGCGTGGCAACTCAAATGGCACAACCGCCTTTTTGCAAGCCCAGCCTCTTAGACCATTCCATTATTCCCATGACGTAAAAATGCCGGTCGCTGATTCAAACGAGCAAACCACGTATCAATCGCAGGCACGTCGGGGTGGAGAAACGGTGTCATTTTCCAACGATTTATCGACAGGCCAAGCACCACATCTGCCAACGTAAACGTCTCACCTGCTGCCCATGCACCGGTACGCTGAAGTTGCTGTTCTAGAATACCAATGCAGTGATTCCACTCTTTAATACCTGCGGCAATCGCGTTCTGATCGTTATAGGCTGGGTTCTTGCGTGCCAGAGCGGGGAAGACATAACGCCAGGCATTGTTAAACTCGGTTGCCTGCCAGTCCATCCAGTGCTCAACGTTAGCGCATGCCTGCGGCTCGTTGGGAAGCAGATCATCGCGTCTGGCTTTGCGCGCCAGATAGCGACAAATCGAATTGGATTCCCACAGGACAAAGTTGTCATCAATCAATACGGGCACCATCGCGTTCGGGTTCATAGCGCGAAATTCATCTGTTTCCGTCGAGGCAAATCCGCTACCGTAATCTTCCTGAACATAATCCAGTCCCACTTCCTCGCAGGTCCAGAGCGCTTTGCGCACATTTATTGACGTTGTTTTGCCAAGTATCCTGAGCATACCTCGAATGTCCTTCTGCATGATTAATCCCTTAAAAACAATACACCAGCCCAATATCTCCTTACTACTGCCAGCATGCACTGCTTTTATTGATATCAAACTGCGTTCAACAGAAGTCTATCCGCACGCCATCCCCCTACCGATTTCATTTTTCGTACTGTCAGGCCAACTGGTATGTCAGGAACAGATTGTTCTGAACGAAAAGTGGATACACCGATGCATCGTATATATGGCCTCACCCCGGCCCTTCACTCCCAGCGGCCAACAGCGGGACCAGCACATCGCTGATAGGTGTAGGAATAGCATGAGAGCGACCATAACGTTGCACTACACCGTTGCGAATATCCCACTCCAGTGGGCGGTTGGCCTGACGATCAGCAAGAATAGAGGTACCAAGATCCGCAGGCGCATGATGAAAACCGTCCAGGATCTCATTGGGAACGTTATCGTTGAGTATTGCCCCCTCAGCACGCGCTACCGTCAGGCACTCATGCAGATAGGCCAGTGCCAGTTCAGTTATATCTTCGCGTGAAAACATTCCGGCACGGCGATTCGCAAGTACCATCAGACCTGCAACCGCGTTTTGCAAAAGTTTGCGCCAAGCGATGGAGACAAAATCGTCGGACAGCTCAACCGCACAGCATGTGCCAGCAAGCGCATCAACGACCCGTTTTGCCTGCGGCACATTCGGCAGTGTCAGACGTGGCTTGGCACGTAACCACACTGAGGTATCAGGCTCGCGCTGTGCCGGGAACCACACGACCGAAGGCAGCACCTTTGCGCCGTTAACATGGGGTGTTAGCTGCGTTTTCTGTTCGATGCCATTTTGCAGTGCACATACTACGGTGTTTGCATCGCACAGCGCAGTCAGCCAACGGGCGCAGTCAGCTACCAGGGTGGTTTTCACCGCCACAAATACCAAATCGAACGGCTGGCTAATTTTTTTCGGATTGGTTAATACCGGACCGGGCACGACAATCTCACCGGTATTGTGACGCAGAATTAACTGTGGATGTGCGGTGCGCCCACAAAGGACTGGCGTACGGTCAACGTCATGAAGCACAGCAGCAATGGTTGTACCAATAGCGCCTGGGCCGATAAGAGCAACCGAGGGAAGGTCGGACATCTTGTATCCTTTTGATTTTATTAACCTATCATTAGTGTACCGGCGACAATCACCGTACACGCCAGCATTTTTCTCAGTGTTAACGTCTCACCAAGAAACAGATAGCCCAATACCGCAGCAAACAGCACGCTGGTTTCTCGCAGCGCCGAGACTGCGCCCATGGGTGCTGCCGTCATCGCATAAATGATGATGCCGTAAGCAAGTAATGAAACCAGCCCCCCGGCTGCCGCATGGAGTAACCCTGGTCGCCAGCACAGTAAACTTTTACTGTCACGCAGTACGACATAGAGCACAGGCATCAGTACCCCCCATAAAACGCTTATCCACACGGTATAAGAGAGCGCATTGCCAGACGCGCGCGCGCCCATACCATCCACCACACTATACGCTGCGATAAAACCCCCCGTTGCCAGGGTATATTGCAAGCCCGTCATCACCCGTTTGCCACCTTTTACGGCAAGCATAAGAATACCGCCGGTCACCAGTGTGATGCCGCCAAGGGTACTGCATTCAATTTTCTCTCCGGCGAATATTGCCGCCGCACAGGTCACCATCAGCGGCGAAGAGCCGCGTGCAATCGGGTATGTTTGCCCGAGATCGCCACACTCATAGCTGCGTACCAGACACAGGTTATAGCCGACATGCAGCAGCGCTGAAGACAGCACATACGTCCAACTGGCGCTAGCGGGTAGCGGCAGGAACAAGGCAATTGCGGCGCAGACAACAGCGATCGTCAGGCACATAATGGTCATCGACCACAATCGGTCAGTACCGCCGCGTAATAAGGCGTTCCAACTGGCATGCAGCAGGGCAGCAAATAACGTTAGCAAAATAATGTGACTGGTCATGCGCTGATGCTAAACAGCACATGACCGGATTGGAAGTGAAGTGTTGTCATTGGAACATGAGTAAATACTCATACATTAACGATAACTGAGCTGCGCCTGTTGTGATTCTGCCAGTAACCAATGACGGAATGTCATGATGTGCGGTTGTGTTTCGATGCCTCTCGGGCAAACAAAGTAATAGGCGGCTGGCGATGGAAAAGGTATATCAAAGAGCCGTACCAGACTGCCATCACCGAGCTCTTTTTCAACGTGCCCGCTGCGTGCTAATGCAATACCCTGCCCCAATAGTGCGGCTTCAATGGTCATGTTTGTGTCGGCAAAGCGGACGCTTTCGTGCAGTACATCGGTATTTACGCCGACCAGCTTAAACCAGACATCCCATTTTGGAACCAGATCCGCACCGTCACGCGTCAGAAGTGGATAACGCAGCAACTCGGCGGGTTCAGAGGGGGTTCCAAAGCGCTGTAATAGTGCCGGGCTGGCAACCGGAAACAGTTGCTCACGGAACATAAACTCCGTGTGCAACGCGGGATAATTACCGTGGCCGAAGCGAATTGCCACATCAGAATCCGTGCTGGTGAAATGAATGGGTTTATCCGTGCTTTCCAGCGTCACCAGAATCTCTGGATGCAAACGCGCTAAATCCGGCAAGCGGGGTAACAACCACTTCAGCGCGAAAGAATATGTGGTGCTAACACGCAATCTCACCCGGCCTTTTTGTTCACGAAGATCGGCAAGCGTTGTTTCCAGCTTGCTGAAGAATTCGCGTACCAAGGGCGCGAGTGCAGCGCCAGCAGGCGTCAAGTTAAGGGTTTTACCTCGCTCAAAAAGCTGCAGCCCCCAGATATCCTCCAGGTTTTTCAACTGATGGCTGACAGCACTTTGCGTAACAAACAGCTCTGCTGCCGCTGAAGTAAACGTCGTATGTCGGGTGGCGACCTCAAATGCGCGTAGCGTGGCTGTAGGAGGGAGATCACGCATTATGCTACTCCTGTTAATGAGCTAATACTCATAACACGATATGCAGGATGCTCTATCACCGTCAACGATCTCTGCCTGCAACCAACGTTCAAAATCCTGCAATGCAGGTTCATTTGTTCCGGTTTCTCTCGGTTTTACCAAACAGAATTTTTTGCTGAGAGAATCTGACGCTGGCCAGGGTGCAACAAGCGCCCCGCTATTCAGTTCTTTTTCAACGTACATGCGCGGCACTAATGCCACACCTTGTCCCGCCAATGCGGCAGCAATTGCCATTTCATGAAGATCATAGCGGACACCCTGCGCCGAATTATCAAGGATTATCCCGCTTTCCAGAGCATAGTTCTGCCAAGCCTCTGGGTTCTGCCGGCGGTGAATACGCGGCAGTTCGTTTAACTGATCGTTGACGTTCTTATCCGTTAACAGAGCGGGATGGCACACGGGCACCAGTTTCTCCTGAAAGAGAAATTGCATTCGCATGCCTGCCCATGCGGGATGTTCAAAATGAACTACCGCATCAAAACCACTTCCCGTGAGGATGAAAGGATCGGTTCTGGCCGCAAGATTTACAGTGATGTCGGGGTACATCGATCTGAAGCGACTCAAACGAGGAATAAGCCATCGACTGGAAAACGTCGGTAAGACGGCAATATCCAGACTTTTACTGCCTTCAGGCATTCCCATTATGTACTGGGTATCTCTTTCTAGGCGTTCGAGCGTTTCACGAATGTGGTACGCATAGCGCACGCCTATAGGATTAAGCTTTACGCGGCTTCCCGTGCGATCAAACAGCCTGCAATTCAGCAAAGATTCAAGGCGTGCTATCTGACGGCTGATGGCGCCTTCCGTCAACGATAACTCCTCTGCTGCCCGGGCAAAATTACCGTGCCTTGCAGCGGCATCAAACGCCTGCAGAGAAGCGCTACTGGGTATTTTTCTGCGCATAAAACCGCCCTCGCTCTATACAAATAATGACCAATTAGTGACTTAATATCACTAATTAATGAAATAGTATCGATTTATAGCCGAGCATACAGCATGTAGCATGATGAAAAGTCATCAAGCGCGCTCTGCTGTCACATTCTCGATGCTCAAAACTGATCCTGAGGTATTTATGAACCATCCGTCCTTTACATCCTGTCAGATTGGCGATTTTCTGGTGACAGCCCTGAGCGACGGCACTATGTCAGCCAGCCTGGATTTACTGTCAGGCATTGAGACCGCTGATGCCAGGGTGATTCAGCGCAGAGCTGGGATCGCTGAACCCGACAATATCCATATCAACTGTTATCTGATCCGTGGCCGGGGGCGAACCATTCTGGTTGACACCGGTACGGGAGGACAGAACAACGTGGGAGGTCAGCTCAACGAAAACCTTCGCGCAGTCGGGGTTAATCCTGATGACGTGGACGCTGTTTTATTAACGCACGGCCACCCTGATCATATTGGCGGCCTGCTGGATGCTGAGGGACGACCAGTCTATAAACATGCTGAACTTCATCTTCACGCTCTCGAAGCGGAATACTGGTGGGATGATGAAAAACGCAACATTGCTAGCGCCCGTGGAAAACGTAATTTCACGTTGGTCCGTCAAACGTTAGACGCTTATGCGCAGAATGTGCATTTTATTACCGAGAACGATATTGCAGGGAACCTGATAGCAGAGGGTATTCTGCCCGTCTGGTTGCCGGGCCACACGCCCGGCCATACTGGATTTCGCATCGATTCAGGGAACAAAAGCGTACTAATATGGGGGGACATCGTCCATTTTCCCTCTATCCAGTCAGCCCACCCGGCCGTTTCCATTTTGTTTGACGTTGATCCCCTACAAGCTGAAGAAACACGGAAAAAACGTTTGGAACAGGCAGTCAGGGAAAAATTGCTCATTGCGGGCATGCACTTAGAGCGAACTGGTTTTGCTAACGTTCTCATGGCGGATGGTGGATACCGTATTTCTTATCCAGAGGCATGAATGGCCATATGCATATAGCTGAATACCAGTTTGCAAGTCACTTTATCACCGCCAACAAACTCGATGTTATTGAACTCTTCAGGCAGCGTTTTTAATCCAGGCACTGGTGCATACAGTCAATAAACAGGTTCATCGCCGGACTAACCGTTCTGCCGGCATGGTAAGCACAAAGCGCGGTAATCGACGGAGGAACCTCGGAAAAGGGTAGCGCTTTTAGCTCACCCGATTCCAGCTCACGCAATATGCTGAAACGCGGCAAAAACGAAATACCAAGATTACTGGCTACACATTTCTTTATGCTTTCAATACTCCAGAGCTCAATGGTACTTTCAAACGTTATTTTTCTCTCACGGAGGGTAGATTCAAAGATTTGCCTGAACACACACTGAGGTTCGTTGATAATAAAGTTTACCGGTATATGCTGTTCTCTCTGCGTAAAATCGACATGCGCAAGCTGCGGGGATGCAACAAGAACCAGTTCCTGCTGCCCGAAATATTCCATATGTAATGCATCATCATTTCCAACGCGATAAAAAACCCCCAGATCCGTATGGTCGGACAGAAGAGAATCACGGATGACATAGCAGTTAACTGACTGCAGAGACAGGCGAACGTTCGGCGCTTTTTCCCTGAATAGCTTGAGAACTTCCGGCATTTTATAGGCCAGTAATGTTTCCCCAACCATTACCCGCAGATCCCCGGCAACCTCTTCCTCACGCGAAGATATCTGACGGATCCCGTCCAGTACATGAGTCAACTCCCTCACTTTTGGCAGCAGCAATTTCCCAGCGGGCGTCAATACCATACGACGCCCCACTTTTTCAAAAACCGCATACGCCAGTTCTTGCTCTAGCTGCTGGATCTGAAAAGTAACGGTCGACTGAGTACAGCACAATTTACGTGCCGCCTGAGCAAAAGAACCTTCCTCAACAACCGTTTTAAACGTAATGAAGCGACGCAGGTCCATATAGCCTCAAAAACATCGAAATATTGAAAGTGTGGTATTCAAAATATTCGCTTTTTTGAATATTTCCAGGCGGATAATATGCGGCAGACATAAGGAGAACACAAGTGACACCAACAATTATCAGTGGTTTTTTGACCTACACATTGATTACCGCATTGACCCCCGGACCTAATAATATTCTGGCGCTTAGCTCAGTAAATCAGTATGGCTTTCGTCGCAGTCTTCGCGTTCTGATGGGAATGAGTGCAGGTTTTCTGGTCCTTATGCTGGCATGCGGCGTATTTACCTTCACCCTGATTAGCATTCTTCCGTCAGTAACCCAATGGCTGGTTTGGGTTGGCGCGACATATATCCTCTGGCTTGCATGGCGAATTGCCAGCAGTTCGCCAACAACAGCAAACGGTAACGGACGCCCTCTCAGTTTTTGGGTGAGTTTCTGGCTGCAGTTTGCCAACGTTAAGATCATTCTTTACGGCATCACGGCCCTCTCTGCATTTGTTTTGCCACATACACAGGATCTTTTTTGGGTAACGGCTGTCAGCATCCTTCTGGCAGTGATTGGCTGTATGGGAAATCTGGTTTGGGCGATCGCGGGGCATCTGTTTCAGTCAATTTTTCGCAGGCATGGCCGCGTAGTCAATCTGGTGCTGGCTCTGTTGCTGGTTTACTGCGCTCTGCGAATGTTTTTCTGACGCATCCTGAATTACGCTAAGATTTACGGCATTCTCCACATGGGTTAACACCATAATATGGGCAAGGTCTGCCTTAGGTCCAAACCGGCAGTCACAACGTTCCCAGTCAGCGTTGAGCTTGAAGTGAGCACCATTCCGTGAGGCATGAATCGTGGCAGTTTTTGGGACACACAGAAAGCGTTGCATTTTTTGATGATGGAGCCTGAGTGGGTGATAATGATGTGATATCCATTTCAAATGTCATGCTTTTATAGAGAAAGCCAAGCCGTAGGTAACGGATTCGTCCATTATGGGATATATTGGGCGCATTACCCTAAAACCCTCTCTTTATAGCAGGTAACACAGGCAATGGCTTTGATCCCCAAAAACTACGCGCGGCTGGAAAGCGGCTACCGTGAGAAAGCACTAAAAATCTATCCGTGGGTATGTGGACGCTGCTCGCGGGAGTTTGTTTATTCAAACCTGCGCGAATTAACGGTCCACCATATCGATCACGACCACACCAATAACCCGGAAGATGGCAGTAACTGGGAGTTGTTATGTCTGTATTGTCATGACCATGAACACTCAAAGTACACTGAAGCGGACCAGTACGGCTCAACCGTTGTGGCAGGAGAGGACGCGCAAAAAGATGTTGCTGCGGCAACCTACAACCCCTTTGCCGATTTAAAATCGATGCTTAATAAAAAGAAATAGTGGTAGCGTCTGGCATGGGCTGCTGATGCAGCCCTGATAATTCAAGCATCTTGACCCGTTTACCGCACTGACATATATTCGTCAATATGCTCAACAATTATTGCTAATAAAAAAACATTAACTCAAATAGGTGACTGGATGTTTAATCAATTGGATTCGGTTCGTTATGCATAGCAAGCGCTATTGCATAATGACGTGATTTTTAAGCAATAGCTCTTGCTCAATCCTAATGAAAAATTTGGAGGAGCATAATGAGCTATAAAAAAGCAAACGATTTATTACCACACAATTTATTACTCGAAGTTCAAAAATATATCGATGGAGAATATATTTATATTCCTCGTAAGGCAGAAAATAAGTTGCAATGGGGTACCAATACAGAGACCAGGAAAAATATTCGGGCAAGAAACAGAGAAATTATCGCCAGACGCTTAGCTGGGTGCTCTGTTGGCGACTTGGCAGAACACTATTTCTTGTCAGAAAAAGCCATATACAAAATCATTAATGCCAGTAAAAACGAATGAAACAAAAGCGCCTTGCCTTTGGTTGAGGCGCATTTTCTTTTGTGAAACAAAAAGTGGGATGCCTCCAAATCACATACGCCATACGCTACGCGTGTATCACGATTATCATACAATTAAGAAAAGGGAGTTTATATATTGGATATTCCCCGTATCTTCAACGTCACAGAAAGCGCTCACCGAATACATAACCCGTTCACGCCGGAAAAGTACGCCACACTTGGGAATGTTCTGCGCTTAGAGCCGGAGACTCACATTCTCGACCTCGGCAGCGGCTCGGGAGAAATGCTGTGTACTTGGGCACGTGACCATAACATAACCGGCCTCGGCATTGATATGAGCCAGTTGTTCTCTACTCAAGCAAAACGCCGTGCTGAAGAACTTGGCGTCACCGACCGGGTGCGGTTCATCCACGCAGATGCTGCCGGTTATGTTGCCGATGAAAAAGTGGGCGTAGCTGCCTGCGTTGGGGCGACATGGATTGGCGGTGGCGTTGCCGGAACCATCGAGCTTTTGGCGAAAAGTCTTTGCTCCGATGGCGTTATTCTCATTGGTGAACCTTATTGGCTGAAAGTGCCGCCAACGGAAGACATCGCCAAGGGATGCGAGGCCAATGCCATTTCTGATTTCCTCACGTTACCGGAACTTGTTGGATCATTCGACACCCTCGGCTATGACGTAGTCGAAATGGTTTTGGCTGACCGGGAAGGCTGGGATAGATACTCGGCAGCCATGTGGCTCACCATGCGTAAATGGCTCAAAGCTAACCCTGCCGACAATTTTGCGAAAGAGATTAGAGTGCATTTGACCTCAGAACCTAAACGCTATGTTGCCTATACGCGTGAATATCTTGGATGGGGTGTGTTCGCTTTAATGGCGCGATGATGCGCAACACAGGGGAACGTGACATGACAATCTCTTGGCAAAAGTTCCCCGCTCCTATTAGGCGAGGATTTAAGGAGGCATTGGTGAAATCAACGCGTGTCAAAGTAAGCCAGCCTTGATGGTTACCAGTGTTTAATCAGTGACGTGCCTATCTCTGCGATCTGCTTATTGCGTTCGTCTATCGTTGCCTCGCTTCCCGTTAAATAGATAACGACGATGCGAGAAGGTTTACCATCAGGCCCCAGTGCAGCAATGATACCGCGCGAGCCACGCTCTCCCGCACCGGATTTATCCGCAATAAACCAACCCGCCGGAAGTACCGAGCGCAAAAGGGGTCCTGCGACTTTATCCGCTTCCATCCAGCGCATTAATTGCTGCTGAGAGGCTACCGTAAGTATCTTTCCCGTTAATAGGTTATTCAGTGTTTCTGCCATCGCTTTAGGCGTCGTTGTGTCACGTTCGTCGCCGGGTAAGGCTTCATTCAACGCTGTTTCCCAACGATCGAGGCGGGTAACACGATCACCCGTCTTGCGCAAAAAAGCGGTTAACTCCTGCGGCCCCCCTATTGTTGACAGAAGTAAATTAGCCGCAGTGTTATCACTCATGGTTATGGCAGCATCGCATAATTCTCCTACGGTCATGCCATCCGTAATATGCTTTTCAGTGACAGGCGAATACGCAACCAGGTCACTCTGGCGATAGTGTATACGACGATCGAGTTGCTCTTTCCCAGAGTCAATACGTGATAATACCGCACTGCATAACAGCACCTTAAACGTGCTCATCATTGGAAAACGTTCTTCGGGGCGATACCCCTCAAGGATCTTTCCGCTGGAGAGATCCAGCTCGGTGTAACCCACTCGTGCACCAAGCTTATTTTCAGCATCTTTTACTTTATCCAGCGTGTCAGGATGCGCAAAAGCTGGCAGACAAAATGCAGCGAACAAGGGGATAAGGGCTATACGGAAATGTTGCATATTAATCATCTTCCTTGGATTAGTATCCTGTCACATCAACAAAATACACTGCCCCACAGACAAAAATGCCCCCTTAATAGGGAGACCACCTTTTTTTGCTACTAAGCTACTGGTTTATGGACAGGGTACTACAATTCACCGAGAAACACGGACATGCCGAAAAGGGTTTGTCAGCAATCTCATTATTCACTCTCCCATTAAATAGCGTCTGTTGAGGGATAACATCGTGCTCGGATATTATTAAATGAACGTCTAAATTGCCACCAAGTTCCTGACGCCCTGCTCCTCCATATTTTCACCACGGCCACGCTGAATAATGGTCCCGCGAGACATCACCAGATACTGATCCGCCAGTTCAGCAGCAAAATCATAAAATTGCTCTACCAGCAAAATGGCCATATCACCCCGATTAGCCAACCCTCGGATAACCGCACCGATCTCTTTGATGACAGAGGGCTGAATGCCTTCGGTCGGCTCATCCAAAATCAATAACTGTGGCTTACAGGCTAATGCACGGCCAATGGCGAGTTGCTGCTGCTGCCCCCCGGAGAGATCCCCGCCCCGACGTTGTTTCATCTCGCGCAGTACCGGGAAAAGTTCATAAATCTCCTCAGGTACGCTTTTCGCCTGACTGCCGGAAAACCGTGATAATCCCATGAGCAGATTTTCCTCAACCGTCAGGCGCGGAAAGATCTCCCTGCCCTGTGGCACATAGGCAATACCCTGTTGAACCCGCTGATGTGGCTTGCTGTTGTTGATTAATTTCCCCTTCCAGTGAATGGTGCCGGACTTCGCCGGAATAACGCCCATCAGGCATTTCAGGAGCGTAGTTTTACCCACACCGTTACGCCCCAACAGACAGGTGATTTCACCTGGCGTGGTTTCAAAGGACAAGCCACGCAGAATGTGGCTGCCGCCGTAATACTGGTTTAACTCATTAACGTGCAACATATTCAGCGCCCCAGATAAACATCGATAACCTGCTCATTGGCCTGTACCTCGCGCAGCGAGCCTTCAGCTAACACCTGCCCCTGATGCAATACGGTCACGTGATCGGCAATGGTTTCCACAAAACCCATATCGTGTTCGACTACCATTAGCGAATGCTTGCCCGCCAGGGTGCGAAACAGTTCAGCGATATAGTCGGTTTCTGCGTCGGTCAACCCAGCAGCGGGTTCATCGAGCAGAAGAAGGTGAGGTTCCTGCACCAGTAACATGCCAATCTCAAGGAACTGTTTCTGCCCATGGGAGAGCAGCCCGGATGAGCGGTGACGGTGCTCAGTCAGTTTGAGCAGTTGCAGCACCTCGTCAATGCGATCTCGCTGCTCGCCAGTCAGTTTCGCTCGCAGGCTAGTCCACACTGATTTATCCATTTTTTGCGCAATTTCAAGATTTTCCATTACGCTCAATGCTTCAAACACCGTCGGTTTCTGGAACTTACGCCCAATCCCGATGCGGGCAATATCTACCGATGACATGCCCATCAAATCGATATTCTGGTCGTATATCACTTTGCCGTTATCCGGACGTGTCTTGCCCGTTATTACATCCATCAGCGTGGTTTTACCCGCCCCATTGGGTCCGATAACGCAGCGCAACTCGCCCACACCAATCGACAACGACAGGTCAGTCAACGCGCGGAAGGCATCAAAAGTGACATTGATATTTTCAAGCTGCAATACGGGATCGCTTGTCTTACGATAGCGATCCTGACGTTGTGGCTGGGTAAACAGCGAATCAGTCATGCTTTTTCCTTTTGAGAAGGCCAATCACTCCACGCGGCAGAAACAGCGTGACCAAAATAAACATCAGGCCAAGGAAAAAGAGCCAGAAATCCGGGAACGCCACGGTGAACCAGCTTTTTGCCCCATTCACGATACCTGCCCCGAGTATCGGCCCCATCAACGATCCGCGTCCGCCAAGTGCAACCCAGATGGCGGCTTCAATGGAGTTGGTCGGTGACATTTCGCTGGGGTTAATAATCCCTACTTGCGGCACATAGAGTGCTCCTGCTAGCCCGCAGAATACAGCCGAGAGGGTCCAGACAAACAGTTTGAAGCCTCTGGGGTCGTAGCCGCAGAACATCAAGCGGTTTTCTGCATCGCGCACCGCCGTCAGCACGCGGCCAAATTTGCTACGGGTTAGCAGAACGCCAATGATGAGCGACGCCGCAAGCAGCAGGACAGTGGCAATAAAGAGGCCAATGCGCGTCCCCGTGGCAGACACGGGAAATCCCAGTAACGTGGTAAAGCCGGTAAAACCGTTGTTTCCGCCAAACCCTGTTTCGTTACGGAAAAAGAGCAGCATCCCGGCATAGGTCAACGCCTGAGTCATGATCGAGAAGTAAACGTCCTTGATTCGCGAGCGAAAGGCAAAGTAACCAAACACCAGCGCCAGCAAACCGGGAACCAGAATAATCAGACACAGCGTCCAGGCAAAATGCTGTGTACCGAACCAGAACCAGGGTAGCTCAGTCCACGACAGGAAAGACATAAACGCAGGCAACCCGTCTCCCGCCGCCTGGCGCATTAAATACATCCCCATCGCGTAACCACCCAATGCAAAGAACAGGCCGTGCCCCAGCGAGAGCAGCCCGGCATATCCCCACACCAGATCCAGCGCCACCGCCACAATCGCGTAGCAGAGGATTTTCCCTATCAGCGTCAGTGTATAGGTGGAGATGGCCAGAGGATTTTCCGCGGGTAGCAGAGCGAAAAAGGGCAGCACCAGCAGCGCGACCAGAATAAGCGTTACCAGTGAGCAGGTCAGGCGCGGCGCGCGTCGAGCTATTGTTAATGTGATAGGTTGGCTCATCAGTCAATTACCCGCCCTTTGAATGCAAACAATCCTTGCGGTCGTTTTTGGATAAACAACACGATCAAGACCAGAATAGCGATCTTGCCCAGTACGGCGCCGATTTGTGGCTCCAGCACTTTGTTGAGCACGCCCAGCCCCAGCGCGGCCACCACCGTTCCTGACAGTTGTCCGACACCGCCGGTCACCACCACAAGGAAAGAGTCAATGATGTATCCCTGCCCCAGTTCCGGGCCAACGTTGCCCAACTGCGACAGCGCCACACCGCCTAATCCGGCAATGCCCGAACCTAAACCAAAGGCAAGCATGTCGACGCGCCCGGTTGGCACCCCACAGCAGTCGGCCATACGGCGGTTTTGCGTCACCGCACGCACATTCATCCCCAGACGGGTTTTGTTGAGCAGCAGCCAGGTCAGGCTAAGCACACCGATCACAAAGATAATCACCGCAATACGGTTATAAGGCAGTACCAGGTTCGGCAACACCGCCCAGCCGCCAGAAAGCCATGCCGGGTTGGCAACCTCAAGGTTCTGTGTGCCGAACAGTACGCGCACCATATGGATCAGAATCAGGCTGATCCCCCAGGTAGCGAGCAGGGTTTCCAACGGCCTGCCATAGAGGTGACGAATAATAGTGCGCTCAAGCACCATCCCTACAGCGGCAGTGATAAAGAACGCCGTCGGCAGCGCCACCAGTGGATAAATGGCCAGCCAGTCTGGAGCAAAGCGCTGAAACAGATTCTGTACCAGCCAGGTGGAATAAGCGCCGAGCATCAGCATTTCACCGTGTGCCATATTGATGACGCCAAGCAGGCCGTAAGTAATCGCCAGCCCCAGCGCCGCCAGTAGCAGTATCGAACCGAGTGAAAGGCCGCTGAATGCCTGTCCCAGCCAGTCCCCCCATTTCAGGCGCTGCTGTACCTGTTTGAGGCTCTCGGCAGCGGCATCACGTACCACCGAATCCGGTTCATTTTGCGACTGAGTCAGGCGTATCAGGCTCGCCTGTACTTGCGGGTCACTGGCCTCACCGAGCAGTTTGACCGCGTTTAAGCGCATCTCAGCCCGACTGTCGAAAAGCTGTAAATTAGCCACTGCGATGGCGAGTGCCGTATGTACGCTGTCATTTTTCTCCACTGACAGACGTTCGGAAAGAAAGGGCAACTGTTCAGCCTGGGCACTGTTCTGTAAGGTCAACGCCGCACGCAAACGCACGCTATCATCCTTGCTGAGGAGTTGATGGGTCGCCAGCGCGCTGGTCACAAGGCTGCGAATACGATTATTCATAAACACTTTTTTCGTCGCACCGCTCGGCACGGCGTTACCCTCCAGTGCGACCAGCTTGCCGCTCTGGTCGGCGAACAGCTCGCCGCTTGGATCGGCCACGACCGATTCGTCATTCAGTGCCTGCAATAATGGCAAACGAGACGCATCAGGTGCGGCAGACCACTGCTGGAGGAGTTGCGCCTGTTGCGTGCGGCTGGCCTGCCCGTAGTCGGCGGCAGGTCCAGCCTGCGCAAAAGAGGTCATCAGCAGCAAACCTGAGAGCAACAAGCCCAACGTCGGGAATATTTTCATGGTGTCAACGTCTTTTGATGGTTATCCGGGCACGCCAGAATAGTCAACCCGTGACAGGGGCAGCCACTGCGCCCCTGTCACTTATCGGGGCTTATTTACCGCCGGTTTTCACCGGATGATCCGGCTTTTTGTCATTACCCGCGATGAATGGGCTCCACGGCTGCGCGCGTACTGGCTGATCGGTGTTCCATACTACGTTGAACTGACCATTCTCTTCGATTTCGCCAATCATGACGGGTTTGTGCAGGTGGTGGTTGGTGGTATCCATCGTCAGGGTGAATCCGCTCGGAGCAGCAAACGTTTGTCCCGCCATCGCCGCACGGACTTTATCCACGTCGGTAGAGCCAGCTTTCTCAACCGCCTGCGCCCACATATGGATGCCGACATAGGTCGCTTCCATCGGATCGTTGGTGACCACGGTGTCTGCATTCGGCAGTTTGTGTGCTTTGGCGTAAGCGCGGTAATCAGCAACAAATTTGGTGTTCACTGGGTTGTTGACTGACTCAAAGTAGTTCCACGCAGCAAGATGGCCGACCAGTGGTTTAGTGTCGATGCCACGCAGTTCTTCTTCACCCACCGAGAAAGCGACAACCGGTACATCGGTCGCTTTAATGCCCTGATTGGCAAGTTCTTTATAAAATGGCACGTTGGAGTCACCATTGATGGTAGAGATCACTGCCGTTTTACCACCAGCGGAAAATTTCTTAATGTTGGAGACAATAGTCTGGTAATCGCTATAGCCAAACGGGGTGTAGACCTCTTCGATATCTTTATCCTGGATACCTTTGGCGTGCAGGAAAGCACGCAGGATCTTATTGGTGGTGCGAGGGTAGACATAGTCGGTGCCCAGCAGGAAGAAGCGTTTCGCGCCGCCGCCATCTTCGCTCATCATGTATTCGACTGCCGGAATCGCCTGCTGATTCGGTGCTGCACCGGTGTAAAACACGTTCGGCGACATCTCCTCACCCTCATACTGTACTGGGTAGAACAGCAGACCGTTCAGCTCTTCAAACACCGGCAGTACTGATTTACGTGATACGGAGGTCCAGCAGCCGAACACCACTGCGGCTTTGTCCTGAGTCAGCAACTGACGGGCTTTTTCGGCAAACAACGGCCAGTTGGACGCTGGGTCGACCACCACCGGTTCCAATTTTTTACCTAATACGCCCCCTTTGGCGTTAATCTCATCAATGGTCATTAACGCCATATCTTTCAGCGGCGTTTCCGAGATAGCCATGGTGCCGGAGAGGGAGTGCATGATCCCTACTTTAATCGTGTCTGCAGCGTATACCTGCAAAGAAAAGCCCATGCTCAAAAACGTGGCCGACAGGGCGAATGCTTTCAGTAAAGAACGTCTTTTCATTACGGAACCCTTAAGTGATATTGAGTAATTAATGTTTCTCGCCACACAGCGAGGAGGAAACGCGACTACCGTGAAACAGGTTGTAAACTTGCCTGCTGGAGCATATGTAACGTAATTTTCCTGACCTCGGCTTTACTCTGGGAAATGTGCTCGGTCAAAATGCGCTGCGCCTCCTCGGTCTGTTGTTTCAGGATCGCCTGTAAGACACGGGCATGTTCGTTATAGGTTGCATCTACGCGGTCCTCTCGGGTGAAATCGAGGTGGCGAATGATGCGTATCTTCTCCGTTAGATCCACATGAACCCGCGTCATTTCACTGTTGCCACTGGTGCTAACCAAAGTGATGTGAAATTGCTCATCCTGAAGCGATAGCGCTTTACTCGGTTCCATCCGAGGTGAATCAATCCAGAAGGCCACCAGCGTCGCCAGGTGCTCTGAACAGATGCCCGGCGGCATGCCGCACAGACGACGCACCGCTTCCCTTTCCAGCACGATACGAAAGTCATAAAGAGACTCAAAGTAGTTGAAATCAAAAGGCTTTACTTGCCATCCGCTGCGCGAGTAGACCTGCACATAACCTTCATGCTCCAGCCAGAACAGCGCCTGGCGCACTGGCGTGCGACTGGCGGCCATCCGTTCGGAGATCTCGCTTTCGCTAAAGTGCGCACCAGGCATTAAACGAAAATCGAAGATGTCATTTTTCAACTCGTGATAAATACGCTCTGCCAGACCCACCGTGCGTTTTTTACTGTTTTTTTCGATCGCCATGCTCACTCCTTATTCCAACCACAACAGCGTGTCGCCGGGGCTGACCGGACGTCCTGGCTGGCAGAGGATACGTTTAACTTTGCCGTCCTGCGGCGCGTTGACGGCAAGTTCCATCTTCATTGCTTCGACGATCACCAGCGGCTGCCCTGCTTCCACGTCATCACCTGGACTCACCAACACTTTCCAGATGCTACCGTTCATGTCAGAGCTTACCGCCAGCGCTCCCTCATCCACCTCTTCCACCACTTCAGGGATTAGGTTCTCCACAATTGCCGCCTGGTCGTCGAGCTGCCAGCGCTCAACTTCCGCTTCAAACGCTTCGGCCTGACGGGCACGGAAATCGGCGATATCTGCCGCATGGGTTTGCAGGAATTGCAGGTGCTGTGGGAAATCAAACACCGTCTCTTCGATACGAATGGTCGCGCGTCCTTCGCGGAAATCGTCACGCAACTGGCCCAGTTCCTCTTCACTCACTGGGTAGAAGCGCACCTGGTCGAAGAAGTGCAGTAGCCAAGGCTCGCCAGCCTGGAACTGTTCATTTTTGAGAAACTTGTTCCAGATAGGCAGTGTGCGTCCCACCAGTTGATAGCCACCGGGAGAATCCATACCGTAGATGCACATGTACATCCCACCGATACCCACCGTCCCTTCGGCGGTGAAGGTGCGCGCCGGGTTGTATTTCGAACTAAGCAGTCGATGACGCGGGTCAACCGGCACCGCGCAGGGTGCACCGAGATACACGTCACCAAGGCCAAGAATCAGATAGCTGGCATCAAAAATGGCCTGTTTCACATCCTCACGGCTGGCCAGACCGTTAATACGCTGAATAAAATCAACGTTGTTCGGCAACCAAGGGGCGCTGGCACGAACCGTGTCTTTATAACGACTAACAGCATCCAGCGTGGCGCTGTCCTCAAACGCCATCGGCATGTGCACAATGCGCGAGGGCACTTTCATCTGGCTGACATCACCGATGCAAGACTCCAGTTCCAGCAGCAGTGCCACCAGCGCCTGCTGGCCGATCTCAAAGCTGTCATAACGTACCTGCAACGAGCGCACACCCGGTGACAGCTCTTTGATCCCCACATGCGCTAGGGCACGCAGGTGCTCCATCAGCAAATGGACGCGCAGGCGCAGCGCCAGATCCAGCACGTTATCGCCATACTCAATCAGGATGTAGTTATCTCCGGCCTGGCGATAGACAATCGCAGGTGCACCCGCAGCAGCAGGTAGCGACACCAGTGCAGCGGCGGACACACCGTCACGGTCAGCAAGTGATGGTGTGACAAATGATGCCACGTTGCTGGTGTGTAGCGTTTCTATACTGCGGTTCTGCGCTTTTTCCCGCGCAACGGCCTCTTCCACACTTATGGGATAAAAACGAATTCTGTCACCGGGCTTGACCTGGCCGACTTTCCACAATTCCGCTTTGGCAATGGTCACCGGACAAACAAAACCTCCAAGGCTTGGTCCGTCGCGGGTCAAAATCACTGGGAAATCGCCGGTAAAGTTGATTGCGCCCATCGCGTATTCACAGTCGTGGACATTCGACGGATGCAGGCCTGCTTCCCCACCGTTGGGGCGAGTCCAGCTTGGTTTTGGTCCAACAAGGCGGACACCGAGGCGGTTGGAGTTGTAGTGTACCTGCCAGTCGCTGGCAAAAAATTCATCGATAGCGCCTTGAGTAAAGAAGTCCGGCGCACCGTGAGGCCCGTACAGCACGCCAATGCGCCACACATCGCCATAAGTGGGAATGAGCGCCGGGTTTAGCGCCTGAGGTTCGCTGATCGGAGCGGGTGTTGTACACGCTGCGAGCTGTGGACGTGAAATGGGTAGCAGGTCAGCCACTTTCAGCGTGCGTCCGGCGTGCCCGCCAAACTGCCCCAACGCAAAGGTGGAACGACTGCCGAGGTATTGCGGGACATCGATACCGTTACGCACGGCAAGATAGGCACGACACCCAGCCTGCGCGCGGCCATATGCCAGCGTTTGTCCCGCTTTCACCGTGACAGGCTGCCAGAGTGGCACCACTTCGCCGTCCAGCGTGGCCTGACAATCCGCTCCGGTCAGGGCGATAACGGCCTCGCTATGAAATTGAAGTACCGGGCCTTGCAAGGTAAATTCCATTCCCGCCGCCGTGTCGTGGTTGCCGACAATACGGTTAGCAAGACGAAAAGCAAAATCATCCATTGGACCTGAGGGCGGCACGCCGATATCCCAATACCCCAGACGCCCCGGATAATCCTGAATGCTACTCCAGGTCCCTGGCTGGAGGACTTCAATAACCGCCGACTGAGCAACAAAACTATCCAGCATGCGCGTCCAGACGTTGCCACTTTGGAAGGCCTCGCTGGCGGTAATCTGGCGCAGGTAATCGAGGTTAGTGGTGATGCCGTGCAAGCGAGTAGCGTCGAGCGCCGTCTGTAATTTGGCCAGTGCCTCTGTGCGATCCGTACCTTGTACAATCAGCTTGGCGATCATCGGGTCGTAAAACGCCGACACTTCGCTGCCTGTCGTTACGCCGGTATCGATGCGAACCCCGTCAGGGAACGCGACTTCGGTCAGGACACCGGGGCTCGGCTGGAAGTTTTTAAGCGGATTTTCCGCATAGATGCGCACTTCAATGGCCGCCCCCTGCGGGGCTTTTGCCAGGAGCGCCCAATCAATGGGTTCGTCGGCCGCCACGCGCAGCATGCACTCCACCAGATCCAGCCCGGTCACGCACTCTGTCACAGGGTGTTCAACCTGCAAACGGGTGTTCACTTCAAGAAAATAGAACGCGTCCAGTTCAGCGTCGTAGATGAACTCCACCGTGCCTGCACTACGGTAATTCACCAACTGACCAAGCTGCACCGCAGCATTGAGCAACGCTTCGCGGGTAGCGGCAGGCAAGTGCGGTGCGGGCGTCTCTTCCACCACTTTCTGATTACGGCGCTGTAAAGAGCAATCGCGTTCGCCGAGCGCCACCACGTTGCCTTTGCCGTCACCAAAGATTTGCACTTCGATATGGCGCGCGCGATCAATGCAACGCTCAACAAACACCCCAGCGTCACTAAAGAACTGTTCACCCAGACGGCGCACGCTCTCCCAAGCCTGCTGGAGAGTGAGTGCATCAGCGCAGCGCGTCAGGCCAATCCCACCACCGCCTGCGGTACTTTTGAGCATCACCGGATAACCAATCTTCGCCGCTGCCGCGAGGGCGTCGTCCAGCGAGTCGAGTAACCCGGTTCCCGGCGTCATCGGCACGCCAGCCTGTGCCGCCAGCTCACGCGCCCGATGTTTAAGGCCAAACTCACCAATCTGCTGCGTGGTCGGTCCGATAAAGACAATTTCCGCCTGTTCACAGGCATCGGCAAACGGCAAGCTTTCAGACAAAAATCCGTAACCAGGCCAGATAGCCTCTGCCCCACTTGCCCGCGCAGCGTCAATAATCTTGTCGATGCGCAGATAACTGTCACTCGGTTTTTCACCGCCCAACGCAATGGCCCTATCTGCCTGTTTCACATGTTCGGCGTTTTTATCGGCATCGGAATAAACTGCAATGCTGTTGATACCCAGGCGTTTCAACGTGCGAATAGCGCGGCAGGCAATTTCGCCACGATTGGCAATCAGTACGGTGTTAAACATGTTTGCTCTCCTGGTGGGCGACCCAGTTACGCCAGCCTTTAAATTCAGTAATGTCGGTTGCATCATCCAGCGCTGCGGATTCGCAGATAAAGCCTTTCACCCAGCGTCCATCCGCCAGTTCAAGGGAACCGATACCGAGCGGGGCAGGAATTTCCGCGACAAACTCGCCAAAGCGAGCGAGCGGGATATCCCACAGCTCGACCGCGATCGCCGCCCCCGATGCCTGACGCGCAATGCCCGGTTTGGCGGGTTTTGTGTTTGCCAGTGCATACAACCGGTAACTCGCCGCAGTTTCTGTCGCTTCAACAAACACCGCGCTGCGGTTAGTAAGCTGGAAGTTAAGTGGCATACCGCGCAGATGCGCGCCCACTACCGCCACACGGACATGGTGAGGAGAGAGAGGAAGCGAGGCGTCGGAATGCGGGGCATCCTGCCCCGTTGCCCCCAATGGCAGTGACTGTTGCTGCTGCCAGCGCAGGCCAAATTCCGCCAGTGCACGATCATGCCAGGCTGGGGCAATCAGGGTGACGCCCGCAGGCAATCCGTCCTTGCGAAACGTGGCCGGCAGCGCCAGCGCGCTTAAGTCGGCAAGATTGGTAAAGTTGGTGTAGGTGCCAAACTGCGAGTTGAAGCGAATCGGCTCTTCTTTTATCTCCTCCAGAGTGTGGATAGTAGGCGACGTTGGCACCACCAGCGCGTCAACGCCACTTAAGGCACTCTGGATTTGCCGCGTCAGTTCTGCACGCCGATATTCCGCGTTAAAGACATCTACCGCGCTGTAATTCAGTCCAGCAGAAATAATGGTGTAGACGGTGGGGTCCATCCGTTCCGGGTGTTGCAGCATCTCGCCAACGGCCGCCGTTCGTTCAGCCACCCACGGCCCCTGATAGAGCTGTTCTGCAAGCGTATAGAAAGCAGAAAAATCGATCGCCTTGAATGTCGCACCACAGGCCTTTAACGCCACCAGCGCTTCTTGCCACGCCGTTTCCGCTTGCACGTCATCAAAAAACTTCAGCTCAGCAGGAATGGCAAAAACGGGGTTTTGTGCCAACGCGGCCGGCGCGGTAGACGGGTTGACGCGGGAGTACGCATCTTCCACATCCTCCCCACCCGCCAGAGTCGCAATGAGAAAGGCGTCTTCTACGGTAAGCGCAAATACTGAGATCGTGTCGTTCAGGCGACAGGCCGGAACCACGCCTTTCGCCGACAACCAGCCTTTGGTGGGTTTCAGCCCGACAATATTATTAAATCCAGCGGGAACGCGCCCGGAACCCGCAGTGTCAGTACCAAGCGAGAACGGCACCATCCCTTTTGCTACTACCGAGGCCGAACCTGAGCTCGACCCACCACTGACATAATCGCGGTTAAAGGTATTGGGCACCGCGCCAAAGGGAGAGCGTGTACCCACCAGTCCGGTTGCGAACTGATCGAGGTTGGTTTTACCTATCAGCACTGCCCCCGCAGCTTTGAGAAGGGAGACGGCTGTGGCGTCGTGTTCAGCAGTGTAAGTGAACGCCGGACAGGCTGCGCTGGTCGGCCAGCCTGCAACGTCAATATTATCTTTAACCGCAAACGGAATACCAAACAGCGGCAATGCCTGCGGGTTAGCACAATAAAGCGGAAATAACGTATCCAGTTGCGCACGTAATTGTTCCTCACTTGCCAGAACAATCCATGCGTTATCGTCCATAGACAGAGAATCAACATGTGTTTTTAATAGAGAGAACACCGATTCACTGTCATTATCAATTACCTTTCGCCATGCACTCAGGGTTTTCCCTGTCATTATTGTCATTCTGAAATTCCTGCTGGTATACAAGATGGGATTTCAAAAGCAATCAGCATGCCAAAATTATAAACAATTGTTTTTTATCAAATAAAATACTTTCAAACCATCAAGAAAAAGTAACACTGCACTATCATTGAACATGATGCGTCAATTAAGGTGCACTATATTATTAGAAAAACGAATGTCTCAAAAACCGAGAAGATTAAAATCTTCTTGGAAACAGGCATCACGAAAAGTTATTTATTAACGCACATAAAATCCTTATTTCCTGATCTCCACTGGCATGAAAACGCAACATGGCATTGAAACTATCAACGTCATTGTTGATGCGTCCCTTGGTCATTCATATCAACAATCAATTTTCTCACCCAGCGATGCCCCGCATGACTGTGACTGCGTTCGTGCCAGATCAGGCAGATATCAAATTGTTCAGCAAGCCAGGGTAATTCTATGACGGCGAGTGGCCCCAGATGTACTTGCAATAACCGTTGCGGAATGAGCGCAACCAGATCACTTTTCTGAATGATCTCAGGGATAAACAAAAATGAAGCGGCTGACATCACGACGTTACGTTGATACCCGAATGCTGCCAGTGCGTCGTCAACCGGCGTGGTAAAACTGCCTCCGGAAGGTGAGACGATGACGTGCTCCAGTTGCACAAATTCCTCCAGTGGAAGGTTTGCTTTGAGTACAGGGTGGCCGTGCCGTCCAATGAGCACATAACGCTCATTAAACAGGTGACGGGTTCGCAACTGAGTGTGTGTCGAGTCATGGGATGCAAAAACAAGATCGACCTCTCCACTGGCTAACTGTTGGTCTAACTGTGCCATATTCAGATGCCGGACAGCGATGCGCACCCCAGGGGCTTTTTGCCGCAAAGCAAGCACCAGTGGCATTATCACGGCCGCCTGGATGTAATCAGTGCAGGCAATAGTCACCGTCAGGTTGGCCCTTTCAGGATAAAAATCCTGGTGCGAATGTAGCGTCTGACGCAGCTTATCAAGTGATTCGCGTAGCGGAACCAACAACTCAAGGGCTTTATTCGTTGGCGTCATTCCCCGTCTTGCAGGAAGCAGTAATGGGTCATCAAACATTTCTCGCAGGCGATTTAGCTGGGCGCTGACTGCTGGCTGGCTAAGGTGCAATCGCGCTGCCGCTTTCGTCACATTTTGTTCGGCGAGCAACGTTTCAAGCGTGAGTAACAGGTTTAAATCAAGTTTTGTGGTATCCATTTTATGGATTCCTTAATATAAAATAATCGATTTCACTTATCCCTCATAGCTATTGATAATTCAAGCTCAATATTCAAAAGAGCCAGGAGCAAAGCTATGCAAGTGAATATCAAACCCTTAATCACGGTGGTTGGCGCACTCAGCAAACAGGGACGCAGCGTCGTACGTTCTTTGCTGGAAAGCCAGCGTTACCGCGTTCGCGGGCTAACCCGTCGTATCGACTCGCCTGAGGCGCAAGCGCTGGCAAATTTGGGCGCAGAACTGATTCCTGTTCCCCTTGAACTTGGTCACAAGGCGGAATTTATTCAGGCTTTTAAAGGTGCTGACGGGGTATTTATGATGACACCCGGCATCCCGCCAGACGCCCCCTTTGCCCCAACGTATGAAACAGAATTAGGACAAGAGGTTGCCGATGCTGCAGTGGAAGCGGGCGTGCAGCATGTGGTTTTCTCCAGCCTGGAGAATGTCGATAACATTACTGAGGGCAAGAAATGGGTTCCCCATTTCACGGATAAGGCCAGGATTGAGGAATATATTCGCACGCTGCCGATCAAAAGTTCGTTTATTTATATGGCCTTTTTTTATACCAATTTACTGGAGTATTACCCACCGTATAAGGAAGGCAACACGCTAATTTTCCCTATCTATTTACCCGAAGATTACCGTGCTCCATTTGTTGACCCACTGACGGCAACCGGCCCGGCAGTGTTGGAAATTTTTGACAATCGGGATAAGTATGCAGGTTGTTCATTGCCGGTTGTTGGCGAAATCCTTTCCCCTCGGGAAATGGTCGAAACCTTCTCTCGAGTGACAGGGATAAAAGCGCAATACCGCCCGGCGATTACCCTCAGGGAATTACTGCACCATTTTCCATCATACGCCAGTATGGAAGGCGTAACGGCGGAAATTGTGGGCATGACGGAATATACATTTGAGTACGGTTATTACCGTAAAGAACGCGATTTGTTGTGGAGCAGAAAGATGAATCCACAGGCTTTGACCTGGGAACAATTCCTGCGCACCACTGGCTGGCAAGGACAATCACACTCTTTCAGCGGTTAGGTACATTTATGGTGGGGGAGTTGCCTTACTGTTGTAAATGCGTTTCCATACCCAGCGAAGCGTCTTGATGAGATCACCGGATTCAGGCATTCGGGTAATTTCAGGTGCGGCAACCCAACCACCACGTTTATCTTGGGCTGCAATGTCATAACGGAAAAAATAATCGGGCTCCAGCCCCATTCGAAGATCGGCAAGGATCAGCCGTAGCTCACCATCGTCGCGTCGTTGCGCGTGAACGGCAGCAAATCCATGAGTAAACCACAATAGACGCTCCACCTGCGGTGCGGATGCCAACTGCGCCAACGCCTGATTGTCGCTTGCGTGAAAAGTAAATTGCATCGCACCACGATCCGCGACGAGAGACCTGTCACCAAGCCAGTAGCCATCCGGAACCATCACAATAACCCGCCAAACCAGCGTGTTGAGTGGAAGTGGCGTGGAAAAACGCGGTGCATCCTGCAAACTCAAGGCTGCAAGGCTTTGCGAGGCTACCCGATCAACCAAAGATTTGGCGACAACACTCCAAGCCAGATAGACCGAGCTCACAATCAAGCCTGCTGCCAGCCAATTGCGTGCCGCCCTGTCTCGCCCTGCCCCACGCGCTTTTCTTAACATTATCAATTAAGATCATAAATCCTCCATCTTTTTGATATTATTCCCTTATTCAGCGCAAGTTTAATAGTTAATTAGCATTTGATATTCCTTATTGAACTCTAGTTTGTTTGGCCTGCTCTCCAGCGTAACTAGTTGATCTCATACCACTCAAATACCCGCCTTTTTCAGCATGGCCAGCAAACATTTACCGGGTGGACGTTACGTATCTTTAGCATGAGTCTACCCCATCTGCAGGACTGAATGACGCGTCATCACAAACAATAAATACAGCAATAAGTGTTTCCAGAACACTTAAATGCCACCATTTCGTTGATTGTTAGTCTCGATCCAGATAGGATAATTACACGATCTGAACATAGGAGCTCAGCATGGGCAGAACACCGTCAGAGACAGCAGAGTTGATTCGCACTGCTATGGATAAACTCAACGAACAAAAAGCTATTACCCGCTTTCAGATGTCGCTAAAAGGCATTGGGGTGCTCGCTCAACGTGACTTTGTTGATCAGGGTTATTTAACGATGCTCTCGACGGAATTAATTATCCGTGGTTGGTGTATGTTTCAAGTCAGCCATACCAGTTATAGCCTGATCCGCCATGAATCCGCCTCGAAATTTCGCAAATTAAGCAGCGATCAGCTTCTATCCGCAATTGATGGGGAATTACCAGAATGAAAAAGCGTTATTACTCTCTCATATTCGCCACCCGTGATCTTAGCGAAGCTGATGTTCTGAAGGATTTTGGAAACAATGTGCGGTTCATTAACATGAGTGCTCATTCTAAGGGGTTTGCTGGAAACAAAGGACTCACCAATGATTTTTTCCTTACAAACAAGGAATTCGTTTGGATATTCGAAAGCAAAGAGAAGCGGGACAGGGCATTGAAACGAATGAATAGAATACTCAGTGGAAATGTACTGCGCACGTTGAAGGTAAAAACATTGATGTCCCCCTCACGTGCAGCCAAGTGTAATTCAATCCGCCAGCCAAAATTGTCAGCCAATCTTCGGACAAAATGGCAGAATCTGGTTTCTAAGTCTGCGGTGACATCCCGTATCAGCTACGCCATTTAAGTGTTGTAATACTCGGCAGACGGAAAGTAACTATACGGATTTTATAGCTCCTCAGCCGGGAGCTAATGTCATCCGGTATTGTTACTGAAATTGATATAGGGCATGCAGCCTGTATGTCGTTAGGTCCGCAATGAGCGGATGCCCGCATAGAGTAAATGGGCGTCCGGTAATATAAACAGGAAAGATTACTTAACTCGCTTCCCTGTTCTGTCAATAACCTTCTCATCATCCTCTTTGGTAAGAGCGCCTTTTTGATCTTCCGGTAGAATATCCAGCACTATTTCCGAAGGGCGGCAAAGACGCGTGCCAAGCGGTGTCACGACCACAGGCCGATTAATCAGGATCGGATGTTGAAGCATAAAATTAATCAACTGCTCATCAGTAAATGTCTCTTCACTAAGACCCAGTTGTCCGTAGGGTTCAACGTTCTTACGTAGCAGTTCGCGTACCCTAATCCCCATATCTGAAATAAGTTTAATCAGCGCATCCTGGGTTGGTGGCGTATCGAGATAGTAAATAATGGTCGGTTCGTTACCGCTGTTACGGATCATCTCCAGTGTGTTGCGTGAAGTGCCACAGGCCGGGTTGTGGTAGATAGTAATCTTGCTCATATCAGTATCTCATTACAAAGTGACAGAGAGCCGCCACGCCAGCGCGGCCAGAGTGACAAACAGCACTGGCACAGTCATGACAATGCCGGTACGGAAGTAATATCCCCAGGTGATCGTCATATTTTTCTGGGTAAGCACATGCAGCCACAGCAGGGTAGCCAGACTGCCAATCGGAGTGATTTTCGGGCCTAGATCGCAGCCAATCACGTTGGCATAAATCATTGCTTCTTTGACGACGCCGGTCGCCGTACTCCCATCAATCGACAGCGCGCCAATCAGCACCGTCGGCATATTGTTCATCACTGATGAGAGAAATGCCGTCAGGAAGCCGGTACCGAACGTCGCTGCCCATAAACCTTTGTCTGCCAGCAGGTTCAGCACGCCGGACAGATACTCCGTGAGTCCTGCATTGCGCAGGCCATAGACCACCAGGTACATGCCCAGAGAGAAAACAACGATCTGCCATGGCGCACCGCGCAGGACTTTCCCGGTGTGGATGGCATGACCTCTTTTCGCCACCACAAACAACACTGCTGCTCCAGTAGCTGCTATTGCACTGACAGGGATCCCCAACGGCTCCAGAACAAAGAAACCGATAAGCAACAATAACAGGACAATCCAGCCTGCTCTGAAGGTTGCAGGATCTTTTATCGCACTGGCAGGCCTTTTCAGCAGCGAAACGTCATACGTCACTGGAATATCCCTGCGGAAGAATAAATGCAGCATGACCAGCGTGGCCGCAATCGCTGCCACATCCACGGGGATCATTACTGAGGCGTATTGCTTGAAGCCCAGACCGAAGAAATCCGCCGAGACGATATTCACCAGGTTAGAAACAATGAGCGGCAGGCTGGCCGTATCTGCAATAAACCCCGCGGCCATGACAAAGGCCAGTGTCGTTCCTTTACTGAACCCCAGTGCGAGTAGCATCGCAATCACAATCGGCGTCAGGATCAGTGCTGCACCGTCGTTAGCAAACAGCGCAGCAACGGCAGCACCGAGCAATACTATCCAGGTAAAAAGAAGGCGGCCACGTCCGTTACCCCAGCGGGAGACATGCAGTGCGGCCCATTCAAAGAAACCGGACTCATCAAGCAGCAGGCTGATAATGATCACCGCAATGAATGCTGCTGTCGCGTTCCAGACAATGTTCCAGACGACGGGGATATCATCAATATGGATGACACCTGTTCCCAGCGCCAGCACGGCTCCAATACTTGCGCTCCAGCCGATACTGAGGCCTCTGGGTTGCCAGATGACCAGTACCAGAGTCAGTAAAAAGATACTCCCTGCCAAAAGCATTTCAGACTCCATTATATATGGTTACATATATGTGATTAGTTGTCTCAGCAGGAAGTGCAGGCCGGTTTTGCCAGCCATTCACGCACATCTTCCCGCAGACACTGCCAGGATGTCGTGATCGTCTCAGCCGCCCACGCTGGTATATGGGGTGACAGACGATAGTGGATCCATTTGCCTTCCCGACGGTCAAGAACCAACTCAGCTTCGCGCAGAATAGCCATGTGACGCGAGATTTTTGGCTGCGATTCGGCGGTGGCCGCGCAAATATCGCAGACACACATTTCCCCGGACTCCCGGAGGAGCATCACAATGGCGAGGCGGGTTTCATCCGACAGAATTTTGAAAAGCTTAACAGGTTGTAGCATTTGTCACTCCGTTCCCTTTAGAATATACATATGTTAAACCATATGTGTTTGGTTTGGAATTGACAGTTCACTACGAAGGAGAAAAAAATGGAACAATTTCCTGCCCTGAACGCTGACTGTTTTGATCAGCAAATCTCCGAACGCCTACATCTACAAGAGCCGCCACGGATTCTGATTCTGTATGGTTCGGTACGAGAGCGCTCCTACAGCCGTTTTGCAGCGGAGGAAGCAGGCCGTTTGCTGACAGCCATGGGGGCAGAGGTCAGGCTGTTTGACCCCTCCGGTTTGCCGCTGCCGGATGATGCCCCGGACACGCACCCTAAAGTCACCGAACTCCGCGGACTGGTCAGATGGTGTGATGGGATGGTGTGGAGCTCGCCGGAGAGGCATGGAGCAATGAGCGCGGTTATGAAAGCGCAGATCGACTGGATCCCCTTAAGCGAAGGCGCTGTTCGTCCTTCGCAGGGCAAAACGCTTGCTGTGATGCAGGTCTGTGGAGGTTCTCAGTCTTTCAATGCTGTGAACCAGATGCGCATTCTTGGGCGATGGATGAGAATGTTCACTATCCCCAACCAGTCCTCAATGGCGAAAGCCTGGCAGGAATTTGATGAAAACGGACGGATGAAACCTTCTTCCTGGTATGACCGTATTGTCGATGTCGCCGAGGAACTGTTTAAAATCACGCTGCTGCTCAAGGGGCAAACCGGTTACCTTGCCGATCGTTACAGCGAGCGAAAAGAGAGCCATCAGGAGCTTTCATCTCGTGTCAATCAGGACAAAATATAATGTACTTTTCTTCGTGAATTCATACTGTATGAGCTCACAGCACATAGCAGACGACCGGTAGATCCACTTAGATCCAGAAGCGAACATTGCTGGCATTTTAGTGGATTAGTCAGCGGGGAACTGGTCACAGAGCAATTCACATCACCTTTACAATATAGAAGCGAGGGGATGATATGGACGCAGTTAAGTTGGTAGATGTGCTTTATGCAAACGCTACAGCTAACCTATAGCATACTTGGCTTATGTTTTCGTACGATTAGGCTTCTGCTCCTACTGATGCCAACATTTCGGTGATTCTGGCCCTCCCAACAGGAACTTTTTGATATGCATACAGATAAAAAATTTCGTTTATATCGCCCCTTGAAAGGTATTACGCATACTTTCGGCGACGAGTGGTTTGCGTTGAAAGCTGAAGCCTTCGCGCGTTTTTTCGGTACGCCGACGTTTCTGATTGGACAAACTATCGCGGTGATCGTGTGGATTATTCTGAATGTTGCAGGCACCGTGAAGTTTGACCCCTACCCCTTTATTTTACTCAACCTGGCGTTCAGTATTCAGGCTGCTTATGCAGCTCCGCTGATCCTGTTAGCGCAAACCCGACAGGCGGAGCGCGATCAGGCGCATGCACTGGCGGATGCACAACACCGTGAAGACCTGGATGATGCAATGACGAAGCGCCAGATTCTAACCGAGGAGCAGTCGGAACAACTGTTGGAATTGCTGAAACAAAATACTCAGCTGACCGAACTGACCCGGCAAATGGCCGAGCGTATCGAAACACTTACCCTGCAGCTTGCGCAGCGTGAGCTTCACAGACAGCAGTAGTAAACCTCTAGTGGCGACTGCTTTCCCCCACCTGACCTACTGGTAGACAGTTGGCCGTTATCGCAGCTATCCGGTCAACTCCCCATGAAACGAAATCACCCGTTAAGCCAAGTTCTTTAGCAGACATGATAGGCAACCTTGAGCGAGATGCAGACACCCGATATGCTGATATTCATGGCTAAGGGCCATTAATATTGCTCGTAGCAATTCATTTCAACGCAGTCGCGTTAGCCCTCATCCAATCAGCCAATGAGTCTAATGTCGGACGCAATGATTTACCCAGCTCGGTTATTTGGTATTCAACCCGTGGTGGAACTTCAGCGAACACGGTTCTGGTGACTAACCCACGGGCCTCAAACTGCCGTAGTTGGCGAGTGAGTTCTTTTTGAGTGATAGGCTCAACTGCCCGCAGCAAATCGCTGAAACGAGTAGGCTGATTTAATAAAATCAGGCGATAAAGGATTGGGATCGCCCACTTACCCGCAATCAAACTCACAAAACTGACCATCGGGCATCCCGCATCAGTCTCAGTTAAGGGCAAAATATTTTGTGTCATAACATCTCCTGTCTCGCGTCAAAGCATCCCATGTAGTTCCTTAGTATCCAAATGGTGCCTACTTCCTAAAGGATACTAAAGGATAAATAATGACTCCACGAATAAAACATGGGGTGAGAAAATGGGCAGACTTGAGGGTAAATATGCACTCATTACGGGTGGCAACAGCGGCATTGGTTTGGAAACGGCGCGCCAGTTTCTGGCAGAGGGAGCAACGGTAGCCATTACAGGCCGTAGTGAACAAAAACTTTTGGAGATAAAAAAAGAGTACGGAAACATTGCCACTTTTCTTAGTGATGCGGGAGATATCTCCCAACAAAGTAGCCTGGCCGCAGCGTTACAGGAGCAATGGCCGAGACTTGATATTCTATACATAAACGCAGGTGATGTGACGCACAAACCGCTGGAGGCCTGGGATGAGCAAGCATACGATCGTCTAATGAACACAAATCTTAAAGGCCCTTTTTTCCTGATCAAGGCGCTGCTTCCACTGCTTTCGAATCCCTCTTCCGTTATTGTTTGTGGCTCCGTGAGCGCTCGGATTGGTCTTCCACAAAGCAGTGCTTACGCAGCAAGTAAAGCCGCGTTGCTGTCTCTGGCACGAACACTTTCTGCGGAGCTTCAGCCCCGTGGAATCAGGGTAAATGGCTTAAGTCCTGGGCCTACGGAGACACCTGCATTGAACAAACTGAGTGGTGGAGAAAATGAAGATAAGCTCAGGGAAGATATTCGAGCCCTGGTTCCTATCGGTCGTTTAGGAACACCTTATGAATTAGCGAAAGCGGCAGTTTTTCTTGCTTCTGATGAATCTTCCTTCATCGTTGGCACAGACCTGCTGGTTGATGGGGGAGTTGGTAATCTTTAGCTGAGTAATATGCGCGTGGGAGCAAATGTCCGCGACGGACTTGGACCTTTTCTGGGGATCTTTCTAACACAACATCACTGGCAACGCTCCCTGCGGGGGTCATCACCGACACATCCAAGAACAAGCGATTGATGCTGGCTATGATCTGGCAGGCGCAACTGAAGCCCCCTTCGATGATGGTACCGGTGCAACTACTTGATGGCTTAGCAGCAGGCATACTGAGTGTGGTAGTGCCAAACTCCATTTTATCACTGCTGCGCGGAAGCGAGTATGCCAACGCTGCTCAGAGCGTAGTCATGATACAGGGGGCGGAGCGACAATGAGCCCTGCATTGACAGGGGTGGTCGCGAGTCATTACTCTTTTGCCGCGGCTTTCAGTGTCCTCAGTATTATCGCCTTTGCGGCACTGATTATCTGGTGGCGATATATACCCGTGCTTTCTACACAATTCTTCATTGAATAATGGTAAAGCAGCCAACCGCAAATGTTACCCGATTTTTACTGGTACAGGGTGTAAACCTGGAAGTCATCCGATACGGAAAGAATGGAACATGATGTTAGCGAAAAAATACTGGGTGTTTTCGTTTTTCACTTTGCAACAAAGGTTGCGGTCTGAATGAGTATGCCTTTTTACCGCGCCTTACTGCGCGACCGTTTTTTACATCTCTTACTGGTTATCGGTATCGGTCTTTGTTTCATTGTGCCTTTCGCTCCTGCTGCCTGGCCTGGCGCAATTGACTGGCATACTATCATCACCCTGAGTGGATTGATGTTATTAACTAAAGGCGTGGAACTCAGCGGCTATTTTGATGTACTGGGGCGTCGTATGGTGAGGCGTTTTCGCAGTCAACGCCAACTGGCAATATTTATGGTGCTAGCCGCAGCGACACTCTCCACCTTTCTGACTAACGATGTGGCGCTCTTTATTGTGGTGCCTCTGACGATCACGATAAAGAAGTTGTGCAAAATACCGGTCAATCGTTTGATCATTTTTGAAGCACTGGCAGTTAACGCCGGTTCCCTGCTCACCCCGATTGGCAACCCACAGAACATTTTGCTGTGGGGGCGTTCAGATATGTCATTTCTGGCCTTCATCTGGCAGATGATGCCGCTGGCGCTGGCAATGATGGTGACATTACTGGTGTTATGCTGGTTCTGCTTCCCTGATAAAACGCTTAATTATCATAGTAGTGAGAAAAGTGCGGACTGGAAACCTCGGCTTGTCTGGTGCTGTCTGGTTTTTTATCTGCTCTTTATCACCGCACTGGAATTAAAACAGGAACTGTGGGGACTGGCACTGGTGGCAGCGGGCTTTTTATTGCTCGAGCGCCGGGTCATCCTGATTGTTGACTGGACTTTGCTGCTGGTTTTTATGGCGATGTTTATCGACGTTCACTTGCTGATACAGCTACCAGCGCTACACAACGTTCTCAGTAGCACCCAACATCTCTCACCAGCAGGATTGTGGCTGACAGCCATTGGTTTGTCGCAATTTATCAGTAACGTACCTGCTACCATTTTACTACTCAATTACGTTCCACCAGACCCCCTGCTGACCTGGGCGGTGAACGTGGGTGGCTTCGGCCTGTTGCCAGGCTCGCTGGCAAATTTGATCGCCCTACGTATGGCCAATGATCGTCGTATCTGGTGGCGGTTTCATTTCTATTCGTTGCCCTTGCTACTCTGGGCAACAGTGGTGGGCTACGGCCTGTACTTTTTCGGATCGTAATTGCCCCCTGCTGTTTAACTGATTTGCAGAAATGTCGATATCCTAAATGAATGAGCGCGGGCCAAAACAGATAAAATAATGCTAATGGGATAAGCCTTATGTACGGCAGATTGGTCTGCCCCGTGATGATTAACACACCATAGTGGTTTTCACGAACCTGTACATAGATGCGGCGCGAGCATAGCAACGATGAGCGATATGTTATGGGCCAATGAACCACGATAAGCGATAACGGAATAGACGCTTAAAGCGCTCTATCCGTTATCGACACTCGACGGGTTTATCAGCAATCCTCAATAATAAGATACGCGGCGCTCACCGGACCGTGGACGCCGACTACCTTTATCAACTCGATGTCTGCCGTGGAGCTAGGGCCACCGATAATGTTGATACAGGAAGGCATGCGCTCGCCGCGCTGCGCCATGTGATGCAAGTGCTGTGCTAACTGGGCGACACGCGGCAACAGTGTACTCTTGCGTACCACAAAAATGGACGACTCCGGCAGCAGGCTCAGGCTGCGACCACGCTCTGGTGCAGAGAACAACACCACGCCGCCCGATTCAGTTAACCCATATTCTGCATGAACCACGCCGACTTTGGCCTGTTCCGCCAGCCGCACGTTCTCTTCTCCGGCACTGGGATCCCATACCGTTGCCTGACATTCACGCTGTAAGCATGCGGTAATGCCCAACTCGGCCAGTCGATTATCGCCGCTGACTACCACCGGCATGTGGCCGTAATGATCGCACAAACGCAGGACTGCCTGTGGCGCATCAGCTTCGCTGGAAATTTCACAATGTGCCAGCATAACATTGACGGCGACATCGACAAACGCATCACAACGCTGCTGCGCCGTCAATTCCGTCAAGCGAGTTTTAGCGTAGTTATGCTCAGGCTCCGGGCGCGGCGTTGCTGTATGGCGTACCTCACGTCCGAGTTGGCGAGCGATATCAGCCAGAAAACTGTCTCGATTTTCCATTATTTCCTCCCTTCAGCCTGATGCTTTTTAAACCAGCTACGGAAACTTTCACCGTCTGCATCCGGCAGATCGCGCGCTTCGGTCCACTCGCCGATCGCCCCAATTTCAATCGGCATTTTGCCATTTTTGATAAACCAGCCTGCAGCACGCGCACCGGTGATCATCCCGACTTTCCACAGTGTCGGGTGGCTGTTGATGTAGGTGAACATTTTCGTCACTCGTTGCTCAGTCTTCGGTGTGATGCCACTTTCTGCCATCACGCGGCGGTGTCGGAGAATTAGCGACGATAACGGGATCTGTACCGGACACACGGTGTCACACGAAGTGCACAGCGAGCAAGCGTAGGGCAGCTCCTTGAAGTCACGATAACCGCCCAGCAGCGGGGAGATAACAGCACCGATAGGGCCAGGATAAATGGAGCCGTAGCCATGCCCACCGATGTGACGATAGGCCGGACAGGTGTTGATGCAGGCACCGCAGCGGATACAGCGCAGAATATCGCGGAACGCGGAACCGAGGATCTGTGAACGGCCATTATCGACGATCACCAGATGGAACTCCTGCGGGCCATCGATGTGTCCAGCTTCCCGAGGCCCGGTAAGCCATGTGTTATAACCCGTTAAACGCGCGCCGACCGCGCTGCGTGCCAGCATGGTGATCAGCACGTCAACTTCTTCAAACGTCGGTGCAATACGCTCCATGCCCATCACCGCGATATGCGTTTTCGGCAGAGTGGTACACATCCGGGCATTGCCTTCGTTCGTCACCAAACACACTGAGCCGGTTTCTGCTACCGCGAAGTTACAGCCGGTGACACCGACTTCCGCACTAAGAAAATCCTGGCGGATCTTCTTACGAATGAACAGCGTCATGGCCTCTGGCGTTTCTGGGCCGTCATAGCCGAGTCTTTCATGCAGCACCTTGCGGATTTGGTAACGATCTTTGTGGATGGCAGGCACGACGACATGAGAGGGAGGATCCTGATCCAATTGTAAAATATATTCACCCAAATCGGTTTCGATGACCTCAATACCTGCATCTTGCAGGACATGGTTCATGCCAATTTCTTCTGTCACCATCGATTTCGCTTTCACCACTTTCTTCGCTTTTTTGGCCTGTACGACCTCAAGGATGTAGCGGGTGGCGTCCTCTTTAGTTTTGGCAAAATAGACATTTCCGCCGTTGGCGGTCACTTTTTCAGAAAGCTGGTAGAGATAAGCATCGAGATTGTTAAGTACATGTTCACGGATCTGCGCTGCATGCCCGCGCCAGTCTTCCCAGTTCCCCAACTCGTCCACCATTTTCTGGCGATTTGCGCCAATGCGCTCCTGCGCGTTAGCCACCGCCTTGCGCATAATAGAATCGTGAATCTGGGTATGGATACGATCCTTAAATTTAGTGTCGCTGGTTTTCAGGCTCATATCGGCTCCTTAGCGGCTCATCAGGACTTCGGCAATATGCATCACCTTGACGGGGTGGCCTTCACGCTGCATCCGACCGCCAATGTTGAGCAGACAGCTCACATCGGCACCAATCAGGTAGTCTGGTTTGGTATCCATGATGTGGTGGACTTTCTCTTTCACCATTTCGCCGGAAATTTCCGCCATTTTCACCGAGAACGTGCCACCAAAGCCGCAGCAGGTCTCTTCTGCTTTGAAGGGCAGCAATTGCAGATCTCTCACGTGGTCGAGCAGCGTGAGAGGCTCTTCACGTACACCGAGCTTGCGGAACAGACTGCAAGATGGATGGTAGACCGCCGTACCGGATAGCCGTGCGCCCACATCCGTGACGCCGAGGGTGTTGACGATGAATGACGTCAGATCGTTCATACGGGCGGCGACGCGCTCGGCGCGCTGAACCCATTCAGGTTCGCCCACCAGATACTCAGGGTAGTGGCGAATCGCGTTCATGCAGGAGCCCGCAGGAGAAATGATTGGATCATCATTCTCTTCCAGCGCGGCGATCACGCTTTTCATGCCGGGGATCGCGCTGCTGACGTAACCGCCGTTGATGGCAGGCTGTCCGCAACATGACTGTTTTTCAGGAAAGTGTACGCGGCATCCGAGTTGCTCTAACAGCAGCACGGAGTCGCGCGCCATACGCGATTTCAGGGCGTCACCAATACAGGTAACAAAGAAATTAACATTCACGACAATACTCCCAATTTTAATATAGTTAAATTTTTGCTATTTCAGGCCATGAATAAGTAGTAGACCAGGCCGACCTTAAGCCCAAGAATGACGATATAGACGCCGCAGTATTTCAATGTGCCGGACATGATCGCGCTGCCTTGACCTTCCATGCGCGTTGCTGACACAGCGATGGCGATACTTTGCGGCGATATCATCTTGCCGCCAGTCGCCCCAGCGGTATTTGCCGCCGCCAACCAGACGGGATCGACATGCAGCTTTTCCGCTGCCATTGTTTGTAATTTACCGAACAACACGTTGGAGTTGGTATCGCTGCCCGTCACGAAAGTGCCCAATGCGCCAATTACAGGCGCTATGAACAGGTAGCCACCGCCAGTAACATCCACCATGGTTTGTGCCAGCGTGGCGATAAGCCCACTAACATCCATGACGGTCGCCATCGCGACGATAGCAGTAATGGCGATAATCGAATTTTTAAGCTGCTTCACCGTGCCAAAGAAGACACTCAGCATCGTAGACAGATTCGCGCCCTGAATAAAACCGCCCAACAGAGTGGCGATGATAATCAATACACCGGGGGTGGCGATCCAGTCGATTTTCAGTTTCAGCACCTGCGTTTCCGTCAGGTAGAACGGAATAACAGAAGCCACCTGAGAGACTGTACTTTTAATGGTGGGGAACAGCGGCGAACACAGCAGAATGAAGACAAAAATCAGGAGGTAAATCGCACAGGCGCGCAGCAGTTGACGGGCGGAGTAACTTGCAACGGACGTTTGGTGATCGCTGCTGATGCGATACTCCGGCTCCGTTGCTTTCTTACGCGCCTTTGCCATCAGCGTGACGGCAATCAGGCTGGCCAGGCTCCCTGCGAACGCAGGCAGTTCAGCACCAAGATAAACCGCCACCAAATACTGTGGCACGAGTGTGGTGACACCGCATACCAGCGTGATGCCAAACACGCCGCGAATCGCTTTCATGCCACCACCGATGATCGAAATGATGACGAACGGTAGCAGAATGTTGAACAGCGCCAGTTGAGCAACCACAGTGGCGCTCAGTGTAGTGACGGGGAGGTGAACCTGCTCGGCCAGAATAGAAACCGGAATGCCGACTGCACCAAACGCGGTGGGAACCGTGTTGGCAACCAGCGAGGCGACGGCTGCTTTCATCGGATTAAATCCGAGTGCGATGAGGATACCGATAGGGATCGCCACGGCGGTGCCATACCCTGCAGCAGCTTCGAGAAACCCGCCAAAACACCATGAAATTAACAACACCTGTATGCGTTTATCATCGCTGATTCCGGCGAGGACATCACGCAACACGTCCATACTGCGCGTTTTTTGCATTAGATTATAGCTATAAATCGCGCCCAGAATAACGATGATAATCGGCCATAGCCCTTTAAGCGCACCATAGGTAATAGCTAACCCCAACGTTCTTACCGAGGTATGCCAGAACAGGTAGGTGATGATCAAGGTTAATGCCAGCGTAATCAACACAGCATAGTGAATGGGTGTTTTTATTTTGAGAATAAGAACAATCATTACAAGCAGTGGAAGAATACCCAGAAAGAAAGGAAAATAATCGAGCATAAACGCGTCCTTACATTCTGATCGTAAAAACCAGAGTAAACATAGCGATAAAGTGATGGTGAGTAACCTTATACGTGAGATGGTTATTAAAAAACTTTAGCTGAATCGGGTCAGACGCAACAAAAACCCCGCTCATTGAAGTGTTATTAATTTCAAATTACTTTTAAAAATTATTTAATCAGAAAGGTATGCTCTGAACTCGTGTGATTTATTCAACTTACGCAGTTATAGCCATGTAGCGGTAATTTCTTCTGTAAGCGCACCCATTTTAGTTCCACATACTGTTTTTAGGTTTCCGTGATTTCAGCCATCAGCCAGTATTCTTCCGACGTCAGGTTATTCAAGGCGTTATGCGGACGCTCGAAGTTATATTCATTCAACCAGCCTTCCGTTATTTCCCCCACTTCGTTCAGTGTTTTGAACAAATAAAAATTCACTATTCCTATTCAGTACGCCCGGCTTCGACGGACTTCAACACAGAGGTAATCGGGTGTTCGGTAAATAGGAATACTTACACCCTGATACCTATAGGTCGTTTAGGAACATCGTATGAATTAGCTAAGGAGGCCGTTTTTCTTGGTTCTGATGGATCTTCCTTCGTCGTTGGTACAGACCTGCTGGTTAATGGGAGAGCTGCTAATCTTTAGCTGAATAATATGGTTGCAGGAGCATGTGCCATTTATTAAATATAAAGGATACATGCTCCTCTTCTGGCACTGCGTAATCAGAGGCAGGGGTTAGGTCTGCTATGATCAAGAAGCGGATAACTGATGTTCTACTTACAATACCAGCGAATGGCCTGAAGGATTATCTCGCTCTGAAAATATCGAACATGGAAAGGGTTAATGCGCTGCGCCTTCCACTAAAACAGAAAGGAGCAGCATACCACCATCGGCTATTTGCAACAGTGCCCTTATTTTACGATCGACCACAGCATCTTACTTCGCCAACGGATACAGCAGCATTACATCCCGCTCGACCCACACATCTGCCAGGTTCTTCCCGACGCTAATATCGGCAAACTTACCGGTCTGGCTCAATTTGCGGAAATCTGCGTTATCATAGGCTACAGCCGCCTTACGATACAGCGGCAGCATGCGTTGTACACTTCTCTCACCCAGGTTATCCCAACGCCACTCTTTGGCGGGATCCTGATAGTCCGCCATCATCCGCAATCCTGCCTGCAGAGATGCACCGTTCGGAGCCTGATAGTTCCACAGGTCAACATTAACCTTAGTGCCAATCTGTGCCAGATGCGTCAAGGCATCTAGATTGAAGTAACTGTAGTGATAGGAACGGGTACGTGCAAGCTCATGCTCTTGCTCGCCTTTCCGGTTAAACTGCGACGCCACTCGGGTCTTGCCCTTCTCTACCATCTTGCGAGCCAGATCGTCCTGACCGAGGTAGTAGGCGATCGCCGCCACCTGCAAATCATACCAAGAGCCGTGGTTATTCTCCGAATCCGCCTCCCCCATACCAAGCTTGCTGGTTTGTAGCCAATCCAGATACTCGCCGAGCCACTGGTTCACTCCGGCGCTGTCCTGCGCGCTCCAGGCTGGTGACTTGGACAGGATCGCGAAACTGTCGACCATGCGATCTGCAAGTACCCGCGAATCGATCAACCCCGATCGCCTGCCGTCGGCCACTCCCGGAACGCCTTGGGCGAAGTTCATATTCGGATTCATGCGGGTTTCTGGTGTGATAAACCAGGCACGCACATAGTCGATGCCCTGTTTGGCATATTTCTCATCACCACTAAAGTAGTAAGCCAGCGCCAACGCTCTGACCGAGCGGGTAAACAGTCCGATCCGCACCGAATCCGTCTCGTCATTTTTCGAGGCCGGGTTGGTCTTTCCATCCTTGCGGATCCAGGGCAAACCATTACTCTTGCTTTCATCCGGCCACCAATAAGGGCTGATACTGAGGTAGTCATGCTTGTCGCCGCTAGGGGGTGTCATTCCCTTGCTGGTCACGCTGAACGGACCAGCGGTCAATGCAGTATTGGCCTCTTCCAGCAGACGACTATAGCTACGCTGCATATCCGGTGCAATCTGCCCACTCTTCAGCACGTCGCGTGTCTGATCGATCAACGCCTCAGTCAAAAAAACCAGCTTTTCTGCCAACACCTGAGTGCTAAACACCAGACTGACGGCCCCCGCCACTAACGTTAATTGCGTTACGAGTTTCATGTCCTACCTCATCCATTATGGGTTATGGTGAAAAATGCATCGTTTTGTTACCTGGGTACGCATTTAGTCAGGAGACTATAGAAAAACATCGAACCTATTTGTAGTACTATATGTCTTTAATGTGATATTGATCGGCTACAAAAAACCCTAGAAAATGAGAAAAAATTCATTATTTTCAATATAATAAAAAGATTATAGGTATGATAATTGCCACGGATTTTTAGAGATATAGTATTACTAATAATTCAAATAAAAAGATGTGCACCTGTGAATAGCCCTATAGCAAGTGCCTGCAGCATTCCATTGACGAATGTTTTCTGGATGTCACTGACCCGGACAACCCTGTCGGTTTCGGGCACTTTGATATCAGTTGCGGGAGCGTGTAGCGATACTTGTCTGACCCTCTGCGTTGCCGCCACAGCCCGCCAACTCAGCCTGTATGAATCGCAACTGTACGCCTGGCATAAACATCGTGACGTTCTCAGTTTATGCCAGCAACACCGGGCACAATGTGATCGTGCGATTCGTGATGCTTTCGACCGTGAAAAGCAACGCTATGGCGTGCCACGCCTGACGAACGAGTGGCGTGCTCAGGGCCTGAGGTACAACAAGAAAACCGTGGCCGCCAGCTTTCGCTGGCAAGAACTCAGAGCAAAGGCGTCGCACAGGTTCAGCCCGGTTAGCTATCGTGAACATGGCCTGCTGGTGTCGGATAACCAGTTTCCACCGTTCTTCACACGCGCAGGGGGGGAGACCACCTGTATGGAACAGGATTTTGGGTCAGGGTCAGAAAAATACCATGTTCTAATATTGACTGAAAAATAGTTAAGTAATTTGGGTTGAGTAAATTTTGCATGACAATTGCTTTCCCAATTTCTTATCTTGTTTTTTTACATTAAAGTACATTTGTTAGATTAATATATTTTATTAACTTATCTAATAATTTCCCTAGTGTTTTTTATTCTGATGCAAATTTTCACTCAATATGTTGAATAATATTTCTGTTGTTAATACTCATGACTAACGGACATAGTGAGCGCATACCAAGCTTAGCTAACCCTGTCCTTTTATGATGGCTGATCGTTTTCTTACTTAATTGTAAATCAATAGCAATCTGCCCCGGACTTATTCCTTTCAATAATTTATTGATTATTAATAACTCTCTAGGAGTAAGATTCCTCGTAATACTATTATGTTCACTTAGCGTACCCACACTACTGCGTATAAGGTTCAATATGCCTATTTGAAACGAAGCCAGAGATGCGTATGTCGGCATAGTTGACCAGGAATTTTTTAGTCGGATAAAATAATGTTCCAATGCGATCATACTCCCCTTATCTCCAATCAACAAAACTCTACAATCAGGAGATACTCTAGGTAAACATTCTTCAAGCCATTTTAAAACTGACGTGATATTATTATCCCTTTCACTCAATACTAAAATAATGACATCAATATGTGATGAGTGTTTGATTGCATGTTCACATTGTTCAATGCTATTAACATCCGTGGTGATTGTAATGAAACGAGATAAATAAGTGCTGCTTACAAGTGCATTCAATCCAACTCGAATAAAATTGCAAGAACAATATAATATAGCGTTCTTTATCATGACCTTCCTATTATAAATTAAGATTGCTTATATGAATAATCTAAAAACATAAACAACAAGTATTTTTATTTATAATTTTCAGATGTGTTTGCAGTATAAAAATATATTTAATGATTGTGAAGTAACTATTTTTCATCGGTTATTCATAAAATTTATCACTCAGTTTAAAAAAATTAAACCCAGTATAATAAAGCATCTTTATTATAATTTTTACTTATGAATCACGAGATGAAATTACTTACAACCCATCCAAAAAAGAATTTCCGTATAATACATTGCGATGATTTTTGAGGGCAAAATATGGCAAATACCAAGTGGCAAATCAGCGACGAATTCTGGGAGATAACGGCACCCTTTATTCCAGAACATAAAACCAACCCTCCGTTGGGCACGCATCGCAGGTGGTTAATCGCTGTTCCATCATGAATGCTACCGGCGTAGGCGCATCAAGTTCTGCCCATCGTCGTTTTCAGGAATGGCATGATGCAAGCGTTTTCGAGCGATTCTGACAGAATGGATTGTCCGCCATCAACACCTATGACACAGAATTGAAGTTGCGATTTAAGGAGGATTTTTGTCGCGTCATAGTGACGAAGCAACAAAGATGAGATAAAAACCCTTTCTTATATTCGTTATCAGTGAGAATATAGATAAGTTTTTTTGATATATTCATCTGATGGCGATCGCTCGTTATTTTTCGCTTCTGGGGTGAATACGAAAGCTGCCACTTGGTATTATCCACTGCTTTCACGTCTGCACGGTATTCTGGTCGAGCTACTCAGTTATATTTACGATCACCGTTCGACTGCAAACCTAAATCAACGGAGTTTTATAACCATCTCCATACAGGGCAATTCAGCCTGTGCCAATGCAGATGGATGCATGCTTTCTCGCACAAGCATGAAACCATGCTTCTTATAAAAAGAGTAAGCGTTCGGGGTTGAAGATAACGTTAATTGATCAAACCCACGTTCACGGGCTTCACGTTTGATAGCGTCAATAATCTGCCCCCCTAGTCCTTTACCAGTATAGTGAGGTAACGTAAAAACAGCCTCAACCCTGCCTGAAGCAAGATCGAGGAAGCCTGTCGCTACCGGTCTGTTATCTGGGCCATCAGCAACAAAAAAAGGATTCACAGCAACGACGTCCCTGTAACTTTCAGGCATTTTTTCCGGTGTCCAGGCGGCAATAACCGCATCGTCGTAGCAGTTCTTACATCCGTGGCGTATAGCCTGGTTTCGGATATCCCAGCATTTTTCTGCTTCAGAAGGCACTGCAAGCCTTATCCTCATAGCTTCTCCTTGTGCGTTTTAGCGCTATCAACCACCTATTTTTATCATAACAATTCTACAACGCATCCATTAAACGGTCTGGTGCGTCAACGTTCACTTCTGCCACGAGGCGGATAGTCAGGAGAGTGGTCATGCCTGCTATGAGCGAAAAGCAGACGTTTACACTCACGATCACCGCTTATGTACGCATTACGAACATAGTGCTGTAGTAATCATCGGTAGCAGTTCAACGGAGCCATGTACACTTGCTTTGTACTAAGATGCTTATCTAATAGATGATTTAAGAAATCGTCTCAAGATCAAGATGGATTTATCAACATGACTAGAACAGAAAGACTTCTCGAATTACTACAGATATTAAGGGCACAAAGATACCCGATCACTGCATCCACCCTCTCAGAAAGATTGGGAATAAGTGTGCGCTCCCTTTACAGAGATATAAAAACGCTACAGCATCAAGGAGTATGCATAGAAGGTGGCGCTGGAATTGGTTACATCGTTAAGTCTGACTTTCATTTGCCACCCTTAAATCTTTCTCATGAAGAAATCAATGCCATCACACTTGGGTTAAATTGGGTATCTCATAATACGGATTGTAATTTCAAAATTACCGCAAGGAATGCGCTTGCCAAAATACATACCGTCATTCCCGGTGAATTAAAAAACCTTATTGAGAGTCAATCCTATCTGATCGGTCCTTCAGAAAATAATGAGATTTTTTTTGAAGACATTCGCAATGCTATTAAAAAGCGAAAGAGAATCAAAATAAAGTATTGTGATAAGAATGATTCTTACTCTTCTCGAGTCATATGGCCCATCGGATTGGTATACATGGAGTCATGCTGGCTTTTGGTTGCATGGTGTGAGATGAGAAATGATTTTCGTCATTTTAGAACTGACAAAATTGAAGATATTGTGCAACTGGATTCCACATATAGTGAAAGCAGGGCAGTTTTATTGAAAAAATGGAGAATAAAAGAAGGGATCTGCGATGAGAAAGAGTACTGACAAAAACTGTCACAGCTAATTTGTATACTAACCCAGATGAAAGACTCAATTCTACTTCATAAGGGGGGGATTATGAATTTCAAGAATAAAGTTGCTGTCATAACAGGAAGTACTGCAGGTATAGGTGAGGCAGTTGCAGAGCAATTACACAAATATGGAGCTAAGGTCGTTATTGTATCCCGTTCGTCAGAACAGGCTAAACAAAAAGCGAAACAATTATCTTCGCAGGGACAACAAACCGTGGGGATCGGATGTGATGTGTCACAGCCCGAACAAGTACGGCAAATGATAGATGATGTTATCAAACATTTCGGCAGACTTGATTATGCAGTAAATAATGCAGGCATAACAGGTGAACATGGTAAAAATATAACTGAGCAAACAATTGAAAACTGGGATAAGGTTATTGCCACCTCATTGAGCGGCGTTTTTTACTGTCTAAAATATGAAATACCTCAGATGATGAAGTTTGGTGGCTCTATAGTTAATTTATCTGCAGTAAATGGTCTTGTTGGCATTCCTGGATTAGCGCCTTACACCGTGGCTAAACATGGTATAATCGGTTTAACCCAAACCGCAGCGCTAGAGTTTGCATGTCAAGGCATTCGAATCAATGCAGTCGCTCCGGGCTATGTCCAAACTCCACGAATGAGTGAGTTCCCAGAAAATATCGTACGTAGTTTCGCAAATAGCCACCCTATGAAAAGGATGGCAAAAATGCAAGAAATAGCAGACTTCATATTGTTTTTGCTGTCAGATAATTCAGCGTTCTGTACCGGAGGAGTTTATCCAATCGATGGTGGTTATTTAGCCGAGTAAAATTCCCCTAAAACCCATTTAAACTGTAAGAATTGCCTCACCTAAGTCGTAGGCTCGATGGGGTATAGTTAACGCTTCCATTATCGGGCCAGTGATAAAAATATTTCCAGTATGGATTAATATGAGGATTGATGATCGGCTCTCCATTGGTTCGTACATCATGCCATTAACAACGTCCGCTGCTGGCACCAAGCAGCCCTCCGCTACTGGACATAAAAACTTACCCAGCGAGCAAGCTGTCGCAAACCTACTCGCAATACACCACCAAAAGCGAATCACTGAAATTATTAGCCTGTTATTCTTTTTTCCCAAAACGCTCGATATACAGTTTCAATACATCTTCCGCGAATTGATCATCAATTATATAAAAATAACACTCTGGAACATTGAGCACACGGGCAAACTCGCAAACCAATTCAAACGAAGGTTTATGGGTACCCTTTTCATCGTGAGATAAACGCGAATAGGCTGCTTCTTCGCCAATCCTCATCCCCACGATTAGAATTATCTACATATATACCCGTCATACTTCAAGTTGCAGGTGCGTTGGCTGCACTCATTCACCCGAATCACTTACCTGAGTAAGCGCATTGGGATTCATTTGCTGGCCGCCTTCCTGCAACTCGAATTATTTAGGGTATAGATCATATACGCCATAAGATCGTTGATTTAACTCAATCAACGTCATCCAACATCACTGCATTAAGATGCTCCAGTCGTTCAGCCAACACAAAAGTCAGAATATCTTTAGCAGCAAGGTTTTCCAGTTCTATAAGAGCATGGGTCAATGCACGGCACTGATCGACGATTTCTTCAGGGGTTAAAGGCGTTGAATCGAACATGAGATACCTCTTGTGCAGTCGGACAATAAAAATGGCAGTGCGTTGTTACGCACCAGTAAATCCATAATCCATTTTTACATGCACTAATATTGATTATCTTTAGTTATCCTAAAGTCAGTAATGTCCAGATATTGTTCTATTGATAAGCTCACTCTGCCCCATAAAAACGAAAAAGGAGAGTTTATGCTCCCCTCTCAGACTGCTGACAAAGTTCGTTGTTAGGCGAAGTGCGGCGATGGGGTCGTAGCGGCGTAGGCCGCCGGAGCGCCCCTCGGCGTGATTCGCCGGGAAACACGGACATGCCAAAAAGAAGTTGTATTACCGTTAACAACCAACCGCAGGAATCAACAAAAAGGAGAGCTTTCGCTCCCCTTTCTGGCTGTTCCATCAACAATCATGAAATCATTTGTACAGGATTGCTGTGCCGCGCAGTTGATCGTTACCGCTCACAGAAACAATCTTGTAAGACGTTGCGCCAGCAGCTTCAGCCTTTGCTGCCACTTGCGCTTCAAATGCGCTCAGGGTATCTGCACCGCTGACCTGAACCGTGCCCACTTCTTGTGCAGCAAAGCTACCGAAAGAAACCAGTCCAAGAGCAACAACTGCGGCAAATTTTTTGATAACGTTCATGAGGGTAATCCTTCTGTTTGATGTTTGATTAAAAGGCTGTTTGCCTTTGATGGAATGCATCATAGTGCCATCATTCAGAAGGTGATATCAGATAAAATTGCCATAATTATTCAAATATATTGATTAATTTTACTCTCCTCTGTCCGTCATCGAAATGCCTGATATCGGTGCCAATCCGGGGATATGCAGTTCAACCTGAGTGATTGATTTTGGCGGCGCAATGAACCTTCCGCGCCAGGCACCCACGCGTGGATTTTTATTGCGGTCGTAGCTGAAATTCAATCTCAGCGAGGTGGGGAGCTGCGCCTTGCCCGCATCACTCAGCGGAAAATGCTGCCCCTGCGCTTCGATATAAAAGGATGAATTCACGATGTCAGACGTCATATTCTCGTAGATGATTTCGCCACCAAACGTATCTGCCGTGGTCTCAAACCGCAATTCGATCAGCAACTCTCCGTTTTGGCGCACAGCACGCATCACCTGCGCCTGCGCATTGGTGCTTGGCGTCACTGCCGTCGGGTGGTCAGCCGCCAGCACCGCCGAGGTGCTCAGCAGCAGAATACAAAACCCTGCCACGCTGTGCCGCCGAGCGTCACGCCAGCGCGCGCTTATCCATTTCTTCATCACGGCTAAATTCCTGTGTTCTGTCATAAAAATGACGCTGCGTACGGTTCATCGTACACAGCGCATGCAAGTGGTTTACTGGGGTTCTGCTGCGGTAATGCCAAAGGCATTCAGTGAGGCACGAAAAATATCCGTGTTATCAACAAACTGTTGGCTCTCTTGCGGCACATTGTAGGTTGCCAGCCCCTTGTTGGGTTTCGCCACTGAGCGCAAGAAATCCGCTCCGGCACCTTTAGCATAAACGGGGACCAGTTCACGCGTGTGGGTATCGGTGTGCCAGCGCACCAGCGGCAGCGCTCCGGCTCCCTGATTGACAATGTCGGAGAACGCGTCGTTATTTGAATCCGGTCCCTGCAATAACCCGTTGCCGTGATCGGTGGTCACAATCACCAGCGTTTCATCCCAGGAGCTGTTCTTTTCTACCCAAGCCACCGCCGCTTCTACCGCGTGGTTGAAATCGATCTGCTCTTCAATCAGACGCGGCAGGTTATTGGCATGCGCAGCCCAATCCACTGCCCCGCCTTCCACCATCAACATAAAGCCGTTCGGGTTCTTGGCTATCAGGTTTAGTGCACCACGGGTCATAGTCGCCAAATCAGGCTGATTATCCAGCAACTCGCCAGCAGCAACGCCCGCACGATTAAACTGCAACGTCGCATGGTTTTGCACCGTACCCACCAGCTTGGTTTTGTTACCCATATTCAGTTTGCCATCAGCCAGTGCGACAAAATCTGCTTTGGTTTCAATGTGCTTATAGTCGGTTTTGCCCGCCACCAAACGATCCCACACCGCTTTGCCGCCGACATAGCGGTAGGCCTTGTCATCTTTCGGCGTCGTCGGTTTGCCATTTTCATCATAGGCAGGATGGCCGGAACCCATCACCACCGTTGCCAGCCCAGATTCCACGATCTCTTTGCCAATGGCGGCGTATTCGTTACGGCTAACGTTGTGCGCAAGGAAACCCGCCGGCGTCGCATGGCTCCACTGCACAGTGGTGATCACCCCCAGCGCTTTGCCGTTTTCTACGGCATATTCACCAATGTGCTTGAGCTTTTTGTCGTCGTTCGACCAGTTAATGGCGTTGTTGTAGGTCTTATGACCGGAGGCCAGTGCCGTTGCTGCCGCAGCGCTGTCGGTGAAATCCGCACGCAGGTATTCATAACCGGCAAAGTAGCCCGGATATTTACCCAAACTGCCCTGAAAGGTACTGTCTACTTTGTCTTTGTTCCAAATTTTATCGGCATCAAACGTAACAGACTTATCCATCGTGCGGGTTGGCACATTGGAGGTATTAAGCGGATAGGTAGAAGCAAACAGTTTTACATCAAAGTCATCATAGACTTCGTGCCCCAACGCACCGTGTCGATAATAGCTTGCAGCATGCCAGGTGTTGATCCCCGCGCCATCGCTGATAAGCAGAATCACATTTTTCGCTTTTGCGGGCGCCGGGTCCTGTGCAATCGCCCAGGGCGAGAGCACAGCGCCAATAGAGAGAACCAATAATGCTGTGGAGAGCTTTCGCATGGAGAAATTCCTTGTGTGATGATATAACGTAACAAATGGAAACTCTCCGACACATTACCTGCACTTTATGACATTTTCTTGACGCGCATAACGATAGCCTGCGCTGACATTGAAATTTCATCCCTTTATTCGAGTCAGGTGGAAAATAACGCATACAAAAACAATTATCATTTGATAAATAAATTGTGTAGATTAAGCACAGCGTTATAAATATAATTTTATAACGATAGAGCGCATTTCAATCCACGCTATTTATGATCATCGTCAATATTCATTAAAATAATCTCGTCCGAAATTCTGTGTTTCTCCCTCGCTTCAATCAGATAACTCACCGTCGCAAGAGGAAAAAACAGGATATATAGAAAATACCAATAATGGCATATCGAAAAAATCTATTGTCCTTATGCGGTTTATGGATATAGTATTTTTTTAACTTAAATAACAGGCCCAATGGAATTTAACAAACAAACAACAGAGAAATAAAAAACGACTAAAAATACATACAAAAAAATGAAATCATAATTTTTCGCTAAATTTTTGTCATATTTTCTTTATAAGCCAGCACGAGGTGAGTGTTATTAATACTTCGTTCAATGATGACATTGTCGTAACATCTGATTGCATCCGAAATAAAAGCCGGAGAGTCGAGTGTCGGCTATGCGTAGACGCATGTTCATCTGGTGCTCTGTTTATCGCTAACGACAGTGCGGTTAAGATTATTGCTGATGCCTGCTCAGGCTGCGGCGGATGCATAGCGGTGTGTCCGGTGATGGCGATAACAGGATCATTTCCCGAACGTCAGACTGTTGGTGACCGTTTATATTTAGATGCGATTACTGCCCCGTCAGTGAAAGAACTTTTACTCTATTATCGTGCAGGGCACCGTACGCTGATTGTAGATGATAATCATTTCGCATGGAGTGATATTGTCGAACGCACAAATAGCCTGTTACGCGCATGCCACCAAGTGCCCTTCTTACTGAATAATTACCACCATGATGATAATCATGCCAGCACAGAACCATTAGACGCGGTTATCGCGCGGCGCCGTTTTCTGCATATTGGTACGGTGCAGCGGTATTTAGGCAAAAAAACATCACCAACAAACAGATTAATCAGCGATATTTTCCCTGACTATCAACTGTTCAGCATCAATATCAATAAAGACGCATGTTCATTATGCAGCAGCTGTTTGAAATTATGTCCAACGGGCGTTTTTCATTATCAAAACAAGCAATTGGTTATCGAATCTGGCAAGTGCGTTGGGTGCCAACTCTGTCAGGAAAGTTGCCCGGAATCGGCCATCGAGGTAAGAGAAGAAATAACGAAAAAAACACAGACACATTATTCCTTTAACGTTGCATTTTGTCCTCGCTGTCAAAATCCGTTCCCATCGTTGAATCCGGGTGAACATCTGTGTCCCGCCTGTTCCATGCAAGAAAAGCTCCGCTTCACCGGGGATCGTATCAGCATGAAAAGCCTGAATTTCTCTGCGTAACGGAGGATAAAAAATGAACATCATCAATAGCACAACCTTTTCGTGTATTAACGATCCTGATTTCGCACAGTACGCTCAACGCTATATCGAGATTGAGCAAAAGACCTTACACGCTATCGCACAGTATGGTCTGCCGTTTGAATCCTCCTCCGAAAGCAGCGATAACGCGCTTGCACTAAAACACCGGCTGCGCGCCATGGGCGCCCTGTTTTCCAACAATGACAAAAGCATTCACATCAACTGGATTTCTGATGCGTGCGTTGCCTGCCGCACGGGAGAAGGAAGTTACACCGCGTTCATTTCGCTAAAATGCCATCGTCAATGCTATTTCTGTTTCAATCCCAATCAACAGGATTATGACTACTACCAACAGCATCTGCGTGAGGCAGCAACAGAAGTTGGACAGATTGCTGCCAGCGGGGAGCCTTTGCAATTTGCTGCGTTAACCGGGGGAGAACCGTTATTACACAAAGAGGAAGCGACCGGTTTCTTTAAACAACTTCAGCACCATTTCCCTGATATTCACGCCCGGCTCTACACTGCCGGCGATCCCCTAGACGAGAAAACCGCACAACAACTGCAGCAAGCCGGTCTGAAAGAAATCCGGTTTAGCATCAAAATTGATGATCCGGCAGAGAAGCAAGCCCGCATACTGCGGCGCATTCGCCTGGCAAAAAAGTATATTCCCACGGTAATGGTGGAAATGCCGGTTATTCCCGGTAGCGGCGAACAGATGAAAGCGTTATTACGCGAACTCGATACCCTCGGTGTTGACGGTATCAACCTGCTGGAGTTTTGTTTTCCCTTGGCGAATGCCACCGCGTTTCGCGAACGCGGTTTCACCCTGAAATATCCCCCCTATCAGGTGTATTACAATTATTGGTATGCAGGCGGATTAGCCATTGCCGGTAGCGAAACATTGGCACTGGAATTGATGCTGTTCGCGTTAGAGAACGCGTTGAGGCTGGGCGTACACTATTGTTCTTTGGAAAATAAACATACTGGGCAAGTGTTCCAGCAAAACCACCTCAGTCCGGTTGACAAGACCTATTATTTTTCTCCCCGAGATGCTTTTTTCAAATGCGCTAAAGTGTTCGGCTCGGCCATTACTGCCGTGAACACCCTTCTGACCCAACACCACATTCCCGTCAGACACAGTCAGCAGCATCACTATATTCAGTTTCACCCCTCGGCCATTTCCTTGCTGGGTGCATTGCCCGTTGAAGTTTGCCTTTCACTCAACGTTATCGAACACCTTTCAGAAACCGAGCGTGACGTGAAAGAAGTGCAGTTACAACACGTGACGCCATCCACCTTCTCGCTGGCCGACATTTAAAGGATATGACGATGACCCCTCATCAATTCCCGGAATATCTTATCCAACGCACCGTGGGTTACGATCTTTTACGCCGGTTGCTGATCGAAGAACCCACGCCTGCATTGTTGAATTTTCTACAGCAGCAGGATCTGGCGACACTGTTCCCTGCGATCGCTGACACGAATTTCTCTTCCGCATTAGAACGTGTGCAACACGCACTGGCAGGGGAGCCCTTTATCACCGGTGAGAGCGCCTTTGAAAATCTGCATTGGGATTTCACCCGCCTGTTTATCGGCCCCGAAACACCCCCTGCGCCACCGTGGGAATCCGTCTATGTGTCGCGCGATAAGCTGTTGTTTCAACGTTGCACCCAAGAGGTAAAGCAGGTTTATAAATCCTGCGGGCTGACCATGTCTGACGATGACGGCGAGGCCCCAGACCATATCGGGTTCGAGCTCGATTTTCTTTATCAGCAAAGCCAGTCCGTTGCCGAAGCGTTGCACAGCGGCGCTTCACTTCAGAGCGTCATGCTTTCTCTGCTAAGGCAACGTGATTTTCTCCAGCAACATACGCTGGCGTTTTGTGATGCGTTTTCCCATAACGTAAAAACACACGCAGAGACCGATTTCTATCGCGGCATCGCTCAACTATTGCCGGTGTTTTTAACCCACGATGCACAGCAACTCAATCAGGTCGTTGGCATGGAGACAGAGCAGGCAACGTCATAACAAAAACGATAACACGCTATGCCCACCGCCATGTCGGCAATGCCGTATTGGCAGGCCCGACGGCGGCAGGGTTTTTATGCAATGTGAAAGTAGGAGTATTACATGATCAATAATTTACTTTCTGGAATCAGCCGGCGTGCGTTTATCCAGATAAGCTCCGCGGCAGCTGCTATCGCAGCGTTGCCCATGAGCCGGGGATTGCGCGCTGAACCAACTGCCGCCCAGCCGGCAACGGCTGTGACGGACAAAACAGGCACCTGGAAACCCGCAGCATGCTGGCATAACTGCGGTGGCCGCTGCTTGAACAAGGCGTTGGTGGTCGACGGCGTAGTAGAACGTCAAAAAACGGATGATACTCACAGTGACACCCCAGATAATCCTCAACAGCGGGGATGTCTGCGCGGCCGCTCTCAGCGTAAGCAAGTCTTTGGTGCCGACCGTATCCGTTATCCAATGAAGCGTAAAAACTGGGCTCCCGGCGGCGGTGATAAATCACTCCGCGGGCGCGACCAATGGGTACGCATCAGTTGGGACGAAGCGCTGGATATTGTGGCCAGCGAAACCAAGCGCATCAAAGAAAAGTATGGCAATGAGTCAATCTGGCTCACCGGCTCTAACGGCACGCATTACCTTAATGTTTACGCCAACTACGGCGGCTATACCTCAGACTGGGGAACAACATCCTGGGGTGCATGGAAAGACACCCCGGAATATATCGGCGTTCATGATGGGTGGGTCCGTTTCGGTACCAACGATCGTCTGGATTTACGCAAATCTCAGCTTATCGTCTTGTGGGGAGCCAACCCCGCCTGGAGTAGCCCAGGTAGCCCGACCTATCACTATCTGCAAGCGAAAAAAGCAGGTGCACGCTTTATCTGTATTGACCCGAGCTACCATGCAACCTGTGAACTGCTCGATGCCGATTGGGTTCCGGTTAATCCTGGCACAGACCATGCGCTTGCATTAGGCATTATGTATGCCTTACTGGAAGAGGACGATCCACAAAATAACCCACTGATAGATTGGGATTTCCTGAACCGTTGCTGTGTTGGCTTCGACAGGGAGCACATGCCTGCAGGCGCTAATCCCGATGATAATTTCAAAGATTATCTGCTGGGCACGTTTACCCACGACCCCAAGAATCCTGAGTGGGCCGCCGAAATCTGTGGCGTTGCGCCAGACACTATCCGTAGCCTGGCAAGACAAATCGGTGGTACTCGCCGCGTCGCCCTGATCACAGGGTGGGCTCCAGCCCGTATTCACAATGGCGAAGGGTGGGTTCATGCATTTTCTACGCTCGGCTTTATGACTGGTCACATGGGCCGTTCTGGCCGTATGACTGGCGTATGCTGCCATTACACTGCTGGCAACGGCGGTACACGCTTGGTTAACGGCGGCAGCACGGGACTCCCCAACTTTCCAAACCCGATCAGCAGCACCATTAACCACAATGAAATCAACAGGGCATTGACGGAAGGTAAATTTCGCCAGCGCGGTAAGGGCGAGAAACAGGTGGATATCCAGATGATGTTCCACACCTTCAACGCCACGATGCAAACGCGTGCCAATATTACCCAAGGCATCGCTGCGCTGAGGGAGAAGGTTGAGTTCATCGTGTCTCCCACTTATGTATTGCACACCAGCGCCAAATATTCAGATGTAGTTTTGCCCGTCACGACCGAATGGGAACGTGAAGGCACCATTTTAAACCCCAGCAACCGCGACGTGCTGATTGTGGCAGTGAATATTGTTAAACCGCTTTATGAAGCGAAAAGCGATCAATGGATTGCAAAAGAGATCGGCAAACGACTGGGCGTTGATGTTGATAAAATCTTCCCGATCTCTGAAAAGCAACAGTTTTTCAATACGCTGCAAGGGGCTAACGTCATTGATGAAGACGGTAAGACCAAGATTCCCTTGCTAACCATCACTGAGCAGGATCTGGCAGCGTGGGGCGTTAAAGGGAAAACACAGCAGGGCAAAATCTCGCTGAATGAATTCCTGACCCGTGGCACCTATCAGGTAGAACGCACCGAAGGGGATAATTACGGCTATATCGCCTATAAAGACTTTGTTCAGGATCCTGAGAAGAACCCACGCGCTACGGACAGCGGGAAGTTTGAAATTTATTGCGAGAAACTCACTCGGATCAGCCGTGAGTATGGCTGGAATGAAGTGCCGCCTATTCCTGCCTATACCGCTAAGCCCAAAGGGTATTAAGAAAGCTTCGCCGACTGGAAAGCTAAAGTAAAAGGTGAGTATCCCTTCCAGGTTTACAATCCGCACTATTTAAGACGTTCACACAGTACGCTGGATAACGTGCCCTGGCTTAGAGAGGCTTGGCCCTCCCCTGTTTACCTCAATAAATCGGATGCCACTCGCCTTGGCATCCGCCACGGTGAAACCGTGCTCATTACCAGCCCATCAGGGAAAACGCTGCGCCCGGCCTGGCTGACTGAAACGTTGAAACCCGGCGTTGTCGCGCTGCCTCACGGTAGCTGGTTCGAGCTGGATGAGGCCAGCGGCATTGATTTGGCGGGTGCGGATAACGCCATATCGGAACAGGTCGCAACCGGGTTTGGGACATCAGGCTGGAATACCGTGCTGTGTGACGTGAAAAAGTGGCAAGGCCCAGCATTGATTCCTGATGTAGACAGACCACAACGTATCATTTTTGGTGAGGAGCGATAACGATGGAACAGGTTGGATTCTATTTTAATGCCGCCGCGTGCATCGGTTGCAAAACATGCGTCATCGCCTGCAAGGATAAAAATGATCTGGAAGTGGGACGTAATTTTCGGCGGGTCTACGACTTTGAGGAAGGTACGTTTCCTAAGCCCAGACGTTGGCATCTTTCTATCGCGTGTAATCATTGCGACTCGCCGTCCTGTGTCAGCCATTGCCCGACCAAGGCGATGCATAAGCGCGAAGAAGATGGGGTGGTCGTGGTCGATCACACGCTGTGTGTTGGCTGCCGCTACTGTACCTGGGCATGTCCTTACGAAGCACCGCAGTTTGATGAAGCATCTGGCATGATGACAAAATGCGATACCTGCCTGAATCTGCGCGCCAAGGGGGAAAATCCGGCCTGTGTGGATGCCTGCCCCATGCGAGCATTGGATTTCGGTCCCATCAGTGAACTGCGGAAAAAATACGGCAACAATGCGGATATCGCAGGTCTGCCCGACTCATCGCTAACCCGACCCAACTTGATCGTGGGTACTAAAACACAGCGAGGATACTGACATGCACGAATGGCCATTGATCATTTTTACCTTGCTGATGCAAATCACTATCGGTTGCGTCGTCACCGTCTGGTATTGCCATACGTTCATTTTCACTACGTTGGCCGATGACAAACGGCTGAAGCTTGCAAGTCCCGCACTCGTGTGTGCGTTACTGTGCGGCGGCATTGGCTTATTGGCATCCGTTGCGCATCTGGGTAACCCGTGGCATGCGCTATTTACACTTAGCCATGTCGCGTCATCCTGGATGAGCCGCGAAATCCTGTTCACAGCGCTGTTTATGGGTTTGCTATTTTTGACACTGGTTTATTCACTGGTGAAAAAACAGCTATCCACCGCACTGCTGGGGCTCACTGCGTTGGTTGGCGTGGCGGATATCTTCGTCATGTCGGCCATTTACGACCATAGCCGTTTTATCCTTTGGCAGGGATGGGGAACCTATGCGGGCTTTTATGGTTCGGCGTTTATGATGGGCAGCCTGTTGTATGCTCTGTGTCTGTGGCCCCGGTTACACCTGTTGGCAGAGGATGAGAGCGCACGTGTTATGACACCTTTGCTTCGCCTCTACCTGCTGGGTTTTGTGCTGGCTACGTTTGCGGTCATTGTCATGTTTTCTGCTGTTGCCCCCAACCTTGCGCAAGGTATCAGCATTAAAACCGCTGCTGTGAATATCGGTACATTGACGCTGTGGCGTTACCTGCTGCTGGGCATCGCACTGGCCTTGCTTGTAACTTATGTAACCCGATTGCCACGAAAATCATTGCCAGCCCTACTCTCACTGGCGTTGATGATAACCATCACCGGCGAGTTCTTAGGGCGCTACGCGTTCTTTAGTGTCGGAGGGTGATCGCGCTAACTATCAATGGGCTGGCTAACAGCCCATTTTTTATGGCACAGAAGGCGTAATTACGCGGTTTTTTGTTTACGGATGAAATCTATCAACATTTCAGCGCTAGGAAGCAAAGGACGCGTTTGTAACCACACAGCCCCAATATCCATCGAAGGGATCACGTTACTCACATCCCGCCGGACGATACGATTACCCTCCAATGACCAAGGGCGATATACAAAATCAGACAAAATGGTGACGCCGTGACCTTGCGCCACCATACCCCTTATCGCCTCAATGGAGGTCGATTTAAATTTGATACGCGGTTGCAGATTCTGCTCAGTCCAGTAATGGTTGACAATAGGGATATGGTCATCCATATCGAGAAGCAAAAAGTCCTCTTTCGCAATGTCTTGCAACGTAATCGTCGGCGCATCCTGTAACGGGTGACCTGCGCAGGTCCATAATCGCCGAGTCGAGCGAATGAATATCTCTGTAGCAAAATCCTCTGGCAGCGTGATATTGGACACCAGCATCAACGCCAGATCGACCATCCCCTCTCTTATCGCCTGACATAATCGGGGGGAAGGATACTCAACCAGACTAAATTGCAAAGAAGGAAAGCGCGCTGTAATCGCGCTCAGCAGCGCAGGCAGCATGTAAGCCGAGAGGGTTTCAGTGACACCAATCCGCAACGTTCCACTCAGATCGTTAGACGGAATCAGCATATCATCCGTCGCGAGCTGAACGGCGTTTAATACCTTTTTGGCATGGCGTAATAGACGCTCTCCCGTTTCCGTCAGGCGTATTCCTTTAGCATGTCGGGTAAACAGCGACCTTCCGCATTGCTCTTCCAGATTTTGCAGCGCAACCGTCATTGATGATTGGGAAACATTGCAAAACAACGCTGCCTTAGAGATTTGTCCGGCATCGGCAACGGCGACAAAAAATTCAAGTTGGCGCAGCGTAAATAACATCGAAAATCCATAACATAAACGTGGATGATCCATATTATCATTCATTAGCCGCTATGAATGTCGATGAGATCAGATCATTCCAGCAAAATGACCTCATGCAGCCCCTTTAACAGCGGCTCACTTAAAATCTTGTATCCATCGCGATCAAAACCGTGAGCTACCTTGGTCAGGCGCGCTGCATCAGCAATGTCTTCTACCGATCCAAGGTAATACCAGTTATTAATAACATGAATCTGCCGCACATCACCGTGTTGCTCCACCAGTCCGACAGCGCCCGAGTAGGGCCAGTTGAACACGCGTATCTGTTGCAACCCATCAAGCAGACGCAGTTGATGCTCTACCACTGGTTCTTTGCCACAACAGGCGCCTGCACATCGCCCCAACTGGTGCCTGAAACAAGCCTTGCCGCGCGGATGTTTTTCCAGACCCAATAGGCCGTAACACAGCAGTTCACTGTCGGCGATGTCCAGCAGCGCTTGCTGTGCAGCACGCCGGTTAGAGAATAAGCCGTATAAATCAGGCGTATGGGAAAAGTCGATATCTTTTGCCGATACAATATGGGGAACGCCGTTACGCAAATGCAACGAACAGAGCTGGTGGCTGCGCCGCAGCCGTTTATTGTGCAACGGCTGTAGCTGTTTGATCATTTGTGCTTCCAGCAACAGCGCGCCAATTTCGCCCGCTGTCAGATGATAGCTAATACGGCGAGACTGGTGCAGCATACGCGCCTCAGAAACGGTCCTGAAATGCGACATGACGCGACTGCGAATATTGACACTTTTGCCGATATAAAGTGGCATGACATCGCTATCGCTATGAAACACATAGACGCCTGGCGCAGCGGGCAACCCTTCAAGAAACGGGCGCAGGTGCTCGGGGTAGTGATAAGCCTCCATGGCATCAAACGGCTTATCCATAGAAGCTTGATACGGGTTCACTGGAATACTCGCCATTACTGTAATTACATACAGCGTAGCAAATTTTCACTCGTTGGAAAGTCCCTACTCAACCATAGCGAAACTCCACCCCCTGAGTCCCGACGGGAAAGCTCCATTTCTCCAGAATGGTATTTCCGCACAGCACGCGGCAAGTACCACACTCCAAACACCCTGCGGAATCAAACAGATATTGGCCTTGTTCATCTTGTTTATAGAGCCCTGCTGGGCAGGCTAACATCAATTTGTTGAACTCCACCGGGTCAGGATTGGCAATCAGCACAATGTGCGGATTGCCCTCATCAACATAAAACTTGTTAACCCCCAGCTTGATATCCACATTGACCTTACTCATAACGAACGCACTCCTTTAAAACCATCTTTCAGGATGTTCATTACCCCGACTTTTCCGATGTGGGAGAACATCTTGTTACGCAGAGGACGTTGCGGACCGTTGATAGTGAACAGATCCTGCATCATGCCCGTCATCATTGCCGGATAGGCGCTGAAAAAACGCGGATTGTCTAAAAACGCTGGCAGGTTTTTATACAACTTCATGTCTTTAATCACGAAGCTTTCGTCCAGCAACATCTGATAGCCAGACAACCCCTGCCGAGTGAAATCGTCGCGCTGTTTAGCTGCGATAACGGCTTTGGCAGCAGCGTCTCCGGAAGCGATCGCCAGATCCATCCCACGTACCGTATAGCCGACGTTAAGACAGAACCCGGCAGCATCACCGGCAATCAACACGCCGTCACCGACAAGCTCCGGCACCATATCTAAACCGCCTTCAGGCACCAGATGCGCTGAGTATTCCAGCAGTTTGCCATCACTGACCAACGGGGCAACCAGCGGATGTTGCTTAAAATCCTCCAGCAGTTGCGGCACGCTTTTAGTCAGCTTGTCTACGTTGTGCAGGCCGAGCACCAAACCTAATGAAACGGTGTTCTTGTTGGTATACAGGAACCCGCCCCCCATCAGCCCTTCAGAAGGCGTGCCAGCAAACAACCAAGCCAGTCCATCATCACCTGAACAACCGAAACGCTCAGCCATCTGTTCCGGGGTAAATGCCAGCAGTTCTTTAACCCCCACCGCCACAGTATGGGGATTGACATGGCGCACCATACCCAGCTTTTCCCCCAACAGTGAATTAACCCCGTCAGCCAGAATAACCACGCGCGCTTCAATTTCGTCTTCGCCCGCTCTGACGCCGCACACCTTCCCTTCACGCACGATCAATTCGTCAACGCGTACGCCGGGGATCAATTGTGCGCCCGCAGCCTCCGCTTCCCCCATCAACCAGGGATCAAAGGTGGCGCGTAAAACGGTGTAGGAGCGCGCCTCAGGTTGCGCGCATGCTGCATGCTGATAATCCAGCGTGACGCCGCTATCCGCCGTCAGCATGGATATTTTCTCTCGAGTGACCTGCCGTTCCAGCGGCGCGCGTTCGGCAAACCCCGGCATGATGCGCTCCAGGCTGTGGGCATAGAGCCGTCCGCCCGTCATGTTTTTTCCACCGGCAACGTTACTGCGTTCGATCACCAGCACATCCAACCCAGCTTGCGCCAGCACGTATGCCGCTGTCGCACCGGCCAGCCCCCCACCCACGATGATGGCGTCAAAAATATCGTCTGCCATAGTGTGTTAATCCTTTTTCTTGCGTTAACGGTTTAACAGAGCGGTTAGCGCCGGGAGAATTTTATAAAGATCGCCGACGATGCCGTAATCAACGCTGTTGAAAATCGGGGCATTCTTGTCTTTATTGATGGCAACCAGCGTTTTGACGTTATTCACACCGACCATATGCTGGATCTGCCCAGACACGCCGGCGGCAATATAAAGATCGGCATGCAGCGTGGTGCCGGAAACGCCGATATAGCGCTGATGTTCCATCCAGCCTTCCCCCTCTGCAATGGGGCGCGAGCAACCCACTTCCCCCTGAATCGCCTGAGCCAAGGCCGTCGCCAGTGCAATATCCTGCTGTTTGCCAAAACCCCGTCCAACGCCGACCACGCGCTTCGCCTTGGCGAGGTCAACCGTACTACCGGGTTTGGCCCGACACGAAATCAGTTTCAGCGGATGCGCCGGCGGAATAAACGCGCCCGGCTTTACACTCGCGCTGGCCATACTGTTAACGCTTTCCTCAGCGCTGCTGCCGCAGGTGACCACAGCGTAGGGTGAGAGCAACTGTTGCGTTTCATGGGCCAGACCGCCATAAAACGGATGAGAAGCAAACACCCCCTCTTCTTCTACTCGCAAGCGAATAACATCGTTGACCACCGCAGCATTAAGTTGTGCACCGAGTCGCGCGGCGATGGCTTTGCCGCGTTTGCTGGCCGCCAGCAACACCAGCGCCCGAGGTCCCGATTCACGAATAATACTGACAAACGACGGCACGTAGTCTTCGCTGACAACGCCTTCCTGCGGCGTGAAGTGATACACGATATTGGCGCCGAGATTGACGCACGCCTTCACTTGCTGTTCATCCCCCACAAATAAAACGTTAACTTCCTCGCCCCACTGGCGAGCGCTGGCAATTAATCCGGCAAGACGATCCGCATTGTCGGCGTAAACAAAAACGAGAGGTAATAGCGTAGCCATGATGGATTCCTTGCGTAGGGTTATTGATTCAGCGCTTTACGAAGATGATCAGCGAAGGCAGCGATATTGTCGTCAGAATCGCCTTCGATACAGATGCCAAGCCTGTCAGCCTGTTCCGGCGCACAGACGCTAACGCAGGTCGCCGTGACCGGGCCTGTGTCACAGGCTATATCGGCCAGACTCCACTGGGTCACCGTTTTTTTACTTGCTGCCAGAATCGCCTTCATTGACGGCAGACGCGGCGTGTTGATATCCGATGTCACGGAGATCACCGCAGGCAATGTCAGTTCCAGCTCTTCAACCACATCGTCGAGATCGCGCTCAACGCGTACTTTATCGCCGACAATGGTGATTTTGCTGACCGCATTGACGCAAGGTAGGTTGAGCCGTTCCCCTATCTGGATGCCGGTTTGCTGTGCATAGAGATCGCCAGAACCTTCGCCACAGATAATCAGATCGAAGCCTAACTTCTGCGCGGCACAGGCCAGAATCTGTGCAGTTTCGGTGGGATAGCCCCCGTCACAGGCGTCATCGGCAATCACCGTGAATGTATCTGGCCCACGAGACAGCACGTCTTTACGAATTCGGGCGTTTTCCAATAGGGTCTTACTGCCCACGCTAAGCGCCGTCAGTTGGCTACCGGGCTGTTCGCTTGCCAGCACCGTTGCGGCCTCTAACGCATTGAGATCGTAGAGGCTGATTTTCAAATTTGCATTATCCACACACAGAGAACGATCGGCGTTGGTGGTGATGTCTTGCTCGTCATGGACGATTTTGCAGCAGGCGATAAGTCTCATAGTGAGTGTTCTCCCTAAAGATGCCTGAAAAAAATAAGGGTGGTTGAAACCGGCCACAGCGTGCAGGAGATCACTGTGGCCAACAGGTCTGTGGTCTGACTCAGGCCAAAATATGTTTAGCAATCACCATGCGTTGTACTTCACTGGTGCCTTCGAAGATCTCTGTCAGCTTCGCTTCCCGCATCAGTCGTTCAACGGGATACGACGAGGTGTAGCCCATGCCACCGTGCAGTTGCACCGCTTTTTGTGTGACATAAGTGGCAGCTTCAGAAGCATAGAGCTTGGCTTGTGCGGCTTCGCGTGTGTAGGGGTGCCCGGCCATTTTGGCGGCAGCGGCACGATAGACCAGCATACGGGCACAATCGACCTGGGTAGCCATCTCCACCAGCATCCACTGTACCCCTTGATTGGCGGCAATGGGTTTACCGAACTGGATACGCTCTTTGGTGTACGTGAGCGTGGCATCGAGTGCACTTTGGGCAATACCCAGCGCAATGGCCGAGCAACTTAGCCGACCACCATCCAGCGTTTCCATGGCGATAGCAAATCCTTTCCCTTCCGCACCCAAACGACAACTGGCTGGCACCACACAGTCGCTAAAGCTGACGGCACAGGTATCAGAACCGTTCATCCCCATTTTCTCTTCCGGCAGGCCGATGCTAATACCAGGGTTATCGCGCTCAACCAGAAACGCGGTAATGCCCTTTACCCCTTGGCTTTTGTCGGTCATGGCAAACACGATAAAGAATGCCCCTTGCGGCGCAGCGGTGATCCAGAGCTTGGAGCCATTAATGATATAGTTATCACCCTGACGCACTGCGGTTGTCTGCTGTGCGGCGGCATCACATCCGGCGCTCGGCTCAGACAGGCAGAAACAGCCAAGGCTTTCCCCTGTCACCACTTTTGGCAGCAAACGTTGCTGTGTCTGCACATCGGCATATTTCTGAATGATCGGCCCGGTCAGGGAACATTGCGATCCCATGATCATGGCATGAGCAGCACTCACTTTTGCCATTTCTTCCGTCGCCACTATATAGCTGATTGCATCAGCATCGCTGCCGCCGAATTCCTCGTTAATATTAAAACCAAACAGGCCTAATTCAGCCATTGGAGTAATACTTTCCTGCGGGAAACGGTGCTGTTTATCAATAATAGCGGCAATGGGTTTAATATCGCTTTCCACAAACTCTCTGACCATATTACGAATCAGCGTTTGTTCTTCGTTAAGTTCGAAATTCATTTTTACGTCTCCCGATAATCTTGCTGGAATAAATGGCTATTCCCTGGTGTTTCCTATTTTTTCGGTACGCGGTTACAAGATAATTACCGCGCACCGGAGTCGTTCACGCCCTGATTAAAAAAGGGATTCAGCCGCCAAGCATAGTGATAGAGGCGGGCAACACAGCGTAAAGCAGCAGCATAAAGGCCATGGCAACCAACGGAATGGCTAACGTCAGCATACCGACCGGACCATACGCTTGTTTATGGCTGACACCGCACACACTCAGCACGGTAATAATCAATCCGTTAAAGGGCGGCGTGGTACTCATGCAAGCCATGGTTGCCACACGGTGCAATGCCCCCTGATCCACCACTGCTGCCGGAAACATAGAGGCAATCAGCGGCATGGCAATACTGAGCGCACCCGAACCGGAACCGCTGATAAACACCAACGCGCCGACGGCAATGGCGGTGACCATCAACGGACTCAGCCCGGAGTGCGCGATCGCTTGAAAGGATTCCTGAAACGCAGGCAACTTCATGACCAGCGCGCCAAAACCAACGATGACCGCTGTATTAAACAGAGACACCACACCCTCCATGGTGCCTGCCGCCAGGTTGCCAATAATCTCTTTCCAGTTGAGATAACGAGCGTAAATAATCAGTGCCGAAACGATGGCGCAAAACAGCGCAATTGCCGGGTCCCATTTCAAAATGTTCAGCACTGACAGCAACAGCAGCATCGGCAGCAGCGCAATGATCACATGGGGCTGCGGCTTATCTTTTGCCGCACTTTGTGGAGCCTTACTTTTCCCGGCGGCGGCATCGTCATCCACCCACCCTTCTCCGCTGGCTTTCACTTTGCGAAACAGCCATGACAGATAGAAGATCACCAGTGTCGCCTGAAAAGCGGCCGTCAATAACCCTGGCACTAACCCCGCGGTGGCTGAGGTGCCGAGAAACTTCATCGGGATCAGGTTCTGGATTTGCGGCGACCCCGGCATGATCATGACAAAGGTGCCCGCACCGGCAAAATAGACGGCGGGGATCAGTCTGCGCGGCAAATTGGCCTTTTTAAACATGCTGACCATCATGGAGTAGACGGTAAACAGCGCCACAAACACCGAAACGCCGCCATAGGCAAGAATGGCACAAGCCGCTACCAACGAGGGAATTACCGCCCTTTCACCAAATTTGCCGATGATGAACGATGCCACACTGTCAGCCGCGCCGCTGATGGCCGTCAGCTTGCCGAATATCGCCCCCAGTACGAAGATAAAAAAGAAGGCGCCGAAGTAGCTGCCAAGCCCCGTGGTGTAGATTTTTAATATCGCATCCAGCGGATTCAGGCCATCTGGCGCGGTTAACCATGCCGTCACGGCTAAAAACAGGCTGGCTGTGAAGACAGAAATAAAGATGTGTATGCCTTTTATACACATCACCATCAAAATAATTAATCCGAGAATCAAACAGAAAATACCCATGATATTCTCTCTTCTATTTATTTATCAGAGTCAGAGATGATTAAATTAAACAACCATTCACCTTCGTTGAACGCGGTGTAATATGCCGCGTTCAACCCGGTTTCATTAATTTACCAATCGTCGCACATTCATTTATGCCGACAGCACATCGGCAAAAGTCTGTAACGCCGTACGTGCCTGCTCGTAACTTTTTGTTTGTTGATCGATTTCAATAATAATGGATGGAATACCTTCCTTATCGAGCTGTTTTTTGATAATGGGTGCATCAAATTCTTCCGGATCGCAAAACTTGGTTAACAGATACACCACGCCCTGCGCATTATTTTTTCGCACCATATCAACCAACACGCTGCCACGTTTCTTCTCAGGATCGTGTAGTAATGAGCACCCTTCGAGCTGGGCAATCTGCAAGGCCAGACGACGGTAGGGATCGCTGTCAGGCGGAACGTCTTGCCGGAATTGACGGGATTCATGAGCCACTTCATCGGCCACGATCGCCATATGGTTGTCAGCAAAAATTTGCAGAATGGCAGGGCTGTCCGCGATGATGCCGGTCACTACAATGTTATGACCATCCCACTGCTCTGTTGGCAATTCTGTGCACAGTGCGATGATCTCACGCACACATTGGGTATGTTCGATCACGTCCATGAAATAGCCGCTTTTTATCACGGTATTACGCATCAGTGGACTAATGGTACGCGGATAGCGAGCGGCAACCAGTGAGAACTCACGCAGCGCGGCACGATGCTGATTAAACAGTTCAATGGCACGATCGAGCGCTTGCGGCGTAACAGGCTGTCCAGATATCTGCCCTAACTGCTGGGCGATACGCTGATACTGTTCAGTTAAAAACGCAATACCGGCTGGCATGGCGCGGTTCTGTGGATGCACCAGTTGGATAAAGGGCACCTGTGGCACCCCGACCTTCCAGTTTTGCCCCAGGCATTTCAGGGTGTCACACAGCACCGGAATCATCACCGCCGACAGTTTATTCAGTGCATGATCCAGCCCCAGCTCCAGCGTGGACAGCGCCAGCGCGCAGTAAAACGGCGGGAAGTATTTCTTGGCCTCAGAGATCTCCTTCCCTTCCGCTCCCCAGAGTCCAAACGGCACCATACCTGCCGCATAAACGATTTCATTCGGGGTATATTCCGGAAAACAGCCAACAACCTGCTTGCCGCTTTTCAGCAACGCATTAAGCTGTTTGCCGGGGTTATTGACGATCTCTTGCAACTGTTCAATTTTTTGATTTACGCGTTCCATCACAAACCCCCTTTGCCTGCAGCAGCTTTATTGGCAGCCATAATTTCCGTCAGTGCCTCAATGCGAGTCACGTATTGCGCTTCAGAGAATCCGCGCGGATCGGCCTGATCGCCATCAAACGTGACAGTAGGGATATTCAGTTCGTGACGAATGCGGCGCTCAATCTCTGGCATGATGCCGCTCCACAACTTGCAACTGCGATTGACGTGAATGATCGCGCCATCAATGTGGTTCTGGCGGCCCACATTAATACGCATGTCTGCCGCACGTTCCACCGATACGCAGTTAGGCACGTAGGAGTAAGCGCGCATCATTTCGTCGCTGTTTTGGTAAATCACGCCAAACGCCGTGGCGTACACCGTGGCGGTAACGTTGATTCCCTGCTCCTTCAACGGCGTGGACGTGGCACGCAAATAGGGCCAGCAGGCGATGCCTTCAAACAACACGCGATATTTCTCTTCACCACGGTAGGTGGACTGCTTCTCTTGAATATTGTGTTCCATCTCCTCACACAGCTGCTCAAAGGCTTCTGCCGCTTCCAGTCTCCCGCGCGCGCAGACAGCCACCGCCATGTGATTGAACAGATCGAAACCGTTCATGGGTGAAGGTTGATACTGACAATATTCCGCCGCTTTCAGCCAGGCGCGGCCGGTGCGTTGCGATATTTCACACACTTCCTTGAACCGTTCCGCTGAATACGTGCGACCGGTAATTTCTTCCAGACGCGTAAAAGCGTCGTCAAACTGCGCCTTGATATAGCGCACCGTGGCGTCATCGGTGTCGTAGTCATTTTTGAACGGGATATCGATCAGGATCAGCGGGATATTCAATTCATAGGCAATATTTTCATACCACTTGATCATGCAATTGCAGATGTTGTTACAGCACAGCAGAAAATCCGGCTGCGGCATATCCATCTCTTCGCAGTGCTTGATATCCGCGTAAGAAAGGCTGATGCGGGCATAGGCACAAATATCGTTGGAATACCCCAGACTCTCGGCATGTTCGCACATGCGCAGGCCACCGCCTTTTGCCGCGATAGCTGCCGCCTGATTTTCTGGATACACCACTGGGATATCCAATGTTTCCGCAATCTCCTGAGGAAAGTTGGAGGCACACCAGCCGATTTTTTCACCGCGATTTTTCGCATCCCAGGCCCGTTGATAAGCTTGAGCTGCGATATTCTGTAATTTTTTCTTTGCCGGAACAGGTTCCGACGTTTGAGGGGTTACATTGCTCATAGATGTGTTCCTGAAAGAGGTGCGTCGCTAGCGAGTAACGCGCTGCACGCTTCAAACGCATAAATAGCCGCTCCTATCGCCCCGTTATATTGTGATAATGGCGATGTCTTGATGGGAGCACCCAATTCCTGACTGACATAGCGAACCACTTCAAAATTCTTCGCTACGCCGCCGGTCATGATGACCGGTTGTTCAATACCGACGCGTTTTGCCAGCCCGGCAATACGGCTGGCAACGGATTTGTGAATACCATTGATAATGTCGGGGATGGTTTCGTTATTGGCGAGATGTGAGATCACTTCGGATTCGGAAAATACCGTACAGGTTGAGCTGATGGTGACCTGCTTTTGTGACTGTGCGCCGAGCGCTGCAAGCTCGTCGATGCGTGTCTCCAGCACCCGCGACATGACATCGAGAAAACGCCCGGTGCCTGCGGCACACTTATCGTTCATGACAAAATTAAGCAGGCGCCCCTGCCCATCCATATGCAGGGCTTTAACATCTTGCCCTCCGATATCTATGACCGTTTTAACGCCGGGGAACAGATAGTTGGCACCTTTGGCATGGCAACTGAGCTCGCTAATCTCTTTGTTGGCTTCCTTAAGGGAATTGCGACCATAGCCAGTGGCGCACACCCAACGGATATCGCTGCGAGCACCGCCATACAAGCGCAACACTTCCGCTATCGATTTTTCCGGTCCAGACGTACCCGCCCCCACCGCAAACAAGGATTGTGCGACAATTTCTGTTCCGTTACGCATGATGATGCATTTCGAGGCGGACGAACCGATATCCACCCCCATGGTAAGTATCTCTTGCATACAGCCTCTCTTCGGTACTGACCTGTTCCGATGACACAACCGCCGCGTTAGCTATTCCCGCCAGACGCTGACATCCTTGCTGGCTTCCAGCTTGGCAATTTCATCCGCGCTGTAACCGAGTTCCTGCAGAATGGCTGGTGTGTCTTCACCCAGCAGAGGGCCACGCTGATAGTCCGGCAGACCGCTTTCCAGGAAGCTGATGGGGGGGCGTACCAGTGCCTTTTCACTGCCGTTGGCGTACTGCATGCGATAGAAGGTATCAATGGCCCAGGCCTGCTTATCTTCCAATACCTCTTCCCACAGTTGCGCCACACTGAAGGGAATGTCGTTCGCCAGAAAAATCTCCCGCCACTCATTGACGGTCTTCTGTTCCATCTGTTGCCAGATAATGTCGTAAAGTTCGGGTGAACGTTTGTGTTTGGCGACTTCTTGCAGGTGGGTGTAGCGCGGGTCTTGTGCCAGATCTTCACGGCCTATGCAGGTAATAAATTTGCTGTAATAAGCGTCGTATACGGGCATGCAAATCTGAATAAAGCGATCATCTTTGGTCTTGTAGGCCAAAATAAACGGGCTGGTGGTTGTGCGGCGATCGATAGGATAAGGCTGGCCATACTCTTTATATTGTGCAGCTTGAATCATGATCGCCTGAGTGTAGATCGAGGTATGCAGCAAGTTGGTGGATACGTACTCCCCTTCACCGGTATTTTTGGCATGGATATAGGCAGCCAACACCCCAGATACCAGTGCCATGGCGCACTGATGATCGCCTAAACCGGGGATCACGTTCATCGGCACTGTGCCTTTCTGATACAGCGATCCCAAAATACCGCCACGCGCATAAAACGCGGTGTAATCAAAGCCCGGCAAATCCTGATCTGGCCCAGTGTCGCCATAGCCCGTAACGCAGGCATAAACCAGATGAGGGAATTTTTGTTTCAGCGTTTCGTAATCCAAACCGGCACGCGCGCGCGCTTTTGGCCGCCAGTTAGTGAGAAAAATGTCAGCCTTCTCCAGCAGTTGAAACAATATCTTCTGTCCGGTGGCCGTTTTGGTGTTCAGAGCAATGCCGCGTTTATTGGCATTCTCCAAGTCAAAGGTGGTATTTTCATGCTGATCTAAAGGTCTCCCTTCCGTTGGCGCGGTGTAACGTAAATTATCCCCGTCCAGGGATTCTATTTTAATCACGTTTGCCCCCATGTCTGCCAGAATACGTCCGGCAGCAGGGACGGCGATAAATGTCGCCAGCTCTACCACGGTAACGCCCGTCAATGCTTTTTGCTTCGCCATACTTTTCTCCTTAATCGATTATTTTGGCTCACGGCATAATGTGTGAAATAACGTTATTCCCAACCGCGAATTTATTACTTTTCGCTGACCTCTACGGCATGGGTTAATAATTTCAACTGCTGGACATCAATTTTCCCGCAGGGGGTATAAGGAAACTGTTCTAAAAAATGAAAGTGCGCAGGAATTTTGTAACGCGCCAACTGTGGAATTAAAAAGTCACGCAGCATTGATTCCGTAATGTGATAACCAGGCTTAACGCTGAGAGCTGCAATAATCTCTTCTCCCAGTGCCTCCGATGCAATGCCAAAGACCTTAACAATCTCAACGCCTGGATATTCTAAAATCGCTTCCTCTATTTCTCGTGGACTGATATTTTCACCACCGCGCACGATAATCTCTTTCAGGCGATAGGAGTAATGTAAATACCCCTCAACATCCATAAAGCCAACGTCACCGGTATGTAACCACCCTTCACTGTCGAGCACAGCACGTGTTTGTTCCGGAGCATCGTCATACCCCTGCATCACATGGAACCCTCGTGAACAGATTTCCCCCGAAACACCGCTGGGGCACAGCGCGCCGGATTTGGTGTGAATAATCTTTATTTCAACAAAAGGCAGCGGTTTGCCGACAGAAAAGCATTTGACGACCAGAGGATCGTTAAACAGCGTTTGGGTACAACAGGGTGACGTTTCTGTCTGACCATAAGAGACGGCAAGATGTCGCATCCCAAGATGCTGCGTAATATCCGATATCAGGCGCGGCGAGCAATAGGCTCCCGCCACAATGCCTTTATCGAGGCTGGAAATATCATACTGAGTGAAGGCATCGTGCTGCATAAGGCGGCTGAAAATGGTAGGAACACCATGCAAAATCGTGCAACGATAGCGCTCAACTGCCCTCAACACCGCCTCGGCGCTGTAGTTATCCAGCAACACTATTTTGCACCCCTGATGCAGAGCGAACAGCAGCCCGGAAGAGAGCCCAAAACAATGAAACAGCGGCACAGCCAGACACAGTGTATCCGTGTGTGTCACACCCAAACGCTGGGCCGAGAACAGCGCATTATTAATAACGCTATGATGACTGAGCATCACCCGCTTGGGCGCCGCAGTGCTACCGGAAGTCAGCTGTAATGTCAGCAGATCGCTGCTTTGCACTTGTGCCTGCGCCTGCTGATAATCCCTCGATGACAATGCCGTTCCGAGTGCTTTTATTTCGTTGAGCGACAATGCACACGGAAGCGTCTTATTTCCCAGGGCGATAGTTAAGCGCAAATGCGATAGTGATGTCTCTTGCACCAACTCAGCAACCACGGCGGCGAAGTCGTTATCCCGAAAACCGTCAGAGAAACACAGCGCATCAATGTGCGTTAAGCGGAGTAAATTGAGAATTTCCCTTTTCTGAAACTGAAAATTAAGGCCAATCACCACCACACCGATGTTAGCGGCAGCTAAAAAACAAACGATCCATTCAACGCTGTTTGCAGACCAAAGCCCCAGACGGTCACCTTTTTTTAACCCGGCAACCAGTAATCCGCGGGCAACCTGATGAACCTCATCATTTAATTCCTGCCAGGTAAGCGACGCACCGCTCTGAGAGGTAATCAATGCCACACCGGATGGATTGCGCATCGCTGCTTTATTTAAGCATTCGCCAACGGTGGTCGTTAATAGATGCATAAAATACCTATTCAGCACTGTTCTAATTCCAGGGTGAAGTTATTTCCCCAACCCGTTTTAATGCGTTCATTGTGAAATCGCGCTCGGGTATATTCTTGGTAAATTGCGAACTTTTTTTCGTCATTTTCACCAAAGAATGAAAATTGTGATTTACCTCTACACGTGATTTTCACTGAAGAGAAAAATGAATAAAATAGGCGAAGTGTGGTTTCCGAGTGAGTAAAATGAAGCAACTCAGTGAGCGCCATGTGAAAGGTTTGTAATAAATAACATGAAGGGAAATTTATTAATTCCCGACAAGTGTTCGACATAAAAGAAAATAAGTAACCGTAAGTTTTACTTTATGAGACGACGATTCATTTTTAAGGTACGCGTGCTTGATTTTTGTTCTGAATGACGATAGACCACATAAAGATTATGTCTTTAATGAAGGCAAACGTGATGAGAAGCATTTTTACAACGCAGGACATTCCTGACCGTGAACGTTTTGGTGCTTTCAGGGATACCGTGAAGGGACGCTTTCTCTCCTCGTATGAGTGCTGTATGAGTGCGCCGCCAACCCAGTCGCGCTTCTATGCCAATATAGTGGAACGCAGGGTGCTCGATCTTCAGTTTTTGCAACTGGAATCAAATGGTCATAGTGCCACCAGCACACCGCGTTCACAGGGGATGAGCCAGGAGGGCGATTTTTACATTGAACTGCAGCGCTTCGGTACCAGCCAGCTTTCGCAGGATGGTCGAACGGCATTTTTACGTCAGGGGGATTTTTGCTTTTTTGATATGTCGAGGCCGGTAACCTGGTCTTTTGATGATGACTATTCGTTATTCAAGATTCTGATCCCGAGGGAAAAATTTTCCAATCGACTGGGCAATACGCAAAATCTCACCGCCAAAGCAATACGCGGCAACAGCGTCACCGGCGCGCTGGTGTACAGTTTTATTCTGAAATACGTACCTTTTCTGGATGCGATTCCGCCGCTGCATGCGCAACATCTGGCGGATATTTTGCTGAATTTGATCGCTACCTCACTGAGTGAGCTGAGCATGACAGCACCGACGCAGAGCCTCGGGCACTCAACATTGTTTTATATTGCACAGCAGTATCTGGAAAAACATCTTTCCGACCCGAAACTGAGTGTTAATGAATGCGCCAATGCCTGTGGTATTTCAGTACGTTCGTTGCAAAAACTGTTTCAAGAACAGGGCACATCAGTAAACCGTTGGGTGCAGCAACAGCGATTAGAGCGCTACAAAGCGGCGTTGATGAACCCACTGATGGCAGACAAAAATATCACTCAAATCGCTTACGACTGCGGGTTTAACGATATCTCAAACCTTAGCCGTCGCTTTAAGGCTGAATTTATGGTCACACCATCGGAGTACCGTAAGATGCACGCGGTGCGTCGGCCACACCGCGCAGCAGCCATGGCCTAGGTATTGGCCTGATACCATCAGGCCATGACCGCTCACAAATAAAACGAGATGGGCGCAACCACCTGCACCTGACCATCGCTGTTCAGTGCATGCGGCGGCGGTGCAGGCAACGGCGTTGCGCGTTTAACGATGTCCAACGCTTCGTTATCCAGAATACGGTTTCCTGACGTCGTGACAATCGCAGCCTCAATCACCTGACCTTGCGCATTCAACACCATGCTGACATGGCTAATTCCCGTTGCCCGATAGCGTAATGCCGCACGGGGATAACGTTTGAATTTCGCCAAATGCGTATGCAACAAGCTCTCCCACCCCACCTGCCCGCTGATCGCCTGCTGGGCTGCACTGGTAAAATTGGCGACACTACGTGTTGCTTCTCCGGCGCTGTATGCCGACGTTGCCGGTGCGCTTTCCGTGGTTTGAGGAGCCGGTTCATTATGCATCTCAGGCTGTATTTCTTTTTTTTGCGGACGCGGTTTATCGCGCACTTTGACACGTTTTTCCAGCGTCCCCTGTGCGACGACGGGCAACGTATCCAGCACAGGTTCCTCGGGTTGTTCCTGCTGCTGGCGCGGTTCGGGCGCTGAAAAAACCTGTTTTGGTCCTTCAACGACCTGAGGCGGCGCTTTTTCCAATTGGTAGGCACCCAACTGTACGCTGACCACGGGCGGCAGCGCCCCTTTCTGAGGTTGAAGCGCGCGTGTGGACCAGAGAACCGCGACAGCCACCACGGTTAAATGAAACAGAATACTGGCGGCAGAACCACCAAGATAAAAACGTCTGGGAAGGGGGAAAACACCTATGCTGCTGCTCATCGCCTCTGCTCGCCATGCCTCTCTATTCGGTGCAACGACGCAGACCAACATGTTGCTACACCGTAAGGGCTTAATACTTTCTTTACAGAAGATTATAGACACAACGCGAATGCAAATGATATTTATTATTTATTACGTACCGCATTCAATAAAATAAGAAACGATCGCCATTCGTGCCAAAAACGGCACGCTAGCAATGTATTAGAGCTGATTTTTCATGCACTTTTATTATTTTACCCCAAATAATTCGAGTTGCAGGACAAAACGTTTACGTTTTGAACAGGCGCTGATGAGCTTACAGAGGTAAGTGATTCGGGTGACAAATCTGCCGGGAACAGATTTGAGCGCCGCGTGCGGTAACCTCGTGAGAGGTGAGGCTCAGGGATGGGCCGAATAGCGAACGTAGCCAACGCCCCTGCAACGTGAAGTATGACGGGTAACACCAGGCACATGACTATAAACAAACCATTGCGGCATTTTATCGGCAATGCCTATCAATCAACCTATCATCAATTGGAGAAATTTTTCCAGAAGCGTTTGGGCAATAGCCATGATGCCAGCGATCTGTCGCAGGATGTGTTCGCCAAGTGGCTTAACCGACGGGAGGATACACCGGTTCAAGAATCCCGCGCGTTTCTGTTTAAAATCGCCAACAATGTGCTGATTGATTACTGGCATCGCCACCAGAAGCAGGAACAGTTGCAATCGCCTATGGAGGAAGAGGTGCATCTGAATCATGCGGTTTCCGTCTATGACGATCCCGCAGAGGTGCTGAACCACCAGCAGCGCTTACAGCGCCTGTATGATGCCATCGAGACACTTCCACCGCGCCAGCGGGAAGCGTTTGTTCTTTGTCGGTTTGATGGCCTGTCACAAAGTGAAATTGCTGAAAAAATGGATATTTCTGTCAGTATGGTAGAAAAGCATATCGCCAAGGCCATGTTGCATTGCAAGCGCTATGTGGAAAATACGGTACACAGTGAGGAAGAACGATGAGCACAGGGCCTGACGTGCAAACAGACCCGTTAGCGGTAGCCGATGTCGATGAACAAGCGGCGCTGTGGTTCGCCCGTTGCCAGAACCGGCCTATGCCCCCCACGCAGCGGCAGGCGCTCGACGCATGGCTGGCGCGTTCGGCGCAACACCGGCACGCTTTCGAGAGTATGTTTACTCTCTGGCGTGATGCCGCCGAACTCCCGCGCCCGGCGTTGGCTTCCCGCCCTGCTGCCCAGCGGTTTTCGTGGGGATTTCGCCCATTGTGATCAGAAGTGAGATAAACAACTAAGAGAATCTGAGATAAATGGGATTTAGTGGAACCACTGGGGATTTATCGGGACAGATTACTGTAATTACCTTTCACATACTGCAAAAGAAATCAGGGCAGAAAAATTACTTTCTCTGCCCTTAATTTTACTTCTCGTCGCCAAACAAATCCAGATTAGGTTGTCGACTTTTCATCACCTGTTTGTGAACCCGGTGAATCAGTTTGCGTAACCCACGTTCGGTGATGCCGTATTTTGAACTCAGCTCTGCCCAGTTATGGCCTTTGTGCTCGTTGTAAATCTGTAGATCACGAACAGCCAGCTTATAGACATAGTCGCGTGGGAACGTAAAGTTCTGCCCGCCAAAGTGTTCAGCCAGGAAATTGGCGACGGCCAGACCCAACTGCTCGGCTTGCTCTGCCGTACAACCGTAATCTATGGCGGTTTCAGCTACGTGATCCGCAACTTCAGACAGCAGCTTGTGGCGCTTAACTTCCATCGTCGTGATCATGATTTACCCCTGTCACTTAACAGCCTGGGCCTTGCGTTCGCGGGCCTGCCATTTCTTCAACGACTCAATAACCCGGCTGGCCTGGTCTGTACTGACCCAATCCAACCGCCCCACATCGGTAATACGATGGACATAGGCATTGATGGCCCTTTCCGAACTGTCACGCACATAGCCCTCGCTGAACATCTCCAGCCACAGCGCACGTATTTTCTTTGACTGTGCATCGGTGGCGGTGATCTTGTGTGGCTTGGCCGTTTTCACCTTAAAACCCAGCATCTTCATGGCACCAAAAACCTGCCGTAGCTGCTTGTCCGTCATATCTTTCGTGCTGTCCATGCCGGTGTAGCTGACCAGCAACTGGCGATAGGTATCATCGTCCAGACGGCGGTCACGCTTCGCGACATGAATCAGCTTTACGAGGCTATTTCTGTCCATCGTTATCCTCCCGCCAAACGGCTCCACACGACAGGACGGCATTCGGGCGGCGTTTCTGAAGGGCATCCAGCATCATCTCGCATGATGCTTCTGTCAGATAAATATCATCCGAAACGGGCAGAGCTTCGCAGGCATCAAAGCCGCAGGCAGAAACCAGTAATACAAAGCCGATAATCATGGGCGACCCCCAGTACCAATGATCACACTGGTGTTGTTGCCTGATGCTTTCACGTCTTTTTTAGGGGTATTTGCCCCTTCTTTGCCGCTGCTATATGCCAATGCGATTGCACAGAAGCATAAAACTGTTGCTAGAACTGAAAGGAAGGAAGGCCCTGCCGACAAATTATTTGATGAGATGTATCCGGCAGATATTGCCAGGCATAAACCTGCTAGGATTAAAATAATTGCGCCAATTAACATGCATCACCCCCGCACTCACACCTACCAATAAATGCATAAGTCAGTGTATTTGGAGCATCAGCAGGTGTTACGTCATCCAGTGTCAGCTCTTCGATATTGCTTCCAAAGCGTACTTTAACGAGGTCATTATTGACTTCGACTACGGTAACCTTCTTGCTGCTATAGCGAATGCTGGTGCTACGCGAGGTGCGTTTTGCCCGTTCGATGAGAACATTGACTTTATCCCCAGCCTTAATTGATGACTTATCTACGGGGATCATTTTATCGCATTTGGGGCAGCGGTATTTACTCATGATCCAGTCCTCCCAATCCGAGCTATTGGGCCTGAACCATTAACAGCATGATTAATGCTGGCGTTCTTCCCCACAACATAGCCCGCATATCTTGCTGTATCGACACCTCGGGCCTTACCTGCATCGCGTCCGCTGGTTTTCCCCAGTTCTAATTCTTCATGAAGTTTTTTACTGTAAGCCACCATTAATGTTTTTTCGGCATCAGAGGCGGCAAAGTCCTGGATGACCTGATAAACACCACCAATCCAGCCCTCACAGAAAGTATCGCCTCTGGCAATCTTTGTGGATTGCTTAGCGTTTTTACGTATACCGGAAATAAACTCACGGCGGGCCTTCATTAACTGGCGCGACAATACATCAAATGCATATGCTGCAATTTGTGGTCTTTCATTTGGGCCATAAAAAACCACTGTCCGCTTTGTAACGGACGAATTAGGCAAAAAAGATAAGTAACCCTCCACGCCAAAAGCGCGTTTAACCACAGCAACAAGATGAAGCATGTATCTGGGCGGATGATTGGCATGTGACGGTGCGGATTTACTGGACGCCTCATTAATTTCCATTAACTCAATGTCTGTTGAGGTTACCCCATACTTCAGCATTAATGCCTGGGCCTGACTCATCGCATTGGCTGCTTCACCGGCATTGGTTGTGCGAGAGGCAAGATTCAACAGTTTTTTAATCCGCTGAAGGTATTTTTCTTTCTTATCAATCGACATATTCCGCCTCCGCTACAGGTTTTTCATCATCTTTTACCGTGATAGGGAATTCGTGGAATACGCCCTCACACAAAATGATGGCGATCCGAAACGCTTTAATCTGTTCAGGCGTTAACTGAATAGGTTTATCTGCCCCATAATGGATGGGTTTGTCTGCGTGTTCGCTCATTAGCTCCAATGCTTCCAGGCGATTCACATGCCATTGAATGAGTTGTGGAGCAATATTCTGCAATTGCTCATTCGTTTTACCGTCCTTGGAAAGGATTTTTACTTCATTCGTTGCATTGGTCAGCGTTTGCAGTGCCTTATCAGGGGTATTTTCCTGAATCTGGCGGGTTGCTGTGCGAAGAAACTGGGCTACGCGCTCCAGGCGCTTTACGGGTGATACATGAGCCATGATCTTTCTCCAAAATAAGGTTTTTACTGAATTAAGCGTGCAGAATTCCCCGGCGTTGACGCCGAAATAAAAACAGATTCATTTTTTAATAATTAAATGGCAGCGATATCTAATGGAATATTGACCAGTTTTCCTGCCTCATCTTTTTCACGAAAATTAATGTAAGTCTTGGACACGGTCACCAGTAATGACTCTGAAATTGCCTCCATCGCTTTTTTCCAGCGGTCATCGTCAATTTTTACACGGCGCAGAGACAGAATGCGCGAGGTGCTTAGGTTGCCTTCTTTATCGACCTGGAATGCATCGTCAATTATCGCCAGCAGTTTTTCATCTGCCCCCTTTGACCACTCCTTCACGCATTCGTCGATAAGTTGCTTGGCCACTTGCAGCTCGGGGCCGAACGCCAGCGAATCCTGCACCTTGATGCTGATTTGTTTACTGCCGTCAAAGCTGGAGAACGTCACGTTGCCTTTCGCTCCACCGCGCGTGCGGCCATACTTTTCAGCAATCAGATCCAGCCAGGCATAGCAGTTATCAAATGCCCGTTTTTTGAAGTCGCGGAGTTCGGCATTTTTCAGCTTCGCATCGCGGATGGCGTCACTCACAAAGGCGTCCATTTCAAGGTCATACTCAGAGACCTGGTTGATTGGCACCAGACGACCTTTGCGGTCGGTCATATATTCTTCTTTATTAATCGCAGACATAATGTGGCTCCTGTTAATGTAACGATTCAGACCAAATAACGCGGCATCCTGAATGCTCAAATACACCCTGGCGGAAACGGCCATTACAGCCAAAACCGAAAGACACGTAACGGGCGATACCGTTTTTGATCAACACATCGCAATGGGCGTTGCGTTGAATACGAATAATGGGCTTGTCACCTTTGATAATGACGCTCTGGACATTGGCGTTCATGGCCTTTAAACACGCCATGATTTCATGAATATCCGCTAACTTTTGATTAATATTCTGGATTGTTTCCATCATTAACCTCTCAGATGTTTATTCCTGCGTTATTTACCTGCTGTGATGAAAATTACTGCCACTATTCCTATCAGCAGAGCGTTGGCAAGTAATTCAATATCCACCTCAAACCCCCTTGATCACATCAGCATTGACCACCGGCACGCCGATATCAGCGGCCAGGTTCATTGCCGCAATCAGCAGGTTGCTGACGGCCAGCGGATAAAGCAGGCTGACAATGCCTTTACGGCCAGCAGACTGATTGCTGAGACGAGCACGAATAGCCTCAATCGCGTTGGTATCCACGATATCCTTGAGCTGCTTACCCGCCCGTCCGAGCTTGAATTGCAGAAAATCCTCCAGGGCGTTATCCAGTGGCAGCAGTTCAACCACTTCGCAGCGCTGGACAACCTCGCGCACTTCCATATTGCGTTCTGACAGCTTGGTGGCTAGTTCGGGCTGGCCAATCAGGACGATGGACAACAGCTTTTTAAACCCGCTTTCCAGCTCATAAAAGCGTTTCAGGTGCTTGAGTGTCGGGATGGGCAGGCTGTGGGCCTCTTCAATCACCAGAACGTGGCTGTAACCCGCAGCGCTGCTGTCTTTCAGTACGCGGTGTAACTGGCGGAAGCGTGCATCCTGGCTGCGCTTGATGTTCTCCAGTGGCGCGATGGTGCTGATAATCGCCTCGGCAATGGCGGCAGCTTTCAGCGTCTTGCCTTTAACGTCGTTGTCCTCCATCGCAATGACGTAGGGCTCAATCACAATCACCGGCGCGTTCTCGCGGTTAATGCGCTCGATAAGGTCACGGCGCAGCGTGGATTTACCGGCCCCGGATTCACCGATAACCGCCATAAAACCGCCGTGTTTCGCGGTCTGGTACAGCGACTCGCGCACGTAGCGAATATCCTGCGTGGTAAAAACATCTTCCGCGCCCTGCATGGCATCGTCTGCGAACGGATCGCGGAACAGCCCGAATGCCTTTTTTGCCGCTGGACGTAATACCTGTTTTTTCAGTAGCATGTTTTCTGTCTCCTCATCATTTGCCTGTTGCTGTGGGACATTGGTCCCGGTGGTGGTGCCTGCCGCCGGGACTTCTTCAAATGCCCCTTCCGGATCGATACCGCGATGTGACAGCACGCGGGTAATGCTCTGTCGGATACCCTCGGCGTTACGCTTTGGCCAGATACTGTGATTCACCAGTTGCGCGATCGCTGGCTGCGATATGCCTGCGGCGGTTGCCAGTTCGCCCTGGTTGATCTTGTGGCTGGCCATAATGTTTTTCAGTTGCAGCATGTCCTCCCTCCTTTAACGAATGCCAACGACATTAGCGGTGGCGGGTGTGCTGATAAGCGCGTTCGCCACGGTTTCAATGTCATCGGCGGGGATGCCGTCTGGATATTGCGCCACCAGTTGCTGGTAATACTGCGCTGTCCACGGGTGGCCTTTTTCAGTGAGCCGGTCACGCAGCTGCTTGGCGGCTTCAACGTGGGTCAGCGGGCGTTGTTCGATGCGCGGGCTGCGAACCTCGGCGACGGCACCCCGTTTGGGCAGGTACGTCGGTGCATCGTCGCGTTCGATATCCAGATACGGATTCAGGCGACCACCGAACGGCACGGCCTTGGCCTTCTTCGCGGCCTCGGTCTCTTCCTTGCTCTGTGTGCCGTACACGCGCTGTTCAACCTCTTCCTTATGCTGCTCGGTCACGCTTTGCGGCAGTGCGCGGAACTCACGGCCAATTACCGGCGAATCCACGGCAAAGCCGTGCTCGTCCTTCATGACCTCATCGACCAGGAAGAAGGTTTTAAACCCGTCCTCACCCGTCAGTACTACCTGCGCCTGGTCATCGCGGTAGAGGTTTCTGGCGACCATCAGGCTGTCGCCCACATAGATGCCCGGTACGGCAGACACATCAAACTGACGCTTGCGAAAGCGAATGCGCAGGAAGGTGTCCACCTTGCAGCTCACTGGTGCAGACACCGCCGCTTCACGGCATACCTCAACGGATGGCGCTTTAATCAGTTGCAGTTCGGTGATTAGCAGCCATTTATCGGTGCGTGTCATGCCGTAGCGGCTGTGAATGGCGGTACGGTTGAACTTCATGCGCCACAGCCGTGCCAACCGGTTCAGTTCATCGATGTTGTCCACGCGGCAAAAGCGCAGGCCGTGCTCGAAGTCGCGCTCCAGAATGTCACGCGCTTTTTCCACCGAGCCGGTGGCACGGGCGTTGCGGGCCTTGTGAGAAATCAACTGAATGCCCAGCGCCTGGCACAGGTTGGCCATCGTCGGGGACTTGAGCGCCGCGCCGGGGTCGGTAAACAGGATGCGCGGTACGCCATGCAGCACATCAGCGTTGCTGCGCTCCTGCATCATGTTGATCAGTACCGAGGTGAAGTTCTCGGTGGTCTCACCACCAAAACGGTACTCCAGGTAAATCCAGCCGGTGGTATGGTCGGTGCCCTCAAATGACCAGACGCGATCGTTAACCACTTTGGCCACGTTGGCGGGCTTGTTCTTGTTGAACTCGCGCTCATCCATGATGCGCAGGCCGGTATCGCCCCGCACACCCTTGGCCGGGTTCTTGAGGTAATAGAGCACGCAGATGGATGCATCCAGTTGCCAGACGTGGTTGGGGTGCAGGCTGGCCAGTTGCTGTGCAGGGGCTGGCGCACGCAACTGATCAGGGTGCAGCTTGAACTGGCGCAGGGCACGAATAATGGTACTGGTGGACAGCGGCGCAAACTCGCCCGTGTCCTGATCTACCCGTCCGGCAAGGATAAGGCCGTTGTCGCGCAGACTGTCGATGGCTTTCTCCACGCTCAGGGTGCGCTTGCCGGTGCCGCGAATGGTCTCCATCAGCGCACCGGAAATGGTCAGCGCCTCATCGCGCGTCAGTGCGGTCTCGCCCGCATCTGCCCGCTGTTTACGCGGCTTAGGTGCACGTACTGCATTCAGCTTTTTGAGTAACGTGGCGCGTGACATTTGCAGTTCCTCGCAGGCGGCCTGATAAACCGGCTCTTTATTGCCATGTCCGGCAGCATCAGCTGCTTTCGCGATGGCCACTAAGCGTTCAATCAATACCGGGTTCATCACATCAATCTCCAGTTGGATGGTGATACAGTGCTCCGGTGATGATTTGCTCACCCCTAATCAACGGAGTTTTCTCAATGACCAACACCAACGAGACCAACGGAGAAATGTCAGACCATGAGCGCATACTATGGTTATTGGGCCGTATGGAGCTGAATGAAGATCGAATCGAGGCCATGAGTAAAACCATCACTTACGCCCTCCCTTTGATCTCCGACGCGAGCGCTCGCGCTGACCTGATGGCGATATTGACCGATGAGGCACTGGCTGTGCCGTCTGACTCAATGGCTGGTCAGTTTTACTGGCAGATAGTGGGGGTGTTGCGCGCATTCGATGACGCAGCTCAATCAGCCCCTTAAGACTCTCGACTGTCTCTTCCGTGAGGTTATAGCGTTCGGCAAGTTCAATACTGGAAGTAATCTGGAAGCCCTGGTAAAGCTGCTTGTCGCGCTCGGGTAATTCATTCCGGCTGAATGGTTCAAGAGCCAGAATCCGCTGATTATTTTCCTCAATGGTGGCAAGATTCCGTTCCAGTTGGGCGGCAAGTTTTGGGGTGTAGAGTGGAACGCGCGCCGTATCGCTATCCTGTCCCAGTTGTTCGTCCTGAATCAGGGAAATCTTGCGCATCAACAAACGTTCCATTGCGCCAGCGAACGGTGCAGCGTCATCGGCGGTCACATAGATATCACCGTGGCGGGTCTGGATAGTGAAACCCTTGCGCATATCAGGAACGTGGCGGCACAGCGCGTGGCCCAGCACTTCTGGGCTGTCCATTACAGGTGTATTACTCATGGTTGTTCTCCTGTGATTCCGTTACCCAATCCGGTACGGTGTCGATAGGCTGGTATTCCGGCAGATTGAACTGCTGGCGCAGGTCATCGAGCTGGAGTTGCAGGTCATTAAGGATGCCGAGCATGTAGTGGCTGTGGTTGATGCCAGTGCGTTCGTGGTGCTCATCCAGCGCATTGAAGCCGCTTTGCAGTTCGACCAAAGCACTGACCACCCCGTTTTTAAAGCCGCCCACCTCAATCTCAATCGCCGCGCTTTCTTCATCAGGGGTCTCTTTGGCAGAGCGCCGCGTCAGACGGGTGCGCAGGTCTTCTTTCTCATTTTCCAGGGTGTTGATGATGTTTTTCTTCTCGGCAACGGTCTGACGGCTGATGTCCAGGTCGGTTTTGAGGTCTTCTTTTTCCTTGGTGTGCTTGGCGATCATTTCCTCGGCCAGTTCCAGCAGTGCCGTTTTGTCGCCGTCTCTGGCCACTTCAATCAGGGCGCTTTTCTGGTCTTCTGGCAGACGGCGAAACTGGCGCAGTTCGCGATAACCGATGCCCATACGGGACATGGATTCGAGGGCTTCCTCGCCAAAGGCGCGGAGATTGGCAATGTCCAAATCTGCTTTTTCACGCGAAAGCCCAAGAAGAGAGCAAAACTCGTCCCAATTACCTTCTAACTGGTAACCGTTACCACTTTTTTTTCCTTTCAGTTGGCGATATAGCTTGTTTTCCTTAACAAAAGCCAGTTTTGAAGTGGTAACCGTTACCGAAAATTTGGCAAAGGCATCAGCCATCTGCGCCTGCCCCAATAGCTGGTTTAGCAGGTCACGTTCATCACTGAACTGATCCTGCACGTTAGCAAGCAGTTGCTGTGTACCAGCGATTTCAGCGTTCAATTTGGCATCTGGCAGGATGTCAGTGGTTGTGGATTTAGTTCGTGCCATCGTTATCGTTCCTCGTTGTTAGCGACTGCCAGCCAGAACACGCTGGTTGATTTCGTTGATGCGATTCTGAGCGCGACTCATCTCATTGCTATGCGCCACGGCGATTTGCAGCATCTGCATGCCCAAGGCAAAGCGGCCACTCTCCAGCTTTATCGCCAGTCCCTCTTCAATCAGGGTGTTGAGTGCCCGGTTAATGTTGGCGGGTGACTCATCCAACGCTTTAGCCAGATCGTTGTTAGAAAGGCCATCCAGAGTGTGGCCACGCAGTGCTTTGAGAACGCGCAGAATGCGTGTGCCTGAGCTGGATGTTTGGGGTTTATTGCTCATGCGTTACTCCACTTCATTCAGGATGCCGGGGATAACCTCAGCGCCAATTGCGACAGAAAGGTCACGGAGGATTTTGTAGGTCAGGCGTCCGCGAGGCAGCTCCTTCTTCCCCGCCCAACGCGCCACCGCCTGCGTAACGGTGCGGGGCTCATAGCCCCCGCACAGCGCGAACTGGCGAAAGTTGCTGTCGCGCTCAATCAGACGGGCCTGAATCTTTCGTTTGTTCATAGCTTCATTGTTCCCGTTGGGTTATTGTGTAAACATTATGAATAATCGTACTTATTCGGAACAAATAAATCAAGCGAGAGTTTATTCAAAATGAATAAATGCGGAGTGGATGCAGTTTTATCTCGATTAATGGAGTCGCTTGAAGTGGTAAGCGATAGCGAGCTTGCGCGAGCTTTGGGGGTCAATCGGCAAACCTTGGCAAGTTGGCGAAAACGCGACTCTGTGCCTTATTCAATTTGCGTAAATTTTTCGGAAGAGAAAAACATATCCTTAGATTGGCTGCTTACCGGCAGGGGGGGGATGCATGTGAATACTGCTACTGAGTCCTTGTACGCTCCAAAGCAGATATTTAGCCAATCCGACCTTAAACTTTTGGAGCTAATGAATCAGCTAGATCCCGACGTTCGTCGGGATCTGCTGCGAGGCGCTGAGGAAAAACAGCGAATAATTGATATGGAGAAACAACTAACAGAGTTATCCGCAGAACTTGAACGTGTTAAAAAAACGGGCTAATTTGTTCCTAATAAGAACATTTTTTAACCTCAACGGATGGCGGATGTATGACATGGATTAATGCGCAAGGGGGGGGAGTAAGTGAAAGGCTTTGGTTATTTTGTTTTGTTCGTTGGGGTTATCTGGTTTTTGGTCGCTGTAAATATGGATACCAGTGTAGTGACAGCAACAGGCTCCCATGTCAATAACATAGGCCTTATGGCTGATAAACAAAACCATATTATGATTGGTGCGTTTATCGTCTTATGCGGTTTGTTATGTATGATTTTCGGCAGAAAAAGCGCTGCAAGGAATGATGTTAAGTGCCCGTTCTGTGCTGAATTGATAAAACCTGAAGCTATTAGGTGTAAACATTGTCGTAGCGAACTGCCGCCTAAACCATCGCTGGCTGATGGAGAACGATTTTTATTAGAGTTTGAGCGGTTTACCTGTCTCGATTTTTTTGACGAGAATCACCGTCTAATTGAGTCAAAAATTCAAGGTTTTAACGATATTGGCCTCAAGTACTTGGATGTAATCAAACGGAATGGTGGAGATAAAGTTAAAGCCGAAGAAAGGTTGCTTAAAAAGGTTGATGAGCTTGCTTCAATGTTCAATGACGACGAGTCTGAGCAATTTAGTAAGTTATGCGTTAAATACTCACCGTGGTTAGCTATGAGCTGAAAGGTATTTCCTGCACAGCGCTCCAGTTGGTGTTTCTGCCACCTGTGTTATCGATACAAAGAATAATAAAGTTGTGAAATTCATTCCTCCGGGGATTAGGTAATTTTAGCAACTGAAGCCAGCCCAAAGCTGGCCTTGATGAGGAAGTACAAAGGAAGAAAAAGCCCGCAAGATTAAAGAAAAGATGGGTAACACGCCCCGCTAAGGTGCATCAGTATAGAAAACTATTAATAGCAAGGCAGTTCTCTGTCTATGTCGCATAAGAATAAGGAATCAATAGCATGGCGGAATTTGTTATCCGTAATGAAGATGATGCCTATGCTTTACTGCAAAGGATTACATCTAAAGATATTGGTGGCGAAAAGCTGGATATAGAATTTGATGGCTGGCCGAGTCTATATGTTCGCTTGAAAGGAGAGCAGTTTGAGTCAACAATAACCCCAACCGTGATGAAAGCGTTCATAGAGTTGCAGGCGGGTATTTATCGGGCTTACGCTACAGCAACTTATGGCTCTCCCAATGCGGTTAGATTAACCAAATCAGAGCGTGAAATGCTGGAGATTGTGGTAAAAGTTGGGCCAGGCAGCTCAATTTTCACCATTGATTTCCAGGAGATGCTTGAAAAATTGTGCGGGGACTTGATTGGAAAAATGGACGGCACGCAAACACTTATAGCTATCATCTGCTTTGCTCTGCTGTACTTTGGTAACTCTGCGTACAAGAATCGCCTACAAACAAGAAAAGATATCCGTTCTGAGGAAATTAAAAGCGAGGAACAAAAAGCCCTTCTGGATAACATGCGTTTCGCTCAAGAGCAGGAAACAGAGAGAGCACGGATAATTGCAAGTCTCGCCGCTGAGAACCCCAGAGTGCATACCATCAATGAGTTGGCGCAGAATACACAGGCTGAATTATTGAAGCGAGCATCAACAGCAGATAGTATCGAAATTCAGGATATTCAACTCACTGGTCGACAGGCTGAAGAACTGGCTAGAAATGCCAGGAAGCCTGTGATAGATATCCGTCTTGATGGGTTATATCGAATACTCAGTGTGGACTCCACTGATCCTGATGGCTTCAAAGTCAAGGTCAAAAGTCGAGCCAATGGCGACGAGTTTATTGCCATTGTACAAGATGAAACATTGGACAGGGCATACAAACAGGCGCTGCAACGAGGCGAGTGGCAGAAAAAGCCCGTTGAGTTGATCATTAATGCTAAACAAAGAACTGCTGATGATTCAATCTATGCTGCAAAAATTATAAAAGCCAACTTCCCTGAGCTCTGATGCAAGTTAGCTGATGGCCCATCTGGTGCTTCATCACCAGATGGGTTGCTCATTCCAAGGCCATTCTGACCACACCCGCTGACTGAATAATCTGCCCGAGGGCCAATTACATCCCGCCCGCACCCGCCCACAATGTCCCTGCTCGTTGTTTTTTCTTTCAACACCAGGGAACCTCATCATGTCACTCATTCATAAAGTCTTTCCCCAGCGGCTGCGTAACTGGATCATTCTTGCCATTGTCTTGCTGGTTGTTATTGCATTGGTTTCACCAGCTCAACTCAGCGTTACCATCTACAAGCTGTCGCTGGTCTCCATTGCTGTCGTATTGGGCTATCACCTCGATCGGACTTTGTTTCCCTACGCCAGCCCCGGCGGTTATCTGATTGATGACTGGAAAAAAACCATTGGCAAGCCTTTGCCTGGTACCGGAGGACGAAACGAACCCGAGTACCCCATCGCCACCGGTTATGAGTTGGTGTTCGCTGCCGTTCTGCTGCGACGGGCGGTGATTGTGCTGGCGGTGGTGTTGGGCGTGACGATGGGGTTATGACGATGAACTGGCCACAAATCACCTGGATTGTCCTGTCCTCATTGGGGCTGGGGATTACGCTGATAAAGCATGGTGAACCCATGAATACTAAGTATTCGCTGTGGGCACGATTGTTTGGAGTGTTGCTTTACGCCTGGTTGCTCTGGTGTGGCGGATTTTTCTCCCAGGCCACAGCAGCAGACATCCCGCGAGACGCACAGCAGTATCAGCGCGAGCTGACACGCAACAGCCGCGCCATCTGGGGTATTGATGCACCGGTGGCTACGTTCGCCGGTCAAATCCATCAGGAATCACAGTGGAAAACCAACGCCCGATCGCCCGTTGGTGCTCAGGGGCTGGCGCAGTTTATGCCAGCCACATCCTCATGGATTGCCGATATCTACCCCGCCGAACTGGGAGCCAACCAGCCGTATAACCCGTCATGGGCTATGCGTGCGCTGGTGCAGTACAACCGCTGGAACTGGCAGCGTATTCCGGCCACGGCCAGCGATTGTGACCGGATGGCCTTTACGCTGTCGGCCTACAACGGTGGCCTGGGTTGGGTGCAGCGAGACCGCAAGCTGGCCGGGTTGCGCGGTCTGGACACGACGCGCTACTGGGGGCACACAGAGACCGTCAATGCGGGCCGAACACCCGCCAACTTCCGTGAGAATCGGGGCTATCCCGACCGCATTATTCATCGCTGGCAACCGCAGTATGTAGACGCGGGCTGGGGTCTGGGGGTGTGTGATGAGCTTTAAACAAGTGATCGCCAATCTGTGGTCTGGATTGTGGCCCTATGTCATGGCCACAGCTGTCGCATTAGCTTGCTATGACGCAGGGAAACGCGAGGGACGCAGTGCAGCCCAATTGGAGCAATCACGCGCTGAAACTCAGCAGGCCGCTGGTGCCCTGAATGACTTTATCGCCGGTGCCCGCGAACTCACCGCCAACGCCAATCTCGCCAGTGAGCGCCTGTCACAACAAATCAATGCCCGCCAGACTGCGGACGAACAATCAACGGAGGCCATCCGTGCTGCACTTAAAAAAACCGCTGTCAGTCGCGTTACTTGCGTGTTTGATGCTGACGTCATGCAACAGATCGCCGCCGCCCGTGAGCGTGCAGCAAGTGCAGCCACAACCGGTCTTACCGGCGCGTCTGGCGGTGCCGTGCGAGCGCCCGGTGGCAGCGGCCAGTAACAGCATGGATGACCTGGCCATCGCACAAAAGCAGTTATATGACCAGTACGGGCTCTGTGCCGGTCAGTTGATCGACGTTATCCGATGTGCCCAGGGAGGCGACTGTGGGGATAAATGAACTGAGTTTTAACTGGCAGTTTCTGCAATGGGTCGTGATGGCCGTGGTGGGGATCTACACCTGGCTCATTGGCCGTCAGTCGGCCAGTCAGCAGGAGTTGCTGGAGTTGCGCACCCGCATCACCACGCTGGAAGCGCAGGTGAAGCAGGTGCCGACGCAGGCGCAGATAACCGAGCTCATCAGTAACCTGAGTCGCACAGAGGCCGGGTTAAAAGGACTGGGTGAGCAAATTACGGCAATCTCTCGTCGTACCGAGACCATTAACGAATACCTGCTAAAGACCAAATAAAGGGGGACTCTGTGAGCGATTTTGCCACTTTCTTACGCGAAGATCAGCGGCTGGTTATCCTGCGCTTTCTCGCTGAAATGCCCAGCTACAGCAGCAACAGTTCGGTGGTGTATTCCGCGTTAACGCGCTATGGCCATGCACCCAGCCGTGACCAGGTTAAATCTGAGCTGCGCTGGCTCGAAGAACAAGGGCTGGTTACTGTCGAAGATATCGAGACTGTGCTGGTCGCCAGACTGACCGAACGCGGTGCAGACGCTGCTGCTGGTCGCGCCATTATCCCTGGTGTGAAACGTCCTGGCGCAGGGGGCTGATATGGGCCGCAAATCCACTATCCATAAGTTGCCGCCCGATGTCCGTTCCCACATTGAGCGCCGGTTGCGAGAAGATGCACTGACGCTGGATGAGCTGATCGCCGATATTCGTCAGCGCTTCCCTGATGCTGAAGAGACCCCCTCACGCAGTGCATTGGGCCGCTACAAGCAGTCATTTGAGCAGATAGTCAGCCGCATGCGTCAGCAAGACCAGATGGCCCGGCTGCTGGTGAGTGAACTGGGTGAGAACCCCGACGAGAAAGCCGGTGCATTGATGGTACAGGCTGTTACCTCGTTGACGACACACGCCACCTTCAGGGCCAATGAGGAAGAAGAGCCCGATATCGATACTGTTCGCCATCTGGCCCGCGCGGCAAAAGACGTGCTTCAGGCCCGTAAAGCCTCTCTGGATGAGCGCAAGGAAATCGAACGCACAGCCCGTGAACGCCTGCTGCAAGAGCAACAGGAAAACCTCGATCAGGTCGCCAGTGCCCAGGGCATGAGCGAAGACCAGGTGCAGTTCTGGCGTGAGAAAGTGCTGGGGATCAAGTGATGAGCCAGCCACAGGGCATGAAACCCCTTGCCTCCACCGTGCGCGTCGTCGAATGGGACGAACTGCCCCCGCGAGCCAGGGATATTCCTTCTGACTTTAACCCGCTGGCTGAGGGGGTACTGATGGCGCACCAGGCCGAGTGCCTGAAGCTGGATGTGGCCATTCTCGCCATCCCCAAAGGACGCCGAACCGGCATTACCTATGCCTGGGGGCTTAATTCCACCCTGATAGCCGGTGCCCGCAAGTCGGCGGGCGGCAGCAACGTTTACTACATCGGTGACACCAAAGAGAAAGGGCTGGAGTTTATCGGCTACGTGGCCAAGTTTGCCCGCGTCATCGCCCAGCAGCAGGCCACGGCGGTGTCCAGCATCGAAGAGTTCCTGTTTGAAGACCAGGACAACGAGGGCAATACCCGACAAATCACCGCCTATCGCGTGCGGTTCGCCAGTGGCATGCAGGTGGCGGCGCTCTCTTCCCGCCCGGCTAATATCCGTGGTCTGCAAGGGGTTGTGATCATTGATGAAGCCGCCTTCCACCCTGACGTGCAGGGTGTGCTGGATGCGGCAACCGCCTTGCTTATCTGGGGTGGCCGCATTGTCGTTATCAGTTCGCACAACGGTAAAAACAACCCCTTTAACCAGTTCTGTAACGACATTGAGGAAGGCCGCTATGGCGCAAACGCTGCCGTGTTTACGGTGACGTTCGATGATGCAGTGGCTAATGGCCTGTATGAGCGCGTATGTGCGATGGCAGGAAAAGAGGCCACGGTCGAGGGGAAAAAAGTCTGGTACGAAGGTATCCGCAATGGCTACGGCCCGCGTAAGGCGGCGATGCGTGAAGAGCTGGATGCCATTCCGCGTGACGGCAATGGGGTGTGTATCCCCGGTGTGTGGATTGAACGCGCCATGCCTGAAGAGCGCCCGGTGGTACGCCTGGTGCTGGATGATGACTTTATCAACATGAGCGAACTGGAGCGGCAAAGCTGGGGGGATGAGTGGCTGGATCGCACACTGCGTCCGGTGATGGAGGAAACGCTGAACCCGGAATGCCGTCATGTATTCGGTATGGACTTTGCCCGTCACCGCCACTTCTCGGCGTTAATGCCGATGGCTATCCAGCCTAACCTGCTGCGCGATGTACCGTTCCTGCTTGAGCTGAACAACGTGCCGTCAGCGCTGCAACAGCAGATTTTATTCTGGTTTATCGACCATCTGCCCCGCCAGTCGGGCGGCGCGATTGACGCCACCGGCCCCGGCATGGTGCTGGCCGAGTACACCGCCGACCGCTACGGTCGCCCGCGTATCGCTGAAATCACCCTGAATCGCCAGTGGTACGGTCTGTGGATGCCCAAGTTCACGGGGCTGTTTGAAGATTCAATGATTTTGTTGCCGCGCGACGAGAACACGGCGCAGGACTTGCGCACGGTAGAGAACATCGACGGCGTACCGATGGTGGCCCGCCTTGAGCGTAAAGACCTCAAAGACCCCGAACTGGTACGCCACGGTGACGTGGCCATTGCCGGATGCCTGGCGAACTACGCCGCCCTCAACCTGTCATCGCAAATCGAGTTTCAGTCAGCGGGGGCACGAAGTATTCACCAGCATATCAATGGGTATGGAGCCAGCCCGCAGGGTGGTGAGCTAACGGATACCGGCTTTGGCACGGTGCGCGGCATGAATGATTTTGGAGGATTTATATGAGCGCAAAACGGCGTAGAACGGGCAAGGTCAGACAGCCGGTATTAGGCCAGGAGATTGCTTCAACCGGTGACGGCAATGATATCACCCGCCCGTGGCTGGGGGCGCTGGCCCTCTCGGATGACAGCGTTCTGCGCCATCGCGGCTCACAGGATTTGCAGATCTACCGCGAGGTACTGACCGACGATGAAGTGAAGTCTGCGCTGACGCAACGCCAGGATGCTGTGGTCTCCCGCGAGATACAGGTGGATGCGGGGGGCGAACAGCCGATCGATATCGAGGCCGCAGACGCCATGCGCCAGCAGATTGAGTCCATCGGGTTTGACCGGGTGACGCGCCTGATGCATTACGGGGTGTTTTACGGCTATGCGGTCTCAGAACTGATTTACGGCGTCAGAGATAACCTGCTGTGGATAGAGGACGTCAAGGTGCGCGATCGCCGTCGCTTTCGCTTCACGCCTAAAGGTGAGCTGCGCTTGCTGGCCCCGCACAACATGACCGAAGGTGTCGAGTGCCCGTCGCCTTATTTCTGGCACTACTCGGTAGGGGCAGATCATGACGATGAACCCTATGGTCTGGGGCTGGCGCACTGGTTGTACTGGCCGGTGTTCTTCAAACGTAACGGCGTCAAGTTCTGGATGATCTTCCTGGATAAATTCGGCATGCCGACCGTGGCCGGAAAGTATCCCCAGGGTGCGACACAAGAGCAAAAACGCGACCTGCTGGCGCTGACCCGCGCACTGGCCACCGATACCGGCGTGATTATGCCGGAGGGAATGGCTATTGAGCTGCTGGCCGCTGGCCGTTCCGGGGCAGCAGATTACCAGTCATTGTATAACGCCATGAATGAGGCTATCCGGCGTGTGGTGGTCGGGCAGATATCCAGTTCCGGCGGTCAGTCCAAGGGCATCGGTGGTGATGAATCATTGCAATCGGCTATTTTGAACTCCATTGCCAAATCGGATGCTGACCTGATTTGCGAGTCCTGGAACCGTGGCCCCGCCCGATGGTGGACGGAGCTGAACTTCCCTGGTGCTGCCGTACCACTGGTTTCCCGTATCTTTGATGAGCCAGAAGATCTCAAATCACGCGCTGAGCGTGACAAGAATATTGTGGAATCTACTGGCTTCAGGCCGACTCTGGCCACGGTGACGGACACCTATGGCGGGGACTGGGAGCCCGTACCCACTCCGGCACCCGCCGCCAGCCCGGTGGCCCAGTTCGCCGAGCAGGAGGCCAATGCCGGGGTTGCCGAACGCATGGCCACGCGCCTGAATACCGAACTGCAACCGGCGACCGAGGCCTGGATAGATAAAATCCGTGAGCTGGTTGACCGGGTGGAGTCCCTCGAGCAGCTGCGCGACGAACTGGTGACGCTGATACCGAATATGTCACTCGACGATTACGCCGCCGCGCTGTCGCAGGCGCTGTCGGCCGCGCACCTGGCTGGGCGCAGTGATATCGTGGAGGAGGCAGACGATGGCGACGACTGACACCAGCTACGGTTCGCTGCCGTTCCGGGAGCAAATCGAATTCTTTCGCCGTAAGCTCAACCTGCCCACCGAAGGCTGGACGGACATTTACAACGCCGAGCATGATTATGCGTTCGTGGTGGCCGGAGCCAACCGTGATGATCTGCTGGCTGATTTGCGTCGCGCAGTGGAGTCGGCCATTAACGACGGCACCCCCCTGGAGACGTTTCGCCAGGAATTTGCCACCATCGTGGAGAAGTACGGCTGGAGCTATAACGGTGGTTTTGGCTGGCGAACGCGGGTGATTTACGACACCAACCTGCGCAGCAGCTACCAGGCAGGTCGCTATCAGCAACTGATGTCACTGCGTGAAAGCATGCCGTTCTGGGAGTACCTCCACGATGATGCGGTCGAACATCCGCGTCTTGTCCATGTGGGCTGGAACGGCATGGTGTTGCGTTGGGACGATCCCTGGTGGGCCTACTATTTCCCGCCCAACGGCTGGGGGTGTCAGTGTACCGTCCGGGGGCGCTCACAAGCCTGGATGCGCCGTAACGGCAAATCCGGCCCGGACACGGCCCCGGCGATTGTCTTTGAGGACAAGGTGATCGGGCAGCGCAGTCCGGGCGGCCCGCGCGTGGTCAGTGTGCCCCAGGGCATCGATCCGTCTTTCGAGCACATTCCGGGGCGCTCACGCCTCGACGGGCAGGTGCCACCGCCGCAAAGCACACCACCGGATGCCACGCCGCCGTCTCGCCCGACACAACCGGACGACGTGTTGCCACCGCCACAGCGTGCCGACAGCGGCCGTCGTCAGCCTGCGGGCACCCCACTTTCCGAGGCGGTCAGTCAGTTCCTGGAGACGTTCGGGGCCACCCCGACCACGCCTGCGGTGTTCCGCGATGTGACCGACACGCCACTGGTTATCGGTCAGCCCCTGTTTACCGATGCGGTCACGGGTGAACTGACGCTGCCCCGGCAGGGGCTGGGGCGCTATCTGTTGCTCCTGGCCGATGCCATTCGGCAACCGGATGAGATCTGGACGCGCATGGAATGGGCCACCGCCGTGAAAGCGGCCATCGTGCGCCGCAGTTATATCGCCCGGTTCAGTCTCGAAGGGGAAAGCGCACCGGTCACCATCGCCTACGATACCAGCGCCACCGGCTGGACGGCTCAGGTGCTGGGAGCCGAAGACGAGGCGCTGCTGAATGCCCTGCGCAGCGGGCAGCGGGTTTACCAGCGACAGGAGTAAACGATGGCAGGCACGACTATCACGATTGATTTTGATGCGCAGTCCGCGCTCGGGGCGCTGACCCGTGCTGCCGGGGCCATGCGCGATCCGGCTCCGTTGCTGGGTGAACTGGGCGAAGAGCTGCTGGATATTCACGCCCAGCGCTTTCGTGATCAGATATCCCCCCAGGGCGATCCCTGGGCACCGTTGCAGCCCTGGTACCAGGCGCAGAAGCAAAAGAACGCGGACAAGGTGCTGACGCTGGACGGGTATCTGCGCAATTCGCTGCACTGGCAAATTCGTGCCGGGGAACTGCTGTTTGGTACCAACGTGATTTACGGTGCCATCCACCAGTTCGGCGGCACCATCAAGCCCAAAACCGCCGGTGCGCTGAATATCGGTGGCCATCTGGTCAAACAGGTGGTTATTCCGGCCCGTCCCTGGCTGGGGGTGTCCGTTGCCGAGCGCGAATGGTTGCTGGAAGTGGCCCGTCAGCACATCGAAAGTCTGATCCGGTGATAAACGCCTGAGCGCCGCTACGCGCGTTTAAGACGTTTTGGTGGCATGATGGCCCCGTTTTGGTGGCCGGGCATTATTATAATAGCTTTTAATAACGCTCTCGGGCGTATCCCTCGCGCCTCCTTCACCGCATCCGCAGTCCGCCCACGATAAATTATCTGTCCGGGGGCAGATTACCCCCAGGCCCCTGTGCGTCATCATCGCTGCATTATTGAATTGCGGACGACGATGAAATGCCTCAATCCACTGCCACCTTACCCGTGTTTCGCCCTGGTACGCATACCGCGATGGACGGGCGCAATGTCACCTTCACGCTGGATGACTGCATTGATCTGGCGACCAGCTATGACCCGACATTATCCGAAGCGCCCTTTGTGGTGGGGCATCCCAGCCTGACCGCACCGGCCTACGGCTGGGTGGAACGTCTTGAGGTGCGAGACGGGCTGGTGTATGCCGAGCCCAAGCAGGTTGTCCCCGCCTTTGCCGAAGCCTTCAATGGCGGGCTTTATAAAAAACGCTCGCTCTCCATTTATCTGCCCGACTCTCCGGGTAATCCCAAGCCCGGCCATTTTTACCCCCGCCACGTCGGCTTTCTCGGTGCCATTCCACCGGCAATAAAAGGGTTACCGGATGTGCAATTTGCCGAGACCGGGGACGGGAACGCGCCGCTGGAGTTCGCCACCGAATGGGAGGCCGAGAACCTCGCCGACGTGCTGCGCGGATTGCGCGATTACCTCATCGAAAAAGAAGGCACCGAGCGTGCCGAACAAATCCTGCCGCAGTGGCGCATCAAATCTATCGAAGAGATGGGCACCCGGTCGGACAACTCTGTTATTCCCCCACTGGCGTATGCCGAGGAGCACATCGTGGATGAAAAAGAAAAGGCGTTGGCCGCGCGAGAAAAAGCGCTGGCCGAGCGCGAAGCCGCCCTGGCACTTAAGGAAAAGAACCCGGGCACACAAACTCCGCCGACCAATGAGGACGACCTGGACAAGCGCGAAAAGGCACTCAGGGAGCGCGAGGACAAACTCAACGCCCAGGAGAAGGCCAACGCGGAAAAAGAAGAGAAACAGCGTCGCGACGATATCACCTCGTTTGCGGATGGTCTGGTGAAAAACGGCAAGATCCTGCCGCGCCACAAATCCACGCTGGTTGAGGTGCTGGTCGGTCTTAACCACGAACCGATTTCGTTTGCTGATGGTACGGCCACGATCAGCGAGAAACCCGAAACCCTGCTGCGCAAGCTGCTGGAAGAGAAACCCAATGTGCTGGACTTTGCTGAGAAGTCACCCGGCACAGGTAGCGCCCCGGTGGATTTCGCCGATGCCGAAGCGGTGGCCACAGCAGCGCAGGTCTACCAGGACGAGCAGAAAAAACTGGGGCGCAATGTCTCTGCCACGGATGCCGTTCGCCACGTCAAAGGGGGTGCCAAGTGAATATTCCAGGACTGATCACTGCGTTTCGTGCTTCAGGGGCGCTCGTTAAACGTCGCCTGGTGGTGCACGGTGCCAGCGATGGGCTGGCGGCGCTGGCTGTGGATGGCTCCGCGTTGCTGATTGGGGTGACAACCGATGTGGGCGCCGAGTTCATTGACCATGTGGATGTGATCCGCTCCGGCCTGGCTCTGGTGGTTTATGGCGACGATGTGGCTGTCGGCGATCCACTGACATCTGATGCCACTGGTGCCGCCGTTCCTGCCGGGGCGGGCGACTTCTTCATCGGTTATGCCGAGGTGGCCGGTGCCGCAGAAGAGATCGGCTCGGTGTGGATTGCGCCGGGGCAACTTCCCGCAGTGGCGGGCGGTTAATCCCGCCACGCAGCAGCATAAACCGCTTCATAGCCGGGATGAGCTCCGGCCCTTATTGATTACTGGAGAACATCACAATGTCTGGTCAATTTCCCTTTCCCCTCGACCCCGCGCTGACCGCCATCACAATCGCGTACCGCAATGCAGTACTGATTGCTGATGATGTGCTGCCGCGTGTGCCGGTGGGCGTCAGTGCTTTCAAATGGTGGAAGTACGATATTTCTGAACGTTTCACGGCGCCGAGTACCCTGGTAGGACGCAAGTCACAGCCGAACCAGGTGGAATTTCCGGCCAGTGAAGAAACCGACTCAACCAACGATTACGGGCTGGATTCGCCGGTACCGCAGGACGACATCAACAACGCCCCGAAAAACTACGATCCACTGGGGCATGCGACTGAGGCGACCACCGACCTGATCCTGCTTGATCGCGAAGTCCGTGCTGCCAAACTGGTGTTTGGTGCCGCCAACTACAACGCGGGCAACCGCGTTATCCTGACGGGTAATGACCAGTGGAGCGATCCGGACAGCATGCCCATCAATGCCATTACCGATGCGCTCGACTCGCTCATCATGCGCCCGAACATCGCAATCTGGGGACGTGCCACCGCGACCGCGCTGCGCCGCCATCCGTCCGTGGTACGCGCCTACAACGGCAACACCGGCTCAGACGGCATGGTGCCGCTGGCGTTCCTCAAAGACCTGCTGGAGCTGGAAGATATCTATGTCGGTTCAGGCTGGGTCAACACCGCCAAGCCGGGCAAGCAGGCGCAACTGGAGCGTGCCTGGGGTGGACATGCTGCCTTTATCTACCGCAACAAGCTGGCCACCACCCGTGGCGGGATCACATGGGGCATGACGGCGCAGTTTGGCAACCGTGTTTCCGGCACTATCCCTGACCCGGATATGGGATTGCGGGGTGGTCAGCGCGTTCGCGTGGGTGAGTCCGTGAAAGAACTGGTGGTGGCCAAAGACGTCGGCTACTTCTTCCAGAACGCGGTGGCAGCGTAATCACATGGCGCTGATTAACGCGCAACCCTCTCACCGTCAGCTCTCGGATGCCGAGCTGGCGGTGATGGAGGAGCTTATCGACCTGCGCACCATCGTGGGCGACTACATCGAGGGCATGGCAGACAGTCCGGCAGTTGATCCGACCTGGCTGCGTATTGCCCGCGAGCATCTTCAACAAGGGTTTATGGCCGCGACACGCGCGGTCGCCAAACCCTCCGCGTTCTGAGGTGACCCATGAACACAGCGTGGTACATCACAGCGGCCAATCTGGCAGAGCGGCCGGGCTGTGCCGAACTGGTTCAGGTGACGGCCCAGAACAACGAAGTGCCCGCCCCGGCGGCATTGCTTGCCGCCATCATCAGCGGTGACGACACGTCACCCTGGACGGCGGATGAGCTGGTTCAGGCCAACCTCACACTCAGTCGCATGGATGATGCCATTGCGGATACCCAGGCGCTGATTGACGGCTACCTGCGCCAGCGCGGCCACAGGCTGCCGCTGGCACAGTTGCCCCCGCAGTTGACGGTCTGGGCGCGGGCAATCGTGCGCTACCAGCTCAACCGCAACCGGGTGGGGGATGCAGCTACCGACCCGGTAGTGCGCGATTACAAGGATGCACTGATGTACCTGCAAAAGATTGCCGACGGCAAGTACTCGCTGGGGATTGAAGATCCGCTCCCGGTAGGCGGTGGCGCACCGCAGGTCACCGGGCCGGGGCGGACGTTCGATATGCACACCCTGCGGCATTTTGGCAAATAGGAGGAGACCGTGAGCAGCGCACCGTTTGACGTTTCCCCCATCATCACGCGCCTGGCGTCCTTTGTGGGTGCGGATAAGTTGTTGCGCCAGGTCGGCAGCATGGCGGAGTACAGCAAGCTTACCGACCTGGTCAATGCCACCACGCCGTCGGCTTACGTACTGCTGGGGCGCGAGATGCCCAATGACACCCCGGCCAATGCCCGCCAGTCGGTCACGGCGGTGTTCGGGGTGGTCTCGGTGGTACGGGCGGAATCGAGTGTGGTCACCAGTATTGACAATGCCCGTCTGGCGTTACAACCCGTCGCCGGGGGCATCCGTGACGCCCTGATTGGCTGGACGATTGAGGGGCTGCGCGGTGGTCGCCCCATCAAGTGGACAGGCGGCGAAACCCTGGGATTTCAGAACGGGGTGCTGGCCTGGATGGACACCTACAGCATTCAGCATTTTATCGGAGGGGGACATGGCTGACGTGACGTTGCTGCGCCGCCACAAGCATGCGGGCCGATGGTATGAAGCGGGCGAGAAACTGACGGTTTCGCCGGTTATCGCCCAGTGGCTTATCGGGCTTTCGGTGGCAGCGGCCGTGAAAGGCAGTAACAAAAAACGCGACGAGGCGCTGACGTCGGTGGCCTCTGATGTTGAAACCGACGTGTCTGCCCAAGCGGATACGACTATTCCTGGAGAATGAACATGTCATTAATGAGCTTGCAGGGGCCGGTCAATCTGGCCAAGCGCGTTCTGAGCGGCACGGGAGCCAAGCCGGGCGCAATGCGCTTTGTCGGCCAGGCAGATGCCTGCGAAGTGGCGCTGGAGACCGAGACCGCCACACAAAACGAGTCCTACACCGGGCAGCGTCTGCAAATCGGTGAGTTGTCACTGGGCAAAACCGGCACGCTGACCCTGACCCTGAAGGACTGGACGCTGGAGAACCTGGCGCTGGCACTGTACGGCAAGGTGGTTAACGTGGAAGCCGGAACCGTCACTGCTGAAGCGCTGCCGGACGATGTGGTCATCGGCGATCGTATTCGTCTCGACCACCCGTTCGTCAGCAACGTGGTGCTGAGTGTGGACGGGGGAGATGATCCCCTGGTGGCCGGTACGGACTACCGGGTGGAGTCGGCGACGGCAGGCATTATCGAACTGCTGACGGCCGCAGCACTCACCGCCACGGTGGCCTACAGCTACGCCGAGACCGAGAAGCTGGGGCTGTTCACCAGTACCCCGCCCGAGCGCTGGCTGCTGCTGGATGGCATCAACACCGAAAACGATGAGCGGGTGGTGGTTCAGCTCTACCGCGTCAAGTTTGCGCCGGTCTCCAGCCTGGCGCTGCTGCACAACGAAGGGTATGGCGAACTGCCGCTCACCGGCACCGTGCTGGCTGACATGACGCAGACCAACGATGACGAACTGGGGTATTTCGGCTCCTACATGCAGAAGGCGAGCGCGTGATGGCCAGCAAAGTCACCCCGCAGGCCGGAGCGGATGTCTCCGAACTGGACGCGCTGTTGCCCCAGCGCGTCATCATCATCGCCGGTGAGCAACTGACGGTGCGTGAGTACACCCTGTTCGACACCCTGATGCTGCATGACCATCTGGAGCCGCTGATTGTCTCCCTGGCAGGCATGGTCACGTCGCCCTCTGTTGATGTGAGTACCGTGATGCGGGTGCTGGCAAGTCACGCCCATTCATTGCCCACGCTGATGGCCTGGGCGGTGGATCGTGATGCGCAATGGGTCAGCCAGTTATCGGGTACCGCCGGGGCCGAACTGATGGACTGGTGGTGGAGCGTGAACGCCCATTTTTTTATCAACGCGGCCAGGAGAAGGCTCACCCACGAGCTGGCGGCACTCAGCGCAAGCCAAGAGGCAGCGTCGGCTTCGCCCGGCTCTTCGCCACCCTCATCGCCGCCGGACACGACCCAGACCGGCTCGGACATTACACCTACCGGCAACTGATGTTGTATTACCGGGAAGCGCTCGTCATGAACAACGAGGCGCGTGCTGACCGGGTGCAGGATGTGGCAACGGCCTTTGGCGGCGGGAAAGCCGCCAACAAACTGATTAAAACCCTGCGCGGCGGCAGATAGTCGCGCAGCCCAATAACCGCGTGGAGTCAAGCATGGCTGGCAACAATTCGGATATGAACATTGCTCTGCGCATCACCGCTGATTTAAAGACGGCGCAGAAAGAGCTTCAGGACTTGTCCGGGGAGCTGAAGAACACCGGCGATGCGGCCACCGACAGCAACGCCCGTGCCGCCCGTAGCTGGAAGGACGTTGCCGCCGCCCAGACCGATGCCATGAACCGTGGCCAGCGCTGGTACCAGGAGCAGCAGCGGGCAAACCAGGCGCAGGAAGCTGCCGCCGCAGCGGCAGAAAAGCACAAGAAGGAAGTCGATAAACTGCGTGCCGGGCTGGACAACCTGCTGTCCGGTATTGACCCCACCCTCAAGGGGTTGAGCAAGCTCGATGACATGGAATCGAAACTCACCCAGTCCCGTAACGCCGGGTTACTGGATGATGCCGATTACAGCAGCTTCCTCGGCAAAATTACCGCGCAGCGCGAGACGCTGGGGGCGCTGTCCGACAATGCCGGTGTGCTGGCGCTGAACACCAAGACCGCCCGCCTGGAGATGATTGAGCTGATTGGCCAGATCACCCGTGGCGATTTTGCGCGGGCAGGTAACAGCATGCTGACGCTGGGGGCCAACACCGGGAAACTGCCCAGCCTGTTCAGTGGTGCGACCCTGGCTATCGGGGGTACGGTGGCCGTTCTGGTGGCGCTGGCCGCGACGGTCGCCAGCATTATGAACGACCAGGACGCCTTCAATCGCTCCATTGCCCAGACCGGTGAGTATGCCGGTGTCACCGCCGGTCAACTGGAAGTGATGGCCAAGAGCGGCGGCGCACTCCACAGCAACTACGGCCAGGTGCGCGATATCCTCAACGGCCTGGTCAGTAGCGGCAAGTTCACCGCCGACACCATCGAAAGCGTCTCACAAGCCGCATCATCCATGGCGCAACTGACCGGGCAGTCTGCCGATCAGGTGGTCAGTGAGTTTGTGAAGATGACGGATGGCGTGAGTGACTGGGCCACGACCACCAATGACAAGTACCACTGGCTGGATTCGGCTACCTATATGCGCATCCAGGCTCTTGAGGCGCAAGGCCGCACTGAAGAAGCCATTGAATTGGCATCCGATACCTTTAATCGGGTGGCGAATGAACGGCTGGTGCAGCTTGAACAAAACCTCAACTGGGTTGCCCGTGCATGGAAAAATGTTAAAGACAGCATGGGTGAAGCGATTGATCGCGCCAAGGGAGGGGCATCAAGCGCATTGGGACTTGATTCAGATGCTGAAACTCGAGCCAAGAGAATACTGGAGTTGCGTACCAGGCTAGCGAATGCTGGAAATGATGTTGAGATCGCCTCAAGGGGAGAATCTTATCAGCGTCTGGTTAGTGCTGATAAAGAAGAGCTGGCTCTGTTAGAGCAGCAAGAGGCTGCGATTAATGCGGTTGCAGATGCTACCGCAGAAAAAACAAAGGCTGAAGTAGCTGGTAGAAAAGCCTTCGACTCCATGAAAAAAACATGGAGCCAAAACGCTACAGAGGCGGATAAAGAAGCGGACTCTCTGGATGCACTGAAGAAAAAATACCAGGAAATGTGGGCGGTTGAGGCTTTTCGTGAGGGTACACCTGACGATCCAGGATTACGCGGACGTGGCGTAACCTCCGAAGACGGCATCAACTTCTCCGGCGGTCAGTGGGATATCGACGTCGCCGCGTTAAACAAAACCGCCCAGGCAGCCAAACAATATAACGACCAACTGGCCCAGTCCCTGGCACTGAAAAAAGCCGGTACCCAGGCCGCCCGCATCGAGTACGAAATCACCCAGGGCTCACTGAAGGATGCCAGCGCGGAAGAGCAGCAGCGTGCCCGCTCGATTGCTGCCGGGCTGGATGCGTGGGACGCCCAGCAAAAGGCCATCAGGGAAGCCGAACGCGCGACCAAAGCCGCCACTGCCGAGAATGACCGTTACATCAAATCCCTTGAGACCCTGGCGAAAAAGGCTGTTGCGCCGAAGACCGAGACCTATGCCAGCCGTGAAGCGGATATCGCCGGTCGGAGCCTGAGCCCGGCGCAGTTGTCGCGGGCGAACGCCGCCAATGCAGCGGCCACCGCAGGCGAGAACGTCGAGCAGAACAAGAAGCTACAGGACGAACTCAACCGGCTGATGGATGATGCCATCACCACCAAAGCCGCCGACGTGCAGAAGTGGTACAACGAGCTGGTTGCCACGCTGCGAGCCAACGGCAACATCCAGGGTATCAGCCTGATTGACCAGATACTGCCGCTCAAAGAGGCCAAGGCCAATCTGGCAGAACTCCAGGCGCAAATCAAAACCTACCGCACCCGCCTCAGTACCCAGGAGCAGAGCATCCAGGCGCAGGTCACCAGTGGCCTTATCACCGAAATCGAAGGTCGCCAGCGCCTGGTTGAGTTGCATCGCCAGACGGCGGGCGAAATTGAAAAGTATTTTCCGCAGTTGGAACAAATCGCCAAGATGCCGGGCGCACTGGGTGAAGCCGGTGCCGCCGCACTGGCACAACTCCAGCTTCAGGTGGCCCAGCTCAAAACGACCACCAACGAACTGACCAACGCCCTGCGTAACGGCTTGCAGAACGGTATCCAGAGCAGCCTGGAAGGGCTGGCCACCGGTACCATGAACCTGAGCGATGCGGTGCTGAATCTGGCGCAATCGGTGGTTCGGTCAATGGCGCAGATGGCTTCCCAGCAACTGGCGTCGATAGCCATGAGCGGTCTGTCTTCCCTGGGCAGCAGTATCGGCGGGTTGTTTGGCATGGGCGGCACGGCAGCCGGTGCAGCGACGTCTGCCGCCGGTGCGGCCACCAGTGCCGCAACCGACAGTGCCACCGCCGCGTCCGCCACCGGCTTAACTGCCGCACTCGGTACCGCATCAGCGGCTGCCGGGACGGCGTCCGCCTCCCTGGGGCTGCTGGCTCCGGGCGTCACCACCACGACTGCGTCACTGACCGCGCTGACGTCGGGGTTTGTCGGAGCGACAACCGCAGCGACAGCGCTGGCCACCGCCATGAGTGCAGCAGCCAGTTCGTCCGGGGCATCGTCCGTGGCCGGGTTTGCGGGGGTGGCGGCAGCCACCGGCGGGCTTATCACCGGCCCCGGCACCGCGACGTCCGACAGCATTCCGGCTCGTTTGTCTAACGGGGAGTTTGTGATGAAGGCCGCTGCGGTGCGCCATGTGGGGGTGGGTTTCCTGCATGCACTGAACAATCAGCGCGTGCGTCACTTTGCCGATGGCGGGCTGGTTTCGCCCATTCCGGCCATGCCCAGCCGCGTTAATCCGATGGTGGCCGAGACTTCTGCTGATGACAGTTCCCGCAGCGCGGCCAACGCCCTGCACCTTCACCAGTCCCTGGTGGTGGACAGTGGCGATGTGATCCGCAAGGGGATCGGTTCGGTGGGCGGCAAGCGGGCGATGTTCTCCTTCTTTAATGCCAACAAAGAAACCATTAACCAGGTGCTGGGGGTGAAGTGATGACGCTTATTCCCTGGCTGATGGAGCCGGACTGGACGGACGGGGTATCCGAAGTTCTGGCCTGGAAAACCGATATTCTGCAATCCCCGACCGGGGCCGAGCAGCGCATTGCCCGCCGCCTGTCTCCGCGCCGCGAGTTTGAGTTTGCCATCATGCCCGCAGACAACGATCGCCAGGCCATCGAGCACGCCCTGTTTCATGCGGGCGGTGCCGAGTGGGCGCTGCCGGTGTACCCGGATGTCGCACTGCTGACCACGCCACTGCGTGCCGCAGACACCTTTGTGCCGGTGACAACCTCGGGCCGTGATTTTATCGTTGGTGACCCACTGCTGCTGAAGTCTGGCCTGGGCTGGCTCACGCAGTATGAACAGGTGACGATCGAGAGCGTCACGGCTGACGGCATCCATCTGGCACAAGGACTGACCCGTGACTGGGCAGCGGGAACTCTGGTGTACCCGGTGCGCCCGGCGGTACTGGTTGAGCAGCCGGAACTGACGCGCCACACCTCAAGATTGTCCGGTGGCACCGTGCGTTTTCGCGTTGCCGCCCATAACGCCTGGTCACAGTCTGCCGCCCCGATGCCGGTGTATCAGGGTTATCCGGTACTCGATATCGATCCGGACTGGAGCGAGGACGTGACCGGGCAATACACCCGCCTGTTGCTGGAGCTGGATAACAACGTCGGTATCCCGGATATCACTGATACCGCGTTGCGCCCGTTCTTTGTGCAGGCGATGAGCTGGACGGCACTGGGGCGTGAGCGCCAGTCCGCCATGCGTTCTCTTCTTTATTATATGCGCGGCCGTCAGCGCCCCCTGTGGGTGGTCAATCCCACGGATGACCTGACGCCGGTGGCTGGCGTGAACGGCCACATCCTGGATGTGATGCCGACACAGTTCAGCGACTACGGCGCGGCGGCGGGCCGTCGCGACCTGTGCATCCTGCTGACCGACGGCACCCGGTTATATCGCCGCATTATAGCTATGGCCGCCTATGACGGTTATGAGCGCCTGGTGCTGGCAGGCGATGCGGTAACTGTGTCGCTCACCGACATTCTGGCCCTGTCCTTTATGACGCTCAGTCGCCTTAACGAGGACGAACTGACCTGGAAGCACACCACCGATGCCGACGGTGTGGCGTCACTGTCCCTTACCTTTATCGGAGTCCGTGACGATGAGCTGGAATGATGACGAAAGCGCACTGGCCAGCGGTCAGCCGGTATGGCTGTTCGACTTTGTCCGGGGTGAAACGCTCTACTACCGCTATACCGATGCCGATCGCGCCATCACGGTCAATGACGCCACCTATACGCCGCTGGCCATCTCCCTCGATAACCTGACGGTCGGCAGTGGCGACAACCTCGATGTGACGCTGCCGGCAGACAACATCATTGCCCGGTTGTTTCGTGGTGTGCCGCCGTCGCAGCCTGTCCGGGTGCGGATTTATCGCGCCCATGTCGATGACCAGGGCATGGCGGTTTCATGGCGGGCCATCTGGCTCGGGCGTATCAGTGACGTCAAGCGCGAAGCCACTGACCGCGTGAAGCTTATCACCGCCAGTGTGGCCTCGGACTTCACCCGTAACGGCCTGCGCCTGACCTTCGGCCGGGGCTGTCAGAACGCGCTGTATGACCATCACTGCCGGGTTAACCCGGAGGCTTACGCCGTGACCGGCATTGTTATTGACGCCCTGGACGGTGCGGCCATCACCGTGACGCTCCCGGCCGGGATTGATGAGGGCTGGTTTTCCGGTGGCTTTATGGCGTGGCCGTCTGATGGCGTCACCGAACGGCGCGGGCTGAAGCTGCACGAAGGTAATCAGATTGGTGTGTTTGGCGGTACGCAGGGGCTGAGCGCCGGAATGGCGATCACCCTGTATCCGGGCTGTGACCGCACCATCGCGGTCTGTGATGCCAAGTTCGCCAACCACCTTAATTATGGTGGCCAGCCGCATATGCCAGGCATGTCGCCCTTCGGCATCATCAAACTGTTTTAAGAGGAGAGAGCCATGTTTTCCCCGGTAATCATTGATGGCCATGTGGTCGCCCAGGCGTTCGAGCCCATCACCATTTTTTACTACTTCGCGGTGATGGTAGCGTCTTACGTGGTCAGTACGGCACTGGCAAAGAAAACCAACTCCACCACCACCCCGGCCACGGCGGATGACTGGGACTTGCCCCAGCCCGACGAAGGGACGCCGCAGTGTGTCTTTTTTGGCGACTGCTGGACTGAGGACTGGTTTGTGCTGGGGTACGGCAACTATCGCTATGACGCGATCAAGATGTAGGCGGGATTGTCATGATCATCACGATGCAGCATGTCAGGGCTAATGGCCATTGCGTTCTACTCACCCGAACCTGGTTCATCCGTCATAACCTGGATTTTAAGGCGTTCTTAAAGGACGGCATTGAGTCCGATATCTTGCTAGCTACCGGTGATGCGCTGGCGCTGGCTGTGGTGGAAAAGGCGCGGATGACCGAAGCACAAGCAACCCAGCAGGGGGATGTGTAATGGGTAGCGGCGGCAAGGGCGGCAGCAAAAGTACCGTCGGGTACAAATACTACTGGGACGTTCAGTCCGGGCTGGGGCGTGGGCCGGTTGACGAGATGGTGGCCATCACAGCGGACGAGAAATACGTTTTCGCCGGTACCGAAGGCCAGGTGAACGAAAGCATGTCGCTGTATATCGACAAGCCAGACCTGTTTGGCGGGCCGAACGTCGGCGGCGAAGGCGGTATCCAGGGCACATTTGAGATAGCGATGGGTACCGATGACCAGGTGCCGTCCGAGAACGTGAAGAACCTGTTGGGTGCCGACACGTTGATCCCCGGTTTTCGAGGCATGGTGACCACCTTCTTCAGCGGGCTTATCAGTGCGTTCAGTGCCACGCCGAAGCCCTGGTCTTACAGGGTGCGTTCTGTCCTCAAAGGCTGGGATGGCCCGGTGTGGTACCCGGAGAAGGCACTTATCCGCCTGGAGAACAGCGCGGCCGAGTTTGATAACCCCGACAGCTTTACCGATGAGCAACTGGCCAACCTGCGCACCATTCATGCCATGAACCCGGCACACATCCTGATGCGGGCCGCCACCGATCGGGACTGGGGGCGTGGCCTGTCCCTGGCCAGCGAAATCAATGAGGCAAGCTTTGCCGTAGCGGCTGACACGCTTTATGACGAGGGTTTTGGCCTGTGCTTTCGCTATAACCGCCAGGACACGCTGGACGAGTTTGTGCAGCAGGTGCTGGATCATATCGGTGCCGCTCAGTATGCCGACGTCGAGACCGGAAGACTGACGCTGAAGCTCATCCGTGATGACTATGTGGTGAGCGAGCTGCCGTTGTTTGACTACGACAGCGGGATCATCGACGTGCAGGATGACGACAACACCACCATTGACAGTGCCCCGAATGAAATCGTCGTCAAATGGCACGATCCGGTCACCAATGAAGACGGCTCAACCAGCGTCCAGAATCTGGGAGCCATTCAGGCCGCCGGGCTCATCAGCAAATCAACGGAGTATCCGGCCATTCCCACCGCCGAACTGGCCGAACGCGTTGCCGAACGCGACCTGGGCATGAATGCCGCCGGGCTGGCCCGTCTGGTTATCCAGTTCGACCGGCGCGGCAGTGTGTTGGCTCCTGCCAGCGTGTTTCGTGTCTCACTGCCCGATCGCGATATCGAGGACATGGTGCTGCGGGTCGGGGATATCAAAGAAGGTGACAATGGCGCACTGACACTGACGGTTGTCCAGGACGTGTTCGGCCTGCCGTCCACCAGTTTTGGTGGCGGTGGCCAGCCGAGTCTTTGGACACCCCCGGATAAGATAGCCCGCCCGGTGACACGCCAGGCACTTATCGAAATCCCCTACGTGTTGCTGGCTGCAACAATAACCCCGACAGAACTGGCTGCGTTGTCCGATGAGTCCGGGTTTGCAGCGGTGATGGCGGGGGCACCCACTCCCACGTCGGTCAACTACCAGTTGCAAAGCCGGGTCAGTGGTGGTGACTGGATGACGCGGCGTATGGGGGAATGGACGGTGACCGACACGCTCAGGGCCGTCGCTTCCCCGACGCAGACAACCTTATCGGTCAGCTTTACCAATGGCGTTCCGGCCGTTGGCAGCATGGTGCTGCTGGACAGTGAGCTGCTGCGCGTTGATGCCGTGGACACCGCGACCGGCACATTGACCGTGGGCCGTGCCTGCGGTGATACCTTCCCCGTTCGTCACTTGGCGGGCAGTGTGCTGTGGTATGCGCAGGATGCGATTTACAGCGACGAACAGGAGTATCTGGTCGGCGAAGAGGTCAGCGTCAGATTGCTGACCCGTACCAGCCGTGAAATTCTGGATGAATCGCTGGCGACAATCATGTCGCTGACGCTGTCGCAGCGCCAGGCGCGGCCTTATCTGTGTGGCAACATCCGCATCAACGACGTGCCGTACCCGGAAACGGTCGCGCTGGCTGACAGTTACGTCATGACCTGGGCGCACCGTGACCGCGTCTTGCAGGCCGATGACCTGATTGATGCCGCCTATGGCGATATCGGCCCCGAGCCTGGTGTGACCTATCAACTGTCACTCATTGATGTGGTGTCAGAGGAGGTTGTCTGGCAGACCGAAACCACGGACAACATGCTGACGCTGCCCTACAGCACGGATGAAGAACTGGCTGAAACCGCCATCCATAAGGTGGTGCTGATCGCCGCTCGTGATGGTCTGACGTCGAGGGTGTCATTTGCGGTCAACCTGCCTGCCGGTGCTTTTGTTGAAAGCGTTGAGCCAGAGCCGGAACCAGAGCCGGAACCGTCAGAGCCAACAGAGGAGGTCACGCCATGACGGACGACTATTACTACGGACAGGGGCGCGTCTGGCTGGCTCCCTACGGCGGTGATGCGGCGTCCTGGCGCTGGATAGGTGACGTGTCATCCCTGACGCTGAAGCTGGCGTTTGAGGAGAAGAAAACCCAGTCCAGTGTAGCGGGTCGCCTGGTGACCGGTCAGCGTTATCTGACCGCGTTGAGCGGGACGTTATCGGCGACATGGTATGACTGGTCGGCTGAGAACCTGGCGCTGGTACTTCAGGCCATTCAGACACGACGCCGTCAAAGCTGGGCCACGGAAACACTGCCTGCGGGCATTGTGGCCGGGTCGCATGTTGCCCTGGCAAATACCAACGTGCGTGATGTCCTGATTGCAGGGCTGGCCACTGGCATCGACTTTAAGGTCAATCCGGTGTTTGGCACGCTGGATTTTTTAACCACACCCACCAGCCAGCCCCTTACGGTGGAATACGATTATTCCGCGGGTCAAACGCTGGCATTACTCGCGTCAAAAACGAAAGAACTCATGCTGCGATATGAGGGAATAAACCTTGCTGATAATAACCGGGCCATCTTTGTCGAGTTATATCGTTTATCCCTCGACCCGATATCTGAGGCGGAGTTTTTAAATTCAGATACGGAATTTCCGAGTCTGGATACTGACGCTGAATTACTGGCGGATTTAACCCGCAGCTCCGTTGATGAAATGGGGCAATTTGGCCGCATCGTTATTCCCGATGATTTCCGGCTGATTACGTATAACGATGAAATTGATTTTGATGGCGAGCATGACTTTGCCTATTAACAGCACCAGGGGAGTTGAGTAATGTCTAATTTACCTAAAGTGCCCGAATGGGCTGAAGGTGTCTATCAGTTAGAGCGTAATGACCCTGTTTCCGGTGGGCCGTTGCGCATTGATGAAGAAGGTAAAGAGCGAGGAACAGCCAATAAGCCGCTTATTGACCTGGCGAATCGTACTGAATGGCTGAAAGAAAAATACGATACAGCCTTTGATGGCCTGGGCTGGATGCAGTTGGGGTTGTGGGCGGTGGGGCTTGAGGTCTCATTGCCCACCCAGATTGTGAGCTTCGATGGCTCCTGGTATCGCTATCGCGGCAATCTCGATATTCCGCATGTCATCGCAGGTGAGTCGCCGGAAGAGGATGGCGGGATTTGGTCCGGGGATAATCCGGATGGCGTGTGGGTTGATGTCGGTGAAGTGGCGTTAAGAGAGGACTTAGCCAAGCCAACAGGTGCTGAGTTATCTGGCTTTATGGAAACCGTCGTATCAGAAGTGCTTAGACGTATAGCAGGTCGCGCGGATATTGGCCTGGAGAGTTCAACCCCGGCAGGATGGGATGGCGCCGGTGATACAACGCTATACGCTTTTAAGGGAAAGGATGTTGAAACCCTTTATCGTGGTCACTTTGGCCTCACCAAAAAGCTATTTGGCTTGCGCCGTAATGCGACCGTTCTATCTTTCCGGGCGGGTGATGAAAAGGCCAATGGCTGGAATACACAAGTAACAGGGGTATCAAATAACCTTCAGCTCGCATCGTATGGCTCACCCGATAAAGTGGGAGCATATGGTGATATTGTTTCGTCAATTGAAGAGCCATATCAAGTACCTTCGTCCGTTCTGAGTTTTACCGAAAATGGCTTTTATACTGATAACCAAGAGATACTCAATAATGCTGTAAAAGGGATGCTCGTTTATACCGACGCCACCCCTAAAAAGTGGAACGTGATTCAGAGTGTCGATAAAGATACCGGATTAATAACGGGCTGGGATAATTGGGCGTCAACCGCAGGCTATGAGATTCCGGCATCAACAGAAATGGTAACTGTTGACCCCGAAGGTAAGCTTTGGACGCTTAATTACAACCTTATCTTGCAGAGCGGCGGAAGGGCAAAAAACGGCACCATAGCAGAGATGGGTGTTCTTAATCAGAGCGGATATACCTCTGGCGTTGTTGGTATTGATATCGTCCAGTTGCCTGGCTCGACAAGTAATAGCGACACAGGATTAGTCATTCGGGGTGCGAATAAAACCGGTGCGCGCTGGTTGCAGGGCGCATCTTTTAGACACTACTCAAATTATGGTATTGGCTTTTATAAAAGTGGTACAGGGCTGGCTCTGGCTGACGCCAT